>CAVULA010000001.1:0-379651 GCA_963742195.1 uncultured Actinomycetota bacterium
CGGCCCGGACACGTCCGGTGAAGATCGGGTGTCGACGGGTGACTATCCGCCGATGGGCTGATAGTTCCTCCTGTGACGATTTCGCGCAGAGGCGTACTGGGCGCCGCTGGGGCAGCCGGACTGGTGACGGCCGGCGGTGGCTACCGCCTCCTCGCGGGCGGCGCCGCCGACGCCGCGACCCCGCTCCCGAGCCCCGGGCAGTCCGGCATCAAGCACGTCGTGGTCGTGATGATGGAGAACCGCTCCTTCGACCACTTCCTCGGCTGGCTGCCCCGGCGCCGACGGCAAGCAGGCGGGTCTGACCTACCGCGACCGGTACCGCGTGCCGCACCGACACGCACCACCTGACGGAGTTCGCCAGCTGCGGCTTCCAGGATCCCGACCACAGCTACGAGGGCGGCCGGATCCAGCTCAACGGCGGCCGGTGCAACGGCTGGCTGCGCTCGGGTCTGAACGACAGCCTCTCGATCGGCTACTACGAGCAGGCCGACCTGCAGTTCCTCGGCCAGGCGGCGCCGGCCTGGACGACGTTCGACCGGTACTTCTCCGCCGTGATGGCCGAGACCTACCCGAACCGCCTCTACCTCCACTGCGCGCGGACCGACCGGCTCCACAACGGCGACCTCCCCTTCGGCACCCCGTTCACGTACCCGAGCATCTGGGACCGGCTGAAGGCCGCGAAGGTCAGCGGGAAGTACTACTTCTCCGACATCCCGTTCACCTTCCTCCTCCAGGCGCACGCGCCCGCGAGCGCGCAGGTCGGCGATCCCGCCGCGCCCCTCCCGGCACCTTCTTCGCCGACGCCGCGGACGGCACGCTCCCCGCGGTCTCGTTCGTCGACCCGCAGTTCCTCAACGAGGACGACGGCCTGTCCAACGACGACCACCCGCACGCCGACGTCCGGGCCGGCGAGGTGTTCATGAACCAGATCTACGACGCCGTCCGCACCAGCCCGAGCTGGAAGCACACCGTCCTGGTCTTCACCTACGACGAGTGGGGCGGCTTCTTCGACCACGTCCCGCCTCCGGTGGCGCACGACGTCAGCGCGAAGACCAGCCTCCGCGGCTTCCGGGTCCCCACCGTCGTGGTCTCGCCCTTCGCGCGACGGGGCTTCGTGTCCCACGCGGTCTACGACCACGCCTCGATCCTGAAGATGATCGAGTGGCGCTGGCGCCTGGAGCCGCTGACCCCGCGCGACCGGCACGCCCGCAACCTCGCCCGCGGTGCTCGACTTCGCGAACCCCGACTCGACCGCTCCGGCCTACGTCGTGGACCCCTTCGTGCCGTCCGGGTGCGCCGTCGCCGACACCGAGACCTCGGGCTCGGAGTTCTCCGAGTGGCCGGCCATGAAGCAGGCCGCCCGTGCGGCCGGATGGGACCTGCCCCGATGAGAGCCCTACGACGTTGCTGCGCGGCCTCGCCGTCCTGCTCGCTCTCGGGGGCGTGGGCGCCCTGGCGCCGGCCCAGGCCTCTCGTGTCGCCACCAGCACGGCCGCGCTCCCGTCGCTCGCGGCCCGGCCGTCGTACGTCCCACCCGTCGGGCACGTGTTCGTCATCAACTTCGAGAACAAGGGCTACCAGGAGACCTGGGGTGACGACAGCCAGGCGCCGTACCTCTCCCGGACGCTGCGGGCGAAGGGGGTGCTGCTCAACCGCTTCTACGCGACGGCGCACAACTCGCTGCCGAACTACCTGGCCCAGATCTCCGGTCAGGCGCCCAACGTCACCACCCAGACCGACTGCCAGAGCTTCGCGGCGTTCACGAGCACCGGCCCCGACCAGGACGGCCAGGCCGTGGGAACCGGCTGCGTCTATCCGGAGACCGTGCCGACCCTGCCGCGACAGCTGACCGACAACGGGCTCACCTGGCGCGGCTACATGCAGCAGATGAGAGGCAGGTGCCAGCACCCGGAGATCGGCGCGCTCGACCCCACGCAGCATGCCCGCAAGGGCCACAACTACGCCGTGCGGCACAACCCGTTCATGTACTTCGCGTCGATCATCGGCGACGAGCCCTACTGCCGGGACCACGTGCGCCAGCTGTGGTGGCTGAAGCGGGACCTGAGGCACACCAGCACCACGCCGAACCTGAGCTACATCACGCCCGACCTCTGCCGGGACGGCACGACGAGCCCTGCGTCGCCGGCCAGAAGGGTGGGCTGGCCATGGTCGACCGGTTCCTCGAGAGGTGGGTGCCACGGATCCTCGACTCCCGGGCCTTCCGCAAGGACGGCGTCCTGATCATCACCGCCGACGAGTCCGACTCGCCCACGGTCGACTCGACGGCGTGCTGCAACGAGCAGCCGGGGCCGAACCAGCTGTTCGGCAGCGGCCCGGGCATCGCCGGTCCCGGCGGCGGGCGCATCGGCGCCCTGGTCATCTCGCAGTGGAGCCGGCGCGGCACCTGGAGCACGACGCCGTACAACCACTACGCGCTGCTGGGGTCGCTGGAGGAGATCTTCTCGCTGCCCCGGCTGGGCATGGCCGGCCAGGCGGGACTCGACGTCTTCGGTCTCGACGTCTACAACAAGCCCTTCCCGATCAGCTGACGGGGTCCGGGCCGGCGGAAGGACGCGTAGGCTCGGCACGTGACGTTGTCCCGGTTCCGCGCGCGACAAGGCGTCAGCGTGCTCGGGCCCAACGACCTGCCGGACTTCCTGGCCCTCGCCGCTCGTGACCCGGTGGTGAACGCGTTCGCCGAGTACCGCGCCCGGAGCACCAACCTCGAGCCCCGGTTGCTGGCCGGAGAGGTGTGGGGACGGTTCGACGACGGGCACCTCGTTGCGGGGTGCCACGTGGGAGCCAACCTGGTCCCCGTCCAGTGCACCCCGGACGACGCCCGGGCCTTCGCCGAGCGGGCGCTGACCCGTACGCGCTCGGTGGTCACCATCGTCGGGCTGCAGGACGCGGTGTGGCCGTTCTGGGACGCCGTGTCCGAGAGCTGGGGGCCCGCGCGCGAGACCCGGTGGGACCAGCCGCACCTGGCCCTCGCCGGACCCTCGGCCATCGCTCCCGACCCGGCGGTACGGCGTACCACTCCCGACGACTTCGCGGCGCTCTACCCCGCGTGCGTGGCGATGTACACCGAGGAGGTCGGGGTCGACCCCGAGGCCGACGGTGGCGCGCCCATCTACCGCTCCCGGGTGCGCCAGCTGATCGGGCTGGGCTGGTCGTTCGCGCGGATCGAGGAGGGACGGGTGGTGTTCAAGGCGGAGGTCGCCCACGCCACCCCGCACGCCGCGCAGATCCAAGGGGTCTGGGTGGCTCCGGACCGGCAGGGGCGAGGGTCTGGCGGCCGCCGGGGTGGCGGCCGTGGCCGAGGCGTGCCGTCGCCACATCGCCCCGATCGTCTCGCTGTACGCCAACGTGTGGAACGAACCGGCCCGACGCGCCTATGCCCGCGTGGGCTTCGAGCAGACCGGCACCTTCGCCACCGTGATGTTCTGACCGGCGTCGCCGGGAATCCCGGTCGCTGGACGCCGGAAGCCGCCCGTAGTCTTGCCGCCATGAGCACCGTCCTGCGAATGTCCAGCCTCTTCGTCCGCACGCTGCGCGACGACCCGGCGGACGCCGAGGTGCCCAGCCACCGGCTGCTCGTCCGCGCCGGGTACATCCGTCGTAACGCGCCGGGGATCTACACCTGGCTGCCGCTCGGCCTGCGCGTCCTGCGCAGGATCGAGAACATCGTGCGCGACGAGATGGACTCCATCGGCGCGCAGGAGCTGCTGTTCCCCGCCCTGCTCCCGCGCGAGCCCTACGAGGCCAGCGGTCGCTGGACCGAGTACGGCGACAGCATCTTCCGGCTCAAGGACCGCAAGGGAGCCGACTACCTGCTCGGCCCCACGCACGAGGAGATGTTCACCCTGGTGGTGAAGGACCTGTACTCGTCGTACAAGGACCTGCCGCTGGCGATCTACCAGATCCAGAACAAGTACCGCGACGAGGCGCGCCCCCGGGCCGGCATCCTGCGCGGCCGCGAGTTCGTGATGAAGGACGCCTACACGTTCGACGTCGACGACGCCGGACTCGCCGCCGCCTACGAGCGCTTCCGCGACGCCTACATCCGGATCTTCGACAAGCTCGGCTTCGAGTACGTCATCGTGCACGCCCACGCAGGCGCCATGGGTGGCTCGAAGTCCGAGGAGTTCCTGGCCAAGGCCGAGGTGGGTGAGGACACGTACGTGCAGTGCTCCGAGTGCGACTACGCGGCCAACGTCGAGGCCGTCCGCATCGCCCCGACCGCACCCGTCCCGTACGACGACGCCCCGGCGGCGCACGCAGAGGAGACCCCGGACACCCCGACCATCGAGTCGCTGGTGACGATGCTCAACGACCGGTTCCCCCGCGACGACCGCGCCTGGGTCGCCTCCGACACGCTCAAGAGCGTCCTGATGGTGCTCACCCACCCCGACGGGACGACGGAGGACCTCGCGATCGGCGTACCCGGTGACCGAGAGGTGGACCACAAGCGGCTCGAGGCGTCGGTGTACCCCGCGGAGTTCCACCCCTTCGGCGACGAGGACTTCGCACGCCATCCCGAGCTGGCCAAGGGCTACCTGGGGCCGGGCGTGCTGGGGGAGAAGAACACCTCGAAGATCCGGTTCCTCGCCGACCCGCGCATCGTGCCGGGCACCCGCTGGGTCACGGGTGCCGACGTGCCCGGCAGCCACGTGCTCGACCTGGTCGCGGGCCGCGACTTCACGCCCGACGGCGAGATCGAGGCCGCCGACGTACGGGCCGGCGACCCGTGTCCGGTGTGCGTGACCGAGGGCCGCGACGGCGTGCTCGAGGCCGCGCGTGGACTCGAGATGGGCCACATCTTCCAGCTCGGCCGGAAGTTCGCCGACGCGCTGGGGCTCCAGGTGCTCGACGAGAACGGCAAGCTGGTCACGGTGACGATGGGGTCCTACGGGATCGGGCCCTCGCGCGCCGTGGCCGCCGTCGCCGAGGGCACCCTGGACGAGCTCGGGCTGTGCTGGCCGCGCAACGTGGCCCCGGCCGACGTCCACCTGGTCGCGACCGGCAAGGACGAGGCGATCTTCGCCGCCGCCGACCGGATCGCCACCGAGCTCGCCCGCGACGGCGTCACGGTGCTCTACGACGACCGACCCAAGGTCAGCCCCGGGGTGAAGTTCAAGGACGCCGAGCTGATCGGGGTCCCGACGATCGTCGTGGTCGGCCGCAACCTCGCCGACGGCACCGTCGAGGTCCGCGACCGGCGTACCGGTGAGCGCGAGGAGGTCCTCGTCGACCACGCGGTCAACCACCTCGTCCACCTGGTCCGCTCCTGAACCCTGCCCGGCTCTTGTAGGCAGCCCTCACGCCGAGTCGGCGCAAAGAGGCAGTGATATCGCGCCGAGTCGGCGCACACGGGCACTGATTTCGCGCCGAGTCGGCAGGTGACAACTCGGCGTGCATCCTGGGTCAGCGCGGGGAGGCCTGGAGGCGGGAGGTGGCGCCGGCGAGGCCGCTCTCGACGTACGCCGGCTGGTCGGTGTCGAGGCCGTAGATCACCTCGTGCCACGGCCCGAGCAGGTGCCAGTCGCGGCCGCGGGCGAGGATCTCGCCGTCGGGCGCGTACGCCGCCACGAGCGCGGCCGCGAAGTCCGGCCCCGCGCCGTACCGGGTCCACGCCAGGTCGAGCGCGGGGTCGCCGACCCCGCAGTCGCCCCAGTCGATGATGCCGGTGACCCGGCCCCCGGCGACGAGGATGTGCTGCGGCCCGAGGTCACCGTGGATGACGCGGGCCTCGGGCGGAGGCGTCCGCATCCGGGCCAGCAGCGCCTCGCCCAGGCGCCGCACCGGCGCCGGCAGCAGCGGCAGGACCTCGACCGCCATCCGGTCGCGGATCTCCTGGGCCTCGGCGAACGACGTCGCGGCGTCCCGCGCTCCCCGTCGGACCGCCTCCTCGGGGTCGACCGCGTGCAGGGCCCGGAGGAAGCCGCCCACCGCCCGGCCCTGCTCCGCGGAGGTGCCCGGGCAGCCGCTCGCCCACGATCAGGGCATGTCGCACGGTGAGCGGGTCCTCCGAGACGACGCGCGCGACCGGCACGGGCAACGGCAGCCGCGGAGCCAGCCATGGCATCAGGGCCACCTCACGGCGCAGCTGCGGCTCCACCTCGGGACGCCGCGGCGTCCGGTCCACCCAGCGTCCGTCGACCAGCGCCGCCTGCGTGTCCCAGCCGTCGTCGAAGTCGTCCTCGGCGCCGCCCGGGTCGCTCACGATCGCCCATCCAACCCGGGTACCGGAGCGGGACACAACCGGGTTGCGCCCGCAGCCACGCCCGCTACGGTCTGCCGTGTGGACCTCGACGCCGTGATCTTCGACTGGGGCGGGACGCTCACCCGCTGGCACGACGTGGACTTCCATGCCGAGTCCGTGGCCCTGGCCGCGGCGGTGACGACGATCGGCCACGACGCGGACGCCGCCCGGGTCGCCCTCCACGAGGCCGGCCGTACGGTGTGGGACCGCTCCCGCGACCACCAGCGGAGCGCCACGGTCACCGATCTCTTCGACGAGGCCGGCCTCGACCACGACCCGGAGCTGCTGACGGCGTACCGCGACTTCTGGGAGCCGCACACCTACACCGACCCCGAGGCCCGGCCCATGCTCGAGCGGCTGCGCGCCTCCGGACTCCGCATCGGGGTCCTGTCCAACACGATCTGGCCACGGGAGTGGCACGTGGGGTTCTTCGAGCGCGACGGCGTCTACGACCTGCTGGACGCCGACGTGTACACCAGCGAGATCCCGTGGACGAAGCCCTCACCGAAGGCCTTCGCGGCCGCGATGGACGCGGTCGGCGCCACCGACCCGGCCCGCTGCGTGTACGTCGGCGACCGACTGTACGACGACATCTGGGGTGCCCAGCAGGCGGGGATGCGTACCGTCCACATCCCCCTCAGCGACATCCCGGCCGAGCAGGTCGGCGGCAGCGTGGGAGCTCCCGACGGGGTGATCCACACGCTCCGGGAGCTGCCCGCCCTGCTGGCCTCCTGGTGACTTCATCCTTTTGCATTGCACAAAGTTGAGGCATGCAGGTTCGGACACCCTGCGCCGCTGCATTGCATGATTGTGCAGACGGTTCGCGAGCCGACAACCCCCCTCCCTCGCGGACCAGGCCGACCCCCCTCGGCCGTGTGTCGTCTTCTGCTCCGGGGAATGTCTCGGGAGTTCCTCGGAGCAGCGGGCGCCGCCCCTGCCCCCTACGCGGGGCAGGGGCTTTCGCACGTCGGGGGCGCTTCAGCGGCGCGCGAAAGCGGCGGGGAGCCCCGGCAGCGGCTGGGGCGAGCCCCCGAAGGTGAGCTCCGACAACGCGCCGGCAGCGAGGGTCTCGATCGCCCAGGTACGGTCGGCGCCGGTGGTGGCGGCGACCAGGGCGGCGTACGTGCTGACGCAGGAACGCTCCACGCGCAGCGCCTCGGCCGTGATCTGAGCGGGCGTGGTGAGCGGACGGGGAAGGTCGTACGCCGGCTCGGCCGCGACCGGGTCGCCGTCGGCGTCCCTCACCCTGGCCTGGAGCAGGTTTCGGCGCGCCAGGTGGGTGTCGTACGCCGTGGCGAGGGCGGTCCGCAACGGGGACTCGCCGAGGACGGCCGCACGTCCGCCGAGCACCGCGAAGACCGAGACGGCGGCATGCTCCGCCGCGAGCGTGGTCTGGAGAGCGGAGAGATCGGCCGAGTCGTTCATGCGACCCCCCGGAGCACCGGTTGCATGCGGATGCCGGCGGCGATCGAGGCCAGCACGCGCGCCAGGTCGCCGCTCCCGGAGGTCGCGGCCCACCGGGTGAAGCGCTCGGCGGCCCGCTGCTCACGCGCCACGATCTGGGCGAGCGTCGGGGGCCGCCCGGCGGTGGCCGACGGCGGCTCACCCTGGAGCGCGGCCAGCTGGGTCCGATGTACCGAGACCAGGGCGGCCGTCCGGGGACTGTTCCCGAGCCTCGCGATCAGGCCGGCGAGCTCGGCCCGCGCGGCCAGCACGATCACCTGGTCCGCGTCCGGCGACGGCTCCACGGCCGGCGCCGGCGCCGACGACGAGGGATCGAGGTCGCACGAGGTCAGACCGACGGCCGTCACGGCTCCGGCCGAGAGCAGCAGCCGGCGGCGCGAGAGGGAGGAGCCGGACACGCCGGTGACCCTATCCCCGCGGGCCTCGCGGTCCTCGACGACGCCTGGCGGCCCGCCCCCTGCGCACCCGCTATCGTGTGAACGACAACAGCACAGGAGGTCGCGACGTGAGCCAGGTCAGCCCGGACAGCTCCCGGGTCTCAGACGCGCTCCGCGACCGGCTGTCCGCCCTCGGGCTCGATCTCGAGGCCGTCGAGCTCACCCCCGCCGGGAAGCGCCGGGTCCTCCGGGTCGCCGTCGACAAGGACGGTGGGGTCACGCTCGACGACATCGCCGAGGCGACCCGAGCCGTGTCCGGCGTCCTCGACGACTCCGACCTGATGGGGGAGACGGCGTACACGCTGGAGGTGACCTCCCGCGGCGTCGACCGCCCGCTGACCGAGCCTCGGCACTGGCGACGCAACCGCGACCGGCTGGTCAAGGTCTCGCTGCACGACGGCACCCAGCTCACCGGCCGGGTGACCGACAGCGACGACGCGGGGGCCACCCTCGACGTCGACGGCACGCCGCGGCACCTCGCCTACGACGCGGTCGGCAAGGCGTTGGTGCAGGTCGAGTTCAACCGCAAGCGGACCGAGGAGGCCTGATGGACATCGATCTGAGCGTCCTGCGCATGCTCGAGCGGGAGAAGGAGATCTCGTTCGACATCCTCGTGGAGGCGATCGAGCAGGCCCTGCTGACGGCGTACCAGAAGACACCCGGAGCCGTGGAGCAGGCACGCGTCGTGCTCGACCGCAGCAGCGGGCACGTGACGGTGTTCGCTGCCGAGCTCGACGACGAGGGCACCAAGATCGGCGAGTACGACGACACCCCCGACGGCTTCGGCCGGATCGCGGCGACGACGGCGAAGCAGATCATGCTGCAGCGGTTCCGCGACGCCGAGGACGACCTCCGCTACGGCGAGTTCTCCGGCAAGGAGGGCGACCTGATCTCCGGCGTCATCCAGCAAGGGCGCAACCCCGACGACGTGATGGTCGACCTGGGCAAGCTCGAGGCGTTGCTGCCCCTGGGCGAGCGGGTCCCGGGCGAGACGTACGTGCACGGCGAGCGCATCAAGTGCCTGGTGATCTCGGTCCGCAAGGGCATGCGCGGTCCGCAGATCACGTTGTCACGCTCTCACCCGAGCCTGGTCAAGAAGCTCTTCGCGCTCGAGGTGCCCGAGATCGCCGACGGCACCGTCGAGATCGCCGCCATCGCCCGCGAGGCCGGCCACCGCACCAAGATCGCGGTGACCACCCAGGCTTCCGGCGTCAACGCCAAGGGCTCGTGCATCGGGCCGATGGGGCAGCGGGTGCGCAACGTGATGTCGGAGCTCCACGGCGAGAAGATCGACATCGTCGACTGGTCCGAGGACCCGGCCGAGTTCGTCGCCCACGCGCTGTCGCCGGCGCGGGTGACCAGCGTCGAGGTGGTCGACGCGGAGGCCCGCTCGGCGCGGGTGATCGTGCCCGACTTCCAGCTCTCGCTCGCGATCGGCAAGGAGGGCCAGAACGCGCGCCTCGCGGCCCGGCTCACCGGTTGGCGCATCGACATCCGGTCCGACGAGGACGAGCCGAGCAGCGATGCGTGAGGGACGAACGCCCGGTTCGGGCTAGTCGGGTCGAGCAGCCCTCAGGGCGTCTCGCCGCCGATCCACTCGACCTCGAGTGCCGGCACGGAGGCGTCGCCCGGCCAGTCCGGGAAGTCGAAGACCGCGACCATCACCTGCATCGGGTACGTCGGGGGGCGGGCGCAGGTGCGGACGTGCTCTCCGTCCACGGCGAACTCCGCCCGCTGCTCGTCCCACCGCACGGCGTACTCGTGCCACTGGCCGACGTCGATGGGCAGGCGTGGCGCCGCGAAGTCCTGCTCGAGGCGCGGATCGAACAGCCGCTTGATCCCCATCCCGACCTCCGCCGAGCGCCGGGGCACCCGGTCCTTGCCGAAGACCTCGACCAGGCACAGCTCACCGGAGTCCTCCGGCGACTCCTCGAAGCCGCTCAGCCAGATCGCGGCCATCGACCGGTCCGACAGCTCCATGCGGCACACGACCGCGAGCGACCCCTGGGTCGGCAGCCAGCCCTCGAACCGCGGCTGCTGCTCGCGGACCCGTTGGCCGTCCAGGAAGCGCTGCCCGGCCACGGTGCTCCCCACCGGGCCGGAGTGGCCGCCCGAGGCGATGCCCGAGACGCGGAGGGGAGTCGGATGCTCGTCGGGGCACCACAGCGGCTGATCGGGTGGGATCCACAGCCGTAACCGGCTCCGCGACACCCGGTGCCGCGCGGCCGTCGCGGCGCGCGAGCTCCAGGCGGGCAGATAGTGGGGGTCCCACACGGCCGGATCGAGGGCGTCGCCGTCGAAGTCGTCCCGGAAGGCCGGCATAGGCAGGACCCTAGGCCCGCCCCGGGCGGCGCCGCCACCGCCCGGTTCGGGGAATAGCCGCCGGGCGCGGTAGGGTTCCACCAGTGGTTCGCGCATCGGTGTCCCCTGCCTCCACGGGTCCTTCGGGTCCCGTCCGGACGTGCATAGGGTGTCGGACACGGGCCGCGAGGAGCGAGTTGTTGCGGGTGACCGCGGGCTCGGACGCCGACGGCCGACCAGCCGTGGTGCCCGATCCGGCAGGCACCCGGCCCGGACGAGGGGCGCATCTGCACCCCACGACCGTGTGTTACGAGCTCGCCGTCCGCCGTCGAGCCTTCGGCAGGGCCCTCCGGGCCACCACGGGGCTGGACAGTGCGCCGGTGGCGTCGTACCTCGCCTCACCCCGACCAGACGCCCCACCCATGACCGACCGATGAGGACTGGAGCAGCGGCTCATGAGCACTCGATGAGTACCTCCCGATGAGTTTGCAACACCCACCAACGGTCTGAGATCCGCCCCCGCTTCCACGGGGAAGGGGTCTGAGGCCAGAAGGAGAACAGTGGCCAAGACCCGAGTACACGAGCTCGCCAAGACCTACGGCATCGAGAGCAAGGACGTTCTCGACAAGCTGAAGGAGATGGGCGAGTTCGTCAAGAGCGCTTCCTCGACGATCGAGCTTCCCGTCGAGATGAAGTTCAAGAAGACCTACGGCGACGCCCTGCTGGCCGCGAAGGCCACCGAGGCGCCCGCCGAGGCCCCCGCTGAGAAGCCCGCCCCGGCGGGCTCGGGCAGGAGTGCCGCCCCGGCGGACGCCCCTGCCCCCGCGGAGTCGAACGACGTGTCCGTCGCCGAGCCCGTGGCCGCCGCCGCGGAGGCGTCGACCGCGCCCAAGCCCGGCCCCCGGGCCGCCGCACCTGCGCCGGTCGCCGAGCCCGAGGCCCCGGCCGTCGAGCCGGCCACCCAGCCCGAGGCTCCCGAGGAGCCGGCCGCCCAGGCGCCCACCCCGGCGCCGCGTCCGGCCGCCCGACCCGGTGCTCCGCGTCCCGGCAACAACCCGTTCGCGTCCAGCCAGGGGATGGGCCGTCGCCCGGCCCCGGCACCCCGCGAGAGCGAGGACGACGAGAACCGTCCGCCCCGTCCGCCGGCCGCCGGCGGGCGTCCTGGGATGCCGCGTCCCAACCCGGCGATGATGAACCGTTCACCCGGCGCCTTCGGCACCGGTCCCGGCGGTCGCGGACCCTCGGGTCCGGCCGGCGGCCCGGGTCGTGGCGCGCCCGCGCGCGGTGGTGCCGGTGCTCCGGCCCGCGGTGGTGCCGGTGCTCCGGCCCGCGGTGGTGCGGGTGCTCCCGGTCGCGGCGCTCCGGCCGGTGCCGGTGCTCCGGGCCGTGGTGGCCCGGGCTTCGGTGGCGGTCCCGGTGGCGGCCGCGGTCGTCCCGGCCAGCGCGGGCAGACCCAGGGCGCCTTCGGGCGTCCCGGCGGCCCGTCGCGCCGAGGTCGCAAGTCCAAGCGGGCTCGCCGCCAGGAGTTCGAGCAGATGGAGGCCCCGACGATCGGCGGCGTCCGCGTCCGCAAGGGCAACGGCGAGACCGTGCGTCTCGCCCGGGGCGCCTCGCTCACCGACTTCGCCGAGAAGATCAACGTCGACGCCGCCGCACTGGTGCAGATGCTGTTCTCGCTGGGCGAGATGGTGACGGCGACCGAGTCGGTCAACGACGAGACGCTCGAGCTGCTCGGTGAGGAGCTCAACTACATCGTCCAGGTCGTCTCGCCCGAGGACGAGGACCGTGAGCTCCTCGAGAGCTTCGACCTCGAGTTCGGCGAGGACGAGGGAGACGAGGCGGACCTCGTCGTACGCCCGCCGGTCGTGACCGTCATGGGTCACGTCGACCACGGCAAGACGAAGCTCCTCGACGCCCTCCGTTCGGCCAACGTGGTCGACAAGGAGGCCGGTGGCATCACCCAGCACATCGGTGCCTACCAGGTCGAGACCGAGGTCGAGGGCGCCGAGCGGTGGATCACCTTCCTCGACACCCCCGGTCACGAGGCGTTCACCGCCATGCGTGCCCGTGGTTCGCAGTCGGCGGACATCGCGGTCCTGGTGGTCGCGGCCGACGACGGCGTGATGCCGCAGACGGTGGAGGCGCTCAACCACGCCCGGGCGGCCAACGTGCCGATCGTGGTGGCGGTGAACAAGATCGACAAGGAGGACGCCGACCCGACCAAGGTCCGTGGCCAGCTCAGCGAGTACGGCCTGGTGCCCGAGGAGTACGGCGGCGACTCGATGTTCGTCGACGTCTCGGCCAAGTCCGAGCTGAACCTCGACAAGCTGCTCGAGGCGATCGTGCTGACCGCGGACGCGGCTCTCGACCTGAGGGCCAACCCCGAGCAGGACGCCCAGGGCCTGGTCGTCGAGGCGCACCTGGACCGCGGTCGCGGTCCGGTGGCCACGGTGCTGGTCCAGCGCGGCACGCTGCGCGTCGGTGACTCGATCGTCGCCGGTCCGGCCCACGGCCGGGTCCGCGCGCTGCTCGACGAGCGCAGCGAGTTCATGGACGAGGCCCTTCCGGGCCAGCCGGCGATGGTGCTCGGTCTGTCGGCCGTGCCCGGCGCGGGGCAGAACTTCCTCGTCGTCGAGGACGACCGGATGGCCCGCCAGATCGCCGAGAAGCGCGAGGCGCGCGAGCGCGCGGCCATGCAGGCCCAGCGTCGCGTACGTCGTACGCTCGAGGACTTCATGGCCTCCATGGAGAAGGGCGAGAGCCAGGAGCTCAACCTCATCCTCAAGGGCGACGTGTCCGGTTCGGTCGAGGCGCTCGAGGACTCGCTGGCCAAGATCGACGTCGGCGACGAGGTGTCGCTGCGCGTCATCGACCGTGGTGTCGGTGCGATCACCGAGACGAACGTCATGCTGGCCGCCGCGTCCGACGCCATCATCATCGGCTTCAACGTCCGGCCGCAGGGCAAGGCGACGGAGCTGGCGGACAAGGAAGGCGTCGAGATCCGCTACTACTCGGTCATCTACAACGCGATCGAGGAGATCGAGGCGGCACTCAAGGGCATGCTCAAGCCGGAGTTCGAGGAGTCGACGCTCGGCCAGGCGGAGATCCGCGCGATCTTCCGCTCGTCGAAGCTCGGCAACATCGCCGGCTGCATGGTCACCAGTGGTGTGATCCGGCGCAACGCCAAGGTGCGGCTGATCCGCGACGGCGCGGTCGTGGCGGACAACCTCGACCTGGCCTCGCTGAAGCGGGAGAAGGACGACGCCGCCGAGGTCCGCGAGGGCTTCGAGTGCGGTCTCGTCCTGCGGAACTACCAGGACATCAAGGAGGGCGACGTCGTCGAGGCCTTCGAGATGAAGGAGATCCCGCGGGCCTGATCGCCGTCGTCCCTGTTTCATCATGTGATGCAGGCGAACCGGCACTTCTCATGGTGAGCTCACCATGAGAAGTGCCGGTTCAACACCTTCACATGATGAAGCTGTTTCAGAAGTGAGACCAGGAGTAGTCATGACCAGCCCACGTGTGCGGAAGATCGCCGACCGGATCCAGGTCATCGTCGCGGAGATGCTGGAGCGGCGGATCAAGGACCCCCGGATCGGGTTCGTCACCGTGACCGACGTCCGGGTGACCGGCGACTCGCAGCAGGCGACGGTGTTCTACACCGTCCTGGGCGAGGAGGCGGACCGGGTGAGCACTGCGGCCGCTCTGGAGTCGGCCAAGGGCCTGCTCCGCTCCGAGGTCGCCAAGCAGCTCGGCATGCGGCACGCGCCGACCCTGACCTTCGTGGCCGACGCCGTCCCGGAGAACGCCCGCCACGTCGAGGAGGTGCTCGCCCGGGCCAAGGCCCTCGATGCGGAGGCGGCGGCCCGGCGCGTCGAGTCGTACGCCGGCGAGCCCGACCCCTACAAGAAGCCCCGCGAGGACGACGAGGACGAGGCCGAGGAGCTCGGGTGACCCTGCGAGACGCCTCGTCCCCCGGCTCCTCGGGACAGGCCGTCTCCGGTCTCGTCGTGGTCGACAAGCCCGGCGGGATCACCTCCCACGACGTCGTGGCCCGGGTACGCCGGCTCGCCGGCACCCGGAAGGTCGGCCACGCCGGCACCCTCGACCCGATGGCCACCGGTGTCCTCGTCGTGGGGGTGAACCGGGCGACCCGGCTGCTCGGGCACCTCACCCTCACCGACAAGCAGTACGCCGCCACCGTGCAGCTCGGCACGACCACCACCACCGACGACGCCGAGGGCGAGCCGCTGGTCACCCGGCCCCTCGACGGCCTCACCGAGCCCGACCTACGGACGGCTCTCTCGGCGTTCGCCGGCGAGATCGACCAGGTGCCCAGCGCGGTCTCGGCGATCAAGATCGCCGGCAAGCGGTCCTATGCGCGCGTCCGCGACGGGGAGCAGGTCGACCTGCCGTCCCGCCGGGTGACCGTCCACGATCTCGCCGTGACGTCGCTCGACCTCGCTCACGGCACGGTCGACGTCGAGGTGCGCTGCTCGAGCGGCACCTACGTCCGCGCCATCGCCCGCGACCTCGGTGAGGCGCTCGGCGTCGGTGGCCACCTGACCGCCCTGCGCCGTACCGCCGTCGGGCCGTTCGGGATCGGCGCCGCCCACACGCTCGAGGCCCTCGCCGAGGAGCTCACGATGATCCCGATCGCCGAGGCCGCCCGAGCCTGCTTCCCCGCGCTGGACCTGTCCGCGGACGACGCCGCGCACGTCCGGGTCGGGCGAGCCCTCGACGCCCCGCTCGCCGGTCTGACCGCCTTGTTCGCGCCCGGCGGCGAGTTCCTCGCGCTCTACGAGCCGAGGGACGGCGTGGCCCACGCGGTCGCCGTCTTCGTGTGAGTCAGCCGGCCGCCGGCATCGTGCCGTCGGTCCCGCGGACGGCACGGAAGGCCAGGTGGCCCATCAGGTAGGGGGCGTCCATGCGGTACGCCGTCGCCGACCAGGCGCGTGACCACGGACGCAGTGCCCGCGGGAGGTACCAGGCGTACATCTCCGGCTTGTCGAACATCCGGAAGTCGGCGGAGGCGAACCCCGCGTCGCGCAGGTGTCCGGACACCTGGCCGGGAGAGTTCATCCGATAGACGGTGGGCACGTGGTGGTCGTGCCCGTGGTGATGCGCGTGGTCGAGCACCGCGAGGGCTCGGTCGGTGACCCCGAGGCGGCAGGTCACCCACGTCGTGAACCCGAAGTAGTGGTACTTGTTCACGGTCAGCCCGAGGAACACGCCGCCGGGGCGCAGCACGTGCGCGCAGGCCCTGCTGAACGCGGCCGGATCGGCGACGTGCTCGAGCACGAACACGGCGAACGCGACGTCGAACGCGGCCTCGTGACCTCGGGCGTACTCCTCGAGCGGCTGCTGGAAGCGTTCGTCGAGCCCCGGGTTGTCCCAGATGGTGGCTGCCGGGTCGACCCCGACCAGGTGCGGATGCCGACGGCGGATCGCCCGGAGGTTGCCGGAGCGGTCGCATCCGGCGCCGATGTCGAGGACGTCGGTGCCCGGTCGGCACGACTCCGCCACCCAGCGCGCGAACCACCGGACCGCGTCGGCGGGTGGTGGGACGGCCTCCACGGACCGCTGGAAGGTGTTCGCCTCCATGACCCTTGATAGCAAAGATGGGCCGTTGTCGGCCACTCCCGTGCGAGCGTCGGATCGGTCGCCGACCGGGAGGGGTGAGGCCCGCCCGCGGAACACGTGGCAGGGTGCTGTCGATGAACGCCGTCCTCTGGCTCCGGCGCGACCTACGACGCCGCGACCTGCCGGCCCTCGGTGCGGCCGCGGACGCCTCCGGCGACGGCGACGTGCACGTTCTCTTCGTGATCGACCCGGCGCTCTGGGACGGCTGCGGCCCGGTCCGGCGCGGCTGGCTCGCGGCGAGCGTGCGCGCCGCCGCCGAGTCCTACGACGGACATCTCACCGTCCGGGTCGGCCGTCCGGCCACGGAGGTCGCAGCCTTCGCCGAGGAGGTCGGGGCCGGCACGGTGCACGTCAGCGCCGAGACCACGCCGTACGGCGCGGCCCGCGACGCCGGCGTCCGACGAAGCCTCGAGGACCGTCGGGTGGGGTGGGTCGCCACCGGTTCGCCGTACGCCGTCGGGCCGGGGCGGGTACGCACCCAGCAGGGCGGTCCCTACCGGGTCTTCACCCCGTTCGCCCGCGCCTGGCGTGAGCACGGCTGGTCCGGGCCTGCGGCCGCACCGCGCGGCGTACGCCTGGGGGAGGAGCGCAGCGACGAGCCTGCGGCTGCGAGCCTCGACCGCGCTCTCGCGGAGTGCCCGGTCACGTTGCCGACCGCGGGGGAGGACGCCGCCCTGCGGCGATGGCGGACGTTCCGCGACGAGCGTCTGGGTGACTACGCCGACGGGCGGGACCGCCCGGACCTCCGGGGCACCTCCCAGCTCTCGCCGTACCTCAAGGTCGGCGCGATCCATCCGCGCACCATCCTCGCCGAGCTGGCCGGGAACCGGTCGCGCGCCGCGCAGGTCTTCACCGACGAGCTCGGCTGGCGGGAGTTCTACGCCGACGTCCTCCACGACGACCCGGGCTCGGCGTGGCGCGACCTGCGGCCGGAGCTCGCGTCGATGGGCTACGACACGCAGCCCGAGCTGCTCCGGGCGTGGCAGGAGGGTCGGACCGGCTTCCCCGTCGTCGACGCCGGGATGCGCCAGCTCGCCGAGAGCGGCTGGATGCACAACCGGGTCCGGATGATCACCGGCAGCTTCCTGTGCAAGGACCTGCACCTGTGGTGGCCGGTCGGCGCCCGGCACTTCCTCCACCACCTGATGGACGGCGACATCGCCAGCAACAACCACGGCTGGCAGTGGGTGGCCGGCACCGGCACGGACGCCTCGCCCTACTTCCGGGTCTTCAACCCGGTCACGCAGGGCAAGAAGTTCGACCCGGACGGCGACTACGTCCGGCGCTGGGTCCCGGAGCTGGCCCACGTCGCCGGTGCCAAGGCGCACGAGCCCTGGACGGTCGCCGACGGTCTGGCGCACGGCTATCCCGAGCGGATCGTCGACCACGGCCAGGAGCGCGCGGAGGCGCTGCGCCGCTACGAGGCGGCGCGGCGCTGAGTGCCTGGCCGGCGCTCGTTATCCTTCCCGCGTGCAGATCTGGCGGTCGTTGGACGACGTCCCGGGTGACCTCGGGCCGACGGCGGTCGTCATCGGCAACTTCGACGGCGTCCACCTCGGGCATCAGCACGTGATCGCCGAGGCGCGCCGGGTGGCCGACGCCGAGGGGCTCCGGGTCGTTGCGGTGACCTTCGACCCGCACCCGATGGCGGTCCTGCGTCCCGAGCACGCGCCCACCACCCTCTCCGACCTCGAGACGCGCGCCGCCTGCTGGGTGACTGCGGCGTCGACGACGTGCTGGCCCTGCCGTTCGACCGCGAGATCGCGGCATGGAGCCCCCACGACTTCGCCCGACGGGTCCTGGCCGGAAGTCTCCACGCGGCAGTCGTGGTCGTCGGCGCCAACTTCCGCTACGGCGCCAAGGCCGCCGGAGACGTGGGCACCTTGCGCGCCAGTGGCGAGGAGCTCGGGTTCCGCGCGGTCGGCGTACCCCTGGACGGCGGGCCGCAGGTCTGGTCGTCGACGTACATCCGGACCTGCCTGGCCGCGGGCGACGTGGCCGGAGCGGCGGAGGCCCTCGGCCGGCCGTTCGTGGTCCGCGGGCTGGTGGTCCGCGGAGACCAGCGCGGCCGCGAGCTCGGCTACCCGACGGCCAACGTGCCCACGCGGGGCATGGCGGCCGCTCCCGCCGACGGGGTGTACGCCGGGTGGTTGCGGCGGCTCGACACCGGCGAGCGCTACCCGGCCGCGATCAGCGTCGGCACCAACCCCACCTTCGCCGGCGAGCGCGAGCGCCGGGTCGAGTCCTACGTGCTCGACCGCGACGACCTGGAGCTGTACGACGTCGAGGTCGAGGTGGCCTTCGTCGACCGGATCCGCGGGATGGTGCGCTTCGACGGCGTGGACGCGCTGGTCGACACCATGCGGCAGGACGTCGTACGCGCTCACGAGATCCTGGACGTACCTCTCCCGTGAGCGACCGTCGCCCGGTGGTCGACCTCACCGACGAGGAGGCGAGGCGCGCCCTCGTCCTCAAGTGGGGGACGGTCCCGCACGACGTGATCCCCGCGTGGGTCGCGGAGATGGACTACGCGCTCGACCCTGTGGTGAGGGAGGCGCTGCTGCGCGCCGTCCGGGACGGCGTGGTCGGCTACCCGGTCTTCGGTGCGCCTCCCGAGCTCTCCGAGGCGTACGCCGGGTTCGCGGCCCGGCACTACGGGTCCCACGTCGAGCCGGAGTGGATGATGCCCGTGGTCGACGTGACCGCGGGTGTCCGGTTCGTGATCGACGTGCTCTCCGACGACGGCCCGGTCGTCTTCCCGGTGCCGGGGTACGCGCCGCAGTTCGCGGTCGCGGAGCTGACCGGGCGGGAGCGGTGGGACCTCGAGGTGGACGTCGAGGCCGAGCGCGCCGAGATCGACCTCGACCGCCTCGACGCGATGTTCGCCGCCGGCGCGCGCACCTTGCTGCTGACGCAGCCGCACAACCCGTGGGGCCGGGTGCTGACGCGCGCGGAGCTCGAGGGCATCCGCGACGTCGTGGTGAGACACGGCGCGCGCGTGGTGTGCGACGAGATCCACGCGCCGCTGGTGCTGCCCGGTGCCACCCACACGTCGTACCTCGACGTCGAGGGGACGCACGGCCACGCGGTGGCGGTCGTCGCGGCCTCGAAGGCCTTCAACACCGCCGGGCTGCGGTGCGCGCAGCTCCTCGTCCCCGACGCGGCGGCGCGGGCCGGCCTGCACGCGGCTCCGATGGCGCGCAACGACTCGTGGTCGCCGCTGGGCGTGGTGGCGGCCGTGGCGGCGTACCGCGACGGCGACCCGTGGCTGGCCTCGCTCGTCGAGCGGCTCGACCGGCTCCGGACCCTGCTGGGCGAGCTGCTCGCCGCGCAGCTGCCCGAGGTCCGGATGCGCCCGCTCGAGGCGACGTACCTGGCCTGGCTCGACGCTCGCGCGTACGGGCACGACGATCCGGCGGCGGTCGCTCTGGAGCGCGGACGGGTCAAGCTCGGTCCCGGTCACGACTACGCGCCCGGCCTGGCCGGCCACGCCCGCCTCAACCTCGCGACCAGCCCCGAACGCCTGACCGAGATCGTCCGGAGGCTGGCTGCGGCCTGGACCTGACGCCGCCACCTCTGCAACGGGTCGTCCGCCTGAGAGGCCACGAGGGCCTCCTGTCAGGCGGACGACCCGCGGGGGAGGGGTGTCGACTCGCGAACGTCCTGGCTCAGGCGTCGAGGTCCTTCTCGACCAGGGCGGCGATGGCGTCCACGGCCGCCTGGTCGTCCCCGGAGACCTCGACGGTGTCACCCTGGCCGGCACCCAGGGTCATGATCAGCAGCGCCGAGCTCGCGTCCACCGGTTCGTCACCGGGTACGCCGATCGTCACCTCCGAGTCGAGCTCGCCGGCGGCCTCGGAGATGATCGCCGCGGGGCGGGCGTGGAGGCCGACGGACGAGCCGACGACGACGGACTTGGTGGGCATGGGTTCTCCTTCGTGAGGTGCTGCTCTGGATGGGTCGTGTCAGACGGTGGCGACGTCGGTGTCCACGGGCCACACCGTCTTGGCGAGAACGACCGCGACGGCTCCGACGAGGACACCGGCGGCCAGGGCGATCAGGTACCCGGGGATGTTGTGGACCGCGAAGATCACGAAGATCCCGCCGTGCGGCGCCCGGACGCCCACGTTGAAGGCCTCGGAGAGACCGCCGGTCACCGCACTGCCGAGCATGATGCACGGGATGACGCGCAGCGGGTCCGCGGCGGCGAACGGGATGGCGCCCTCGGTGATGAACGACGCTCCGAGCAGCCACCCGGCCTTGCCGTTCTCGCGCTCGGCCACGTTGAACAGGTTGGGCCGGAGCACGGTCGCCAGGGCGAGCGCGATCGGCGGCACCATGCCGGCCAGCATCACCGAGGCCATGATCTTCAGCTGGGGCGCGTCGGCGGCCAGGCTCGCCACGCCGATACCGGCGGTCGCGAACACGTACGCCACCTTGTTCAGGGGGCCGCCCATGTCGAAGGCCATCATCAGGCCGAGGATGATGCCGAGCAGGATCGCGCTGCTGCCGCTCATGTCGTTGAGCCCGTTGTTCAGCTTCTCCATGACCCAGTAGATGGGCTTGCCGAGGACGACGATCATGATGAAGCCGGCGATGATCGAGGTGAAGAGCGGGATCACCAGCACCGGCATCAGGCCGCGGGCCCAGGTGGGCACGCGCCAGCCGGCGATCCAGTGGGCGATCACGCCGGCGAGGACACCACCGACGATGGCGCCGAGGAAGCCGGTGGCCGGGAGGGCCGTGCCGTCGGGCGAGGTGACGTTGAAGAGGTTGGCGGCCAGGCCACCCATGATGAACCCCGGCGCGATGCCCGGACGGTCGGCGATGGCGTACGCGACGTAGCCGGCGAAGGCCGGGATGAACAGCGCGAACGCGGTCTTCCCGATGATGAAGAACAGCGCTCCGATGTAGGCGAAGAAGCCGGAGGCGAAGAAGCCGGTCCCGAACAGCACGTGGTCGAGCTTGAGCGCGCCGGCGTCCGGGAGGTCGAAGAGCGTGTTGTTGACGGCGATGTCGCCGTACGGCCCGACGATCTCGTAGCCGCCGAACAGGAACCCGAGGGCGATCAGCAGACCGCCGGCCGCGACGAACGGGATCATGTAGGAGACGCCGGTCATCAGCACGCGGCGGGTGCGCGCACCCCACGACTCGCCGGCTCCGCCGCCGGTCGACTCGCCGGTGGTGAGGGCACCTTCGACGCGCGGCGCGTTGGGGTCGTCGGCGTAGCGGAGGGCCTCGGCGATCATCGCGTCGCCGTCGTCGATCGGGCGCTTCACGCTCGAGGAGACGACCGGCTTGCCGGCGAAGCGGCCGCGGTCGCGGACGCCGACGTCGACGGCGAAGATCACCGCGGATGCTGCGGCGATCGTCTCCGGCGGCAGCGGCTTGTTGCCGGCGGAGCCCTGCGTCTCGACGGTGATGGGTACGCCGGCCTTGGCGGCCGCCGCCTCCAGGGCCTCGGCAGCCATGTAGGTGTGGGCGATGCCCGTGGGGCACGCCGTGACCGCGACCAGGGAGCGACCGGCCGAGGACGGCGCGGCCGCAGCGGCCGGAGCAGCACCCGGCGCTGGCGCGTCGCCGACCACGCCGAGCACCAGGGCCACGACCTCGTCGGGAGTCGTGGCGGCGCGGAGCCCATCGGTGAAGTCCTTCTTCACCAGCGCCCGGGCGAGCTTCGTCAGCAGCTGGAGGTGGGTGGCGTCCCCGCCGGCGGGCGCGGCGATCAGGAAGGCGAGGTCGGCCGGCCCGTCCTTCGCGCCGAACTCGACCGGGGGCGAGAGCCGCGCGAAGCCGAGCGTCGGCACCTCGACGCCCGTGGTCCGGCAGTGGGGGATCGCGATGCCCCCTGGCAGGCCGGTGGGTGCGGTGCCCTCGCGGGTGATGGCGTCCGCAGCCAGCTGGTCGGGGTCGTCGGAGCGGCCGCCGTCGGCGACCATCCGGGCGAGGGCGCGGATGACGTCGTGCTTGTCACTGCCGAGGTCGGCGTCGAGGCGCACGAGGTCGCGCGTGATGAGGTCGGTCATGGTCACCTTTCCGAGGCGAGGTCGAGGCGCGTGACCCGGACGAGCTCCGGACGAACCTGGTGGGGGTGGGGGATGGTCGTGCCGGGAAGTCCGGCGGCTGCGCTTCCGTAGGCCACGGCGAGCGCGAGTCTCTGGTCGGGGTCACGTCGGGTGACGTCCCCGAGCAGGTATCCGAAGAGGCTGGAGTCGCCGGCGCCGACGGTGCTCACGACGGTCGTCGGCGGCGGTACGGCGTGCCAGGCGCCCGCCTGGGTCACCAGGACGGCACCGCGCGGACCCAGGGTGACCACGACGCTCTCGACACCCCGGGCGACCACGTCGCGGGCCGCGTCCGCCGCTTTGCGTGGGTCGGACTCGAGGTCGTCCGCGTGGTGGCCGGTGAAGGAGGCGAGCTCCTCGCCGTTCGGCTTCATCAGGTGCGGGGCACCGGCCGGGTCGATCGGAGAAGGCGTCGACGAGTGCCTTCAGCGGCGCGTCGCTGGTGTCGACGGCGACCCGCGCGCCGGCCGCGCGCAGGGCGGTGACCACCTCGGCGTACCACTCGGGCGGGGCCCCGGGTGGGAGCGACCCGGCCAGCACGATCCAGTCGGCGGCACCGGCCCGGCGTACGAGCGCGTCGCCGAGCTCCTCCAACAGCGCCGGGGTCGCCTGGGGGCCGGGGCTGTTGAGCTTGGTGGTCGTGCCGTCGGGCTCGGTGATCGTGATGTTCACGCGCAGATCGCCCGCGTGGTGCACCGGCCGGCAGTCGATGCCGGCCGCGAGCAGCTCCAGCACGAACGGGTCGTCCTTGGCCGCCGGCAGCACGGCGATGGTCGGTTGCCCGGCGGCGACGCAGGCACGGGAGATGTTGACGCCCTTGCCGCCGGCCTGCGAGATCACCGACTCGGCGCGCTGGACGGCGCCGCGCTCGAGCGGCCCGGCGAGGTTGACGGTGCGGTCGTGGCTGGGGTTCGCGGTCAGCGTGACGATCATGCGGGGTCCTCGGGGCGTTGTCCGGCGGGGGAGCGCAGCGGAGGAGCCGGAGAACGGCCTGGGGTGCTGGTCATGCGGGGTCCTCGGGGCGTTGTCCGGCGGGGGAGCGCAGCGGAGGAGCCGGAGAACGGCCTGGGGTGCTGGTCATGCGGAGACGACCTCGATGCCGGCCCGGGTGAGGGCGCGGCGGTCGGAGGGTGCGACGGCGGAGTCGGTGATGACGACGTCGACGTCGGAGGGGCCCGCGAACCGGACGGCTGTCTCGATGCCGAACTTGGACGCGTCCGCGAGGGCCACCACCAGGTGCCCGCAGCCGACCATGGCCCGCTTCACGGCCGCCTCGTCGGGGTCAGGGGTGGTGAGGCCGTGCCGGGCGGTGATCCCGTTGGTGCCGAGGAAGGCGACGTCGACGCGGAGGTGCGACAGCGCCTCGACGGTCTCGGCCCCGACGGCGGCCTGGGTGGTCGGGCGGACCCGGCCCGGGAGCAGCCGCAGGTCGAGGTGGGGCAGGCCGGCCAGCTGGGCCGCCACCGGGACCGCGGAGGTGACGACCGTGAGCTCGCGGTCAGGGGGGAGGAGGGCTGCGAGCCGTACGGTCGTCGACCCCGCGTCCAGCAGGATCGTGCCGCCGGCGGCGGGAAGGCGGTCGAGCGCGGCGCGGGCGATGCGCTCCTTGGCCTCGGTGTTCACCTGGTCGCGCTCGCGGATGCCGGACTCGATCAGGGACAGCGAGCTGGGCGGCACCACCCCGCCGTGGACGCGGCGTACCACGCCCAGGCGCTCCAGCGCGGAGAGGTCGCGGCGGACGGTCTCGGTGGTGACGTCGTAACGACGGGCGAGCTGGGTCACCGACATCCGGCCCCGCTGCGTCACCAGACGCGCGATCGCCTGCTGGCGTTCCTCGGCGTACAGCGTGCTGGTCACGGTCGGGCTCCCGGGGGTCTGTGTATGTGTTGTTTTACGCCCGAACGTGTTGACTTGTCAAGGGGGGTCGGGAGTAGCGTGTCCGCCATGAGTGACCCGTCGACCGCCACCTCCCTGCACGGCACCCCGGTCGTCCCCGGCGTCGCCTACGGTCCCGCGCTCGTGGTCCGCAGCGAGATCTCGGCTGACGCCGTGGCACGGTTCGACGGCGCGTCCCTCGACGAGGAGTCCGCGCTCACGGCCTACGACGACGCCGCGGCCGCCGTGGCGGAGGGCTTCGCGCACCGGGCCGACAAGGCGTCGGACGCCGCGGCCGAGGTGCTGACCGCGAGCGCCGGGCTGGCTCGTGACAAGGGGCTCCGCTCGGCGGTCCGCAAGCACCTGCGCAGCGGCGAGGACCTCCTGACCTCGGTGGCCGCGGCCGTCGAGCAGTTCACGGCGGTGTTCACGCAGATGGGCGGGCTGATGGCCGAGCGGGTCACGGACCTGCGCGACATCGAACGCCGGGTGGTCGCCCACCTGGTGGGGGAGCCCGAGCCGGGCGTCCAGCTGCCCGACGAGCCGATCATCCTGCTCGCCGAGGACCTTGCGCCGTCCGACACCGCCACGCTCGACCCGCGGGTCGTGCTGGCCCTCGTCACCGAACGGGGCGGCCCGACCAGCCACACCGCGATCATCTCCCGGCAGCTGGGGATCCCGTGCGTGGTCGGCACGGCCGGGGTCATGGAGATCGAGGCGGGCACCTTGCTGCTCGTCGACGGGACGGCCGGCACCGTCGAGACCGCGCCCGACGCCGACGACGCCGCGCGCCGCGTGGAGCAGGACAAGGAGCAGCGGGCCGCCCTGGCCACCTGGAGCGGCCCCGGCGAGACGGCCGACGGCACCCGGATCAAGGTCCTCGCCAACGTCGCCGACGGGGAGTCCGCACGCGCGGCCGCCAGCGGTCCGGTCGAGGGCGTCGGACTGTTCCGGACCGAGCTCTGCTTCCTCAACCGGGTCGACGAGCCCTCCGCGGAGGAGCAGACCGCGATCTACGCCGCGGTGCTCGAGCCCTTCGCCGGCCGGTACGTCGTCGTCCGCACCCTGGACGCCGGCTCCGACAAGCCGGTGGCCTTCGCGACCCACGAGGGCGAGGAGAACCCCGCCCTCGGCGTCCGCGGCCTGCGACTCTCCTTCGACAACCCCGGGCTGCTGTCGCGGCAGCTCGACGGCATCGCCGGCGCGGCCCGCGAGACCGGGACCGAGACCTGGGTGATGGCGCCCATGGTCGCCACGGTGGCCGAGGCGGCCGACTTCGCCCGGGCCGTCCGGACCCGCGGGCTCAAGCCCGGCGTGATGGTCGAGGTGCCCTCGGCCGCGCTGCTCGCCCATCGGATGCTCGAGGTCGTCGACTTCCTCTCCATCGGCACCAACGACCTGACGCAGTACACGATGGCCGCCGACCGGATGGCGACCGACCTGGCCCACCTGACCGACGCCTGGCAGCCGGCCGTCCTGCAGCTGATCGCCATCACCGCGGAGGCCGGCAAGCAGGTCGGCAAGCCGGTGGGTGTGTGCGGCGAGGCGGCCGCGGACCCCCTGCTCGCGTGCGTCCTGGTGGGGATGGGCATCACCTCGCTGTCGATGGCCTCGGCCGCGGTCCGCCCGGTCGGCGCCCGGCTCGCGGCGGCCAGCATGGACACCCTCGAGGACGCCGCCGAGGCCGCACTCTCCGCGAGCGACCCGGCCTCTGCCCGCGCCGCCGTACGCCGGGTCCTCGACGCCTGAGGGTCGGCGGTGCCGGCAGCCCCACCGCGCCGTTCCGCGCGCCCGAGGACCGGCGCGCCGCTACCCTCGGGCGATGATCACGCGACGGGGGCTGCTGGTCGGGGGATCCGTGGGCGTGGCCGTGGGCGTCGGCCTGGGAGGTGTCGTCGGGTGGGAGATGGCGCCGACCTCCGTGCGGGCGGACGTCCGCCGGGCACTCGGCCGCGGTCCGGAGATCTACATCCCCGATGCGCCCGAGGGCCAGGTGCGTCTCGAGCAGGTGACGTCGCAGTACCTGGGCGGCGCGACCGACCTGTTCACCGCCGTCCCGGCCGGGCACGGCGCCGGAGCAGGCCTGCCCGTCATCGTGGTGCTGCACGGCTCCAGCGCCTCGGCCGCGGCCTTCCGGGAGTACGGGCTCGCCCGGTTCGTGACCGCCGCGGTCCAGGCGGGTGCGCCGCCGTTCGTGCTCGCCGGCACCGACGACGGACCTGACGGATGGGTGCCCTCGGCCGGTGTCGACCCGCAGGCGATGCTGCGGGAGGAGCTGCCCGGGTGGCTGGAGGATCGGGGTTTCGCGGCCGACCGACGCGCGTTGTGGGGGTGGTCGCGCGGCGGGTACGGCGCCCTGCGCTACGTCCAGGTGGCCCCCGACTGGGCTCGTGGGCTCGCCCTGTTCAGTCCGGGGCTGCTCCCCGGCAACCCGGTCCTGGACGATCTGTCGCCCCTGGCCACCATGCCCTGGGGACTCTGGTGCGGCGAGAGCGATCCCTACCACGACGGAGCAGTCGCGCTCTCCGAGCAGGCGCCGGTCGCGCCAGACCCGTGGGTGCAAGGCCCCGGCGCACACACGCAGTCGTACTGGAACGACCACACCCTCCCGATGATGCAGTTCCTCGCCCGGACCCTGTGAGGCGGAACGTGCGGCGGTGGTCGGGCCGCTGTTCTCAGCTTCATCATGTGAAGTGGGTGAACCTCCGCTTCTCACGGTGAGCTCACCATGAGAAGCGGCGGTTCGCCTGCATCACATGATGAAGCAGGGAAACCGAGCAGCCCCGGAGACCGGTGGTCAGGCCGGCGCAGCCGTCACCGTGACGGGTACGCCGTTCAGGGCGGCGTTGCCGGAGACGTCGAGCAGGGCAGGGTCGGTGAGGTCGTTGATCGACACCCCCGGCACCTTCGCGGCGTTCGCCATCCGGGTGCCGTCGACCTGGTGCCCGTAGCCGTGGGGGAGCGAGACGACGCCCCGCATCAGGTCCTCGCTGGCCGCCACCTCCACGCGCACCGCGCCGACGCGTGAGCTGACCTCCACCAGCGCGCCGTCCGCGATCCCACGCTCGGACAGGTCCTGGGGGTTCATCAGCAGCTGGTGGCGCGGACGGCCCCGGGTCAGCCGCGTGGAGTTGTGGAACCACGAGTTGTTGTCCTGCTTGTGCCGCCGTCCGATGAGCACCAACGCGTCGCTCGGGCGGTCGGCCAGCCACGCCTCGAGCCGCGCGAGGTCCTCGACGACCAGCCGGGGCGCCACGTCGACCCGGTGCCCCTCGGTCTGCAGCCGCCCGGGCATGGTGGGCAGCAGCGGGCCGAGGTCGAGTCCCTGGGGGTGCGCCCGCAGCTCCTTGAGCGTCGTACGACGACCGGTGCGCAGGAGCAGGGCCAGCTGGCGGGTGGGGCTCGTCCGCATCCGCAACCTCCGCTTCAGCCGGGTCCGGAGCGGTGGCTTCCGGTCCAGGCGCGCCTCGACGCGCTCGGTCAGCTCGCGGTAGATCTCCCAGTCGTGCAGGGCGTCGCGGGGCTTGGCGAACACCGCCGAGCTGAAGCGGGCCGTGTTGCGGACGGCGAGGCCGTGGAACACCAGGTCGTAGTGGTCGCGCTCCAGGGCCGTGGTCGGCGGCAGGATCACGTCCGCGTGCCTGGTCGTCTCGTTGAGGTAGATGTCGACCGCAGCCATGAAGTCGAGCGAGTCGAGGGCCTCACCCAGCCGCGTGCCGTCCGGCGTCGAGAGGACCGGGTTGCCCGCGAGGGTGACGAACGCCCGGATCTGCCCCTCGCCGTCGGTCTCGATCTCCTCGCGCATGCAGGCGGCGGGCAGCTCCCCGCCGTACTCCGGGAGCCCGCGGACGCGGCTGCGGTAGCGGTCGAAGTGACCGGTTCCCACGAACCGACGTGCCACGACGTCGACCGCCGGCTCCGGGAACATCACGCCGCCGGGGCGGTCGAAGTCGCCGGACAGCAGGTTGAGGCAGTTGATCGCCCACTGGTTGACCGAGCCGAAGCCGGTTGCCGAGACGCCGAGACGCCCGTAGACCGCGGCTCCCCGGGTCTCGCAGAGCTCGCGGGCGAGTCGCTGCACGGTGTCGGACGGGACGCCGCTGACCTGCTCGGCCAGCTCCGGCGTGTAGGGCTCGACCAGGGTCGGCAGCCGGTCGAGCCCGTCGACGTACGCCGGCGGCTCGGCGAGTCCCTCGGCCAGGATCGTCCGCAGCATCGCGAGCAGCACGACCACGTCGCCACCAGGCCTGACGAAGACGTGCTCGGTGGCGATCTTGGCGGTCTCGGTGCGGCGGGGGTCGAGCACGACGATCCGGCCGCCGCGCTCCTTGATCGCCTTCGCGCGGCGGGGGAAGTCGGGCGAGGTCATCAGCGAGCCGTTGGAGGCCATCGGGTTCGCGCCCAGGACCAGGAGGTACGACGTGCGGTCCAGGTCCGGGACGGGCAGCAGCAGCTGGTGGCCGAACATCTGCCAGGCCATCAGCTGGTGCGGCACCTGGTCCACCGTCGAGGCGCTGAACCGGTTGCGGGTCCGCAGCGACTTCACGAACGGCACGGCGTGGGTCGCGGAGCCGAGGGCATGGGCGTTGGGGTTCCCGAGGTAGACGCCGACGGCGTTCGCGCCGTGCCGGTTGACCGCCTCGGCCAGGCCGTCCGCGACCAGGTCGAGCGCCTCGTCCCAGCCGATCTCCTCCCACTCCGGGTCGGTGGCCCGGTCGGTCGAGCGTGGGCCCGGACCTGCCGAAGGGACGCGGCGGATCGGACGTCGCAGCCGGTCCGGGTCGTCGTACACGTCGGCCAGGGCCACGCCCTTGGGGCAGATGTAGCCGCGCGAGAGGGGATCCTCCGGGTTGCCCCGGATGCCGGTGACCTCGCCATCGGTGAGCGTCAGCTCCAGACCGCAGATCGCCTCGCACAGGTTGCACGCGGTCAGACGGGTCCCGGTGAAGCCCGCAGGCACGGGCGGCTCGGCGAGACGCAGGGGGGAGCGCACGGTCCCGAGTGTTCCCCATCCCCGACGCGGGCGACAGAGCACCGAACACCCGGGGCGACCAGGAGGCATGAAACGGGTCCGCGCGGGGAACACTGTTCCCGACGTCCGCCAATCGAGCGGACCGACCGAAGGGAACAACCCCATGGGATATGGACTCGGTGTCTTCCTCCTGGCAGTGGGCCTGATCCTCGTGTACGCCGTGCAGGACTCGATCAGCGGCGTCGACCTGACCACGGTCGGCTGGATCCTGGTCCTGGCCGGTGTCCTCGTCATCATCTTGACGGCCGTCACGCTGAACCGCGGACGCAGCGCGCGGTCGGTCTCCACGACGACCCACGCCGACGGCAGCCAGACCACGACGGAGCAGCAGGCGCGCAACGACGCACCGCCGGCGGTCTGAGACAGGCGACACGGAGGGCGGGCGCCGGGTGGCGCCCGCCTTCCGCACGTCCGGGGCCCGATGCGCTCGGCGTACGCCGTTTTGGGTGCGGTCGCGCGCCGCTGATAATCTCGTCCGGTTGCCGTGAAACGGCCGCGGATCCAGAGAGCCTCAGGTGTTCAGACCTGTCGCGCCGCGCAACGAGCCAGTGAAGGAGCCCCCATGTCGATCGGAACCGACGCGGAGACCAAGAAGAAGATCATCGCCGACTACGCCACGACCGAGGGCGACACCGGCTCTCCCGAGGTGCAGATCGCGCTGCTGAGCCACCGGATCGCTCACCTGACGGAGCACCTCAAGACGCACAAGCACGACCACCACACGCGTCGTGGGCTCCTGCTGCTGGTCGGCCAGCGCCGCCGGCTGCTGAACTACCTCAACAAGACCGACATCGAGCGCTACCGCTCGATCATCGAGCGTCTCGGCCTGCGCCGTTGACGTCGCGGAGCGGCTGACCCCCTGGGGCGGCCGCTCCTTCCATGTCCGCGGGCCCCATGGCCCGCGAACCCTCGACCGCTAGGGTCGAACCGCACAACTGAACACGAAATCCACCACCAGGAGCGACCCGGCGCAAACGCTCGGCCCACTTCTTCGGCCCACTACGTCGGCCCGGTCCTCGGTAGTGGCTCTCGAGATCGCCTCAGCACATCGGACGAGGCGAACCGCGAGCCTCGATCGAAGACCGGCCGGTTCTCGACAGGCTCGAGATCGCGCCGCGGGTGTTCGCGGGGTCGCTCCGCGTATGAGAGAGACAGGGAATCTGTCCATGTCAGTGTCATCTGAACCCACCATCTCCGCCGTCGAGACCGTTCTCGACAACGGCAGCTTCGGCCAGCGGACCATCAAGTTCGAGACGGGCCTGCTGGCCCGTCAGGCCGCCGGCTCCGTCACGGCGTACCTCGACGACGAGACCATGCTCCTGTCGGCCACGACGGCCGGCAAGCACCCCAAGGAGCAGTTCGACTTCTTCCCCCTGACGATCGACGTCGAGGAGCGGATGTACGCCGTCGGGCAGATCCCCGGCTCGTTCTTCCGCAGCGAGGGTCGTCCCGGTGAGGACGCGATCCTCACCTGCCGCCTGATCGACCGCCCGTTGCGCCCGACCTTCAAGAAGGGCCTGCGCAACGAGGTCCAGGTCGTCATCACCGTGCTGTCGCTCGACCCCGACCAGCCCTACGACGTGCTGGCGATCAACGCCGCCTCGATGTCCACGCAGCTGTCCGGCCTGCCGTTCTCCGGCCCGGTCGGCGGGGTCCGGGTGGCCCTCATCGAGGGCCAGTGGGTCGCCTTCCCGTCCCACAGCCAGCTCGAGGGCGCCGTCTTCGACATGGTCGTGGCCGGCCGCGTCACCGAGACCGGCGACGTCGCCATCATGATGGTCGAGGCCGAGGCCACCGAGCAGACCTGGGACCTGGTGCAGTCCGGCACCCAGGCGCCGACCGAGGAGGTCGTCGCCGGCGGTCTCGACGCCGCCAAGCCCTTCATCAAGCAGCTGTGCGAGGCGCAGAGCGAGCTGGCCAAGCAGGCCGCGAAGCCGATCCAGGAGTTCCCGGTCTTCCTCGACTACGAGGACGACGTCTACGACGCCGTCGAGGCCGCGGCCAAGGCCGACCTCGTCTCCGCCATGACGATCGCCGACAAGCAGGAGCGCGAGCTCCGCGTCGACGAGCTCAAGGAGAGCGTCCTGGAGAAGGTGGCCCCGCAGTTCGAGGGTCGCGAGAAGGAGGTCGGCGCGGCGTTCCGCTCGGTCAACAAGCAGGTCGTCCGCGAGCGCGTGCTGCGTGACCACGTGCGCATCGACGGGCGCGGCCTGGCCGACATCCGGCCGCTGCACACCGAGGTCGACGTGATCCCGCGCGTCCACGGCTCCGCGCTCTTCGAGCGTGGCGAGACCCAGATCCTGGGCGTCACCACCCTCGACATGCTCAAGATGGAGCAGCAGCTCGACACGCTGTCGCCGGAGAAGCACCGCCGCTACATGCACAAGTACGTCTTCCCGCCGTTCTCCACCGGCGAGACAGGTCGCGTGGGCTCCCCGAAGCGCCGCGAGGTCGGTCACGGTGCGCTCGCGCGCCGTGCCCTGCTGCCGGTGCTGCCGACGCGTGAGGAGTTCCCCTACGCGATCCGTCAGCTCTCCGAGGCGATGGGCTCCAACGGCTCCACCTCGATGGGCTCGGTCTGCGCCTCGACCATGTCGCTCCTCCAGGCCGGTGTCCCGCTGCGTGCGGCCGTCGCCGGCATCGCGATGGGCCTGATCTCCGGTGAGGTCGACGGCCAGACGCAGTACGTCGCGCTGACCGACATCCTCGGCGCGGAGGACGCCTTCGGCGACATGGACTTCAAGGTCGCCGGCACCAAGGAGTTCGTCACCGCGCTCCAGCTCGACACCAAGCTCGACGGCATCCCCGCCGAGGTCCTCGGCGCGGCTCTCCAGCAGGCCCGCGACGCCCGCCACACGATCCTCGAGGTCATGGGGGAGGCCATCGACGGTCCCGAGGAGATGTCGCTCTACGCCCCGCGGATCATCAGCATCAAGGTGCCCGTGGACAAGATCGGCGAGGTGATCGGGCCCAAGGGCAAGGTCATCAACCAGATCCAGGACGACACCGGCGCGAGCCTGTCGATCGAGGACGACGGCACCGTCTACATCGGTGCCAGCAACGGCGAGGCCGCGGAGGCCGCCCGCAACGCGGTCAACGCGATCGCCAACCCGACCATGCCCGAGGTCGGCGAGCGCTACCTCGGCACGGTCGTGAAGACGACCAACTTCGGCGCCTTCGTGTCCCTGCTCCCGGGCAAGGACGGTCTGCTCCACATCACCAAGCTCCGTGCCCTGGTGGGTGGCAAGCGGGTCGAGAACGTCGACGACGTCGTCTCGGTCGGCCAGAAGATCCAGGTCCAGATCGCCGAGATCGACGACCGCGGCAAGCTCTCCCTGATCCCGGTGGTCGAGGACTCCTCCGAGCCCGCGGGCGACGAGGCGGACGACGCCGCTGCCGATCTCTCCGGCGCCGAGGCGACGGACGGCGAGTGACCCACGTGGTTCTCCCGACGACCGGCCGGCAGCCTGCTGCCGGCCGGTCGTCGGTCACCCCGGCTTCCCAGTCGGGCACGACGCGCACGTTGATCCGCGAGGACGGCGGCGTGATCCGCCGTACCGTCCTGCCCAGCGGCCTCCGGGTGATCACCGAGCGGGTGCCGGGGCAGCGTTCGGCCACCATCGGGGTCTGGGTGGGGGTCGGCTCCCGGGACGAGTCACCGGCGCTGCACGGCTGCTCGCACTTCCTCGAGCACCTGCTGTTCAAGGGCACGGCGGACCGCTCGGCGCTCGACATCTCGATCGCCCTCGACGCGGTCGGCGGTGAGTTCAACGCCTTCACCGCCAAGGAGTACACCTGCTTCCACGCCCGCGTGCTCGACGCGGACCTGCCGCTGGCCGTCGACGTGCTCGGTGACATGGTCACCGGCTCGCTGATCACCGCCGACGACGTCGAGGCGGAGCGCGACGTGATCCTCGACGAGATCGCGATGCACGACGACGACCCCGACGACGTCGCGCACAACCTGTTCGCCGCGCGGGCCTGGGGCGACTCCCCGCTCGGGCGCCCCATCGCGGGCACCGTCGAGTCGATCGAGGCGATGACGCGCGAGCAGGTCCGCCGCTTCTACAAGCGCCACTACCGCCCCGAGCGGATGGTGGTCGCCGTCGCCGGCAACGTCGACCATGCGGCCACGGTGCGTCGGGTACGCAAGGCCTTCGGCCGCCACGGCTTCCTCGACCGGACCGCCGAGCCGGTCGTGGGTCGCCAGGTGGCCCGGGCCCGCCGGGTCGGCACGGGCGTCGTCGAGGCGACGCGCCAGTTCGAGCAGGTGAACGTCGTCCTGGGCGTGAACGGGCTGACCCGGTCCGACCCCCGGCGGTTCGCGCTCGGCGTGCTGAACGCCGCGCTGGGCGGAGGCACGTCCAGCCGGCTGTTCCAGGAGGTCCGCGAGAAGCGCGGGCTGGCCTACTCCGTCTTCTCCTTCGCCAGCCAGCACCTCGACGCCGGCCTGGTCGGGGTCTCGGTGGGATGCCTGCCGTCGAAGCTCGACCAGGTGCTCGCGGTGGTGCGTGCCGAGCTCGCCAAGATCGCCGAGTCCGGCATCGACGCCGAGGAGCTGACCCGCGGCAAGGGCCAGCTCAAGGGCGGCCTGGTGCTGGGGCTGGAGGACTCCGGGTCGCGGATGACCCGCCTCGGCAAGTCCGAGCTGGTGGACGAGGAGCTGCTCAGCATCGACGAGGTGCTGGCCCGCATCGACGCGGTGACGCTGGACGACGTACGCACCCTGGCGGCGCGAGCTGTTCAGCCAGCCCGAGATCCTGGCGGTCGTGGGTCCGCGCTGACCCGGTGGTCCTTCGCGACGGCTGGGGCGGTCAGGAGCCTGGCAGCACGTCGACCAGGCCGTAGAAGCCCGGCATCCGCTGAGGCCCGTCGAGGGTCCAGAGCACCTTCTGCTCGCCCGGCTCGTCCGGCACCGTGACCCGCATCTGGAAGCGGACGCTCTGGAACGCCGGCAGGTAGGGCCTGCCCCGGGCGTCGCGGTAGGGGACCGCCGAGCAGTTGAGCTGGTGGGTGTGCCAGCTGTTGCGGCCGAACGCGACGCTGTAGTCGGGGCAGGGGTCGAGCGGCAGGTCCGTGGGCGACTCCAGCACCGCGTCGAAGACCAGCACGTCACCCGGCCGGGCCGTCCCGGTGGCGCCTCCGGTGATGGCCCCGGTGGCGGAGACGCGGTCGTACGGCGTCACGACGTGTGCGTGCTTGCCCCGTGGTGCCAGGGTCGTGCGCACCTGGGGGTGGCCGGCCGGGAGGTCGGCCCAGGGGACCGTCTCCGGGTGCTCGGGGCCGACCCGGTGAGTGACCGGCCCGGTCGGGGACGGCGACGTACCGGAGGGGCCGAGGCGGCCGACGGAGATCGCGCCGGCGCCGACGACGACCACGGCCGCCGCCGCCGCCAGCGCCACGACGCGGCGGCGTCCGTGGCGCGGCGAGGGTTCCGCCAGCCGGTCCAGCGGTACGCCGGGTGGGGGCGGCTGGGTCTCCTGCCAGCGGTGGGCCGCCCGGGTGAGGCGCTGCTCGATCAGGTCAGTCATCGTCGTCTCCCAACAGGTCTCGTAGGCGGGCCCGGGCCTGGTGCAGGGTCGCCTTGACGGTGCCGGACGCGCACCCCATCACCGAGGCGACGGTGGCGACGTCCAGCCCGACGAAGTAGTGGAGCTCGACCGCGTGCCGCTGCCGGTCGGTGAGCCGGTCGAGGGCGCGTTCGAGGTCGACGTCCGGCAGGGCGGCGGGCTCGCCGTGCTCGACCAGCTCCACCAGGGCTCCCGGCCCGCGGGTGCGCTGGCGGCGGCAGCGGTCGGCCAGGATGCCGACCAGCCACGCGACCGGCGTACCCCGGCGCTCGTCGTAGGTCGACCAGCGTTGCCAGGCCCGGATCAGCGCCTCCTGGACGACGTCGTCCCGGTCGGCGGCGGGGACGTGGCGGCCGGCGTAGCGGGCGAGCACGAGCAGGTGAGGCTCCACCCAGCGCGCGAACTCCGCCGGCGTACCCCGCTCGGTCATGTCCCGTCCTCCGGGGATGAGTGTCTCCACATCCCCCTTACGCCGAACAGGGGGCGGATGGTTTAGCCGGGGTCGGAACCAGCCGACACATCAGCCGTGGGGTGCGCGATCACGTCGCCAGCACGGCGAGGCCGACGCAGGCGACGGCCCACAGCACGCTGGTGAAGGTGCCGATGATGAACCGCTCCGCCGCGCCGGTGTCCTCCTGGTTGCGCAGCTCCGGGTAGCGGCCGAGGCCCTTGACCGCGAGCACGATCGCGAGACCCGCCCCCCACCCGGCGACCAGCGTGACGAAGACCGCCAGGCGCTCGAGGGCACCGATCCAGGCGCCGCCCCGCAGCACCTCACCGGCCCGGCGTACCGGCGAGGAGCGGTCGACGATGCCGAAGACCTGGGTCGTGACCAGACCGCCGCCGGCGACCGCGACGACCCCGGCGGCGACGGTGAGCAGCCGGTCCCCGGAGCCGCCGGCATCCTCACCGAACCAGGCGATCGCGAGGGCGAGGCCGACCAGGGCGACGGTCGCGATCGTCCACACGCGGGCGGCCCGGCCGGTGACGAGGCCGGTGACCGCGGTGACGGCGGCGAGCAGGGTCAGGCCCAGCTCCACCGGGTAGGCGTTCATCGGTCTCCCTCCAGGGCGGTCCGGGCCAGGAACGCGACCAGCTCGCGGGCCCGGCGCCCCTCGGCGATGCCGGCCGCCGCCGCCCGCTGGCTGACGGCCGACTGGGTGATGCCGAGCCGGGACGCCGTCTCGTCGTAGGTCAGGCCCTGGTCGACCAGGTCGGCCACCTCCCAGCCCCGGCCGGTTCGGCGTGCGAGCAGGGCGGCCCACAGCCACACGGCCGACTCGAGCGCGCGGGTCGCCTCCGTGGGGCCCGAGGCACGGACCCGCCAGGGGCTGGACTTGGCGGCCGTGACGGCCTCGCGCGCGGCGACGTACGCCGGGCCCCGGCCGGCCCGCGCCTGGTCGGGCAGGGGGGTCTCGATCTCGCCGATGCCGATCCCGATGTTCCAGGCCTGGGCTCGGAGCAGGGGCTCGAGCGCGGCCGGCAGCGCAGCGGGGTCGTCGAGCACGCCCTGGAACTCGTCGCCGGCGGTCCGCTGGAAGGCGAGGCGGGCCGGGACGGAGGCGGTGAGCTCCGTGAGGGCGGCGGGGACCTGGTCCGGCCGGGTCTGGCTGCCGTGCTGGTCGACGGTGAGCACCACGACGCGCATCCCCGACTCCTCCCTGATGACGTCTCAGTTTAGGCAATAACCTAATACATAGTCAATATCAGGTAGAAGTCTTATCTGCGGCCGATGATGGCCACGACCGGAGGCGCCTTCTGGTCCACCACGGAGACCCGGAAGCCGCCCTCGGTGAGCGCGGCCGAGGCCTTCTTCACGATGTTGGGCACGAGCTCGGGCTGCTTGGTCTCGTAGAACAGGTGCACGGCGCCCCCGGGCAGCACCCGCTCGTGCAGCAGGGCCACCTCGTCGGCACACTTCCGCACCCAGAACAGGTTGACGTTGAAGGCGAAGACCTTGTGCAGCCGCTTGACGGGGACCCGCAGGGTGGCCAGGTCGATCTGGCGCACGGTCAGGCGACCGGCGTCGACGTACTTCTGGTTACGCCGGCGCGTCCGGTCCACGCCGGACTCCGAGCGGTCGATGGCGAACAGCTTGCCGGTCGTCAGTCGTGCACAGATCAGCTCGGCGCCGGCGCCCGCACCGCAGCCGATCTCGAGGATGTTGTCAGCCGGCTGCGGATCCATGAGGTCGACCGCCCACAGGAGGCGCGGGGGGATCTGCTGCACTGCCATGGCCTCAGCCTGCCAGATTCCGCCGGGAGCGTGACCGACAGCGGGCCGGTGTCGCTGGGCGGGTCGTCGCCGGGCGGGTGGGCCGGGCCATGGGCGGTGCCTGACGCGGCCGCTAGGTTGGGCCCCGTGACGGTCACGGTGGGTGTCCTCGGTGCGCGCGGGCGGGTCGGGGCGCAGGTGTGCCGTGCCGTGGAGGCGGCCGACGACCTGGAGCTCGTGGCCGCCGTGGACGCCGGGGACCCGCGCGCCGCGCTGTCGGCGGCCGAGGTCGTCGTCGACTTCACCCACCCCGACGTGGTGATGGACAATCTGCGCTGGTGCGTGGGTCAGGGGCTGCACTGCGTCGTCGGCACCACCGGCTTCGACGAGGCTCGCCTCGACGCCGTGCGCTCGGCCCTGGCCGACGCGCCGGGAGTCGGAGTGCTGGTGGCCCCCAACTTCTCGATCGGCGCCGTGCTGATGATGCGCTTCGCTGCGGCGGCGGCCCCTTACTACGAGTCCGTCGAGATCGTCGAGCTGCACCACCCGGACAAGGCCGACGCACCGAGCGGGACCTCGCGGCGCACCGCCGAGGTGGTGGCGGCCGCCCGGCGCGATGCGGGGCTCGGCCCGATGCCCGACGCCACGTCCACGGGTCTCGACGGTGCCCGCGGCGCGGAGGTGGACGGCGTACCCGTGCACTCCGTCCGGGCCCGCGGGCTGGTCGCCCACCAGGAGGTCATCCTCGGCGGCCAGGGGGAGACACTGACGATCCGGCACGACTCGATGGACCGCGCGTCGTTCACCCCCGGTGTGCTGATGGCCGTCCGCGCGATCTCCGATCGTCCCGGCCTCACCGTGGGCCTCGAGCACCTCCTCGAGCTCGACTGAGGACGTGCCGACCCGGCGCTGCCGTACGACCGCACGGAGCGCCGCCGCCCGCTTGCGAGCATGACCCGACCTCGGGGACCCGCAGATCGCGCCCAGGTCCGACGCTTCATCATGTGAGGCAGGTGAACCTCCGCTTCTCATGGCGAGCTCACCATGAGAAGCGGCGGTTCACCACCTTCACATGATGAAGCTGAGGCACGTGATGCAAGCCGGCTGCGCGGCGGGCGCTACCAGCCGGGGAAGACCAGCCGCAGCAGACCGGCTGTGAGAGCGGCGACGACGACCACCACCAGGAACGGCGCGCGCAGGAGCAGGGCGACGACGGCGGCGGCGAGGCCGGCGGCCCGGGCATCGATGGTCAGGGAGGTGCCCTCGGCGAAGACCTGGACGGCCACCAGCGCCGACAGCATGGCGACCGGGATCAGGTCGGCGATCCGCTCGACGACCGGCCGCGCGAGCACCCGGGCAGGGACCGAGAGGCCGGCCAGCTTGAGCAGGTAGCAGCCGATGCCGGCGCCGAGAATCGCCCACCACCAGGTCATCGGCCGGGGATCTCCGTCGGGTCGGCCGCCTCGCGGGTGAGCACGCCGGCCAGCAGCGCCACGCCGCCCGCCGCCAGCACCGGGACGCCCGCGGTCGTGAGCGGGACGAGGCCGAGCGCCACGGCGGCCGCACAGGCGGCGACCACCCGGTTGCGCCCGTCGGCCAGCCGTGGCCAGAGGAGAGCGAGGAAGGCGGCGCCGACCGCTGCGTCGAGCCCGTAGGTGCGCGGGTCCCCGATCCGGTCGCCGGCGATCGCGCCGCCCAGGGTGAAGAGGTTCCACAGTGCGAACACCGCCAGCCCGGTGCTGAGGAACCCGACCCGGGCGTCTGCCGTGGAGTCGCGGGTGACCGACATGGCGGTCGACTCGTCGATCACCAGGTGCGCCGTCACCGGGCGGCGCCAGCCCCGGAACCGCAGCAGGGGTGCGAGCTTCAGACCGTAGAAGGTGTTCCGGGTGCCGAGCATCAGGGCGGTCAGCGCACCCGACAGGGGAGGACCCCCGGCGGCCACGACCCCCACCATCGCGAACTGCGAGGCGCCGGTGAACATCACCAGAGACAGGATGCAGGTCTGCAGCACCGACAGGCCGGCGGCGACGGAGACGGCGCCGAACGAGACGCCGTAGAGACCCGTCGCGATCCCGACCCCCAGGCCGTCCCGGGCGATGCCGCGGCGAGCGGTCGTCACGTCCGGGTCCGGCACGGGCCGACCCTAACCGGGGAGCCGGTCAGCGGCGGTGGGTGACGCGCACCGGGCGCGGCTGCGGTCGGTGCACCACGGCGTACGCCGTGACCAGGCCGAGCAGGCCCCCGACGAGCGCACCCATCGACACCGCCCACGGCAGAGGTGTGACGTGTGCCGCCCAGGCGCCTGCCAGCACACCCGACATGGCCGTCACCAGGGCCAGCACGAGCCGGTGCAGGAGCGGAAGTGGTCCGAACATCGGCCTGGCCCCGTTTCCTCAGCAGTGAGCGGCAGGTGCCGCGGGTCCCATCGTGCCTGCGACGCCGTCGGAAACCAAGGACGGTCAGGCCAGAGCCGTGTGCAGCCGGACCTGCTTGACCTGGGTGGCCCCGGACCCGTCGAGGTCGAGCGTGCGATGCGCGCCGTCGGGTGCCCAGCCGGCATCGGTGAGGAAGCTGCGCTGCGCGTCGTCGTCGGCGACGAGCCAGGTGACGGCACGGGTGAAGCGGTCGGCCACCATCGTGTCGGCGGCCGCCTGCAGCAGCCGCGACCCGTGGCCCCTGCCGCGCTCGGCGGCGTCGACGGTGAGCTCCATCAGCTCGCCGTCGGTGACCTGGTCGCAGTCGGGGTCGGTGGCCGGGGTGGTGATCGCGAAGCCCACCACCCGGTTGCGCTCCAGCGCGACCAGCGCACGGTGCCGGGCGTCGGCCGGGCGGACGAGCGCGTCGCGCCACAGCTGGGCGAAGTCCGCGGTCCGGAGCTGGCCCGCGGCCGGCACCAGGCCGGCGTACGACGTGGCCCAGGCGCGCGCCTGGATCTCGGCGATCGCCTCGGCGTCGTCCGCCCAGGCGATCCGGACCGACACGTCGGCAGTGGGGCTGCTCATCTGGTCATTCTCGCAGCCGGAGCGGTGTTACACCCACACGGCAACAATGCGTTGGAGTGTCACAAGCGCTGGTAGCCTGGGCGAGATGTACGGCAACGACTTCGGCTCCGGTGCCTCCGAGGCGCCCGAGGCCAACGACGCCCCCCACGACGCCCCCCATGACGAGGAGGCCTTCGCCGCCCTGCTCGCCGACGAGGGCCGGGTCGAGCCCCGCGACGACATGGCGGCGGGCTACCGCAAGACGCTGATCCGGCAGATCGCTCAGCACGCCCACTCCGAGATCATCGGGATGCAGCCCGAGGGCAACTGGATCAGCCGGGCGCCCAGCCTGCGCCGCAAGGCGATCCTGATGGCCAAGGTGCAGGACGAGGCGGGCCACGGCCTCTACCTGTACGCCGCCGCGGAGACGCTCGGCGTGGACCGCGCCGACCTGGTCGACCAGCTCCACGCCGGCCGGCAGAAGTACTCCTCGATCTTCAACTACCCGACCCTGACCTGGGCCGACGTGGGGGCGATCGGCTGGCTCGTCGACGGCGCGGCCATCACCAACCAGGTGCCACTGTGCCGCTGCTCCTACGGCCCCTACGCCCGCGCCATGGTCCGCGTGTGCAAGGAGGAGTCCTTCCACCAGCGACAGGGCTTCGAGATCCTGCACACCCTCTCCCACGGCACGCCCGCCCAGAAGGCGATGGCGCAGGACGCCGTCGACCGCTACTGGTGGCCGGCCCTGATGATGTTCGGGCCTCCGGACGACGACTCGCCGAACTCCGCCCAGTCGATGGCCTGGGGCATCAAGCGCTTCTCCAACGACGACCTGCGACAGCGGTTCGTCGACATGACCGTGCCGCAGGCTCAGGCCCTGGGCCTCACCCTTCCCGACCCCGACCTGCGCTGGGACGACGAGAGCGGTCACTACGTCCACGGCGAGATCGACTTCACCGAGCTCTTCGAGGTGATCAAGGGCAACGGTCCGTGCAACGCCGAACGGATGGCCCACAAGCGCCGGGCGCACGACGAGGGCGCCTGGGTCCGGGAGGCCGCGGAGGCCTACGCCGCGAAGCACGCCGCGCGTGTTGAGTCGGTGGCGTGATGGCCGACACCCGGCCGACCGCCGCAGGACGCACCGACGACCCTGCCACGGGCTCGGGACAGCGCTGGCCCCTCTGGGAGGTCTTCGTCAGGGCCCGCCGCGGGCTGTCCCACGTCCACGCGGGCTCCCTGCACGCCCCCGACGCCGAGATGGCGCTGCGCAACGCCCGTGACCTCTACACGCGACGTAGCGAGGGCGTCTCACTCTGGGTGGTCCGGGCCTCCGACATCGCGGCCTCCACGCCCGACGAGCGCGACTCCTTCTTCGACCCCGCAGCCGACAAGATCTACCGGCACCCGACCTTCTACGACATCCCGGAAGGGGTCGAGCACCTGTAATGGACCAGCCGCTCTTCGAGTACACGCTCGGTCTCGCCGACGACGCGCTCGTCTCCGCCCAGCGGATGGGGTGGTGGATCAGCCGTGCCCCCGAGCTCGAGGAGGACGTCGCCCTCGCGAACATCGGCCTCGACCAGCTCGGCCAGGCCCGGACCCTGCTCACGTACGCCGGTCAGGTCGAGGGCGCGGGCCGGACCGAGGACGACCTCGCGTATCTCCGCGACGACCGCGAGTTCCGCAACGTGAAGCTGGTCGAGCGCCCGATGACGGACTTCGGGGTGGCGATGGCGCGGCTCCTGGTGGTCGCGGCCTACCAGTCCCGTCTCTACGCAGGCCTGCTCGCCGGTGCCGACGAGACGCTGGCCGCGATCGCCGGGAAGGCGGTCAAGGAGGTCGACTACCACCTCGACCACGCCGCCCACTGGGTGCTGAGGCTCGGCGACGGCACCGACGAGTCCCACCTGCGGATGCAGGCGGCCCTCGACGCCGAGTGGCCCTACGTCGAGGAGCTGTTCGTGCCGCTGGACCCCGCTCTGGCCGGTCGGGTCGTCGATCCTGCGGCGCTGCGGGGTGCCGTCCTCGACGACCTCGAGCGGGTCGTCGTCCGGGCCACCCTGTCCGTGCCCGAGGTCGCGCCCGCGCTGGGCGGCGGTCGCGCCGGTCTCCACACCGAGCACCTCGGCCACCTGCTCGCCGACATGCAGCACCTCCACCGCTCCCACCCGGGGGCGACGTGGTGACCTCGAGGCCGTTGCCGGGCGCCTTCCCCGACGCGCAGGCCCGACCCCTGACCCCGCCGCTGACCCGCGCCCGGGGCCTCGCCGCCACCGTGCTCGACCCGGAGCTGCCCCATGTGACCATCGAGGACCTCGGGATCCTCCGCGACGTCACCGAGGACGACCAGGGACGCGTCCACGTGACCATCACCCCGACGTACTCCGGCTGCCCGGCGATGGAGACCATCCGCGCCGACCTGGTCGAGACGCTCACCTGTGCGGGCTACCAGCACGTCGACGTCGAGTTCGTGCTCAGCCCCGCCTGGTCCAGCGACGACGTGACGGAGGAGGGGCGGGCCAAGCTCGCGCAGGCCGGCATCGCTCCGCCGGGGCCGGTGGGCGCCCGGCCGGACGGGCCGGTCGGGCTCACCTTGTCGGTGCGCTGCCCGCAGTGCGGGAGCCTCGACACCCGGGAGTCCAGCAGGTTCGGCTCGACGTCCTGCAAGAGCCTGTGGGTCTGCCGCTCCTGCCGGGAGCCCTTCGACCACTTCAAGGCTCTCTAGGGATGACCAGACCCCAGTTCCACCCGCTCCGGGTGGCCTCCGTCGAGCCGTTGACCGAGGACTCGGTCGCGCTCACCTTCGCCGTCCCTCCGGAGCTCGCCGACGCCTACCGGTTCGTGCACGGTCAGCACCTGACGATCCGCGGCGACGACGGCGAGCGACGCAGCTTCTCGATCTGCACGACCCCGCGGTCCGGCCTGCTCAGGATCGGGGTGAAGAAGCTCCCCGGCGGTGCCTTCAGCGAGGGAGTCGTCGACACGCTGCACGTCGGTGACGAGCTCGACGTGATGACGCCGGCCGGACGGTTCACGACCACGCTCGACCCGGCGTCCACCAAGACGTACGTCGCGATCGCGGCCGGCTCGGGCATCACGCCGGTGATCTCGATCGTGTCCACGATCCTCGAGAGCGAGCCGGCCGCCCAGGTGATGCTCGTGTACGCGAACCGGACCCACCGCACGGTGATGTTCCTCGACGACCTGCACGACCTGAAGGACCGTTTCCCGGACCGGTTCTGGCTGGTCCACGTGCTGTCGAGGGAGCCCCAGGACGTCGAGCTGTTCTCCGGCCGCCTCGACGGGGACCGGCTGACCCGGATCCTCGACGCACTGCTTCCCCCGGCCGAGGTGGACGAGTGGTTCCTGTGCGGTCCGCAGCAGATGGTCGTCGACCTGCGGCAGGTGATCCTCGACCACGGTGTGGTGCCGACGGCGATCCATACCGAGCTGTTCCACGCCGACCCCGTCGCCCGGGCGCCCGAGGCGGTCACGTCCGGCGTCGAGGGCGCGGCCCACGTGACCTTCAAGCTGGACGGTCGCTCGTCCGACCTCGAGCTCCGGCCCGACGACGTGGGCGTGCTCGAGGCGGCGCTGCGGGTGCGTTCCGATCTGCCGTTCGCCTGCCGGGGCGGCGTCTGCGGGACCTGTCGCGCCAAGCTGGTCGAGGGCACGGTGGCGATGGACGTCAACTACGCCCTCGAGCCCGAGGAGATCGAGGACGGCTACGTCCTCACCTGTCAGTCGCACCCGACCTCGGCGCGCGTGGTCCTCGACTACGACGCGTGAGCGTCTTGCCTTGCGAGCGAGCTCGCTGCGGCGTTCGCTCCGGCCGTTCCGCCCCGACTTCGTCGGGTCGAAACGTCGTCTTGCCTTGCGAGCGAGCTCGCTGCGGCGTTCGCTCCGGCCGTTCCGCCCCGACTTCGTCGGGTCGAAACGTCCTCGCTCACTAGCGGTACCGCTCGGGCAGCTTCTGGCCGACCTTCACCTGGGCCTTGGGCAGTCGCATGAAGCGCATCTGCATCGAGCGGGCGACGGCGTAGTAGGTCGTGCCCTTGGTGGAGGCGTCGGGGAAGCGGGTGGTGATCTCACGCTTGAGCCGGAAGCGCAGGCGGAGCAGGTCGATGATGATCAGCACGAGCACCGAGAGCATCGCGAGGTTCGCGTACGTCGTCACGGTGGCGTTTCCCGACCAGCCGAGGATCAGCACGACCAGCATCAGCGGGATCAGCAGCTCGATGAACGAGAACCGGGCGTCGACGTAGTCGCGGATGAAGCGGCGTACCGGACCCTTGTCGCGAGCCGGCAGGTAGCGGTCGTCGCCGGTGCGCATGGCCTGGCGCACCTGCGCACTGGACTCACCGCGCGAGGCCTTCTGGGCGGCGGCCATCTCCTTGCGCGTCCGGGGGACCTTGGCGCGCGCCTTGCGGGCCGCCTCCGCCTCCTTGCGCGACGGCGTGGGCCGTCCCTTCTTCTGGACGCCGGTCTCCGGGGTCGGCTCGGCGGGGAGGGGCGTGGTCTCGGTCTTGGTACGGCGGAACACGGCGATGCTTCCTGGGCTTCCTGGTGTCGGCGACGAGGCGGGGAGGGCCTGCCGGCTCAGCCTACCGTCGCTGCCACGACCTTGACGCCTACCCATAGTCTGGCCCCATGAGCATGTGGCAGCGGATCAGCCTGATCTTCAGGTCCAAGGCGAACAAGGCGCTCGACAAGGCCGAGGACCCTCGCGAGACCCTCGACTACAGCTACCAGCGGCAGCTCGACCTCCTGGCCAAGGTACGCCGAGGGGTCGCCGACGTCGCGACGTCGCGCAAGCGGGTCGAGCTCCAGGTCAACCAGCTCACCGCCCAGTCCGAGAAGCTGCAGGGCCAGGCCGAGCAGGCGATCAGCGTCGGCCGCGAGGACCTCGCGCGCGAGGCGCTGACCCGCAAGTCGGGGCTCACCCAGCAGATCACGGACCTCAAGGCGCAGCACGCGCAGCTCCAGGGCGAGGAGGAGAAGCTGACGCTCGCCCAGCAGCGGCTCAACGCCAAGGTCGAGGCCTTCCGCACCCGCAAGGAGACGATCAAGGCGACGTACACGGCCGCCGAGGCCCAGTCCAAGATCGGCGAGGCGATGTCGGGGATCGGCGAGGAGATGGGCGACGTCGGCATGGCCATCCAGCGGGCCGAGGACAAGACCGCGCAGATGCAGGCGCGGGCCGGCGCCATCGACGAGCTCATCGCGTCCGGCGCCCTCGACGACGCCAGCTCGCTCAACAGCGGTGACGACATCAGCAGGGAGCTCGAGGCGATGAGCTCGCAGTCCGAGGTCGAGACCGAGCTCGCCAAGCTCAAGGCCGGCCACGCCCCCGAGGCGATCGAGGCCGGCGACGACGACATCCTCCAGGCAGAGCCGGAGGCATCCACCGAGTCCTCCGGTGAGCAGAAGTGACCACCACCACACGCCATCGCTCCGCTGGAGCTCCGCGATACCGCGGGGGCCTCGCATGATCGTCCGCATCCTCGGTGAGGGTCAGTACGACCTGTCGGACGAGTCGGTCGCGTCCCTGAACGAGCTGGACGCCCGTGTCGAGGCCTCGGTCGAGGCCGGCGACGAGGACGCGTTCCGCGCGGCGCTGGCCGCCCTGCTCGACGGCGTACGCGCGGCCGGAGCGGCGCACGACGCCGGCTCGCTCGAGCCGAGCGACCTGATCCTGCCGATGGCGGACGCCTCGCTTGCGGAGGTCCGCGACATGCTCAGCGGCGACGGTTTGATCCCTGGTTGACACTAGGGACATGGCACGCACTCGTTTCGCACCGGATTCCGGGCTCACGCTCCGGATGACCTCCGTCATGTTCCTGCTCGGCGCGGTCTTCGTCGCGCTGATCGTGGTGCTGATGCTCGTGATGCCGCCCGCCTGGACGCCGATCATCGGCGTGATCGGGATCGGCATCGCCTGGGGGCAGTGGTACTTCTCCGACACCGTCGCGATGAAGGCGATGCGGGCTCGGGAGGTGACGCCCGAGCAGGCGCCCGAGCTGCACGCCATGATCGACCGGCTCTGTGCGCTCGCCGACATGCCGAAGCCCCGGGTCGGTGTCGCCGACATGACGGTGCCCAACGCCTTCGCGACCGGCCGCTCGCCCGAGCGGTCCGTGGTCTGCGTGACCACCGGGATCCTGGGCCTGCTCACCGCCGACGAGATGGAGGCGGTGCTCGCCCACGAGCTGAGCCACGTCGCCCACCGCGACGTCACCGTGATGACCATCGCATCGACCGCCGGGATCGTGGCGGGGATGCTGACCCGGGGTGCGCAGTACGGCGCGCTGTTCGGCGGGGGCCGGCGCGACAGCAACAACAACGGCGGGGTGCCGGTCTGGATCATCGTCCTCGGTGTCAGCCTCGTGGTCTACGCCATCAGCTTCTTCCTGACCCGGCTGCTCTCGCGCTACCGCGAGCTGTGCGCCGACCGGGCGGGCGCCTACCTGACCATGAAGCCGCAGTCGCTGGCGACCGCGCTGCAGAAGATCTCCGGCGGCATGTCGGCCGTCCCGGACAAGGACCTGCGCGCGAGCAGCTCGATGAACGCCTTCTTCATCGCGCCGGCGATCAAGGGCGTGAGCCTCAGGCAGCTGACCTCGACCCACCCGTCGCTCGAGCAGCGCCTCGAGCAGCTGGCGCGGATCCAGGCCGAGCTGAGTCGCCCGGTCGACGGTCCGCCCACGCCGTGACCGGTTTCTGGGGCGCGCTCACCGGACGGACGAAGCCGAAGAAGGCAGACCTCGACTCGCTCTTCCTGGTCCCCAGCGCCGCGGTCACCCTGGAGACCTCGGCGGGACTCGTGCCGACCGGGAGCGGGTCGGTGTGCTTCCGCGCGGCCAGCGGGCCGGCGTACCAGCAGACGCAGGACGACGTGATCGAGCTGATCAAGGGCGACCCGGACCGGCCCGACGTCGCGGTCTCGCGGGACGACTTCGGCTTCACCTGGCTGGTGGTGACCCGCGCGCCCGATGACGTCGAGGGTCTGTGCACCGACCTGCACGCGGTGAACACCGCGCTCGAGGAGCAGGGCTTCGGGGACGGGCTGCTGTGCTCCGTGGTCCCCTTCGCCGACCGCTCGGGGCGCCGGGTGGGGCTGGTCTACCTCTACAAGCAGGGCACCTTCTACGGCTTCGCCCCCACCGGCCCCCAGTCCCGCGACAACCTCCTGGAGTTCCAGCTCCGCGACGAGCTCAAGGCGGAGCTCCCGATGGAGCAGGACCTCCAACGCTGGCTCGCCCTCTGGGGCGCCCCCGGCCTCTAGCGCTGACCCGGCGCGAACAGGCGTCGAAACCACGCCGAGTCGGCGCGAACATGCATCGAAATCACGCCGAGTCGGCGCAAACAGGCGTCGAGATCACGCCGAGTCGGCAGGTGACAACTCGGCGTTCAGTCGCGGTGGGAGCGGCCGGGGAGGTCGAGCATCCGCTGCAGGGCGACCTTGGCGTCGCGCTCGGTGGCCGGGTCGACCTGGATCCGGTTGACGACCACGCCGTCGACCAGCGACTCCAGGGCCCACACCAGGTGCGGGAGGTCGATCCGGTTCATCGTCGAGCAGTAGCAGACGTTCCGGTCGAGGAAGGCGATGTCCTGCTCGGGATGGGCCCGTGCGAGCCGCTGCACCAGGTTCAGCTCGGTGCCGATCGCCCAGCTCGAGCCGGGCGGCGCCGCCTCGACGGTCTTGATGATGAACTCCGTCGAGCCGACCAGGTCCGCCCGGGTGACGACCTCGTGGGTGCACTCCGGGTGGACCAGGATCTTGATGTCGGGCTTGCGGGCGCGCAGCTCGTCGACGACGTCGACCGAGAACCGCCCGTGCACCGAGCAGTGCCCCTTCCACAGGATCATCCGGGCCCGCTCCAGCGCCCCGGGCTCCACACCGCCACCCGGCTGACGCGGGTCCCACACGACGCAGTCGTCCAGCGACATGCCCAGCTTGAGCACCGCCGTGTTGCGGCCCAGGTGCTGGTCGGGGAGGAACAGCACCTTGGCATCCGGCTTCTGCTCGAACGCCCATTCCAGCGCGACGTCGGCGTTGCTCGACGTACACACCGCGCCGCCGTGGCGACCGCAGAACGCCTTGATGTCCGCCGAGGAGTTCATGTAGGTGACCGGTACGACGTGCTCGGCGAGGCCGGCGTCGGACAGCGCGTCCCAGCAGTCCTCGACCTGCGCCAGGCGCGCCATGTCCGCCATCGAGCAGCCGGCGGCCAGGTCCGGCAGGACGACGTGCTGGGTCGGTGCGGTGAGGATGTCGGCCGACTCCGCCATGAAGTGCACGCCGCAGAAGACGATGAACTCCGCATCCGGTCGAGCAGCGGCGTCGCGGGCGAGCTTGAAGGAGTCCCCGGTGACGTCAGCGAACTGGATCACCTCGTCGCGCTGGTAGTGGTGGCCCAGCACGAACAGTCGCTCGCCCAGCGCCGCCTTCGCCGCCGTCGCGCGTGCCACCAGTGTGGGATCCGAGGTGGCCGGCAGGTCACCCGGGCACTCGACGCCTCGCTCGGCGGTCAGGTCCGTGCCGCGACCCAGGGGCAGCAGCGGGAGGTCCACGGTCGTCATGGCTTCATCGTAGGGACCCCCGCCACAGGGTGGCTCGGCAGGAGCCGCTACATCAGGGCGCCGTGTGGGAGGTACGGCTTCGGCGGCCTCATCCGCCGCAGGGCGAGATAGCCCGCCTGGTCCAGCTCGAGGCGAGCGGCCAGTCCGACCTCGAGCGCCCAGTCGTTCTCCGGGGTGATGTGGCCGATCAGCAGGTTGTCGCTGGAGGCGATCGCCTCCCACATCAGCCGCGCGGCGGTACGCCGGTCGGTCGCCGCGAGCAGGGCGACGCCGTCGTCGACGTAGGCATACCCCTGACCGCTCGAGGTGTCGCTGACCACGAGGCGGAGCTGCTCGATCAGGATCTCGTGGTCCGCCCCGTGCGCTGCTCCACGGGTCCGCCGGTCCACGGAGTCCATCAGGTCGATGTCGGCCGGTCCGCCCTCGCGGACCTTGTCCACCACGGGGATCGTCGACCGGTCGGGCGTACCCCGCAGGAACATCTGCGGGTGCAGCCGGAAGCCGGCTTCGTGGTAGCGCCGGACCGCCTTGGGGTCGTTGGAGGCGTTCACCATCGCGCGCAGGCAGCCCCGCCCGTGCTCCAGCGCCGGGGCCAACAGGGCCCGGCCCAGCCCGAGCCCCTGTGCGCCGGGCACCACGGCGTACGACGCCAGCAGCCACATCTTCTCGCGCACGAACGACACGACGACCCCGAGGAGCTCCTCGTCGCGCTCGGCGACCCAGCAGCCAGCCGGGTCGGTGCCGACCAGGTGTTGAGTACGCCGGACCCAGGCGGCGCTGCGCTCGGGCGGGCGGAGCTGGGGATCCGGCCAGGAGCGGCGGAACATCCGGGTGTCGAGCTCGTGGAACCCGACCGCGGTCACCCGTTCGGCCGCCACCACGTCCGCCGTCGTCATCGGCCGGATGCGCACGTCGGTCACCGGCCCAACCTAGACCGGCCGCCGGGGTGACCGTCGCGACCGGGTCGGGTGGGGCGGGCGAGGATGGGTACATGTCCCCCGTGCGCAAGGTCGGGGTCGAGGAGGAGCTCCTCCTGGTGCATCCCGAGACCGGTGAGCTCGCGAACGCTGCGGGCGCCGTCCTGCACGACCACCGCGCGCAGCAGGGCGACGCCGCTCCGGCATGGGCGGCCACCGCGCTCGAGGGCGAGCTGCTGCGAGACATGCTGGAGACCCACACCGACCCGACCGAGGACCTCGCCGAGATCGGCCGGCAGCTGCGTGAGGCACGGCGGACAGCGATCGTGGCGGCCGAGGACGCCGGGGTCGCGGTGGCCGCGACCGGGACCGCCCCGCTCGGCACGGCGACGCCGGTGGTCAGCTCGAACGCCCGGTACGAGCGGATCGTCCAGGAGTTCGGCGACACCGGCCGCGGCGCCGGCACCCTCGGCATGCACGTGCACGTCGACGTGGCCGACGACGAGGAGGGGGTGCGGGTCATCGACGGGATGCGGCCCTGGTTGCCGCTGCTCACGGCGCTGACGGCCAACTCGCCGTACGCCTCGGGTCACGACACCGGCTACGCGTCGTGGCGCCAGCAGGTCTGGACCCGCTGGCCGACGTCGGGGACCGCGGAGCCCTTCGGCTCGGTGGCGGAGTACCACCGGGTCGGCGAGACCATGGTCCGCCTCGGCGCGGCTCTGGACGACGGGATGCTCTACTACGACGCTCGGCTCTCGGTGGCCTATCCCACCTTGGAGATCCGGGTCGCCGACGCCTGCACCGACCTCGACGACGCCGTGCTCGCGACTGCCTTGGCTCGGGCCCTCGTCGACACTTTCGCCCGGCGCAGCGATCCCGCAGACGCGGTCCGCAGCGACCTGCTGCGGGCGGCGTGGTGGCGTTGCGCTCGCTACGGGCTCGACGGGGACCTCGTCCATCCGCTGACCTGGAGCCTGGTGCCCGCGGCCGAGGCCGTGGCGGCCCTGGTCGAGGAGGTCGGGCCGGCCCTGGAGGAAGCGGGTGACCTGGCGCTGGTCGAGGACGGGCTGGCCCGACTGACCCTCGGCGGGACGGGCGCACGTCGGCAACGGCAGGCGTTCGAGCGGACCGGCGACCTGCGAGGCGTCGTCGCCGACCTGGTGGCTCGCACGGCCGAGGCCGCCGCCCCGTGACCTGTCAGCCGGCCCGCCCGCGGCGCCGGTGCTCGACCGGGCTGACCCCGTAGGACCGCTTGAAGGCGTCGCTGAAGGTGAACGGGCTGGAGAACCCGACCGCTCGCGAGATCGCGGAGACGGTGTCGTCGGTGCCGGCGAGCAGGTCGGCGGCCAGAGCCAGACGCCACGCGCTCAGGTAGGCGATCGGCGACTCGCCGACCGCCGCGGTGAAGCGGCGTGCGAAGCCGGATCTCGACAGGCCGACCCGCCGGGCGAGGGAGACGAGCGTCCAGGGGGCCTCGGGATGCTCGTGCACGAGGGCGAGCGCCTGGGCGACCTCGCGGTCGTCCCCGGCCCGCAGCCACGGCGGGAGGTCGTCAGCCGTGGTCGCCCAGTGCTGGACGGCCGCCACGACGAGCGCGTCGAGCAGGCGGTCGAGGAGGCTCGCCTGGCCGGGGCCGTCCCGCTCGAGCTGGTCGAGGAGCAGCCCGACCAGCGGACTGTCCCAGTCCTCGCCCCGGATCACCAGCCACCCGGGCAGCGCGGCGAGCATGCGCGCGCCGACCTCGCCCACCGAGGCGTAGTTGCCCACCAGCAACGCGTCCTCGCCCTGCGGGTCGTTGCCCCAGGTGCGCAGGCCGTGCGACATCGGTAGGTCGAGCGTGGCGCCGTCCGGGGTCTCGCTGCGGTTGCCCGGGAGGATGACGGCGGTCGGCTCGCGGCCGGGCGAGTCCGCGACGTCGTACGGCGCGGGGCCGCGCACCAGGAGCAGGTCGCCGCGCGCGAGCGGCAGCGGGGAATCGGGCGCTCGGGTGAAGTACGCCGAGCCGTCGCTGACCGCGACGACCGTCAACGGAGCCTCGTCGCGCACCCGGATGCACCACGGCCGCGCCATCGGCACCCGCAGCAGGAACGACCCTCTGCCGCGGGGCGCGTCCACCAGGCTCGACAGTGGATCCATCCGACGAGCGTAGACGAATTCCGATGCTACCGGCATTTTCACCCATGGAAAGTCCCGGGCGGCCACGGTGCACTGGGGGCATGAACCTCACTCAGCTGCTCACCCTGGTCGCCGCCCTCGGCTCGGCCGCCTTCGGCGGCGTGCTCTTCGGCTTCTCCACCCTCGTCATGCCCGGGTTGGACGACTCACCACCGGCCGCGGCCATCGCCACCATGCAACAGATCAACAAGGTGGCGCCCCGGTCGCTGCTCGCGGTCGACATGGTCGTCACCCTGGTGCTGTGCCTGGTCGTCGCCGCGGTCGCGCTCGTGAAGCTGCGCGGGGGCGACGGGCTGGGCTCCGGACTCGTCGTCCTGGGCTGCCTGCTCTACGTCGTGTCGTTCGCGATCACCGCGATCTACCACATCCCGCACAACGACGCCTTCGCGTCGGTGGCCGCTGACGGTCCGCAGGCTGCCCGGGCCTGGGCCGACTACGCCCGCCCGTGGGAGGTGTGGAACCACGTCCGTGCCGCCTGCGCGCTCGCCGGCTCTGCCGCCATGGTGGCCGGACTGCTGGCCCGATCGGCCTGACGCCACCCTCGACCGCCACAATGAACGACGTGCGCGTCCTCGTCGCGCCGGACAAGTTCGCCGGCACCCTCACCGCGGTGCAGGCCGCCCGCGCGATCGCGGACGGCTGGACCCGCCAGGCGCCCGGCGACGACCTCGATCTCGCGCCGATGGCCGACGGTGGCCCCGGTTTCGTCGACGTGCTCCACGAGGCGCTGGGCGGTGAGCTGGTGGCCGTCACGGTGCGCGGCCCCCACGGCGCACCCGTGCCGGGCGCGGTGCTGCTCGATGCCGGCCGGGCCTGGGTCGAGAGCGCCCAGGCCTGCGGACTGGCCCTGACCGGGGGCGAGCGCGCCGAGAGCGCCACCACCTGGGGCGTCGGCGAGCTGGTCATGCACGCGATCGAAGCAGGAGCCACCGACATCGCGGTCGGGCTCGGCGGCTCGGGCACCAACGACGGGGGAGCCGGGCTGCTCGGCGCCCTCGGCGCTGTCGCGGACCGACCGCTCGACGCGGGCGTGACCGGGTTGGCAGGCGTGACCGAGGTGGATCTCGGCCCGGCCAGGGAACGTGTCGCCGGGATCTCCCTGACCTGTGCCAGCGACGTCGACAGCCCGCTGACCGGCCTCTTCGGGGCCACCAAGACCTTCGGGCCGCAGAAGGGCATCGGCGAGGACCGGCTGCCGGCCGTCGACCGCGTCCTCGAGGAGCTCGCGGCGGCCACCGACCGGCGTACCTCGCTGGAGAAAGGGGCCGGTGCGGCCGGCGGGCTCGGCTTCGCGCTGCTCCTGCTGGGTGCTTCGCGCCGCCCTGGCTTCGACGTCGTGGCGGACGCCGTCGGTCTCGCCGCGCGGGCCCGTGCGGCGGACCTCGTGGTGACCGGGGAGGGCGCCTTCGACTTCTCGAGCCGATCCGGCAAGGTCCCGTACGGCGTGGCGACGCTGGCCGCGGAAGCCGTGCGGCCGTGCGTGGCGTTGGCCGGGCGGGTGCTGGTCGGGGCCCGAGAGATGCGGGCGCTCGGCATCGAGTCGGCGTACTCCCTGGTGGACCTGGTGGGCGAGGAACGGGCGCTCACCGATCCTGAGCGCAGCCTCGCCGACCTTGCTGCCCGGGTGGCACGGACCTGGTCGCGCTGAGCGGCCTCGTCCCCGGTGAGGATCGGGAGGAATAACCCGGGCTGTGACAGAATTGGGCCTGTCATACGTGCATCGCACCAGCGAAGGAGCAGCAGCATGACCGAGCAGGTCACCGAAGAGCGTCGTACCGACCAGATCAACCTGAGCCCGGTCGCCGCGTCCAAGGTCAAGAGCCTGCTGGAGCAGGAGGGTCGTGACGACCTCCAGCTGCGGATCTCGGTGCAGCCCGGCGGCTGCAGCGGTCTGCGCTACCAGCTGTTCTTCGACGAGCGGACCCTCGACGGCGACGTCGTGACCGACTTCGACAGCGTCGCCGTCGTGGTCGACCGGATGAGCGTTCCCTACCTCAACGGCGCCATGATCGACTTCGTCGACACCATCGAGAAGCAGGGCTTCACGATCGACAACCCCAACGCCACCGGCTCCTGCGCCTGCGGAGACTCGTTCCACTGAGCTGACGCGGGCACGACGCAGCCCCCGCCCGGGATCCCCGGCGGGGGCTTCGTGTTGCCCGGCCGGAGGAGCGTCAGTCCAGGTGGAGGTGCAGGGCGTTCGCCAGCCGGGTGGCCGCGTCGGTGACCTCGATCTCGCGCTTGGGCACCTCGCGGGGGAAGTCGGCGTACTCCAGGCTGGGGGCGCCGGCGACGGCGGCGCGGGCCACCCGCTCGAGGCGCAGGTTGGCGCCCACGGCCCGGGCGTCGTGGCGCATCGAGCCCGGGCTGTCGAGCTCGTCGTGGACGAGGTGGGAGCCGGGGGTGCCCGGTGTCGCAGCAGCCATGCGTCGACGCTAACGGCTACCGATGGGTATCCCTAGGGACCTTCGTCGTAAGGTCCCTGTCGTGTCCCTGCTGATCTGCGGCTCCATCGCGACCGACCACCTGATGTCCTTCGCCGGGAGATTCAAGGACTCCCTCGTCGTCGAGCAGCTGGACAAGATCTCGGTGTCCTTCCTCGTCGACGACCTCGAGATCCGGCGCGGGGGAGTGGCGCCCAACATGTGCTTCGGGCTCGGCCGGCTCGGTCTGCGGCCCGTGCTCGTCGGCGCGGCCGGGGAGGACTTCACCGACTACCGCAGCTGGCTCGAGCGGCACGGCGTCGACTGCTCGTTCGTGCACATCTCCGACACCCGGCACACCGCGCGCTTCGTGTGTACGACGGACAGCACGATGGCCCAGTTCGCCTCGTTCTACCCCGGCGCGATGAGCGAGGCCCGGCTCATCGAGCTGCTGCCGATCGTCCAGCAGGTCGGCGCGCCCGACTTCGTGCTGATCGCCGCCGACGACCCCGAGGGGATGCTCCGCCACACGCGTGAGTGCCGCCAGCGCGGCTACCGGTTCATCGCCGATCCCAGCCAGCAGCTGGCGTTCAGCGAGGGCGACCTGATCCGCGACCTGATCGACGGCGCGACCTACCTGTTCTCCAACGAGTACGAGTCGGCGATGATCGAGTCCAAGACGGGCTGGTCGGCCGACGAGATCCTCGACCGGGTCGGGACCCAGGTCACCACCCTCGGCGCCGACGGGGTCCGGATCCTGGCCGCGGACGCCGAGCCGATCGAGGTCAAGGCGGCCTCGGGCGTCACGGCCGTGGAGCCCACGGGAGTCGGTGACGCCTTCCGGGCCGGCTTCCTGGCGGGTCTCGAGTGGGAGCTCGGGCACGAGCGCTCGGCCCAGGTCGGCTGCGTGCTCGCTGCCTACGTCGTCGAGACCGTCGGCACGCAGGAGTACGCCTTCGACGCCCAGCAGTTCGTCGACCGGATCCGGTTGTCCTACGGCGACGAGGCGGCCGACGAGGTCGGCAGCCACCTCACCTGAGCCGGCGTACGACGTAGCGCGGGACGCCGTCCGCGGCGCTCTCCTCGCCGACGTACTCCTGGCCGGTCATCCGGCACCACGCCGGTACGTCGTACCTCGCCGCCGCGTCCGTGGCCACGACAGCCACCAGCTCGCCCGTGGCGACCTCGCCGATGCGGCGGCCGAGCTCGATCACCGGCGCCGGGCACACCAGATCGCGGCAGTCGAGCTCGAGCATCACAGGCGCGACCTCAGGTCGCCCAGCACCTCGGGCAGAGCCACCAGGAAGCGCTCCACGTCGTCGGCCGTGGTCTCGCGCCCGACCGAGACGCGCACGTTGCCGTGGGTGAGGGCCCCCATCGCGGCGAGCACGTGGCTGGGCTCGAGCGCGGAGGAGGTGCACGCCGACCCGCTGGCGACCTCGAAGCCGCGCCGGTCCAGCTCGGTCACCAGCGCCTCGCCGTCTACGTAGAGGCACGAGAACGTCACGAGGTGCGGCAGACGGTCCTCGGGGGCTCCCACCACCTCCACCTCGGGCAGATCGGCCACCACCGACCGGATCCGGCCGACCAGCGCGTGCTGCCGCCTGCCCTCGCGGTCCCGCTCGGTCACCACCGCTTGGAGCGCGGCCGCCGCCGCGAGGATCGCCGGCACGTTCTCGAAGCCGCTCTCGCGGTCGGCCGCCCGGTCGTCCTCGGGGAACGGCTCCCGCCAGCGTGCCCCGCGGCGTACGGCCAGGATGCCGACACCCGGAGGGCCGCCCCACTTGTGGGCGGACGCCGCGAGCGCGGACCAGCCGTCCGGGAGTGGCAGGCGCCCCGCCGAGGCGCACGCGTCGACGAAGAGAGGTACGCCGTCCAGGCGCGCGGCGACCTCGGCCACCGGCTGCAGCGTGCCGACCTCGTGGTTGGCCGACTGGCAGGCCACGACCGTCGCGTCGCCGAGGTCGAGAGCGTCGAGGGCGTCGAGGTCGATCCGCGCCTCGGCGTCGACCGGGACCGACCGGGTGGGGCTCCGGGTCCACGCGGCCGCCTGCAGGACCGCTGAGTGCTCCACGGCCGAGTGCACGAGGGTGTCGCCCCGGCGCTCGGCGCCCCGGTGGAGGCCCAGGAGGCCGCGCTGAACCGCCTCGGTGCCGGAGGCCGTGAAGGTCACCTCGTCGGCCCGCAGCCCGAGCGCCTCGGCCGTCGCTGCCCGGGCGTTGTCGAGGACCATCCGCGCGGCCCGACCTTCGTGGTGGAGCCGCCGCGGGTCGGCGTAGGCCGCGTCGAGCGCGGCCATGAAGGTCTGGCGGGCAGCGGGGTGCAGGGCCTCCCCGGACGCGGTGTCGAGGTAGACCCGGCGGCCGTGCTCCACGGGGCCCTCTGCGGATGGCACGGAGCCAACCTAACCGCCCGGCGTGCCGGGTGACCCACCCCTCGACCCGGCTCCGCTTTCGGATAGTGTGCGCTGTGTTGTGAACGCCGCGCAGAAAGGCTCGTTCGTGGGTCGGCACGTCCCTGCTTCCACGGCTTCGACCGCCCGTCGTACGCGATGGGCCGGAGTCCTTCTCGGCGCACTCGTCCTGGTCACGTTCCTCACCGGTTGCAGCGAGGAGAACCAGCACGAGTGGTCCAACTTCGCGATGCCCGACCCGATCACCTCGGAGGGTCACTACACCTTCGTGCTGTGGCGCTGGGCCTGGGTCGCCCTGCTCGCCACCGGCGCAGTGGTCTGGGGCCTGATCTTCTGGGCGATCTGGCGCTTCCGGCGTCGCAGCGAGGACGACGTGCCCGTGCAGACGCGGTACAACCTGCCGCTGGAGATCTTCTACACGATCGCCCCGATCGTGATGGTCGTGGTGTTCTTCGTGCACACCGAGCGCACCCAGAACCTGGTGCGCGAGCCCGTGCCGGACCCCGACCTGACCGTGTACGTCGTGGGTCAGCAGTGGACCTGGACCTTCAACTACCTGCCCGGCAACCCGGTCCCCACCCCGGACGACAAGGTGGTGTACAGCGTCGGGGAGGCCGGTCTGCCCCCGACCCTGGTGCTGCCGGTCGACAAGACCGTGACCTTCAAGCTCCACTCACCCGACGTGATCCACGACTTCGGGGTGCCCGGCTTCCTCGAGAAGATGGACGTCATCCCGGGTCGGGTGGCCGACGACAACGAGTTCTCGGTGACCCCGATCGTCGAGGGCACCTACCGTGGCAAGTGCTACGAGCTGTGCGGGGTCTACCACTCGCGGATGCTCTTCAACGTCAAGATCGTGTCCGAGGCCGAGTACGAGGCCTACCTGCTCACCCTGAAGGCCCAAGGCAACGTGTCCGACGAGCCGCTGCTCGGCGGCATCACGTCGCAGACACAGGCCGGTCTCGAGGAGGGTCCCTAGATGACCGCCACCACCCCGTCGACCGCCACGACCGTGCAGATGCCGCGTCGCGCGCTCGGCGAGAAGATCATCAAGACCCTCACCACCACCGACCACAAGGTGATCGGGAAGCTGTATCTGGGGACGTCGTTCGGGTGGTTCCTGGTGGCTGGTGTGATGGCGTTGATCATGCGGTCGGAGCTGGCGAATCCGGGGATGCAGTTCGTCAATGACGAGGTGTACAACCAGCTGTTCACGATGCATGGCACGATCATGTTGTTGTTGTTCGCGACGCCGTTGTTCTTCGGGTTCGGCAATGTGTTGATGCCGTTGCAGATCGGGTCGCCGGATGTGGCGTTCCCGCGGTTGAACATGTTCAGCTACTGGTTGTTCTTGTTCGGTGGTCTGATCGCGGCGTCGGGGTTCCTGACTCCGGCCGGGGCGGCCGACTTCGGGTGGTTCGCCTATACGCCGCTGTCGGATGCGGTGCGGTCACCGAGTGTGGGTGGCGACCTGTGGATCATGGGTCTGTGGATGGCTGGTCTGGGCACGATCCTGGGTGCGGTCAACTTCATCACCACGATCATCTGTATGCGGGCGCCGGGGATGACGATGTTCCGGATGCCGATCTTCGTGTGGAACACGATGGTGACCAGCTTGCTGGTGCTGATCGCGTTCCCGGTGCTGGCTGGGGCGTTGTTGTCGTTGGAGGCGGATCGGCGCCTGGGGGCGCATGTGTTCGACACCGCGCACGGTGGGCCGATCTTGTGGCAGCACCTGTTCTGGTTCTTCGGTCATCCGGAGGTCTACATCATCGCGTTGCCGTTCTTCGGCATCGTGTCGGAGATCATTCCGGTGTTCAGCCGCAAGCCGATCTTCGGCTACGTCGGGCTGGTCGGCGCGACCCTCGGGATCGCCATCTTGTCGGTGGCGGTGTGGGCGCACCACATGTTCGTGACCGGCAAGGTCGACCTCCCGTTCTTCTCCGGGATGACGTTCCTGATCGCGGTGCCGACCGGGGTGAAGTTCTTCAACTGGATAGGCACGATGTGGGGTGGGTCGATTTCGTTCGACACCCCGATGCTGTGGACGATCGGGTTCCTGGTCACGTTCTTGTTCGGTGGCCTGACCGGGGTGATCTTGGCCAGCCCGCCGCTGGACTTCCACGTCTCGGACTCCTACTTCGTGGTCGCCCACTTCCACTATGTGGTGTTCGGGACGGTGGTGTTCGCGATGTTCGCGGGCTTCTACTTCTGGTGGCCGAAGATGACCGGGCGGATGTTGGACGAGCGGTTGGGCAAGGTCCACTTCTGGATGTTGTTCATCGGCTTCCACACCACCTTCTTGGTGCAGCACTGGCTGGGGGTGGAGGGCATGCCCCGCCGGTATGCCGACTATCTGCCTCAGGACGGGTTCACGACGTTGAACCAGGTCTCCACGGTGGGGTCGTTCTTGTTGGCGGCCTCGACGTTCCCGTTCTTGTACAACGTGTGGGTCTCCAGGAACGCGCCGTTGGTCAACGTCGATGACCCGTGGGGTTGGGGCCGGTCCCTGGAGTGGGCGACCAGCTGTCCACCACCGCGGCACAACTTCGAGACCATCCCGAGGATCCGCTCGGAGTCCCCGGCCTTCGACCTGCACCATCCCGAGGTCGCGATGATGGAGATGGAGCAGAACGACGACCTCGGCAAGACCGATGCCGTCGACGCACCGACCGTCGACGGGCGCGAGGGACACCTGCGCGAGCAGATGGGTGAAGGGGACGACGCGTGAAGGTCGAAGCCTGGATCTTCGCGATCACCACGGCGTTCTTCGTAGTGGTCAGCCCGGCGTACTGGCTGATCGCCGGTGACTGGACCGGCACCTCCGCCCTCGTGATGACCACGCTGCTCGCGGCCATGGTCACCCTCTACCTCGGCTTCCACGCCGCCAAGATGGACGCGCGTCCGGAGGACCGCAAGGACGCTGAGATCGCCGACGGGGCCGGCGAGCTGGGCTTCTTCCCGCCGTACTCCTGGTGGCCGCTGTGGTGCGCCGCGGCGCTCGCGGTGATCGTGTACGCCGTCGCGATCGCGGCCTGGTGGCTGGTCATCATCGGCTTCGGGGTGGGCGCGGTGACGCTCTCAGGATGGGTCTTCGAGTACTACCGCGGCGAGCACGCGCACTGACCCGTCTGAACTCTGCAACCGATCCGTGGCCGCCGGCGTCTTATGAGGGCGTGGGCCCCGGCCCGCGCCTCGACGATTCCCGGATCCTGGGGGGTCGCGGGTTACATTGAAGCGTCTGAGTCTTTACCTACGGGGAGTCTGATGTCCGTTCTGCGCGCCCGTCGACCGATGCTGGTCGCCGTCCTGCTCGGCCTGTCCCTCACCGCTGCCGGCTGTGGCATCGGTGGGTCCGGGAACACCGCCGGGGGGCTGAAGACCGACCCGAGCCTGGTCGCCGACCCCGGCGCCAGCGAGTCTCCTGCCGAGGTCGAGGCCGTGGTCACGGCCAACGTCGCACGCGGCGCCACGGGCGTGCCCGTCGACCGGCGCGTCAAGGTGACCGCCGACAACGGCACGCTCGCCTCCGTCTCGGTCAGCTCCCGCTCCGGCTCGGTCCCCGGCACGATGTCGGCCGACAAGACGTCCTGGACCGCCGGCGGCCTGCTCGAGCCCGGTACGTCGTACACCGTGGTGAGCTCCGCGACGAGCGAGGACGGGGCGTCGGTGACCCGGACGGTCCGCTTCCGCACGGCGCCACTGTCGCTGGACCAGCAGACCTACCCCTCGATCGCGCCGTTGGCGGGCCAGACCGTCGGCGTCGGCATGCCGGTGATCGTGAAGTTCGACGTGCCGGTGACCGACCGCGCCACCATCGAGAAGAACCTGCACGTGGTCTCGAAGCCCGCTCAGAAGGGCTCGTGGCACTGGCTCAGCGGCAACGAGGTGCACTGGCGCCCGGCGCACTACTGGAAGGCCGGCAGCGAGGTCACCGTGAACGCCGACATCAACGGCGTACCGGCCGGGAACGGCATCTACGGCCAGATGGACCGCTCCACCTCCTTCCACGTGGGCGACGCGCACGTCTACAAGGTCAACATCGCGACCGACCAGCTGCGGGTCTTCGACAACGGCCACCTGGCCCGGACGATCCCGGTGACGACCGGCATGCCGGGGTTCACGACCCGCTCGGGCACCAAGGTGATCATCGAGAAGGACCGGTTCCACACGATGAACTCCGAGACGATCGGGATCGACCCGAACAGCGCGAACGGCTACAACATCAAGGACGTCGAGTACGCGATGCGGCTGACCTACTCCGGGGAGTTCCTGCACGCCGCGCCGTGGTCGGTGGCCGACCAGGGCCACTCCAACGTCTCCCACGGCTGCACCGGGATGAGCACGGCGAACGCCGGCTGGCTCTACGGGCACTCCCAGATCGGTGACGTCGTGGAGTACACCGGCTCGTCGAAGATGATGACCCTCGACAACGGCTACGGCGACTGGAACGTCCCCTTCGCGACGTACGCCCAGGGCTCGGCCCTGAGCTGACCCCCGCCGAGTCGGCGCAAACAGACGCTCACATCACGCCGAGTCGGCACATAGTGACGCTCAAACCACGCCGAGTCGGCAGGTGACAACTCAGCGTTCGCGGCGGCATCCACAGGGCTGCGGCAGCGAAGATTGAGGCTGGTCGGCGGGGGGAACCCCGGCCTGCATGAGCACACCAGTCACCGACTTCCTGACGTCGTCCGCACCGGTCCCGGTCGATCGGCCGTTCACCTCGAGCTGGGCTCGTGCGAACGGGGTCGACAGTCGCCGACTCCGTGCCTGGGTGCGGTCAGGTCTCCTGCAGAACCCGATCCACGGCGTCTTGTACGCCGCGCAGCTGACGGACTGCCTGGCGCTCCGGATCGAATGTCTTCGGCTGGTGGCGCCGGCGGATGCGGTTGTCACGGACCGGACAGCGGCCTGGTTGCACGGAGCGCCGATGGTCCTCGAACCGAACTCTCATCTCCATGTACCCCGCGTCGACCTGTTCCTCCTCCCTGGCGGCCGGATCCGCCGCGTGCCGGTGCGAAGCGGCCAGCGCGAGCTCCTCGCCGGTGAGATCGAGGAGATCGAGGGCGTCCGAGTGACGACGCGGCTCCGGACCATGTGCGACCTCGGGATGAAGCTTCCACGTCGGCAAGCCTTCGCCGCCATGTGCTCCATGCTGAGGATCGCCGACTTCGACCTCGATGACGTCAGGCAGCAAGCGGAGATCCGTTTCAAGGGCCACCGGTGGGTGCGGCAGCTGCGGGCTCTGATCCCTCTCTGCGACCCGCGCTTCGAGTCCCCGGGGGAGTGTGTGCTCGTCCTGATCTGGTACGACACGCCAGGTCTTCCCGCCTTCGAACCGCAGTTCCGTGTCCCGGGCCCGCACGGCGTCTTCCGGTTGGACCTGGCGGTCCCCGGCCTGCGGTACGCCGCGGAGTACGACGGTGCCGAGTTCCATGGCCCCGATCGGGTGGCGGCCGACAGTGAGCGTCGGAGCTGGTTGACAGATCACGACGGCTGGTCCTTCAGCGTCTTCGTCGCGGACGACGTTCGAGGTACGGGCCAGATCGCGTCCGACAGGCTCCTGCGCGACGTCGCAGACGCTCGGCGTACGTTCGCCTCACGTCGCCGAGTTGTCAGGTGACAACTCGGCGTGTTCTGGGCGTCACTTCGCGCCGACTCGGCGCGTCTGGACGTCACGTCGCGCCGACTCGGCGTGTTTTGGGCGTCACTTCGCGCCGACTCGGCGTGCGATGTGTCAGTGGGAGCGGAGGGGGACGTCGTCGGCGTCGCGGAGATGGTGGTCGTCGAACTCGTGGCCGGCGACGGGGTGGTCGAGGCCGGCCTCGAGCGCGTGGACGTGCTCGGCGTGGTGCTGGGCCTCCTCGAGCTCCTCGACGGTCGGCTTCTGCACGTTGTCGGCGTACATCCCCCGGGACAGCTTCGCCCGGATCCGCTGGCTGCGGCTGCCGCGCGCGGCCACGCCGTTCTCGTCGGTCTCGGACTCGGGGGTGTAGATCTCGTCGCGGTGCCGCGCGGTGAGCGTGAACGCCTTCTGGACGCTGATCGGGGCGTGCCGCTCGCTGTAGGCGCCGTCGGGCGACCGCATGATGATGCCTGTCTCGTAGCCGTGCAGGAGCCGGTCGTTGTCGGCCCGCTGGAGCCCGATGCACCAGCGCCGCGTCACGTAGAACACGATCGGCGGGATCACGAAGATCGCGGCCCGCATGAAGTACGTGATCGAGTTCAGGTTCATGTGCAGCAGCACGGCGAGGATGTCGTTGCCGCCCGCGGCCCAGAGCAGGCCGTAGACGGTGACCATGGCGGCCAGGAACGCCGTCCGCGTGGGCGCGTTGCGCGGGCGCTGGAGCAGGTGGTGCTCCCGCTTGTCGCCGGTCACCCAGGCCTCGAGGAAGGGCCAGCCGATCACCATGCCGAACAGCAGGAACGGCGCGATCTGGCCCGGGATCATCACGTTCCACGAGATCGTGTGGCCGAAGGCCGTGGTCTCCCAGTTGGGCATGATCCGCAGCAGTCCCTCGGCGATCCCCATGTACCAGTCGGGCTGGGACCCCGCTGTCACCTTCGACGGATCGTAGGGGCCGTACTTCCACACCGGGTTGATCGAGAGCAGCGCCCCCATCAGCGCGGTGACGCCGAAGACCAGGAAGAAGAAGCCACCTGCCTTGGCCATGTAGACCGGGAGCATCGGGTAGCCGACCACGTTCTGCTCGGTCCGCCCCGGCCCCGGCCACTGGGTGTGCTTGTGGAAGACCAGCAGCAGCATGTGCGCGCCGATCAGCGCCAGCAGCAGCCCGGGGATCAGCAGGATGTGGGCCATGTAGAGCCGGGGGATGATCACGTCACCCGGGAACTCCCCGCCGAACATGAAGAACGACATGTAGGTGCCGACCACGGGCGTGGCCTTCACCAGGCCGTCCGCGATGCGCAGCCCGGTCCCGGAGAGCAGGTCGTCGGGCAGGGAGTAGCCCGCGAAGCCTTCCACGATGCCGAGCAGCACCAGGAGCGAGCCGATCACCCAGTTCAGCTCACGCGGCTTGCGGAACGCGCCCGTCATGAAGACGCGCATCAGGTGCACCAGCATCGCGGCGATGAAGATCATCGCGGCCCAGTGGTGCATCTGGCGCATCAGCAGGCCGCCGCGGACGTCGAAGGAGATGTGCAGCGTCGAGGCGTACGCGTCCGACATCGGGACGCCGCGCAGCTGGGAGTAGCTGCCCTGGTACGTCGACTCCGACATGCTGGGCACGAACCAGAAGGTCAGGAACACGCCGGTCAGCAGCAGGACCACGAACGACCACAGCGCGATCTCGCCGAGCATGAAGGACCAGTGGTCGGGGAACACCTTGCGCAGGTTCTTGCGCATCACGGTGGCCAGCCCGAGCCGGTCGTCGGCCCACGTGGCCGCGCCGCCGACCTTGCTCGGCTTGGAGGCGATCGCGGGCTCGCCGCTGTTGGTGCTCGCGATCTTGCTGGTGTCGAGGGACATGGTCAGCCACGCTCCCAGAAACTCGGTCCGACGGGTTCGTCGAAGTCGTGCCGTGCCACGAGATAGCCCTCGTCGTCGACGGTGATGTCGAGCTGGGGCAGCGGCCGTGCGGCCGGGCCGAACAGGACCTTGCCGGAGTCGGTGAGGTCGAAGGTCGACTGGTGGCACGGGCACAGCACGTGGTGGGTGGTGCGCTCGAGCAGCGAGATCGGGCAGCCGACGTGAGTGCAGATCTTGGAGTAGCAGACGATCCCGTCGACCGACCAGTTCTTGGTCTGCTCGGACACGATGTCGTCGGGATCCATCCGGTTCAGGATCACCGCGGCCTTGGACTTGGCGACCAGCAGGTCGGTCCCCTCGACCACCGGCTGGCCGTCGGGCGTGGTGGCGAACACGATCTCCGGCTCGGCGTTGACGAGGTCCCCGATCTCGAGCTCGGAGGCGAGGATCGGCGTCCCGACGACGTCGCGCACGACGCGTTGCAGGGTGCGGTCCTGGGTGGCCCACCAGGCCTGCTCCTCGGGGGTCCAGGTGTTCATGTCCCAGATGGTGTGGTCGAGCTTGTCGCCCGGGAGCGGGCCGAGGTCGCGCAGCATGACGATGGGCAGGATCCCGAGGACGCCGCCCGCGGCGAGCAGCGAGTTGCGGATCAGGGGCCGGCGGCCCAGGCCGGACTCCTCGAGGCCGGTCTTGAGGATCCCGACCGTCGCCTCACGGTCCTCCTGCGAGGACGAGGCGCTGTGGCGCATCTCGACGATCTCGTGGTCGCCCATGAGCTTGCGAGCCCACTGGATGATGCCGGCGCCCATGGCCAGCAGGGTGACGGCCAGGGTGACGCCGAGGGCGACGTTGGAGGCACCGAGGTTGCCCAGGGTGTCGGTGTCGTCGCCGATCTGGAAGACGAAGTAGGACACGAGGAACAGGACCGCGCTCACGACCGCGAGCACGAAGAGCCCGGCGACCTGCCGCTCGGCCCGCTTCTCCGCCTTGGGGTCGACGTCGGTGGGACGCCACTGGTGCGGCTCGAGCCCGGGGTTCTCGATCGGCTCGTCGACCTGGACGGGCGTGCGGTCGCCGCCCGTGGTGTCGGGAAGGTTCTGGTCGGTCATGCCTCTGCCTCCGCCTTCGTCTTCGACGACCGGGCCGTGTGGGCCGCGATCCAGATCGCCATGCCGACGAGTGAGCCGATGCCGACCAGCCACGCGAACAGACCCTCGCTCACCGGGCCGAGCCCGCCGAGGCCGAACCCGCCGTAGCCGGGGTTGTCCTCGAGCGACTGGAGGTAGGCGATGATGTCGCGCTTCTCCTCCACCGACAGGTTGCCGTTGGAGAAGTTGTCCATGGCCTGCGGACCCGTGAGCATCGCCTCGAAGACGTACTTGGCGTGCACGCCGCGGATCTTCGGCGCGTAGCCGCCGCGCGGCATCGCGCCGCCGGAGCCCTCGAAGTTGTGGCACGCCGTGCAGTTGGTCAGGAAGATCTGGCCACCGCGCGCCACGGCTGCCTGACGCTCCTCCTCGGAGAGGCCCTCGAGGCTGTAGTCCTCCGGGTTCGGGATCGCCGGGCCGGGGCCGAGCGAGGCGACGTACGCCGACAGCGCAGCGATCTCCTCGGGGGTGTACACGACCTCCTTCTGCGGGATCTGCGCGCCGGGCTGCGCCGCGGGCATCCGGCCGGTGCCGACCTGGAAGTCGACCGCGGCGGCACCCACACCGACCAGCGACGGGCCGAGCTGCTTGCCGTCGAGAGTCTTCACGCCCTGGCCGTTGTTGCCGTGGCAGAAGGAGCAACCCACGAGGAAGAGCTCGCGACCCTGCTTGATCTGCGCCGCGTTGTCGTCCTCACGTGCCTGGGCGGGGGAGAAGGCGGCGTACAGGCCGCCGGTCAGCAGCAGGCCCAGGAGCAGGACGAGAAGCCCGGCGAGGGGACCTCGCCGGTGGCGTGAGAGTCGCCCGAGGGGGCGGTTCAGGAGGCGCACACTCTGTCCTCTACGGGTCACTGGATGAGATAGATGGTCGCGAACAGCCCGATCCACACCACGTCGACGAAGTGCCAGTAGTACGACACGACGATGGCGCTGACCGCCTGCTCGTGGGTGAACCGCCTGGCCAGGAAGGTGCGGCCCAGCACGAACAGGAAGGCGACCAGGCCGCCGGTCACGTGGAGGCCGTGGAAGCCGGTGGTGAGGTAGAACATCGAGCCGTACGCCGACCCCTGGAGGGTGATCCCCTCCTGGACGAGCGAGACGTACTCGGTGGCCTGGCCGGCGATGAAGACCGCGCCCATGATGTAGGTGAGCACGAACCACTCGCGCAGGCCCCAGCCCGCTGACGCGGAGGACGGAGCCGGTGCGCCCGACCTGGCCGCGCTCGGCGGCGAAGACACCCAGCTGGCAGGTCGCGGAGGACAGCACCAGGATCGTGGTGTTGACCGCGGCGAACGGCACGTTGAGCTTCTCGGTGCTCTGCGCCCACAGGTCCGGGCTGACCGAGCGGATCGTGAAGTACGAGGCGAACAGGGCCGCGAAGAACATCAGCTCGCTGGACAGCCAGATGATCGTCCCGACACTCACCATGCTGGGTCGGTCGTGGTGTCCGTGCAGCCGTGAGGCCGGGATCGTCGTCGAAGCTGTCGCCACGGGCGTCATTATGACCCGAGCCGGTGTGGTGGGGCACCCCGACCCCCCTCGGATGGACGACATATTCTCGTAAGCGTGATCCCGCCCGCCTTCCACGTCGTCACCGGGGACGAGGAAGCCCTGCCCAGGTTCACCCTGGGGCGCGTCTTCACCGAGTGGGAGCTGGTCTCGTGGGCGACCCTGCTGATCCTCGTGACCACGGGTCTCTACCTCTGGGGCGTCCTCCGGCTGCGGCAGCGAGGCGACCGCTGGCCGGTCGGCCGGACCCTGTCGTTCGTGGTCGTCGGCATGGGCAGCGCGACCCTGGCGACGGTCTCCGGCCTGGCGGTCTACGACGACACCCTGCTGAGCGTGCACATGGTCCAGCACATGGTGCTGGCGATGGTCGTGCCGCTGGCGATGGCGCTCGGAGCGCCGATCACGCTGGCCCTGCGCACGCTGCCCCGCGGGCCGCGCCGCTGGCTGCTCGCCGTCCTCCACTCGCGCGTCGCCCGGGTGCTGACCTTCCCGCCGCTCACGTTCACGCTGTTCGTGATCACGCCGTGGGCGCTCTACTTCTCCGGCTGGTACGCCGCCACCCTCCACAGCGGGTACCTGCACGAGATGACGCACGTCCACATGGTGCTCATCGGCTGCCTGTTCTTCTGGCCGCTGATGGGCATCGACCCGATCCCCGGCCGGATCAGCTACCCGGCCCGGATGCTGCTGGTCGGCGCTGACGCTGCCGTTCCACGCCTTCATGGGCGTCACGATCATGGCCCAGAAGCAGCTGATCGGCGGTCACTGGTACCCCGAGCTCCACGAGGGCCCGATGGGCGCCTGGCTGCCCGCCCCGCACGTGGACCAGAAGCTCGCCGGCGGCATCCTCTGGAGCACCGGCGATGCCGTGGGCCTGGTGTTCTTCGCCGTGCTGTTCGCGCAGTGGGTCCGGTCCTCGATGCGTGAGGCCGAGCGTGAGGACCGGCGGCTCGATCTGCTCGAGGCGCGGGAGGCGCGAGAGGCGCGCGCGGCGCGCGCGCCGCGCGACCCGCAGCGCCGGCAGGGCAGGAACCGGTCGGCGTACCTCCGCCGAGCCCCGTGGGCGCCACGCCGCCCGGCGAGGACTCCCGGTAGCCTTCTGCTCGTGAGCGACTCCCAGGCAGACCAGGGCACGCTGCGCGTGCTGGTCTACAGCGACGACGTCGACGTCCGGCAGCAGGTCATCCTCGCGCTCGGCCGTCGGCCCCACCCCGACCTGCCCGAGCTGGAGTACGTCGAGGTCGCCACCGAGCCCGTGGTCCTGCAGAACATGGACGCCGGTGGCATCGACCTGGCGATCCTCGACGGCGAGGCCGCGCCCGCCGGCGGGATGGGCATCGCCAAGCAGCTCAAGGACGAGATCTACCGCTGCCCGCCGATCCTGGTCCTGATCGGCCGGCCGCAGGACGCCTGGCTGGCGACCTGGTCGCGCGCCGAGGCCGTCGTCCCGCACCCGATCGACCCGGTCCGGCTCGCCGAGGCCGTGACCGACCTGCTGCGACCGCGCGTGCCCGCCACCCGCTGACGTGGTGGACCACTCCTGGGCCGAGGTCCTCGGCGCCCTCGTGCAGCGTCACGACCTGACCACCGACCAGACCGCCTGGGCGATGGGCGAGGTGCTGGCCGGCGCCGCGACGCCGGCCCAGATCGCCGGTCTCGCCGTCGCCCTGCGGGCCAAGGGCGAGACCATCGACGAGGTCACCGGCCTCCTCGACGCGATGTACGCCGTCGCCACCCCGCTGGCCATCCCGGGCCGGGCGCTCGACGTGGTCGGCACCGGTGGCGACCGCTCCATGAGCGTCAACATCTCGACCATGGCCGCGATCGTGGCCGCCGGCGCCGGAGCCCGCGTGGTCAAGCACGGCAACCGCTCGGCCTCCAGCCAGGCCGGCTCCGCCGACGTGCTGGAGGCGCTCGGGATCCGCCTCGACCTCCCGCCCGACCGCGTCGCACGGCTCGCCGAGCAGGTCGGCATCACGTTCTGCTTCGCCGCCGCCTTCCACCCCGCGCTGCGGCACGCGGCCGTGCCCCGCCGCGAGCTCGGCATCGCCACGACGTTCAACGTGCTCGGCCCGCTCGCCAACCCGGTCCGGCCCGCGGCCCAGGCGATCGGCTGCGCCGACCCTCGGATGGCGCCGATCATGGCGGGCGTGCTGGCCCGTCGCGGGGTCGACGCCTGGGTCTTCCGCGGCGACGACGGGCTCGACGAGCTGACCACCACCACCACGTCGCAGGCGTGGCTGGTCCACGACGGCATCGTCACGCCCGTCGACGGTCGAGCCGGCCGACCTCGGCATCGCCGCGTCGCGACCGGAGGACCTCGTGGGCGGCGACGTGACCCACAACGCCGAGGTCGTACGCCGGGTGCTCGACGGGGAGACCGGTCCGATCCGCGACGCCGTGCTGCTCAACGCGGCCGCGGCCCTCGCGGTCTACGACGCCCCTGCGGCGTCGGTCGAGGACGCCCTGCCGCCCGCCCTGGTGCGCGCGGCCGAGGCCGTCGACAGCGGCGCCGCAGCCGGCGTGCTGACGCGCTGGGTCGAGGCCTCAGCCGGCTGAGCCGAACCCCGGCGACGACCGCCGGGCCGTCCGAGACCCAGGTCGCGGGCGCTCGCAGCAGCTCGAAGCTCGTCGGACTCCTGCACGACGCGCCAGCCCTGCTGTGCCAGCACGTAGGCCAGCCGCGACCAGGGCCGCAGCAGGGCGACCCTGCGCCCCGGACTCGCGCAGCGACGTCGTCCCAGCCCGGGTCCAGGGCGATCAGGCCGGTGTTCCGGCGGAGCTCGTCGGTGGTGAAGGTGTCGCCGTAGCCGTGCATCATCAGGTCGAGCTGCGGGTAGCGCCACATCGAGGTAGCCGCCCTGGTCCCAGTCGTCGAGGACCTTGGTGCCCGGCGGGCAGAGCCGACAGGGCGCGGTCCAGGGCGGGGGACTGCTGCGGGCGGGTCCGCCGAGGTGAAGGGGACGGCCACGGCGAGGGCCACGAGGGCGGTGAGGACGCCTCCGGCGAGGACGACCCGCTCGCGCCGGCCCATCGGCGTACGCCGGCCGACGAGGCCCTGCAGCGGCCCGGCCAGCAGCGGCGCCAGCATCGCGGCGGCGACCGGCACGGTCCGCTGCGAGTAGACGGCGAACGCGGCGGCCAGCGCGATGAGCAGCAGCTCCGTCCAGGAGTTGCGCCGGCGTCTCCACATGGCGACGACGGTCAGCAGCGAGCAGGGTCGCCACCGCGCCGAACTCCCAGCTCGTCCAGTCCGGCGACCCCCACTCGGCGAAGTACCGGGACCGCGACCCGACCGCGGCGACCGCGGTGTAGAGCTCCGGGCCGACCGGCGTCAGGGCCGCGACGACGGCCGAGGCCACCGGCACCGTGGCGGCGCGCAGCAGCAGCGGCCGCGGTGCCCGGTCCAGGGCGAGGCCGACGACGGCGACACCGCCGATCACGAGGGCCAGCGGCCACATCCCGTGCAGCATCGCCCACAGCCAGACGAGCGGCACCAGCCACCAGCGGACCCGGCCGTCGGCTGCGGTGCGAAGCCAGGCGCCGACGACGACCGCGACCAGCAGGTAGCTGATCACCTGCGGCCGCATCGAGAGGCCGCTCTGCATCCCGACGAGGGCGACCGCGGTCACGGCGGCCGCGACCAGCGGCTCGGCGCGGTCGCGGCACACGACGTACACCGTGACGAAGAGCGCGATCTCGATGAGTCCCGACAGCCAGGCGACGCCCGCCAGCCCGAACCAGTCCTCGGTCCTGGCCATCACGATCTCCGACAGCCACTGCGTCGGCACCCAGTCCCGGGTCGCGAACGTGCTGACGCTGCCCGGAGTGCCGCAGCGACCACCCGTCGAGGAACTCCTGGCCGAAGCGGAGGTGGAAGTAGGTGTCGGTGTTGGTCAGGGTGCGGGCACAGTTCGCGACCAGCGACACGAGGATGCCGACGACGACCAGGACGGCCAGCACGACCCTGGTGCGGGCGAAGCGGACGGGCTCGGCGACTCCGGTGGAGTCCACCTGCGCCGACATGGCTGCAGCCTAAGGCGTGGCCGCTGGGCGTCCGACGCGGGTCGGCCGGCGGTCACGAAGTCGATCAGCTCCTCGACGCGCCCGAGCAGCGCGGGCTCGCAGTCGGCGTAGGACGTCGACCCGCGACAGGATCTGGCGCCAGGCGCGGGCGAGGTCGGCCTGGTCGGCGTGCGGCCAGCCCAGCGCCTCGCAGACACCGTGCTTCCACTCGACGGTGCGCGGGACCTCCGGCCAGGCGCTCAGCCCGAGCCGCTCCGGCTTCACCGCGGCCCAGACGTCGACGTAGGGATGGCCCGACCACCAGCACGTGGGCTCCGACGGGGGAGCGGCGTACGTCGTCGGCGATGCGGCTCTCCTTCGAGCCCGGGACCAGGTGGTCGACGAGCACGCCGACGCGCCGCTGCGGTCCGGGGCCGAAGTCGCGCAGGTGGCCGGCCAGGTCGTCCACGCCGCCGAGGTGCTCGACGACCACGCCCTCGACCCGCAGGTCGTCACCCCACACCTTCTCGACCAGCTCGGCGTCGTGACGTCCCTCGACGAAGATCCGGCTCTCGCGGGCGACCCGGGCGCGGCCACCGGTGACGGCCACCGACCCCGACGCCGTACGCCGCGGGGGCGCCGGCGCCGTGCGGGTCACCGGCGCGGTCAGCACCACCGGGCGGCCCTCGAGCAGGAAGCCGGGCCCGAGCGGGAAGGTACGACGCCGACCCCGCCGGTCCTCCAGCGTCAGCACGTCGAGATCCCGGTCGACCGAGACGATCTCGCCGCACCAGTCGGTCATGACCTCCTCGACGACCAGTCCGGGGGTGGCCTCGGCCGGGGTCGCCCGGCCACGCGCCGGGGCGCGCCAGTCGGAGGCGAGCACGTCGGCGGAGTAGCGGTCGGACGTCACCGCGCCACGCTAGATCGCCCGACCGAGGGCCGGGCCGAGGCGCGCCGCGTCAGCGGGACGAGGAGTCGTCGTCCGGCTCGCGGTGTCGGTCTCGGAGGACGCCGCCGACGATGACGTGCCCGACGCGTCATCGTCGCCCCCCGATACGGCGTCCTCCGAGCCCCCTCCCGAGGATGCGCGCTCGGCTTCCTGCCGGAGCAGGTCGTCGGGCACGTCGTTCCCAGCCGGTTGCGCGAGCGGGTTGTCGTCGCGCGGCTGGAGGTCGTCGGGGAGCTGGTCGTCGCGGACCGTCAGCGGGCCGTCGTCCTCCGACGACGCGTCCGGCTCTCGCTCGGTTCCTGGCTCACGGGCTGTTTCTACGTCCTGGCCCAGCCGACGCGTCACACCCACAAGGGTGTGAATCGGCGACCCTGACTGACCTGCCTCAGGCCAGCGGGCAGGCTGCGCCCGGCCGGCGGCAGGGCGGCGTACCCCAGGGCGACGGCGTGGGCCAGGCCCTCCCGCGGGAAGGGCCACTCGCCGTCGGCCAGCGCCCGGTCCGCGGGTACGCCGGACGCCGCCAGGTCGCGGATCGTCTGGGCGACGATCGCGATCGCGTCCCGCTGCTCCTCGACGAAGGCCCGGTCCACCACGGCCCCGTGCCCAGGCACCACGACGCGTCCCGGGCGACAGCAGGTTGAGGACCACGTCGAGGCTGCTCGGCCAGTCGAACGGGTGACAGTCGACGCCGTACGACGGGCGGCCCGCTCTCCTCGACCAGGTCGCCGGCGAGCAGCACGTCGGCGTCGGCGACGCGCACCACCGCGTCGCCGAAGGAGTGACCTCGCCCGGGGTGGACGAGCTCCACCTGGCGGTCGCCGAGGTCGAGCACCCGCACCGACGAGAAGGTGTGGTCGGCCGGCACCGTCTCGGTCTCGAGGAGCTCCTCGCGGTGCGGGTCGTCCGGGTCCTCGTCGTAGCGCCGCTTGACCCGCTCGCCGGCCTCGACGGTGCGCGCGGCGGCTTCGTCGTGCGCGTGGATCGGGATGGCACCGAAGGCCTCGCGGAAGGCGCCGTTGCCGAAGGTGTGGTCGAAGTGCTCGTGGGTGTTGAAGACCGCGGTCACCGGCCCGACGCCCGAGCGCGCGCACGTCGTCGACGATCGCCCGCGCCGCGCGAGCCGACGCCTGGGTGTCCACGACGAGCAGTCCGTCCGCGCCACCCACCAGGCACACGTTCAGGTCGAACCACTCCTGCCGGGCCACCCACACCCGGTCGGCCACCTCTCGGAATCCCGTCACCTACCCGAGCCTAGTAAGGTTGGCACTCCGGGGCGGGGAGTGCCAGCAGACCCTGGGCCGGAGCCGGGACCAGCCAGGACCAGTCGTGACCAGGGAGGTGGCGATGCAGGACGAACGCCGCCTGGCCGTGCTGCGCGCCATCGTCGAGGACTACGTGTCGACCCAGGAGCCGGTGGGCTCCAAGGCACTCGTCGAACGTCACGGCCTCGGGGTCTCCCCGGCGACGGTGCGCAACGACATGGCCGCGCTCGAGGAGGAGGGGCTGATCACCCAGCCCCACACGAGTGCCGGCCGGGTGCCGACCGACAAGGGCTACCGGTTGTTCGTCGACCGGCTGACCACGATCAAGCCGATGAGCGCGGCCGAGAAGCGCGCCATCGCCACCATCCTCGACGGCGCCGTCGACCTCGACGACGTCGTCCAGCGGTCCGTACGCCTGCTCGCCCAGCTCACCCACCAGGTCGCCCTGGTGCAGTACCCCACGCTCTCGCGCTCGACGGTGCGCCACGTCGAGCTGGTCCCCCTGTCCGAGACCCGGGTCCTGGCGGTGCTGATCCTGAGCACCGGCCGGGTCGAGCAGCGCCTCGTCGAGCTCGACGCACCGCTCGACGAGGAGGCGCTCGCCGACCTGCGCCAGCGGGTCGCCGGCGCCGCGACCGGGCGCGTCATCGTGGACGCGACGACCGGGCTGCGCGACCTCACCGCACCCCCCGCGGAGGCCGCAGCCCAGTCCCGCGTGGTCGACGTGCTCGTCGACGCCATGTCCGACCACCGTTCCTCGGAGCGGGTCGCCGTGGGCGGCGCCGCCAACCTCGCGCGCTTCGGCGACAGCTTCGAGGTGTCGGTGCGACCACTGCTGGAGGCGCTGGAGGAGCACGTCGTCCTGCTCCAGCTGCTCGGCGAGGCCCACACCGGAGGCACGGTGACCGTGCGCATCGGGCACGAGAGCCCCTACCAGCAGTTCACGAGCACCAGCGTCGTCGCCACCGGCTACGGCCTGGGCGACGAGGCGATGGGCAACCTGGGCGTGGTCGGCCCCACCCGCATGGACTACCCGGGGACGATGGCAGCGGTGCGCGCGGTCGCCCGCTACGTCTCCCGCATCCTCGACGAAGCCTAGGAACCATGACTCCCGATCCCGATCTCTACGCACTGCTCGGCGTCCCTCGTGACGCGGACCCCGACGCGATCAAGAAGGCCTACCGCCGGCTGGCCCGGCAGCTGCATCCGGACGTCAACCCCGACCCCGAGACGCAGGAGAAGTTCAAGGAGGTCTCGCGCGCCTACGAGATCCTCAGCGACCCCCAGAAGCGGGCGGTCTACGACCGGGGCGGCGACGCCTTCCCCGGGGGCGGCGGCTTCGGCGCCGGGTTCTCCTTCACCGACATCATGGACGCGTTCTTCGGTGGGCAGGCGCCCGGCGCCCAGGGCCGCGGTCCGCGACCCCGCGTCCACCGCGGCCAGGACGCCCTGATCCGGATGGAGGTCTCCCTCGCGGAGGCGGCCTTCGGCGTCACCCGCGAGCTCAAGGTCGACACCGCCGTCCTGTGTACGACGTGCCAGGGCGAGGGCACGGCGCCGGGCACGCACCCCGTGCCCTGCGAGACGTGTCGCGGCACGGGCGAGGTCGCCCACGTCCAGCGCTCCTTCCTCGGTGAGATCCGTACCCTGCGCCCGTGCTCGGCCTGCCGCGGCTTCGGCACCCTGATCCCCGACCCGTGCCGCGAGTGCTCGGGAGACGGTCGCGTGCGCGCACGCCGGTCGATCACCGTCAAGATCCCGGCCGGCGTCGACAACGGCACCCGCGTCCAGCTCGCCGGCCAGGGCGAGGTCGGCTCGGGCGGCGGTCCCGCCGGCGACCTCTACGTCGAGGTCCGGGTCAGCAGCCACCCGGTGTTCACGCGCGACGGCACCGACCTCCACTGCACGGTGACGGTCCCGATGACCGCAGCCGCCCTGGGCACGACCCTGACGCTGCCGACCTTGGAGGCCGACGTCGAGACCGGGGCGGGCAGCGGCGTCGAGACCGAGTTCGAGATCGACGTGAAGCCCGGGACCCAGTCCGGCAACCAGCACACCCTCCGCGGTCGCGGCGTACCGGGACTGCGCGGCGGTCGCGGCGACCTCGTCGTGACGATCGTCGTGGACACCCCGACGCGGCTCGACCCGCGGCAGGAGGAGCTGCTGCGGGAGCTGGCGGCGATCCGCGGCGAGGAGAAGCCGGACGGGAAGCTCACGCCGGGCAACAGCAAGACCTTCTTCGGCCGGATCCGCGACGCCTTCAACGACCACTGACCTTCGGCTGGAGCACGACGATGACGCTGCCGGTCCAGTGGGTCGAGACGCTCACCGGTGTGGGCCCGGGCGACCTGGTCGACGTCGGGGGCGACGAGGCGCACCATGCGGTCGCCGTACGTCGCCTGCGCGTCGGTGAGCAGGTCGCGTTGACCGACGGCGCCGGTACGACGCTCACCGGCGTCGTGCAGGCGACCGGCAAGCGCCGGCTCGCGGTCGAGGTGGCCGAGGTGGTCGGTGTCGCCGGAGCCCGAGCCTCGGCTCACGGTCGTCCAGGCGCTGCCCAAGGGCGACCGCGGCGAGCTCGCGGTCGAGGTGCTCACCGAGATCGGGGTCGCGACGATCGTGCCGTGGGCCGCCTCCCGCTCCGTGGCGGTCTGGCGTGGCGAGCGGGCGGACCGGTCGCTCGCCCGCTGGCGGGCCACCGCGCGTGAGGCCGCGAAGCAGTCACGGCGCGCGTGGTTCCCCCGGGTCGAGCCGCTGGCGACCACCCAGGACGTGTGCGCGCTGGTCGGCGGGGCCGACCTCGCGGTGGTGCTGCACGAGGACGCCGCCACCCCGCTGGCCTCCGTGACCGTGCCGGCGCGCGGGTCCGTGGTCGTGGTCGTCGGCCCCGAGGGTGGCCTGACCGGCGACGAGGTGGCCGCCTTCACCGCGTCCGGCGCGGACGCCGTGCACCTGGGGGCCGAGGTGCTGCGGACCTCGACGGCCGGCGTCGTGGCCGTGGCCGCCCTGCTGGCCCGGACGCCCCGCTGGGCCGGGACTACCTGACCTGGACCGTGCGGGTGTCGCGGTCGGGATGACCCTGACCCGAGGGGTCGTCGTTCTCGGCGACCAGGGTGTACTCACCCGGCGGGACCTCGGTCAGGTCGAGCGCGACCCTCCACGGGAAGAGCCGGTGCCCGCCCTGGCCGCCGGTCGCCGGCGTGACGGCGTACTTCTTGCCGCTCCGCTCCAGGTAGATCACGGAGTTGCCCTCGAACGCGTTGTTCACGCCCGTCACGACCAGCCGCCCGGAGACCTGCTCGCCCTCGTTGGGGGAGGAGATGTTGACCAGCGACAGCGTGCGCAGCATGGGCGCGTTGTCGATCGGCCGGGAGATGTCGACGCCCAGCAGGGTCGGGCTCCGTGCCCGGGACCGTCCCTGCGACGGAGAAGGCGACCGGGACGCGCTTCCCGATCGCGCCCTGGGCCGTGTAGACCAGCTGCTGGACGGCCGCCCTCGCCTCCGCCGCGCTCATCCCGGTGGGACGTTCGGCGATCCCGGTGTCCGCGAACGCGATCTGCAGCGCGTCGTCCGCGCCGGTGCCGTCGTACGACGCGTGGTCCAGGGTCGCCAGGTCGTGCCACGGGGTGCGGTAGTCGGGGTCGAGCGGGACCGTTGCGACGGCGTCGTGCACGGCCTCGGTCAGCAGGTCGTCACCGGTGCCGCCGGGGTCGGTGGTCGGCAGGCTCGGCCCGCGGTGCCACTCCCGGTAGAGCACCGGCCTTCCCGCGGCGTCGGCACCGACGTAGTAGACGGCGTACGCCTTGGCGCCCGTGGTGACCGGCGAGGTCGAGGTCGACGGTGAGGACGGCGTGGCCTGGGAGTCGGTCGCGGTCGCGGTGCTGACCGGGGGGCTGGAGTGCCGGCCCTGGCTCGCGCCCAGGTCGCCGGTGTCGTCGGGATCCGAGAGCGCCGTCGTGGTGTAGGCGATCACACCGATCACGGCGGCGCTCGCGACCGCGCCGGCGAGCGCGTAGAGCCACGGTCGGGGTCGGGACATCGGAACCACCTGGGGGTCGGGGTGCACGGACGCGCGGATCTCGGCGAGACGGTCCCGGGGCTCGATGTCGGAGACCGCGTCGGAGAGCAGCCGCCGCAGCCGGTCGTCGTCGTTCATCGGGTCTCCTCGAGGGTGGGGCCGAGGACCGTCCGGAGGGCGGCGGCGCCCCGGGAGGCGTGGCTCTTCACCGCGCCGCGGCTGATCCCGAGGACGTCGGCTATCTCCGCCTCGGAGAGGTCGAGGTAGTACCGCAGGGCCAGGACCTCGCGCTGACGCCGCGGAAGGTCGCGCAGCGCGTCGAGGACCGTCCCGCGCCGCTCGAGGTCGTACGCCGTGTGGTCCGCGCCGACCTGGTCCGCGGGCCGGGCCTCACGCTCGGCGTGGCGGCGGACCACCGTGAGGTGCCGCAGGTGGGAGCGGGACCGGTTCACCACGCTCTGCCGGAGGTAGGCGAGCGCCTTGTCCGGATCGTGGAGCCGACCCCACTTGGAGTGCATCGCGACGAAGGAGTCCTGGACGACCTCCTCGGCCGTCCCCTGGTCGCGCACGAGCATGACCGCGAGCCGTACCAGCTGCCGCCAGTGCGCGACGTAGAGCACCTCGAGCGCCTCGTCGGCGCTCCAGCCCTCGATCACCTCGGGCATCGCGCGGACCTCTGCATGTCCGATCACGGTAGTGGCACGCGCGTCCGGGCCCCGGGGTTTACGCGCGTGGCTGTCCACATTTCGTGACACCATGGCCGGTGTGGGGGATGACTGCCTGTTCTGCGGCATCGTGGCGGGGGAGATCCCCGCCGACGTCGTGGCCGAGACCGACGTCGCGGTGGCGTTCCGCGACGTCAACCCGCAGGCGCCGCTGCACGTGCTCGTCGTCCCGCGTCGGCACGCGGCGGACGCGGCCGCCCTCGCCACTGCAGACCCGGCCGCTGCCGCCGCGCTGGTGGGCCTCGCCGCGCCGGATCGCCGCCGACGCCGGCCACGAGAGCTACCGCCTGGTGTTCAACACCGGCGCGGACGCCGGCCAGACGGTGTTCCACGCCCACCTGCACGTGCTCGCCGGCCGGAGCCTGTCGTGGCCACCCGGGTGAGGCTGCGTGCAGCCTTCGCCGCCGCCGCGCTCGTCCTCGTCGCCGGCTGCGGCAGCGGGCCCGCCTCCACGGACGCGGCGCAGGACCCCCCGCCCGACTCGAGCCCGAGCAGCCGACCCACCGTCGCGCCCGCCGACCCGGTGGAGGCCGTCGCGCCCGAGCCCCTGCGCCGGGGCGAGTCCCGGATGGCGCTGCGGATCCCGAAGACGTACACCCCGTCGGCCCCCCACGGGGTCGGCACCGACGACTACCGCTGCTTCCTCCTCGACCCGCACCTGACCCGCGACACCTTCCTGACCGGCACGTTCGTACGGCCCGACAACCGCAACGTCGTCCACCACGTGATCCTCTACCGCGTCGACCCGGACCAGGGTGCGGCGGCTCGGCGGCTCGATGCCAAGGATCCCGGTGAGGGCTGGACCTGCTTCGGCGACAGCGGCCTGCCGAACAGCTCGGACCTGGACGACGCGCCGTGGCTGGGAGCCTGGGCCCCGGGTGCCACGGAGTCGGTGGACGCGCCGGGGTACGGGATGCCCCTCGCGGCCGGCAGCCAGATCATCATGCAGGTCCACTACAACCTGCTCGGCGGTCCCGGGCCCGACCGGTCGGCGACCCTGCTGCGCCTGGCCTCCGGTACGGCGGACCTGACGCCGCTGTCGACGATGCTGATGCCCGCGCCGGTCGAGCTGGCCTGCCGGCCCGGCCACACCGACAACCCGCTCTGCGACCGCTCGGCTGCCATCGCCGACGTGATCGACCGGTTCGGCCCGGTCGGTCAGACCAACAACCTGCTCGACCTGTTCTGCAACCAGCGGCCCGAGCCCTCGGCGATCACCTCCTGCACCCGGGAGGTGACCGAGCCGACGACGATCCGCGGCGTGGCCGGTCACATGCACCTGCTGGGCCGCTCGATCAAGGTCGAGGTGAACCCCGGCACCCCGCGGGCCCGGACCGTGCTCGACATCCCGGTGTGGGACTTCGACAACCAGGGCTCCCAGCCGATCAGGCCGGTGGCGCTGAAGGTCGGCGACACCGTGAAGGTGACCTGCAAGCACGTGCAGTGGCTCCGCGACCAGCTGCCGGCGTTCGAGGGCCAGCCCGACCGCTACGTGGTGTGGGGTGAGGGGACCCAGGACGAGATGTGCCTGGGCATCCTCACCGTCACCCACCCGTGAGGGTGCGTTCGGCCCGGACCCGGGCAAAGGGTTGGTCGGGCTCACCCCGCCGCCCGTAGCATGGGACGCCTGATGACAGAGACCCAACCAGCCCCATCCCCGACCCCGGGCGCCCGCCACGTGGTCGTGGTGCCCGGCAGCATCGACATGGTCAGCCTCCTCGGCCCCGGCGACGACCACCTCAGCCTGATCGAGCGGTCGTTCGACCTGCGCGTGCACGTGCGCGGCAACCGGATCACGCTCGAGGGCGACCCCGGCGAGGTGGCGCTCGCCGAGCGGCTGCTCGACGAGCTCGTCACCCTGATCCGGACCGGCCAGGGGATCAGCGGCGAGACGGTCGAGCGGGTGCTGGCCATGCTCCGCGCCGAGACCACGGAGCGGCCGGCCGACGTGCTCTCGCTCAACATCTTGTCGAACCGCGGACGCTCGATCCGGCCCAAGACGCTCAACCAGAAGCGCTACGTCGACTCCATCGACAAGCACACGATCACCTTCGGGATCGGTCCGGCCGGCACCGGCAAGACCTACCTCGCGATGGCGAAGGCGGTGCAGGCGCTGCAGGCCAAGCTCGTGAACCGGATCATCCTGACCCGTCCGGCCGTCGAGGCCGGCGAGCGCCTGGGCTTCCTGCCCGGCACCCTCAGCGAGAAGATCGACCCCTATCTCCGGCCGCTGTACGACGCCCTGCACGACATGGTGGACCCCGACTCGATCCCCAAGCTGCTGGCGGCGGGCACGATCGAGGTGGCGCCACTGGCGTTCATGCGCGGTCGCTCGCTCAACGACTCCTTCATCATCCTCGACGAGGCGCAGAACACCTCGCCGGAGCAGATGAAGATGTTCCTCACGCGGCTCGGCTTCGGCTCCAAGATCGTGGTCACCGGCGACGTCACGCAGGTCGACCTGCCCGGTGGGGTGAAGTCCGGTCTCCGGGTCGTCGAGGGGATCCTGGGCGAGATCGACGACGTGTCGTTCCAGAGGCTGACCGCACACGACGTGGTCCGTCACAAGCTCGTCGGCCAGATCGTCGCGGCGTACGACGACTTCGACGCGCGTGGACCGCTGTCGAGCCGCTCCGTCGGCGACGACGCTCGGTGACGGACCCGGACCCGTCGGTGAGCCCGTCATGAGCATCGAGGTCCTCAACGAGTCCGGCCACGAGCTCGACGTGTCGAGGCTCGCCGCGCTGAGCCGCTTCACCATGGACCGGATGCGGGTGCACCCGCTGGCCGAGCTGTGCATCAAGGCGGTCGACGAGGAGACCATCGCCGCACTGAACCTGCAGTGGATGGAGAAGGAGGGCCCGACCGACGTCCTCGCGTTCCCGATGGACGAGCTGCGGCCCGGTCTGGTCAACGAGGAGCCCGAGGAGGGGATGCTCGGCGACCTGGTGCTCTGCCCCGCGGTCGCGGAGCGGCAGGGTGAGGCAGCGGGCCACGGCACGGAGGCGGAGGTCGAGCTGCTGACGGTGCACGGCATCCTCCACCTCCTCGGCTACGACCATGCCGAGCCCGAGGAGCACGCCGAGATGTTCGGACTCCAGGACCAGCTGCTCGCCGCCTGGCGAGCCGACAGGTGAGCGACCCGACCGGGGGACCGGCGGGCCTGGTGCTCGCGGCCGTCCTCGTGGTCCTGGCCGGCGTCTTCTCCGCCGCCGACGCCGCGCTCGCGACGTACTCCCGGGCGCGTGCCGAGGAGCTGGTCGACGAGGGGCGCGCCGGCTCGCGCCACCTCGTGACGTTGCTCGACGACCCGGCTCGCTACCTCAACACCGCCCTGCTCCTGCGCATGCTCTGTGAGACCAGCGCCGTCGTGCTGGTGACGCTGGAGTTCCTCCGCCTCTACGACGGGCAGACGCTGGGCCACCATCCTGACCACCGTGGCCGTGATGCTGGTGGTGTCCTTCGTGGTCATCGGGGTCGCCCCGCGCACGCTCGGCCGCCAGCAGGCCGACCGGGTGGCGCCGACGGCGGCGACCATCCTCACCTCCGCCACCCGGGTCCTCGGGCCCATCCCGCAGCTGCTGATCGTGGTCGGCAACGCGATCACGCCCGGCCGCGGCTTCCGCAGCGGCCCGTTCTCCACCGAGACCGAGCTGCGCGAGCTGGTCGACCTCGCCGAGGCGTCCTCGGTGATCGAGTCCGGCGAGCGGGCCATGATCCACTCGGTCTTCGAGTTCGGCGACACGATCGCCCGCGAGGTGATGGTCCCGCGCGGCGACGTGGTCTACATCGAGCGCTACAAGAACCTGCGCCAGACGCTCTCGCTGTTCCTGCGCAGCGGCTTCTCGCGGGTCCCGGTGATCGGCGAGAACCTCGACGACATCGTCGGCTTCGCCTACCTCAAGGACGTCGTACGCCGTGACTTCGAGGCCCCGGAGGTGGAGTTCACCCAGCACGTCGACGAGGTGATGCGACCGGCCCTCTACGTGCCGGAGTCCAAGCAGGTCGACGCGCTGCTCTCGGAGATGCAGGCCACCCGCCAGCACATCGCGGTCGTCGTGGACGAGTACGGCGGCACCGCCGGCCTGGTCACCATCGAGGACCTGCTGGAGGAGATCGTCGGGGAGATCACCGACGAGTACGACCGCGACCAGGTCGAGGCGACCGAGCTCCCCGACGGCTCGTACCGGGTGCCGTCGCGCTACCCGATCGACGACCTGGACGAGCTGCTCGGGGTCGAGGTCGAGGACGAGGACGTCGACTCCGTGGGCGGGCTGATGGCCAAGCTGCTCGGCCGGGTCCCGATCCCCGGCTCGCACGTCGATACCGACGGCCTGCGGCTCGTCGCCGAGGCCGCGACGGGTCGTCGTAACAAGATCGAGAGCGTGCTGATCACCCGGCTGTCGGCCGAGGAGGCCGAGTCCGGCACCGGCTGAGCGCCTGCTGCGCGCCGGTCCCGGCCGGCTCGCGGGCTGCGCCCGGTCTCCTCGGTCTCATGGGTCACTGCTTCACCATGAGAAGGTGGTGAACCTGCACTTCTCATGGTGAATTCACCATGAGAAGCGGCGGCTCGACTACATCACATGATGAAGCAGTGACGAGAAGCCGCCGGACCGCGGAGGGGTGAGCGAGGTCAGGCCGGGTGCCCGATCCTCCCCAGCCAGTCGGTGAGGAGCGCGCGCAGGAGGTCGGGCTGCTCGTGCGGCAGGGCGTGGCCGGCGCCGTCGACCACCGCGACCGTGGCATGTGGGTAGTGGTCGGCCAGGTCGAGTGGCAGCGGCGTACCCGACCACCGAGTCCTGTCGTCCCGCCACGACCAGCGTCGGACCCGGGTACGCCGGCCCGGCGGCGGCGGCGAGCTCCCAGCGCCGGCCGATGCGCTCGAGCGCCGGCTGGTCGACGAGCGCTGCCGCCGGGGCGACGTACCGCTCGTACCTCTCCAGCATCTCCGGGGCTCCAGATGACGAAGTAGCCGCGGAACTCCTCGTCACCCAGGCTCGCCCGACCCGACCACGCACGCTGTGCTCCGGGACGTCGTGCACGCCGGGGAGGAGCGGGCAGACGAGGGCGAGGCCGGCCACCTGCTGCGGCACCCGCGCAGCCATCGCCTGCGCGAAGTACGCCCCGGCCGAGTGCCCGACCAGGAGGTACGCCGTCCCGTCGCCGACCGCGCCGGCGACCTCGAGCAGCGCGTCGAGCACGTCCTCGGCGCTCTCCAGCCCGGTCGCCGGTGTCCGGCCCATCCCGGGGAGGTCCGGATAGATCCGGCGGAAGCCCGTGACGCCGTCGAAGACCGGCTCGAAGCACGCCTCCGGCTCGCGATGGTCGACCCCGGCGCCGTGCAGGACCAGGACCGGAGTGCCGGCGCCGTGCTCGATGTGGTGGACCGTGATCGCTCCCGCCCGCGTCTCCATCCCGCAACCCAACCAGGAGCCGGGGACACAGCTCGCGTCCGACCTGCCGAGCCGGCCGGGGCGTCAGCCGAGGACCCGCGCCCGCTCGGGGTCGAAGAACGGCTTCAGCGAGACCCGGGCCGGGACCCGGGTGCCGGCGACGTCGATCTCGAACGACCCGGCGGCCAGGTCCGCGCCGGTGAAGCTCTCGTCGCGGGCGATGGCGGCGATCCCGCACGCGGCGCCGAGGGAGTGGCCGAACCCACCGCTGCGGACGTGGCCCACCGGGTCGCCGTCCCAGTAGACCGGCTCGTCGCCGAACAGGTCGTGGTCGGGCGAGGTGAGCAGGACGTTGACCAGGCGGCGGTTCGGCGGACCCGACTCCCGCTGCTTGCAGCAGCGCGTCCCGGCCGACGAAGCCACCGGGCTTGTCCCAGGCGACCGCGAAGCCGAGCCCGGCCTCCAGCGGGGTGTCGGTGGAGTCGATGTCGTGACCCATGTCGCGGAACGCCTTCTCCAGGCGCATGGTCTCCAGCGCACCCACCCCGGTGGGGCGGAAGCCCAGGTCGGCGCCGGCCTCACGCAGCTGGTCGTAGAGCGTGGCGCCGAACTCGGTCGGCACCAGCAGGTCCCAGCCCAGCTCACCGACGTAGGTCACCCGCAGCGCCCAGAGCGGGGTGTAGCCCAGCTCGACCTTCTGCGCGGTCAGGTAGGGGAACGCGTCGTCCGACCAGTCGTCCGGGCTCAGCCGCTGCAGGAGCTCGCGGGACCTCGGCCCCTGCACCGACAGCAGGGCGTGCCCGCTGGTCACGTCGGTGACGGTGACGAACTCCTCCTCGCGGGTCTGCCGCCGGATCCAGGCGGCACCCGGCGATGGATGGTGTCGCCACTGATCACGACGTAGGTGTCGTCGGCCAGCCGGGTCACGGTGACGTCGGCGATGATCCCGCCGTGCGTGTCGAGCCACTGGGTGTAGACGACCCTGCCGACCGCCGTGTCGACGTCGTTGGCGCAGACGCGGTTCAGCACGGCCATCGCGTGCGGCCCCTGCACGAGGTGGTGCGACATCAGCGAGAGGTCGAAGATCGCGAGGCTCTCGCGGGCGTGGAGGTGCTCCTCGCCGGTGCGCTCGAAGGCCTCACCCCGCGCGAAGCCCCACTCGACGGTCGGGGTGACGCCGGGCCCGGCGAAGTAGTCGGGGTACTCCCATCCGCTGGTGGCCACGAAGTGGGCGCCGTCGGCGACGTGCTGGGGGTGGTACGGCGACCGGCGTACGTCGCGACCCAGCCGGGGCTGGGCGTTCGGCCAGGCCAGGTCGTTGAGCAGGAACCCCAGCCGCTCCACGGTCCGCTCCTGGCGGAAGAGCCGGGTGGCCTGGAACTCGTGCGCCCGGTCGACGCCGACGGCGGTGACGTCGAGCGGCGGGTGCTCCTCGATCAGCCACTGCGCCATCATGTGGCCCAGGCCGCCGCCGGACAGGATGCCGACCGAGTTGAGGCCGCAGGCGAGGTAGAGGTTGTCGACCTCGGGGGACTCCCCGAGCATCGGCGAGAGGTCGTCGGTGAAGCTCTCCGGACCGCAGAAGAGGGTGCGGATCCCGGCGTCCTCGAGCGCGGGGAACCGCCGCATGGCGACCTCGAGGAAGGGCGCCATCCGGTCCCAGTCGGGCGGGAGCACGGCGAACGCGCTGTCGCGCGGCGTTCCGTCCAGGGACCAGGCCTTGCCGACCGGCTCGAACATCCCGACCAGGAGGCCGCCGCCCTCCTCGCGGTAGTAGCCGTAGGCCTCGCCGTCCTCGATCACCGGCACCGACTCCGGCGTGACGCCGGCGATCGGCTCGGTCAGCAGGTAGTAGTGCTCGGCGGCCTGGAGCGGCACGGTGACCCCGGCCTTCGCCGCCACCTCGCGCCCCCACAGCCCGGCGGCGACCACGACCTTCTCGCACTCGATGTCGCCCCGCGGGGTCCGGACGCCGGTCACTCTCGGGCCCCCCGGGCCCTGGGCGAGGACGAAGTCGGTGACCTCGGTGTCCTCGAAGATCCGCACGCCGCGCTGCCGGGCGCCCTTGGCCATCGACATCGTCACGTCGACGGGGTTCGCCCGGCCCTCGTCGGGCGTCCAGAAGCCGTGGATGACGTCGTCGGTCCGCATCAGCGGCACCAGGTCGGCCACCTCGCGCGGCGACAGCACCTCCTTGCTCATCCCGACCGAGCGCATGTACGCCGTCTCGCGGCGGAAGCCCTCGTCGGCGCGTGGGGTGGTGGCGAGCTGGAGGTAGCCGCAGCGGCGGAAGCCGGTGGACAGACCCGTCTCCTCCTCCAGCCGCGCGTACAGCTCGCCGGAGTACCGCGCCATCCACAGCGCGTCCTCGGTCGTCCCGCCCGAGACCACCTCACCGGCCGCGTGCCAGGTGGTGCCCGACGTCAGCTGCTTGCGCTCGAGGAGCACCACGTCGGTCGCGCCGAGCAGGGCCAGGTGGTAGGCGATCGACGTACCGATCACGCCGCCGCCCACGACGACGTACTGGGCCCGGGCGGGCAGGTCGCCGGCGTGGAGAGGAGGCCGCTGCCCGGGCGGCGTTGGGGTTGATGGCGGTGAAGTCCAGCGACATGGAGGGCACCCTGCCATGGTTTGAACGGCGGTTCAATCGTCGGCCCGGTAGCGTGCCGGGCATGACCGACCTCTCGGCGGAGGACCAGAAGCTGGTGACCCTCGCCCGCGCCGCGATGGCCCGCACCGGGGCACCCGAGGGCGCCGCCGTGCGCGACCTCGACGGCCGCACGTACGCCGCCGGCGTCGGTCGACCTGCCCTCGCTGCGCCTCACCGCGCTGCAGGTCTGCGTGGCGATGGCGGTCTCGTCGGGAGCGCGCGGGCTCGAGGCGGCCGTCCGGCTCGGCGACGGCGCGCCCCCGACCTCGGCGCGGTCCGCGACCTCGGCGGGGACACCGTCGTCGTCCACCTCGGCGACTCCCGGGGCCGGGTCACGGGTACGGCGCTGAACGGCGACCCCGGCCGGCCGAATGGTCCCGCAGGACGATGGCCGCGGACGGTCTTCCGCCTAACGTCGCACCCATGCAGTCGCCTTCCGTCGTCGGTCGCAGCCGAGGTCGCCGAGACCTGGGACGACTTCTGCTTCCGCTACCTCACGCGTCGGTCGGGCGACGACGCGGCCCTGAGGGCGGTGATCGACGCCGACCCCGGGTTCGCGGTCGCCCGCGCGATCGCCGCCCTCTACGCCGCGATCGGTGGCGATGACGACTTCGACGCCGGTGCCGAGCTGGCTGCGGCCGGGCGGGCCGGACCGACGCGGAGTGGGAGCGGTCGTTCGTGGCCGCCGCCCGGACCACGGTGGAGGACGGGCTGTGGGCGTCGGAGCGCGGCTGGCTTCGCCACCAGGAGGCGACATCCGGGGGACCTTCTCGGCTTCGAGCATGGCGGTCCTGCTGGTCGTGATGTCGACGTCGCCCGACCTCGAGGAGCGGGCGCTGTCCCTGATCCAGCGAGCTCGGCGCGCCGCGGGGGAGCACCCGATGCTCGCTCGGCATCGAGGCCATGCTGGCCCAGGAGCAGGGCCGGCTGGACGACGCCGCACCGTCTGGCCGCCCGCACCCTCGAGCTGGACCCGACCGGCTTCGACGGGGCCCACCCGATGGCGCACGTGCACTTCGAGGCGGGTGACCACGCCGACGGCCTGAGCTGGCTGGACGGGTGGCTGCCGAGCGCGGACCAGGAGGCGCCGTTCCGGACCCACCTGGTCTGGCACGCCGCGCTGCACGAGCTCGAGCTCGGCCGCGGCGACGACGCACTCGTCCGCTACGGCGCCTGTACGGCGCGCGGTGGACCCGGCGGGCTGTTCGACGGCAGCTCGCTGCTGTGGCGGTGCCAGCTGCTCGGGCATGCCGAACCAGGCGCGGACCCGGGAGACCCCCGGGTCTCCGAGATGGTCGCGACCGATGACCGGGTCGGTGCCGTTCACGTTCGTCGGCGCGCACGTCGCCATCGCACTGGCCACGGCCGAGGACGCCGACGGCCTGCGCCGGTTCGCCGCGGACGCCCGCGAGTTCGACGCACCCGGTGCCGCCGAGCTGCTGCCCGACCTGGCGCTGGGGTTCGCGGCGTACGTCGAGGGAGACCACGGGGCGGCGAGTGACCACCTGCTGCGCCGCGCCGACGACTTCCGGCGTCTCGGCGGATCGCACGCCCAGCGGGAGGTGTTCGAGGACACCCTGATCCACGCGCTCATCGGCGCCGGCCGCCTCGACGAGGCCTCCACCCGGCTGCAAGCACGGCTGGACCGGCGCCCGAGCCCGATCGACTCGAGCCTTCTCGGCCGGACGCGGGGCGCCTCCCGGATGCCCGGATGACGCGTCCAACCGGACCCCTCCTCCGTTCCGGCTCCGACCGGAGTAAGTTGCGGTCCGTGCTCACCGGTGAGTCCGCCCACGAGGAGGCGGTTGCGCGCCTCCGGACGTCGTACGACGCCATCCCGGCGGGGCAGCCCGTACGGCTGGCCAAGCGCACCTCCAACCTCTTCCGCCCCCGGGCCGCGACCGGGCGCGCCGGGGCTCGACGTCTCCGGGCTCGGCGGGGTGATCTCGCTCGACCTGGCGGCCCGGACCGCGGACGTCCAGGGCATGTGCACCTACGAGCACCTCGTCGACGAGACCCTGGCCCACGGCCTGATCCCGTACGTCGTGCCGCAGCTGCGCACGATCACGCTCGGGCGGCGCGGTGAGCGGTCTCGGCATCGAGTCCACCAGCTTCCGCAACGGGCTGCCCCACGAGTCGGTCGTCGAGATGGACATCTTCACCGGCGCCGGCGAGGTGGTGACGACCCGGCCCGGCGACGACCTCTTCGAGACGTTCCCGAACTCCTACGGCTCGCTCGGCTACGCCACCCGCCTGCGGATCAGGCTCGAGCCGGTGCCGGCGTACGTGTCGTTGCGCCACGTCCGCTTCGACGACGCGGGCCTGCTGTCCAAGACGATCACCCGGATCGTCGAGACCAAGGAGTACGACGGCGTCCGCGTCGACGGGCTGGACGGCACCGTCGTTCGCGCCGGGGGAGTACTACCTGACGCTCGCGGAGTGGGTCGAGACGCCGGTGGTCTCGACAGGCTCGACCGGCCGGGGCCGAGCGACTACACCGGGCGGGAGATCTACTACCGCTCGATCCAGCAGCGCGAGACCGACCTGCTGACCATGTACGACTACCTGTGGCGGTGGGACACCGACTGGTTCTGGTGCTCGCGCGCCTTCGGCGCCCAGCATCCCGTCGTCCGCCGGGTCTGGCCGCGCCGGTGGAAGCGCTCCGACGTCTACTACAAGATGGTCGGCCTCGACCACCGCCTCCACGTCGGCGCCTGGCTCGACCGCCGCAAGGGCAACCCCGAGGGCGAGCGCGTGGTGCAGGACGTCGAGATCCCCGTCGACCGGCTGCCGGAGTTCCTCGACTGGTTCGACGCCGAGGTGGGGATGCGGCCGGTCTGGCTGTGTCCCGCTGATCGCCGCCCAGAAGTGGCCCACCTACCCGCTGGCGCCGGACGAGATCTACGTCAACGTCGGGTTCTGGGGCAACGTCCCGGTCGGTCCCGACGCGCCGAACGCACCTCGCAACCGCGCGATCGAGGCGAAGGTGCACGAGCTCGGCGGCCACAAGTCGCTCTACTCCGAGGCGTTCTACGACCAGGAGACGTTCGACCAGCTCTACGACGGCGCCCACCTGGCGCAGGTCAAGGACCGGTACGACCCGAGGGATCGGTTGACCACCCTGTACGACAAGGCGGTGAGGAGACGATGACCATGAGGATCGCCGACGCATTCGAGCAGCTGATCCAGGGCCCGCTGCCCCTGCGCTTCACGGCGTACGACGGCAGCGCCAGCGGCCCCGAGGACGCGCCGTTCGGGTTCGAGCTGCGCAACGAGCGCGGCCTGGCCTACCTGATGACGGCCCCCGGTGACCTCGGGCTCGGCCGTGCGTACGTCACCGGTGACCTGGTCGTGACCGGCGTGCACCCGGGCGACCCGTACGACGGCCTCAAGGCGCTCCAGAAGGGGCTGAAGCTGCGCCGGCCCTCTCCGGCCGAGCTGGTCAAGATCGTCTCCGGGCTGGGGATCTCGCACCTCAAGCCCCCGACGCCGCCGAAGGAGGAGACGCTGCCGCGCTGGCGTCGGGTCGTCGAGGGCGTGCGCCACTCGCGGACCCGCGACAAGGAGGCGATCCACCACCACTACGACGTCTCGAACACCTTCTACGAGTACGTCCTCGGCCCGTCGATGACCTACACCTGCGCGGTCTACCCGACCGACGACGCGACGCTGGAGCAGGCGCAGCACTACAAGTACGACCTGGTCGCCCGCAAGCTCGGCCTCGAGCCGGGGATGCGCCTGCTCGACGTCGGGCTGCGGCTGGGGCGGCATGGTGCGCCACGCCGCCCAGCACTACGGCGTGAAGGCGCTGGGCGTGACCCTGTCGCGCGAGCAGGCCACCTGGGCGCAGGAGAAGATCAAGGAGATGGGCCTGGACCACCTCGCCGAGGTGCGTCACAGCGACTACCGCGAGGTCACCGAGACCGGCTTCGACGCCGTCAGCTCGATCGGCCTCACCGAGCACATCGGGGTGCGCAACTACCCGTCGTACTTCGGCTTCCTGCGCGACCGGATGCGGCCGCAGGCCCGCCTGCTCAACCACTGCATCACCCGCCCGCACAACAAGCACCAGGACACCGGCGCGTTCATCGACCGCTACGTCTTCCCCGACGGGGAGCTCACGGGCTCGGGGAAGATCATCACCGCGGTCCAGAACGTCGGGCTCGAGGTGCAGCACGAGGAGAACTTCCGGCTCCACTACGCCCGCACGCTGGCCGGCTGGTGCCGCAACCTCGAGGAGAACTGGGACGCCTGCGTCGCCGAGGTCGGCGAGGGCACGGCGCGGGTCTGGGGTCTCTACATGGCCGGCTCGCGGCTGGCCTTCGAGCGCAACGAGATCCAGCTCCACCACGTGCTGGCCACCACGCACCGACGAGGCCGGCCACGACGGCTACCCGCTCCGCCCCACGTTCGCGGAGGACGCGACGTACCCCGCCTGAGGGACTTCCTCGGCGGACGGTCACCAGGAGGGATCGGCGACGACCGCCGCGCCGCGGCGGATCCGGCGGCGGCGCAGGAGCCGCCAGGCGGCGATGATGGCCAGGGCGTACGCCGCCCCGGCGATCTCGTCGACGACGTAGTGCTCGCCGCCGTAGAGCAGCGAGAAGCCCATCGCCAGCGGGTAGCAGGCGAGCAGCGTCTTCTGCCACCACGTTCTTGCCGAACCAGAAGAAGCCCGCGGCCAGGGTCGCGTACGCCGTGTGCAGCGACGGCATGGCGGCGACCGGGTTCACGAGGTGCTGCCCCTGGCTGAGCATGCCCCTCCGACCATGTGCAGCCCGATCAGGTCGAAGCCCTCGGAGGTGTAGCGCCCGACGGGTGGTCCGGGGAACACGCCGCCGTTGTCGGCGAGCCAGGGCGGCGCCATCGGGTAGAGGATGTAGGTCGCGACGCCGCAGACGGCCAGCGCGATCACCATCCGCATCCAGATCAGGAAGCGGGGCCGGTTGCGGATCCAGAGAACCACCGCGACCGTCGGCATCACCAGGAAGTGGCTGCAGTAGACCAGGCTCACGAACAGCCCGATCAGCGGGATCGAGGTGCCGGGGTGGAAGTGCTCCTGCACCCACGTGGTCGGCATCGTGCCGGCGCCGCCGAAGAGCCGGCCGAACCACTGGTCGAAGGCGATCGGGAAGTGCACGTGCAGCGGCAGCCCGAGGTCGTTGTGGACGTCGTCGATCGGGTAGGTCTTCGCCAGGACCTGCTCGTCGGAGTACGGCGAGGCGAAGCCGCGGCTGTAGTCGTAGGCGAGCAGCACGGCCTGGAAGGGCAGCCAGTCGAACATCATCTGCCACCAGGCCGCCCAGCCGTGGCCGAGCACCGAGATGGTGAGGAAGACCAGGATGCCGCCGTAGATCCCGAGCCGGTCGGTCGGGATGCCCACCAGCTCGACGAACACCAGCAGCCCGACGGTGTAGGCGGCGAAGGCGACGTAGCGCACGGTGCGCCAGCGCCACCCGGTCCAGCGCATCCGCTCCGGGCCGACGACGCGGTGGCCGGTCTCCTCGGTGAGGTCGGTCGCGGTCACCCGGCGATGCTAACGGGCGAACGGTCGCGCACTAGATTGGGCGCGATGAGCACCAGGGCCCAGCGGTACGACGCGGTGGTGCTGTCGCGTGTGCAGCTCTCTGCCGCATCTGCTGCGGCTGACGCTCTCCGCGCCCGGTCTCGAGTCGACCGGGATCCCCGACGAGTGGATCGGGCTGGTCGTCCCCGGCCAGTTCCAGGTGCGCTACTACACGGTGCGGTCCCTCGACGACGACCGCCTCGTGATCGACGTGGTCGTCCACGAGGAGGGCCTGGTCACGGACTGGGCGACCGGGGACTGCGTCGGCGACCGGGTGGTGGTCACCGGCGCACAGGGCTCCTTCGAGCCGCCCGCGGACGCCGCCTGGCTGCTGCTCGTCGGTGACCTGACCGCGATGCCGGCCATGGCGCGGATCGCCGAGACCGCCGCTCGCGGGCCCAGCGGCGTCGAGACCAGGATCTGGGCCGAGGTCCCGGACGACCTGACCGGCTACCTGCCGGACGACGTCGAGGTGACCTGGCTCGAGCCGCCCGCCGAGGGACGGTCGCGGCTCGCCGAGGTGGTCGACGGACATCGCCTGGCCGTCCGGCGAGGGCTACTTCTGGATGGCGGGGGAGTCCGCCCAGATGCGCGCGATCCGCAAGCACCTGATGCGCGACCGCCGCCTGCCCAGCACGGCGTACGACGTCATGGGCTACTGGCGCGCGGTCGCCGCGCGACAGCCCCGCTCGGTCGACCCCGGTCCGATCTGGCAGGCCGGCCGGGCCGCGGGCCACAGCGACGAGCAGATCTGGGCGGCGTACGACGAGGCGCGCGGTGGCTGAGCACCCGAGCACCTACCGCAGCGGCTTCGCGTCGTTCGTCGGCCGGCCCAACGCCGGGAAGTCCACCCTCACCAATGCGCTGGTCGGCCAGAAGATCGTGATCACCTCCGACAAGCCCCAGACCACGCGCACCGTCGTCCGCGGCATCGTGCACCGCGACGACGCCCAGCTGATCCTGGTCGACACCCCGGGCCTGCACCGGCCGCGCACCCTGCTGGGCGAGCGGCTCAACGACCTCGTCCGGACGACCTGGTCGGAGGTCGACGTCGTCGCCGTGTGCTTCCCCGCGAACGAGAAGATCGGCCCCGGCGACCGCTACATCGTCAGCGAGCTGGCCAAGGTCCGCCGGACGACCAAGATCGCGGTGGCCACCAAGACCGACCTCGCCGACGGCGCCCGGATCGGCCGGCACCTGCTCGACATCGCCGAGCTCGGTCGCCAGACCGAGACCGAGTGGGCGGAGATCGTGCCGGTCTCGGCGGTGTCGGGCGACCAGGTCCAGCTGCTGGCCGACCTCTTCGTCGCCCAGCTGCCCGAGGGGCCGCAGCTCTACCCCGACGGTGACCTGACCGACGCCCCGGAGGAGGTCCTCGTCGCGGAGCTGATCCGCGAGGCCGCCCTCGACGGCGTCCGTGACGAGCTGCCGCACTCGATCGCCGTCCTGGTCGAGGAGATGGGCCTGCGCGAGGACCGACCGGACGACCGGCCGCTGCTCGACATCCACGCCAACCTCTACGTCGAGCGCTCGTCGCAGAAGGGCATCGTGATCGGCCACCAGGGCGCCCGGCTGCGCCAGGTCGGCACCGTCGCCCGCAAGCAGATCGAGGCGCTCCTCGGCACCCCGGTCTACCTCGACCTCCACGTCAAGATCGCCAAGGACTGGCAACGCGACCCCCGCCAGCTCCGCAAGCTCGGCTTCTGAGCGCCCGTACGCCGAGTTGTCACCTGACGACTCGGCGTGATCTGCGTGCCTGTTTGCGCCGACTCGGCGTGATCTGCGTGCCTGCTTGCGCCGACTCGGCGTGTGGTGCGTCGACGGGCGTCAGCTCGGGGCCCAGCAGACGCCGTAGGTCTGGCCGCCGCGCCACTGGGCGAGCGTGGGCCACTGGTAGGACCACCGGTAGCTCAGCGGGTCGCTCGCCACGGCATGACCGGCGTCCTTGCAGACCTGCTGGCCCGCGGCCCGGACCTTCGCCTCGCCCGGGTAGCGGCCCGGCCGGAAGCCGACCGTCCGCAGCGCCCTCCAGGAGTGGGGGGCGGAGCAGATGCGCTGCTCGAAGCCGGCCGTGCCGGGCTCGGCGGTGCCGCAGAGGCCGTAGCGGGCGCGGCCCTCCTCGGTGTCGAGCGCGCCCGCCACGCGGCCGAGGACGGCGAGGTGCTGGTCGTCACGGAGGGCCAGGGCGACACAGGAGTACCACCGCGCCCCGAGCTGCGGCCTGCTCGAGGGTCGGGGTGAACCACACGGTGCGCAGCAGGCTCAGCCGGCGGTCCTCGAGGGTGCCGCCGGCGAAGTCGGCGAAGCGCGCTCGGGCACTCGGCTGGAGACCAGCCGGTGCACCTGCGCGCCGTCGACCGCGAGGTCCTTCGGCGAACGTGCCGACGTAGAAGGTGACCGCGGTGTGCGGTGCGGTGCACGGAACGGGCCGCTTGCTGATCGTCGGCGCGAGGGCGTCGGCGTACGCGAGGCGGTAGCAGGCGTGCTCGCGGCGGCGGCGGGTCCGGCTTCGGGGTGCGGCGAGGGCGCGGCCGAGGTCGGCGACGGGAGCACCGGCGGGTCGGCCTGCGGCGTCGAGCTCGTCGAGCCCGAGCACCCGGCGAGGAGTACGCCGGCGACGACGGCAGCCAGCGCGGCCCTCACGAGTCGGTCCTCGCCCAGCACACGGAGCGACGGTTGCCGGCGTCCCACTCCGGCTGCTGGAACCACGAGTAGCCGAAGTCGTAGTCGACCGGGTAGTCCAGCCAGGCCCCGACCGACTTCGAGCAGAAGTCCTTGGTCCGGCTCTGCACCGTCTGGTCGCCCGGATAGCGCGTCGAGGCGTCCCCGAGCACGATCGTGGTCACGGCGCGCCAGTCGTGCTTCTCGCTGCACGGGACCTTCACCGACCCGTCGACGGTGGCGCCCTGGGCGCAGACCATCCAGGTGTCCTTCGGGCGACCGGTCAGCAGGTCCCGGGCGGTGGCGGGCAGGTCGACGTAGGTCCGGCTCTGGTCACCGCCACCGATCACGTCGCAGCGGAACCACCGGGCCCCGTCCGTCCCACGCCGAGGTGCTGGGGCGGAACCACGCCCAGCTGAGGATGGTGCGCATGGCCAGGCTCTCGTCGGCCCCGGTGAAGTCGATGAACTGGCGGGTGCAGGTCGCGATAGGCGTACGCCGCCACGTCCGGGTCGTCGTACGCCGCCTGCTGCGAACTGCGACGGCAGCGCGTCCACGGCGTAGGTCTGGGCCGTGTGCGGCTCCGAGCAGGGCTCGGGGTCCGTGGCGTTGCTGGGCCGGGCGACGTCGTCGGGGGTCAGCACCCGGCAGGCGCCGACGTCGGGTGCCGTGGTGGAGCCGCCGGCCACCGTCGCCGTCCGAGCCCCCGAAGCACCCGGAGAGCGCCAGGGCCGTGGCCGCCAGGAGCGCGACGACGCGCCACACGTGCGGCATCGGACCCTCCAGCTCGTCGGAACAGGAACGTCAGCGATGCTACCGAGTGGTCCCCGGGAGGACCGACCGGCCCGTGGCCTAGCATCGGCGCGTGCTCGAGGTGCGCGAGGCGACCGCGGCCGACCGTCGCGACGTCGTCCGGGTGATGGCCGCGGCCTTCGACGACGACCCGGTCACCCGCTGGCTGGTGCCACCCGGGCGGTCCCTGCGACCCGCTCTTCGCGGCCCACGCGCGGTGGGCGCACTTCGCGCCCGGCTGCACCGACCTCGCCCTGCTCGACGGCGAGCCGGTCGGTGCGGCGTTCTGGGACCCGCCCGGCTTCCGGGTGTCCGCGCTGCGGCAGGTCGCGGCGATCCCGTTCTACGCCCGTGCCCTGGGCCGCCACCTCGGCCGCGGGGCGGCCGCGGAGTCGGTGATGCACCGGGCGCGGCCCGCACGAGGAGTTCTGGTACCTCGCCGGCGTCGGCGCCGTACGCCGCGGCCAGGGGATCGGGTCGGCGCTGCTGCGCCACCGGCTCGACCGGATCCGGGGGGCGGCGTACCTCGAGAGCAGCAAGCGCGAGAACATTCGCGCTGTACGAGCGGTTCGGCTTCGAGCTGCGCGAGGCGATCAGCCTGCCGGACGGCCCCGACCTGTGGCCGATGTGGCGGGCCGGCTGACCGGAGGACGACGCGGTGAAGACGCTCGACTGGGAGACGATCCGGCTGTTCCTGCACGTGCTCGGGGCGACCGTGTGGGTCGGCGGCCAGATCACGCTGGCGGCCCTGGTGCCGGCCCTGCGGGGCAGCGCCGAGGGCGTCACCCGGGTGGCCGCGCGGGCGTTCAACCGCATCGCCTGGCCGGCGTTCGGCCTCCTGGTGGTCACCGGGGTCTGGAACGTCGTCGCGCTCGACGATCCCTCCGAGTCGTTCCAGAACACGCTCATGCTGAAGTACGCCCTGGTCCTCGCGTCGGGCGTCACGGCGTACCTCCACCAGCGGGCGACCTCGCCCCGGGCGATGGCCGTCTTCGGCGCCCTCACCGGGCTCACCGCCCTCGGCGCCCTCTTCGTCGGCGTCTGGCTGGCCGAGTAGCACCGGGTCGTCCGCCCCGAGCGCAGGCCGAGGCTATCGTGACGGCTCCGTCGTCAGGCGGACGACCGGGTGGGGAGTCCGCGGAAGGTACGCCGGTAGTCGCTGGGGGAGACCCCGGCCTGGGTCCGCAGGTGGGCCCGCAGCGACGCGGCGGTGCCCAGGCCGGCCCGGTCGGCCACGTCGTCGATGGGGAGGTCGGTGGCCTCGAGCAGGTGCTGGGCGTGACGCACCCGCTGCTGGATCAGCCACGCGCCGGGCGACTGGCCGGTCTCGTCCCGGAAGCGCCGGGAGAAGGTGCGCAGGCTCATGCCGGCCCGCCGCGCCAGCGCGGGCACGTCGGTCTCGAGGTGCTCGACCGCCCAGGCGCGGGCGGCGGCCGTCGACTCGCCGTCGGCCGACGGCACGTGCCGCTCGATGTACTGCGCCTGGCCGCCGTCGCGCCACGGGGGTACGACGCAGTGCCGGGCCACCCGGTTGGCCACCTCGCTGCCGTGGTCGCGAGCGGAGCAGGTGCAGGCACAGGTCGACCCCGGCGCTCAGGCCGGCGCTGGTGAGCACGTCACCGTCGTCGGTGAAGAGCACGCCGGCGTCGACCCGGACGGCGGGATGCAGGGCCGCGAGCTGCTCGGCGTACTCCCAGTGGGTGGTGGCCGCTGCGTCCGTCGAGGAGCCCGGCCGCCGCCAGGACGAAGGCGCCGGTGCAGATCGAGACCAGACGGGTACCGGGCCGCACGGTCGCGAGGGCGGTCGCGACCTCGGCCGGGAGGGACCCGTCGGTGCGGGGACCCGCGACCCGGGTGCCCGGCACGATCACGGTGTCCGCGGTGCGCCAGGGCGGCGGCGTCGTGCTGCGGCATGATCGCGTAGCCCGACGACGTGACGCACCGGTCCGCCGTCGAGGCTGGCCATCGTCACGTCGTACAGCCGCCGCCCGTCGGGCGTCGGTGGCCTCGCCGAGGAGCTGGGCGGGGATCACCGCGTCGTACCCGATCAGCGGCTCGAGCAGGAGGACGACGACGCGGTGCGGGCGGGAGCGGTCATGGCCTGATTCTTGCACATAATGGCAATTCTGCCACTGGTGACGGCGGGACGACGTTCCGGACAATGGGGGCATGACGACCGGTCCGGGCACGCCGCCCTCTACGCGCGACCCGGCCGGTCCGGGTCTGCGGGCGAGCCGGCGGCTCCGGTGCCGGGCTGCACTGGGCCTGGGTGGTCGCCGCCGTCACGTTCGTGACCCTCGTCGGGTCGGCGGCCTTCCGGTCGGTGCCGGGCGTGCTGATGGACCCGCTGCACATGGAGTTCGGCTGGTCGCACGCGACCATCGGCCTCGCGGTGTCGGTGAACATGATGCTGTTCGGCCTGATCTCGCCGTTCGCGGCGGCGCTGATGGACCGGTTCGGGATCCGGCCGCGTGGTCGTCTTCGCGCTGCTGATGGTCGCGCTCGGCAGCGGGCTGACGGTGTTCATGACGGCCGCCTGGCAGCTCGTGCTGTGCTGGGGCGTCCTGGTCGGCGTCGGCGCCGGCTCGATGTCGATGGCGTTCGTCGCGACCGTGGTGAACCGCTGGTTCGTCGCGCGCCGCGGTCTCGTGGCGGGCGTCCTCACGGCCGGCAACGCGACCGGGCAGCTGCTCTTCCTGCCGCTCGTCGCCTGGCTGGCGACCCACCACGGCTGGCGCACGGCGGCGCTCGACCACCGCCGCGGCCGCCCTGGCCGTCGTACCGCTCGTCGTGCTCTTCCTGCGCAACCACCCGGCCGACCTGGGCCTGCGGGCGTACGGCGCCACGGACGCCGACCCGGGCCCGCCGCCGCACCAGCCGGTCGGCTCCTCGGCGGGCCGGGCGCTCCGGGTGCTGCGCGACGCCGCCCGGGTGCCGACGTTCTGGCTGCTGGCGGGCGGCTTCGCGATCTGCGGGGCCACCACCAACGGGCTGATCGCCACGCACTTCATCCCGGCGGCGATGGACCACGGGATGCCGACCACGACCGCCGCCGGTCTGCTCGCCGTGGTCGGGATCTTCGACGTCGGCGGCACGATCGCCTCGGGCTGGTTCACCGACCGGGTCGACCCGCGGATGCTGCTGCTGGCCTACTACACGCTGCGCGGCGTCGGGCTCGTCGTGCTGCCGTCGCTGCTGTCGCCGCACACGACGCCCGGCACCTGGGTCTTCATCATCTTCTACGGGCTCGACTGGGTGGCCACGGTGCCGCCCACGGTGATGCTCTGCCGCGACTGGTTCGGCGCCGGGGTCGGGCCGATCGTGTTCGGCTGGGTCTTCGCCTCCCACCAGGTCGGGGCGGCGTTCGCGGCGTACGGCGCGGGGGTGGTCCGCGACCGGACCGGGCTCCTACGACCCGGCGTTCTACGCCGCCGCCGGCCTCTGCGTCGTCGCGGCGCTGCTCTCGGTGAGCATCCGGACGCGTGGCACCGCGGCCGGACGTGTCCGTCGGCTGCCGAGGGGGAGCCCGCGCTCACTCCCGCGTCCTGAGGGCGGCGCAGGTCACGGCTCCTGCCATGATCGGTCGGGACGGAAGGCGGAAGACGTGACGACCACTCTCTACCGGGCCGGATGCATCGTCGCGTTCCAGGACGGCCAGCACCGGATCCTGCGCGACGGCTGCCTCGTCGTCGAGGACGACCGGATCCTCCACGTCGGCCCGAGCTACGACGGCCCGGTGGACCGGGTCGTCGAGGCACCCGACCGGATCATCACGCCGGGCTTCATCAACACCCACGCGCATCTCGACGAGTCACCCATCGACAAGTCGGTGCAGGAGGACGTCGGCAACCGGCAGTTCTGGCTGACCGGGCTGATCGAGATCCTGCCGACCGAGATGGCGGGGCTCGACGAGGAGGGCGCGCGGGCGTGCGTCGACTACTCGCTCATCGAGCTGGCGCGCACCGGCACCACGACCGTCGTACAGCTGGGAGGGCAGGAGGAGTACGCCGCCGACGCGATCGAGGCCAGCGGGCTGCGGGGCTACGTCGCGCCGATGTACCGGTCCGGCCGACTGGTTCACCCCGGACGGGAGGCGGGTCGACTACGCCTGGGACGCCGACGACGGCAGGGCCGGGTTCGAGGCAGGCGTCCGTTTCGTCGAGCGGTCTCCGGGGCCGGGCCGACGGCCGGGTCCAGGGGCTGCTCGCGCCGGCGCAGGTCGACACCTGCAGCGAGGCGCTGCTGCGCGACTCGCGGGCCGCCTCCGACGACCTGGAGGTCCCGCTCTCGCTGCACGCGTCGCAGGGCGTCTGGGAGTTCCAGGAGATGACTCGGCGCCACGGCCGCACGCCCGTGGAGTGGCTCTCCGACATCGGGTTCCTCGGCCCGCGGACGCTGCTCGGCGCATGCGGTCTTCGTGGCCGGCAACTCGTGGGTGAACTTCGCGGGCGACGACCTGGGGCTGCTCGCCGACTCGGGCACGTCGGTCTCGTACAACGCCTGGTGCTTCATCCGGCGCGGTCTCGTGATGGAGTCGTTCGCCGACTACGTCGCCGCCGGCATCACCATGTGCCTGGGCACGGACACCGCCCCGCAGTCGATGATCGAGTCGCTGCGGTGGACCGCGATCGCCGGCAAGGTCGCGTCGCGGCGTACGGACGTCTCCACGGCACGGGACGTCTTCGACGCCGCCACGGTCAACGCAGCCACGGCGCTCGGGCGGCCCGGACCTCGGCCGGATCGCCCCGGGTGCGAAGGCGGACCTGCTGTTCTGGCGGGCCGACGGGTTCACCATGACGCCGGTGCGCGACCCGATCCGCAACATCGTCTACTACGCCCAGCCGTCCGACCTCGCGGACGTGGTCGTGGACGGCCGGCTCGTCGTCGAGGACGGCGAGGTGCTCGGCGCCGACGTGGAGTCGGCCCGGCGCGGCGTACAGCGGGCCGGGGAGCGGGTCTGGTCGCGCTGGTCCTCCGGCGACTGGGCCGGGCGCTCCCTGGACGAGGTGGCTCCGCAGACCTACGACCCCTTCGACTGATCCGGGTCGTCCGCCCGACAGGACGGTCCTAGTGGCCTCAGGCGGACGACCCGGCGGCGAGGCGGTCAGCGGATCTTCGTGAAGCGGACCATCTCGGCGACCTTGCGGCAGCCGAGGGCCTCGTTGATCGCGATCATCGGGGCGTTGCCCGGCGCGTTCCAGGTGTCGACGGACTCGACGTCGGGGCGCTCGTCGCGGAGCCAGGCGAGCATCTCCAGCTTCATCCGCAGGCCGAGCCGGTGACCGCGATGTCGCGCGCGAGCACCGAGGTGTCCTCCTGGGCAGCGATCGCCGGGCGCAGCTCGGGGACGCAGACGAGGGTGAGCCCGGCGGCCTGCGCCCGGTGGCCCGGTGTCGCGCCACGATCGGTGTACGGCGTCTGGTGCCTGGCGCGGCGAGCGACTCGCTCGTAGCGGCGGATCCGGTCCGGCGGGTACGCCTCGAAGTCGCCGTCCTCGGGGGCGTCGTTGATCGCCTCGCGGAGCAGCTGCATCTCGCCGAGCAGCTGCCTCGGGGCAGGCGCCGACGAAGCGCTCGAGGTCGTAGTCGCGGCCCCGGTCGCGGCGGCACGCCGCGTCGCCAGGAGCGCCGCCGGCTGCGGGTCGCGCAGCGCGAGCCGGCGTACCTCGTGGGAGCCCTGCTGGGTGTAGCCCATCCGCGGGCACGCGCCTGCTCGCCCGGCGGTGCCGGCCCAGGCCGGAGCCCGGAGCCTCGGCCGGTCGGTGGCGGCCTCGGCCGCCTCCATCAGGGCGCGGCCGATCCCCGTGCCGTTGGTGGTCGGGATGGACGGCGCCGAGGATCTTGGCGCCGTCGAGGTTCTCGAAGAGGTTGAGCGTGCAGCCGCCGCGTAGCCGACCAGGCGGCCGTCCACGCCGGGCCAGCCAGAGCGCCTGCGAACGGGCCCTCGCGCGCCGTGGTCGCGGCACGTCGAGCAGGAACGTCTCGGCCGTGTGGTGGCGCCGCAGCGGTACGGCGGTCGAGCGCAGCGTTGTCGATCGTCGGCCAGCTCGCCGGCCGAGGTCAGGTCGAGGTCGTCGACGTCGATCCGCTCGACGTCGACGGTCACAGCGCCACCAGGTGCAGGTAGGCGAGCCCGAGGACGCCTCGGTAGCCCGCCGAGGTACGCCGCGTGCTGACGCGCCGCGCGGGCGCGGACCTCCGCGGCCTCCGGGTCGTCCGGCTCGTGCTCGGCCAGCCAGCGCACCCAGCCCGCCGTGAAGCCGGACTCGAACGCGTCCCACTCGTCGAGGGACGCCTCGTGCACCGCCATCACGCCGAAGCCGTGCTCCTCGGCGAGGGCGACGAGCCGGTCGAGCGCGACGTACTCGTCGTCGCGCCCCGACAGCGGGGCGACGGCAGCGGGCGTCGGAGGAGCCGACCAGATCCCCTCGCCGTAGACCAGCCGGCCACCGCGCGGGAGCAGGGCCCGCAGCGCGGTCAGGGCGGCGGCGTAGTCGAGCGGCTGCGCCTCCGCGACGTCGGGTCCCCAGATCTGGGAGGCGCCGATGCAGGTGACCGCGTCGAACGGACCGCTCACCTCGGCGGGCGTCGCGCGCCTCGAAGGTCACCCGGCCGTCGAGTCCGCGCGCCGCGGCGACGCGTCGGGCCCGGGCCAAGGACTCCTCGTCCAGGTCGACGCCCAGTCCGGTCGCGGACGGGGCGGCCGCGAGGACGCGGAGCAGCAGCTCGGCCCAGCCGCAGCCGACGTCGAGCACCGTCGCCGGCTCGTGCTCGGTCAGGAAGCCGACCAGCCGGTCGGCTCGCTCGTCGGACAGCGGAGCGAGGAAGGTCAGGTCCTGGTGCAGCGGCGGGAAGGTCGGCATCGTGCCCGAGTATCGGCGTACCGCGGCCCCTCCCAGCCACTCCCTTTCCCGGGTCGTCCGCCTGAGGGGCCACGAGGACCTCCTGTCAGGCGGACGACCCGGTGTCCAGGGAGCGGAGGGGCAGGGGACCGGTCGTACGCCGCGCTGCTACCGTGGGCGGGTCATGACGCGCAGCCTGCTCCTCCTTCGCTGCCGCAGCGGGGCCTGAACAAGCCGGTCCTCCTCGCTGCGGAGTGTGTGCTGCCCGCCGGCGCCCGACACGACCCGCCGACGAGGAACCATGACTCTCCAGCACTCAGGCTTCCATCAACACCCAGCAGCCCAGCCCGATGCCGTTCCGGCGCTACCGCGCCTTCGAGCCGATCGACCTGCCCGACCGCACCTGGCCGAGCCGGCAGATCGACGCACGCGCCGCGCTGGCTCTCCACCGACCTGCGCGACGGCAACCAGGCCCTGATCGACCCGATGAGCCCGGCCCGCAAGCTGCGGATGTTCGAGCTGCTCGTCGACATGGGCTACAAGGAGATCGAGGTCGGCTTCCCCAGCGCCAGCGAGACCGACTTCGCCTTCGTCCGCCAGCTGGTCGAGCAGGACCGGGTGCCCGAGGACGTCACGATCTCGGTCCTGACCCAGGCGCGGGAGGACCTGATCGAGCGCACGGTGCACTCGCTGGTCGGCGTCCACCACGCCAACATCCACCTCTACAACGCGCTGGCTCCGCTGTTCCGCCGCGTGGTGTTCCGGGCCAGCAAGGACGAGATCAAGGACATCGCGGTCCGCGGCACCGAGCTGGTGATGAAGCACTCCGAGAACGTGCTCGGGCAGACCGTCATCGGCTACGAGTACAGCCCCGAGATCTTCACCGGCACCGAGCTGCCCTTCAGCGTCGAGGTGTGCGAGGCGGTCAGCGACGTCTGGCAGCCCGACGACGGCCGCGAGATCATCCTCAACCTGCCGGCGACCGTCGAGATGGCGACCCCCAACGTGTACGCCGACCAGATCGAGTGGTTCTCCCGCCAGCTCACGCCGCCGCGAGTTCACCACGATCAGCCTGCACCCCCACAACGACCGCGGTACGGCCGTCGCCGCGACCGAGCTGGCCGTGATGGCCGGCGCCGACCGCGTCGAGGGGTGCCTGTTCGGGCACGGCGAGCGCACCGGGCAACGTCTGCCTGGTCACGCTGGGCATGAACCTGTTCAGCCAGGGCATCGACCCGCAGATCGACTTCGGGTCGGCGGGACATCGACGAGATCCGGCGCACGGTCGAGTGGTGCACCCAGCTGCCCGTGCACCCCCGCCACCCGTACGCCGGCGACCTGGTCTACACGGCCTTCTCGGGCTCCCACCAGGACGCGATCAAGAAGGGCCTGGAGGACCTCGACCGCCAGGCCTCGGAGTCCGGCGTCCCGGTGTCCGAGCTGCCGTGGGAGGCGCCGTACCTGCCGATCGACCCGAAGGACGTCGGCCGCTCCTACGAGGCGGTCATCCGCGTGAACAGCCAGTCCGGCAAGGGCGGCGTGGCCTACGTGCTCAAGGCCGAGCACAAGCTCGACCTGCCGCGGCGCGCACAGATCGAGTTCAGCCGCGTGATCCAGGAGCGCACCGACAGCGAGGGCGGCGAGATCAGCCCGGCGGACATCTGGGACGTCTTCCAGGGCGAGTACCTCACCCGCGAGACCCCGCTCCAGCTCAACTCCGTGCACACCTCGTCGGCAGCCGGCGAGAAGGACCGGCTCACCGTCAACGTGTACGTCGACGGTGAGCTCCGCGAGCTGTCCGGCGAGGGCAACGGCCCGATCGCGGCGTTCGTCGACGCCATCAACGGCCTCGAGCGTGCCCGCGGGCGGCTTCGACGTCCGGGTCCTCGACTACGCCGAGCACGCGCTGAGCGCCGGCGGCGACGCCATCGCGGCGGCGTACGTCGAGTGCGCGGTCACCGCCGGCGACGGCGAGACCGAGGTGCTCTGGGGCGTCGGGCTCGACGCCAACATCGTCACCGCGTCGCTGAAGGCGGTGATCAGCGCGGTCAACCGGGTCGGCTGACGCCCGGACAGCCGTTGGCGGCCGAGCCGACGCTCGTCGGACTCCCGACGGCGACCAACGTGTGTCCGCGGATCAGCGGCGCAGCACCATCCGCTCCATCCGCTGCTCGGAGCCCGGGCGCAACGGCTCGAGCCGACCGGTGCCGACGAAGCCGTAGCGCTCGTACGCCGCCCGGGCGACGTCGTTGTCGAGGTTGACGTCGAGCACGGCCTCGGCCCGGGGCCCGATCAGCGCGTCGAGGATGCGGCGGGCGTGGCCACGGCCGCGGTGGGCGGGATCGGTCCACATCCCCCAGACGTGGTGGATGCCGTCGTCCTCGAACAGCCCGCCCACGGCGACCGGCTCGGGGTCGAGCACGACGAACACCGGTCCGGCGACCCGGCGGCGCCAGTCGTCCTCGGAGAAGCCCTGCTCACGCTCCAGGGTCGAGCCGAACGCGTCAGGGGAGTCCGCGAGCGATCGGAGCCGGATCTCCCGGAAGACCTCCCAGTCGTCGGGCCCCAGCGGGCGCACCTCACTCATCGTCGACCCCCAGGATGCAGGCGGTGCCGACGTCCTGGAAGCCGACGCGGCGGTAGATGCTCGCCGCTGCGTCGTCGGCGGCGCTGAGGAACACGGTCGTGACGCCCACCGCCCGGCAGGCGTGCACCAGGGCCTGCGTGATCGCGGTGCCGGTGCCGGCGCCGCGCGAGCCCGGGGGTACGCCGATCCCCATCAGCTCGGCGGTCTCGCCGCGCGGTGCGGCCGAGCCGCCGCCCACGAGTCGCCCTGCGTCGTCGTAGGCCGCGACCTCGATCAGGTGCCCGGAGGCGATCAGCTCCGGACGTCGTCCGACCGGTCGCGCGACGACGTCGTCGTGGCCGGAGAAGGCGGCCGAGACCGCTCCGACCACCAGGCCGAGATCGGCGTCGTCGGGGGCGAGCACCCGCGTCCGCGCCGGAGGCGGCACGTCGGTCTCCGCAGGGAGGGCCAGCAGGGGGTAGCGGCCGGCCACGTGACCGGCCCCGGCCACCGCCGGGAACAGGGAGGGAGTGACCTCGTCGACCCACTCGATCGCCTGCGGCCGCCCGAGCTCCACCTGCCGCGCGAGCACCCGGCGTACGTCGTCCGGCGTGAACGTCGCGTCGTTCCCCAGGCGGGGCCGCGCGTAGAACTGCCAGCCGGTGCCCTCCTCGGCCAGGAACAGGGTGAAGGGCCCGACCTCCTCGGTCGTCGCCGCGGCGCGCGGCACGGTGTCGTAGTAGGTCTCGATGACGTCCAGTCTCACCCGCCCACCTTCCCAAGGTCGGGGGTGTCCAGCGACTAGATTTCGCTCCATGTTGGTCTCCGAGCGGGTCGGGCAGCTCTTCTTCGACAGCGGCTCGGGCAAGGAGCGGCTCGAGTACACCGAGTACGGCGCCGGTCCCCACTGGGTCGTGCTGCTCCACAGCCAGCTGATGCCGCGCCGGATGCACCAGCCACTCGCGCGGGCGCTCGCCGGCGAGGGGCTGCACGTGGTGACCCTCGACCTGCTCGGGCACGGACGGTCCGACCGGCCCGCGGACCCCCTCGTCTACTCGATGACCGCGTTCGCCGACCAGGTCGTGGCGCTGCTCGACCACCTCGGCGCCGAGCAGGCGGTCGTCGGCGGCACGTCGCTCGGCGCCAACGTCGCGCTCGAGGTGGCCGCGGACCACCCGGAGCGGGTCACGGGCCTGATCGTGGAGATGCCGGTGCTCGACAACGCGCTCGAGGCGGGGATCGTCGCCTTCGTGCCGGTGATGTTCGCCGCCCGCTTCGCGCCGTTCACGGTGAACGGCGTACGCCTGCTGACCCGGCCGATCCCGCGGGGCCTGGTGCCGTTCTGGGCGGGGATCGCGCTCGACACGCTGGACCAGCGCGCCGACTCCGTCGCCGCCGTCCTCCACGGCATCATCTTCGGACGGCTCGCCCCGTCGTCGCGACGGCGTCGGCAGATCACGGCGCCGGCCCTCATCGTCGGTCACCCCGCCGACCCGATCCACCCGTTCGCCGACTCCGCGATGCTGGCCGAGGAGCTGGCGAACGCCGAGTTCGTGCGTGCGACCAGCGTGCTGGAGTGGCGGGCCCGGCCCGAGCGGCTGAACGCCCAGGCGGCGGAGTTCGCCCTCCGCTGCTGGCAGACCCCGCGTCGCAAACGCCGTACCGGGTCCTAGGGCGGTGTGGCCCGGCCGGGCAGAATGGCCGGGTGCCTCTCTACCGCGACGAGGCGATCGTCCTGCGCACCCACAAGCTGGGAGAGGCCGACCGCATCATCACCCTGCTGACGCGTCAGCACGGGCGGGTACGCGCGGTCGCGAAGGGGGTCCGCAAGACGACGTCGCGGTGGGGTTCCCGGCTCGAGCCCTTCACCCACGTCGACCTCCAGCTCGCCGAGGGACGCAGCCTCGACGTGATCACCCAGGCCGACACGATCGACGCGTTCCCGGCCCACCTCGGTGACCACTACGACCGCTACACCGCCGGCACCGTGATGCTCGAGACCGCCGACCGGCTGGTGGCCGAGGAGAAGCAGCCGTCGGTGCAGCAGTTCCTGCTCCTGGTCGGTGGCCTGCGCGCGATGACCGGGGGCGACCGAGCGCCGGCCCAGGTGCTCGACTCCTACCTCCTGCGCTCCCTCTCGGTCGCCGGCTACGCCCCGTCGTTCGACCACTGCGCGCGGTGCGGCGATCCCGGGCCGCGGTGGTTCTCGCCGGCGGCCGGCGGGGCGCTGTGCGCGGACTGCCGGGTGCCCGGCTCCGCCTCTCCGTCCGGCGGCACGCTCGGTGTGATGGGTGCGCTGCTGGCCGGCGACTGGGTGGCCGTGGCGGCCGCCGACCCGCGGCAGCTCCGCGAGGCCTCCGGCCTGGTGGCGGCGTTCCTCCACTGGCATCTGGAACGCGGGCTGCGGTCGCTGGAGTACGTCGAGCGGTGACGGGCCCGTCCGTTGTAACGCGGGGTTATCACCGCCGAAGTGCCCGGACAGGGCGCACTCAGTAGCAACAACCCCGCACCGGACGCCGCGAGGGCCGGCCAGTCATCCCGCCGGCCGCCCTAGGCTGTCGCCGTGAAGCGCGCCGTCCGACCGCCGAACCCGCACCCGTCCGGCGCCCGGCCACCGGAGATCCCGGCGGCGCTCGTGCCGCGGCACGTCGCGATCACGATGGACGGCAACGGCCGGTGGGCCAAGGCCCGGGGCCTGCCACGGACCAAGGGTCACGAGATGGGCGAGGCGGCGCTCTTCGACGTCGTCGAGGGGGCGATCGAGATCGGTGTGAAGGCGATCAGCGCCTACGCGTTCTCGACCGAGAACTGGAGCCGCTCGCCCGACGAGGTCCGCTTCCTGATGGGCTTCAACCGCGACGTGATCCGGCGTCGTCGCGACGAGATGCACGAGCTGGGGGTGCGCGTGCGCTGGTCCGGGCGCGCTCCCCGGCTGTGGAAGTCGGTGATCCGCGAGCTCCAGGTCGCCGAGGAGCTGACCCGGGACAACGACGTACTGACGCTCAACATGTGCGTCAACTACGGCGGCCGGGCGGAGCTGGCCGACACCGCCCGCTCGATCGCTCGCGAGGTGGCGGCCGGACGGCTGGACCCGGAGAAGGTCGACGAGCGCACCTTCGCCCGTCACCTCTACGTCCCGGCTCTCGCCGACGCCGACATGCTCTGGCGCACCTCGGGGGAGAACCGGCTGTCGAACTACCTGCTGTGGCAGGCGGCGTACGCCGAGCTGGTCTTCACCGACATCCTCTGGCCCGACGTCGACCGGCTGGCGCTCTGGAAGGCGATCGAGATCTACGCGCAGCGGGACCGCCGGTTCGGCAAGGCCTGAGAGGTTCTGGCTGCGGTCGTCGTCCCGGCCTTCATGCACGTTCAGGGCGTTGCAGGCGGAACCTGCGATTCACATGGTGAGCCGGCGATGCGACGCGGAGGCGCACCCGCTGATCTCAGATGAAGCCGCGGCTCCATCGCGCACGACCGCACAGGTGCCGACGATCTCCAGGGTGTGGGAGAGGTCGGAGAAGCCGTGCTCGGAGGCGATCGCGGAGGTCCAGCGCTCCACGGCCGGCCCCTCGACCTCGACCGTGGCGCCGCAGGACCGGCAGACCAGGTGATGGTGGTGGGTGTCGGAGCAGCGGCGGTAGATGGCCTCGCCGTCCTCGCGGCGGAGCACGTCGACCAGGCCGTGGTCGGCGTACAGCGTGAGCGTGCGGTAGACCGTCGCGAGGCCCACGCCCGAGCCCCGCGCGGCGAGCAGCTCGTGCACCTCCTGGGCGGAGCGGAAGTCGCCGACGCCGCCCAGGGCGTCCAGGACCGCCTGCCGCTGCGGCGTGGCCCGGGGCACGCCGGACGGCGTGTGCGAGGGCTCAGTGCTCGTCATAGTGCGGACCCTCCCCGGTGACGTGTACGGCGTGCCGGTGGCCGTCGTGGACGTAGTCGACGTGGTCGTCGTGCTCCACCGCGACGTGGCCGCAGTCGGGTCCGTGCTCGTGGGGGTGGGTCTCGGGGGTCTGGTGCTCGTCGGGCACGCCGGCCGCGAACGGCGCCCGCAGGCGCGCGCGACGGCGTACCCAGACCCCGAGCGGCCAGGTCACCGCGAAGCCGAGGAGCGAGAGCAGCACGATCGTCGGGCCGGGGGCGACCGAGGCCTCGGCGGGCGCGTACGCCGCGAGCAGGAGCCCGCCGAGCGACGCACCGATGCCCAGCGCCATGGCCGCGAACAACGTGGTGCGGAACGAGCGGGTCACCTGCTGCGCGGTCGCGACCGGCACCACCATCAGCGCCGAGACGAGCAGCAGCCCGACGGTACGCATCGCGACGGTCACGCTCACCGCCGCGAGCACCGCGACCATGATGTTGTACGCCCGCACGTTGAGCCCGGCCACGCGGGCGAACTCCTGGTCCTGCGAGACCGCGAAGAGCTGGGGCGCCAGCCCGACGCAGACCCCGACCACCACGACGGCCAGCGCGATGGTCACCCAGACGTCCTGGGTCGAGATGGTGGTGATCGACCCGAAGAGGTACTGCTGGAGGGTCGTGGCGCTCTGGCCGGCCAGGCCGGTCAGCAGCACGCCCCCCGCCAGGCCGCCGTAGAACATCAGGGCCAGGGCGACGTCGCCGTTGGCATGACCGCGCTCGCGGATGATCTCGATCAGCACTGCGCCGACGGCGCAGACCACGATCGCGGTCCAGGTGGGGGAGAGTCCCGTGAGCAGGCCGAGGGCCACGCCGGTGACCGCCACGTGCCCGATGCCGTCGCCCATCAGGGCCAGCCGTCGCTGGACCAGGTAGGTCCCGACGGCAGGGGCGGCCAGCCCGGTGAAGAGCGCCGCCACCAGCGCGCGTTGCATGAAGGCGAGGGTGAAGAGGTCCACGGTCAGTGCCTTCCGTCGAAGGGAGCAGAGACGTGGGGCGCGTGGTCGTGCTGCGCTGTCTGGGGGTGATGGTGGTGCCCGTGCGCCTCACCGAACTGCGGCGCGTGCACCTCGTGGTCGCCGAGCGGCTCGCCGTCGTAGGCGATCCGGCCGTCGCGCATCACCACCGACCGCTCGACCAGGGGCGCCAGCGGCCCGAGCTCGTGGGCGACCAGCACGATCGTGGCTCCGTGGGACGACAGCCGGGCCAGCGCGTCCGCCAGCGCCTGCTGGTTGGGCAGGTCGACGCCGGCGGTGGGCTCGTCGAGGAAGAAGAGGTCGGGCTCGCCGGCGAGGGCGCGGGCGATCAGCGCCCGCTGCTGCTGCCCGCCGGACAGGCTGGAGATGCCGTCACGCGCCTTGCCCTCGAGCCCCACCACCTCGATCGCCCGCTCGACGGCTGCGCGGTCGGCACGCGACATCGGCCGGAACGGCCGTCGGTGCGTGAGCCGGCCGGAGGCGACGATCTCCCACACCGAGGCCGGTACGCCGCTCTCGGCGCTCGCGCGTTGGGGCACGAAGCCGACGCGCGACCAGGCGTCGTACGACGCGATGGGTGTGCCGTAGATCCTCAGGTCACCGCCGCTGAGCGGCCAGAGGCCGACCAGGGCGCGGACCAGGGTCGACTTGCCGGAGCCGTTGGCGCCCATCAGCGCGACGAACTGGCCGGGCGCGACGGCGAGGTCGATGCCCCGCAGGATCGGGCGTCCGCCGAGCGTCACCGAGCCGTTGGTCAGCTCGATCGGGTTCACGTCGTGCATCCGTTCGCCTCCTTCAGGGCCGCCAGGTTCCGACGCATCAGGGTGAGGTAGGTCTGGCCGGCGGTCGCGTCGCTCAGTCCCTCGATCGGGTCCAGCACCTCGCTGCGGACACCCAGGTCGTGGGCGAGTGCGTCCGCGGCCGCGGGGCTCGCCAGCGTCTCGGAGAAGACGGTGGTGATGCCCTCGGCACGGATCAGCTCCTGGAGCCGCGCCAGGTCCGACGGCGTCGGCTCCGCCCCCGGTGCCAGACCCGTGATCGGCTCGACGCGGATGCCGTAGCGCGACAGGTAGCCGAACGCCTCGTGGCTGGTCACGACCGTGTCGCGGGCACAGTCGGCCAGACCGGTGCGGTACGCGTCGTCGAGCGCCGCCAGCCGGTGCTGCAGGGCGGTCGCCCTGGCGTCGTACGACGCGGCGTGGGCCGGGTCGATCCGGCCGAGCTCGCGGGCCACCGCGCCGGCCACGGCGGAGAGCTTGAGGGGGTCCTGCCAGAAGTGCGGGTCGACCTGACCGGGGTCGGAGGCGAAGTCCTGGAGCCCGGCCACGGGCCCGACGTCCAGGGTCGCCCCCTCCGCGTCGTTGTCGACGCCCTGGTCCACCGCCGGCTGGAAGCCGCGCTCGTAGACCACCAGGTCGGCGCGGGCCAGGTCCACGGTCTGGGAGAACGTGAGCTCGACGTCGTGCGGTTCCAGGCCGGGACGGGTGAGGTCGGTGACCGCTGCGTCGGGGGCGATCTGCTCGCTCACCCAGGCGAGGGGGTAGAAGCTGGCGGCGATGGAGACCTGGCCCGGCTTCGCCGCGTCAGCGCCGGCGGAGCAGCTCGTCAGTGCCGCGGCCACCACGGCCACGGCAGGCACGACGAGCGCCACCGACTTCATGAGAACGATTCTCAGTGAGAATGAGAATCATTGTCAAGATGTCAGCGCGGTGAAGATCTCCGTCAACCTCGGGAAGATCACCGCTCCGTGCCCCTCGCCCGGACGGATCTCCAGGCGGGCATCGGGCAGGTGGTCGCGCAACCAGAGGCCGTGGCGGGGTGGGACCATCCCGTCCTCGGCGCCGTACCAGAGCCGGCACGGCACCTGGAGCCGGCCGAGGTCGAGGTCCCACGTCGTGCCCCAGGACAGGTTGTCGCGGACGTACCCGTCGTAGCGGGCGAGGGCGTCCCGCGTGTCCGCCGCCCACCGGAGGCGGAACGTCGGGTCCAGCCAGGCGATCGCGCCGGGCGGTGCGCCGCCGAAGAACCCGTTGACGACCTCCTCGTCGGAGAGTCCGGGTGAGAGCCAGGCGAACTCCGCGGCCGCGCGCGCAGCGAACCCGGCCCGAGCTCCGGCCAGGTCTCCGGCCTCGGCCCGCTCCAGCAGGGGGCGTTCCCAGTCGTCGGGGTCCGGGTCGTCGATCAGCGTCCACGGCCCGACGCCGGCCGCGATCCCGACGGCCGTGACCCTGGTCTGGTCGGCCAGGCCGGTGGCCAGCGCGTACGGGCCTCCGCCGGAGATGCCCAGCACCGCGAACCGGTCGACGTCGTACTGGTCGAGGACGTCGAGGGTGTCGCGCCCGACCTGCGCCAGACCGGGCGGCAGGTCGGAGGAGTCGCCGTAGCCGGGCCGGTTGAACGACAGCAGGCGGACGCCGGCACGCCGCGCCGCCTCGTGCCCCAGGGTCGCCTGGAGCCGACCGGAGGGCGTGCCGCTGTGGAAGAGCAGCGGGAGGCCCGCCGGGTCCCCGCCCTCCCAGGCGCTCACGGTGCGTCCGTCGGGCAGCCGCAGCAGCCGGTCCTCGCCGACCAGAGGGCCGTCGCCGGTGCCGCTCGGGGGTCATGCATGGACTGTAGGGCCGTTCTCCGGCACGGCGACTAGGGTCGGCCCCGTGATCGTGGTCAACCGGTTCCGGGTGCAGGAGGGCGACGCCGAGTCCTTCCGCGCCGATCTCGAGCGGGCGCACCGGGTGCTCGCCGTGCAGGCGGGATATCTCGCGGGAGGCATCGGCCGCAACGTGGACGACCCCGAGCTGTGGGTGCTCACCACCACCTGGCGTGGGCCGGGTGCCTACCGGCGCGCGCTGTCGGCGTACGACGTGAAGCTGGCCGCGGTGCCGACCCTGAGCCGGGCGCTCGACGAGCCGAGCGCCTACGAGCAGGTCGTGCCGGGGGAGGCCCTCAATGTCGGTCGGGCGCGGTCGTTAGGCTGAACGTTCCGCACCTTCACCCGCACGATCGGACCGGCAGCCAGCCGGCCAGACCATCAGGAGCCCCTTCGTGGCCAAGCCACCCCCCACCAAGCTCGACACCGTCGTCTCCCTGTGCAAGCGCCGCGGGTTCGTCTTCCCCTCGGGTGAGATCTACGGCGGGACCCGCTCGGCCTGGGACTACGGCCCGCTCGGCGTGGAGCTGAAGGAGAACGTCAAGAAGCAGTGGTGGCGCTCCATGGTCACCCAGCGCGACGACCTGGTCGGCCTCGACTCCTCGATCATCCTGCCGACGAAGACCTGGGAGGCCAGCGGCCACCTCGCGACCTTCACCGACCCGCTGGTCGAGTGCCAGTCCTGCCACAAGCGCTTCCGCGAGGACCACCTCCAGGAGGAGTACGCCGGTCGCAAGTCCACCCCGGACAACCCGGTGGACCCCGACACGGTCGACATCAACGAGTCCGTGCCGTGCCCCAACTGCGGCAACCGCGGCACCTGGACCGCGCCGCGGCAGTTCAACATGATGCTCAAGACCTACCTCGGCGTGATCGAGGACGAGTCGGGGCTGCACTACCTGCGCCCGGAGACGGCCCAGGGCATCTTCCTCAACTTCGCCAACATCGTGACCAGCGCGCGGATGAAGCCGCCGTTCGGCATCGCCCAGATGGGCAAGAGCTTCCGCAACGAGATCACGCCCGGCAACTTCATCTTCCGGACCCGTGAGTTCGAGCAGATGGAGATGGAGTTCTTCGTCCGTCCCGGCGAGGACGAGGAGTGGCACCAGTACTGGATCGACGAGCGCACCCGTTGGTTCACCGACCTCGGCATCCAGCCCGACAACCTGCGCCACTTCGAGCACCCCCAGGAGAAGCTCAGCCACTACGCCAAGCGCACCGTCGACATCGAGTACCGCTTCGGCTTCTCCGGCCGCGAGTTCGAGGAGCTCGAGGGCATCGCGAACCGCACCGACTTCGACCTCACCCAGCACTCCCAGGCGTCCGGCCAGGACCTCTCCTACTTCGACCAGGCCAGCGGTGAGCGCTACGTCCCCTACGTGATCGAGCCGGCGCTCGGCCCGAACCGGGCGATGATGGCCTTCCTCCTCGACGCCTACGTCGAGGACGAGGCTCCCAACACCAAGGGCGGCGTGGACAAGCGCACGGTGCTGCGCCTCGACCCGCGACTGGCCCCGGTCAAGGTCGCCGTGCTCCCGCTCAGCCGGAACGCCGACCTGTCGCCGAAGGCGCGCGACCTCGCGGCCGAGCTGCGTGGGCACGGCTGGAACGTCGAGTTCGACGACTCCGGGGCCATCGGCCGCCGCTACCGGCGCCAGGACGAGATCGGTACGCCGTACTGCGTCACGGTCGACTTCGAGACCCTCGAGGACCACGCGGTGACCGTCCGCGAGCGGGACTCGATGAGCCAGGACCGGATCTCGCTCGACCAGGTCACGCCGTACTTCGCCGAGCGCCTCGTCGGCTGCTGACGGGCTCGACACACGCGCGTTCTGGCGTTCGGCGGGGCGGCCGCGATCCCCGGCCCGAACCGGCACAATGACCGCGTGATCCGCCGCTCCGCAGTCCGTGCCGCTGCTCTGGCCGTCTCGTGCGTGGCCCTGGCGGGGTGCGGCGGTGGGGGCTCGTCCTCCACTGCCTCGGACTCGTCGTCGGCCGGCGGAGGGACGGTCCAGGGCGTGGCGCTCACCGACCAGGGCACGGCGCTCACCCTGGGCAACGCGGCCACGGTCTCGTGGCAGCCCGACCAGCACCGGGTCGGAGTGATGAAGGTGGCGGTCGACCGGCTCGAGAAGGTCCCGGCCTCGCAGTTCCGCGACTGGCGGCTCGACGCCGCGACGCGGAGGTCGACGCCGTACTTCGTCCGCGCCGAGGTGAAGAACGTCGGCACCACCGACCTCTCGGACGTCCGGGTGCCGCTCTACCTGCTCGACGGGCGCGACACGCTCCTGCAGCCGTCGACCTTCCGGGCCAGCTTCCCGCCGTGCCCGAGCACCCCTCTGCCGGCGAGGTTCACCTCCGGTGCGAAGGCGTCGGTCTGCCTGGTCTACTTCGCGCCCGACCACGGGACGCTGACCGCGATCAGCTTCCGCCCGACCGAGGACTTCGACGCGATCACCTGGACCGGCCCCGTCACCGAGCCGAAACCGGAGAAGTAGCCCATTTGGCGGTGCGCGCGGGCGGGCGGAGAATCGGCTCCATGCCCGCGCTCACCCTCGGCTCGCTGACCGTGCCCACGCCGGTCGTGCTCGCCCCGATGGCGGGCATCACCAACGCTGCCTACCGACGCCTGTGCGCGGAGCAGGGCGCGGGCCTGTACGTCTGCGAGATGATCACCTCCCGCGGCCTGGTCGAGCGCGACTCGACCACCCTGAAGATGCTGGTCTTCGACGAGGTCGAGACCACCCGGTCGGTCCAGCTCTACGGCACGGACCCGGCGTACGTCGGCAAGGCGACCGAGATCCTCTGCGCGGAGTACGGCGTCCACCACGTGGACCTCAACTTCGGCTGCCCCGTCCCCAAGGTGACCCGCAAGGGCGGCGGCGGAGCGCTGCCCTGGAAGCGTGGCCTGCTCGCCGAGATCCTGCAGTCCGCGGTCTCTGCCGCGACGCCGTACGACGTGCCGGTCACCATGAAGACCCGCAAGGGGCTCGACGACGACCACCTCACCTACCTCGATGCCGGCCGGATCGCCCAGGAGGCCGGCTGCGCCGCGATCGCGCTGCACGGCCGGACGGTCGCCCAGTCCTACAGCGGCCAGGCCGACTGGGAGGCGATCGCCCGCCTCGTCGAGCACGTCACCATCCCCGTGCTCGGCAACGGTGACATCTGGGAGGCCGCCGACGCCCTGCGCATGGTCGAGCAGACCGGAGCGGCGGGCGTCGTGGTGGGTCGTGGCTGCCTGGGCCGGCCCTGGCTGTTCCGCGACCTCGCGGCGGCCTTCTCGCCGGTCGGAACCGTCCGGACCACGCAGCCTGCCCTTCCGACGCTCGGCGAGGTGCGGGTCATGATGCGCCGTCACGCCGAGCTGCTGGCCGAGCACATGGGGGAGGAGCGGGGCTGCAAGGAGTTCCGCAAGCACGTGTCCTGGTACCTCAAGGGCTTCCGGGCCGGCGGCGAGCTGCGCCGCTCCCTGGCCCTGGTCGACTCGCTGGCGACGCTGGACGTGCTCCTCGCCGAGCTCGACCCGGAGGAGCCGTTCCCGGTCGGGGAGCTCGGGACGCCACGCGGCCGCCAAGGCTCTCCGCGGGAGCGTGTCGTCGTCCCGGAGGGCTGGCTCGACGACACCGATGGTTCGCGCCTGCACCTCACCGAGGACACCACCGAGACCACCGGAGGGTGAGCACACGCCCCTCCTGAGGCTCGAAGGGCCGGGTGACCAGGGACACCCGACCCCGGACCGGCCCGGATTGAGACAGCGGCGAGATCGTGTGCTTGACTCTTGCGTCGTGTCCGAATCGTGACCCCACCTCGGGCCGGGGGTCATCTCGGGCCGGACCCCCGACAGCAACAGCAAAGGAATCAGCGCTGTGGCACAACATCGCCACAAGCGGGAGCCCAATGCCCGCAGGCTCGTAGCCCTGACCGGCTCGCGCGCCGCCCGTATCGCCGCAGGTGCCGCACTGGCGACCACTCTTCCCGCCGTCGCACTCGGCGTCCTCGCCGCGGAACCGTCCATCCACCCGTCGCTCGCGGCCCAGCCGGCCGCGACGATCGTCCTCGACCCCGCGCGCTACGACCGCGCGCCGGTCTCCCGCACGTTCGACCGCACCGCGGCGCGCAACTTCCAGGAGGGCGTCGCCGCCCAGGAGGCCACCGCGCGGGCCGTGGCACGCGCTCACGTGAAGAAGTGGACCACTGCCGACCTCAACCTGTGGTCGAGCGCCTCGCAGGCCGCGCGGCAGGTCGGGCTGGTCCCCTCCGGCAAGCACGTCCTCGTGACCGGTCGGGTCATCGACGGACGAGCCGAGGTCGTGGTCGACGGGCGGTCCCGCTGGGTCACTGCCGAGTACCTCGCCGCGCACAAGCCCGAGCCCGCATCCGCCTCGGGTGCCGGCGTCACCGCCGCCGCGGGCCTGTCGATGGCCCCGTGCCCCGACGGCTCGGTGGAGAACGGCCTGACCTCGGGGGCCGTCTACGTCTACCGCTCGGTGTGCCACGCCTTCCCCCAGATCACGTCGTACGGCGGGTGGGACGCGCACGGTGAGCACTCCTCGGGCAAGGCGCTCGACATCATGACCAGCGACGTCGCGCTGGGCGACGCGATCGCGGCCTTCCTCCAGCAGCACGCCTCCGAGCTGCACCTCTACGACGTCCTCTGGCGGCAGCGGATCTGGACCCCCGTCCGGGCGTCCGAGGGCTGGCGGCTCTTCGCCGACCGGGGCTCGGCGACGGCGAACCACTTCGACCACGTGCACGTGTCGGTGTACTGAGCGAGGACCGTCCGAGCCGGCGGAGCCGGAGCGGACGGCGCGGCGAACGGCGAGCCGCCCCCGACTAGTCTCACCCCGATGCCTGACTACGACGACGCCGCGCGGGAGCGTTGGGTCGACGAGCCACCCAAGCGCGTGCCCGCGCCGGAGCGCACGCCGTTCGAGCGGGACCGGGCGCGGGTCGTGCACGCCGCAGCGAGCCGCCGGCTGGCGGCCAAGACCCAGGTGGTCGGGCCGCAGAGCGACGACTTCGTGCGCAACCGGCTCACCCACAGCCTGGAGGTCGCGCAGGTCGCCCGTGACCTGGCGCGGGCGCTCGGCTCGGAGCCGGACCTCGTCGAGACCGCCGCGCTCGCGCACGACCTCGGCCACCCGCCGTTCGGGCACAACGGTGAGCGGGTGCTCGCGAAGGCCGCGGCGGGCTGTGGTGGCTTCGAGGGCAACGCGCAGACGCTGCGCCTGCTCACCCGGCTGGAGGCCAAGACCTTCGGGCCGGACGGCCGGTCGGCCGGTCTCAACCTGACCCGGGCGACGCTCGACGCGTGCACCAAGTACCCCTGGACCCTGGCCGAGGCCGAAATGCCCACCGGCGTCCACGCCGACGGGTCACCGCGCCTGGTGCGCAAGTTCGGGGTGTACGACGACGACCGGCCCGTCTTCGACTGGGTACGCCGGGGGGTGTCCGGGAGGCGGCAGTGCGTCGAGGCGCAGGTGATGGACCTCGCCGACGACATCGCCTACTCCGTGCACGACGTCGAGGACGGCGTCGTGGCCGGCCGGATCGACCTCACGTCCCTGGATCCGGATGCGGTGTGGTCCGCCGTCCGCGGCTGGTACCTCCCGGACGTGGACGAGCAGGCGCTCGCCGAGGCGCTCGAGCGGATGCGGACGGTCGCCTCGTGGCCCACCACGGCGTACGACGGCAGCCGCCGCGGCCTGGCATCACTGAAGAACCTGACCAGCGACCTGATCGGGCGGTTCTGTGCCGCCGCGCGGTCGGCGACGTTCGCGGCGTACGACGGACCGCTGCTGCGCCACCAGGGCGACCTGGTGGTGCCCGAGGAGTCGCTCGTCGAGATGGCCGTGCTCAAGGGCATCGCGGCGCACTACGTGATGCAGGCCGACGACCGGGTCCTGGCCATGGGCCGTCAGCGCGAGCTGCTCGCCGAGCTCGTCGACACCGTCCTGAGCGCCGGGCCCTCGGTCCTGGAGCGACCGTTCGCGGACGACTGGGCAGCCGCGCCCGACGACGCGGCGCGGCGCCGGGCGGTGGTGGACCAGATCGCGTCCCTCACCGACGCCAGCGCCGTCGCCTGGTACGCCCGTCTGGTGTAGCCGGGCGCGGTGTCACCTCAGGGCAGGTCGCCCTGCGGCCCGGCCATGTGGTGCGGCTCGCGGGAGAGGTCCGAGGAGCCCCCCACCTTGTCCTTTGCCGCGGCGGTGGCGGCGCTGGCGGCACTCGACACCTTGTCGGCGACGACCGGCGCCTGCTGCTTGGCCGCGTCCACGGCCTGCTGGGTCTTCTGCTGGACCCTCGGGTCGCTCCTGACCTTGTCGACCGTGCCCATGATCTGCTCGTAGCGCTCGCGTCCGGCGCGGGCGCCGAGCACGTAGCCCACGGCGACCGCGCCCAGCAGGAACAGCTTCCTCATGATGTCTTCTCCTTTGTCTCGGTGGTGGTGGCTTCGTCGGTGCGATGCCGGCCGGCATCGGCTCCCGGGTCGTGCTCGGTGGAGCTCGCGGCCTGCTCGCGGATGGCTCGGCCCCGGGCCAGGTCCTTCTGCTCCTTCTTCTGTGCCTTCTCGATGCCGCGGGTGTCGCGCGCCGGCAGCTGGAGCTCCTCCTCGGCTGCCATGCCGGCCTGGAGCTGGCGACCGCGCTCGAGCTCGGAGTCGAGCTCGGCGCCGAAGAGCAGCGCCAGGTTGGTGATCCACAGCCACAGGAGGCCGATCACGGCGCCGGCGAGCGAGCCGTAGGTCTTGTTGTAGCTGCCGAAGGTGGCGACGTAGAACGCGAAGGCGACCGACGCCAGGATCCAGACCAGGATGGCCACCACCGCCCCGACCGAGAGCCAGCGGAACTTCGGCTGCTTCACGTTCGGGGTGGCGTAGTAGAGGATCGCGACGATCACGACGACGAAGAGCAGGATCACCGGCCACTTCACGATGTTCCAGGCCGTCACCGCCTGGCTGCTGAGCCCGATCACCGATCCGATCGACTCCGCCAGCGGGCCGGAGATCACGAGCATCACCAGCACCACGGCCACGAGCAGGACCGCGACCAAGGTGACCAGGAGCATCAGCGGGCGCAGCTTCCAGAACGGACGGCCCTCGTCGATCTCGTAGACGGCGTTCATGGCCCGGCCGAAGGCGCCGACGTACCCCGACGCCGACCACAGGGCGCCGGCCAGACCGAGGACGAGACCGAGCCCGGCGCCCTGGGAGGTGGCGAGGCTCTCCAGGGCGGGCTGGATGGTGTCCAGGGTGCTCGAGGAGACCAGCGGCTGGAGGATCTCCAGGATGTTGTCGACGCTCGTCTGGGGGTCGCCCACCAGGCCGACCAGCGAGATCACCGCGATGGCGGCGGGGAACAGAGCCAGGACGGCGTAGTAGGTGAGCCCCGCGGCGAGGTCGGTGCAGTGGTCGTCGCCGAACTCGCGCCAGGTCTTGCGCAGCACGTACCTCCAGGACCTCCCCGTGAGGTCCTTCGGCGAGTCGGGCTTGCGGTCGTCCTCGACGTCCGGCACCCGGTCCGCGGCCCGCGAGTCCCCGGACCGATCGTCGTACGTCATCGTCGACGCCACCAGACCACGACGCCGACCAGCAGGACGGTCGCGGTCGCGGCGGCGATCAGCTCGGGCCGCGGGAGTCCGTCGTCGGTGGTGGCGCGGTCGGCCACCCGGGCGGCCCGCTCCTTGGCCTGGCTCTTCACGTCGAGCTTGTGCGTGAGCTGGTCGACGGTGTCGGCGAGCTGCTCGCGCTGCTGCTCGATCCGGGCCTCGAGCTCCTCGGTCGTCGGAGAGGTCGGATCGGTCATCGGTGCTCTCCCTTCACCACGGCGATGTCCTCCTTGACGCTCTCGATCGCGTGCTCGGGTGCGGGCGGAGTGGCCTGCTGCACCTCTTTCCTCCCGACCAGGGCCAGCACACCGGCGCCGGCGAACAGCACCACCCCGACGATCAGGGCGGAGAGCCAGTCGGGGAGCGCGTGGGCCAGGCCCAGGATCGCCGTGGCGATCACGCAGGCGATGCCGAAGAAGGCGAGCAGTCCGGCAGCGCTGAACATCCCGAGCCCGGTCCCGGCGCGCTTGCCCTTCTCGGTCATCTCGACCTGCGCGAGGCGGATCTCGGAGCGGATCAGCTGTGGCACCTGCTGCGTGAGGTCGTGCACGATCGACCCCAGCGTCGGGTCGTCGCTGACCGCGTGGCCGGGTCGGCCGGGTGTCGGCGTACTCATGCCCACCCGGTACCCACCCTGCCGCGTGGTATCCGCCCGAGCGCTGTCGACGCCCGGCCGTAGACTCCCGGCGTGGCCGGTCGGATTCGCGAGGAAGACATCGCGGAGGTGCGCGAGAAGGCCAAGATCGACGACGTCGTCTCCGACTACGTCACGCTCCGCCCCGCGGGCGGCGGCTCGCTCAAGGGCCTGTGCCCCTTCCACGACGAGAAGTCCCCGTCGTTCAACGTGAACCCGCAACGCCAGTTCTGGCACTGCTTCGGCTGTGGGGAAGGCGGCGACGTGATCGCCTTCCTGATGAAGATCGACGGCCTGGGCTTCACCGAGGTCGTGGAGCGGCTCGCGGACAAGTACGGCGTGATGCTGCGTCGCGAGGAGGGTGACGCGCGCCCGGAGCGCCCGCGCGGCCCCCAGCGGGCCCGCCTGATCGAGGCCCACCGCGTCGCCCAGGCCTTCTACGCCGACGCGCTGGCCACCCCCGACGCGGTGGCGGCGCGGCAGTTCCTCGGGGAGCGAGGCTTCGACCAGGCCTCGGCCGAGCAGTTCGGCATCGGCTTCGCGCCACGTGACGGCGACGCGCTGCTGCGCCACCTGCGGCAGAAGGGGTTCACCGAGGAGGAGACGGTTGCGGCCGGGCTCGTCGCGGTCGGCCGGTCGGCGTACGACCGCTTCCGCGGGCGGCTGCTGTGGCCCATCCGCGAGTCGAGCGGGGAGACCATCGGCTTCGGCGCCCGGCGGATCTTCGACGACGACCGGATCGAGGCGAAGTACCTCAACACCCCCGAGACCGCGATCTACAAGAAGAGCCAGGTGCTCTACGGCATCGACCTGGCCCGCCGCGACATCGCCCGCTCGATGCAAGCCGTCGTGGTCGAGGGCTACACCGACGTGATGGCCTGCCACCTGTCCGGCGTACCCACCGCGGTGGCCACCTGCGGGACGGCGTTCGGCGACGACCACGCGCGGGTGCTGCGCCGCTTCCTCAACGACCACGAGGAGTTCCGGGGTGAGGTGATCTTCACCTTCGACGGCGACGCGGCGGGGCAGAAGGCCGCGCTGCGGGCCTTCGGCGGCGACCAGAACTTCGTGGCGCAGACCTATGTCGCGGTGGAGCCGACCGGGATGGACCCCTGCGACCTCCGGATCCAGCAGGGCGATGCCGCCGTGCGCGAGCTGATCGCACGCCGGCGCCCGCTCTACCGCTTCGTGCTCGAGAACGTCGTCTCCAAGTACGACCTGGACCGGGCCGACGGCCGCGTCGACGCGGTCCGCGAGGCGGCGCGGCTCGTCTCGTCGATCCGTGACAAGTCCAAGGTCGAGGCCTTCGCCCGCGAGCTCGCGGGCATGGTCGGGGTGGACGTCGAGCAGGCTCGGACCGAGGTCCGGAGGGCCGCAGGGCGAGCCGCCCGGCCCGCGCCCCGGGTGGCGCAGCCCCCGGGCCAGGGTGCGCCCCCGACCACACCGACGGCTCCGGCGCCGCCCCCGCTCCCCGACCTGCGCGACCCCCGGTTCGCGCTCGAGCGGGAGGCGCTCAAGCTCGTCGTCCAGGAGCCGGAGGCCGTGCTCCGGACGACCCGTGACATCGGCTCCAACGACTTCACCCACCCCACCTACCGCGCCGTCTGGGAGCTGGTCGAGACGTGCGGGGGGCTCGGCGCGGCCGACGCCGGCTGGGCCGCCCGCCTGACGGGGGCCGCGTCCGACCAGAGCGTGGCCGCTGCGCTGTCGGCCCTCGCGGTGGAGCCGGTGCCGAGCCGCAAGGGTGCCGACGACGCATTCGTGGCCAACACCGTCTACCGGCTCCAGGAGCTGACCGCCCAGCGCCGGATCACGGAGGTGAAGTCGCGCCTGCAGCGGACCAACCCGGTCGAGCAGACCACCGAGTACAACCGGATGTTCGGCGAGCTGACCGCGCTCGAGCAGCACCGGCGTCAGCTGCGGGACCTCGCGCTCGGTGCCCAGTGAGCGAGCGGTGAGGTCACTGCGCCGGGAGCGGCCACCGGTCCCGGTGTCCGCCGGCGAGCGGTTGCTCGCCTGGGCGCCCGTGGTGGGTGGTCGGTGGGTGGCCGGCACCCGTGACGCGCTGTACCTGCCCGACGGCCGGCTGGCCTGGGAGCAGATCGAGGCCGCCGACTGGGACCACGACCTCGCCCGGCTGCGGGTCAGCGAGGTGGGCCAGTGGGGACGACCCCGAGCCGAGCACACCCTGACCCTCGACGAGTCCGCGCCGAGCGACACCGACCGCTTCCTCCAGCTCGTGCGCGAGCGGGTGACGGCGAGCGTGCTGCTCGTCCGGCACGTCCCCATCACCGGCAAGCGCGGCGTACGCGTGGTCGGACGGCGTGCTCCGTCGGGCCGCTCGGAGGTGCACTGGGTCTACGAGTACGACGTCGGGATCGAGCCGACGGACCCCGTGGTGCAGGCGGCTGCGTCCGCCGCGCTCGCCTCCGCCCGTGCCGATGTCGGCCTCGACTGACGCCCGCGTGGCGCCGGTGCTCCCGATTCGCGGCCCCCGACCCCGCTTGCTAATCTGTGCGGGCTCCGAATGATCCCCTGTAGCTCAACTGGCAGAGCATTCGACTGTTAATCGAAGGGTTGTTGGTTCGAGTCCAACCGGGGGAGCAAAGCGCGCAGGTCAGACGGTGTGCTGCTCTTGACTGCCGTCCGTGCAGGTCGCGCCGGGCGGCAGTTCGGGTGGCAGTTCACCGGCCGAGCGCGTCGGAGACCACGTCGAGCGCGGCCCGCTTCGCGTCCTGTGAGACGTGTCCGTAGGTGTCAGCGGTGATCGAGGTGCTGGCGTGGCCCAGTACCTCCGAGGCGGTGCGGATCGAGACCTTGCCCTCGGCGAGCATAGGAGCCAGATCAGGCCACTGCGGAGAAGACCTCCGATGATCGGTGGAGGCGGCGAGGGGTTCTGGTCCGAGAGTTGGTCGTCGGTCCTGGTTCCCTTTCAGCGGCGTGGGCGGATGACTTCGCCGATGGTGCCGTCGTGGTCCCTGTCGAGGGCCTCGGCTCCATTCACCGGAGTGTTTGGACGCCGTGCCGTGACATACCATGCGCTGGCCAGATCCTCGGGCAGTCACGTCGCCCTACTGGCGGGGACCATGCTAAAGACATCTCGCAGCTCCGGAAGAGCAGTCGGTCCCCACACCGGTCCGACCTCAACGAAGCCGTTGCCTGTGAGACCGACGACCGGACATTAGGTCCCATGCCGCGAGTGACTCCGACTCGAAGCACGTCAGCGCTCCCTGGGCGGAAAACCGTAGCCGGAGCGATGAGGCCCCGTCGCGGCAATCCGTGCACCTGCTAGGTTCCGCTCATCAGACCCTAGGAGGAATGCATGTCAGAAGCTCGGCTCGAACCCCCGGCTTACATTCGGCCGGTAGGACCGGTTGATGTCTTGGTAGTGGGCTTCCCTGACGCCCAGCTGGACGGCACCATCGCGGATGCACTGGCCGAGTTGGTCGCCAATGGCACGATCCGGCTGCTCGACATGCTGATCGTCTACGTGGACGAGTCGGGCGCAACGACCGTGGCCGAGATCACCGACATCGACGGGGACGGAGTCCCTGACTTGATCGCAATGCAGATCGACACTCCCGGCCTGCTGACCGATGCTGACGCCACGGCAGCAGTCGAGGGTCTTCCGCCGGCCTCCGCGGTTCTCCTCATTGCCTGGGAAAACACCTGGGCGATCCGGGCGTCGATGGCGTTGCGCGAGAAGGGCGGCGTTCTGCTCGGATTCCATCGCATCCCCGTCACGGAGATTGACGCCGCAATGGACGAGCTCGACGCCGTGATTCTCGAAGAAGTAGAAGGCTGAGGAGAGAAACATGCCCGGAATGATGAGGCGACGCGCCCGACGCAGGGCAATCGTGGGTACGGCGGTCGTGGCCGGTGGTGTCGCACACCACATGGCCAACAAGAACTCCCAGGAGCAGGCCGACGCAGAACAGCAGGCGCTGGACGCCCAAGCAGCCCAACAGCAGGCCGCGCCAGTTGCCGCTGCCGGTCCCACGGGGGGCAGCCAGATTGACGAGCTCACCAAGTTGGCGGGCCTACGCGATCAGGGCGTCCTGACCGACGCCGAGTTCGACGCGCAGAAGGCAAAGATCCTCGGGAGCTGACCTACCAGACAGCGCCGTCCAGCACGGACGCCCGAACCATCGATGCTCCCGCCGACTGGTTCGAGTGGCACTCCGGCGGCCTCACATCCAGCGGTCGTCCCGTCCACTTGTTCTCGCGGATTGGAACAGACGAAAGCCCCCGACCCTTGCGGGCCGGGGGCGTATCAACCGAAGCGGGTCAGAGTGACCCTTGATCCAAGGGTCGTCGGTGCTGGTCGGCGAGCACACCGCCGAATTACGGGTCGGGTTACCAATTCTCGGCCGGAGAGGGAGTCATAGAGCGCGTCACATGCTGTTGTCCGGGTCTCGGATGCCGACGAGGATGCCGCCCAGCGGGGGGAGCGCTGCCCGTTACGTGATTCTTGGTCGGGCGCACCCTTGTGGAGTGGAGTCGCCAGCTCGGCTCAGCCGTATCACGTTCCAGTGGGCTTGCGTCCGACGGTGCTCGCGGGGGCACCCTCCGGGGTCGGAACCGTCCTTACCTCGCCCAAGCCCGCGGACCTGAGCATCTCTTCGGCCTGTCCGTCGTCGAGCGCGGTGCCTCCATAGGCGATGGTCTTGAACCGGCTGACCGCGTCATCCACTGCGGACCCGCCGTACTTTCCGTGTCCGAGGATCAGCCATCCGCCGGGCAGTAGAGACTCGACGAGGCGCGGGACACCAGCGGCGAGCGCCGATTCTGGGATGAACGGGGCCGGCAACCAGGTGAGGGCATAGGTCTCAGGCTCGTCCAGAGAAGCCACGTCCTGCTGGCGCAGGATTATCCGGTCGCTGGCCGAGCTCGCGGCCACCGTCTGTTCTGCCAGTGCGAGCACGCGAGGCATCACGTCAATCCCTACGACGGTCAGCTTGGGGAACAGCTCGGCGTAAGCCGCGGCCATCGCAGCAACTCCCGTGCCCACATCTAGCATCCGGGCCCCGTCCGCGAATGTCTCCTTGAGACCCGCCAACATCGGCAAGCCGAACTGGGCAAACGCGGCGGCACCCTGAGCGCTCGCCCGGCCCTGCGCAAGGAGAGCTTCATCGGACTGGGCGCTCCACATCATTCCCTCGCCTCGAAGAAGCGCAGCGACCTGATGGATCGGAGCGGCAGCTTGTGCCGCCACTCCGGCAGCGTCCTTGGCGCCCAGACTGGTCACCACCCCATCCAGGCCACTCGCCGTCAACACCGCGTGTGCGGCGGCTTGCTGGTCCTCCGAGGGCGCCCCACTCATCGCCAACACCACGGCAGCAATGGACCAGATCGCCTGATCACCACCGTGGAGGAATGAGTTGAGCTGGTCGCGGGGGGTTTCGGTCATACGGCGCACTGTCCTCGCCCGGGGTACCCACTGACAATGCGCCCGGGCAAGGTTAGCGAGAGGCCACCGTCAGACGCGCCGCATAGATCCGGACATGCCGCTGTCCCTGCTCTCGCTCATCGCTTTGTACCTTCATCGTGAGAGGCGGTCGGTGGTTCCCAGCCAGTGGGAATCGACTGCCGAGACCTCGGGAAAGAGGCGAGATGCCTGACTTTGCTGTCCTGATCTACAGCGATGATTCTGCTCACGCGCCTGACAAGTCGGCCGCCACCTCGGACGACATCGCCATCTGCGATGACCACGCGACCGAGTTGACTTCGCAAGCCGTTTTGACTGCCGCCTGGGCTTTTACCCCGCGGGAGATGGCCAAGGCTGTTCGAGCCGCAGGAGTGACCGACGGACCTTTCGTCGATTCGCCCCAGGTGGTGGTTGGCGTCTACATCCTGGAAGCACCAAACCTCGACGCTGCGCTCGCCACTGCCGCAACCAATCCAGTGGTCAGCTCCGGGGGTGGCGTCGAGGTCCGACCCATACACAGCGGTGGCCCGGCACAGTCCTCGCAGCGTTGAGCAAACCGCAGGTCATGCTTGCGGGCTCCTGGACCCCAGCCCTGGGCCTGTGATTGCTCAGCTGGGTCTGGTCGCGGCCGAAGGGACCACCGAGTTCTCCAGAAGAAGGACCGCAAGGTCGTCACCTAGCGCGCCGTTCGGTACATGTGTGCGGACTCGGTCCAAAAGGGAGTCGAGGGCCTCGTCCAGGCCGCCGCCCGCGAGTATCGGCGCGACATCGAGCAGTGGCAGGAACTCGCCTCCGGCGTCTCGGGCTTCGCTGAGCCCGTCGGTGTACAGCAGGAGGCGATCACCCGGGCCCCACGGGAAGGAGTCGTCCTGGGTGTCGTATCCCAAGCCGAGCGGTAGCCCGGTGGGTGGTTCGAGGAAGGTCGCGGAGCCGTCTGGTTGCACCAGGATCGCGGGTGGGTGGCCGCAGCTGGTGATCGTGACGGTGCCCTGGCACGTGAGATCTAGGAGCAGGGCGGTGACGAAGTCCTCATCGCCCAAGAACGGCCTCAGGTAGGTGTCCATGTCTTCGACCGCCTCGGCAAGGGACGGCTTGGTCGCCGCAGCCTGCCGGAAAGCTCGGATCACGCGGGCGGCGTGCTCCACGGCTTCCAGGCCCTTGCCCCGAACGTCCCCGACGATGAACCTCGTGTAACCCTCGGTGACGCTGCAGTCGTAGAGGTCCCCGCCGATGACCGCGTCGGCGGCCGCGGAAAGGTATCGGGAGGCAGTGTGGAGGCCCTCGATGGCGGGCGGCACGGTCGGAAGGATGACCCGTTGTGCGGCCTCCGCAATCGCCGTCACCCGCGTGAGCCGGCGCTCTCGGCGGACCCGCACGAACGCGACGAGGACCGCAGCCGAGCTGACCAGGACAACATCCAGTAGCCGAATCCACTGCTGGGGGCCGTCCCAGGTCTGGTTCCACCACCCAGACCAGACCAGCAGGAAGACGGCGGCCGTGCCGAAACCGGCCGCAGCTCGGGGTGTGAGAACGCTGCATGCGATCAAAGGGGCGATCGCGAACAGAGTGTCGGGCACGACGCTCGGAGGTACGGCGATGTCCAGCATCAGCAAGCCGACGAGCCATCCGGTTGCGAGCAACGCCGTTGTGTTGGCGATGCGGTTATCGACGAGCCTGGGTCTGCGCATGTTCTCGAATGGGCGCGCTGGCCTGACGACGCGGGCGGTGCGCGTGGGCTCATCGCGGCTGGGCATTGTCCATCGCCGAATCAGGAAGGGTCCGATGGCCGGTCCCGCAAGGCTGGGTCGACGGTGCGCGCAAAGTCGGGGTGGAAGCCGTTCGCCAGAGCCCAGAGCACCGCCTGTGTGCGACTCTCTACGCCGATCTTGCGGTACGCGGAGCGGACGTAGCTCTTGATCGAGTTCATCGTGACGTGAGCCCTCTCGGCTATCTCCTGATTACTCAGTCCTCGGGCGATGAGCGCGATCACCTCAGCTTCGCGCGGAGACAACCCCGCCGATCGCCCGGGCCAGTCACCTGCGCCGCCGACGCTGGTTCCGTGACCTCCCGTCAAGATGACGATCTCGCCGGCCACGATCCGTTCCAGTGCGTCCACGATGGCGGGTCCTGTGAGGACCTTGGAGAGATAGCCGCTCGCGCCCTCTGCGATGGCCCGCTGGATCAGGTCCGGCCTGAGGTTCCAGCTGTAGATGACCACCTTCGCGCCACTGTCGCGGACGAAGTCGGTCAGGTCGACACCTTGGCCGTGGACTTGGCCGAACGTGTCGTAGAGGACCACATCCACGTCGGTGCTGACCGGTAGCCCAGCAGTGGTCTCGACCACGCTGATGCGCTCCTCCGCGAGAAGGGAAGCAACTCCAGCCACGACCACGGCATAGTCGTTGACGATGGCCAGCCGCAGGGGAGCCCTTGGCCCCAGGGTCGTTGAACTCGTGCTCGGAAGCCCGGGGCTGCATGTTCGCTTGTCTCCATCTGTCGTTGACGAAACGACGGTCGCGGTGGCGAGATCACCGACCCCTGGGGTGGCGGGTAGCTCCACTGCCACCCATGGTCCGCGTGCGCGGAACGCCCGGGCATCCGCCGGCTGACGGGTCTGGTTGCCTGCACCTGGTCACGACGTGCTCCGGGCGCTCTAGGACACGCGGCAAAGACGGCTCTGGAGAGACGGCGCCCGAGCGCACCCCCGGCGCGACAGCCGTCGCTGCGGTAGCTCCCGCCCACTGCAGCGCGGATCACAGCCGCGATACGTCTCATGGTGTCCGCGGGCTCGCCGACGTGGATGTCGAAGGAGTCCCAGGAAAGAGCTTCTTGTTGGGTAAGGATCACGTTGAGAGTTCCAGTTCCGAGATCGACCGGGGTGAGCGAGAACTCCCAGCCATAGCGTTCCATCGAAAGGAGGGGCTTTCCGAGATCTCGCATGAGCTGGGCGACAGATCTGGCTCGATTCAGGTTGTCATGGGATCTGTGATCCTTCGCCACCCGTCCCGCTCCAGATGGATCGCCACGCCCGCAGCCACGAACCGGCCGAAGGTCGGTTTCATGTCCGTCATCGATTGAGCTTTCGCAGGAAGTCGAACACTGCGATCACCAGGAGCTCCTGCCTCCGCCCCCGTGCTGCTGCGCCGGTGTAGGGGCAGTGCTTGACTGGGTCACTCACGGTCTCGGCTCTGGCTAGCAAGTTCTGCTTCACCGGCCGGCGGACGCTGCCATGCTGCAGCACCGACACCTGGCCGGTCCACAACTCCACGGTGCCGCAAGGGTCTTGCCTCATCCGCCGACTCACTCCCATCGTGTCTCGCAGCCTTACCGTCTTCTCGTACCTCACTACGTCGCCTAGACGTGGGGCCGAGGGTCTCCCTAGAGTGGCAAGAGCGGGCTGGGTACCGCGCCCGCCGACCTACGGGTTCGGGTACCTAGCTTCGGGATCCGCTCATGTGGGGACGCCAGCGAGGGTTCATCGCTCGAAGCGCAGAGGGCGTCCCCATCTGATAAGCCTCACGGAGGCGGCTGTTCTACGGATGTGTCCAGTGGGTTCCCTTCGCGCGCACCGCGGGTGCTGTCGGCACCCGAACCCGTAGATCGGCGCATGTTCCGGGGATGCCTTCGGCGACCCTGATCGTCGAAGCACTCAACGCCGGAACGGGAGTTATCACCATGAGCACCACACCAGGCCGCGCGGTCCCTGAGCCGATGAGCCCCGCCGCACAGACGCGGGCAGGTTGCCCGGCGTGGTGCCAGGGAGGTCACGAGAACGACGACTGGGGTCACTGATCTCGCTACCGGTCTTCTCGTGCGCAGTCACCAGGGACCGTTCTTCGGGCGCTACATCTCCGCCGGCGCCGAGGAGACTCTGGGCAGGCTCGATGTTCCGACGGCCATCGTGTTCGAACTGGACGGGGTCGAGATGAACGCGGTCGAACTGCGTTGCCTGGCCGATCACGCGGCAGCGGCCGCCGAATGGTGCGAGGCCAACCGTCAGCTCGATTGACGCGCGACTCCGGTCACCGGGTGGCGCGGGTTGCCCGCGAGCCGTGCGGCGACCTACAGGAGCGGCTCGGGTGCCGCGCGTGCTGTGCCGCCAGTCGGCGTTCGGTGACCCAGGCTGCGATCCGGGAGCGGGAGTTGAACCCGAGCTTGCGCAGGATGTTCTCCACGTGTCCCTGGGCGGTGCGCACGGAGATGAACAGCCGGGCGGCGATCTCGGGGTTGGACAGGCCGTCGGCGACCAGATCGGCCACCTCCAGCTCACGCCTGGTCAGCGGGGATGGCTCGACGGGCGCGGGGGCTGGAATATCCGTGTCGGTCGTTCGCCTCCAGGGCGAACGCGACCGCCTGATCGAGGCTGAGCTGAGACCCTCGACGGAACAGCTCACGGAAGCGCTGCTTGCCCAGCAGCCTGCGTGCCCGCTGGAGGCCGTCGGACCGGGACGGCGCGAAGGCGAAGGGGTTGCCGGTCTCCGACATCCCGACGGCATCCCAGATGCCCTCGGCCGCACCCAGCAGCAGCGCTGCTCGTTCGCCTCGGCCCTCCGCGATGGCGACGCGGCCCAGGGAGTCCAGGCCGACCGCGATGCCCATCCGGTCACTCAGCTCGCGTTTCAGGACGATGGCCTGCACCGAACAGAGCGGTGGCTTCTGGGAGCCGGCCGGCTGCCAGCTCGTGTTCACCGAGCCCGGCCACCGCCAGCGCCTTCATGTGACGCTCGCCGACCTCGTCTGCGCGGGCGATGCACTGCCTGTGCCGGTCAGCCGACTGCGTGCCGTTGCCGGCGAAGCCGTGGCAGACTCCCGCCACGAACAGCGCCAGCAGCTCGCCGGGCAGGTTGGATGCGGCGCGTAGCAGTGCCACCGCGGCTGTCGGCCTGTTCGGCGGCAGCGGCGGGGGTGCCTTCCCAGACTGCGAGCATGGCGGCCGGAACCAGGAGCAGACCAAGCGCCCGGTCGTCATCGACGGCGGTCGGCCACCTCGGTGCCCTCGTCGACCAGTTCCCGGGCCCGGATCCGGTCGTGCTGGAGCACCGCGAAGCGGGCGGCCACGGCCATCGCGAGGGCTCGCTCCTGCGGCGTCCCGGCGCCTGTGGCCAGGGCGAGCTCCAGCCAGTGGCGGGCCTCGTCGAGCAGCCCGCACGCAGACCAGTACAGGTCGAGCTTCCGCGCCGTGACCAGGCCGGCCGCGGCACCCTCGGCTGTGCCCGATGAAGTAGTCCAGGGCGGTCCGCAGGTTCGCGTCCTCCAGCCGGAGCAGCCGAAGCCACTCGGGCTGATGTGGCCCGCAGGCGTTGTCGTCGAAACGGGAGACCAGCTCCGCGAACCAGGTTGCGTGCCGTTCCCGCATGCCGTGGAGCTCGCCGTCCTTCTCTGCCCGCTCCAGACCGAACTGCCGGATGTCGGTGTGCATCCGGTACCGCGTATGGCCGGTGCCGGCGTCCTCGGCGATGAGGATCGACTGGTCGACGAGCGCGCTCACCAGGTCGAGAATCTCGCCGGCAGGCAGGTCATCGGCCGCGCAGACGGCGGCCGCGGCGTCCAGGTCGTAGCCGCCGGTGAAGACCGACGACCGTGACCAGAACCGCTGCTCCAGGTCCGTGCACAACTGGTAGGACCACTCGACGCAGGCCCGCAGGGAACCGTGCCGGTCGGCGGCGTCCCGGTAGCCGGTGGTCAGGACCTGGAGACGCTCGGTGAGGCCGTCGCAGATCTCCTCCGGTGACATCACCCGGACCCGGGCAGCAGCCAGCTCGATGGCCAGCGGAACGCCCTCCAGGTCGCGGACCAGAGCGACCACCGCTGGCGCGTTGTCCGCCGTCAGCTCGAAGTCGGAGTATGCCGACGTGGCGCGGTCGACGAACAGGTTGACCGCCTCGTAGTGCGTGATGGACTCCGGGGCGACCACGCCCGCCTCTTCAGGGAGGCTGAGCGGTGGCACCACGATCACGTCCTCGCCACTCAGCCGTAGCGGCCGCCTGCTGGTGAGCAGGAACCTGACGTTCGGGCATGCTGCACGCAATCCCTGCACCAGGTCGCCGACCGCGGGCAGCAGCTGTTCGCAGTTGTCGAGCACCAGCAGCATGGTCCGGTCTGCGATGTAGTCGGCGAGCGTGTCGACCCGCCACGGACGGTCGGCCCCCTGCAGGCCCAGTGCCTCAGCGACGGTGAGACCGAGCAGTTCGGGCTCGGCGACCTCGGCGAGCGGCACCACCCAACATCCCTCGCGGTAGCTGCGCCGCTCCACCTCGGCGAACCGCACGGCGACCCGGGTCTTCCCCACTCCGCCAGGTCCCACGAGCGTGACGACCCGCGACGACGCCAAGTGCTCGCGAATGTCGGCCAGCAGCGACCTGCGGCCCACGAACGACGTGTAGTAGACGGGCGTCTCGATGCACTCACCCTAGACGCCACCGCGCCCATCGTTCCGTCTGTCGAACACCGAAGAAGAGGCATCAGCGCTACTGAAGGTGGTCGAAACCATGAGGGCACGACAGCATGAGGGTCGCGGGTTGGATCCGACAACCTGATTAGCGCAGGCCCTCCGTGCACCACCCATGGTCGCGGCACTCGCGCGAGCGCATGCCGGCACGGCAAGCGAAACCCTCCTCGAACGCCTGTCAGCGCTCCACCGAGCGCATCCAAGGGCACAACCGGTCAAACGCTGGTTCCCCCGGCCATCGGGGGCAGGGTTTGCGCGGACAGCGACCTGGCAGAAGGTACGCCGAGTCCCCTTCGACCTGGCCCCTCCGGCGTGGGTGGACGACCCGGGGTTCGACCTGCGGTGGCACCTGCGCAACACGGCCCTCCCCGCCCCGGGCGGCCCTGCCGAGATCGGCCGGCTGATGAGCCGCGTGATGACCCGCCGGATGGACCGCACCCGCCCGCTGTGGGAGTACTGGTTCTGCGAGGGGTTGGCCGGCGGCCGCTGGGCGCTCCTCTCGAAGATCCACCACAGCATGGTCGACGGCGTGTCGGGCACCGACCTCTACCGACTCGTCCTGGATCCCACCGCCGAGCCCGGAACGTCGGTGGCCGACGACTGGCAGCCCGAGCCGCCGCCCGGCGCGGCCGGCTTCGCCGCGCAGGCGGTCTGGCAGCTGGTCAGCTCACCGGTCGTAGCCGGTCAGGCGCTGGTCCGGTCGCTGGCCGCCCCGCGGCAGGTGGCGCACCTCACGCTCGAGACGGCGCGGGGTGCGCTCGCGCTCACCGGCGCCGTACGCCCGGTGCACGACTCCACGCTGACCGGCCCGCTCTCCGGCAGCCGGCGCTATGCCTGGACCGACATCTCCCTGGACGACGTCCGCACGGTCCGGAAGGCCTACGGCGCGACCGTGAACGACGTCGCCCTCGCCGCGGTCACCGGGGGCTTCCGACGGCTCCTGCTGGCCCGGGGGGAGACGCCGAACGCGCACGCGCTGCGTTCCCTGGTGCCGGTGTCGACCCGGGAGCCCGGGGCTGAGTCGATCCCGGACAACCGGGTCTCGCTCATGCTGCCCTACCTGCCGGTGGACCTCGCCGGCCCCGCCGAGCGTCTCGCAGCGGTTCGGGCGCGGGTCCGGGTGCTGCGCTCCGTGCACGAGCCGGAGGCGGGGCGGAGCCTCACCACCGCCGCCGAGCTCGGGCTGTTCCCGTCGGTGTCCCTGGGCCTGCGCGCCATGTTCCACCTGCCTCAGCGCCAGATCGCCACGGTCACCACGAACGTGCCCGGACCGAAGCGGACCCTCTACGCCCTCGGCCGCCCGGCCGTCTCGATGCTGCCGTACGTGCCGATCGCGGACCGCGTCCGGGTCGGTGTCGCGATGTTCTCCTATCGAGACACCCTCACCTTCGGGATCACCGCCGACTACGACACCACCCCCGACGTACAGGTGCTGGCTGACGGCATCACCACGTCGATGGAGGAGCTGGTCCACGAGGCGACCGCCCAGGCCGGATGATCGTCACTGCTTCATCATGTGAAGGTGCCGAGCCGCCGCTTCACATGGTGAATTCGCCATGTGAGGCGATGCTCCACCACCTGAACATGATGAAGCAGGGGCAGAAGTGAAGCAGGGGCAGAAGTGAAGCAGGGGCAGAAGTGAAGCAGGGGCAGAAGCAGACAACAGCACCCAGCCGAGCGCGGACGGCTAGCCCGACGTACGCCGCAGGGTGAGGTGGTCGACCAGCGAGGTGGCCCGGCTCGAGACGACCTCGAACGCCAGCCCGCCCAGGCCCCGGAAGATCGACTCGCCCGCCCCGAGCACCACCGGCGCGACGTGGAGGCGCAGCTCGTCGATGTAGCCGGCGGCCAGGAACTGGTTGACCGTCGACGCACCACCACAGATCGAGACGTGCCGGTCACCCGCCGCCTCGCGAGCCAGGCCCAGGGCCTCCTCGATCCCGCCGGTGACGAAGTGGAAGGTGGTCCCACCCCGCATCTCGACCGGATCGCGCGGGTGGTGACCCAGGACGAACACCGGCCCGTGGTACGGCGGGTCGTCGCCCCACCACCCGTGCCACCCGAGATCCCACTCGCCGCGGTCGGGCCCGAACATGTTGCGCCCCATCACGTAGGCGCCGGCCGAGCAGATCGCGGCGCGCTCGGCGGCGTTCTCCTCCGCCTGCTCCCACTGCCACCGGTGCAGCGCCTCGCCGCCGATGCCGAGCGGGTGCTCCAGGTCCTGGTCGGGGCCGGCGATGAAGCCGTCCAGGGAGACGGCGACGTCGGAGGTGATCGACGGCATCAGCCGCCCCAGCCCATCGGATAGACCTCGAACGACGTCGCGAAGGCCACGCCCATCCGCTGACCCGTCTGGCGCCCGAACCCCTCGAGGAACTCGCGGGGGTCCCAGTCCTCCCAGCCCAGCCCCTCGATGTACGCCGCGTGCGCGGCCAGGGACTCCACGCCCTTGTCGAAGGTGTCCGTGGTGTCGACCCCGTGCTCGGCCAGGGGGGACCCGCCCACCCAGACCTCCCGGACCCCACCCCACGGCTCGACGCCGTCGACGAGCTGCTCGGGGAAGACCCAGCGGTTGCCGGCGTCGCGCACCGCGTCGAGGACGGCTCGTCCCGTGGCGATGTGGTCGGCCTGGTTGAGGTTGCGGCCGCCGAACGTCTCGTGGAAGTTGCCGGTGATCACGATCTCGGGCCGGTGCTTGCGCACGACCGCGGCCAGCACCCGCCGCAGCGGAACTCCGTACTCGAGGATCCCGTCCGGCTGCTCGAGGAACTCCACGACGTCGACGCCGACGATCCGGGCCGACTCGATCTCCTCGGCCTCGCGCACCCGGCGGCACTCGTCGGGGTGCATGCCGTCGATCCCGGCCTCACCGGAGGTGACCATGCAGTACACGACCTCCTTCCCCTGTGCGGTCCAGCGAGCGACGGCGGCGGCGGAGCCGAACTCCATGTCGTCCGGGTGCGCGACGATCGCGAGCGCGCGACTCCAGTCCTCGGGCAACGGTTCCAGCGGCGGTGGTGTGTCCATGGGTCGAGCATGCCGCGAATTACGGTTGGCCGCACCGGGGCGACGCGGGTTGGCTGGGCACATGACCCGGGTTCAGTGCGGCGATGCCGATGCCTGAGTGGTACGACGCGCTCCCGGGGCGCGACCTCTCGCTCTCGTCGCGGTGGCCGACCGAGGAGTTCCGCGAGGAGCTCCGGGCGTGGTGCGAGTCGCACGTCGGTCCCCTGACGAGCATGGAGCAGCGCAAGCTGCGGGGGTGGGCGACGGTGTGGCGCGTGACCACGGCCGAGGGCTGCTGGTTCGCCAAGCAGAACTGTCCGGGCCAGATCTTCGAGCAGCCGCTGATGTCCGTCCTGGCCCGGCTGGCACCGCACCGCATGGTCCCCGTGGAGGCCGAGGGTGACGGCTTCCTCCTCACGCGCGACCAGGGCCCGACGCTCCTCCAGACGGCGGGCGGCGAGCTGGAGACCTGGGTCCGCCTCGCCCGCGAGGCGGCCTTGCTGCAGCGCGAGCTGGTCCCGCACCGGTCCGAGCTCCTGGCCGCCGGGCTCACCGAGCTGACTCCCCACGAGGCTCCCGACTACCTCGCTGCGCGTGTCGATCAGTACGCCGCGCTGGCGGTCGATGACCCGCGCCGGCTCCGGCCCGAGGTGGCAGACCGGCTGCGTGCCCACCTCCCCGACGTACGACGAGGGGCCGAGCAGGTGGCGGCACTCGGCCTCCCACTGACGCTCAACCACAACGACCTGCACGAGAACAACGTCTGTGACGTCGACGGGCGGCTGATGTTCTTCGACTTCGGTGACGCCCTGGCGACCGAGCCTCTGGGGATCCTGCTCATCACCCTCAACGTCCTCGCCGAGAAGCTCGGCGCCGATCGCGACGACGCCCGGCTGTGGCGGGTGGCCGACGCGGCGCTCGAGGTGTGGAGCGACCTGGTGCCGGCGAAGCAGCTGCGTCAGGCGCTCCCGGCCGCCCTCCAGCTGGGCAGGCTGGGCCGCGTCGAGTCCTGGGTCCGCTGCCAACCGTCCCTGCCGGACCACGAGCTCGCCGAGTGGGGGCCGGCCGCGGCTGCCTGGCTCGCAACGCTCGACGCGGATCCGCCGGTCGGCGTGACTCCGCGCTAGCAGTAGGCGCGGGGATGCACGCCGATGTAGTTGAGCGGGCCGGCGACGACGGTCAGCGCGGCGCTGCCCACGAACTTGCAGGTGCGCTGGTGGTGGACGTCGAAGTACCCCCGCTCGTGGGCCGCGCTGGCTCCGACCACGAACCAGATGATCACCAGGATCATGAGGAACGTCCTCATCGAAGCCTCCCGTCGCGCGGTCCCGTCCGGCGTGGGTGGATTCTAGGGCGTCAGCTCGGCCCGCGCCGGGTTTCTGGTCGTTCCCGTGACGGTCAGCTTGCCGAGCTGGACGGCGAGCCAGGCGATCGCGAGCCCGGCGATGTCGTCGACGGCGAAGTGCCAGCCGAGGTAGACGGTGGCGACCAGGGTCCCGATCAGGAACGCGAGGGCGAACCACGACAGCACCCGCAGGCCGTAGTAGCGAGCCATCAGCCAGATCAGGCACGACAGGGCGCAGTGAAGACTGGCGAACGCGGAGATCTGGGCGAAGGCGTCGTGCGCCTGCGGGTCCGCCAGCAGGTGCGCCCGCTGCTCGACGTACGTCTGCTGGGTGGTCTGGATCGAGGTGCGGGTCAGCCCGGCGAACTCCTCGGGCGCGGCGTAGAAGGCACCGAGCGACGGGATCAGGTAGTAGGACGCGACGCCGAGGATCCAGGCCCACATCGCCGAGACCACGAAGACGTAGGCCTGCCGCACGGTGGGCGTGAAGGCGAGTGCGGCCGCGAGGGAGATCGTGACGAGCCAGGAGAACGACTCGTACAGGTCGGTCAGCAGCCGGGCGGCGAGGTCCTGCCCCAGGAGGTCGTGCAGGAGGACGGCCGGGCTGTGCCCGAAGAAGAGCCAGCGGTCCCAGCGCAGCAGCATCTGGTCGTGCGGGCTGAGGAGGACGTCCCAGCTCTTCAGGTTGCGGTAGCAGATGTAGACCACGAAGTAGGCGACGAGACCGGCCAGGATCATCAGCAGGCGGTACGGCGTCCAGCGCGTGGTCACCGTCGACCAGAGCGTGGCGCCCTGCGAGCGGCCACGGAGCCAGCGCACCACGACGTCGACCACGAGGAACACCACCACCACCTCGGCGGTGTCGGGCAGCTTCGCGCGGAACAGCTTGCCGTGCGGGTCCTTCAGCGGGATGTCCACGTGCCGGGAACGCGCCCAGGTGATGGCAGCGAAGACCAGGACGACTGCGAGCACCCGGAGCTTCCAGGCCCAGCCCGAGCCGCGCTCCTCGTGCTCGGTGGCGAGGTCGGTACGGGTGCCTGCTGCCGTCATCCCCATGCCCGCCTTCCCGAGGTCCGGTGACCGCCACCCTGGACCGCTGTCGGGGACATTCAACCGGGTCACGGCTAGCGGATCGAAAATGACGCGGTGTGCGCCGTGTCGCGACGGGTGTCGCGCAGGCCAGGACGCCGTTGCGCAAGTCGGAGGGCCGTTCGTCAGGTTCATCAGGGCCCTTCGCTCTGCTGTTCGGGTGACAAGTGCGGGAGGGTGGAGCCATGACGGAGACGAGCACGCGGGAGATCGGGGTCACGGAGCTGGTCCTGCGTGACGGGCACCAGAGCCTGATGGCGACGCGGATGGCCGTCGAGGACATGGTCGACGCGTGTGCGGACATCGACGCCGCGGGCTACTGGTCGGTCGAGTGCTGGGGCGGGGCGACGTACGACGCCTGCATCCGCTTCCTCAACGAGGACCCCTGGGAGCGGCTGCGCACGTTCCGCGAGCTGATGCCGAACAGCAGGCTCCAGATGCTGCTGCGCGGGCAGAACCTGTTGGGCTACCGGCACTACGAGGACGGTGTCGTCAACCGCTTCGTGGAGAAGTCGGCCGACAACGGGATGGACGTCTACCGCGTCTTCGACGCACTGAACGACGTGCGCAACGTCCGGCAGGCGATCGCCGCCGTGCGCCGCGTGGACAAGCACGCGCAGGGCACCATCTGCTACACCGAGAGCCCGCTGCACACCGTCGAGGGCTACGTGCAGATGGCCCGGGACCTGATGGAGCTCGGCTGCGACTCCCTGTGCATCAAGGACATGGCCGCGCTGCTCAAGCCGCAGCCCGCCTACGACATCGTCAAGGCGATCAAGGACGACCTCGGGGCCGAGACCCGCATCCACGTCCACTGCCACGCGACGACCGGCGTGACCCTGGTGAGCCTGATGAAGGCGATCGAGGCCGGCGCCGACGTGGTGGACACCTCTATCTCGTCGCTCTCCCTCGGCCCCGGGCACAACCCGACCGAGTCGCTCGTCGAGATGCTGCGGGGTACGCCGTACAGCACGGACCTCGACGACGAGAAGCTGGTGAGGATCAAGGACCACTTCGCCAAGGTGCGTCCGCGCTACACCCAGTTCATGTCCGCGATCACCGGCGTGGAGACCGAGATCTTCAAGAGCCAGATCCCCGGCGGGATGATCTCGAACATGGAGAGCCAGCTGCGCCAGCAGGGCGCGGGCGACCGGCTCCGCGAGGTGCTCCTCGAGGTGCCGGAGGTGCGAGCCGTCGCCGGCTACCCGCCGCTGGTCACCCCGTCCAGCCAGATCGTCGGCACGCAGGCCGTCTTCAACGTGCTGATGGGCCCCTACAAGGTGCTGACCGCGGAGTTCGCCGACCTGATGCTGGGCTACTACGGCGCCACCCTGGGCGAGCGCGACCCGGCGATCGTCGAGGCCTCGCGGGTCCAGACCGGCAAGGACCCGATCGACGTACGACCGGCCGACCTGATCCCGCCCGAGTGGGACCGGCTCGTCTCCGAGGCCACCGCGCTCGAGGGGTGCGACGGCACGGACGAGGACGTCCTGACGTACGCGATGTTCCCGGGCGTCGCGCCGGGGTTCTTCACCGAGCGGTCGGAGGGTCCGAGGAACGTGGGCAAGGACCCGGTCGAGGTCGCCGCCGACGAGCTGTCCAAGTCCTCGGGAGGCCCCGTGAAAGGCCCCATCCACTACGCGGTCGACCTCGGCGGGCGCAAGCACTCGGTCACCGTCGAGAGAGCGTGAGGGCGACGTGAGCAAGAAGGTCGAGCACCACGCCCTGTCGATGGAGGAGCGCACCGCGGAGCTGCGCGAGCGCCGTGCGCTGATCGAGCAGGGCGGCGGTGAGGCGCGGCTGGAGAAGCAGCGGGCCCAGGGCAAGCTGACCGCCCGGGAGAGGGTGCTCTCGCTGCTGGACCCCGGTACGTTCGAGGAGACGGGGATGTTCGCCCGGCACTCCTCGACGTACTTCGGCCTCGACAAGGCGGACTACCCGGCCGACGGCGTGGTGACCGGCGAGGGAGCCGTCCTCGGCCGTCCCGTCCACGTCGCGAGCCAGGACTTCACCGTCGCCGGTGGGAGCGCCGGAGAGGTCCACTCCAACAAGGTCGCCGCGATGCTGCGCGCCAGCCTGGCGACCGGCACTCCGTTCATCTTCATCAACGACTCCGGAGGCGCCCGCGTCCAGGAGGGCATCGGGTCGCTGGCGGGCTACGGCCGGGTGTTCTACAACAACGTCCTGCTCTCCGGGGTGGTGCCGCAGATCTCGATCATCGCCGGTCCGTGCGCGGGCGGCGCGGCGTACTCCCCGGCGCTGACCGACTTCATCATCCAGACGCGTCAGGCGCACATGTTCATCACCGGCCCGAACGTGATCGCGCAGGTGACGGGCGAGCAGGTGACCTCCGACGACCTCGGCGGCGCGGACGCGCACATGGCTCTGTCCGGCGTCACGCACTTCGTGGCCGACGACGACGAGCAGGCGATCCTGGTCGCCAAGAAGCTGCTGACCTTCCTGCCCCAGAACAACTCCGAGGACCCCCCGATCGTCGATCCCGACTACGTCGTCGAGCCCGACCCCGGGCTTCCCGAGGTGATTCCGGCGTCGGACAAGAAGGGGTACGACGTCCGCGAGGTGATCCTGCGCCTGGTCGACCACCGCGACTTCCTCGAGGTGCAGGCCGGGTACGCCGGCAACATCGTGGTCGGGTTCGGCCGGATCACCGGCCGCACGGTCGGGTTCGTCGCCAACCAGCCGCTGGTGCTCTCCGGGGTGCTCGACATCAACGCCTCCGACAAGGGGTCGTCGTTCGTCCGCTTCTGCAACGCGTTCAACATCCCGCTGGTCACGCTGGTGGACGTCCCCGGCTTCCTGCCGGGAGTCGCCCAGGAGCACAACGGCATCATCCGGCACGGCGCGAAGCTGCTCTACGCCTACTCCGCCGCCACCGTCCCCAAGATCACCGTGGTGCTCCGGAAGGCGTACGGCGGCGCGTACGTCGCCATGTGCTCGAAGGACCTGGGGGCGGACAAGGTGCTCGCGTGGCCGACGGCGGAGATCGCGGTGATGGGCGCCGAGGGTGCCGCCGAGATCGTCTTCCGCCGCGAGATCGCGGCCGCCGAGGACCCGGTGGGGCGCCGCGCGGAGCTGGTCGAGGAGTACCGCTCCACGTTCTCCACGCCGTACGTCGCAGCAGCGCGCGGGCTGGTGGACGACATCATCGACCCGGCGCGCACCCGCGAGCACGTGTCACGGGCGCTGGAGCTGCAGATCACCAAACGGACGATCCGGCCGGCCAAGAAGCACGGGCTGGGCCCGACATGAGCAAGAAGAAGAAGCCCATCGAGGTGCCGGTCGAGGCGACGGTCGCCGAGCTGCTCGAGACGGTCCGCGAGCTCGCCGACCGGGTCGCCCACCTCGAGGCCTCGCTGGAGGAGCAGGAGGCGGCCGGCATCCCCGAGGAGGTCGTGGTCGCGATCTCGGCCGCGGTGGCGGCGTACCTCGGGCACCGGGCGAAGGTCACGCAGCTGCACTACCGCACCGGCGCTGCCTACGCGCAGCAAGGGCGCGCGGTCGTGCAGGGACGCCACGACACACTCACGCAGAGGTAGCAGACGATGCAGCTCAAGGTCACAGTCAACGGCGTCGAGTACGAGGTCGCGGTCGAGGTCGAGGAGGAGCCACAGCCGACGCTGGGGGCGATCTTCATGACCGGCGGCAGCTTCGCGCCCACCCACGTGCAGACGGTCGGGCCCTCGACCAACGGCGTGCAGGCGCCGCTGTCGGGCACGGTCGCCCGAGTGCTGGTCGAGGAGGGCCAGAGCATCGAGGAGGGTGACGTGGTCGTCGTCCTGGAGGCGATGAAGATGGAGACCGAGATCACCGTCCCGCGCAGCGGTACGGTCACCGCCGTCCTGGTGTCGGCCGGCGAGGCGGTCACCGGCGGGCAGACGCTCGTCGAGGTCGACTGACCGCGGCGGCTAGGCTCGCGCTCGCCCGAGCCGAGGCTCGCGGGGCGGTAGCTCAGTCGGTCAGAGCAGAGGACTCATAATCCTTCGGTCCTGGGTTCAAGTCCCAGTCGCCCCACAGGCTGCCTGTGTACCTCGGGTGATCGCGGACGTCTACCGGCGTCGGACAGGGTCGTCGGGTCAGATGCCGAGTAGGTTGTCGGTCGTGCGCACATCGAGGTCCACAGGGCTCGAGCTGCTCCGTCAGTGGCGGGTGGCCCGCGAACGACGCAGGGCCGCGCGAGTCGCCCGGCGGGACGCGCGGGCAGCAGAGGAGCTCGACCGCGCCAGATCGGGGGCCGATCGCTTCCCACCCATGGGCGGCGGCGGGGCGTAGGCCTCCCGGAGCTGGCTCTCGGGGGGGCGAGGCACCGACGCCCGGTCTCCGGACAGAGATCGTCCGGAATGCGGCTTACAGTGCCGGGCATGACAGGGCTCGGATCAGACTGGCGGGTCGTCGACGGCGTTGCGACGGCATGGTTCGAGGCGACGTCGCTGGTCGAGGGGGTCGAGCTGGGCGGGCGCCTCGCCGAGCTCTCGCCCGACATCGCGGTCGACCTGCGGCCGACCGGCCTGCGGGTACGCCTGGACTCGGTCGAGCACGCCGCCGTGGTGTCGGCGGCCGCGCGGGATCTCGGACTGGCCGCGAATCCGGCGGAGCTGCAGCAGCTGAGCGTCGTGGTCGAGACCACCGACCCCTCTGCCGTGAGGGGGTTCTGGCAGCGGGTGCTCGACTACCGCCCCGGGGAGGACGGTGGTCTGACGGATCGGCTGCGGCGCGACCCGGCGATCCGGATCCAGCAGTCGACCGAGCCGCGGCCGCTGCGGAACCGCATCCATCTCGACGTGGTGCGGCCGGACGCGGCGGTCGAGCAGGCGGGTCTCGGTGAGGGGTCGGGACCGTACGGCGTCCGGCACGCCGATCCCGACGGCAACGAGGTCGACCTGGTGCCGGGCGCGGCGCTCGGCGAGAACATCGACACCGAAGACTGGCAGGTCGTGTTCAGCGCGATGGCCTGCTACCGCACCGCCTCGCCGACGCAGCAGCGTGACCTGGCCGCCGCAGCAGCGGCGCTCGCCGACGACGCGGGCTTCCCGCTGCTGGTCGATCTGCGCCCCGGGCTCGTGATCCTCGACAGCGGCAAGGACCAGTGGGAGAGCGACGCCCACGGCCTCGAGGTCGACTTCACCGACCTGGCGGGGAGTCTCCAGAGCGCGGCCCGCGAGCTCGAGGCCACCCCGGATCCCGGGCTGCCGCGCTTCGCCCAGCTCTTCCTCGACGCCGCCGACGTCGCCGAGGTCCGCGCCTTCTGGGTCGCCGCGCTCGGCTACATCCACGACCGGCGACCCGAGGCCACCGACATCCACGATCCGCGGCGGCTGAACCCGGTGCTGGTGTTCCAAGAGCTCGATGCGTCGGAGACGGCGCGTCGCCGGCAGCGCAACCGCATCCACCTCGAGCTCGCGGTGCCGTCGGACCTCGCGCAGACGCGCCTCGCCACGACCCTCGCGGCCGGCGGCCGGCTCCTCGGCGGGTCCCAGGATCGTTGGCGGGTCGCCGACCCCGAGGGCAACGAGCTGGTGATCCTCAGCGGGATCTGAGCTCGCCGGCGGTGGATTCCGGGGGCAGTGCCGAGGGGCCTCTGCCCCTGCCCTGACTCCCACGGGTGCCGATGCGGACGTGCTCTTCCTCTCAATCGGGTATGTGGAGCGCTGCCGCGCGGTGCTTGTCTGGTGCTGCCGCCCTGCCCGGCGGCGTCCTCTCGGTCACCGAAAGGAAGGAAACTCGATGCGCATCAGCACGATTCTGACCACGACCGCGGCAGCAGGCGCGGCCCTCATCCTCTCGACCGGACCCGCGATGGCGGGCGAGATCAACGGCAACGGCCAGCCACCCGGGGGCGAGGGCCTCGGAGCGGCCCACGCCCACTCCATCTGTGCGTTCTCCGGCCTGGAGGACGGCGACGGAGCCGGCTTCCCCGGCCCCGGTAACGCACCTCCGCAGAACTGGGGGCACGCCAAGTCGGCCTACGGCGCGACCCCGGCCGAGCGGAAGGCGTCCGGCGCCCAGCCCGGCGACTCCTGCAACGGTCACACCGGCTTCCTGTCCGGCCGTGACCAGCCTGAGTCACCCGTCGCACCCCAGCGCCCGGTCCCGCCAGTCGGCGAGGCCGGGCGTTGTGCGTGGCCGAGGAGGCACGTGCGGGTCTACGGTCCTGGCATGCAGCAGCAGTGGGAGGACCCGACCTGGATCGCCACGGCCCACGGGTGGATCGCCGACCGGCTCGGCGAGCTGGGGCTGGCCCGGACCGGCGAGATCGAGCAGCCGCACGTGCGCGAGTGGGCCACCGCCATGCGGATCCCCACCGACGCCGGCGACGTGTGGTTCAAGGCGAGCATCGACGCGCTGGCGCACGAGGCGGAGCTCGTCGAGCTGCTCGCCGAGCGGAGGCCGGACGTCGTACCCCCGCTGCTGGCCCGGGACACGACGAGCGGCTGGATGCTGATGACGGACGCGGGCACGATGCTGCGCAGGATCGAGCCCGAGGAGCCATGGCTCGACGCGTGGCACGACGTCCTGCCGAGGTACGCCGCGCTCCAGGTCGCGATGGCCGACCAGGTGGAGACCGTGCTCGCCCTCGGCGTGCCCGACCTGCGGCTCGCCACTCTCCCGGAGCGCTACGGCGAGCTCCTCGACGTCCTCGGCGCCGAGCAGCGCTTCCGTGACGCCGTGCCGCACGTGGTCGAGCTGCGCGACCGGTTGGCGGCGTACGGCATCGCGGAGACCGTCCAGCACGACGACCTCCACGACGCGCAGATCTTCGTCCGCGAGGGCCGTTCCCACGTCCTGGACTGGGGCGACGCCTGTGTCTCCCACCCCTTCTTCACCCTCGCGGTGTCGTTCGAAGGCGTGCTCCAGTGGGGCCTGTACGACGTGGAGGACGCCGTCGACGTCGCGCCGTTCCGCGACGAGTACCTCGCGCCGTTCGCTGCGGCGTACCCGGGTCTCGACCTGGTGGCGGCCGTCGAGCCGGCCCTGCGCCTGGGCTGGGTCTGCCGTGCGATCAACGGCCACGTCGGTGACGACGAGCAGACGATGACACGGCTGCGGATGTTCCTCGACGGCACGACCTGAAAGCCACCCCGCGGGGGACTTTCGCCTCATCCGGTCCGCTCGTGCCCGCTCCTAGCGTGGGGACGAGTGGAGGGCGGTTCCGATGGCCGAGTTCATGCGCAACACCGACGCGTTCGCGCTGGGGATGGAGGAGGACGCCCGACTGCGGTCGACGGTGGTCACGGTCGTGATGCTCGACCGCTCACCCGACTGGGACGTGCTGGTCGACCGGCTCGAGCGGGTGGCGCGACTGATGCCGATGTTCCGGCAGCGGGTCGTCCCGACGATCCCGCCCGCCCCGCCCCGGTGGGTCTACGACCCCGACTTCGACCTGCGCTACCACCTGCGCCGGATCACCGCCCCGCACCCCGGCACGCTCGACACGGTGCTCGAGATGGCGCGTCGCGCCGAGATGAGCGAGTTCGACCATGCCCGGCCGATGTGGACCGCGACGCTCGTGGACGGCCTGGAGAAGGGCGGGGCCGCGCTCGTGGTGATGATGCACCACTCGCTCGCCGACGGGATCGGGGGCATGCAGGTCGCCGCCATCGTCTTCGATCTCCAGCCCGAGCCCGCCGACCTCGGTCCGCTGCCCGTGGTGCCGGACGCGCCCGCGCCCGGCCGCTTCGACGCCGTCCGCCACGCCGTGCAGTACGACGTTGCCCTGGCGACCCGACTCACCCGCATCGCGACCGTCGGCGGGGTGAAGCTCGTCGCCGACGGTGTACGTCGTCCTCGCGCCACGCTGCGCTCGGTGTGGGAGACGTCCTCCTCGGTGTATCGCACCGTCCGGCCCATCAACGAGACGGCGTCGCCGATCATGCAGGACCGCCGCATGATCCGGGAGCTGGCCGTCCACGACATCCCGCTGTCCGCACTCAAGAAGGCGGGCCGCCGGGCCGACGGCACGCTCAACGACGCCTTCCTGGCGGGCGTGACGGCCGGCCTCCGTCGCTACCACGAGGCGCACGGCGCGTTGGTGGACGAGCTGATGGTGACGATGCCGATCAGCATCCGTGCTGCCGGTGACGCCCAGGGCGGCAACCGGATCACGCTGATGCGCATCGCCCTCCCGGTCGGCCTGGCCGACCCTGCAGCGCGGGTCCGGCAGATCCACGAGCGCGCGAGTGCCGCGCGGAACGAGCCGTCCTTGGCGCTCACCCAGGACATCGCGGGCGGTCTCAACCTGCTGCCGCGGTGGTACATCGGGGCGATCCTGCGGCACGTCGACTTCCTCGCGAGCAACGTGCCCGGCTCGCCGGTGCCGGTCTGGGTCGGCGGTGCCGCCGTGACCAAGCAGTACGCGTTCGGGCCGACCATCGGTGCCGGCGTCAACGTCACCCTGATCACCTACCAGGACACCTGCGCCCTCGGCATCAACGCCGACAGTGGGGCGATCCCCGACCTTCCGGTCTTCCGTGAGTGCCTCGTCGCCGGCTTCGACGAGGTGCTGGCGCTCGGCCGGGAGTCCACACCAGCCACCCCGCCCGCGACCGGGCGTACGCCGCGTACCAAGCGACCTGCGCGCCCGCGCACACCGACCCCTGAGGTGAGCGACGATGCCCACTGACCATGCCCGCGAGACGATCGAGGTCAAGGCCACGTTCACCGAGGTGCTCGAGACCCTCCGCGACATCGAGGGCCAGGCGGTCTGGATCCCGGAGATCCTCGAGGCGGAGCTGCTGGAGGTCTACGAGGCGGACGACCTACCCGCCACCGCTCGCTTCCAGGCCTCGGCCACGGTCGGCACCGACCGCTACACGCTCGCCTACGAGCACACCGACGACGGGATGAGCTGGACCATGGTGGAGGGCCACCTGCAGACCGGCCAGGAGGGTCGCTACCAGCTCCGCGAGCTCGGCCGTGACCTCACTTCGGTGACCTACGACCTGACCATCCACCACAACCTGCCGCTGCCGGGCTTCATCCGCAGCCGCGTGATCAAGGGGCTGGTGGACAGCACGCTCACCGGGCTCAAGGAGCACCTCGAGGCGTGACCCCTACTTCGAGGGTTGCGGGACGTCGACCGTGCAGTCGATCTTCGGGTTGGCGCCGACGTAGTTGAGCGGCCCCGCGACGATGGTGAGTGCGGTGTCGCCGAACGTCTTGCAGCTGACGTCCCTGTCGCTGCTGAAGTAGCCGCGCTGCCAGGCGGCGAAGACGCCGATCACGAGCCAGACGATGACGATGATGCCGAGCAGCTTGCGCATGGGTGACCCTCCTCGTCGTACGCCGGGAGTGCCGGCGTCCGCTCGACCCTAGGCGCGTCCTCAGCCCAGCAGGACGCCCCGAAGGGTGACCCCGACGGGTGAGACTCCGGCGGGTGCGTCGCTACGACTCGCCCGCGATGAGGTACGACGAGCCGTCGTCCACCAGCTGGAGGGTGACGTGGCTGGTCGACCTGGCCCCGGTGTCCTTGACGTAGTCGACGTCGTAGCTGACGGTCATCGTGTCCGGGTCCGCCTTCACGTCGCGCGGGGTGGCGGACTCGATGGTCTTCCAGAAGCCGTGGTAGCCGCCGTAGTGGCCACTGTCCGCCTGGAAGCCCGGCGTGAGCATGTCGTAGGTGGCGTGGTCGTCGCTGGTGACCGTGGACAGGTAGGTCGCGATGAAGCTCTCCATCGCCGCGGCCTGGTCGGCGCTCCCGGCCGAGCGGGAGGTCTTCGGCGTGCTGGGCGTCTTGGTGCTGGAGCCTCCGCCGGCGTGCCGACCGGTGCCACCCTCGCTGCCGTCGCCCCCGCTCCTGGTCAGGGCGGAGAAGCCCAGGACCGCGACGGCGACCAGGAGGACGACGGCTGCCACCCAGGGCCAGACGGCGCCGCGCCGCCGCCGGGGTGGGTCGACGGGCCGCGGCGGGGGAGCACCGCCGACGAGTGCCGGGTCCGCCACGACGGGCGGCACGGCGACCGGCTCGGACGGCGTCGGCTGCAGGACCCGGGTGCCGTCGTCGTCCACGGTCCCGAAGGGAGCGGGATGGATGGTCACGTCGTGGCCCTGGTCGAGGAAGTCGCGCACCTGTGCCATCGACCAGCGGTCGCGGGGGTCGCGGGTCATGGTGTGCTCGAGCGCCGGGGCCAGCCAGCCGGCGCTCTCGAGGCGGGGCGGTTCCTCGTGCACGATCCGGTAGAGCCCACCCATCAGGTTCTCGCTCACGTCGTACGGCGTGTGCCCGGCGAGCGCGTGGTAGAGGGTGGCGCCCAGGGACCAGACGTCGGAGCCCTCGTGAGCCGTCGCTCCCGATGCGACCTCGGGGGAGAGGTAGGCGGGTGACCCGGTGACGAGCCCGGTCTGGGTCAGCGACGCGTCCGCCTCCGCCCGCGCGATCCCGAAGTCGGTGAGCTTCACCTCACCCGCTGGAGTGACCAGCATGTTGGACGGCTTGACGTCACGGTGGATGATCCCTGCCCCGTGGGCGGCCGCGAGCGCGTCGGCCGCCTGCCGCACCAGCGGGGCCGCCTCGTCGGGGGTGAGCGCACCGTCGCGCTTGATCAGCGCGCTCAGCGTGACCCCCTCGACGTACTCCATGACCAGCCACGTCTCGTCGCCGTCGGTGACCAGGTCGTAGACCGCGACGACGTGGGGATGGTTGAGGCGGGCGGCGAGCCGTGCCTCGCGCTCCGCTCGCTGCACGTCCGGGGACGTCGCGCCCGGCATCATCCCGACCCGCTTCAGCGCCACCTCGCGCCCGAGGACCGTGTCGCGACCCAGCCAGACCGAGCCCATGCCACCGCGGCCGATCTCCCGGCCGCGCTCGTACCTACCAGCGATCAACGTCCGTCCTCCCGGCCTCCGGCCGTCCGCCAGCGTAGGCGGTGACCTCGCCAGTCCCAACGTTCCCGAGTGAGGTCGACCCATGCCCGGCGGACCGGACGTCGACACGCTCGCCAGGGCCAACCCGGTGGAGTCCCGGGCCGCCGATGCGGCAGGCTGGCCTCGAACATCCCGAGACGAGAGGCCGAGCGTGCGCATCGACCCCACCCTGCTGGACGACCTGGAGTGGCGCGGACTCATCGCCCACTCCACGGACCTCGGCGACCTGCGCGAGGCCCTCACGTCCAGGAGCGTGCGGTTCTATGTCGGGTTCGACCCGACCGCGCCGAGCCTCCACATGGGCAACCTGCTCCAGCTGACCACCGCGCGCCGCCTGCAGGACGCCGGGCACACGCCGTACATCCTGGTCGGCGGCGCCACCGGCATGATCGGCGATCCGCGTGACTCGGGGGAGCGCACGCTGAACAGCCTGGACACGGTCAAGGACTGGACCGACCGCGTACGCCGCCAGGTCGCGCCGTACGTCAGCGTCGAGGGCGACAACGCAGCGACGTTCGTCAACAACTACGACTGGACGGCGAGCCTGTCGACGATCGACTTCCTCCGGGAGATCGGCAAGCACTTCCCGGTGAACCGGATGCTGCAGCGCGACGTCGTCTCGCGTCGCCTCGAGGCCGGCATCAGCTACACCGAGTTCAGCTACGTGCTGCTGCAGTCGATGGACTTCCTGAACCTCTACCGCGACCACGGCGTGACGCTCCAGCACGGCGCCACCGACCAGTGGGGCAACATCACGGCCGGGGTGGAGCTGATCCGTCGAGCCGACGGCGGCCACGCACATGCGTTCGTCACGCCGCTGATCACCAAGCCCGACGGCACGAAGTACGGCAAGACCGAGGGCGGCGCGCTCTGGCTGGACGCCGAGATGATGTCGCCGTACGCCTTCCACCAGTTCTGGCTCAACGTCGATGACGCGCAGGTCGGCGACATGCTCCGCAAGTTCACCTTCCTGAGCCATCAGGAGATCGAGGCCCTCGAGGCCGAGACCGCCGAGAAGCCCTGGCAGCGTTCCGGCCAGAAGCGGCTGGCCGACGAGATCACCACCCTCGTCCACGGCGCGGCGGAGACCGAGCAGGCCAAGGCGGCTGCCGCTGCGCTGTTCGGGGGAGGCGACCTCCACGCGTTGAGTCCCACCACTCTCGCGGCTGCATTGCGTGAGGCCGGAGCAGCCTCGGTCCCGTCGCTGCGGCCCGTCGTGGACCTGCTGGTCGAGACCGGCCTGGCCAAGAGCAAGGGCGACGCCCGCCGGACGATCAGCGAGGGTGGCGCCTACCTCAACAACGTCCGGGTCGAGGACCCCGAGGCGGAGCCGGGGGCGGGTGACCTCATCGGCGGGTCCTGGTTGGTCCTGCGCCGCGGCAAGAAGAGCTTCGCCGGCGTCGAGGTCGGCTGAGGTGCTCCCCGAGTCGTCGTCCGCGGGAGGGCTCGGCGACCTGCGCGACGAGGCGCGTCGTCGCATGCCGCCTGCCGTGTGGACCTACGTCGAGAGCGGCGCCCGTGAGGGCGTGTCGACGGCGGAGGCGACGTCGCACTGGCAGGCCCTGCGGTTCCGGCCGCGCGTGCTGCGTGGCGTCGCGGACGCCGACCTGCGCACCACCGTGCTCGGCGAGTCGTTCGCCTCGCCCATCGCCGTGGCTCCCACCGCGATGCAGCGCGCGGTCCATCCGCAAGGCGAGCGCGCCATGGCACGGGGCACGGCCGCGGCGGGTTGTCTTCACGTCGTGTCCTCGAACGCCGGGACGCCGTTCCCCGAGATCGACGTGGGTCCCTGGTGGCTGCAGGCCTACCTGCCGCCGGAGCGCGAAGCCATGCTGCCGGTGCTGGAGTCGGCGGTGGCCGCCGGCGCCCGGGCCGTCGTGCTCACCGTGGACACCCCCTTCCCGGGGACCAAGTACGCCGTCGACGACGCCGACTGGACGGGGATCGACCTCAGCTGGTGGCGCACCAACTTCGCCGAGCCGGAGACGCCGCTGCCGTGGAAGCCCGACCTCTCACCCGACGACGTCTCGTGGCTGCGTGACCGGGCCGGCGTCCCGGTCGTCGTCAAGGGCGTGCTCCGCGGCGACGACGCCGTGCGCTGCCTCGACGCCGGCGCGGCCGCGGTCTACGTCTCCAACCACGGCGGGCGCCAGCTCGACCGGAGCGTGAGCACCGCCGAGGCCCTGGCGGAGGTGGTCGCAGCCGTGGGCGAGCGGGGAGAGGTGTACGTCGACGGTGGCGTCCGCAGCGGCCTGGACGCGATGGCCGCGCTCGCCCTGGGTGCTCGCGTCGTCCTGGTGGGCCGGCCCGCGCTCCACGCGCTCGCGGTGGCCGGGTCCGACGGGGTCGAGCGCCTGCTGAGCACCCTGTCCGAGGAGCTCCGCGAGGCGCTCGTCCTGGCCGGCTGCGCGACGCCCGGGGACGCCGTCGACCTGGTCCGCACCCGCCCCTGACCAGCGGGTTCGCCCTTGTGGCCCGGTTCACGCGATCTCGATTTGCGTCGCCGTGGAGGACCCCATACTGTTCACACCTGTCGCCAGGGTGCGGCGGGAGGCAAGACCGCGAGGTCGGGCTTCCGGCCCCGAGGTGACCACCCAGCTCTCAACGAAGCCCTTCACCGGGTGGACTTGTTGCGCGTCTGATTTTTGAGAACTCAACAGTGTGTTTGTCGATGAATTGGTTTGTATGATCCCGTTGCCATGGCCTTTTGGGTTGTGGTGGTGGTTTCTTTTTGAGTTGACGAACGATGATTCTGGCGATAGCTAGTTTTTCGTTTTTTGGCTTGGAGATTGCTTTTGGTTGAAACGGTTTTGCGTTTTCGATGGAGAGTTTGATCCTGGCTCAGGACGAACGCTGGCGGCGTGCTTAACACATGCAAGTCGAGCGGAAAGGCTCCTTCGGGGGTACTCGAGCGGCGAACGGGTGAGTAACACGTGAGTAATCTGCCCTCCACTTCGGGATAACTGCCTGAAAGGGTGGCTAATACCGGGTATTCTCCTTGCACCGCATGGTGTGGGGTGGGAAGTTTTTTCGGTGGGGGATGTGCTCGCGGCCTATCAGCTTGTTGGTGGGGTAATGGCCTACCAAGGCTTTGACGGGTAGCCGGCCTGAGAGGGTGACCGGCCACACTGGGACTGAGACACGGCCCAGACTCCTACGGGAGGCAGCAGTGGGGAATATTGGACAATGGGCGGAAGCCTGATCCAGCAACGCCGCGTGAGGGATGACGGCCTTCGGGTTGTAAACCTCTTTCAGCACAGACGAAGCGCCTGTGAAGGTGGTGACGGTATGTGCAGAAGAAGCACCGGCCAACTACGTGCCAGCAGCCGCGGTAATACGTAGGGTGCGAGCGTTGTCCGGAATTATTGGGCGTAAAGGGCTCGTAGGCGGTTTGTCGCGTCGGGAGTGAAATCCACTGGCTTAACTGGTGGCTTGCTTTCGATACGGGCAGACTGGAGGTATGCAGGGGAGAACGGAATTCCTGGTGTAGCGGTGAAATGCGCAGATATCAGGAGGAACACCGGTGGCGAAGGCGGTTCTCTGGGCATGTCCTGACGCTGAGGAGCGAAAGTGTGGGGAGCGAACAGGATTAGATACCCTGGTAGTCCACACCGTAAACGTTGGGCGCTAGGTGTGGGATCCATTCCACGGGTTCCGTGCCGCAGCTAACGCATTAAGCGCCCCGCCTGGGGAGTACGGCCGCAAGGCTAAAACTCAAAGGAATTGACGGGGGCCCGCACAAGCGGCGGAGCATGCGGATTAATTCGATGCAACGCGAAGAACCTTACCTGGGTTTGACATACGCCGGAAAGCTCTAGAGATAGAGCCCCTTTTAGTCGGTGTACAGGTGGTGCATGGCTGTCGTCAGCTCGTGTCGTGAGATGTTGGGTTAAGTCCCGCAACGAGCGCAACCCTCGTCCCATGTTGCCAGCAGCACCCTTCGGGGTGGCTGGGGACTCATGGGAGACTGCCGGGGTCAACTCGGAGGAAGGTGGGGATGACGTCAAGTCATCATGCCCCTTATGTCCAGGGCTTCACGCATGCTACAATGGCCGGTACAAAGGGCTGCGATCCCGTGAGGGGGAGCGAATCCCAAAAAGCCGGTCTCAGTTCGGATTGGGGTCTGCAACTCGACCCCATGAAGTCGGAGTCGCTAGTAATCGCAGATCAGCAACGCTGCGGTGAATACGTTCCCGGGCCTTGTACACACCGCCCGTCACGTCACGAAAGTCGGCAACACCCGAAGCCCATGGCCCAACCAGCTTGCTGGGGGGAGTGGTCGAAGGTGGGGCTGGCGATTGGGACGAAGTCGTAACAAGGTAGCCGTACCGGAAGGTGCGGCTGGATCACCTCCTTTCTAAGGAGCACACGCCCTGATCGGCACCCGTGCCCCAGCGTCTGCTGGGGTTGTCCGGACCTGGTTTGTCCAGGGATGGGCGCAGTGGTGTCGGCACCGTGGTGGTGTTCACTAGTGGAATCATCGACATTCCCCTGCCCGTGTGCTCAGACCTGGTCTGGGACGTGGTCGGTCGGCGTCTGCCGGCCGAGGGCGTCCCGGTGTCTGGTCGGGGTGGGTGGGGGCACACTGTTGGGGTTCTGAGGAATCAGGCCGCCTTCCCGGTAGCGGGGAGTGGTCTGGGGCTTCGGTCCGGGTTTCGTACCCGGAGGTGACCCGGCCGAGTCGGGGTCTGCGTGTGCGGGCCTCGGGTCGGTGTGGGGTTGTTGTTTGAGATCTGGATAGTGGACGCGAGCATCTTTGTAGTGTGTTGTGTGCACTGCCATACCTGGTTCATCTCCTGTGACTGTTCACGTGGCTGGTTTCAATGGACTGGTCGCGTGGCTGGTTCACGGTGTCGAATGTGTTGAGGGCTCTGCTGTTCCTGGCTTCGGTCGGGTCGGTGGGGTCTTTTTCGTGTTGGGTGTTGTGGGGGGGTGGGTGGGGTTGGTGGTGTGTGTGACAAGCTGTGAAGGGCACATGGTGGATGCCTTGGCATCAAGAGCCGATGAAGGACGTAGGAGCCTGCGATAAGCCCTGGGGAGTTGGCAACCGAGCGTTGATCCGGGGGTGTCCGAATGGGGAAACCCAGCTGGAGTCATGTCCAGTTACCCGCGCCTGAATGAAATAGGGTGTGTGGAGGGAACACCGGGAAGTGAAACATCTCAGTACCGGTAGGAAGAGAAAACAATAGTGATTCCGTGAGTAGTGGCGAGCGAAAGCGGAGGAGGCTAAACCGTGCACATGTGAGACCCGGCAGGGGTTGTGTGTGCGGGGTTGTGGGGCGTGTTTGTTACTGGTCTGCCGGCCGGTTGCGGAGTCAAAAAGGTGTGGTGAAGTTGAAGTCCATTGGAAAGTGGCACCGTAGAGGGTGATAGTCCCGTAAGCATAAGCTGTACTCTTCGTGAACGCGTTTCCCAAGTAACACGGAACTCGTGAAATTCCGTGTGAATCTGGCGGGACCACCCGTCAAGCCTAAATACTTCTTGATGACCGATAGCGGACAAGTACCGTGAGGGAAAGGTGAAAAGTACCCCTGGCGGGGAGTGAAATAGTACCTGAAACCGTGTGCCTACAATCCGTCAGAGCCTGACATTTCTGTCCTTGTGGCAGGGGTGGGTGGGTGATGGCGTGCCTTTTGAAGAATGAGCCTGCGAGTTTGTGTTGTGTTGCGAGGTTAACCCGTGTGGGGGAGCCGTAGCGAAAGCGAGTCCTAACAGGGCGTAGCCATTTATTTGGCGTTGAGTAGCACGATCAAGACCCGAAGCGGAGTGATCTATCCATGGGCAGGTTGAAGCGTCGGTAAGACGACGTGGAGGACCGAACCCACCTAGGTTGAAAACTGGGGGGATGACCTGTGGATAGGGGTGAAAGGCCAATCAAACTCCGTGATAGCTGGTTCTCCCCGAAATGCATTTAGGTGCAGCGTTGCGTGTTTCTTGCCGGAGGTAGAGCACTGGATAGCCGATGGGCCCGACCAGGTTACTGACGTTAGCCAAACTCCGAATGCCGGTAAGTCAGAGCGCAGCAGTGAGACTGCGGGGGATAAGCTCCGTAGTCGAGAGGGAAACAGCCCAGACCATCAGCTAAGGCCCCTAAGCGGTGACTAAGTGGAAAAGGATGTGGAGTCGCAGTGACAACCAGGAGGTTGGCTTGGAAGCAGCCACCCTTGAAAGAGTGCGTAATAGCTCACTGGTCAAGTGATTCCGCGCCGACAATGTAGCGGGGCTCAAGTCATCCGCCGAAGCTATGGCATTCACGCGTGTACCAAGCCGCCGGGCCTGTCCCGGTTGGTTCAGGTGTGTGGATGGGTAGGGGAGCGTCGTGCCGCCAGTGAAGTCCCGGAGTGATCCAGGGGTGGAGGCGGCACGAGTGAGAATGCAGGCATGAGTAGCGAATCACGTGTGAGAAACACGTGCGCCGAATGATCAAGGGTTCCAGGGTCAAGCTAATCTGCCCTGGGTAAGTCGGGACCTAAGGCGAGGCCGACAGGCGTAGTCGATGGACAACGGGTTGATATTCCCGTACCGGCAACATGGCGCCCCTGACGAACCCGGTGATGCTAACCATCCGAAACCTCACCGACCAGACCCTTCGGGGCGCGGCGGTGGGGCAGAGCGTGGGACCCGAACCGGTAGTAGTCAAGCGATGGGGTGACGCAGGAAGGTAGCCCAACCGTGGCGATGGTAGACCACGGGCAAGGACGTAGCACGGGTGGTAGGCAAATCCGCCGCCCTCACTTCAATGTGGAGTGTGAGATCTGACGCGGAGCCGTCTACGGCGAAGTGGGTGATCCTATGCTGCCAAGAAAAACCTCTAGCGAGCCATGCGCCGCCCGTACCCCAAACCGACTCAGGTGATCAGGTAGAGAATACCAAGGCGATCGAGACAACCATGGTTAAGGAACTCGGCAAAATGCCCCCGTAACTTCGGGAGAAGGGGGACCCGGAGCGTGAACCCACTAGCTGGGGGAAGCGTGAAGGGTCGCAGAGACCAGGCCCAAGCGACTGTTTACTAAAAACACAGGTCCGTGCGAAGTCGCAAGACGATGTATACGGACTGACTCCTGCCCGGTGCTGGAAGGTTAAGGGGACGAGTCAACCCCACTTCGGTGGAGGTGAAGCTTCGAACTTAAGCCCCAGTAAACGGCGGTGGTAACTATAACCATCCTAAGGTAGCGAAATTCCTTGTCGGGTAAGTTCCGACCTGCACGAATGGAGTAACGACTTGGGCGCTGTCTCAACCATGGACTCGGCGAAATTGCAGTACGAGTAAAGATGCTCGTTACGCGCGGCAGGACGGAAAGACCCCGGGACCTTTACTATAGTTTGGTATTGGTGTTTGGTACGGCTTGTGTAGGATAGGTGGGAGACTGTGAAACCCTCACGCCAGTGAGGGCGGAGTCAACGTTGAAATACCACTCTGGTCGTATTAGATGTCTAACCTAGGCCCATGATCTGGGCCAGGGACAGTGCCTGATGGGTAGTTTAACTGGGGCGGTTGCCTCCTAAAATGTAACGGAGGCGCTCAAAGGTTCCCTCAGCCTGGTTGGCAATCAGGTGACGAGTGTAAGTGCACAAGGGAGCTTGACTGTGAGACAGACATGTCGAGCAGGGACGAAAGTCGGAACTAGTGATCCGGCACCACCATGTGGATGGGGTGTCGCTCAACGGATAAAAGGTACCCCGGGGATAACAGGCTGATCTTCCCCAAGAGTCCATATCGACGGGATGGTTTGGCACCTCGATGTCGGCTCGTCGCATCCTGGGGCTGGAGTAGGTCCCAAGGGTTGGGCTGTTCGCCCATTAAAGCGGCACGCGAGCTGGGTTTAGAACGTCGTGAGACAGTTCGGTCCCTATCCGCCGCGCGCGCAGGAAACTTGAGAAAAGCTGTCCCTAGTACGAGAGGACCGGGATGGACGAACCTCTGGTGTGCCAGTTGTCCCGCCAGGGGCACCGCTGGTTAGCTACGTCCGGACGTGATAACCGCTGAACGCATCTAAGCGGGAAGCACATTTCAAGATAAGGTTTCCCACCCACAAGATGGGGTAAGGCCACCCGCAGACCACGGGATTGATAGGCCGGAGGTGTACAGCAGCAATGCCCAGCCGACCGGTACTAATAGGCCGAGGGCTTGTCACCCACCCACCAACTACAACAAACACCGCGTCCACTACCCAGAATCTGAACCAACAACCCACCCCCCACCAAACCGGGGGACACCGGGGTCATCTGTACACAACAGAACAACGGTTCACCACGTTACGGCGGCCATAGCGGCAGGGAAACACCCGGACCCATCCCGAACCCGGAAGTTAAGCCAGCCAGCGCCAATGGTACTGCACCCGACAGGATGTGGGAGAGTAGGACGCCGCCGAACATCTTCTTATCGATGGGGGCCATCTTCGGATGGCCCCCATCGCTATCGTGGGGCGAGTTCGGCGCCCCGCACCGAGCAGTTCTTCGAGGAGGAAGCGGACGTGGCAGACGGTCGTCAGTCGAATGAGGGAGCCCCGCGGCGCGGCTCCCAGGGTGGGCGATCGGGCACGAGCCGGCCGACGGGAAGCAGCCGCTCGGACAAGCCACGCTCGAGCAAGCCCCGTTCCGACAAGCCCCGTTCCGACGGTGGCCGGGGCCGCTCGGACTCCTCGCGCGGCGGGCAGGGCCGCGGCTCGTCCTCGTCGGGACGTCCGCCCCGCAAGGGCGACTGGTCCCGGTCGGCCTCCGAGCAGGGGCCCCGCACGGTCGACCAGGAGCGGTACGACGGTCCGCCGCTGCCCGAGGACATCACCGGCCGTGAGCTCGACCGCTCGGTCAGCGCGCAGCTGAAGGGCCTTCCGGACAAGCTGGCCCTGCGCATCGCCCGCCACCTGGCCGCGGCCGGCGTGCTGATCGACACCGACCCCGAGACGGCCTACCAGCACACCCTCGCTGCGCGGGCTCGCGCCTCCCGGCTCGCGGTGGTGCGCGAGGCGACCGGCGAGGCGGCGTACGCGGCCGGGCACTACGCCGAGGCGCTCGCCGAGCTGCGTGCCGCCAAGCGGATGAACGGTGCCACCGACTACCTGCCCATCATGGCCGACTGCCAGCGGGCGTTGGGTCACCCCGAGCAGGCCCTCAAGCTGGCCAAGAGCCCCGCGGTGGCCAACTTCAGCTCCGCAGCGAAGGCGGAGATGACACTGGTCGAGGCCGGAGCCAGGCGCGACATGGGTCAGCTCGACGCGGCGCTCCGGACCCTGGAGCTCGCTCCGCTGCAGTCGAAGAGCCGGGAGCCGTGGGTGGTGCGCCTGCGGTACGCCTATGCCGACACCTTGGAGTCCGCCGGCCGCGAGACCGAGGCGCTGGCCTGGTTCCACCGCACCCACGCCGTGGACTCACAGGACCTCACCGACGCCGCCGACCGCGCCGAGATCCTCGAGAAGCGCCTCGACTGAGGGCGTGCCGACGCGGCGGGAGCCGCGGTGGCACGCCGGAAGGGCGCCGCAGCCGGCCGGCGCGCAAGGCGGCTCGCCCCGTGGCCGACCCTGCTGGCGTTTGGCGGTCCCATCGGTCACAATGGCTGCACAACTACACAGGTGTCACACCGTTCACTCATCCGTGTCCGAGCCCGCTGGGGAAGGCGTCGCTCCGATGCCGCGGATGAAGGAGAACACCGGTGACCGCACCCACCACCAGCCGCCCCGTCCCGACGACGCGTGGCGTGTTGTTCGTGCACTCCGCGCCCTCGGCACTCTGCCCGCACCTCGAGTGGGCGGTCGGTGGCGTGCTCGGCGCTGCTGTGGACCTCGAGTGGTCGCCGCAGCCGGCCCAGGCAGGCACCTACCGCGCCGAGCTGTCGTTCTCCGGCGAGCCCGGCACCGCCGCCGCGATCGCCTCCGCCCTGCGGGGCTGGAACCACCTGCGCTTCGAGGTCACCGAGGACCCGACGGCCCAGTCCGAGGGCGCCCGCTTCTCCTACACCCCCGACCTCGGCGTCTTCCACGCCGTCACCGGGCTCCACGGCGACCTGATGATCCCCGAGGACCGGCTGAAGGCCGCGGTGGTCAAGGCTGCCCTGGGAGACACCACGCTGCTCCACGAGATCGACAAGCTGCTCGGCAAGCCCTGGGACGACGAGCTGGAGACGTTCCGTCACGCCGGCGAGGGTGCGCCGGTGCGGTGGCTGCACCACGTCGTGTAGGGCGCACCCCTCACAACGGGATGTTGCCGTGCGCCCCTCGGCGTACGCCGTCACGCTGCACTGCGTGGTCGATCGCGCGGGCGATCGCCGACCTGGTCGCGGCCGGCTCGACGACCTCGTCGACCACCCCGATCTCGACAGCCTTGGCGACGCCGCCGGCCTGACGCTCGTGCTCGGCGGCCAGCTCGGCCTCCACCTGCGGTCGGATCTCCGGCGCCACCTCGGCCAGCTTGCGCCGGTGCAGGACGCGGATCGCCGCCACCGCACCCATCACCGCCACCTCGGCCCCGGGCCAGGCGAAGACCTTCGTCGCACCCAGGGCGCGGGAGTTCATGGCGATGTAGGCGCCACCGTAGGTCTTGCGCGTCACCAACGTCACCCGCGGGACCACGCACTCCCCGAACGCGTGCAGCAGCTTCGCGCCCCGGCGTACGACGCCGTCCCACTCCTGGCCGACGCCGGGCAGGTAGCCGGGTACGTCGACCAGGACCACCAGAGGGACGCCCAGCGAGTCGCACAGCCGCACGAAGCGGGAGGCCTTCTCGGCCGACAGCGAGTCGAGGCAGCCACCGAGCCGGAGCGGGTTGTTGGCCACCACCCCGACGGTGCGGCCGCCGAGGCGGCCCAGTGCGGTGACGATGTTGGGGGCCCACCGCTCGTGGAGCTCCTGCATCGTGCCGTCGTCGAGGACGGCCGCGACGAGCGGGTGCACGTCGTAGGCACGCTTCTTGGACTCCGGCAGCATCTCGGACAGGTCGCGGTCCTCGACGGCCGCGACGTCCAGCTGACCCTGTGAGCCGAAGAGGGAGGCGACGGTCCGAGCGCGGTCCAGGGCCTCCTGCTCGCTCTCGGTCAGGATGTGGACCACGCCGGAGCGGCGTCCATGGGGCTCGGGACCGCCCAGACGCAGCATGTCGACGTCCTCGCCGGTCACCGACCGCACGACGTCGGGCCCGGTCACGAAGATCCGGCCCTCGGGGCCGAGGATCACCACGTCGGTGAGGGCCGGGCCGTACGCCGCGCCACCCGCGGCCGGGCCGAGCACCACGGAGATCTGGGGGATCTTGCCCGACGCCTGGGTCATCACCTGGAAGATCCGGCCGACCGCGTGCAGGGAGAGCACGCCCTCTGCCAGCCGGGCGCCACCGGAGTGCCAGAGACCGATGATCGGCGTGCCCTCCGTCATCGCCCGGTGGTAGGCGTTGACGACGACCTTGCAGCCCTCGTCGCCCATCGCGCCGCCCATCACGGTCGCGTCGGAGCAGAAGACGACCACCCGCCGGCCGTGCACCCGCCCGACCGCGGCGAGCATGCCGCAGTCGTCCTCGGGGCTGATCAGGCGCAGCGTGCCTTCGTCGAGGAGCGCGGTCAGCCGGTGCAGCGGGTGACGCGGGTCCTCGGTGCGCGGCGGCTTGGTGGCGACGGCGGTCATGACACGGATCCGAACGCGACGGCGACGTTGGCGCCACCGAAGCCGAAGGAGTTGTTGAGCGCTGCGATGTCGCCCGACGGCAGGTCGCGGGCCGAGGTGGGGATGTCCAGCTCGACCTGGGGGTCCTTGTCGTCGAGGTTGATCGTCGGTGGGCTGACCCGGTGGTGGAGGGCCAGGACCGTCGCGATCGCCTCGAGAGCGCCCGCGCCGCCCAGCAGGTGGCCGGTCATCGACTTGGTGCTGGTCACCACGACCTGGTCGGCGTGGGAGCCGAGGGTCGCGTGGATCATCAGGCCCTCCGCGATGTCGCCCTGAGGCGTCGAGGTGGCGTGGGCGTTGATGTGAGCGATGTCGGACGCGCTGATCTCGGACTCCTGCAGGGCCCGCACGATCGCCCGGGCGCCCCCGCGCCCGGCGGGGTCGGGCTGGGCGATGTCGTGGGAGTCGGCGGTGATGCCGGCGCCCAGCACCTCGGCGTAGATCCTCGCGCCCCGTGCCCTGGCGTGCTCCTCGGACTCCAGCACGAGCACTCCGGCGCCCTCGCCGAGCACGAAGCCGTCACGCGCCACGTCCCACGGTCGCGAGACGGTGGTCGGGTCGCCGGCGTTCTTCGACAACGCCATCATGTTCGCGAACGCCGCCATCGGCAGCGGGTGGATCGCAGCCTCCGTGCCGCCGGCGAGGACGACGTCGGCCCGGCCGAGCCGGATCTGGTCGAGTGCCAGGGAGATGCCCTCGTTGCCGGAGGCGCAGGCCGAGACCGGCGTGTTCACCGCGGCGCGGGCGCCGACGTACAGGCTGATGTTCGCCGCCGGGGCGTTCGGCATCAGCATGGGTACGGCGAGCGGCGAGACCCGGCGCGGACCCTTCTCCTTGAGCACGTCGTAGTTCTGCAGCAACGTGATCACGCCGCCGATCCCCGACGCCATCGCGACGCCCACCCGGTCGCCGTCGACGTCGGAGCCCTCGAGCCCGGAGTCGGCCCACGCCTCCATGGCGGCGACCATGGCGAACTGGGACGAACGGTCCAGCCGGCGCGCCTTGACGCGCTCCAGCACCTCGGTCGGCTCGACCGCGATCCGGCCCGCGATCTTGACGGGCAGGTCCTCGGCCCAGGGGTCGTCGAGGTGGCGGACGCCCGACTGGCCCTTGACCAGGGCGTCCCAGGTGGACGAGACATCGCCACCGACGGGGGAGGTCGTCCCCAGTCCGGTGACGACGACACGCTTCTTCGACATGTGGTCCTCGCGAATGCTCGGTGGATGGATGTGCGGTGGGCGAGTGCCCCGCGGTCAGCCTTGGGCGTTCTCGATGAACGAGACGGCGTCACCGACGGTCTTCAGGTTCTTCACCTCGTCGTCGGGGATGGACACGCCGAACTTCTCCTCGGCGGCCACGACGACCTCGACCATGGACAGCGAGTCGACGTCCAGGTCGTCGACGAAGGACTTGTCGAGCTGGACGTCCTCGACGGGGATACCCGCGACCTCGTTGACGATCTCGGCGAGGTCGGTACGGATCTCTTCGGTGGTGGCCATGCTGTGGTTCCTGCTCTCTGTCGTCACCAGGGGTGGTGTTGGGTGGGTTCCCGGACGGGCCGGGAGTGCGGTCACGGAACGGTGATGACCTGGGCGGCATACGCCAGGCCGGCACCGAACGCGATCAGCAGCGCGGTGTCCCCGCTGCGGGCCTGTCCCTCGTCGATCATCCGGTCGAGGGCCAGGGGAATGGAGGCCGCCGAGGTGTTGCCCTGCTCGGCGATGTCGCGGGCGATCTGCACCCGCTCGGGAAGCTTCATGGCGCGGGCCATCGCGTCGATGATCCGCATGTTGGCCTGGTGGGGCACGAAGACGTCGAGGTCGTCGACGGTGAGACCGGAACGCTCGAGCGTCTGCTGCCCGATCTTGGCCATCGTGAACGACGCCCAGCGGAAGACCGGGTTGCCCAGCATCGTCAGGTTGGGCATCTCGGACTTCCCGGCGGCGATCACGTCGCGCCAGTCCTCCTTCTGCCGGATCAGGTCGTACTGCTCGCCGTCGGAGCCCCAGACGACCGGTCCGATGCCCGGGGTGTCGCTGGGACCGACCACGGCCGCTCCGGCACCGTCGGCGAAGATGAACGCCGTCCCGCGGTCGGTGGAGTCGGTGATGTCCGAGAGCCGCTCGACCCCGATCACGAGGACGTGGCCGGCACCGCCTCCGCGCACCATCTGGTCGGCCAGCGCGAGCCCGTGGCAGAAGCCGGCGCAGGCCGCGGAGATGTCGAAGGCCGCCGCCTGGTTGGTCCCCAGCTCGTAGGCGATGGCGGGCGCGATCGCGGGCGTCTGGAGCATGTGGGAGACGGTCGCGACGATCACGCAGTCGATCTGCTCCGGGGACGATGCCGGCGCGCTCGATGGCATCACGCGAGGCCGAGACCGACATCATCTGCACGGTCTCCTCGGGCGTGGCGAAGCGGCGCTGCTTGATCCCGGACCGCTGCTGGATCCACTCGTCGCTGGAGTCGATCGCCTCGACGATGTCGGCGTTGGGGACGACGAGGGACGGACGGTAGCTGCCGATCCCCAGCACGGCGGCGTACGGCGAACCGGCGTCGACGTCGATGACGGCCATCAGGCTGCTCCCTCGGGGTGCAGCCGGACCAGGGGCTGACCCGGCGAGACCAGGTCGCCGTCCTCGACGAGCCACTCGACCACCTGGCCGCCGTGCGCGGCCCGGACCTCGGTCCGGTCCCGCGAGCTGGCGACGTCGCCGACGGCGGCACCGGGAGCCAGCATGTCGGCCGCGGCGGCCTCGGCCGAGCGGTGGAAGGTGCCCTTCATCGGTGAGACCACCATCAGCCAGGTCGGCGTGGTCTCGATCATCGAGGCCTCACCGTGCTTGGCGCAGAAGGCACGGGCGTCGTCGAGCTGGTCCGGGGTCTTGAGCGCGAAGGTCTCGACGCCGGGCAGCGCCCGTTTGGCGATGCCGGCCAGGGTGCCGGCCGGTGGCATCTCGAGCATCCCGGTGACCCCGAGGTCGGACATCGTCTCCATGCACAGGTCCCAGCGCACGGGGGCGGCGATCTGGCCGACGATCCGCGCCACGACCTCGCGTCCGTCGTGCACGATCTGACCGTCCCGGTTGGAGATCAACGGCGTGCGCGGGTCGTGCGTCGACACCGACCGGGCGAGCGTCGCCATCCGGCCGACGGCCGGTGCCATGTGCTCGGTGTGGAACGCGCCGGCCACGCTGAGCGGCATCAGCCGCGCCTTCGCGGGCGGGGCGTCGGCGAAGGCCTGGAGCTGCTCCAGGGTGCCGGCGGCCACGATCTGGCCGGGGCCGTTGTCGTTGGCCGGCGTGAGTCCGTGGGCCTCGAGCGCAGCGAGGACCTCGTCGCGGTCACCGCCGAGGACGGCTGTCATGCCGGTCGGTGTCACCGCAGCGGCAGCGGCCATGGCGTTGCCGCGCTCGCGGACCAGCACCATCGCCTGCTCGGCGGTGATCGCCCGGGCGCCGGCCGCCGCCGCGATCTCGCCGACGCTGTGGCCGGCGACCGCGCCGATCTGGCTGAAGGCGTCCGCGGGGTGGGGGAACAGCTCGAGCGCCGCGATCAGCCCGGTGGCCACCAGGAGGGGCTGGGCGATCTTGGTGTCGCGGATGGTCTCGGCGTCGGCCTCGGTGCCGTAGTGGGCCAGATCGAGGTCCGCGACCGTCGAGAGCCAGGCGAACCGGGAGGCGAAGGTGGGGTCCTCGAGCCAGGGGGTGAGGAAGCCGGGGGACTGGGCTCCCTGGCCGGGAGCGACGATGACGAGCACGGGTCCAGCCTTCCGGGTCCGGCCGCGCCCACGCCCATCGGGCGCGCACGAAACTCACCCCCCGATCTTTGTAGGGTTCCTACAATGTCGGCCCGGTGTCCGAGCTCGCGGAGCCCGCACTGCGGCGCGACTGCCGCCCGAGCACGAGCGCCAGCTGCAGGGTGAGCGCCTCGCGGGCGTCGGTGGCCGAGAGCCCGGTCACGTCGGCGGCCTGCCGGAGCCGGTAGCGCACCGTGTTGGGGTGCACGAAGAGTGCGCGAGCCGTGGCCTCCAGCGACTGCCCGTGCTGGAAGTACGCCGTCAGCGTGTCGATGAGCGTGTTCCCGCGCGCCGAGCCCGCCTCGAGCAGCGGGACGAAGACCTCCTCCACCAGATGGCGGCGGGCGTGGCCGTCCCCGGCGAGGACGCGCTCGGGCAGGAGGTCGTCGGTGGCACACCGGCCGGGGAGCGTCCGGCCAGCCGACGGCTGCCCGGAGCCCGGACAGGGCGGCCCGCGCGGACGCGTGGGCGGAGGCCAGGTCCTCGGCCCGGGGACCGACCACGACCGGACCGTCGCCGAAGAAGCGGACGACGGCGTGGGCCGCCTTGTCGGCGTCGGCTGCGCCGCCGAGGATCACGACCAGCCGGTCACCCTGCGTGGCGCACAGGGCATCCATGCCCGCGACCCGAGCCGCACGGCGTACCTGGTCGAAGAGGTCCTCGCTGCGCTGGGACGGGGCGTTCCCGAGGACGACGGTCACCCCGTCGCGGTGGGCCCAGCCCAGCGCGCTGGCCCTCGAGGCCACCGCCTCGTCGGCCTCGGCGCGCAGCACGGAGTCGACCACCAGTGCCTCGAGGCGGGCGTCCCACGCCCCTCGCGCCTCGGCCGCCCTCGCGTAGACCTCGGCCGTGGCGAACGCGACCTCGCGGGCGTAGCGCAGCACCGCGGCGTGCACGGCCGGGGCGTCGACGGGGTCCACGACCTCGTCCACGTGGGACTCCACCACCTCGATGCCCAGCCGGACCAGGTCGACGGTCTGCCCGAGCGTGATCACGCCGGTCAGGGTGCGCGGAGCGGCCCCGAAGACGGCGGCCGCGGTGTCGCCGGGCGCGGCGGCGTCGTCGCCGAGCCGGAACCAGTCGACGAAGCCCTGGATGCCGGCCTGGAGGATCTGTCCGACCCAGGAGCGGCTCTCGGCGGTGAGGTCCCCGAACCAGGGCATGTCGGTGAGCATCCGCGACATGGCGGCGCTGCTCAGGGAGCCGGTCGAGCGGCGTAGCGCCGCCGCCGCGCGCTCCCGCGACGCCTCGTGGGGGAGCCCGGCACCGCTCTCGGCGGGCTCCGGCACGGCTGCGACGGTCACGGCTCGACCCTAGTGACGGCGCTGCACGGTGTCACGGGCGGCCGACAGAGGACCAAGGTCCCGAGGAATCCCGTGTGAACACAGGGTTGTCGTCTTACATACGGTGGGTACGTCTGGTTGAATCCGGCAGGACCGCGACAGGAGAGCGACGTTGCCGAAGCGCCAGCACCGCGTGCAGTACGTGACGATCCACGGGCATCGCCGGGCCTTCGTGAAGGTCGGGCACCGGTCCGGCCGTCCTGCTCCTGCACGGCCTCGGCTGCGACCACCGGACCTGGCTGCCCGTGATCGACGGTCTCGCCCGCCGCTACACCGTCATCGCGCCCGACCTGCTCGGCCACGGGTTGTCCGACAAGCCGCGGGCGGACTACAGCGTCGGCGGCTTCGCCAACGGCATGCGCGACCTGCTCACCGTCCTCGGCGTCGACAAGGCGACGGTCGTCGGCCACAGCTTCGGGGGCGGGGTGGCGATGCAGTTCGCCTACCAGTTCCCCGAGCGCACCGAGCGCCTCGTCCTGGTGGGCTCCGGCGGTCTCGGCCCCGAGGTCTCGGCGGCGATCCGGGCGATCACGACGACCGGCTTCTACCAGGTGATGGGGCTGCTCACGCTGCCCGGCGTCCGACACCTGGGTACGGCGGGTCTGCGGGCGCTGTCACGCACCGGGTTGAAGGAGTTCCGCGACTTCGACGAGGTGGCGGCGATCTACGAGTCGTTCCGCGACCCCTCGGCGCGCGCCGCGATCCGGCACGTCGTCCGCGCGGTGGTGGACTGGCAGGGCCAGATCGTCACCATGGCCGACCGCGCCTACCTCACCGAGGCGATGCCGATGTGTGTGATCTGGGGCGCCGAGGACCGGGTGATCCCCACCAGCCATGCCGCGCGGGCGGCCGAGCTGGCGCCGGCGGCGCGGATCGAGATCCTCCCGAGCTCCGGCCACTTCCCCCACAAGGACCATCCGGACCTGTTCGTGAAGGTGCTCCACGACTTCGTCAGGACCACGCGGCCGGCGGCGTACTCCCGTGCTCGCTGGCGCCGACTGCTGCAGCGCGGCGCCGACGCCCCGGCCCCGCTGGCGGCCGTCGAGGGCGCCTGAGCGCGGCGGTCATCGGCTCGACTGGACGCGCCAGCCGCCTGGTTCTCAGACCAGGACGATGGTCTGATGGCGAGACCATCTCGACGTGGGAGATCCCGACCTCGACATGCCCGTCCGTCGACGAGACGCGGACCCTGCTGACGGCAGCCGTCGGCGCCGTCGTGTCACCGGCCCGCATCGGGTCCGTCCCCGGTGTCGGCGGGCGGCCGTGGGGGAGGACCTCTGCGTTCCGCACGCCGTCAAGGCCAGGAGAGCCGCGGCTGCTGCGGACCACCTGCTCCGCCGTCGACCCATCTGGCGGGCCCCCGATCCGACCCCGCCTCCTGGGGCCTCGCGGCTCGATGGTCTCACCCGAGGCGGCGAGATTCGACGACTCGACGAGTCCTGGGATCGGAGGAGGATCCCCGGCACCAGGTGCGGGAGATCCTCCTCTGTCGCGGGGGTGACACAGACCTCCTGACCACGGCGTCAGGCGTCGCCGCCCTCCTGCTTCACGCCCGAGACGGCCGTGGGGTCGTCGATCCGGTAGTGGTCGAGCGCCTTCTGGACGGTGTCACGACCGATCCGGCCCTCCTCGGCGAGCGCGGAGAGCGCCTGGCACACGACCGACTCGGCGTCGATCTTGAAGTACCGGCGCGCGGCGGGCCTGGTGTCGGCGAAGCCGAAACCGTCGGCGCCGAGCGCGTGGAAGCGCTGCGGCACCCACCGGGCCAGCTGCTGGGGCACGGCGCGCATGTAGTCGCTGACCGCGACGACCGGCCCGGCCGCATCCTTGAGCTTGTCGGTGAGGTACGGCGTGCGCTGCTCGTCGAGCGGGTGCATCAGGTTCCACTCCTCGACGCCCAGCGCCTCGCGGGACAGCTCGTTCCACGACGTGACGGACCACAGGTCGGCGGCGACGCCCCAGTCGTCGGCCAGCAGCTGCTGGGCCCGCTGGATCCAGGGCACGCCCACACCGCTGGCGAACAGCTGCACCCGCGGCGCGTCCTCCGCGAGACCGCCCGGCGCCTCGGCGAGGCGGTAGAGGCCGCGCAGCAGCCCGTCCACGTCGAGGTCGGCGGGCTGCGCGGGCATGCTGATCGGCTCGTTGTAGACCGTCAGGTAGTAGATGACGTCCTCGCCGTGCGGGTGGTCGGCGGTGGAGCCGTACATCCGCTCGAGGCCGTTCTGCACGATGTAGGCGACCTCGTAGGCGAACGCCGGGTCGTAGTGGACGACGGCGGGGTTGGTCAGCGCCAGCAGTGGTGAGTGCCCGTCGGCGTGCTGCAGGCCCTCGCCCGTGAGCGTCGTACGCCCGGCCGTCGCGCCGATCAGGAAGCCGCGGGCCAGCTGGTCGGCCATCGCCCAGATGGAGTCGCCGGTGCGCTGGAAGCCGAACATCGAGTAGAAGATGTAGAAGGGGATCATCGGCTCGCCGTGCGTGGAGTACGCCGACCCGGCGGCCGTGGCGGACGCGACGCAGCCCGCCTCCGAGATGCCCTCGTGCAGCATCTGACCCTGCGGGCGACTCCTTCCACGCCAGCAGGAGCTTGCGGTCGACCGACTCGTAGAGCTGGCCGGCGGGGTTGTAGATCTTCGCGGAGCTGAACATCGAGTCCATGCCGAACGTGCGGTACTCGTCCGGCGCGATCGGCACGATCCGGTGCCCGATCTCCTTGTCCTTCATCAGGTCCTTGAGCAGGCGGACCAGCGCCATCGTGGTGGCGATCTTCTGCTTCCCGGACCCCTGCTTCAGCTCGTCGTACATCCCGTCGCCGGGCAGCGTGATGGAGCGCGGGTTCACGCGCCGCATCGGCACGCCGCCACCGAGCTCGCGGCGCCGGTCACGGAGGTACTCGAGCTCCGCCGAGCCCTCACCCGGGTGGTAGAACGGCGCCGAGCCGTCGAACTCGTAGTGCTCGTCGATGTCCTGGTCGGTGATCGGCAGCTCGAGCCGGTCGCGGAACGCCTTGAGGGTCGTGGTGTTCAGCTTCTTCATCTGGTGGGTGGCGTTCTTGCCCTCCAGGGCGTCGATCGTCCAGCCCTTGATGGTGTGGGCGAGGATCACCGTCGGCTGGCCGACGTGCTTGGAGGCGGCGTCGAAGGCGGCGTACACCTTGCGGTAGTCGTGGCCGCCGCGGGGCAGGAGCTCGATCTCCTCGTCGCTCATGCCCTCGACCATCTTGCGCAGCCGCGCGTCGGCCCCGAAGAAGTGCTCGCGGATGTAGGCGCCGCTCTCGACCGAGTAGGTCTGGAACTGGCCGTCGGGGGTGCGGTTCATCTGGTTGACCAGGGCGCCGTCGACGTCCTGGGCCAGCAGGGAGTCCCACTCGCGACCCCACACGACCTTGATCACGTTCCAGCCGGCGCCGCGGAAGAAGGACTCCAGCTCCTGGATGATCTTGCCGTCGCCCCGCACCGGACCGTCGAGCTGCTGGAGGTTGCAGTTGATCACGAAGGTGAGGTTGTCGAGCTCCTCCCGCGCAGCCAGACCGATGGCCCCCAGCGACTCGGGCTCGCCCATCTCGCCGTCGCCGAGGAACGCGTAGACGCGCTGGTCGCTGGTGTCCTTGATGCCCCGGTTGTGCAGGTAGCGGTTGAAGCGGGCCTGGTAGATCGAGTTCAGCGCCGCCAGGCCCATGGAGACCGTCGGGAACTCCCAGAACTCCGGCATCAGCCGTGGGTGGGGGTAGGACGACAGGCCCTTGCCCGGGCCGTGCTGCACCTCCTGGCGGAACCGGTGCAGCTGGTCGGAGCTGAGCCGCTTCATCAGGTAGGCCCGTGCGTAGATGCCCGGTGAGGCATGCCCCTGGATGAACAGCTGGTCGCCGCCGCCCGGGTGGTCCTTGCCGCGGAAGAAGTGGTTGTAGCCGACCTCGTAGAGGCTGGCCGCCGAGGCGTACGTCGCGATGTGGCCGCCGACCTCGAGGCCCTTGCGGTTGGCCGAGGACACCATCACCGCGGCGTTCCAGCGGATCAGGCGCCGGATGCGTCGCTCCATCTCCTCGTCGCCGGGGAACCAGGGCTCCCGCTCGGGCGGGATGGTGTTGATGAAGTCGGTGCTGCGCAGTGCAGGAACGCCGACCTGCTTCTCGCGGGCGCGCTCGAGGAGCCGCAGCATGATGTAGCGGGCGCGCTCACGACCGTGCGCCCGGGTGAGGTCGTCGAAGGAGTCCAGCCACTCCTGGGTCTCCTCCGGATCGATGTCGGGGAGCTGGGTCGGCAGGCCCTCGTGGATGACGGCACGCGTCTGTGCAGGCTCGCTCGGCGACCCGGAGTTGGCCGCAGGAGCGACGGCAGAAGTCTCACTCACCTGTTCATCGTGTCACGCGCTCCGGCGGCGTGAAATCTACCCACGGGTAGGCCCGACCCTCGGGACGGGTTGCGCCGCGGGTCGGAGTCCGCTGGACTACCACCACTGAGCCGGGGGCGATCGACCGTACCGCCGGCGCCGACAGCTTGGAGGAGACCGTTGAGCGCGACCGCTGGTGGCGGTTCCACACACACCGACGCCCCCGCGGGTCCGGCCGCGCGACTCGGCCTGGTCAAAGGCATGGTCGTCCAGGAGCTCGGGTGGGACTCCGACACCGACGACGACCTGCGGGTCGCCATCGAGGACGCCCTCGACTCCGACATGGTCGACAGCGACTACGGCAACGTGGTGGACGCTGTCGTGCTCTGGTGGCGCGACGAGGACGGCGACCTGGTGGACGGGCTGGTCGACTCCCTCACCGACCTGGTGGGCGGCGGTGTGATCTGGTTGCTGACGCCCAAGGTCGGCCGGCCGAACTCCGTGGAGCCCGCCGACATCACCGAGGCCGCGCCGATCGCCGGTCTCGCCCTGACGACCACGGCGGCGGTCAGCAAGGACTGGGCGGCCACCCGACTCGTCACCCCCAAGTCGCCCGCGTGACCGGACGGACCCACGTCCCTCACGCGCTCGTCGGCCGCGCACTCGCTCTGGCCGACACGGTCGGCACCAGCGCCAAGGTGCTCGGGACGTCGGGCATCCTGCGGCCGGTCTCACCGCTCGCCCTGGCCCGGATCGGCAAGGCGGTCAAGGACTGGGGGACCGGCCCAGCCGGTGGGTTCACGGCCATGGCGATGCGCGAGCCCGGTCGCGTCGGACTGGTCGACGAGCTGGGTCCGCTGACCTGGGGCGAGCTGCACCGGCGCTCGAACGCGCTGGCCCGGGCCCTGGCCGACCGCGGGGTCGGCGAGGGCGACGGCGTCGCGGTGATGTGCCGCAACCATCGCGGCTTCGTCGACGCCTGCATCGCCACGGCCAAGCTGGGCGCCGACATCCTGCTGCTCAACACGGCGTTCGCCGGCCCGCAGCTGGTCGACGTGCTCGAACGCGAGGGTCCTCGGGTGGTGATCCACGACGAGGAGTTCACCGGTCTGCTGGCCGGGGCGCCGATCGACGTCCGGGTGCTCGGCTGGGTGGAGTCCCGCTCCGGCGAGGACTCCGTCGACGCCCTCGTGGCGGCGTACGACGACTCCGACCTCCGCCCTCCGGACGGGCACTCCCGCATCGTGATCCTCACCTCGGGCACCACCGGCGCGCCCAAGGGCGCACCCCGGAGCGAGGCAGGCGTCGGTGCCGCGGTCTCGCTGCTGTCGCGGCTGCCGCTTCGCTACGGCTGGCGGACCCATATCGCGGCGCCGCTGTTCCACACCTGGGGGTTCGCGCACCTGGCCCTCGCGATGCTGCTCGGCTCCACCGTGGTCCTGCGCCGGAGGTTCGAGCCCGAGGCCGCCCTGAGCGCTGTCGCCGACGAGCGCTGCGACTCGCTCGTGGTGATCCCGGTCATGCTCCAGCGAATCCTCTCCCTCGACCGGGAGGTCCTCGATCGCCATCGGCTGCCGACCCTCAAGGTGACCGCCGCGTCCGGCTCCACGCTTCCCGGCGACCTGGCCCTGACCTGGATGGACACCTTCGGCGACAACCTCTACAACATCTACGGCTCCACCGAGGTGGCGTACGCCTCGATCGCGACCCCGACCGACCTGCGGGCTGCTCCGACCTCGGCCGGCAAGCCGCCGTGGGCGACGGTGGTGAAGATCCTCGACGAGCAGGGTCAGGAGCTGCCGCAGGGTGAGATCGGGCGGATCTTCGTCGGCAACGGCATGCTCTTCGAGGGCTACACCGGGGGCGAGTCGAAGCAGGTCATCGACGGGCTGATGTCGTCGGGTGACGTCGGGCGCTTCGACGAGGACGGCCGCCTCTACGTCGAGGGCCGGGACGACGACATGATCGTGTCCGGCGGCGAGAACGTCTTCCCCCAAGAGGTCGAGCACTGCCTGGCGCGGCACGACGCGGTGGTCGACGTCGCTGCTGTCGGCGTCGACGACGACCAGTTCGGCAGGCGGCTACGGGCTTTCGTGGTCGTCGGGAGCCCGCGTCCGACCGAGGACGAGCTCAAGGACTGGGTCAGGCAGAACCTCGCTCGCTACAAGGTGCCACGCGAGATCGTGTTCCTCGATGAGCTGCCTCGCAACGCGACTGGCAAGATTCTGAAGCGTGAGCTCGCTGAACTCGACTGACGCCCCGCCGCCGGGCCCTCCGCTGGGTCTCGCCGAGGGCACGCCCGCACCCGACTTCGCCCTGCGCGACCAGTTCGGGCAGGACGTCGTGCTCTCGTCGTACGCCGGACGCAAGGCGGTGCTCCTGGTCTTCTTCCCCTGGGCCTTCTCCAACGTGTGCACCGGCGAGATGGGCGGCATCCGTGACCGGCTCGCGGAGTTCATGACCTTCGACACCGAGGTGTTCGCGATCTCCACGGACCCGACCTACTCCCTGCGCGTCTTCGCCGACACCGACGGGCTGAACTTCCCGCTCCTCAGCGACTTCTGGCCCCACGGCGAGGTGGCCCAGGCCTACGGCGTCTTCGACCCGGCGCGGGGCGTCGCCCGCCGGTCGTCGTTCGTCGTCGACCGGAGCGGGATCGTGCGCTGGGCGGTGCACAACGAGCTCCCGGACGGACGCGACCTGGACGAGCACCTGGCCCGGTTGCACCACCTGGACTAGACCAGCGGGATCATTTTCAACCGATTTGTGTCCGGGGTGTGGAGTTCCACGAGCCCGATCGGTACTGTTCATCTCGTTGAGCCGCTGGTGACCCGAGACGCCAGCGGCTCGACTCTATTTCCGGCCCTCTCAGCGGCCACCCAGCGTGTCCTCGCCGCTGCTCCTTCCCCGTAGGTTGGGCCGTATGGCCGCGCCTCGCTTCGTCGTCGTGATGGGCGTCTCCGGATCCGGCAAGTCGACGGTGGCGCATGCCCTGGCGCTCCGCCTCGGGTGGGAGCTCCTGGAGGGTGACGATCTGCATCCGCCGGCCAACGTGGCGGCCATGACAGCCGGCACGCCGCTCACCGACGCCGACCGCGGACCATGGCTCGAGGCGATCGGGCGGTGGGTCGATGCGCGGGCGAGGAGCGGTGCCAGCGGCGTGCTCACCTGTTCCGCGCTCCGGAGGAGCTACCGCGACCGGCTCCGCGCGGGTCGCCCGACGCTCACGTTCTGCCATCTCGAGGTCGATCCCGCCGAGCTGGCCCGGCGTACGGCACGTCGGACGGGGCACTTCATGCCGGGCTCGCTGCTGCCCAGCCAGCTCACGACCCTCGAGCCGTTGGCTCCCGACGAGCCGGGGATCACGGTGTCGTCGGACGCGCCGCCGCAGACCGTCGTCGCCGAGGTGGTACGCCGGCTCGCTCTGCGCGAGGCCGGGCCCGATGGTTCGGTGGAGACCGATCCCCTCGATTAGTCTGTGCCCGCTCGCGATGAGCGAGGGCGCATAGCTCAGCTGGTAGAGCGCCTCCCTTACAAGGAGGATGTCAGGGGTTCGAGTCCCTTTGCGCCCACCCACCGGGCGAGGCCGTGCATGGCAACGCCCCGCGGAGTGTTGGGCCCGCACCCACGGGGCGCACCGTCCGATCGTGGGGACCCGGACTCCCTCACGTTAGGCGCTGCGCCAGTTCGGCGTCGTCATCTCGAAGGGTGGGTTGACCGACGGGCGAACGTGCCTGCGTGGTCAGACGCCTGCTGCGGTGACGATCGCGTCGGTGGCGAACCCGGCGAGCAGGCCGATGAGGACGCCGACGTAGATCAGGTCCTTGCGGGTGCTCCGGCCGGCGATCGCGAGGAGCTGGACGATCACGTAGATGATCGAGCCGGCCGCCAGGGTCAAGAAGACCACCGACAACGGCTCGCTGGTGAAGGCGTGGCCGACCGCCGTGCCCACGAAGGTGGGGCCGCCGCCGACGGCGGCGAGCATCAGCAGGAACGCCCAGCTCGGTCGGGTGGCGGGGTCCTTCTCGGTGTCGGCGGCCAACGGGGCGACGATCCCGAAGCCCTCGGTGGCGTTGTGCAGCGCGAAGCCGATCACCAGCAGGGTGGCCAGAGCGATCTCGTCGCCGGCCGCGGCCTGTCCGATGGCGAGACCTTCGGCGAAGTTGTGCAGCCCGATGCCGACCGCGATGAGCAGGGCCAGCTGCCGGGCGGGGGACCACGAGCTGATGCCACGAGCGGTCAGCTCCTGGCTGGCCATGGCTCCCGGCCCCAGCGACGAGGCGCGCTCGCGGCGGATCTTGCGGCCCATCCAGGCCTCGTACTGCTGGAGCCCCATCAGACCCACGGTCAGGCCGAGGGCGAACAGGACGCCGTAGCCGGTCACCGAGGCCAGGTGACCTCCCTCGACGTGGTGGGCCGCCAGTCCCTCGTCGATCGGCTCCCACGCGGCGGACAGGACGTCCCAGACCAGGAACAGCAGGACGCCGACCGCGATCGCGTTCAAGGTGACCCGGAGCGCCTCGCTCGGACGGCGCATGCGGCCCAACGGCATCCCGATCAGGATGGTCACGCCGGCGATGAAGCCGAGGAGCAGAGTCTGGCCGATACCCACGGTGGTGGTGCCTTCCGGTCGTGGAGACAGGTGCGAGACGAACTTAGGTGAGCCTAACCTCCGGTGGTCTCAGCGACAATTGCCGGCCCGGCCCGGAGTCGGCGCCAACCTCTGGCCAGCGTCGCGCGACTAGCCTGCTGCCATGATCGTCCCCTTCAGCGTTCATGACTTCCTGCAGCGCGCGACGGCTGTCTACGGCGACCGGGTCGGCCTCCACGACGAACCGGACCAGCCCGCCGCCTCCTTGGGCGAGGTGACCTATGCCCGGGTTGCCGAGCTCTCGCGCGCGATGGCGGCGCAGCACGACCGACTGGGCCTCGCTGTCGGCGACCGGGTCGCGTTCGTCTCCCACAACAGCGCCCGGCTGTTCACCGCCTTCTTCGGGGTCTGCGGCTACGGACGGGTCCTGGTGCCGGTGAACTTCCGCTTGTCGTTCGACGAGGTGCAGTACATCGTCGACCACTCGGGGGCGCGCGTGGTGTACGTCGATCCCGAGCTGAAGGACCAGCTCGCCGGCCTGCGCGCCGAGCACGTCTTCTGGATCGGGGACGACGACGACCTCTACCTGGAGGACGGCACCGAGCCGCGCGCGTGGGAGCCGGACGAGAACGCCACCGCGACGATCAACTACACCTCGGGGACGACGGCCCGGCCGAAGGGCGTCCAGATCACCCACCGCAACATCTGGACCAACGCCGTCACCTTCGCCCTCCACGCCGGCGTGACCGACCGAGACGTCTACCTCCACACGTTGCCGATGTTCCATGCGAACGGGTGGGGGATGCCGTTCGCGATGACGGGCCTCGGTGTGCCGCAGGTGGCGCTCCGCAAGGTGGACGGCGCCGAGATCCTGCGTCGGGTGGACAGGTACGGCGTCACGGTGATGTGCGCGGCCCCGGCGGTCGTCGCCGCCGTGCTGGACGCCGCGCCCGACTGGGAAGGGGAGATCCCCGGGCGGGGCCGGACCCGGATCATCGTCGCCGGCGCTCCGCCGCCCACCAAGACCGTCGCCCGGGTGGAGACCGAGCTGGGCTGGGAGTTCCTCCAGATCTACGGGCTCACCGAGACCTCCCCGCTGCTCACCGTCAACCGGGGCCGGCAGGAGTGGGACGACCTGTCCCCGGAGGACCGCGCCCAGAAGCTGGTCCGCGCCGGGACGCCGGCGATCGGCGTCAGCCTCGAGATCGACCCGGAGGGCGGCGAGGTGCTCGCCCGGTCGAACGTCGTGCTGGAGGGCTACTGGGAGCAGCCGGAGGAGACCGAGAAGGCGCTGGCCGGCGGTTGGTTCCACACCGGCGACGGCGGCTGGCTGGAGGACGGCTACCTCACCATCTCCGACCGCAAGAAGGACGTGATCATCACCGGCGGCGAGAACGTGTCGTCGATCGAGGTCGAGGACGTGATCTTCAGCCACCCCGATGTCGCCGAGGTCGCCGTGATCGGCGTACCCGATGAGAAGTGGGGCGAGACGATCAAGGCGCTCGTGGTCAAGGCCGACGACTCCGACCTGACCGAGCAGGAGCTGATCGACTACGTGAAGTCGAAGGTGGCGCGCTACAAGGCCCCCTCGAGCGTGGAGTTCCGGGAGATGCTCGACCGGACCGCCACCGGGAAGCTCCAGAAGTTCAAGCTGCGCGCCCCCTACTGGGAGGGCCGCGACCGTCAGGTGAACTGACTCACCCGGATCAGGGGCGGCTAGGGTCGGCCCATGCCCCGCCTCGCCGACGTCGTCGACCTGGTGCACGGCTGGTACCCGCCCGAGACGGCGGACGAGTGGGACGCGGTCGGTCTGGCGGCCGGCGATCCTGATGCGGACGTACGCCGGGTGCTGCTGGCCGTGGATCCGGCGCTGCCGGTGGCACACGAGGCCGCCGCGTGGGGCGCCGACCTGCTGCTGACCCACCACCCGCTGTTCCTGCGCGGCGTGCACGGCGTCGCCGAGACCACGGCGAAGGGCCGTACGCTCGCGACCCTGACCAGGGCCGGCTGCGCGCTCCTGTCGGCCCACACCAACGCCGACCACGGCACGCCGGGGGTCTCCGACGCGCTGGCCCGCGCACTCGGGCTGCGCGACGTCCGACCGATCGCGCCGAGCAGTGCGCCGCTCGACAAGATCGTGGTGTTCGCTCCGGTCGGTGACGCGCAGGCGATCCGCTCGGCCCTGGCGGCTGCCGGCGCCGGCCAGGTGGGGGACTACGACACCGTCTCGTACAGCGTGGCCGGCGAGGGCCGCTTCCGGCCACGGCCGGGGGCCGACCCCACCGTCGGCACCATCGGCGAGCTGGAGGTCACCGACGAGCTCCGGATCGAGGCGGTGCTCCCGCGCGCGCTCAGGACCGAGGTCGTGCGGGCCGTCCTCGCCGCGCACTCCTACGAGGAGGTCGCCTACGACGTCCTCGAGCTGGCCGACCCGGGCACTGCACCCACCGGCGCCGGGCGGATCGGCGACGTCGAGGAGACCACGCTGGGGGAGTACGCCGACGTGGTGGCGGGCGCACTGCCCACGACCAGCCGAGGGGTGCTCGTCGGCGGTGACCCGCAGCGCGTCGTACGCCGGGTGGCGGTGACGGGCGGGGCCGGTGACTTCCTGCTCGACCGCGTCCTGTCCAGTGGCGCCGACGTCTACGTCACCAGCGACCTGCGCCACCACGTGGCGGGCGAGTTCCTCGAGAAGGGCGGGCCCTCCCTGCTCGACGTGTCGCACTGGGCGGCCGAGTGGACCTGGCTCCCGGAGCTGGCGACCCGGCTCGACGACGCCCTGGGCGATACGGTGGAGACCCGGGTGAGCACGCTGTGCACCGACGTGTGGCAGGACCGCCGTTGACCACCCCTCCCACCGAACCGCAAGAGGAGCACGTGTGAAGGCCGACCCGTCCGCCCAGGTGAGACTGCTCGACCTCCAGGAGCTGGACTCCCGAGCGGACCTGCTCCGTCACCAGCGGCGTTCCCTGCCCGAGACGACCCGGCTGGCCGAGCTCGCCGAGGCGCGGGCGCTGACCGACGACCAGGCCCGCGACGCACGGATCGAGGTCGACGACCTCGCGGTCGAGCAGGCCAAGGTCGACGCCGACGTCGAGCAGGTCAAGACCCGGCGCGAGCGCGACCAGCAGCGCATCGACCAGGGGGTCATCAGCAACCCGAAGGACATCCAGCGGATGCAGCAGGAGATGGTCTCCCTCGAGCGGCGGATCACCTCGCTGGAGGACGACGAGATCGAGGTGATGGAGCGGGCCGAGGAGGCGCAGCGCACGCTCGACGCGTTGACCGCCCAGCTCGCGGACACCGACACCGAGATCGCCGACCTCACCGCGACGCGGGACGCGCGTCTCGCCGAGATCGACCAGGCGCTGGCCGAGCTGGACGCCCGCCGCGGCCCGATCGTCGCCGACCTCCCGGCCGACCTGCTCGCCCTCTACGACCGGCTGCGGGACAGCAAGGGTGGCGTGGGGGCAGCACTCCTGCGCGCGCGGCGCTGCGCCGGCTGCAACCTCGACCTCGACCACGCCGAGGTCGCCACCATCCGGGCCGCGGCAGACGACGAGGTCGTCCGGTGCGACGACTGCAGCCGGATCCTGGTCCGTACCTCCGAGAGTGGGCTGTGAGCGGACACGTCACCCACGTGCTGATCGAGGCCGACGGCGGGTCGCGCGGCAACCCCGGCCAAGCGGCGTACGGCGCCCTGGTCAAGGACGCCGACACCGGCCGGGTGCTCGCCGAGGAGGGCACGGCGATCGGTGTCGCGAGCAACAACGTGGCGGAGTACAGCGGCCTGATCGCGGGCCTCAAGATGGCCGAGCAGGTCGCCCCCGGCGCGGACGTCGAGGTGCGGATGGACTCCAAGCTGGTCGTCGAGCAGATGAGCGGCAACTGGAAGATCAAGCATCCCGACATGAAGCCGCTGGCCATGGAGGCCCACCGCCTGGCGCCGTTCGGTACGACGTACGTCTGGGTGCCGCGCGAGCTCAACAAGCACGCCGACCGGCTCGCCAACGAGGCGCTCGACGGCCTGCGCTCCGGGGTGACCCTCCACCTCGACGAGGCCGAGCCGGACGACCCGGACCCGGCCGACTCACTCGTGGAGGAGCTCGAGAGCCCCGACCTGTCGACGCCGGACGAAGCGGAGGTCGAGGGGTTCCGGGGCTGGTCTCCACCTGGAGGGCCGGTCACCACGCTGGTCCTGGTCCGGCACGGGGCGACCGCACACACCGCCGACAAGCGGTTCTCCGGCGGGCTGGCGAGCAGCAACCCCGGCCTGACCGACGAGGGCCGTGCCCAGGTGCGCGAGGTCGCCGACTGGCTCGCGCCTCTGGCGGACGCCGTCGAAGCGGTCGTCACCTCCCCGGTACGCCGGACGCGCGAGTCGGCGGAGATCCTCGCGGAGCGGCTGGCCCTTGACCTCGTCGAGGAGCCGGGGTTCGCCGAGATGGAGTTCGGGGTGTGGGACGGCCTGACCTTCGCCGAGGTGCGGGAGCGGTACCCCGACCAGATCGAGGGCTGGCTGGGGTCGCTCGACGTGGCCCCGAGCGGTGGCGAGTCGTTCCGCGACGTGGAGAAGCGCGTCCTGGGGGGTCTCGAGCACGTGCTGGAGGCGTACGGCGGAAAGACGGTCCTCGTCGTCAGCCACGTGACGCCGATCAAGACGCTGGTGGCGCACGCCGTCGACGCGCCCCTGTCCGCGCTGTTCCGGATGGAGCTCTCGACAGCCTCGGTGAGCGTCGTGTCCTTCGTCGCTCCCTCCGACGCGGCCTCCGCCGACCGGCGCGGCTCGATGCGCCTCTACAACGCGCAAGCACCCGGGGCCGGGCAGATGCTCGACCCGCAGCACTGGTAGCCCTCGTAGCGGCACGTGTTCAGCTGGTGGGGACGGCCTCGATGATCGTCTGGACGGGCGTGGGCACAGTCCGCTGGACCTTCCAGTGCGCCTGTTCCAGGAGGTTCAGGTAGTCAGCAAGGGTGCGTTCCCGGCCACCCACCAACGCCAACATGTAGATGTCGACGTCGCTGGCCTCGAACGGGCTCGCGTCTTCGGGCAGGACGAACTCGAACAGCAACAACGTCGATGAAGGCGTGGCTGCGGCCCGGACGGCGCTCAAGATCGACACTGCGTCCTGATCGGACCAGTCGTGGACGACGTTGGACAGGAGGTAGCAGTCGGCCTCGGGGAGGGCGTCGGTGAAGAAGCTGCCTGGTTGCACGGTGATGCGCTCATCAGAGGGAAGGTCCTCGACGACTTGAGCGCGGTCGAAGAGCACGCCTCGGGCGCCTGGTGTCTGGTCGAGTACGGCTCGAAGCAGATGCCCACGTCCCCCTCCGATGTCGGCGATCACGGGGTAGGGCGCGAAGTCGTAGTGGGGAATCGTCCGGGCGATCCGCCGGACGGTCATCGCGGTCATGCCCTGGTCGTACAGCGCGGACTCGCTCGGGTGGGAGTCCAGGTAGGCGAAGAACCCGTCGGGATCCACGAACGTCGTCCCCGGACGGCCCGTGCGCACCGCCGCGTCCAAGCTGCCGAAGGAGTCCCAGATCACCGGAAGGGCCAGCATCCCGATCAAGGGCGCCAGCCCACTCGGGTCGTCGACCTTCAACAGTCGCGAGGCGTCGTTGTGCCAGATGCGACCTGCTCCGACCTGGAAGACGCCCAGACTGGCCAGGTGGCGCACGATCCGCTCCAGCCCCCCGGGGTCGGCTCCCACCTCGCGTGCCACGTCCGCGAGGTCTCGAGGGTCGTCGGTGACGGCATCGGCGAGGTCGAGGTTCACGGCCACGTGCAGACACCGGGAGTCCACGTAGGCCTCTGCGAGTGCTCCGACCAGCTGAGCCGGCTCCTGGTCCGTCACGAGCGGAGTATGACGCCCCCTGACGCTCTGAGGGAAGGCGCGCGGCGACGCGGCACGGGCTGGGGCAGGCCCGCCGGCCGAGGAGGGTGATGCGACGAGAACGTCAGACTTGCTCGCGGGTGTCGATGGTCAAGGCCCAGATCACGGCACCGTCGAGAGCCAGGACGATGATGCCCCAGACCGGGTAGTACGGCACCCAGGCGAAGTTGGCGATCATCGACAGCGCCACGACGCCGAGGGCGGTCCAACGAGCCCACGTCTGCCCCGTGTAGAGAAAGACTCCGACGGCGGCCACGGCGAGGCCGAGGAGCAGCAGGATCCAGCCCCACGCCGTCACGTCGAACTGGAAGGTGTACTTCGGGCCCACCACGTAGAACTCAGAATTCGCCAGGGCGACGATGCCTTGGATTGCGGTGAGGACGCCGGAGACGATCATGAAGGCGGCGGCGAAGACGGTCAGGCCCGTGGCCCAGGCCTGGCCGGTGGGAGTCGGTTGTGACATGAGGCCCTCCTCGATCGGATCGATGAGTCGCACTATGGCGCGTGACGCGACCCGAGCCGGGGCGACGCGCCGGTCACACGCGCTGCCGGGCGTACTCCGAGCGGGCTCAGCGCCTGCTTTCACGGACGCACTCATCGTTCGTCGGGATCAAGACCGACGCCCCCGGCCGAGTCGCCGGGGGCGTCGTGGTGGATCCCTCCCTACCCCACGAGGGGAGGGACCCCCGAGTCTTGGATCAGCCGGGGAACTGGCCGACCAGGGTGACGTCCTTGGCGATGTCCTTCAGGGTCTGGCCCTTGACGCCAGCCTTGGTCGCGCCGGAGACGTACTGGCCGTGGTTGCCGGCGGGCACGGGTGCGTCGACCTGGCAGTCCGGGATGCCGTTGAACTGGCCGCCGCCGGTCACGCCGGTCTGAAGGGCCTGGTCGTTGTAGGCGGTCATCGTCCACGCGCCGGTCGTCTGGTCGATGGTCCCGGCGTACGAGTAGTGGTAGTCGTCGCCGGTTCGGACGGCGGTGACCTCAGCACGTTGCCGACGATGGTGCCGGTGCCGTGGCCGTCACCGACGCCGGCGGTCTCGTCGCCCTGGAGGCTGACGGCGATGCTGCCGTCGGCGTTGCAGACGTACGAGGCGGTGCCATCGTGGTTGTACGTCGTGTTGCTGTCGGCGTATGAGGTGTACGTGCCGGAGCCGCTGGTGGCGGCGTTGGCCGCGGCGGCGAGTGCGATCGGGGCTGCGATCGCGGCAGCGGCCGCGAGGCCGAGGAAAGTCTTGCGCATGCGTGTCCTTTGATGGATGCGGCGCGACCTGCGACGCGAGGGCGGCCGAGCCGCTGCTTACGAGCGAAACGCTAACAGCGCCTTGACGGATCGCCAATTCCTGGGACACTGCTCGGGTGAGCATGACGCCGAAGCGCCGACGGCTTCCTCCAGAACAGCGGCGCGCACAGCTGCTCGACGCCGCCAACGACCTGATCGCCGAGCGCGGCTACGAAGAGATCACCGTCGAGGACATCGCCCGCGCGGCAGGTGTCCAGCGCGGCCTGGTCCATCACTACTTCGGCGGACGCACGCAGGTCTACCTCGCACTGCTCGACAGGCTCCTCGTCGTTGACGAGGAGCCTCCGCGGCGGCCCGAGGGGCGCAGCGCCCGCGCCCGGGTGGCGGACACGGTCTCACGCTGGCTCGACTGGACCGAGGCCCACCGAGGCACCTACCTGGGCACCATCGCTCCGGGCGAGGACATCACCGACCCCGAGGTCAGACGCGTCGTCGCCGACCTCAGGGGCCGTGCCGTCGCACTGCTGGCGGCCTTTCACGCCGACATCGCCGAGGACTCGCCACGACTGCGCTATGCACTGGAGTGCTGGACCGGCCTGAACCGCGCCGCAACGCGACGCTGGCTACGCGGCGAAGCCACCCGCGAGTCGACGCACGAGCTGCTGGCCGTGACCCTCGAACACGTCCTGCGAACCTTCGGAGAGAGTCCCTCCGCACAGCGACGGGCGCCCAAGAGGTCTCGCACCCAGTGACGCAGGTCCGGGACTTCGTCCTTCAGTCGCCGGTGGCCCCGTCGACACGCTCGCGGATCAGGTCCGCATGTCCACAGTGACGGGCGTACTCCTCGATCATGTGCAGCACCAGCGCCCGGACGTCGATCGAGACCTGCCCGGTGCCGTCGCGACGTGTCAGCTCGAACGTGTCATCGAGGTCGCGGGCGGCCAGCACGGCACGCGCCGCGTCGACCTCCCGCTGATACATGGCGAAGTCAGCCTCCGCGTCGGCTGCGTCGACGTCGTCGAAGTCGCCGTCGGGGTTGGTGTCCGAGCAGAAGATCGGACCGATGTCGTCGCCGGCGACTCGGGTGCGGAACCAGATCCGCTCGACCTCGGCCATGTGCCGCACCAGGCCGAGCAGCGACATCGAGGACGGCGGGATGGAACGCTGCTTGAGCTGCTCCGCGCTCAGTCCGGCGCACTTCCACAGCAAGGTCTCGCGGAGGTACTCCAGCAGCGCCTCCGCGGCGGTGCGCTCGGGTGCGACGTTGGGGGACTCGGTGCGGTCGACGGCGGGCGCGGTCCACGTCTCGGTCATGGTGAGCACCCTACGGAAGGCGCCGATGGAGCGCGGAACGACGAGTCCCTTGTTGCAGGGAGCGCTCGCCGAGTAGGTTGCCGCTGAGGCGTTCGCCCTCGACTAGGAGGCACCTGCCATGCCCGAGTTTCCGTCGCTGGCCCACATCGCCGTGACAGTCACCGACCTGGACCGCAGCACCGCGTGGTACACCGCGTTGTTCGGTTCGGACCCTGTCCTCGACGAGGATGAGGAGAGCGGGGCGTTCCACCACACGGTCTACGCGCTCTCGGACGGGCACCTGTTCGGGCTGCACACCCACACCGAGCCGACAGACGCCAGCTTCGACGAGCGCAACACCGGTCTCGACCACGTCGCCTTCGCCTGCAGCGGTCGCGGCGAGCTGGAGCAGTGGGCAGATCGCCTCAATAAGCTGGGCATCTCCCACGACGGGATCAAGGATGCTGCATACGGTTCCGGCGTCTCGTTCCGCGACCCCGACGGCATCGCGCTGGAGTTCTTCGCCCCGCCCGGAGTCGACTGAGTCGTTGGGTTCCGGCGTGCTCAGAGCTCGCTGACGAGCACGTCGAGCTGCATCCCGCCACGGGCGCCGTCCGTCACCTCGACGTGCCAGCCGAGGTCGGTGAGGAGGGCGGCGAAGGCACGCGGTGATCGGGCCTCGCGCCCGTCCTCGAGCAGGGCCCGGACGAGCCGGCCCTTGGTGGCCTTGTTGAAGTGGCTCACCACCTGGCGCCTCCCCGCGACCTCGTGCAGCACCCGCACCGTGACCACGCGGGGCGCGAGGTCGGCTGCCGGGCGCCAGAACGCGGCGTACGTGGAGGAGCGGAGGTCGAGGACCAGACCGCGGCCGGCGGCCTCCCGGACCACCGGGTCCAGCGCCCGGCGCCAGTGGGCAGCGACGCCACCGAGGCCCGGCAGGCTGACGCCGCCGCCGAGTCGGTACGGCGCGATCCGCTCGCCGGGGCGGACCAGCCCGTACAGCGACGACACGACGGCGATCCGCGCCAGCGCCCGCCGATGGGCGGAGGCGTCGAGGTCACCGAGGCCGAGGGCGTCGTAGAGCACGCCCGTGTAGATGCGCTCTGCCGCGGCCGTCGGCAGCTCGCGGAGCCTGGCGTTGCGGCGCACGTCGTCTGCCTGCGTGGGACCCAGGCCGAGCGTGGCGACCGCGGTGTCGAGATCGCCCTCGCACAGCCGCACCAGGGCCGACAGCACCTGCTCACGGGGCTCGGCGAGCCCACCGGGCCAGGTGGACGGTCGGAGGGGGGTGCCGCGGTGGGGCACGGCTTTGCCCTCACTCGGCGGCAGCAGGATCAGCACGCGCAAACACTAAGGTGGTCGCATGTCCTCGAGTCGAGTGGTTCGGGTCCACGCCGGTGACCAGGTGGGCGCGCAGACCCTCCGGGACGGGATCGCGAAGATCCAGAGCGAGCTCGAGGTCTCGCCCGCCTTCGCGCCCGAGGTCGAGGAGGCGGCGCGCCGGGCGGCAGCCGCCCCACGCCTTCCGGACCTCGACCGGACCGATCTGCCCCTCGTCACCATCGACCCGCCGTCCTCGATGGACCTCGACCAGGCGCTCCACCTGGAGCGCGAGGGCAGCGGCTACGTCGTGCACTACGCGATCGCCGACGTCGCGGCCTTCATCGAGCCGGGAGACCCCGTCGACCTGGCGGCGAACCAGCGTGGCGAGACGCTCTACGGCGCGGACTCCAAGGTGCCGTTGCATCCTCCCGTCCTCTCCGAGGACGCCGCCTCCCTGCTGCCCGGCCAGGTCCGACCCGCGCTGCTCTGGACGATCCACGTCGACGACACCGGAGAGGGCACCGAGGTCAAGGTCGAGCGAGCCCGGGTCCGCTCGACCGCGAAGCTCGACTACGCGACCGTCCAGCAGGCCATCGACGACGGCACCGCGGACGAGACCCTGCGGCTGCTCGAGGAGGTCGGCAGGCTCCGGCTCGCGCGCGAGGCGGGCCGGGGCGGCATCTCGCTCCCGCTGCCCGAGCAGGAGGTCGACATCCAGGGGGACGCCTGGTCGTTGGAGTTCCGCTCCCAGATCCCGGCCGAGAGCTGGAACGCCCAGATCTCCCTGCTGACCGGCTTCGCCGCCGCGTCGCTGATGGTCTACGCCCGGGTGGGGCTCCTGCGCACCCTCCCGCCCCCGGACCCACGCGACGTACAACGACTGCACCGCACCGCCCGAGCGCTCCACATCGAGTGGCCCGCCGAGCAGCTCTACCCCGACTTCATCCGCGCCCTGGACCCCGGGAAGCCGAACGAGGCGGCGATGGTCACCGCGTGCACCCGGCTGCTGCGCGGGAGCGGGTACGTCGGCTTCGACGGCGAGGTGCCGGCCGACCCGGTCCACAGCGCCCTCGCCTCCGAGTACGCCCACGTCACCGCGCCCCTGCGTCGCCTGGGCGACCGCTACGCCGGTGAGATCTGCGTGGCGCTCTGCGCGGGCACCGAGGTGCCCGGCTGGGTGCTGGAGAGGCTGCACGTGATCCCGGAGACGATGCGCGACTCGGGTCGTCGCGCCCACCAGTACGAGGGTGCCGTCCTCGACCTGGTGGAGGCCGGCGTGCTGCAGCACCGGGTGGGAGAGACCTTCGACGGGGTCATCGTCGATCTCGACGACAAGGACGACAAGCGCGGCACGGTGACCGTCCAGGACCCCGCCGTGGAGGCGCGCGTCGCTGCCGATCGGAAGCTGCCGCTCGGCACCGACGTCCGGGTGACGCTCGCCCAGGCCGACCTGGCCTCGCGCGCCGTCGGCTTCCGGCTCGCCGAGGGCTGAGCGGGCACCGCGCCCGGTGCTGCCCGCCCGGTCCGCGTAGTCCCAACGGGCCAAGCGGCTCGGGTCGTTCGCAGGATGCCGAGGTGAGCCGCCCGCGCCATGCTGGAGGTCCTCGTGGGTGGTGGAGGTGTTCCTCCCTGGGCACCTCCACCACCGTCAGCTCTCGGCACGACGTCCGGTTCGGCTTGCGGGGCCGGGTGTTGGGGTACGTCTCTCGCGCGTCCTGCGAGAGGAGCCCGCCATGCCCGACGCGTCTGTGGTCGGTACCGCCGCCGATGTCGAGGAGGCGAGCCATCCGGCCGTCCCGTGGGTACGTCGCGTGGCGCTCGCCGCGATGGCGCTGGTCGTCGCCGCCGGTCTCACCGGCCTGCTCGGCGTCCACACGAGCGAAGCGTCCGCCCGCCACGACGGCTACATCCTGACGCTGCACTATCCCGGTGTGGCCCGGGCGGGCCTCGACACGACGTGGCAGGTCGAGGTGACGCATCCCGGGGGGTTCGGCAAGGAGCTGACGCTGGCGGTCACCGGTGACTACTTCGACATCTTCGAGACCCAGGGCTTCCATCCGAACCCCTCGGACGAGACCCGGGACGGCCGCACCCTCTACCTGACCTTCACGGCGCCACCCGGCGACACGTTCGTCGTCGACTTCGACGCCTACATCCAGCCGGCCAGCCAGCAGGGGCGCGCAGCGACGGTCGCCCTGGTCGAGGGCACCACTCCGCTGGTGGCGGTGCGCTACCGCACGCGGATCCTCCCCTGACCCTCTGTGACCGAGGAGGTCGCCCCATGGAGATCGTGTTCCGAGCAGCGGTGATGTTCGTGTTCCTCTGGGCCGTCACGAGGGCCGTCGGCCGGTCCACGCTGGGTGAGCTCAGCACGTTCGAGCTCCTCCTCTACGTGACGATGGGCGACCTCGTCCAGCAGTCGGTCACGCAGCAGGACTACTCCGTCACCTCCGGTGTCCTCACCATCTCGGTGTTCGCGCTGTTCACCGTGCTCCTGTCGTGGGTGCAGTGGCGGTTCCCGGGCACCCGCGCGGTGATCCGGGGCAAGCCCGTGGTCATCGTCCGCGACGGGGTGCTCCTGGACGTCGGCTCGCGCCAGCAGCGCTTCACCGAGACCGACCTGCTGGCGACGGCGAGACAGCAGGGGATCCGCGACCTCACAGACATCGAGCTCGCGATCCTGGAGGCCGATGGCAAGGTCTCCTTCTTCACCGCCACCGACGACACCACCGACAGCACCACCGACGCCAAGGAAGGAGCTCCTGAGACGGGCGTCTCATCCTGACCGGGCCTCGCATGCCCGTCGGAAGTCGGGGGTACGGGCTGCACCCCAACCGGCCGTCACCGAGGACCACCCGACTGCCACCGACGTGCCACCGATCCCAAGGAGAGCCATGTCCACCGACGCCATCGTCCTGCTCAAGGACGAGCACAAGGAGATCCGCAAGGCGTTCCGAGCGTTCGAGAAGGCCGGTGAGAAGGCCTACGCCAGCAAGGGGCGTCTCGTCGACCGGATCATCGAGCTGCTCACCGTCCACACCTACATCGAGAACGAGGTCATGTACCCGCGGGTCCGTGACCTCCTGCCCGACCTCGAGGACGACGTCCTGGAGTCCTACGAGGAGCATCACGTCGCCGACGTCCTGGTGCTGGAGCTGTCGACGATGAAGCCGGAGGACGAGCGGTTCACGGCCAAGACGACCGTGCTGATCGAGAACGTCGAGCACCACATGGCCGAGGAGGAGGAGGACTGGTTCCCGAAGGTCCGTGAGGGCCTGGGCCGCAAGCAGCTCCAGGAGCTGGGCGCCGAGATGCTCCGGGCCCGAGCCAAGGCGCCGCGGCGTCCCTCGCAGCCTGGTGCGGTGAAGAAGGTCGTCAAGGCGGTCACCGGCTGACGCCGTCCGACCGCAGGGCCGGAGGGCCCGGGCATGGAACAAGGCCGCCTCCCGCCGGCACCCCCCAGTGGCCGGCGGGGCGCGGCCCCGTGGCTGAAGCGTCGTTCAAAATCTGGGCCACGCCAAGACTTTTCTCCGATTTGCCCACGAGGAGGCACGAGATTCGCCATACTTCTGGCAACGGCATCTCACCCCCCCGAGAACGCCAAGCCGCAAACCCCCCTCGCGGCGCAAGTGCTCCCACCGCAGTGCGGTCGGGAGCACTTCACATTTCGGCCCAGGACCGTGGCCGGGTGGTCCCGGGCCGTCCACGCGATCACCGGCCGCCTGTGAGTACCGTGGGCGCGCTGCCGGCGCCCGTCGGCAGCGACCGCGAGGAGGTCCGCCCATGAGCGCCACCGCCGCCGGGCACGAGTCCCTCGGGCGGGCGGTCGAGGCTGTGCGGACCTTGTTCGCCGCTGCCGCCTGTTCGGTCGCCCTGGTCGACGCGGACGGCGAGGCGCTCGAGTTCGTGGCCTCCGCCGGCGCCGGCGAGCAGGAGATCATCGGGGTCACGATCCCGGTTGGACGAGGCATCGCCGGGTGGGCGGCGATGTCCGGGCAACCGATCGCGGTGCGCGACGTGCAGGTCGATGCCCGCTTCGCCAGGGACGTCGCGGAGTCGACCCACTACCTGCCCACCGCGATCTACGCGGCCCCGCTGCTCGACCAGGACGGTGACGTCCTGGGAGTGGCGTCCGTGCTCGACCCGGTCCTGGACCAGTCGAGCGACTGGGCCCTGAAGGTGCTGGGTGCGATGGCCGGGCTGCTGGCCCTCGTGGTCGTCCCCGCACCGGGCCCTGTGGCCGGTACGCCGTTGGACCAGCTCGGAGCCGACGTCCTGCACCTGGTCGAGACGTGGCGGGACGAGCGCGGGAACGCGCCCTCGTGAGCCGGGGTCCCGCCTGGTCCGGGGCGTTCGACGGGGGTGAGGTCGCGGAGGTGGTGAGACTCCCGATCGATGAGGTCCGGACGTGGGCGTTCCGGGGGAGCGACGGGGCCGGCGTGCGGGTCGCCGTCGTCGACAGCGGCGTCGAAGCCGACCATCCGCGTGTGGGCGGGGTGGCGGGCAGCGTGGCCTTCGAGCTCGACCCGGCCACAGAGCTGGGCTACGTCGCGCGTGAGGGCCGGCACGAGGATCTGGTCGGCCACGGCACCGCCTGCGCCGCGATCATCCGCTCGCTGGCGCCCGAGGCGGAGATCCACAGCGTCCGGGTGCTGGGGCCCAACCTGAAGGGACGCGGTGCACTGCTGCACGCGGGCATCGAGTGGAGCCTGCAGCACCGCATGCAGGTGGTGAACCTGTCGCTGTCGAGCAAGGCAGCAGCGATGTTCGCACCTCTCCACGACGTCGCCGACCGTGCTTACTTCGCCGGCACGGTGCTGGTCTGCGCTGCCGGCAACCTGCCCGGGCCGACGTACCCCTCGCAGTACGCCTCCGTCGTCTCGGTGGCCGCTCGACCCGGTCAGGCGCAGGGTGACCTCGTCTACAACGCCCACCCGCCCGTCGAGTTCGGGGCGCCGGGAGTCGACGTCGACGTGGCGTGGGTCGACGGCGGATCCATCACCGCGACCGGCAACAGCTTCGCTGCCCCGCACGTCTCCGGGATGGTCGCCCTGATGCTGGCCAAGCACCCGTGGCTGACTCCTCTCCAGGTCAAGGCGGTGCTCCACGCCGCCAGCCACAACTCCGTCCCTGCCCGAGGTGAGTGACAGGGGCCGGGCTGAGCCCTAGATTGTCGATCCTCGGGAGACGCGTCCGGGCACCCTGCCCGGTATCCGGTCCTGGGGGAGTGCGATGACCGAGAACGCCGCCGTTGCCGAGCAGCCGCGCGAGCGAGGCGTGGTCGGCTCGTTCTTCCACGACACCGGACAGTCGATGGGCTCGGTGTTCGGGAACGCCAACCTGCGTCGCCTGCAGCTGGCCTTCGCCGGCTCCCTGGTCGGCAACTGGGCCTACGCGACGGCCGTGGCGGTCTGGGCCTACGGCGTCGGCGGCGCGAAGGCCGTGGGCATCTTCACGGCGGTGCGGCTCGCGCTGATGGCCGTGACGTCGCCGCTGGCGGCGACCCTGGCCGACCGGTACTCGCGCAAGCTGGTGATGATCGGCGCCGACCTCTACTGCGCGACGCTCGTCACCGCTGCGGCCGTCTGCCTGTACGTGCACACGCCTGCGTGGCCCGTGTTCGTGCTGGCGACCTTCACGTCGTTCGGCGGGGCGCCTTTCCGTGCCGCCCAGGCCGCCATGACGCCGTCCCTGGCGAGGACGACGGAGGAGCTGACCGCCTCCAACGGCACGGCGAGCACCCTCGAGAGCCTGGCGATCTTCGTCGGACCGGCCATCGGCGCGACGCTGCTGACCGTCGCGTCCGTCCCGTCCGTGTTCTTGTTCAACGCCCTCTCGTTCCTGTGGTCGGTCTCGATGGTGTCCAGGATCAGGGTCGGGACGGCCGACGAGCCGGACGAGGGCAACCCGCCGGACGCCGTACCCGAGTCCGACCCGGCAGAGGCTCCGGCCAAGGAGAGCTTCTTCGCCGAGACGTCCGCGGGGTTCCGCACCATCTGGCGCGACAAGGACCTCCGGGTCTCCGTGATCGAGGGCTCGGCACAGACCATCGTCGCGGGCGCCACGGCCGTGTTCCCCCTGGTCATGGCCGTGGAGATCCTCGAGGTCGGGGCCAAGGTGTCGGGTGGCTGGACTCGGCATCGGGAATCGCGGCGGTCTTCGGCGGGATCTGGGCGATCTCCCGTGCCTCGAAGCACGCCCTGGCCCGCGACATGACCCTCGGGGTCGTGCTCTGGTCGCTCCCGCTCCTCCTGGTGACGGTCTGGCCCTCACCGGTCGCCGCGTTCGCGGCCATGGCGGTCCTCGGCTTCGCGAACCCCTTGGTCGACGTCAACCTCTTCACCATCGTGCAGCGGCTCACCCCGGACGAGGTGCTCGGCCGCGTGTTCGGGGCGCTCGAGGCGTGCCTCATCGCCACGATGGCGATCGGCGCGGCCGTCACACCGTTGCTCCTCCACTGGTTCGGTCTCCGCACCACGCTGGCGATCCTGGGGCTGGGAATCAGCGCGGTCGCGGTCGCCGGTCTTCCGCGCATGCGCCACCTGGACCACCGACTCGTGGCACCCGCAGGGCTCTCGTTGCTCCAGGGCGTGCCGATGTTCGGCCCCCTCAACCCCGTCGTGCTCGAGGCCCTGGCGCGTGGACTGGTCCGGGTGGAGGCAGCCGCTGGTGACGTCGTGATGCGCATCGGCGACGAGTCCGACCGGTTCTACGTGATCGAGTCCGGCGAGGTCCAGGTGACCGCGGCCGACGGCCACGTGTTCCGGCACGAGGGTCCGGGTGACTACTTCGGCGAGATCGGCCTGCTCCGCGACGTCCCACGGACGGCGACCGTCACGGCCCTCGAGGACAGCGTGCTCCTCGCTCTCCCGCGGGAGGAGTTCCTCGAGGCGGTCACCGGTCAGGGTGAGGCGAGACGTCTCGCCGACGACGTCATCTCGCGGAGGCTGAGAGCATGAGAAACCCATCAGAGGAGGCAGCATGACCGAGTCCCAGAACAACGAGCTCGCGCCGGCGGGCGGTGCCGAGGCGGAAGACGTCGAGGGGCACTACCTGCCGCTGGACGAGGAAGGCAACGTCGACGTCCCCACTCACCGTGTCGACCCGGAGGACGACGTGGAGGGTCACGCCTCCCTCGACCTCGACGACGACATGGAGCGCAAGCGCTGAGCCCGAGAGCATCGGGAGGCCCGGGTGGGCCTGTTCAGCGGGTCGGAGGGCATGCGGCCGGCCGTCATGGCAACGAGGCTGACCGGACCGGCCGCACACCCACCTACTGCAACGGCTCCACGCCCGCGACGTTACGGCTCTCGGCGGCCGATCGTGGCGGCGTACTCACGCTGCCGGGTGACTCCGGTGGAGATCGCCCTGGTCGGGCTCGCGGCGCTGCTCCTGCCCGACCGAGGACCCGCTGACGAGCCCGGAGGATCCTCCGCTCGCCGCGTGCCGAGCGGCCTTGGTGGGCGTGGCCGGACGCGGCCGCGCGCGGACTCTTGCGCGGTGGCGTCCCCGCCGCTCCCGCCGTTCGAGCCAGGCCAGGAAGAGGACCAGTCCGACCACGGCCGCGAGGTCCAACCCCAAGATCTCGATGGGCATGAGAACGCCTTGTCTGTCAGTGGGGGGTGAGCGTCACGTACCCCCCGTCGTGCAGGCCCATTCCTCTCGCCGACCTGGAGCCTGCGCCCCTGCCGGGCGGAACGAGGAAGGCTCGGCGGTTCCTCTTGTATCCACGATGCATGGGGCGTACCTTGCGGGCCAACAGCGCCCCGTGCAGCAGGCTTACGCAGCCAGGCGGGGCGCTCCTCCTCGGTCCCCCGTCGTCGGTTCCGTCGTCTTAGGGACCACCACGTCCGGTCAGGTCGAGGTCCCCTTCGAGGGTCTGGTGGACTCCTCCAGCTGGGCCTGCACCGCCCGGAAGACACTGCCGTGCACGTGGCCCTCTCCCAGCCGTTCCACGACGGCGTCCCGCTCCAGCGTGGACCTGACGGAGGGTTTGAGCCTCGCCAGTCGCAAGGTGAGGCCGGACTCCTCGGCGAGGTCGATGACGTCGCCCAGCTTGGCGACTCCCTGGGAGTCGACGAAGTTGATCCCGCCGCAGTCCAGCACGATGCCAGTCAGCCCCGGTGTGGCGTGGATGAGGTGACGGACCCGGTCCTCCAGCGCGTCCGACGTGGCGAAGAACAGCCCGCCGTCCATCCGGAGGGCCACCACGCCCGGCACCACCTCGTCGTCGGGATGCTCGTCGATCTCGCGGAACACCTGGGTGTCCGACTCACGCCCGAGCACCGGGATCTCGGGTCGGGTGGCCACCGAGATCAGCCAGATCAAGGAGAGGCCGATGCCGATGACGACGCCGGCGAGCACTCCGAACACCAGCGTGCCGATGATGGCGGCGACCGCGATCCAGAAGTCGAACGGCTGTACCCGGGCCAGGCGCCGCATCTCCGGCACGTCCATCATGCCCATCACCACGGCCTCGATGATCAAGGCCGCCAGCACCGGCTTGGGCAGGTCGGAGAACAGCGGCGCGAGCACGAGCAGCGTGAGCAGGACCGTGACACCGGAGGTGATCGATGCCAGACCGGACCTGGCCCCGGAATGGTCGTTGAGCGAGCTCGCCGACAGGCTGGTCGAGACCGGCATGCCCTGGAACAGCCCCGAGCCGGTGTTGGCGAGGGCCTGGGCGACCGACTCCTGGTCGAGGTCGATCTGGTAGCGGTGCTTGGCGGCGAACGAGCGCGCGTCCCCGGCCGTCTGCGAGAAGCCGATCAGCACCAGGGCGACGGCCGCGATCGCCACGGTCACCACGTGGTCCCACATCAAGGTGAGATCAGGGAGGTCGAAGGACGGCAGGCCCCGGGGCACGTCACCCACCAGGGCCACACCGTGCGCTCCCAGGTCCAGCAGCCACGACGCGAGCAGACCCCCGACCACGAGGACCAGCGCCCCCGGCACCTGGGGGGCCACCCTCCGCAGGCCGAAGACGACGACGAGGGCGACCACGCCGACCGCGACCGTCGCCTGCTGCCTGTCGTCGATCGTGCCCAGCCAGGACCACAGCTCCTGCAGCGAGTTCGTGCCGTCGACCTCGGTGCCCGTGAGCTTCGGCAGCTCCCCGATGACGACGTCGATGGCAGCACCGAAGAGGAAGCCCGTGACCACCGCGCGTGACAGGAACTGCGCGATCCAGCCCATCTTCAGCACGGCCAGGAGCAGGAACAAGATGCCCGAGGCGAGCGTGATGCCGGCGACGAACGACGCGATGTCGCTCTCGCCACTCACCCCGGAGGCGATCACCGCGCTGGCCGCCACCGCCGCGAGCCCGGAGCTCGGCCCCATCGAGATCTGCCGGCTGGTCCCGAACATCCCGTAGAGGAGCGCGCCGGCAGCGGCCGCGTACAGGCCGTTCTGGAGCGGGATCCCGGCGATCCCGGCGTAGCCCAGGTTCTTCGGGACGATCAGCGCCGCAACCGTGAGGCCGGCGATGAGATCCCCGCGCAGCCAGCGTCGGTCGTAGGTACGGATCCAGCCCAGGATCGGGACGAGCCTCGCGGCCGACCCGTGCCGGCTCACGACTCGGCCCGGTGGGACTGGACCTGTCCAGACCTGCCTGACCTCACGTGGACTCCGCCTCGGCCATCCGGTGGATCTCCTGGTGGCGCATGATCCGCCAGGCGACGTAGGAGAACGCGCCGGTGACCAGGGGCAGGCCCCACGTGAGCGCGCGATACACGATCACGCCGGCGAGGACGGTGTCCTGGGACGACTCGCCGAGCACCGCGACGTAGACCGCGGTGTAGACGACCTCGGCGACGCCGACCGCACCCGGGGTGATCGGGACGATGGTGAGGGCCCGGCCGATGGAGTAGAGGAAGAGGCCCAGGGACACCGGCATCACGGCTTCCTCGACGCCGCACGCCCACAGGCAGGCGACCAGGAGGAGGCCGTTGAGGAGATAGCCCCCACCGATGCAGCCGGCGAGGATGCGGGCGTGGCCCTCGACGAGGCTCAGCGTGACGGCCCGCAGGTCGACGGCGCGCTCGGGCCAGGCCGTGACCGGTTCCTTGCCGAGGAGTCGACGCAGAGGGTTGACGCACCGCTGCCCGATCCGGCCGAGTAGTGCTGCGAGCCGCTCGCTGCGTGCGATCGCGACGACCAGCACCACGGTCACGACGGTGACCACGAGCGTGATCAGACCGATCAACCCCACGTGCTCGCTGCCCTGCTCGGCAGGTCGGCCAAGGGCCACCCAGAGCACGAACAGCAGACCGGGGCCGGCGAGCACCAGCGCATCGGTGATCACGCTGACGCTCACCGTGGCGCCGGCGAACCGCTCGGTGCTCACCCCCCAGCTGCGCAGCACGACGTACTGCGTGGCGGTGCCCGACGGTCCGGGGACGACGTTGCTCACCGCGGACGACGACTCGCGTGCGATGAGTGACCGGACGAACGAGAGACCCGGGATCACGGGTGGGTACGCCGCAGCGAGCAGGACCCGGATCACCAGCGCCGCCAGCAGGAGGAGCAGGAACGTGGCGACCGACATGGAGCTGATCGAGTCCCAGACACCCTCGAGGCTGCCCAGGGCCGGGACGATCACGAGGAACAGCAGGACGAGCAGAGCCCCGGACAGGAAGGCGCTCAGCACCTTCATCAGGACCGAGGTCGGGCCGGGTCGGTCGCCCAGGGCCTCGCCCGGGAGCGCAGCGGACGCGCCGGTGTCCGGGTGGCCCTCGGGTTCAGTCATCGACGCGGTCGGTCTCGCTCATACCCGCTCGTGGGCGATCTGGCTGCACAGAGCCCAGATGACCACCACGTCGAGCGCGATCACGGCGAGGGACCAGAACGGGAAGTACGGCAGGAACATGAAGTTCGACACCATCGAGAGGCCGGCGATGAAGACGCCCATGATCCGACCCCAGGTCTGCCCCATCAGGATCCCGATCCCGGTGCCGAGCCCGACGAGCCCGATCAGCAGGTGGATCCAGCCCCACGCGGTGACGTCGAACTCCCAGGTGTAGTCGAGGCCACTGACGAAGACCGTGTCGTTTCCGATCGCCGCGATGCCTTGCAGGATCGAGAAGATGGAGACCACCGCGAGGAGGACTCCGGCGAAGGTGCTGACGCCGAAGGCCAGGACACCCCTGGTCGAGTCGACGTCGTAGCGGTCACCTGGTGAGGTGTTGCTCATGTCCCTGCTCCCACTCTCTTGACGATGGATCGCGAACCTGACGTGGTGCCGACGTGAGGCTCAGGTGGTCAGGCGGGACCGCAAGCGGTCCACCATGTCCTGCTCGCCGGCACTGACCTGTTCAGCGCCGAAACCCATGAACCCGCCTTCCTTGGCAGCGTCAGCAGCCGCCTGGGCCGTCGCCAACAGCCAGGTCGCGAACGCTGATGTCTCTTCGGGGGTTGCCCGGCCGGCGACGATGGCTTGCACGTCACCGAGCTCGTCGAGAATCTGCTCGCCAGGAGGCTGTCCCGGTCCGGGCTTGTACCCCTTCAGCGGATTGTGTCGCTGCTGGGTGAGTGCCTGGAGCTCCAGGGCGACCTCCGCCAGCAGCTGTTCACGACTGGGGGGGTTCGTGGCGGACCTGATCGTCGCCATGGACTCCTTGGCCGCTTCGATGGGCCCACCGGGGTCTGCCAGGGAGATCGCCAACCCGGCCACGAAGGGCGCTCGGACCACCCGCACCCACTCGTCTTCGGGAAAGTCACTCTTCGTGGTCACAGCATTCCTCCTCCGAGGCCGCGACGGTGATCGCCGGTGACGGCGCGCTGCCAGCCGACAGTGTTCTCCGTCCGGCGGACGTTGTCACGTAGCCCTCGCCCGTCCGGGAACGCATCGCAGTCATCCCGCGAGGATGCGCGCTTTCTGGGCGGTGAACTCCTCCTCGGTGAGCACACCTGCAGCCTTGAGCTCACCGAGCTTCTTGAGCTGCTCCAGCACGTCGGTCTGCTCCGGCGCGGCAGTCGGTGGAGGAGGGGCCTGTTGCTGGTAGGCCTGTGGTGGGTACGCCTCCTGTTGGTAGGACTGCTGCTCCTGGGACGCCCAGCGCCCGGCTTGACGACGTGACACCCGGTTGGACACCGCGGTCGCGGTACCCGCCACGACGGCCGTGCGGGCCATGCCACCAATCAATCCCATGGGAGTTTCCCTCTCTATGCTGTGTTCGGCTCGAGTGCGTCCAGGATGGCCACGACGTCGGTGACGGGGATACGTCCGCCGGCGACGACCTCGGCTCCTGCTCGCCTCATGGCGGAGACGAACGGTCCCGCCCACGTGTTCTCGTACACCAGCAGTCCGACGGCGTTGCCCGGCTCGATGAGCGAAGCGGCTTCGCCGAGATCGTCATCGTCGAGCAGACCCGACTCGACTCCGTCGAAGATCGCGAGATCGAGCGTGCCGTCTCCGTCCAGGTCCGAGATCGCCACAGCCGTGAACGACCCGTCGTCCTGGCGCTTGACGAACCTGAAGTCCAACACTCGGATGATGCCGCGATCGACGAGATCCACGAGCGCCGCGAGCCCCTCGCCCGACAGCCGTGCTCCGGGGAACTCCAGGGCCAGGTAGTCGATCGGGCCGATGTCCTGCTCAGTCATGCCGACACCTCCAGTTGGGAACTCTGGCAGGCTCTCACCGGGTCGGGGTGCGAGGCAATCACCCGCCTCGGGTGGTTCGTGGAGCCGTCGTCGGACGAGCGAGCAGGGCCGTGGTCACCGGCTCGGGACGGAGGAAGTCCCGGAACACAGCCGGGGCTACGTCGGCGACTCGGCCGTGGCCGTCGCTTCGGCGGCGTCGCGGCGCTCTCCCAGGTCGGCGAGGACGGAGTCGACGATGACCACGGCACCTCCCAGCGCCACCGCTGCGAGCGGCGCCGGCAAGCGCGTGCGTCGTACAGCACTGGTGGCCACCAGCATCACGGTCGACCACGAGGCCACCGACGTGGCGAACGGAACCGCGGCGCGCTTCCACGGCTCGTCGGTGTCCGGCACGACGACGAAGACCTGGAGCCCGGGCTTGCCCAGGCGCCACCCCAGTGCGTACGCCGCGAACAGGACGCGAGACCGACCTGTCGGGCTGGACTGCAGGCAGGCGAGAGCGACTCCGGCACCCCGGGTCACGGCACCTGGACGGATCTTCATGAGAGCACCTCCGCTACCAAAGGTCCTCCCTCAGACGCTCCACCGGGTCACCCGAACTAGGTGAAGACGACAGATCTCCCGGTCGGCGATTCTCGGGAGGGACCAGGAAGCGGGGACTCCGATGGCGTGGACCACCAGACTTGCGGGTGTCGGTTGCGTCGGGATGCTGCTCCTGGCGACAGGGTGCGGAGGCGACGGCGGAGGCTCGGCCGAGCGCCCCTCGCTGTCGACGTCCGTCTCCCCGACGAGGGAGCTCCCCAGCCCGACCAGGTCTCCCAGCCGCACGGAGGAACCGACCGCGGAGGAGACGCAGACGGGAGACGCCACGCCGACGGACGGGCCGGAGTCACCGGACACCTCGGAGGCGTCACCGACCCCTCGGCCGAGCTCCAGCCAGCCGAGCTCCCCGCGGCCGAGCGCCTCTCCCACGAAGGAGAGCACCACGAAGGAGCCGGAGCAGACCCCTTCGACGCAGCCCGAACCGAGCCCGTCGTCCGCGCCCCCGTCGTCCGCGCCGAGTGACGAGGCCTCGACGGACGACGGCGTACCGCCCTGGGTGTGGTGGCTGGTCGCCGCCCTCGTGGTCGCCGGGATCGTCGTGGGGGCGCTGCTGATGGCACGGTCGCGACGGCGTGCCCGATGGGACGACCAGCTGGAGGCGTCTCGGACCGAGTCCGCCTGGTTGGCCCGCGAGCTCCTGCCGCAGCTCAGGACCACCGGGTCTCCGGAGGGAGCCGCCGGGGGCTGGCAGGTCGGCCTGCCGCGGGTGGCCGCTCTCGAGGACCAGCTGACCGTGCTGGAGGCGTCCGCACCTACCGAGCCGCGGGGAGCCGAGGCACGCGGACTGCGCGATGCCGTCCGGACCGCTCGCGCGAGGGTCGGCGAGAGTACGACGGACGCGTCTGGAGGCACCTGGGCGACCGGCATCGACGAGGCGATCGCCGTGCTCGAGTCGGCACTGGCACCCGGCTCCGCTCCGGGCGGGTCGAGGAGTGCACCGGCGTGACCGACAACTCCAACTCCTCGGACGCCTCGGCTACCCCCACCGAGGCGCCGCTGAACCGTCGGCTGGCGCTCCTCCTGTCGATGGCGATGTTCGTCCTGGTCGTCGACACCTCGATCATGAACGTCTCGATCTCGGCAGTGGTCGAGGACCTGGGTACCACCGTGAGCGGCGTCCAGTCCGCCATCTCCCTGGAGGCGTTGGTCTCCGCGGCCTTCATCCTGATCGGCAGCAAGGTCGGTGACCTGATCGGTCGCAAGCGCGCCTACGTGCTGGGTCTGTGTGGGTACGCCGTCGGCGCGGTGGCGATGACCCTGGCCCAGGGCCTGACCGCGGTGATCGTCTTCTGGGCCGTCGTCGGTGGGATCGGCGCCTCGCTGCTCCTACCGGCGATGCAGTCGCTGATCCACGGCAACTTCCAGGGCTCGGCGCAGAAGAAGGTCTACGCCATGGTCGGCGCTGCCGCCGCCGTTGCCGCCGCCGTGGGTCCGCTGCTCGGCGGGTTCATCACCACGTTCCTGTCCTGGCGCGTCGCCTTCGGGCTGGAGGCACTCACGATCGCGATCGTGCTGTCCGGGATCAAGCTCGTCCGCGACGTCCCCTACACGGGTCCCCGAGAGGTCGACACGGTCGGCGCGATCCTCTCCGCGCTCGGCATGGGCGGCCTGGTGCTCGGCATCCTGGTCTGGCAGGAGGGCGGCGAGGCTGTGGTCGGGCTCATGCTCGTCGGTGCCGGATCGCTGGCCGGCCTGGTGTTCTGGCTCCGCCGTCGCAAGGCACAGGGAAAGGCGACGCTGCTCGACCCTGACCTGTTCAAGTCCCTGCTGTTCCGGTACGGCGTCTCCGGGCAGCTCCTCCAGCAGATCGCTCTCGGGGGCACGATGATCGTGCTGCCGATCTACCTGCAGATGGTGCTGGAGTACAACGCGCTGCAGGCCGGGCTCTCGCTGGCGCCGCTGTCGCTGACCATGTTCGCAGTCGCTCTCCTGGCGGGGAAGAAGGCCGGTCACCGACGCCCGGCCACCATCATCAGGCTCGGATTCCTGGCGCTCACGCTCGGACTGGTGGTGCTGCTCCCCATCGTGCCCCGCGCCGACTCCGGTTGGGCCCTCGTCGTCCCGCTGGTCATCGCCGGCGCCGGGCTGGGCCTCTTGGTCTCACAGCTCAACAACTACACGCTGTCGCCGATCTCGGAGGAGCGGGTCAGTGAGGCCGCCGGCGTGAACTCCGCCGCAGGGTCCTTCGGGTTGTCGTTCGGCCTGGCGTTCGCCGGCGCCATCATGCTCGCGGCCCTGTCCGCCGCGTTCACCCAGATGTCGGACAACAGCGCGGTGCTCAGTCCCGTGCAGCAGGACCAGGTCGCGAGCGCTCTCGAGGACGACGCCGAGCTGATGACCAACACCAAGCTGGAGGAACAGCTGGCCGGTCAGCCGGCCGACGTCCGGGCCGAGATCATCCGCATCAACACCGATGCGCGACCGCTTGCCCTGCAGATCGCCCTGCTGATCCCCATCCTCGCCGGCCTCGGCGGGTTCGCGAACTCCTTCCGCATGAGGCGCCAGCCGGACCCCGCGCCCTCCGCCGCGACCGAGGGGATGGCGCTCGGCTAGCTGGCCCAGCCGTCATGCCTCTACGGCCTGTAGGCGACGTCCAGCACGAACGCCGCGACAGGGTGAGGGACCCGGATGTGCAAGCATCGGCCGCGATCGCGCCGCCCTCAGGAAGGCCGGTGATCCTGATGCTCTTCTCCGGCCGAGCCAAGGTCACGGACCGACGTTCCTGGTCGGCTGGGCCCTCGGCCTTGCCCTCGTGAGCGGGGTCGCCTATCTGGCCGCCGATGTCGCCTCGGGCAGCACCGCGTCCGACGGCATCTCCTGGTCCCAGATCCTCTTCGGCGCCGTCTTCCTGCTCCTGGCGGCCCGCACCTGGCGTCACCGGCCCGCGCCCGGCACCGAGCCGGAACGACCGAAGTGGATGGCGGGCATCGACAGCATCTCCCCGGGCAAGGCCTTCGGCCTGGCGTGCTGTTGTCGGGCGTGCCCGTCGTGTACTACCTCGTCGGCGGCACAGCGCCGAGGCCGAGCTCGACCAGGCCAAGGACTGGCTGGCCGTCCACAACGACGCCGTGATGATGGTGTTGTTCGTCGTCTTCGGGATCAGCCTCATCGGCAAGGGCTCCCGCCCCTCACCTGACTTAGGACCCCGCCACGGCCAGATGACCCCCTGCGAGGCGCGGCAACACGGGCACCACCCGATCGCGGCTTGCGGACCTGGCGGATGCCTGACGCCTACGCTGGAGGTGCGGTGCCCGCCGTCGATGTCCCCCCAGTCCGGCGGGCATCGCCCTGCCGGCAGGTTTGCGGGGGGCGCACAGAGGGCACTGAAAGAGCGGGGGACTGGCTACGGGGGGCCAAGCGCCTCGCCGGCCCGCGCAGGACGCCGGCGAGGCGTCTCCGCGGCGTAGCTGTTCTCTTGGGTGACGTCGACTGAGCACCATCATGGTGGCTGATGTCACGCGGCGTCCCGCGGGTGCGAACGCAACACGCGTGCCGTCGCCACAAGAGTCGTTGCCCGCCGGCTGTCCACCCAGAGCCCGGTGGGCGTTCGTGTGCGCGCCGAAGTCCGCGAGTCCAGGGGGGCGACGTCTGCGCGCGAAAGCCCCGCGGCCGGGTCAGGGACCAACCGCGGGGCTGTCCCCCACGTGAGAGGGACGCGTCTGCACGGGGGCCATGACGCAACACATGTCTCTGATCGAGCGCTGCATGGTGCCCATCGGTTCGCTCCCGATAGTCACAAGGACTAGCAATCCCCACCGAACGCAGGAGCCGCGGCATCCACTCACACGCCTAGCGTGGATGACATCACCCCCAAGGCGGCGGAAACCCCCTTCACGTCGCACATCCCGGTCGGACCCCCGCGCGAACACTCGGCTCCGCGCGGGGGGTCTCGCCTGACCCGGCTCCAGACCGGATGAAGCCCCCACACCAGGTGCGAGGCTTCGCTCTGCGCGTGACAAACCCACGTGCCGATGAGCGGATGGTGGAGGGGCGTCGACCGCCGGAAAGCGGCGTAATCTGGAGAACCCTCGCGGGAGAAGTGGTGGTCATGTCGCTGGAAGGCAGCTACTTGAAGCGTTTCTTCTCGCCCGGTGAGTACGAGAGGGGACGAAGGGCCGGAGTTTGGGCCGGTATCTACCTGGCAGTGACGATGGTCGTGATCGTCGGTTCAGACGCGGACGCCAACTCCGACGACCAGGCAAACCTCCTCGCCTACCTGGCCACCATGCCCTTGAGCTTCTTCGTGCACGCTCACGGCGTGTGGATGTTCGCGGACCTTGCGGCCTGCGCACTCGTCAACGCTTTCGTGTTCTGGGTTGTCTTCCGGGGGTCATCCCACTACCCGCGGCGTCATCGGGCGTTTCGACCGTGAGCTCCGGATTGACGTTGCGGCGCTTCGCATGATCGTGCTGGGCGATGTCATGTTGATTGCGTCCCCGACGTTCGTGTTCATCGGCACCGTGTTGCGGATGTGGGACTCCGTGGCAGAGGCGGACAAGAACGCCGAGTTCATCCCGCGGACGTCGAGGGAGGAGTTGCGCCATCTCTTCAGGTTCTTCTCGATGCTCGACCGGCGTGAGCATGCGGTGGCCCCGGACCGGTATCTGTACTACCTGCGGACAGCACAAGGCTGGTTCTTCCTGGCTGTGGGTTCATTCGGAGGCATGCTCATCGCCATCCGCCATGTGATCCTCTCCTGAGTGAAGAGAACGCCTCGGTCCGACAGGACGAGGCCATGATCGACGTGGATGGCGGGACGTGGCTCGGCTGCCACGTGGACGCCGTGAGCGCGAGCAGGCGGTCGCCGGCGGGTTGGTATTGGGCCACCAGCGGGGCGCGGACGCCGCCCCCCTGCTGGGTGATGTGAACTGCGAAGTTGTCGTGTTTGCCTTGTATCTCGCGGCGTCTCGTGGGTGCGGGCCCGACACTGCGCGGGACGTCGCCACAAGAGGCGATGCCCGCTGGGTGGCCACCCAGACCTCGGCGGGTATCGCCGTTCCCGGGCGCCACACTCTCCCGATCAGTTCGGAGGATGAGCGCCTCTTCGTGCTGCCGCAGGGCGACGTCGTAGCGCTCAACGACGTCCCGACGTTGGAGCAGGTGCTCCAAGAGGTGCTCGGGCGCAAGGTCTGGATCTTGGCCTCTGGACTTCGGCTGACCGCCCTCACATGCCGCTGTCCGCGCTCGTTCACGCAGATGTGTCAGGCACAGGCATGCCCGTCGCTCCGCCCAAACTCGGACCGTCCCGAGGTGACGAACCCGTCCGCGACCTCAGCCGTCAGAGGCGGCCGCTACCCCCCTCAGGATTGAACCCACCTTTGGTCTGATCCACCTGACTGGGCTCATGGAATCCCGACCTCCGGCGGGCCCGGTAGATGTTCGTCCGGGTGAACCACCACAAACCGAGCACCACGCAAACGATCAAGAACACGATTTCGAGTATCGCGACCATGTCGCTACTCCCCTCCCCGAGGGCACCAGGGTACGCCTGTACCGCGTCGGCGGACGTCACGGCAACATCCTCCACATGCCGCTGTCCGCGCACTCACATGCCGATGAGCAGACGGCTGGCGAGAATGATGTGATGGTCAGAGCCATCCAGCGCTAAACCGGATCAATCTGGAGTCACATGACCGTCAGGATTGCCTCTGTGACATTCGATTGCGCCGACGCTCTCCTGGTCGGCCGGTTCTGGTCCTCGGCACTTGGACGACCGCTTGACCCCGGCGCGTCCGAGGATTTCGCTGCCATCGGCTTTGCGGGACGCCGGGACACCGTGGGTTGGGCACCGCTAGAGCGTGGTGACGAGCCGACCTGGCTCTTCTCCAAGGTGCCCGAGCCGAAGCTGGCCAAGAACCGGATGCATCTAGACCTCGCGGCCCGCGATCCCGAGGCCGAGGTCCTCCGTCTCATTGGCCTCGGGGCGACCCGGGTCACTGTCACAGACGAGTATGGCTACAGGTGGACTGTCATGGCCGATCCTGAGGGCAACGAGTTTTGCATCGCGAAGGCCCGGTGACCGCTTGACCGAAAGGCGCCACGCCTCGCACGGGCCGGCGCGCGAGCTCTTGGAGGCACTCCTCTGCCGCTGTCCGGTCGCACTCACTTGCCGGTGAGCGGCCGGCCGCCAACTGGGGATCGCTACCTGCTGCGGCCGCGCAGGTTTCGGCTGCCATCCCTGACCCGGGTGGCCACTGGGACGTTTCGCCGCCCGTTCGCCTCCCTGTCGGAGGGGAGTCTCGCGTCTTGCTGCCCGCCCCTCCCCCCACGGACGTGGCGTCGCTCCGCTGGGCCGGAGGCTCATCATCACCCCATACTTACGACGTGCCGAAGTTCGACTCGATCGACGACTACCTCGCCTCCCTGCCCGCTGACAAGCGCGCGGTGGTCGAGCAAATCGAACGGCGGGTGCTTGCCGTGGCACCCGATGCGACCCGGGCGATCCGCTACGACATGCCGACCTGGCAGGTCGACGGTTCGTCGCTCGTCCACGCCGCCGCATGGAAGCAGCACGTCTCGCTCTACCCCATGCCAGCCACGGGCGATCCGGACCTCGACCGCGACCTTGCGCCGTACGCCGGAGCGAAGGGCACGCTGAAGTTCTCCTACGCCGAGGTCGACTACGACCTGATCGAGCGCGCCGTACGGCGGCTGGCGACGACCCGGGGCTAAGCGCCTGGCTGGCGTACGACGGACAGCACCGCCCGACCTGCTTTACCGTGCTGTCGGTCCGCGCCCCCGGCTGTCCCCGCCGATCCCGGCGCCGATGCTCGCGTTTGTCGGGTCTCACCGCACTCTCGTGCCGCTGTCTGGACTCGCGCCATGCCGATGTGCGTTCGTGGTACTCGGTTGGGTGTCCTGCGCCTGATGGCACAGACTGTCGCCGTTCGTGGGTTGAGTGGGAGGCGACGAACGTGCGGCCTCCACCGAAGGACGAGACATGACCGAATACCTCATCCTGTTCAACGGCGGTGGGTGCCCGACCACACGGACGACAATTGGCCGAGAGGTCCGCCCACGTCTGGCTGGGCGCCGGTGCTGACAACGGGTTCCTCATGGAGCAGAAACCGGTCGTCCACGGCGGCGACGGCGCTGACCAGTTCGTTCTCTGGACGGGGGGCCTCGCCGAGGATGCCCATTCCTTCCGGCGAGCCCGGATGATCGGCGACGACGGCCACGACACACTCCGTTGGGCTGGCCTGGCCTATCACCTCAACGCCCGCACGCGCCGGGTGACCAGCAAGGGAAGCGTGGCGGCACCGGCATCGAGACGATCGTGGACGTTCCGACGAGGATGTCGGCGCGACGATTCTGGTCGGCATGAAGGCCGCCGTCGCCTGCGGTTCGGCCCGGAGGCCGGGACCTGCTCGTCGGTGGCTCCGGTCACGACAAGGCGACCGGCGGTGCCGGGGTGGACACCTGCCGGGCCGAGCAGCGTCGTAGCTGCGAACTCCGGGACACTCCCTGCGGGCGCGTAACGCCCGTACTCCTGAACCCAGCGGGCGTCCTCCACTGCACCCACATGCCGCTGTCCGAACGCACGCACCTGCCGGCGAGGGGTGCAGGTCGCCTGATTCGCTGTCTGAGGCGAGAGTTGGTCCCGGAATCCGACAATCCGTCGAGCCAAGATCCTCGGAATCAACGCTCCTTCATCGCGCTGCCGATGGGCGTGCGCCGTCAGCGGAGGCCGAGATACGCCGAGCCGGACTGCCACGCGCACCCTTGCGCCGTCACGGGGTCGGTGTCGACCCCTCGGTCACCCGGCGAGGATCTTGGCCTTCTGCGCCGCGAACTCCGCCTCGGTGAGCACCCCGGCGGCCTTGAGTTCGCCGAGCTTCACCAGCTGGTCGAGCGTGTCGTCGGCGCTGGGGGCAGGTGCGTCCGGTGCCGCGTACTGGGGTGGTGGCGCGACGTACTGGGGTTGCGGTTCGGCGTATGCCGGCTGCTCCTGCGCGGCCCAGCGGCCGGCTTGACGCCGCGACACCCGGTTCGACACAGCCGTAGCCGTGCCGGCAACCACGGCCGTCCGAGCCATCCCTCCGATGAGTCCCATGTTCCTGCCCTCCTCTGTTGGTGTGTCAGGATCCGGCCGACTCGAGCTCGTCGAGCATCGCGACAACATCGGTCGCCGGGATCCGGCCGCTGGCGAGCACTTCGCCTCCCGCGTCCCTCATGGCCGTCACGAAGGGACCGGCCCAGGTGTTCTCGTACACGAGCAGACCTGCTGCACTCCCCGGGGCGATCAGGGAGGCTGCCTGGGCGAGGTCGTCGTCATCGAGCAGGCCTGACTCGACACCTTCGAACACGGCCAGATCCAGGTCCCCGTCGCCGTCCAGGTCGGTGACGGCAACCGCCGTGAACGACCCGTCCGCACCGCGCACCACGAACCGCAGGTCGAGGATCCGGATGATGCCCCGATCGACGAGGTCGAGCAGGATCTGCATGCCCCGACCGGTGATCCTGGCCGCCGGGAACTCCAGGGCCAGGTAGTCGATGGGACCGACGTTCTGCTCCGACATGAGCCACCTCCTGCTACGGGATACGCCGACTGAGTGGGTCGTCTCCACGACCCATGCCGGCGACATGCTAGCCGGGGGCGGATGTCGTAGCGAGGGAGAGGCAGTCGGACGGCGAGGCGAACGGCTGGCGCCACACGATGGGCGGCTCGAAACCCCAGGGCCCAGCGATTCACCCGCCGCGGGTGATGCCCGCGTTCGCGCGGCCAGGGAAAAGTCTTGGTTGGACCGCCCGACCTGGAAGACCAATGCGGTCTGGACCGGCGGCCGACGGGAGGGCTTGTGTCGGAAACGGACCTGAGGCCGGATGCGCCGATCGTGGCGGCCGACGCAAGCACGGTGGCCCGGCTACTCGACGTGGACGTCGCGGTGGGGTTGAGCCAGGCCGAGGCGGCCTCGCGGCTGCAGACGCACGGCGCCAATCGTCTGACCGCGAGCAAGACGGAGTCCGGGTTCGAGGCGTTCGTCCGCCAGTACCGCGACTTCATGCAGATCGTGCTGCTGGCCGCGGCTGTCATCAACCTGGTCGTGACCGGGGAGTGGGGCACGACGATCGTGCTGGCCGGACTCACCCTCTTCAACGCGGTGATCGGCCTGCGTCAGGAGGCGAAGGCGGAGGAGAGCGTCAAGGCGCTGGCGCAGATGATGAAGACGATCGCCCGGGTACGGCGCGACGGCCAGGCGGTCGAGGTCGATGCCGGGGATCTCGTGCCCGGGGACGTCGTGCTGGTCGAGGCCGGGAACCGGATGCCGGCCGACGGCCGGATCTGTGTGGCCGCGACGCTCGAGATCGAGGAGGCCGCCCTCACGGGCGAGAGCCTGCCGGTCGGCAAGTCGATCGACTCCGGTGCCTGGTGACGACGTACCGCTGGGTGACCGGACCTGCATGGCCTACATGAACACCGCGGTCACCCGGGGCCGTGGTGAGGTGATCGTCACCGCCACCGGGATGGACACCGAGATCGGGCACATCGCCGATCTGCTCGCGAACACCGAGACCGACAAGACCCCGCTGCAGAAGCAGCTCGACGGGCTCTCGAAGATCATCGCCGTGATCGCGGGGATCGCCCTGGTCCTGGTCATCCTGCTCGGGCTCCTGCGGGGCGAGTCGTTCGACACGCTGTTCATCACCGGCGTTGCTCTCGCGGTCGCGGCCATCCCGACCGGTCTCCCCGCGGTCGTGACGGCGTTGCTCTCGATGGGGACACGCGAGATCGCTCGTCGCAACGCGATCGTCAAGCGGCTGCCGGCGGTGGAGACGCTGGGCTCGACGTCGGCGATCTGTTCGGACAAGACCGGCACCCTGACCCTGAACAAGATGACCGCCCGCGAGCTGGCGATCCCCGGGCAGAACCGGTTCGCGGTCACCGGCGAGGGGTACGGCATCGCCGGGGAGATCAAGCATGTCGGCGGGTCGCACATCGACCTGGATCCTTACCTGCTGCCGATGATCCTGTGTGCGGACGCCGTGCTCGACGGCGAGGCCCTGATCGGCGACCCGACCGAGGGCGCGCTGATCGTGCTGGGAGCCAAGGGCGGCCTGGACGTCGACGAGACGCGGGCCACCTTCCCGCGGATCGCGGAGGTGCCGTTCGACTCCGAGTACAAGTTCATGGCCACCTTCCACGAGATGACCGGCACGCGACGGACAGCCGGTCGTGCGGTGCTACGTGAAGGGGGCACCCGATGTCCTCATCGACCGCGGTGGGAGCTATCGGTCACCGGACGGCGCACTGGTGCCGGTCACCGACGAGAACCGTCATCTGGCCCTCGACGCGAACGACCGGATGGCCAACTCCGGCCAGCGGGTGATGGTGGTCGCCCAGCGCGACTTCGACCCCGCCACGTTCCGGCCCGACGTGGACCTCCTCCCCCTGGTCACCGACCTGACCCTGTTGGCGATGGTCGGCATCGTCGACCCGCCCCGGCCCGAGGCGCAGGACCGCCATCGCCGAGTGCCACTCGGCCGGCATCCAGGTCCGCATGATCACCGGAGACCACGCCGTCACCGCGGCCGCGATCGCCAAGGAGCTCGGGATCGAGGGTCGGGCGTTGACCGGGACGGAGTTCGCCGCGATGTCCGACGACGAGCTCCTGGCCGACCTGGACAACATCGGGGTCGTGGCGCGCGTCTCGCCCGAGGACAAGATCCGGCTGGTGCAGCTGCTCAAGCGCAAGGGCAACGTCGTCGCCATGACCGGCGACGGCGTCAACGACGCTCCAGCACTCAAGGCCGCCGACATCGGCGTCGCCATGGGCATCACCGGCACCGAGGTCTCGAAGGAGGCCGCGGTCATGATCCTCACCGATGACAACTTCGCCACCATCGTCAATGCGGTCTCCTACGGCCGCACGCTCTACGACAACCTGGTGAAGTACCTCCGCTTCCAGATGTCGACGCTGGTCGCCTACATCGCGATCTTCCTCGGCGCCGGGATCTTCGGGATCGCCGGAGGCGTGCCCCTGAACCCGTTGCAGATCCTCTGGCTCAACATGATCGTCGACATCCCCATCGCCATCGCCCTCGGGTTCGACCAACCCACGAAGGGCCTGATGTCCCGACCGCCCCGCCCCGTCGGCGCACCCGTCCTGTCTCGGCCGAACTGGATCCGGATCTGCATCCAAGGGGCAGTCATGACCGTCGGCTCGCTGGTGGCCTACCAGATCGGCCACGACCAGGACGGCGCCGTCGTCGCGGCCACGATGCTCCTCACCACACTGTCGCTGTACCACGTGGTCGCCGGACTGCTGTCCCGCGACCAGGTCAACACGATCTTCGACCGCGACGCGATCCCGGCCGCGGCCCAGCTCCGCCGGTACGCCGTGTCCCTGCTGGCCATCGTCGCCGTCACCACGATCGGCATCCTCGAACGCATCGTCGGCACCGGGAGCCTGACCGGCCGGCAGTGGGGGATCTGCGTCGCCATCGCCGCCAGCCTCCTCGTGGTCGAGGAGCTCATCAAGCTCGTCCTGCGCAACCGATCCCGCGCCACCACACCCATCGCGCTCGACCCCCGTCCCGGCGTAACCACGAAACGAGGACACGTCATGTCGTTCAACCTCCGCAACCGCAGCTACCTCAAGGAGCTCGACTTCACCCCCGACGAGCTCCGGTTCCTGCTGAAGCTCTCCGCGGAGCTCAAGGCCGCCAAGTACGGCGGCTACGAGAAGCCACGCCTCGAGGGCAAGAACATCGCCCTGATCTTCGAGAAGACGTCGACCCGGACGCGGACCTCGTTCGAGGTGGCCGCGAAGGACCAGGGCGCCCACGTCACCTACCTCGAGCCGAGCGGCTCGCAGATCGGGCACAAGGAGTCGATGAAGGACACCGCCCGCGTGCTGGGGCGGACCTTCGACGGGATCGAGTACCGGGGGTCGGCTCAGGAGAACGTCGAGATCCTCGCGAGGTACGCCGGGGTGCCGGTCTGGAACGGGTTGACGAACGAGTTCCACCCGACCCAGATCCTTGCTGACGTGCTGACCATGACCGAGCACAGCGACAAGCACCTGAACGACATCGCGTACTGCTACCTCGGCGACGCCCGCAACAACATGGGCAACTCCTTGATGGTCGGCGGATGCAAGTACGGCATGGATGTCCGCCTGTGCGCCCCGGAGCACCTGTGGCCCGCCGAGGACCTGGTGAAGACGTGCCGTGAGATCGCCGAGGAGACGGGCGCCCGGCTGACGCTCACCGCCGACGTCGACGAGGGCGTCAGAGGCGCCGACTTCCTCTACACCGACGTATGGGTGTCGATGGGCGAGGACAAGAGCGTCTGGAAGGAGCGGATCGACCTGCTCACGCCGTACCAGATCAATGCCGACGTGCTCGCCCGCACAGAGAACCCGCAGGTGAAGTTCATGCACTGCCTGCCGGCGTTCCACAACCGCGAGACCAAGGTGGGCGAGGACATCTTCCAGACCTACGGTCTCGAGGGCCTGGAGGTCACCGACGAGGTGTTCGAGTCTCCGGCCTCGATCGTGTTCGACCAGGCCGAGAACAGGCTGCACACCATCAAGGCGATCATGGTCGCCACCCTCGGATCGTGAGGAGGGCCGGGTGCGCGTCGTCGTGGCACTGGGCGGCAACGCTCTGCTGAAGCGCGGGGAGCCGATGACGGCCGACCGGCAGCGGCAGAACGTCCGGCTCGCCGCGCCCGCCCTGGCCGGCGTCGCGTCCCAGCACTCAGCTGGTGCTCTCTCACGGCAACGGACCCCAGGTCGGGCTGCTGGCGCTGCAGGCCGCGGCCTACACCGACGTCGAGCCCTACCCGCTCGACGTGCTCGGGGCCGAGTCGGAGGGGATGATCGGCTACGTGCTCGAGCAGGAGCTGGGCAACGTCATGCCGAAGGACGCCCCCCTCGCCGCGTTGCTGACGATGATCGAGGTGGATCCGGACGACGCCGCGTTCGGCGACCCGACCAAGTTCGTCGGTCCGATCTACACCCAGGACCAGGCGGAGGCGCTGGAGACCAACAAGGCGTGGACCTTCAAGCAGGACGGTGACTCCTGGCGCCGCGTGGTTCCCTCCCCGGAGCCGAGGCGCATCTTCGAGATCCAGCCGATCCGCTGGCTGCTGGACAAGGGTGTGGTCGTCATCTGCGCCGGCGGCGGAGGTGTGCCCACGATGTTCAGCCCCGAGGCCGAGGGCAATCTGGTCGGAGTAGAGGCCGTGATCGACAAGGATCTCGCCAGTGAGCTGCTGGCCCGGGAGGTCGACGCGGACCTCATGGTCCTGGCCACCGACGTTGACGGCGTGTACACCGGGTGGGCAACCCCCGAGCAGCGGAGGCTCGGGCGGGTGACGCCCACCGAGCTGCGCGACGAGTCGTTCGCAGCCGGCTCCATGGGCCCCAAGGTCGACGCCGCTGTCCGGTTCGTCGAGGCAACCGGCAAGCGCGCAGCCATCGGCAGTCTGGCGGAGATCGAGCAGATCGTTGCCGGGACAGCCGGGACCCAGGTAGTCGCCTGACATGTCGCACGGACGAGGAGGAGAGATGGCACCTTTCGGAGTTCACTCAGAGGTCGGACGGCTGCGGCAGGTGATGGTCCACCGCCCGGAGCTGAGCCTCCAGCGGCTGACGCCGTCCACTCACGACGACCTCCTCTTCGACGACGTTCTCTGGGTCGAGCGAGCGCAGTACGAGCACGACCAGTTCGTCGCCCGCATGCAGGAGCGCGGCGTCGAGGTCTTCTTGCTGCAGAGCCTCTTGGGCGAGGCCCTCGCTGCCAGCGACGAGGGCAGACAACGGCTGATCGAGCTCGCTGCCTCGGAGTACACCGTCGGGTTGTCCCTCGTGGACGAGGTACGAGCAACGTTGGCAGCCATGGACCCCAGCGCGCTTGCCACCCACCTCATCGGTGGACTCACCGTCGCGGAGTCGGGGCTCGACCTGGGCAAGTACAAGGCGCGGTCACTCCCGGCGGCGGCCTTGGACGACGAGAGCATGTTCGTGCTACCCCCGCTGCCCAACACGCTCTTCACGCGTGACTCCTCCTGCTGGATCTACGGAGGCGTCACCGTCAACCCGATGTTCTGGCCGGCCCGCCGGCTCGAGGCCTACAACGTCGCTGCCATCTACCGCTACCACCCGATGTTCGCCGAGGCTGACTTCGACTTCTGGTACCCGCCTCTCGGGAACGACGACCGTTTCGAGGCCCACGACTTCGGGCGGGCGTCCATGGAAGGTGGCGATGTCCAGCCCATCGGCAACGGGACAGTCCTGATCGGCATGAGCGAACGCACCCAAGCGCGGATGATCGAGCAGGTCGCGGCCGCGCTGTTCGCCAAGGGCGCGGCCGAGCGGGTCATCGCGGTCGTGATGACCAAGGATCGGGCGCACATGCACCTGGACACCGTGTTCACCATGCTGGACCGCGACAAGGTCACCGCCTACGCACAGGTGGTCGAAGGGGTTCGCGCGATCAGCCTGCGACCGGGAAGCAACGGGCAGCGCTTCCACGTCACCGAGGAGGAGTCGTTCTTCGGGGCAGTCGCCGATGCGATGGGAGTGGGACGGCTCGAGGTCGTGTCGACCGGAGGCGACGCCTACCAGCAGGAGCGGGAGCAGTGGGACGACGGCAACAACGTCGTCGCCCTCGAGCCTGGCGTCGTGGTGGCCTACGAGCGGAACACCTACACCATCGACAAGATGCGTCAGGCGGGTGTCGAGGTGATCACCATCGAAGGGTTCGAGCTCGGCAAGGGCCGCGGCGGCGGTCACTGCATGACCTGCCCCCTGACCCGCGACCCGGTGTGAGGAGCCTGGCATGGCAGATCTCCGCACCTGGATCCTGATGACCTTCCTGGTCGCCTGCGTCATCGGCCTGATCATCTGGGCTCGCGGCACGGATCACCATCGAGGTCAGGACGTGGGCGCCGCACGTGCTCTGTACGCCCACGCGGGCACCGTGAGCGGCTGAGGGCCGGCCCATGGCTGACCGCGTGCCGCGACCCCCGAGCATGCTCGACGCGCTCCTGCCCATCGTCGTGCTGATCGCGCTGCTCGCGCTCACGATCTACCTGTTCGGGATCGACGCCACCAACGGGCCGCTCCAGGTGGCGTTGCTCCTGAGCGCCGCCTTCGCCAGCCTGATCGCCTTCAAGAACGGCTACACGGTGGCCGGTGTCGCGGATGCGGCCGTCGGCGGTGTGACTTCTGCGGTCGGGGCGATCTTCATCCTGCTCGCCGTCGGTGCCCTGATCGGTACGTGGAACATGGCTGGGACGATCCCCACCATCGTCGACATCGGCATCGCCGTGGTCAGTCCGACGTGGTTCTACCTCACCGCCGCCGTGGTCTGTGCCCTGGTAGGTATGGTCACCGGCAGCTCGTGGACCACCGCCGGAACCCTCGGGGTGGCCTTCGTCGGCATGGCGAACGTGATGGGACTCTCCAATGCCATCACGGCGGGTGCGGTGATCTGCGGTGCCTACTTCGGCGACAAGATGACCCCCCTGTCCGAGACGACGATCCTGGTGCCCAAGCTCGTCGGCGGCGGTCTCACCGTGGGCGAGCACATCCGCAACATGTTCTGGACCGCCGGCCCGGCGCTCGGCATCAGCCTCGTGCTGTTCATGCTGCTCGGTCTGAACGCCGATCCGGACGCCGCCCTCAGCACGGACGCCGCCCGGGCGGCGCTTGCCACCGCCTTCAACATCTCGTGGGTCAACCTCCTGCCACTCGCGCTCCTGGTGTTCTTCTCTGCTCGTCGCTTCCCGCCGTTCCTGTCCATCCTGGGGTCGGCCCTGTTCGCCGGGATCCTGGCACCGTTCACCCAGTGGGACGCCGTCAAGGCGTTCGTGGACGATCCGAGCCTGGGCGTCGTGGCCACGTCCATCAAGGCCATCTACGCGGCGATGGCGACCGGGTTCGTCAGCAACTCCGGCGTGGAGGCCATCGACGCACTGTTCACCCGGGGCGGGATGGCCAGTCTGCTCACCACGATCTGGCTCGTCCTGGGTGCGCTCTCCTTCGCGGCGGTCATGGAGTACGCGGGCCTCCTCCAGCGTCTGCTCGAGCCGATCGTGGCCCGTGCCCGTCGACGCGGACCGCTCGTCCTTGCCGTCAACACGAGCGGGATCGGACTGAACGTGATCGCGGGCGACCAGTACGTCGCCGACGTGCTCCCCGCCCGCATGTTCCGCGGCGAGTTCGCCCGGCGCGGTCTCGCTCCCCAGGTGCTGTCCCGCGCGGTGGAGGACTCGGGGACCGTGACGTCCGTCCTGGTCCCGTGGAACACCTGCGGTGCCTACATCTCCGGTGTTCTCGGTGTCTCCACGGCCGCATACTTCCCGTTCTGCTTCTTCAACCTGCTGAGTCCCGTGCTGGACGTGCTCTACGGGTTCATCGGGTTCAAGGTGCCCCAGGCGACCTCCCCCTGGGACGACGTCGAACCCCTCCCTGGGACCCCAGGGCCAGCCGAAAGACCCACGAAGGAGATCACATGAGCGACCCGACGGTCACGGCACCAGCCCCAGCCCGGCACCGCTTCACGCTGCCGTCGGCGTACACGATCCTGTTCGCGCTGATCGTGCTGATGGCCATCGCGACCTGGCTCATCCCGGCCGGCGCCTACCAGCTCGACAAGGCCGGGGCACCGATTCCCGGGACCTACCACGAGGTCGCCGGGCACCCGCAGCGGATCCTGATCGACTCCCTCACCGCGCCGATCAACGGGCTCTACGGGATCGAGAACTCCAAGGGCAACATCAGCTACTACAACAACGGCACCTTGTTCGGCGCCATCGACGTAGCGCTGTTCATCATCGTGATCGGCGGCTTCCTGGGCGTGACGATGGCGACCGGTGCCATCCAGGCGGGCATCGGGTCGTTGGTGACCCGGCTGCAGGGCCGGGAGCGGTGGATGATCCCGATCCTGATGGTCGTCTTCGCCCTCGGGGGCTCGACGTACGGCATGGCCGAGGAGAGCCTCGCCTTCTACAGCCTGGTCATCGCGGTGATGATCGCTGCGGGATACGACGCCCTCACCGGGGCTGCGATCCTCCTGCTCGGCTGCGGGATCGGCACCCTGGGCTCGACCATCAACCCGTTCGCGACCGGGATCGCGTCCGGCTTCGCCGGCATCTCGATCAGCGACGGTCTCCTCTCCCGACTGATCATCCTCATCGTCGGGCTCGGCCTCGGGATCTTCTTCGTGATGCGGTACGCCGAGCGGGTCAAGCGGGACCCGAGCACGTCGGTGGTGCACCACCTGATGGAGGCCAATCGAAGCCACTTCGGCATGGATAGTGGAGAGGCCGCGGGGGTGACCATGACCTCGCGGCAGAAAGTGATCCTGACGGTCTTCGGGCTCTCGTTCCTGATCATGATGTACGGCGTCATCCCCTGGGAGGACATGGGCATCGGCATTCCCACGCTGTGGTGGTGGTTCCCGGAGATGACAGCGCTCTTCATCCTGATGTCGGTCATCATCGGGCTGATCGGGCGGCTCAGCGAGGTCCAGCTCACGGACGCCTTCGTGAACGGGGCACGCGACCTGCTCGGAGTGGCTCTCATCATCGGCATCGCTCGCGGCATCACGGTCGTCATGAACAACGGCGGAGTGACCGACACGGTCCTGCACTGGGCGGAGCAGGCTGTGGACGGGCTGGGACCGGTGGCCTTCGTGGTCGTGGTGTTCCTGCTCTTCCTGCCGCTGTCGTTCCTGATCCCCTCATCGTCGGGTCTCGCCACCGTCTCGATGCCGATCATGGCGCCGTTGGCGGCCTTCGTCGGTGTCGAGGCGAACTTGATCGTCACGGCCTTCCAGAGCGCATCCGGCCTCATGAACCTCTTCATCCCGACGTCTGCCGTGGTGATGGGTGGCTTGGCGATCGCCCGAGTGCCGTATGGGACATACCTGCGATGGGTGTGGCCGCTGCTCGCCGCCCTGGCTGCCCTGGCGATCGTGGTCCTCGGAGCGGGAGCCCTGCTGGCCTGACGTCGATGGGTCTGCCATCCCCTCGTCGATGTAGGTATCGCTGGATGGGTCGGGGACGACGCAGATGCACATCATGCTCCCGAAGAACAAGCACGCTGCCGTCCTGCGTCCCGCCCGATTGCCCCCAACTCCTCACCATCACCGAGGTCGAGACTCTCCGCAAACACGGTGGCGCCACGCGGGCGCTGCGCCCAGCGTGTGGACATCGGCATGTCAGACTCGGCTGACGGCGGAGCACGAGGAGCTCACGTGGCGAGCAGTGTCGAGGACAGCTCCCCCCAACGGAGCGTCGCAGAGGCAGCGCAGCACGGGCTCGCCGGTCTCCAGACACCGCAGTGGTTCCGATCCGTCGGCACCGGCGCCTGGTTGACGCTGGGCATCGCCTGCGTCCTGGCTCTCGGGCTGTTCCTCATCGCCCTCGTCGCGGAGGTCGCCATCCCGCTGGCGATCGCCGCGGTGCTGGCCGCCATCATGGTCCCGCTCGTCGACCGCCTCGAGCGATGGCGCCTTCCACGATGGCTGGGAGCCACCTTCGTTCTGATCCTCGCGCTGTCGGTCGTCGTGGCCACGGTCGCCATCGTCGTCAACGGGATCACCAGCCAAAGCGACGAGATCTGGGCCAGGCTGGAGAGCTCGCTCCAGCAGGTCGATGGAAGCGCGTCTCTTCCCTCTACCTCGGACCAGGTCCTCGGCGTGGCTCACGACGTGGTCCGCCTCCTCGCCACCGGGGTTCTCGGCTCCCTCTTCAGCTCCGCGAGCAGTCTCGTCGTCGCGTCCGTCCTAGCGATCTTCATGCTGCTGTTCCTGCTCAAGGACTGGCAGCAGATCAACGACTGGACGGCCTCCCACATCGGGCTTCCCGAGGTGGTGGGACGCACCGTCCTGGACGGCACGGTGAACGCGTTCCGCGGGTACGCGGCCGGCTTGACGCTGATCGGTGCAGCCAACGCGGCGGTCGTGGCCCTCGGCGCCGTGGTGCTCGACGTACCGCTCGTCGGCACGATCGCTCTGGTGGCGTTCATCACGAGCTACGTGCCGTACCTGGGGGCGTTCGTCGCCGGTGCCTTCGCAGTGCTCATCGCCTACGGGTCCGGTGGGCTCGGTGTCGCGATCGCGATGCTGGCCATCGTCCTGCTCGCCAACAACACGATCCAGAACCTGGTGGAGCCCTTCGCGTTCGGCACCCGGCTGCGCCTCCACCCACTCGCCGTGCTGCTCACCGTGACCACAGCGACGATGCTCTTCGGAGTGATGGGGGCGATTCTCGCGGCGCCACTTACTTCAGCGGCCGCGAACGCCCTCAGCCAGCTCCGCGGCACCACCCTTCCCGGCGCGCCTCCAGACCCGGACCCGGCCGACCAACTGGCCCCGGGCTGAGACCGCTGAGGCTCGCGGCCATGCTCAGCGGCTGCCGGCAGGGACCCCGACCGTCGCAGACAACTGTGCGGCGATAGCGGTCAGGTCTCGAGCCAGTGTCGACGGGTCCCGAGCGACAAGCCGGGCCTCCATGGCTTGGCGCGCCGCGCGCACAGCATCCCGCAGAACACGGGCCCGTCGGGCCGCGTGCCTCGTCCGGGGCGGCGGAACTCATGCCGGTCAGCCGGTCTTCGATCAGCGTCACGCGACCGGCCGCTACCCGCCACCCACCCGCAACCTCGTCAGCGGAGCCGGCCTGCTCCAGCCCCGGAAGCAGCTCCTGGGCGAACCACCTCGCCTCTTGCTCCGCTTCCTGCAGATCGGCGTCCCAAGCCTGGCGCCGCCTCCCCCGCACCACCAGGATCGTGGCCAGTGCGGCCCCCAGAAGACCAAGACCGGCGAGCAACCACCAGGCCCACGAGGGCACACTGGAACCGTCAGTCGAACTGGTTGTCTGCGGCTCCTCGACAGGGGAGGACGAGGACGTCGGACCCGCCGACCCGCTGGTGACCTCTGGCACTGACGCCGATCGGCTCGCTGAACGGGTTGGGCCCTCGAGCGACACCGTGCGCGAAGGCAGGCCCGCAGTGTCCGATCCGGTCGGTGACGGCAGAGTGACCGACCCATCTCCGCCGCAGGACATCAACAGGAGGGCGAGCACCGCAATGGCCGCAGCCATTGCGATGCTTGTCCGCATCGTTCCGGCGGTATGCACGTCACCATCCTGCGGTACACGTTCGCGCGCCACCACTCCAGGGTTTCTCCCCGAGCTCGCTCAGCAGTCGGCCCTCTCGATGCTTGTCCTGGCAGGCTGTGGCGGTGGAGGGGACGGCAGCACCAAGATCACGGTGGCCGAGCCCCGGGTCTCCTCGAAGGAGAAGGCTGTCACGGGCGCCGATCCGAGGACCTACTCCCCACGCCGCGGAACCCGTGGCAGAGGCTCTGGGAATCCATGGTCGTCGCACCTGGGCCATCGCCGTCGTCCCACTTCATCTGTCGTGCCTACGCGCGTGCCGGTGTGGTCGGGACCTGACAACGCCGCGTCGCCGATCTGCTGAGTTGCCGGTCTGCCGGGATGACGGGAGGCTGGTCCCGGCGCAGGTAGGCCGTCCCGCACGACGATGTAGACCAGGAGGTCCTTCGATGTCTGATTCCGACAGCAGTGCGCATCGCGCGGTCCCGCCGTCCCAGGAGCCGTCAGCATCCGCGACGAGCAGGCGAGGCAAGGGCGTGCGCCTCATCGGCATGGTGATGATCGTGGCTGGTGCCATCTTCGCGGTGGCCGGGGTGGTCGCGTACGTGGCTGTCCAACAGACGCTGTCCGACCAGAAGATCGTCGTCGCCGACGACGCGGACATGTTCGCCGGCAAGCAGGTGAACGGGCCGTTCACGGCGTACGCCCAGGCGATGGTGATCGGTGAGCATGCCAAGGACATCGGGAAGGGCAAGACGTACGCCGAGCTACCGCAGGACGACCCCAACCGCGACACCGTGATGACCGCCTCGTTCCTTCAGGCGAGTCTCTTCACGTCCGTCGTTGCTTTCGGGGTGGCGGCCATGGCCGCGATCCTGGGCGTCCTCCTGGTCCTGCTGGGCTGGGCCCTGCGCCGGTTGGACCCTCGCGGAGGCGTCTCGACGACCTGAGGCTCGTCACGCTCGGCCGCGGACGGCGGTGTTAGGTGGCTGCGCCACTAAGGGGTCCTGAACATGTTTGCGCAGGTCAGGGGCGTAGCGGCGGAGGGGCTGGTCTGTAGGCCGGGTTCTGTTCCCGGGCGCCTTGCGACGCACCGTTCGGCGACCATCCATCTCGGGCCGCCGTTGCCGACGGCCTCATGCGGTCCACCCGCGCACTCGGGCGGGCAGCCCTCGAGCGTGCGCTGTTCGACCTTGCTCCGGGCGGGGTTTACCGAGCCGATCCGGTCACCCGGATCGCTGGTGGTCTCTTGCACCACCGTTTCACCCTTACCTGACCCCCGCTGATCATGCCGAAGCTCGACCAGCGGTGGCATTCAGGCGGTCTGTTCTCTGTGGCACTGTCCCGCGGGTTGCCCCGGGTGGGTGTTGCCCACCGCCCTGCCCTTCGGAGCCCGGACCTTCCTCGACGTTCCCGGTGTGACCCGAGTACGCCGCGGCCGCCCGACCAACCCCTCCGCGCTCGTCATCGTAGGCCACCCGGCCCGCGGCGGGGTGCGGGCCGGCGACTTCGGCGGTGGTGTGGTCACGGAGTGCGGGCTGTGCGGGATCTTCGGCCGTCATAACCCCGCGTTACATCGGGCGTTCCGGGTGGGGACTACGACGTCGGGGTCAGCTCACGGTGACGGCGGTGTCGTCGACCACGAACGAGGTCTGGAGGGACGAGTCCTCCGCGCCGCTGAACGAGATCGTCACCGTCTGGCCCGCGAGGGAGGAGAGGCAGAACGACTTGCATTGCACGAAGATGAGTGACGGGGCCAGGAGTGGCTGGTCAGGGGTGGGTGAGGACTTCCGCGCCGTCGGCGGTGACCAGGAGCGTGTGCTCGAACTGGGCGCTGCGCCGGCCGTCGGCGGTCACGACGGTCCAGCCGTCGTCCCACATCACCCACTCGTGGGTGCCGAGGTTGAGCATCGGCTCGATCGTGAACGTCATGCCCGGGAGGATCTCGTCGTCGAACCTGGGCTCGTCGTAGTGGGGGATGATCAGCCCGCTGTGGAACGCCGTGCCGATGCCGTGCCCGGTGAACTCGCGGACGACGCCGTAGCCGTGGCGGCGGGCGTAGGACTCGATCACCCGCCCGATCACGCTGACCCGGCGACCCGGCCGTACGGCCTTGATGGCTCGGTCGAGCGCCTCGTGGGTCCGCTCGACGAGGAGGCGGGTCTCCTCGTCCACGTCGCCCGCGAGGAACGTCGCGTTGGTGTCGCCGTGCACGCCGTCGAGGTATGCCGTGATGTCGATGTTGACGATGTCGCCGTCCTCGATCACCCGCGCGTCCGGGATGCCGTGGCAGACCACCTCGTTCACGCTCGAGCACAGGCTCTTGGGGAACCCCTTGTAGCCCAGCGTGGACGGGTAGGCGCCGTGGTCGCACAGGAACTCGTGGCCCACCCGGTCCAGCTCGTCGGTGGTGACGCCCGGGACGACGTGCGAGCCGACGAGCTCGCGCGCCTGCGCGGCCAGACGACAGGCGACCCGCATCTTCGCGATGGTCTCGGCGTCCTTCACCTCGCTGCCCGTGAACGGCGCCGGCGCGGGCCGGTCGACGTACTCCGGTCGCGCGATCGAGTCGGGCACCGGGCGCCGCGGGGAGATCGCGGCCGGTGCGATCGCGGTCGAGGTCATGCGGGTCAGTCTAGGAGGCAGGGCGTGGCGGGCCGAGCCCACGTACGCTGACGCCATGGCCAAGTACTGGTTCTGCGTCAAGCACCATGCAGTCGAGGGACCCGACGGCTGCCCGCCGATCGACCGGTTGGGGCCCTATCCCACCGAGGCGGAGGCGGCACGCGCCCTCGAGAAGGCACAGGAGCGCAACGAGGAGTGGGACAGCGACCCGAACTGGAGCGACGAGCCCGGACTCGACGGCCAGTCGAAGCGGCGCACCACCGAGTGACGCCCCGCGCGCCCTCGCGACCTCCGCTGCCGCCGGAACAGGCCAGGATCTCGCCGCTCCCGTTCGCGGGGATGATCGGGCTCGCGTGCGTGTTGTTCCTCGACCTGGGCACGGCGGGGGTCCTCGCCTGGTGGGCCGTGGCCCTCCTGGTGGTGGCGTGGATCGTGCTGTTCGTGCTCGCCTGGGCCTGGTGGAGGCGCCACCCGAGCCGGCTGCCCTGGCTCGTCGCGGTCGGACTCGTGCTGTGGGTGGTCGTCGTGGTCGGCGTGAACCTCGCGTCGTAGCTACAGCCACCCGTGACTGGTCGCGATCCGGACCGCTTCGGAGCGGGTGGCGGCGCCGGTCTTGCCGATCGCCGAGCTCAGGTGGTTGCGGACCGTTCCCGGTGAGAGGTGGACCCGACCGGCGATCACGGCCACGGTCGCTCCGTCCGAGGCGGCACGGAGCACCTCGGTCTCGCGCTCGGTGAGCGGGGAGTCGCCGACGGCGAGGCTGTCCATCGCCAGCGCCGGGTCGACGACGCGCAGGCCCTGGTGCACGCGGCGGACGGCGTCGGCGAGCTGGGCTGCAGGCGTGTCCTTGACGACGAACCCGTGGGCTCCCGACTGCATCGCCCGACGGAGGAACCCCGGACGGCCGAACGTGGTCACGATCAGGACGCGCGTCGCCGGCGCGACCCGGCGTACCTCGGCAGCCGCGCTGATCCCGTCGAGTCCCGGCATCTCCACGTCGAGCAGAGCGACGTCGGGTCGGTGCTCGAGGACGGCCGGGACGACGGCGTCCCCCGATGCGACCTCGGCGACGACCTCCAGGTCCGACTCCAGGCTCAGCAGAGCCGACAGCGCACCACGGACGAGGGCCTGGTCGTCGGCCAGCAGGAGCCGGATCATGCGGGGTCCGGCCTCACGGCACCACGACCTTGAGCGAGAAGCCCGGCTCGAGGGTCTGGGTGACGACTGATCCACCGACGGCGGCGGCGCGCTCGCGGAGGCCCGTGAGCCCGTTGCCCGTGGACGCCGGCTCGGCGCCGCGGCCGTCGTCGCGGATCTCGACCTCGTGCTCTCCCAGCAGGACCGAGCAGCGTCGGGCCCCGCTGTGCCGGATCACGTTCGTGATCCCTTCCCGGACCGTCCACGCGAACAGCTCCCGGCGGTCGGTCGGCACGGCGTCGGTGGAGTTGGGGAGGTCGGCTTCGATCTCCGCGGCGGACAGCGCCTCGCGGGCCCGGGCCAGCTCCCCGGGGAGGGTGAGCTCGCGGTAGCCCTCGACGGCACGGCGTACGTCGGTCAGGGCGTCGCGCGAGAGCCGCTCGAGGTCGACCAGCTCCGCGCGCGCACGCTCGGCGTCCACGTCGATGAGCCGGTTAGCCAGCTCGGCCTTGACCGTGATCACCGTCAGCGAGTGCCCGAGGATGTCGTGCAGGTCGCGCGCGAAGCGGTTGCGCTCGTCCTCGAGGGCGAGCCGGGCGTTCTCCTCCCGGACCGAGAGCACCTCGATGTTGCGGTTGATCGCCTGCGTGATGCCCCAGATGGCCAGCGTCGCGACCAGGGTGCCGAAGAGGATGCCCGGGTCGCGGTGCCAGCCGGGCACCCACACCGTCGCGGCGTACGCCGTGAACGCCGACCACGACGGACACCGCCCACGCCCAGCGCGTCTGCAGGCACATCACGCAGGCGACGGCGATGTAGACCGCGGCGGCCGTCCCCTTCTGCCCGACGGCCAGGCACATCACGACGCCGAGGGCGATCAGCACCAGCACGATGACGACACCTTGCGGAGCGCCGAGCGGCGCGCGGAACGGCGAGAAGGTACGCCGCCAGCGCATCGCCACGAAGACGCTCAGGTAGAGCGCGGCGAAGGCCAGCGTGGCCGCCATCCCGACCCAGCCGCGCACCTCGTCGCGCAGTGCCCAGCCCGCCGCCAACGGGGACAGCAGGTAGAACAGCCAGATGCCGGCGAACAGCAGCCCCCACCGGCGCGGGCCCGAGGGGTGCTCGCCGTCGGCGGGGGTCGTGCTCGTGGCTGACACGGTAGGCAGGCTAGTCACACGCGCGCGGTGTCCTTGCTCATCCGCCAGGCGGCGCCGGCCACGAAGATCAGGAACCAGGCGACCGCGTTGACCACGGCGTACCAGGGCAGCTCGTGCGTCAGCGGAGCCCGCGCGACCTCGGCGACGCCGTACATCGGCGACCAGTAGGCGATGTCGCGCACCCACTCGGCGTAGCTGCTCAGGGGGATGAACAGCCCGCCGAGGAACGCCAGGAGGGCGAGGCCGGGGCCGAGGACCTGCATGACGTTCTCGCCCGGCACGAGGTAGCCGATGAAGACTCCGAGGGCCGCGAAGGTCATCGTGCACAGCAAGGTGACGACGGCGGCGAGGATCCAGGTCGAGGTGGGCATGTCGGGCTTGCCCTGCCAGGCTCCGACGACGTTGACGACGGTGACCGCGAGACCGCCCATGACCAGGGCGACGATCGCCTTGACCAGGATGTAGGCGAAGGGGTTCAGCGGCGTCAGTCGCAGCTGTCGCGACCAGCCGAGCGCCCGCTCGACGGCCACCATCGCCCCGCAGGACGCGGCGATCAGCGCTCCGCCGTACATCGCCATGGAGATCATCACGTACGCCGAGACGTTCCCGTCGCCGACCCGTTCCTCGCCTCCCGTGCCCGAGCCGAAGACGAAGAACATCGCGGTCGGGAAGATCAGGGTGAAGACGATCGTGCGGCGGTTGCGCAGCATCCGGAGGAGCTCCAGCCGGAGCAGGGTCGCGTTGAAGCCGCCCATCGGCGGCACCCGGCGGGTGGCCGGGTCGGTGGTCTGCGTGCTCATGCCGCGTCCCCTGCGACGTCCTGTGTCCGGTCCTGCCGCTGCTCGTCATGGTCGCCGGTGAGGCTCAGGAACGCCTCCTCCAGCCCCCGCGCGGTGATCTCGAGGTCGTGCGCGTCGGTCTCGGTGAGCAGGTAGCGAGCCACGGCGTCGGTGTCCCTGGCGTGCACGTGGACCGCGTCGCCGCGGAGATCGACGCTCTCGACGCCCGGCAGCGCAGCGAGCCGGTGCTCGTCGGCCCCGGGCAGGGTGGCCCGGACCGTGCGACCCGCGGCCAGCGCCTTGATCTGGCTCCCGGTCCCGTCGGCGACGATCCGGCCCTGGCTGATCAGCACGATCCGATCGGCGTACTGGTCGGCCTCCTCGAGATAGTGCGTGGCGAAGAGGATCGTGCGGCCGTTCTCGGCGTCCGCGCGGATCGCGGACCAGAAGGTGCGGCGTCCCTCGACGTCCATGCCCGTCGTGGGCTCGTCGAGCAGCAGCAGGGCGGGGTCGGGGAGCAGCGCCATCGCGAATCGCAGCCGCTGCTGCTCTCCGCCAGAGCACGCGCCGACCTTCCGGTCGGCGATGTCCTCGATGCCGGCCGTACGGAGCACCTCGTCGACCGGCGTGGCGTCGGCGAAGAGACTGGCGGTGTAGGCGACGGTCTCGCGGACCGACAGGTCCTTGAGCAGCCCCCCGGTCTGCATCACCGCCGAGACCAGACCACGGGCGATCGCCTGACGCGGGTGGAGACCGAGCACCTCGACCGAGCCGGTGGTCGGTGCGGAGAGGCCGAGCACCAGGTCGATGGTCGTGGTCTTCCCGGCGCCGTTCGGGCCGAGGAAGGCGACGATCTCGCCGGGCTTGAGGGACAGGTCGATGCCGCGGACGGCGTGGACGGGCCCGAAGTCCTTCGTCACCGCGGACAGGTGGACGGCGGGCACGGTCACCCCGGCGGGGTGGCCCGAGGGCGCTGGGGTGCGCGATGTCGGTCCGGCTCATAGGACCAGCGTGTCGCGCAGGGGGTTGGGACGCCTGGCTCAGGCATCATGAAGGCGCCATGACAAAGGTCACGGTGACACGGCCCGCGCTGCGGCCTGTGCGGGCACGGGGGGTGGACGTTGCGCGGGTCGCGGCAGGCGAGGGCTCGGCTGGGCGTGCTGCTGGCTTCCCTGGCACTGGCCCTCGTGGCGACCGTGGTCGGCCTCCCGCCGGGGACGCCGTCCTCATCGGCCAGCACCTCCGCGAACCGTCCCAACATCGTGATCGTGCTCACCGACGACCAGCGGACGGAGACCGTACGTCCCGAGGTGATGCCGCGTCTGTGGTCGGACATCCGGGAGCAGGGCCGGAGCTACCCGAACGCGGCCGTCCCGACCGGCCCTGTGCTGCCCCTCGAGGGCTTCCATCCTGACCGGTCTCTACGCCCACCACCACCGGGTGTTCGCCAACGGCCTGCCGTACGGCGGTTGGGCGCTCTTCCACGACCGCGGTCTGGAGGACGACACCATCGCGACCGCCCTGCAGGCCGCGGGCTACGACACGAGCCTGGTGGGCAAGTACCTCAACGGGCCCTTCCCGGAGGCCCTGCAGGCGGGCTACGTCCCGCCCGGGTGGGACCACTTCGTCTCCTACACGACGCGCGGCGAGCACTACTACGACTACTCCCTCAACGACGGGACCAGCTACGGCGAGGACCCCGGCTGACTACTCCACGGATGTCCTGGCGGGGTACGCCAAGCGGTTGATCCGAGCGGCTCCCGCAGACGACCCGGTGTTCCTCCTGCTGGCGACGACCGGACCGCACAAGCCGTTCCGGCCGGCGCCGCGGGACGTCGGGGCGTGGCACGGCCGGCTGCCCTCCTACCAGTCCCCGGCCGTGAACGAGGACGTGTCGGACAAGCCCCCGTGGGTCCGCAGGCTGCCCCTGGTCGACCAGGCCGTCATCGACGACGACCTGGCCTCCGCGACCGAGGCCGTGATGTCGATCGACGACGCCGTCGGTGGGATCGTCGACACGCTCCAGAGCACCGGCCGGATGAGCAACACGCTGTTCATCTACCTCACCGACAACGGACTGCTCCACGGCGAGCACCGGTTGATGGCGAAGAACGTCCCCTACCGCTGGGCCACGTCGATCCCGTTGCTGGTCCGGTGGGACGGACACGTCGCACCGGACAGCACCGACGCGCGCCTCGCGCTCAACGTGGACCTGGCCCAGACCATCAGTGCGGCGACCGGACTGGGGCTACGGACCGACGGGCTCGACCTGCTCGGCGGGGTGCAGAGGTCGGGATACCCGCTCGAGGGCGGTCCGTGGCTGCGGGGGAGCGGCCCGCCGAGGCGCCCGGCGTACTGCGGCTACCGCACGCACCGCTACATGTACGCCGAGTACGCCAGCGGCGACCGCGAGCTGTACGACTACCGCAACGACCCGCAGGAGCTCACCAACGCCGCGCACGACCGGGCGTACGCGCGCACCGTGCGACGGCTGCGCGGGTCGGCGATGGCGACGTGCCGGCCGACCCCACCGGGCTTCGCGTGGTCGGAGGGAAGCGGGAACGGGTCGACGGCCCGGGCCGTGCCCTGAGAGCGGGATCGTCGCTCAGGTGCCCGGTCGGACCCGGAGGATCCGGTCCTGTCCTCCGCCGTTGTCGGTGGTCACCACGAGGTCACCACCGGGAAGTGCGGTGACGGTCCGCAGGCGGCCGAACGACTGGAGCTCACCGGGTGTGCGGTCCCAGCGGTAGGAGCCGTCCGCGTCGAAGCGGACGAACAGGACGAGCCCGTCCTTGAGCGCCGCCACGGCGAGCGTTCCTCCGTAGCCGCCCCACCCCTTGCCCGGCACCCAGGCGGCGCCGGACAGCGCCCTCGTCGGGAAGCCGGTGCTGAAGCGAGCCGGCACCTGACGACCCGGGAGCGCCTGGTCGGTCATGGGGACGGACTCGTCGTAGCCGGGCACCGGGTTCCACCCGTAGTCGCGGCCGTTGCGGAGCAGGTTGATCTCGTCGTCACGGTCGGGCCCGTGCTCCACCGACCAGAGCGTTCCGTCGGCTCGCTGCGCCAGACCCTGGACGTTGCGGTGACCCCAGGTGTGGACGTACCGCTGCGCGGGATCGGCGGCGTGGACGTAGCGGTTGCCCGGCCACGGACGCCCGGTGAACCGGTCGAGGCGGAGGGTCTTGCCACCGAGCGAGTGCAGGTCCTGCGGGTTCGTGCCCTCCGCTGCATCTCCGGTCCCGACGAGCAGGGCGCCGTTGCGCGCGATCAGCAGGCGGCATCCGCCGTGCCGCCCCGAGCTGGTCGGGAAACCGCCCACGAGCGTGGTGATCCGGTGCGCCTCCCGGTCGGCGACGTCGAGCCGCCAGGCGATCACCCGGACGTCGTGGCCGCCGTCGGACCGGAGCCAGCCCTGGCAGGTGTAGATCCGGTGGTTGTCGCGGAAGCGCGGGTCCACGGCGAGGCCGAGCAGACCCGTCTCACCCGAGACCCAGATCCGATCGCCCGGGAAGGCGACGGGGTGCAGGCGCCCGTGGGCGAGGAGCGAGAGGCGGGCGCGGTCCCGCTCGGTGACCAGGAGCCGGCCGCCGCCGAGTGACCGCACGTCCCACGGGTGGTCGAGCCCGCTCGCCATCGTGGTGACCCGCAGTGCAGGGAGAGCCCGCGCCGGACCGGAGGCCACGGGCACCGGCGTCCTCCGCCTGGTCGCAGCCGCTGACGGCTCCGGCCAGGGCCAGGGCCAGGCAGGCGAGCAGGGCGCGACGCATGCTCCACCGTACGTCGGGTGGTGCGCAGCGCGGGGCGCCTGGGCCGTCGGCGCCCGGTCAGCCCGCCCGCAGTCAGCGCCCAGTCAGAAGGTGTGCTCCGGACCGGGGAAGGTGGCGGCCTTGACGTCCTCGTCGTAGGCGCGCGCGGCGCGGAGCAGCTCGCCGTGCAGGTCGGCGTACTGCTTGACGAACGTCGCCATCCGGCCGGTGCGGAGCCCGAACGCGTCCTGCCACACCAGCACCTGGCCGTCGCAGTCGACGCCTGCCCCGATGCCGATCGTCGGGATCTCGAGCTCCCGGGTGATCTGACCGGCGACCTCACCGGGCACCATCTCCATCACCACCGCGAAAGCGCCGGCGTCCTGGACGGCCCGGGCGTCGGCGAGCACCCGTGAGGACGCGTCGCCGCGGCCCTGGACCCTGGGTCCGCCCAGGGCGTGCTCGCTCTGGGGGGTGAAGCCGATGTGGGCCATGACGGGGATGCCGCCCTGGTGGAGGCGGGTGATCTGGGGGGCCATCTCGACCCCGCCCTCGAGCTTCACGCAGTGGGCCAGGCCCTCCTTCATGAACCGGGTCGCCGTGGCGTAGGCCTGCTCGGGTGAGCCCTGGTAGGAGCCGAACGGCAGGTCGCCCACCACGAGCGCACGACGGACGGACCGGCTGACGGCCCGGGTGAGCGGCAGCAGCTCGTCGACGGTGACCGGGACGGTCGTCTCGTTGGCGTAGACGTTGTTGGAGGCGGAGTCGCCGACCAGGAGGACGTCGATGCCGGCCTCGTCGAAGACGGCGGCGGCGTACTGCTCGTAGGCGGTGAGCATCGAGAACTTCTCGCCGCGCTCCTTGAGCTGGCGCAGATGGTGGGTGCGGACCCGCTTGACGGGGCCGCCGGGTGTGGCCGGGCCGGTGCCGTACGGCGCAGCGGTCTCGTCGCTCTGGCTCATGGTGCTCCTCGCGCGTCGTCGCGGCTCCCCGGTGGAGTCCACGCAACCCGTCCAGGCTAGTCAGGTGGGGTGGTCGGTGAGCGTGTGTCGCTCGTCACTCCCGCTCCAGCTCCTCGAGCAGGCCGGCGAAGGCGATCTCGTCGTCGGCGGTGCCGGCGTGCGGCGCGGCGAACCACGCGGTGTACTGGCTGACCTCGTCGAGCCGCCATTCGAGGTCGAACAGCTCGAGCATCGCGGGGTCGGCATCGGTCTCCACGCCGGCATCGACCAGGGTGCGCAGGTCTCGTTCGGCGGGGGCGAGCTTCGACGACTCCCAGTCGACGAGGATCCGACCCTCCGCGGTGACCAGCTGGTTGTGGCCTCCCGGCTCGCCGTGCGTGGCGACCCAGCCGCGGTCGCGTGCGACGCCGGCGAGGTCGTGGTAGCGGGCCGTCCAGACCTCGATCGCGCCCAGGTGGCGGCGTACGGCGTCCCGGGCGGCGTCGGCGTGGGGACCTGGCCCCCACGGCGCGCCGGGTGAGAGCCGCCGTGGTGTCGGCGAGGTCCGCGGCGACGAGGGGCCGCCAGCGGGGGAGGCCGGGCGGGGGTGAGGTGGCGTGGAGCCGGCGCGAGCGCCGCCGTCGTCCAGGTCGGGTCGTCGGGTCCGTCGGTCGCGCCGTCGCGCCACGGGGTGCAGCTCAGGGCGCCGTCGAGGAGGGGGGTGGTCAGGGTGCCCTGCCGGGTGGGGACCGACGCGAGGACGAACTCGAGACCCGCGTCGCGCAGCGCCGCAGCCCCGGCGTACGCCGCCTCGAGGGTGGCCGCGCTGTGCCTGGGCCCGAGACCGTCGAGGGTGACGAACAGGCGCGGCCCTCGGGCCGGCGTACGCCGCCCAGTGATGTGCCCCGAAGCCGACCGGCAGGTGCTCCACGCGGTCGACCTGGTCGTCCCAGTGTCGTCGCACCGCTGCCAGGACCTGGGCGACCGGAAGCCCGACCGGTGGCTCACGCACGGAGCCGCCGTCCGCGGAGCCGGTCGAAGGCCCGCTCGGCCGGCGGGTTGCGGATGAGCTCGAGGACGGCGGCCGTGGGCTCGTCGGGACCGTGCGTGGTGTCGATGGTCAGGTCGCAGTCGCCGTGGGTGAAGACCAGGCGCTGCTGGGTCCGCGCCGTCCCTGGCTCCCGGTCTCCGCGCGCCTTCTCGCGACGCCGGAGCTCGGCCGGATCGCAGGTGACATGGACCAGGAGCACGTCGAGGCCCACGCTGAGCCGGAGCAGGTCGTCGAGGCGCCAGGGCTCGCTGAGGACGTGGTCACCGAGGACGTCGCACCCGCAGGCGACGGCGCCGACGAGGGCCTGGTGGTAGGCCGCGCGGGTGCGGTGGAAGACGTCCTCCCACTGCCGTCCGGTGAGATCGGCGTCCGGCCGGGTCCGGATCCGGTGGAAGAGGTCGACGGGGAGGAGCAGCCACGGGGTGGTCAGGCGGCTGGCGACGGCCTTGGCCACCGTGGTCTTGCCGGCGCTCGAGGGTCCGTTGAGGAGGACGAGCCTGCCGGGCGCCATGGGTCCGACCGTAGCGAGGCAGCGCCCGGGACGTCGCGGATTGCTCAGGCTCCGACGTCGGCGAGGCGGGGGAGCACCTGGTCGCACATCTGCTCGGTCCAGCCGACCGGGTCGGCCGCGTCGGGTCCGACCCAGACCTGGGTGATGCCCAGGTCGGCGTACTCCTGCATGGTGGCCAGCCAGGAGTCGACGTCGTCCAGGGGCCGGTTGAGAGTGCCGACGATCGTCTTCGCGATCTCGGTGTGGTCGCGCCCGAGGTCGTCACAGTGCCTGCGGAGCACGTCGAGCTTGTGGGCGACCTCGTCGGTGCCGGTGGCGAACAGGTTGCAGGCGTCGGCGTACCGGGCGACGAGCCGGAGGGTCTTGCGCTCGCCGGTGCCGCCGACCACGATCCGCGGGCCGCCGGGTCGGAGCGGCTGGGGGACGACGGTGAGCTCCTCGAGCCGGTAGTGCGTGCCCTCGTAGGTGCCGCCGGTGCCCCAGGCCTGCTTCACGATCTGCAGGGTCTCCTCGAGACGCTCGAAGCGCTCCTTGGTCGGCGGGTAGGGCACGCCGAGCCCGCGGTGCTCGCGCTCGTACCAGGCGGCGCCGAGCCCGAGCATGGCGCGGCCCCGGGAGAGGACGTCGAGCGTGGTCACGATCTTGGTGAGCAGCCCGGGATGGCGGTAGGTCACGCCCGTGACGAGCAGCCCCAGCTCGATCCGGCTGGTCTGGCCGGCGAGGAAGCCGAGGCTGGTGTAGCCCTCGAGCATCGGCTCGGCCGGTCCGCCGAGGTTCTCCATCTGGAAGTAGTGGTCCATCAAGGTCAACGTCGTGACGCCACCCTCGTCGGCCGCCCTCGCGACGCCGGCGAGCGTCGTACCGAGGGCCTCGGGGCCGCCGGGCCAGGACAGGTTCGCGCAGTGCACCCCGAGCTCCATGCCCCCAACGTACGCCGGGCCGCGTCGCCCTCCGCGGCGTCGGGCAGCGCGTTCCTCGGCTTCATCATGTGATGCAGTCGAACCGCCGCTTCTCACGGTGAACTCACCATGAGAAGCGCAGGTTCACCTGCTTAACATGATGAAGCTGGGGCGATCCCTAGACTGGCAGGGTGGAGTTCTACTCGGCGTATGCCCAGGGGTTCGCCAGGGTCGCCGCGTGCACGATCCCGGTGGCGCTGGCCGACCCCGCCGCGAACGTCGAGACGGTGCTGGCGCAGGTGCGCGAGTGCCACGCCGACGGTGTGGCCGTCGCGATCTTCCCGGAGCTCTGCCTGAGCGGCTACTCGATCGAGGACCTCCACCTCCAGCAGACCCTGCTGACCGCCGTCGAGGACGCGATCGCCACCCTGGTGGCCGCCTCCGCGGACCTGCTGCCGGTGATCGTCGTGGGTGCCCCGCTCGTGCACGGGACGCGGGTCCTGAACTGTGCCGTCGTCATCAAGAGCGGCCGGATCCTGGGTGTCGTCCCGAAGTCCTACCTGCCCACCTACGGCGAGTTCTACGAGCGCCGTCACTTCGCTCCCGGTGACGATCTCAGGGGTACGACGATCATGGTCGCGGGCGGCGAGGTGCCGCTCGGCCCGGACCTGATCTTCGCCGCGACCGACCTGCCGGACCTCCGGCTGCACGTGGAGGTCTGCGAGGACATGTGGGTGCCGGTGCCCCCGAGCGCCGAGGCGGCGCTGGCCGGCGCCACCGTGCTCTCCAACCTGTCCGGCAGCCCGATCACCATCGCGCGGGCCGAGGACCGGCGGCTGCTGGTGCGCAGCGCCAGCTTCCGCAGCAACGCGGCGTACGTCTTCGCCGCGGCCGGTCAGGGCGAGTCCACCACTGACCTGTCGTGGGACGGCCAGACCATGGTCTACGAGTGCGGCGACCTGCTGGGGGAGAGCGAGCGCTTCCCGGAGGGGCCGCGGCGCACCGTCGTCGACGTCGACCTCGACCGGATCCGGCAGGACCGGATCCGCCAGGGCACGCACGACGACAACCGGCGGACCCACCAGATCGACACCGGAGGACGGGGATTCCGGACCGTCGCCTTCGAGCTGACCCCGCCCACCGGCGACATCGGGCTGCGCCGGCGGGTCGACCGCTTCCCGTTCGTGCCCGACGACGTGGAGCGGTTGGCGCTGGACTGCTACGAGGCGTACCACATCCAGGTCGCCGGGCTGGTCCAGCGGATGGAGGCGATCGGTGGCCCCAAGGCCGTGATCGGCGTGAGCGGCGGGCTCGACTCGACCCACGCCCTGATCGTCGCGGCCAAGGCGATGGACCGGCTCGGGCGGCCGCGCAGCGACGTGCTGGCCTTCACGATGCCCGGCTTCGCCACGGGAGACACGTCCCGGTCGCTCGCCACGCGTCTCGCGAAGGCGCTCGGGGTCACGTTCGAGGAGATCGACATCAAGCCCGCGGCCGAGCAGCTGCTGAAGGACCTCGACCACCCGGCCGCCGAGGGAGAGGCGGCGTACGACGTCACCTACGAGAACGTGCAGGCGGGGCTCCGCTACGACTACCTGTTCCGCCTCGCCAACCAGCGCGGCGGCATCGTCGTCGGCACCGGTGACCTCAGCGAGCTCGCCCTGGGCTGGTGCACCTACGGGGTCGGTGACCAGATGTCGCACTACAACGTGAACGCCGGTGTGCCGAAGACCCTGATCCAGCACCTGATCCGCTGGGTCATCGAGAGCGGGCAGTTCGACGCGGAGGCGAACGGCGTCCTCGGCGAGGTGCTCGACCAGGAGATCACCCCCGAGCTGATCCCGACCGTCGAGGGCCAGAAGGCGCAGTCGACCGAGGACACCGTCGGGCCGTACGCATTGCAGGACTTCACGCTCTTCCACGTGCTCCGGCGCGGGTACCGCCCCAGCAAGATCGCCTTCCTGGCCTGGCACGCCTGGCACGACGCCGACGCCGGGGAGTGGCCCCCGGGCTACCCGCCCGCGTCGCGGCCGGCGTACGACCTCGTCGCGATCCGCCACTGGCTCGAGGTCTTCTGCCGGCGCTTCTTCTCCAGCCAGTTCAAGCGCAGCGCCCTTCCCAACGGGCCGAAGGTCACCCCCGGCGGCACGATGAGCCCGCGCGGGGACTGGCGGATGCCGAGCGACGCGGCGGCGACGGCCTGGCTGGCGGAGATCGACGCCCGCATCCCCGCGGACTGACGCTCGTCGGCCGCAACCGAGGCCGCCCGCAACATCGCCGTAACACGCCTGCGACACACTGCCCCCATGGGCAAGCAGGAGGACTTCGTGCTGCGCGCGCTCGAGGAGCGTGACGTCCGGTTCGTGCGGCTGTGGTTCACCGACGTGCTGGGCTTCCTCAAGTCGGTCGCGGTGGCGCCCGCCGAGCTCGAGGGCGCCTTCGACGAGGGGATCGGCTTCGACGGCTCGGCGATCGAGGGCTTCGCCCGCGTGTACGAGGCCGACATGCTCGCCAAGCCGGACCCGTCGACGTTCCAGATCCTGCCGTGGCGCACCGGTGACGGCCCGTCGACCGCCCGCATGTTCTGCGACATCGTGATGCCCGACGGGTCGCCGTCGTACGCCGACCCGCGGCACGTCCTCAAGCGCACGCTGAGCTCCGCCGCGGAGCAGGGCTTCACCTTCTACACGCACCCCGAGATCGAGTTCTACCTCTTCAAGGACGACCCGGCGCCCGGCGCGCGAGCCGGTGCCGGTCGACCGCAGCGGCTACTTCGACCACACCGCGCAGAGCCGCGGGCGCCGACTTCCGGCGCGAGGCGATCACGATGCTGGAGTCGATGGGCATCTCGGTGGAGTTCAGCCACCACGAGGGCGGCCCGGGCCAGCAGGAGATCGACCTGCGCTACGCCGACGCGCTGTCGACCGCCGACAACATCATGACGTTCCGCACCGTGATCCGGGAGGTCGCGCTGGGCCAGGGCATCTGGGCAACGTTCATGCCCAAGCCGTTCACGGCCCACCCGGGCTCCGGGATGCACACGCACGTCTCGCTCTTCGAGGGCGACCGCAACGCGTTCTTCGAAGCCGGTGCGGAGTACCAGCTGTCCAGGACGGGGCGTCAGTTCATCGCCGGCATCCTGCGCCACGCCAGCGAGATCGCCGTCGTCACCAACCAGTGGGTGAACAGCTACAAGCGGCTGCTCGGGGGCGGCGAGGCGCCGTCGTACATCTGCTGGGGCCACAACAACCGCTCGGCCATGGTCCGCGTGCCGATGTACAAGCCGCAGAAGGGGGTCTCGACCCGGGTCGAGCTGCGCACCATCGACTCCGCGTGCAACCCCTACCTCGCGTACGCCGTCGTGCTGGCCGCCGGCATGAAGGGCATCGCCGAGGACTACGAGCTGCCCCGCGAGGCGGAGGACGACGTGTGGACGCTCACCGAGCGCGAGCGCAAGAGCCTGGGCATCGCGCCCCTGCCGAGCAGCCTCTCGGAGGCGATCTCGGTGGCCGAGGACTCCGAGCTGCTCGCCGAGACGCTGGGGGAGCACGTCTTCGACTTCTTCCTGCGCAACAAGCGCGCGGAGTGGCAGGACTACCGGACCCAGGTCTCGGCCTTCGAGCGCGACCGGATGCTGCCCGTCCTCTAGGGGCGGTCCGCCGACCCCACTACGTTGGGCGGCGTGAGTCTTCCGGTCCTGGTCATCCAGCACGAGGACGACGACCCGATCCACCGGATGGGTGAGTGGATGGCCGTCGACCTCGACGTTCGCCGTCCCGATCTGGGCGACGACCTCCCCACCTCGCTGGACGCGCACGCCGCGCTGGTCGTGATGGGCGGTGCGATGGGGGCCAACGACGACGCGACGTCCCCGTGGCTGCCCGCGGTCAGGGAGCTGATCCGGCTCGCGGCCGCCGCCGACGTGCCGACCCTGGGCATCTGCCTGGGTCACCAGCTCGCCGCGGTGGCGCTCGGTGGCGAGGTGCTTCCCAACCCGAAGGGCCGGCAGCTCGGGCTGTACGACGTCGGCTGGGAGCCGGGGGCGCACCTCGACGAGCTCTTCTCCACCGTGGCCACCGCTCGACGCGGAGCCCACTGGAACGACGACATCGTCGACCCGGCTGCCCGCGGGCGCCGGAGGTGATGGCCCGCGCGAGCAACGGAGACGTGCAGGCCGTCCGGTACGCACCCACCGTGTGGGGGGTGCAGTGGCATCCCGAGGTCGACGAGCCGCTGTTCCGTACCTGGTTCGAGGACGGCACCGTCGACCCGGCCGTGGCCGAGCAGGTCCTGGACGTCATGGCCGGTGCGGGCGACGAGCTCGAGCGGGCCTGGCGCCCGCTCGCCGTCCGCTTCGCCGAGCTGGCGGCACCCCGGGTCGTCGGGCGCGCATGAGCCGTCCGGAGAGCCAGCGCCAGGTCCTCACCCGGCTCGGCTTCCAGGACACCGGGCGCGCCGGCGACGAGCTCGCGGGCGCTGGGGGAGCGGTCGGAGCCGCTCGTCGCGATCCTGGCCCGCACCGCCGACCCCGACCAGGCGCTCGGTGGGCTGGCTCGGCTGGCGTCGAGCGGGCGGGCCCCGAGCTCGTCCCCGAGCTGGCCGACGACGAGGGCACCTCGATGCGGCTGCTCTCGGTCCTCGGTGCCAGCCAGGCCCTGGCCGACCACCTGTGCCGGCACCCCGAGCAGTGGCGCGAGCTGGCCGACCCGTTCCTCGGCTCCACCCGCCCCCCGGCGTACGACGATGCGGGGGGCGCTGCTCGAGGCGGTGGGCGCCGATCCCGAGAGCGCGCAGCCGACGGCCACCCTGCCGGCGACCGAGGCGGCCGACGCGCTGCGGGTGGAGTACCGGCGCATCCTGACCCGCCTCGCGGCCCGCGACCTCGCTCACCACCTCGGGGTCGACGACGCCGCGGCCGAGCTGTCCGACCTGGCCGCCGGCACGCTCGACGCTGCGCTGGCGATCGCGCGGTCCCGCGTGCCCGGAGCGGAGACGACGCGACTGGGCGTCGTCGCGCTGGGCAAGTGCGGCGGCCACGAGCTCAACTACGTCTCCGACGTCGACGTGCTCTTCGTCTTCGAGCCGGCCGAGGCCGCCGGGGACGTCGACGAGGGCGCGGCAGCGCGGGTCGCCACCCAGCTCGCGTCCCAGCTCATGCAGGTCTGCTCCGAGCACACCGTGGAGGGCACGATCTGGCCGGTCGACGCCAACCTGCGCCCCGAGGGCAAGGCCGGCCCCCTGGTGCGCACCCTGGCCAGCCATCGCGCGTACTACGAGCGGTGGGCCAAGACCTGGGAGTTCCAGGCGCTGCTCAAGGCACGTCCGGTGGCCGGCGACCTCGAGCTGGGGCAGGACTTCGTCGACCTCGTCGCGCCGATGGTGTGGCAGGTCGCCGAGCGCGACGGCTTCGTCAGCGACGTCCAGGCGATGCGGCGGCGGGTGCGTCGAGAACATCCCGGCGCGCGAGGCCGACCGCCAGCTCAAGCTCGGCTCCGGCGGCCTGCGCGACGTGGAGTTCGCCGTCCAGCTGCTGCAGCTCGTGCACGGACGGACCGACCCCACGCTCCGCGACCGGGCGACCCTCAGCGCGCTCGCCGCCCTGACCCGCGGAGGCTACGTCGGCCGCGAGGACGGCGAGGCGCTCACCGCCGCCTACTCCTTCCTCCGCACGCTCGAGCACCGCATCCAGCTCCAGCACCTGCGGCGTACCCACGTGGTCCCGGCCGACCAGGCGTCGCTGCGACGGCTGGGCCGGAGCATGGGCTTCGTCAAGGAGCCGGAGCAAGGTCGCTGGACGACGGCCTGGGCGCACCACCGCCGAGAGGTACGCCGGCTCCACGAGAAGCTCTTCTACCGCCCGCTGCTCGAGGCGGTCGCCCGGGTGCCGGCCGAAGGGGCGCGACTCACCACCGAGGCGGCCGGCGCGCGGCTGGCGGCTCTCGGCTTCGCCGACCCGAAGGCGGCCCTGCGTCATCTGGAGGCCCTGACCAGCGGGCTGAGCCGGACCGCCGCGATCCAGCGCACGCTGCTGCCCGCCATGCTCGAGTGGTTCGCGGACGCGCCCGACCCGGACGCCGGGCTGTTCGGCTTCCGCCGGATCAGCGAGAGCCTCGGCTCCTCGCACTGGTACCTGAAGACCCTGCGCGACGAGGGCCAGGTCGCCGAGCGGCTGGCTCGCGTGCTGGCGACGTCGCGCTACGCCACCGACCTGATCGAGCGCGAGCCCGAGGGCGTCCGGATGCTCGGCGGCGACCTCACGCCGCTCGTCGTCGGAGGCCGCGCTCACCCAGATGCGCGCCACGGCCGACCGCCAGGACGACCCGGGGGAGGCGGTGCGTTCGATCCGTGCCCTGCGCCGCCGGGAGCTGTTCCGGATCGCGGTCGGTGAGCTCTTCGGCGAGATCGAGGTGTCGGAGGTCGGGGCGGCCCTGTCGCGGCTCACGGACGCGACGCTCGAGGCCACGCTCGAGGTGGCGGGCCGGTCGGTGCGCGCGCAGCGGGGGATCGACCGAGGCCCCGACCCGGATGGCGGTGGTCGCGATGGGCCGCTACGGGGGGTTCGAGCTCTCCTACGGCAGCGACGCCGACGTGCTGTTCGTGCACGACCCGCTCGACGAGCAGGACGGCGACGCGACGGCGTACGCCCAGGCGGTGGCCAACGAGCTCCGCGCCCTCCTGATCGCGCCGGCGAGCGACCCGGCGCTGGTCGTCGACGCCGACCTCCGCCCCGAGGGCAAGCAGGGACCGCTGGTCCGCACGCTCGCGTCGTACGCCGCCTACTACGCCAAGTGGTCGAAGGTCTGGGAGGCGCAGGCCCTGCTCCGCGCCGACGCGGTGGTCGGCGACGAGAGCGTGCGCGAGCGGTTCACCGCACTGATCGACCCGTTGCGCTACCCGGCCGACGGGCATCAGCGACGCCGACGTCGTCGAGGTCCGCCGGATCAAGGCCCGCGTCGACCGCGAGCGGCTGCCCCGTGGCGCCGATCCCGCATACCCACCTCAAGCTCGGCCGGGGCGGGCTCGCGGACATCGAGTGGACCGTGCAGCTCCTGCAGCTGCGGTACGCCGGCGCGGCGCCGGCGCTGCGCAGCCCGCGCACCCTGACCGCGCTCGAGGCCGCCCGCGCCGCCGGCCTGCTCGCCGCTGACGACGCCGCCGCGCTCGACGGCGCCTGGCGCACCGTGAGCCGGCTCCGCAACGCGATCACGCTGGTCACCGGCAAGAGCGGTGACCAGCTCCCGCGCGACGCCCGCGAGCGCGCCGCGGTCGCGAGCATCCTCGGCTACGGCCCGGGGCGCTCCGACGAGATGGTCAACGACTACCTCCGCACGACCCGGCGGGCCCGGGCCGTCGTGGACCGGGTGTTCTGGGAGTGAGCGGCGCGTGGATCGGCGTCAGTCCACGATGACCGCGATCGCCTCGATCTCGACCAGCTGGTCGACGTAGCCGAGCATCGTGACACCCACCAGCGTGCTGGGAACGTCGTGGTCACCGAACGCGTCCCGGACGACTCCCCACGCGGTCACCAGGTCGTCGCGATCGGACGACGCCACGAGCACGCGCGTGCTGACGACGTCGCTGATGCCGGCGTCGGCCGCGGCCAGGGCCGTGACCAGGTTGTCGATGCACTGCGCGGCTTGGCCCGCGTAGTCGCCGGCGGCCACGACGGCTCCCTCGGTGTCGAGCGGGCAGGCGCCGGCCAGGAACACCAGGCGGGCGTCCTTCGGGGCGGTCGCCGCATAGGCGTACGGAGCGATGTCGGAGAGGGCAGAGGACCGGATCAGCCGGACAGCGCGGGGCATGCGTCCATTCTCCGTGCCGACGACCGGCTGCCGACAACCGAGTTTCCCGCTTCTCGCCCGTCAGAGCTCGTCGGGGTCCAGCGCGGCGGTCAGGAGACCGCGGAGCTGTGCCTGCTGCCGCTGGTCGAGTCGCCGGAGCAGGTGGTCCTCTGCGCCGTGGATCCGCTTCTGCGTGGAGATCGTGACGGACTCGCCGCGACGGGTCACCTCGAGCAGGTTGATCCGTCGGTCCCGAGGGTGGTCGCGCCGGCTCAGCAGGTGGCGACCGTGCAGGTCCTCGACGTCCTGAGCCACCCGGCTCGGGGCTCGGTGGATCCGCCGGGCCAGGTCCTTCTGCGACGTGCCGGGGTGCTCGAGCACGTCGACGAGGACGATGTAGTGCCAGTGCGACAGTCCGGCGTCCGCCACCGCTTCGGTCTCGGCGTCCTGGAGAGACCGCCACAACGGCATCAGCAGTCGGGCCAGGTCGTGCCGGATCGTAGACATACGTGTATCGTATACTCATGACTACGAAGACCGCTCTCCGCCCGCTCGTGCCGCACGACTGCGACGCGGTGTTCGAGATGATGGCGGACCCGGCCGGGGTCAGGATGGCAGCCTTCACGGCGCCCGACCCCACCGATCGCGCTGCCTTCGACACCCACGTGGCGAAGCTGTTCGGGAACCCTGACATCCACCTGTTCGCGATCGTGGACGAGACCTCTCAGCTGGTGGGCACGATCTCGACCTTTCCCAGCGACGGCGGGTTGACGGAGGTCACCTACTGGGTCGACCGGGAGCACTGGGGTCGTGGGCACGCGTCGCACGCGCTGTCGCTCGTGACGGGCCAGGTCGGACGACCCCTCGTGGCGCGGGTCGTCGCCGACAACGACGCGTCACGTCGCGTGCTCGACAAGGCAGGCTTCCGGGCCGTCGCCACCGACCGCGACTTCGCGCACGGCCGGCAGGCGGAGGTCGAGGAGGTCGTCCTCCGGCTGGAGTGAGCGTGAGCGGCTGGGGTCGTGGCCTCGTCTCAGCGGCTCGGCTGGACGCCTTCTCCACAGCCTCGCCGTCGGTCTTGCCGATCGAACATGCGTTCGATACCATACCTGTATGACCATCGCTCGACTCTCCCCGCTACCGGCCGCGCCCCCGGCTGAGCCGGCGGCGCTGGTCGCTCTGGTCGCGGACGCCGCCGAGAGCCTGGCGCGGGCCGGCCGGATCGGGGCGGAGTCCGTCGGCGACGAGGCGCTGGGCGAGACGATCGGGGGGCTGGCGCGGTTGGAGTCCCAGGCGGCGGCCCTGCGGCTGTCGTTGTCGGCGGAGGCGGATCGGCGGCGGGTGGCCGAGCAGACCGCGGAGACCGGGACCGATGCCTGGTTGGCGCGGTTGACCGGGAGCACCCGGCAGCAGATGGCCGGCGGGCTCCGGTTGGCGGGGCTGTTGCAGGACCGGTACGCCGCGACCCGGGAGGCCTTCGCCGCCGGGGCGCTGCGGGTGGAGCAGGTCCGGGTCATCGTCGAGGCCGCGGAGCAGGCGCCGGCCGAGGCCACGCCCGCCCAGGTCGCGGCCGCCGAGGAGTGGCTGGTGGCCCGGGCCACCGGCGCCGGGACCCGGTCGGGACGACCCACCGACGCCAGGCGGCTGCGGCAGGTCGCGCGCCGGATGTTCGCAGTCGTCGACCCCGAGCTGGCGGTCCGGCACGAGGCGATCCTGCTCGGTCGGGAGACCCGCACCGCGGAGGCCGAGACGTTCTTGATGCTCCACGACAACGGCGACGGGTCCTACTCCGGCCGGTTCCGGATCCCCGAGCTCCACGGCCACCTCCTCACCGCCGGCCCTGGACCGCCTCACCGCCCCCCGCCGACTGGGCCGCGACCGGCCGGTCACCCGTCGTCGACCTCGCCGCCCCCGGTGGTGACTGGGGCGCCAACTTCTACGAGCTCCAGGGCGCCGCCCTGTGCGAGCTGATCGAGCACCTGCCCACCCGCGAGCTCGCAGGCAACGGTTGCGAGGTGATCGTCACCCTCGCAGCTCGACGCGCTGCTCACCGGACTCGGCACCGCGCGACTCGACACCGGCATCGCCATCACCGCCGGCGACGCCCGCCGCCTGGCCTGCACCGCCGCACTGGTCCCCGCCGTCCTCGACAGCGCCTCCATGCCCCTCGACCTCGGCCGCACCCGCCGCCTCCACACCCGCACCCAACGCCGAGCCCTCGCCCTGACTCCACGACACCTGCGCGGTCGCCGGCTGCGAACGACCCTTCGCCTGGTGCGAGATCCACCACCACCGACTCCCCTGGAGCCGCGGCGGACCCACCGACCTCGACAACGGCCTCCCCCTGTGCGGCCACCACCACCGCCGAGCCCACGACACCCGCTTCGACCTCCGCCGACGACCCGACGGCGACTACACCTTCCACCGACGCACGTGACGGTCGGCGTCCGGGTGTCGGTGAGGTCTGGCAGGGTCGACCCATGACGACCTCGGCACGCGCCACCACCCTCCTCGACCTGCATCGAGCGCCCACCCTGCTGCGCCTGGTGAACGTGTGGGACGTCGCCAGCGCCCGCGTCGTCGCGCAGACCGAGGGCACCCGCGCGCTCGCGACGGCGAGCCACGCGATCGCGGCGATGTACGGCTACGAGGACGGCGAGCGGATCCCGCTCGACCTGATGCTGGAGGCGGTCGGCCGCGTGGTCGAGGCCGTCGACCTGCCGGTGACCGCCGACCTCGAGGGAGGGTACGGCGACGCGGGGGAGACCTGCCGTCGGGCGATCGGCCTGGGCGTGGTCGGGGCCAACATCGAGGACCAGATGAGACCGCTGAGCCGAGGCGGTGGCCTCGGTGGAGGCGGTGCTGCGCGCCGCCGAGGCGGAGGGCGTGCCCGACTTCGTGCTCAACGCCCGGACCGACGCCCTGCTCCGGGGCGGCGACCGCGACCGCACCGAGGTCCTGGCCGAGGCCGTCGAGCGAGGGCGCGCCTACCTCGACGCCGGAGCACCGGTCGTGTTCGTCCCGGGGGCCCTGGTCGAGGAGCAGGTGGTGGCGCTGGTCGACGCCTTCGGCCCGCAGCGGCTGTCGATGCTGCCGGTGGCCGGATCGCCGTCCCTGGACCGGTTGGAGGAGCTCGGCGTGGCCCGCGTCAGCTTCGGCCCGTTCCCCCAGCGGGTGGCCCTGACCGCCCTGCAGGAGATGGTCGAGGGCGTGGCTCGCGGCGAGGGCATCCCGGCCGGTACGCGCAACCTGACCTGAGCAAACCCGGTTGGCGCGGCCGGGCGACGGCTGGTTGGCTGGCCGGGTGAGCGACGACGAGCAGATGGAGCGGTACCGGGCGGCCGCCAGGGCCTGCGAGACGACCGTCTTCTGGCACGCGCCCCGCACCCCCGCCGAGACGCTGCGCGCCGTCGCCGACGACGCCGAGGCGCTCGAGGTCACCGAGTGGGACGTCTACGCCGAGCGCGGGGCCGTGGCGGAGGTCGAGCGGCAGGTCGCCGAGCTCCTCGGCAAGCCGGCGGCAGCGTTCTTCCCCAGCGGGGTGATGGCCCAGCAGGCCGCGCTGCGGGTCTGGACCGACCGGACGCACTCCAAGCGGGTCGCCATCCCCGACCTCTCCCACCTGCTCAAGCACGAGGACGACGGACCGCGCCGGCTGCACGGCTTCGAGTTCGAGTACCTCACCACGGGACGCGAGACGCCGACCGCCGCGGGGCTGCGGGCGCTCGTCGCCGGGGCTCGGGGCTGCGCTGGTGGAGCTGCCGCTGCGCGACGCCGGCTGCCTGCTCCCGACCTGGGAGGAGCTCGGCGAGCTGTCCGCGGCGGCCCGGGAGCTCGGCGTACCCCTGCACGCCGACGGTGCCCGGATCTGGGAGTCGCAGCCGTTCTACGACCGGCCGCTCGCCGAGATCGCGGCCCAGTTCGACAGCATCTACGTCTCGTTCTACAAGGGTCTCGAGGCGCTCGCCGGCGCCGCGCTGGCCGGCCCCGAGGACGTCGTGGACGAGGCGCGGCTCTGGCGCCGGCGGATGGGCGGCACGATCTTCCACCTGACCCCGTTCGCGGTGTCGGCGCTGGCCGGGCTGCGCGACCGCCTGCCGCGGATGGGGGAGTACGTCGCGTGGGCGCGCGCCCTGGCCACCGAGCTGTCGGCGCGGGGCCTGCGGCCGACGCCGGAGCCGCCGCACACCAACACGTTCCTGGTGTACGCCGACGGCGAGGCGGACGCCGTCGTCGAGCGGGCGATCGCCTTCATGGAGCGCGAGAAGATCCAGCCCTGCGGCGGCTGGTGGGACGCTCCGGTGCCCGGCTTCGTGACCACGGAGGTCGCCGTCCACGACGCGGCCCTGGCGCACGACCCCGCCCAGGTGGCCGACTGGTTCGTCGAGGTCGTCCGCGGGTGACCGGCGAGGTGCTCGACCTCGACCGGGCCCTGCCGGAGATGCACGAGGTCGCCTCGCGGCTGACTCCCCGCTCGTGGCAGCACCCCGGCCAGGTCACGTGGAGCGCTCGCTACGCCCTGCCCGAGGATCCTCGACCACGGACCCGTGCTGGTGCTCCGCGTCGACGGGGAGCCCGTCGGCTGGGCCTGGCTCGAGAGCCCCGACGTGGGTGGAGTGGTGCGTCGACCCGGTCGTACGACGGGCTGGCCGAGCAGGCCGTGGCCTGGTTCCTCGACGAGACCAGCGCCGCGACCGTCCGCACGTCGACGCTCGCCACCGAGCCGCATCTCGTCGCCGCCCTGGAGGCGGCCGGCTTCGTCGAGGAGCCTGACCTGTGGTTCAGCCAGCACACCCTCGACCTCGCCGGGCTCGCACCCGGTGCCGGACGTGCCCGGCTACACCCTCCGCGCCGTCGCGTCCGGGCGAGCACGAGGCGCGCGCGGCCTGCCACCGTGCGTCCTGGTCCGCGACGTCCAAGGTGTCCGGCCGGGCCTACGAGCGGCTGATGGCCACGCCGCCGTACCGCGCCGACCCTCGACTGGGTCGCGGTCACGCCCGACGGCGAGATGGTGGCCTCCTGCTGCGTGTGGCTCGACGCAGCGTCCGGCATCGCCCTGGTGGAGCCGGTCGGCTGCCACCCGGAGCACCGGCGCCGCGGTCTGGCGAGCGCGGTCAGCCTGGCCGCGCTGCACGCCGCCCACGCCGCGGGCGGGACCACCGGCCTGGTGCGGCCCCGCGGCGACGACGACTACTCCGGAGCCCGGCCGGGTCTACCGCGGCATCGGCTTCGTCCCCGGGCCCCGGACCCACGACTGGGCGTTGACCCGGTCCTGACCCGTTCGGCCGCGGAGCCGTGGCGCGACCCCGGGCGGCGGCGTACGTTGGAGGTCCACGTCCGGAGGAGGACCCGATGCCGCTCACCCGGATCACCGCGACGCTCGGCGCCGTCGCCCTCGGGGGTGTGCTGGTCGCCAGCACCGCCGGCGTCGGTGCCTCGGCCTCGGTCGACCACCAGCGCCCTGCTCACGCCCGCGCCGTCGTGCACCACCGCTTCGTCCCCCCGGCGCCCCACGCGTTCCGCCCCCACAGCAACCTCCGGATGGGGCTGCACTGCGGCACGGCCGACACGTCGATGTGACTGCAGGCTCGCGTGCACGGGCCGCGAGTAGGGTCGCGCCATGATGAAGCCCCTCTCGCTCACCGTGGTGTCACTCCTTCTCGGGGCCTCACTCGTCGCCTGCGGTGGCGGCAACGACAAGCCGGCCGTGTGCGACTCCGTCGACACCCTCAAGGGATCGATCAGCGACCTGAAGGACATCGACATCACGTCGTCCGGGGCCGTGAGCTCGCTGGAGACCGGGCTCACCACGGTGAAGACCGACTTCGACGCCGCTCAAGACCGATGCGAAGTCGGAGTTCTCGCCGCAGATCCAGGCCGTCGACAGCGCCTACACGGTGCTCCAGTCCAGTGCCGAGGCCGCCAAGAGCGACCCGTCGGCCGCCAGCATCGCCGCCGTCGCAGCCGCCGCGGCCACCTTCGCCTCGGACGTGCAGACGCTCGTGCAGGACGTCCAGGCGACCTGCTGAGCCCGTTCAGCCGCCGACGTACGCCGCGAGGTGCTCGCCGGTGAGCGTGGACCGGCCGGCGACGAGATCGGCCGGGGTGCCCTCGAAGACGACCCGGCCGCCGTCGTGGCCGGCGCCCGGGCCGAGGTCGATGATCCAGTCGGCGTGCGCCATCACCGCCTGGTGGTGCTCGACCACGATCACCGACGTCCCGGAGTCGACGAGCCGGTCCAGGAGGCGCGAGCAGCTGCTCGACGTCCGCGAGGTGGAGGCCGCTGGTCGGCTCGTCGAGGACGTAGACGCCGCCCTTCTGGCCCAGGTGGGTGGCGAGCTTCAGCCGCTGCCGCTCGCCGCCCGACAGCGTGGGGAGCGGCTGACCGAGGGTGAGGTAGCCCGAGCCCGACGTCGGCGAGCCGGGTCAGGATCCGGTGCGCGGCCGGCAGCCTCGCCGTCGCCGTCGGCGAAGAACGCCTCGGCCTCGGACGACGGGCATCGCCAGGACGTCGGCGATGGTGCGGCCGGCCAGCGTGTACTCGAGGACCGACGCGTCGAAGCGCCGTCCCTCGCACACCTCGCAGGGGATGGCGACGCCCGCCAGGACGCCGAGGTCGGTGTAGATGACGCCCGCGCCGTTGCAGTGCGGGCAGGCGCCCTCGGAGTTGGCGCTGAACAGCGCCGGCTTCACGCCGTTCTCCTTCGCGAACGCCTTGCGGATCGGGTCGAGCAGGCCGGTGTACGTCGCGGGGTTGCTGCGGCGCGACCCCTTGATCGCCCCCTGGTCGACCGTCACGACGCTCCTCGCGGCCCGACACCGAGCCGCGTGATCAGGGAGCTCTTGCCCGACCCGGCCACCCCGGTCAGCACCACCAGCACTCCGAGCGGGATGTCGACGTCCACGTCCTGGAGGTTGTGCAGGTCGGCTCCGCGCACCTCCAGGGCCCGCGACGACGTCCGGACCTCGTCCTTGAGCGAGGCCCGGTCGTCGAGGTGGCGGCCGGTGATCGTGTCGCTCTTCCGGAGTCCCTCGACGGTCCCCTCGAACATCACCTGGCCGCCGTCGGTCCCGGCCTCGCGGCCCGAGGTCGACGACGTGGTCGGCGATCGCCGATCGCCTCCGGCTTGTGCTCCACGACGAGCACCGTGTTGCCCTTGTCGCGCAGCTGGAGCAGCAGGTCGTTCATGCGGGCGATGTCGTGCGGGTGCAGCCCGATCGTCGGCTCGTCGAAGACGTAGGTGACGTCGGTGAGCGAGGAGCCGAGGTGGCGGATCATCTTGGTGCGCTGCGCCTCGCCGCCGGAGAGCGTGCCGGCCGGCCGGTCGAGCGAGAGGTAGCCGAGCCCGATCTCCACGAACGAGTCGAGGGTGTCTCCCAACGCGTCGAGCAGGGGCGCCACGGACGGCTCGTGCGAGGCCGCTCACCCAGGCGGCGAGGTCGGTGATCTGCATGGCGCAGGCGTCGGCGATGTTGGTGCCGCCGATCTTCGACGACCGGGCCTCCGGGCTGAGCCGGGTGCCGTCGCACTCGGGGCAGACGGTGAAGGTGACCGCCCGCTCCACGAAGGCCCGGACGTGCGGCTGCAGCGAGTCGACGTCCTTCGACAGCATCGACTTCTGGATCCGCGGGATCAGGCCCTCGTAGGTCAGGTTGATGCCGTCGACCTTGATCTTGGTGGGCTCCTTGTAGAGCAGGTCGTCCAGCTCCCGCTTGGTGTACTTCTCGATCGGCTTGTCCGGGTCGAAGAAGCCGCTGCCCTTGAAGATCCGGCCGTACCAGCCGTCCATGCTGTAGCCGGGGATCGTGAACGGTCCCTCGTTGAGCGACAGGCGAGTCGTCGTACAGCTGGGTGAGGTCGATGTCGTTCACCGAGCCCCGGCCCTCACAGCGCGGGCACATGCCGCCGAGGACGCTGAAGCTCCGCCGCTCCTTGGTCGTCCGGCCGCCCTTGGCGAAGGTGACCGCGCCGGCGCCCGAGATCGAGGCGACGTTGAAGGAGAACGCCTGCGGCGGAGCCGATGTGGGGCTCGCCGAGGCGGCTGAAGAGGATGCGGAGCATCGCGTTCGCGTCGGTGGCGGTGCCGACCGTGGAGCGGGGGTCGGCGCCCATCCGCTCCTGGTCGACGATGATCGCGGTGGTCAGTCCCTCCAGCACGTCGACGTCGGGTCGGGCGAGGGTCGGCATGAAGCCCTGCACGAAGGCGCTGTACGTCTCGTTGATCAGGCGCTGCGACTCCGCGGCGATGGTGCCGAAGACCAGCGAGCTCTTGCCCGATCCCGAGACCCCGGTGAACGCGGTCAGCCGCCGCTTGGGGATCTCGATCGTGACGTCCTTGAGGTTGTTCACCCGAGCACCGTGCACGCGGATCACGTCGTGGGCGTCCGCCACCCTCCGCTCGTTCAGGACAGCTCCTGGATCCGGACCATGTTGCCCGCCGGGTCGCGCAGGGCGCAGTCGCGGACGCCGTACGGCTGCTCGGTGGGCTCCTGGACGACCTCGGCGTCGCCGGCCTGCACCTTCTCGAAGGTTCCGTCGAGGTCGTGGGTGGCGAGCAGCAGCGTGCCGTAGGTGCCCTTGGCCATCATCTCGGCGATGGTACGGCGCTCGTCGTCGGTGAGCCCAGGCGTGGCCGTCGGCGGGTACAGGACGATCGAGGTGCCGGGCTGGTCGGGCGGCCCGACCGTGATCCAGCGCATCGTGCCCTGGCCGACGTCGAGCCGGACCTCGAAGCCCAGCGTGTCGCGGTAGAAGGCGAGCGAGGCCTCGGGGTCGTCGTGGGGGAGGAAGCTGGAGTGAATGGTGATGTCCATGGCGTCAGGCTAGGTGCGGCTCGGTGAGCGGCGCTTCTCGATTCCTGACCGGTCGCGTCACCTGCTTCACCACGCACGGCGCCATCCCCTCCGTCGCGCGGCTCACCCGCTGACGGTAGGTGCTGGGTGGCACCCCGACCAGCTCGGTGAAGCGCGTGCTGAAGGTGCCCAGGGACTGGCAGCCGACCGCGAAGCAGACCTCGGTCACGCTGAGGTCGCCACGCCGGAGCAGCGCCATGGCCCGCTCGATGCGCCGCGTCATCAGGTAGGCGTACGGCGACTCGCCGTACGCTCGCCGGAACTCACGGCTGAGGTGCCCGGCCGACATGTGCGCGCCCCGCGCCAGCGCCTCGACGTCCAGCGGCTGCGCGTACTCGCGGTCGATCCGGTCCCGGACGCGCCGGAGCCGCACGAGGTCGCTCAGCCGCTGCGTCGAGGCGGAGGTGCTGGTCACCGGGAGATCGTGCCACGGGTCAGGACGAAGGTCCCCCCGGGTGGCGGGAGCAATGGCCCTCGTTCCGCGGTCGCCGTCGGAGCAACGTGGACCTCGACAGTTCGTCGACCGCGTCCTGCACACGCGAGGGGAGGCCCGAGATGTACGCCGCGCAGGGTGACCGTCTCATCGTCCAGAGCGCCCACACCGACCGGGCTCGCAGGGAGGGTGAGATCCTCGAGGTGCACGGGCCGAACGGGAGTCCGCCCTATCTCGTGCTCTGGTCGGACACGGGTCACGAGTCCCTCGTGTTCCCCGGGCCCGACGCCTTCGTCGAGCACTGGTGCGGGAGAGCCCGCTCGACGATCCTCCGCGCCACAACGCTGCAGCTCCTTGAGGGGAGGCGGAGATGATGGACGGCCTGCGCGACCACGTGGTGGTCGCGGTCGCGGGTGGCCCTGCGTCCCACGACGCGGTCGCCTATGCCGCCCGGGAGGCGGCCCTGCGGGGCACGGCCCTCGAGCTCGTGCACGTGATCCCGCCCGACCTCCCGCTGCAGGCTCGCCCGCGCCTGCGACCCGGGTCCCTGCAGGCATTCGGGACGGCGACGTTGGAGCAGGCCGAGCGCGTCGCACTGGCCGAGGCCGCCCGGGTTCCGGTGACCCTCACCCTGACCAGCGGCCGCCGGACCGACTCCGTGCTCGACCGGGCCGGGGGTGCAGCCCTCCTGGTCGTCGGTGCGCCGAAGGCAGCCGTCTTCGCTCGGCCGCACCCCGGCTCGCTGGTCACGGCGGCCGTGCTGCGCGCCGTCTGCCCGGTGGCCGTGGTCCCTCGCGACGAGTGGACGCAGACCGCGATCCCCCGCGTCGTGGTCGGCCTGAAGTGGCCACCCCACGGCGACGAGGCGCTGCTGGGTGAGGCCTTCGCCGTGGCTGAGCGCCGACACTGCGACCTGGAGGTCGTGCACGCCTGCCGCGACCACCCGGCGTACGGCGACCCTCACGACACGGCTCGGCACGACCCCGGGTGGGTCCCCGGGCTGGCAGCGCTGATCGAGGAGCGGTTGTCGGTGTTGCGTCGCGGCCACCCCTCGGTGCACGTGGGCATCGAGGTGGTCCGGAGCTCGCCGGGCGAGGCGCTGTCGGCGGCTGCCCAGCCGGGCGCGGTGGTGATGCTGTCGCGGACCACCGGGTGGTGGCCGGGGCGGGTGCTCGGCCCGACGACGCGTGGCCTGCTCCAGCACGCCCACTGCCCTGTCGAGGTGGTCCCGGTGACCCGCGAGCACGAGGCCGACCTGCGGCACACGCTGGCCAGCGCCGTGTCGGGCCTTCGCGGGCGCTAGCGCCCCGGCGGCGTGCCCCAGGTTCCGTGGTGCTCCTCGGCGGAACCCGGGACCGCCAGGTCGGCCAGCGCCTTCGCCAGGCAGCGCTGGAGGAACACTCCCCGGTGGACGTCGAGCGGGTGGGCGACGCCCGTCGACACTGCCTCGGCGAGCGCCGAGGAGATGGCCTCCTGCACACCGGCGTCGTCGTCGCTCCGCCCGCCGTCGAAGACCACCGAGCCCTGCTCGGTCTGCGCCTCGATCCGGAACGGCCCCTGGTCTCCCGGTGCGGTGATCGACAGCGCGGTCTGGGACACCGGACCACCTTCGTGCTCGAGGGTCAGCCCGATCCAGCGCAGGGGGTCTCCCGCGGCGGTGACGCCGACGACCGGTCCGAGGCCGGCGTCGAGGAGGTCGATCGCGTGCGGTGCCAGGTCGAACACCGCCCCCAGCTCCATCCGCCACGGCGTGGCGAACACGCTGCCCGGAAGGGATGCGCCCGAGACGAAGCGGGCCAGGGCGCCGAGGGGCCGGCCGGCTTGCGCGTTCGCGACGAAGGCCCGCCCCTCCTCTGTGAAGCGGTTGCGCAGCACCACCAGGCTCTGGACCCCGGCGGCGTCGACGGCGTCGGCGATCGCCATGGCCTCGGGCAGCGTGAAGGCGAGCGGCTTCTCCAGGAGGAGGTGCTTCCCGGCCCGGGCCGCGCGTGGGGCGAGCACCGCCTGCACCGACGGTGGGACGGCGAAGGCGACGGCCTCGCACGTGGCCAGGAGGTCGTCGAAGGACTCCGCGGCTCGAGCGTCGTACGCCGACGCGAGCTTCCCGGCCGCCTCCGGCCGCCTGGCCCACACGGCCGTCAGGCTGGTGCGCGGGCCGAGGCCAGCATGGGGGCGTGGAACATCTCGGCCCACGGTCCGGCTCCGACCAGTCCCACCCGCAGCGTCATGGGTCGAGGATACGGAGTCCGACCGTCGCAGCCGTCAGGCGGACGAAGAACCGACTCCCCGCTGAGCCGTGCGGGTGATGCAGTAGCTCTTGCGCACGGTCTCGTGCACCTGGGTGCCGGTGCCAGGCGCCGTCAGTCGCCCCGCTCGTTCTCCTCACTCTCGTCATCCTTCTCGTCCCGCTCGTTCTCGTTCTCTCCTGCGTGCCGGTCCCGGTGGCCCTGGGCCCGGTCCCCGCGCTCGTTCTCGTTGCGCTCGTTCTCGTCTGCCTCGTTGCCCTCGTTGTCCTCCTCGTCGGCCTCGTTCTCGTCGGCGTGGGAGTGCGTGACCGCTGCGCCGCCTCCAGAGGTGACGTGGCCGTGGGACGGCGGGGACGAGGGCTCGGTCTGCGAGGTGATCCCGCAGGCCGAGACGAGAGGCAGAAGGACGAGGGTGGCGATGGCCAGGGCCACCGCATGGCGACCGGAAGGCCGGATCGGAGGCGTGCCGACGGTGCGGCTGGGGTCGAGCTGCGTGGTCGGACTGGGGCTGGCGGCGGTGCTCATGGTCGATGCTCCTCGTCTGGATGGCTGTGAGAACTACTCTCGCCACTCGCGCGCCCCGGCGCCTCGCTGCCAGCGGCCGCTTCGACTACCGGGCAGCAGGGGTCCGAGGTCTCGGGCGAGAGCCGGTTCCTGGGTGCTTCAATGGCCCGGCGGCCGGGCGCCTTCGGGTGCAGGTGAACGAGCAGCGCAGGGGAGGAGTCCGATGCGGGTGGTCGACCCGGCCCAGTGGTTCCGGGTCAGCGACGTGGGTGACGGCGTGACGCTGGTCGAGGAGCCGTTCGTGGACTCCCTGCTGTCGGCCAACATCTGGCACGTGCGCGGCCGGGACCGGGATCTCGTCGTGGACGCCGGTCTGGGTGTCGTGTCACTGCGTACGCAGCTGCCGTGGCTGTTCGAGCACGACCCGGTGGTGGTGTTGAGCCACGCGCACCTCGACCACATGGGCGGGGCGCACGAGTTCAGCGACTGCCGCGTGCACGCCGCGGAGGCCCACGAGGTACGGCGACCCGGCGCGGTCAGCCTGGAGGGGCCGAGGCTCCTGGAGCTCCTCGGCCTCGACGCCGGCGAGGAGCCGGTGCCCGAGCTCCTGCTCGAGGCGATTCCGGACGCCGGCTACGTCCCCGGCTCCTATGCCCTCGCCGAGGTCCCGGGCGTGGTCGAGCTGCGCGACGGCGACGTCATCGACCTGGGCGACCGCTCGCTCCGGGTCATGCACCTGCCCGGTCACACGCCCGGCTCGATCAACCTCTACGACGCCGAGGCCCGCCACCTGTTCACCGGCGACGTGCTCTACGACGGCGGCCTGATCGACACCTGCGTCGGGTCCGACATCGGTGCCTACGTCGCGACCATGCGGACCCTGCTCGAGGTCCCGGTGGAGCGAGCGTTCCCCGGGCACGGGCAGATCCTCGACGCCAGGGACGTCCAGCGCATCGCCGGTCGTTACCTCGCCGACCGGGCCCGCTGAGGCCCCGGACCTCGCCTCACTGGCAGCCGCAGGCCTCGTCATCGGTCCGGTAGTCGGAGACGGCCCCTGCCGGGTCGAGCTCCACCTTGCAGCAGCTGGTGAGCCGGTCCCTGAGCGCACGGCGTGCCCGCTGGACCCGTGACTTCATCCCGGACACCGAGATCCCGAGCTCGGCGGCGGCGTGCTGATGGGTCTCTCCGTGGAGGTCGACACGAGTCAGGGCTTCGCGCGCCGTCTCGGGAAGATCGAGCAAGAGCGGCTGGAGGCAGTGTGCCAGCTCACGGGTCGCCTCGTTGGGTTCGTTGCCCGGAAGGTCGGGGTCCGGCCATTCGTCCGCCTCGGGCAGCGGGCGGTGGACGCGTCTGGTCCGGTAATGATCGATCACCGCGTTGCGTGCCGAGCGGTACAACCAGGCAGAGGGATTGTCGACCCGGTCCAGCGCGCCGGACGCGATGCTGCGCAGGATCACGTCCTGGGTGAGGTCGGCGGCGAGCTCGCGGTCGCCGACGCGCGCGGCGATGAACGACTGAAGTCGTTCGATGGTCGCCGCCCATGAGGAGCCGGGCTCGGGGCGGTTCACCGTGGTCGCGGGCTGTGACCTGCTCATCATGCTCCCTTCAGTTCTCGATGGTACCGACGAACTCACCGGCAGATGGACGCAGAACGAGCCTCGTCGCGGTGGCTGATGCGTCCACAGGGACGCGGCTTCGTCAACCCCTCCACACCGCTCACCCGACGTGGGCGCCGAGACGCGGGAGTCACCATCAACGCCATCATGAACACCGCCGGCCGAGTCCAGCTGGCCCTGAACGTCGCAGACCTCGACGCCGCTGTGCGCCTCTACACCGACATGTTCGGGACCGGCCCCAGCAAGGTGCGTCCGGGGTACGCGAACTTCGCCATCGCCGACCCACCGCTGAAGCTCGTGCTGTTCGAGAACCCGGACGCGGTGTCACCGCTGAACCATCTGGGGGTCGAGCTCCGTTCGACCGCGGACGTCGTCGCAGCGGCGGCGCGGTTCGCCGGCACGGACCTGGAGCAGACCGGATCCGTGGTGGAGCGCTGTTGCCACGCCGTACAGGACAAGATCTGGGTGAGCGCCCCTGACGTCCCGTTGGGAGCTTGGGAGTTCTACGCCGTCCTGGAGGACGCGCCGGGCGATACCGACGACGCGGCCTCGACCGCCGGAGTGTTGCCAGGGCGACTCCCCCGACGCGGTGCCGTGTTGTGGCACGGGGCAGGAGCTCTGAGATGACGGAGCACGCAGTCGAGGCCCAGGGGATACGCCTCACCCACGGCCGCGTCGTCGCCTTGGACGGCGTCGACCTGCAGGTGCACGCGGGAGCGTCCTCGGCGTCTTGGGCCACAACGGGGCCGGGAAGACCTCGCTGATCCGCGTGCTGTCGACCTCGTTGCGGCCTGATCGGGGCCGCGTCTACGTAGATGGCATCGATGCGGTGGCCGACCCCGCCCGGGTCCGGCGCAGCATCGGGGTCACCGGCCAGTACGCCGGGCTCGACGGGTTTCTCACGACGGTCGAGAACCTGCAGCTCATGGCTCGCTTGTCAGGCGTTCGCGGCACCCGAGCCCGTGTCAACACCCTGGTGGAGCGGTTCGACCTGCACGCCGTCGCCGATCGACGAGTGGGGGAGCTCTCCGGCGGTTATCGCCGACGGGTGGATCTGGCTGCCGGCCTGGTGGCCACACCTCACGTGCTCTTCCTCGATGAGCCGAGCACGGGCCTGGACCCGGGCGCGCGTCAAGACGTCTGGGAGGTGGTGACCGAGCTGACCGCCGCCGGCACGACGGTGGTGCTGACGACCCAGTATCTCGAGGAGGCCGACCGGTTGGCCGACCACCTGGTGGTCCTGGGCAACGGCCGCGTCGTCGCCGAGGGTGCCCCTCGGGAGCTGAAGCGCCTGGTCGGCGGCAAGGTCGTCAAGGCCACCGTCGCGCTCGACGCCGTCGACCGCCTCCCGCTACGCCCGGTCCGGAGCTCACGGAGCGGAGACGCTCGCGCCACGCTCACGTTTGCCGTCACCGACGACGGAGCGGTCGCCGATCTCATCGCCCGGCTGCACGCCGACAGCGGGGGCGCCACTGATCTCGAGGTCGCGTCACCCAGCCTCGACGACGTCTTCTTCCACCTCACCCAGATCGGAGCAGCCGCATGACCATGGCCGAGACCACCCTCGACGCCGCGACCTCGCGCCAGCGCCCGCTGGTCCTGGGTCAGCTCGCCGTTCTGGTCGACCGGAACCTGCGCACGAGCACGCGCGTACCGCAGCTGCTCATGTTCTCGTTGACCATGCCGATGGCCATGCTGGTCCTCTTCAGCCAGGTCTTCCGGAGCGTCGCCGACGCACCCGCTTTCCCTGTCGGGGTCAGCGACATCGACTTCCTGACCCCGGCCATGTTGGCGATCTCCACCGTCATGGCCGGCACCAACGCCGGCGTCGCTGCCGCCATCGACCACGCCAACGGGCTCCACGACCGATTCGGCACGCTGCCGATGTCCTCGTCCCTGCCGGGCCTCGCCCGGATGGTCACCGAAACGGTGATGACCCTGGCGCGGGCCGTCCTGCTCCTGGGCGCCGCCATGGCGCTGGGGTTCGACTTCCACGGCGACCTGCGCGATGCGGTGAGCGGGCTGGTGGTCGTGGTCGCCCTGGCGGCGGCGATGAGCGCTCTGTTCGGCGAGATCGGCGATCGACTGCGGCGCCCGGACGTCGTCCAGTTCGCAGGCATGATGATCATGATGCCGCTGATGTTCCTGTCGGCCGCCTTCGCGCCACTCGGCACGTTGCCCGAGTGGGTGCGTGCGGTCGCCGCGGTCAACCCCGTCTCCCGCGCCATCGATGCCTTGCGAGCGGACGTCCTCGGCACGGCCACTGCGGCGGACACGGCGGAGGCAGTGGGCGCCGCAGCAGCGCTGTGGATGGTGGTCACGATTATCCGAGCCCGGGGCCGCGCCTCATGAGCGACCTGGCCGAGATGGTCGACGTAGGTCGGTCAGCGGGTGTCGGGCCCGATGAGCGTTCGGACTGCTGTGAGGACCGGCGCCGCCTGCCCCGGATCTCGTCTTGCGCCCAGGGCAGTGACCGCCGAGCAGATGTCCGTGGCCGCGTGCGCGTCCGTCTGCTCGACGGATTCGAGGTCCTGGTCGAGGGGTCGCCCAAGCCTGCTGGACGGTGGACCAAGCGCTCGGCGGCCGCGTTGGTGAAGCTGCTGGCGCTCTCGCCTCGAGGGCGACTGCACCGTGATCGGGTCGTCGACGTGCTGTGGCCGGACTCGCCGTTGGACGCCGCCCTCCCGCGGTTGCACAAGGCCGCTCACTACGCCCGACGCGAGATGGGCGAACGTGACGCCGTGGTGTTGCAGGACCAGGTCGTGGCACTCTTCCCTCACGCATCGCTGGAGGTGGATGCCATCGACTTCGAGGCCGCCGCAGATGCAGCGCTGTCGGGCAAGCCCCCCTCGGCGTCCGCCTGTGACGATGCTCTGAGCTTGGCTGGTGACCTGCTTCCCGAAGACCTCGCGGAGTGGTGGCTGGACGAGCCTCGCGAGCGGCTGCGGCTCCGAGTCGAGCAGCTCCTGCAGGGGGCACGCCGCTGGCAGGACCTGCTTCGCCTGAACCCAGCGCATGAGGAGGCGCACGTCGAGCTCCTCCGCGAGGCGGTGGCACGGGGTGATCGGACCAACGGCCTACGCCGCTTCGTCCTCATGGAGCGGGCGCTCGACGCCGAGCTGGGGATCTCGCCTGGTCGGGAGGCCACCGCGTTGCTTCGACGTCTGGTTGGGAGCTAGTCGGTATGGCCCTGGTGGTCACTCCACGTAGGAGGGCTGCACGACATCCCGACCGGAAAGGGTGAACTGAGCTGGATCCGGTACAGAGACGATCGCTCTGGGTACGGCGTGTCCATGCGACGCGAGTTCGGTGGTTGGGCCGTCTGCCCCCATGCGCCGGGCCCACCGTCGGGCGAGGCGCGGAGGCGGGCCCGCGTGATGCGCCTGTTGCTGGTGGCCGACACGCACCTACCGAAGCGGGCTCGGGAGTTGCCGACCCAGGTGTGGGCCGAGGTCGGTGCCGCGGACGTTGTCGTGCACGCCGGCGACTGGGTCGACGTGTCCCTGCTCGACGAGCTGGAGGGGAGGGCGTCGAGGCTCGTCGGAGTCCACGGCAACAACGACCACGGCGACCTGAGGCGCCGGCTTCCCGAGGTGGCGTACGCCGACCTGGGCGGTGTGCGGATGGGGGTGGTCCACGAGACGGGACCGGCCGCCGGACGAGAGCAACGTTGCAGCACGCGCTTCCCGGACCTTGACGTGCTGGTCTTCGGCCACAGCCACATCCCGTGGGACACCACCACCAGCACGGGGCTACGCCTGCTCAACCCGGGGTCGCCGACCGATCGGCGACGACAGGCGTTCGCGACGTACATGACGGCCACGGTGCACGGCGGGAAGCTGGACGATGTCCGCCTCCACCCCTTGCCGTCACGTCGGTAGGTGTGCTCGTCGACGGCACAGCCATGCGCGATGAAGAGCGCCGCTGACGGGTACTGCCGGCGGTGCGGAGCCATGACGTGGGGTCGGGCTCCGGACTGAACCGGACATGATGGGTCGCGGCGCCCGCCGGCATCCCGGAGTCCGGCGGGGCTGGCCATGGCGATCAGGGAACGTAGGTGTAGCAGACCGGCATGGGTCCGGCGAGCTCGTCGTTCCACGTGTGGGGCGTGATGAAGCAGCCGTGTGCGACGTAGTGGCCATGCGTGTGGAGGGTGTGGACGGCGGGCGCGGTTGGCGGGTACCCGCGTCCGGGCATGGCCGCCGCGCTGCCCATGGTGACGGCGAACAGCGCACCGACGAGTCCGGCGGCCGCGGCGGTGGACAGGGTGCGATGGTGGTTGCTCGATGAGGTGGGGTGGTGGAACGTCGTCCTGGTCATGAGAGATTCCCTTGTTAGGTGGCCCGGAGTGCGGCCTGCAGAACCCCCACGTTCGCGCTCAGACTCGTCCTCCACATGGGGAGGATCACTGGTCCTGGGCACCTGCCGCGCGGACCGCTCTAAGGGCCGTCCAGCTCGGCGATGCTCTGCTCGTGCCCCTTCGGTGCTCGTCGGGGGCGACGCGAGACGGTCAAGCGAACCCTCGTCGCGGACCTCGCGCCGCGCCTCGGCGCGCTGGTTGACCCTGGCGTCGAGGCAGGGTCTCGAGCCACGCTTGAACCTCGCAGAGGAACTGCTGACGCGCGGCGGCGGGGACGAGGGTCGAGAGCTGCTCGTCGAGTGCTGGCGCACCGCCCGCGACATGGGCGCAGATGAGCTCGAGCGCCGTGCGTTCCGGCTCGCCACCCGCACCCGCGTACCGCTTCCCGAGGCGGCGGTGCAGGAAGGCCCACTGAGCCGACTGACACCCCGTGAACGCGAAGTCCTCGACCTCCTCGCGACTGGCGCCCCCAACAAGGCGATCGCAGCCAGCTTGTTCATCAGCGAGAAGACGGTGAGCGTTGCATGTCTCGAACATGCTCGCCAACGCTCGGCGTCGCCAACCGAGGCGAGGCCGCCGCCCTGGCGCCGGGACCTGGTCGGCTGCCACTTGAGGGGCCGGAGGCACTGCAATACGGCTGTCAACGCTCGACGTCCGCCTGATCGCCGCGGCTCCAGCGTCGGAAGGCGCCCGGTGTCATCCCTGTCTGTCTGGTGAAGTAGGAGGAGAAGTTCGAGGCGTCGTGGAATCCCAGTCCTTCGGCGATCTCCCAGACCGACGCGTCGGTGTGGCTGAGCAGTCGTTTCGCCTCCAGCACGATGCGCTCGTCGATGAGCCCTTTCGCGGACAGGCCGGTGTGCTGGCGGGCGAGACGGTTCAGCGTGCGTGCCGAGTAGCCCAAGCGATCGGCGTACTCCCCGACCTTGTGCCAGCCTCCGAAGTGTTCCTCGATGTGGTCGAGGAACCAGGCGTATGCCTCATGGGTGGGCCCGGGGGCGGGCGCGCCGCGGGTGGCCGCCGCCGCCCGAGCGAGCTCGACGAGGAGCGCGCCGAGGGAGTGGGTCAGCGCAGCCTGGTGAAGCTGGCTTCGCCCCCGTGCTCCCGACTCGGCGATGCGCGTCAGCAGCGCGAAGGCGGCGGGGGTGGGCGTGCCCGCCAGGTCTTCTGCGGGCCAGTGGCTCTGCGGCCGGACCTGGTCAGACCTGGTCAGGTCCCGCGTGTGCGCGGCCATGCTGTGCGGGCCGAACATCACCACCGGTCCCTCGATCTCGCTGATCGTCCCCCAACGGTGGACCTGTCCGGTGCGCACCCACAGGACGTCGCCGGGATGCAGCCGGTGGTCGTCGAAGTCGACCGTGTGCACGGCGGCGCCTCTCTCGATCTGCACCAGCAGGTCGAAGTCCAGGCGTTGTGAGGTGAGGAACTCGTGGGGCCCGCCGCGGTCACGGATGCCTCGAAGGGTGTTCACCTCGATGTCGCCAACGCCCGGAGGGGGAGGTTCGAAGCGCACGCGGCGGATCTCGTCATGTCCCGTTTTCACCATGAGTGCTCCCGCCGTCACCGTGACCGGTGGTCACTCGGGATCCTACGGTTACCCCCATGGCAAACCTCACGTACACCATCCTCGACGCGGCCGACACCTCGCTCAACAAGACCAGCGTGCTGGTCACCGGCGAGACCGAAGCGCTGGTTGTCGACGCGGCCTTCACACGCGCGGACGGGCACCGGATCGCTGCGGCGGTGCTCGACTCAGGCAAGAGGCTGACCACAGTCGTCATCACCGCCGGCGATCCCGACTTCTACTTCGGAGCAGAGGTCATCGCAGACGCGTTCCCGGAGGCCGTCTTCCTTGCCCCGGCGGATGCGATCGAGCACATCCAGCACAGCTACCAGAGCAAGCTCCAGGCCTGGGCCCACCTCGGCCCCAACCTGCCCACGAGGTTGGTCGACCTGATGCCGCTGACCGAACCGACGCTGACCGTCGACGGAACAACCATCGAGGTACGCCGGGGCAGCGACCTGCTCGGCGACCGTGCCTGGTACCTGTTCGAGCCTGTCTCGCGATCGCTGTTCGGCGGGGTGCTTCTGTTCGAGCGTCTGCACGTGTGGACCGCCGACTCCGCGACACCCGAGCTGCGGGCCGAGTGGATCCGGGTGCTCAACGATCTCGAGACGCTCGCACCCTCCTTCGTGGCCGCGGGTCACCGGATGGCCGGTGCCCCGACAGATGTCACTGCCATCGCCCACACCCGCGACTACCTCGAGTACTTCGAGAAGACCATCGCGGCGTCCGCCGATGCCGCTGAGGCCGAGGCCGCCTTGATGGAGGCGTACCCGGACTCCGGCCTGGTGGTCGCCGCAAGTCTCGGCACCAAGGTTGCCAAGGGTGAGATGACGTGGGGTTGAGCCCGGAGGAAACACCGGCCCAGGTGGTACGACGCCAGTACATCGCCTCGGCACAGGCAGACCTCGAAGGCCTCCGCGCCACGCTCGCCCCGGATGTGGAGTGGACCGAGATGGCCGGCTTCCCGCTCGCGGGCACCTATCGCACCCCGGACGGCGTGACCACGAACGTGATGCAGCAACTGGGGTTGCAATGGGACGACTGGACCGCCCACGACGACACCTACGTCGTCGACGGTGAGAACGTCGTCGTCCTTGCCCGCTACACCGCCCGCCATCGAACGACCGGCAAGCCGTTGGCGGTACGAGTGGCCCACCATTTCGTCGTGCGCGGCGGGCTCATCGTCAGGTTCGAGCAGTTCGTCGACACCGCCCTGGTCCGCGACGCAGCCAGCTGAGCCCTGAAGTTCCTGGGACATACAACTGTGTTGCAGGTCAGGGCTGTTCGCACAACTGGGCCCAAACCGCAGGGACATCCATGTCAATCAGATGTCGTAGTGGTCGAGGGGTCAACGAACCCCATCGCCATGACCTGATGAACGAGATCTACCTCGTAGCCCGAGGGGAGAGCGTCGCCGAAGTCGCCGGCCAGGAGGTCCTGCTCGGTGCGGGCGACATGCTCGTGGTCCAACCGGGTGAGTCGCACACCTTCGTCTCCAGTTCGGAGGACTACTTGCACTTCGTGATCCAGGCACCCTTCGTGGGCGGCGACAAGACCGCCGTGTAGGCGGTCATCAGACGCCCTCACATCGGCATGTGAGTGCGCGTCCCCGGGCCGCACTTGCGCTGGTCGACCGGGTCGGGCTGAACGGCATCGAGTCGTTCTTGCGGCCGATGTGGTGCGGCAACGACCTTCTGTACGGTGCAAGGAAGTGGATGAGGGTGCCTGCCCTGATCCCGGCGTCCACTCGGTCTTGAAGAGGACTCCGATGCGCGAAGGTCTCAATGATGCGCGAAGGTCTCAATACGGCGAGTGTTCGCCTCAGCGCCAGCGGGCGGGTTGCACGATTCATCGGCGCGGCCGGAGTGGGGTCCTCTGAGCAGGTGGCTTTGTCAAGCCGCCAATAGGAGGCAAAAGATGACTCGATACCGTGTTGTGGCAGCTGTTTGTGCGGCGCTGGGACTCATCGCCACCATCGCCGCAGTTGCACTCACTGCTGTCGCCCCGGCCAACGCCGCCCCTTTGGACAAGGGACACTTCCACGACGTCGCCACCGATTCCTTCGACTGCGACGGGACGCCGGTCCAGCAGACCGATGAGGTGGATGTGAACTTCTTGTTCAACCAGCGTGGCGGAGCGAAGCACCCGTTCCCGTACTACCGCGAGAGCGTGCGCGAGACCGTCACCTGGACAAACTTGGACAACGGCGGCACCTTCACGTTGGTCCAGACCGCCAATAGGGCCGACCACAAGATCGTCGACAACGGTGACGGCACGATCACGATCTATCAGTACGCCGCCGGCGGTGCCCGCTACTACGACAACAACGGCAAGCTGGTGCTGAAGGATCCCGGAGAGATCCGGTTCGCATTCGAGGTGAACTACAACGGCACGCCCGGCAACCCCGACGACGACCAAGAGGTCGACGGCTCGTTCCGAGTCATCCGCCCGTCCACCGGACGAAACGACACCGACGGCCGCGACTTCTGCGCCGACGTGCGTCAGTTCAGCGCCGCATAGAGGCTTGACCGGCAGACGACCGCTCATCGGCATGTGAGGACGTCAGGATGACGGCTGTTCGACTCGGTCGCTGAGTCGCAGGCGGGAGTGGTAGGCGAGTCGTTCGTAGATCCGGGTCGTGAAGTCGAGTGCGGGTGCGCGCCGCGTGGCCCAACGTCGTCTGGCGGTGCCGCATGTCCGGGGAGTAGCGTCGATAGATTCCGACAACTAGAGAAGAGGGGCCGCAATGAAGTACGTCATCAGCTGGGAGCCTCGGCCGAACACCACTGAGGAGTCGGCCAAGCGGTCGCTCGCGGTGTTTAGCAAGTGGTCGCCCTCGCATCCGGAGCACTTCCACGCGTTCCTCGGTCGCGCCGATGGCAACGGCGGTTTCGCCGTGGTCGAGACCGACGACGTCGCGGAGATCCACAGGGACACAGCGCCGTTCTCGCCGTGGTTCGAGTTCCACGTCTATCCGTGCCTCGACATCGCCGACTCGTCGGCGATCGACGGCGAGGCGATGGCGTTCCTCGACTCAGTGAGCTGACTGGCTCCCGAACGTCTTGCGGACTCCCTGCGGACTCAGAGCGGAGGTGACGCTAAACCCGCAGGTCAGAGCCATACGCGGCCTAGATGTCGTAGTAGAGCTCGAACTCGTGCGGGTGGGGGCGGAGGGCGACGGGCTGGATCTCCTGGGTGCGCTTGTAGTCGATCCAGGTCTCGATCAGGTCGCCGGTGAAGACGCCTCCCTCGAGCAGGAACTCGTGGTCGGCCTCGAGCGAGTCCATCACCGCGTTCAGCGATGCGGGCACGGTGGGGATGTCGGCGTGCTCGTCGGGGGGCAGCTCGTAGAGGTCCTTGTCGACGGGCTCGTGCGGCTCGATCTTGTTCTTGATCCCGTCGATCCCGGCCAGCAGCATCGCCGAGAAGGCGAGGTACGGGTTGGCCGACGGGTCGGGGCAGCGGAACTCGATCCGCTTGGCCTTCGGGTTCGAGCCGGTGATCGGGATCCGCACGCAGGCCGAGCGGTTGCGCTGGCTGTAGACCAGGTTGACCGGCGCCTCGAAGCCCGGCACCAGGCGGTGGTAGGAGTTCACCGTCGGGTTGGTGAAGGCCAGCAGCGACGGGGCGTGCTCGAGGATGCCGCCGATGTAGTAGCGCGCCATGTCGGACAGGCCGGCGTACCCGGTCTCGTCGTAGAACAGCGGCTCGTCGCCGTCCCAGATCGACTGGTGGCAGTGCATCCCGGAGCCGTTGTCACCGAAGATCGGCTTCGGCATGAAGGTCGCGGTCTTGTTGTTGCGCCAGGCGACGTTCTTGACGATGTACTTGAACTTCATCACGTCGTCGGCGGCCTTGAGCAGCTCGTCGAAGTTGTAGTTGATCTCCGCCTGGCCGGCCGTGCCGACCTCGTGGTGGGCACGCTCGACGACGAGCCCGGACTTCTCCATCTCGATGACCATCTCGTCGCGCAGCTCGCCGAAGTGGTCGTACGGCGCCACCGGGAAGTAGCCACCCTTGTAGCGCACCTTGTAGCCGCGGTTGTTGTCCTCGGAGCCGGAGTTCCAGGCGCCGGCCTCGGAGTCGATGTGGTAGTACCCGGCGTTCACCTTGGTCTCGAACCGCACCGAGTCGAAGACGTAGAACTCGGCCTCGGGCGCGAAGTACGCCTTGGTGCCGATGCCGGTCGAGGCGAGGTAGGCCTGGGCCTTGCGGGCGATGTTGCGCGGGTCGCGGGAGTAGGCCTCGCCGGTGAGCGGGTCGTGGATGAAGAAGTTGACCACGAGGGTCTTCGCGACCCGGAAGGGGTCGATGTACGACGTCGTCGGGTCCGGGAACAGCGACATGTCGGACTCGTGGATCGCCTGGAAGCCGCGGATCGACGAGCCGTCGAAGTTGAGGCCGTTGTCGAACACGCTCTGGTCGAACGACGACACCGGGACGGTGAAGTGCTGCATGACGCCCGGCAGGTCGCAGAAGCGCACGTCGACCATCTGGACGCCCTCGTCCTTGATGTACTTGAGCAGCTCGTCGCTGTTGGCGAACATTCGTCCTCCTCGGCCGTCACGCGGCCCGCTGTGCGTGTGAAGGTGCTGGGTGCAGGTGGCGTCCGCCAGCGCACGTCGTCGTACGGGGCCGGACCTCTGCAACGTAGGCGCGGGCAGTTACTTGACCGTATCCGGTTTGTTTCGCCGACGTAACAGGTGACCGGCCGCCCGAGTCCGTACGCCGGAGCCTGGCTACCCTGACCGCGTGCCCGCGACCGAGCTGCCCTTCGAGACGGCCTCCTGGGCGCGCCGGATCCTGGCCCTCCTCGTCGACTACGCCGCCTGCTGGGGCGTCATGCTGCTGATCTACGGCAAGGACTGGTTCGGCAACGGCAGCGTCCCGTCGCTCTACCTGACCCTGCTCTTCATCGGTGAGTCGACGGTGCTGATGGCGCTCTCCGGGCGGCTCGTTCGGCCAGCTCGCGACCCGGCTCCGGGTGGTCCGCTCCGACGGCAGCGGCCGACCGTTGAGCCTGCTGACGGCCCTCCTCCGGCAGGTGATGATCTGCCTGGTCATCCCCCCGCTGGTGTTCCGGCCCGACGGTCGCGGGCTGCACGACATGGTCTGCCGATCCGCGACCGTTCCGTTACGCGTTCCCGACTCACGACTCCCACCGCCCGGTTAGGCTGGCCGCACCGCTGGGTGCTCGGCCCGGCGGTCCGCACGTCCGCCCGGCCGGACCTCGACGTGGATCCCGGGAGGACCCCATGCGCACCCTGACCCTTCGCAGGGCAGCTCTCGTGGCGGTCCTGCCGCTGGCGCTGTCCTCACTCGCCGCGTGCGGCGACGGCTCGAGCGACACGACCGCGGCGGACCCGCAGGCCACGCAGGAGAGCTCGGCGCCGACGACCTCCAGCTCCTCCTCTCCCTCGACCTCCCCGAGTCGACCCGCCACGACCGTCGACAGCGCCGAGTTCCTCTCGATGGTCCGGGACGCGGCCGGAAAGATCACCACGGCGCGGTTCTCGATGCAGATGGACGTGTCGGGCCAGAGCATCCCGGTCGAGGGCGTGATCGACCTGACCGGTGACACCCCCGCCATGACGATGACGATGGACATCACCGGGATGGGCACTCCCACCGACATGCGCATGGTCGACAAGGCCGTCTACGTCGGGGTGCCGGGCACGGCGGGGAAGTTCTACAAGATCGACCTGGACGACCCGGACGGGCCGATGGGCTCGCTCGGCGGAGACGCCTTCGACAGCCTCGACCCGACCTCGATGATGTCCCAGCTGTCGCCGAAGGTCTTCAAGAAGGTGATCGACCGCGGCACGGTCACCGTGCACGGGCAGGAGCTCCACCGCTACTCCGTCCTGCTGGACCTCACCCAGGCGCCCCGGCTCAAGGGAGTGCCCTCCTCGGCCGCGACGCCCAGGACCGCGGCGTACGACGTGTGGCTCGACGGCGAGGGACGCATGGTGCGGTTCTCGATGCTGATGAAGAACACCATGAGGATGACCGCGACCTACTCCGACTTCGGGGCGCCGGCCCAGATCGTCGCGCCGCCGTCCGCGGACGTCGTGCCGATGCCCGGGATGAGCGCGAACGGCTGACGCTCCGGCCGACGCTCAGCGCTCCTCGGGATCCGGCCCGTACGCCGCGCGGCCGCCGTCGACGGGCAGCACGGCGCCGTTGACGAAGCCGGCCTCGTCGGAGAGCAGGAACGCGACCACGGCCGCGACCTCCTCGGGCCGGCCGATCCGGCCGACCGGGTGCAACCGGCGTACCTGATCGTCGACCTCCCGCGCCCGCTCCGGGTCGGCGGCCAGGAGCGACTCGTAGCGTGGGGTGGTGATCGAACCGAGCGCGACCGCGTTGCAGCGGATGCCCTGCGGGCCGTGGTCCACGGCGACGGCGCGGGTCAGGCCCTCGACGGCCGCCTTGGCGGTGGCGTAGGGGAGGGCTCCGCGCACCGGGCGCTGCGCCTGGTGCGACGAGACGTTCACGATGGACCCGCCGCCGCCGGCGGCCCGGAACGTCTCCACGGCGACCGAGCACCCGACCACCGCAGGCGCGAGGTTGGTCCGGACCAGGTCCAGCACCTCCTCGGGCGCCTCGAGATCGGCGTCGCGGAAGACGGCGGCGTTGTTCACCCAGCCGGCCAGCCGACCGACCTCGCCGGCGCGAGCGGCAGCCTCGCGGGCGACCTCCGGCTCCGCAGCGCTGCCGACGACGGCGTGCACGCCCGGCACGGAGTCGGTCCAGGCGACGGCTTCGGGGTCCAGCTCGAGCACCACGACCGCACCGCTCCGGGCGAGCCGCTCGGTGACGGCCCGTCCGATGCCACGACCGCCACCGGTCACGACGTACGACGGGGTGGAGCCGCTCATCGGCTCAGCGGCCTCGCATGTTGCCGCGGAGACCCTTCATCGACGTCGGCACGGGACCCTTGGGCATGGGGACGGGCGGGCGGGAGGCGTCGATCGCCTTGAGCCGGGCCAGGATGTCGGTGATCTCGGCCGGCTTCACCTGACGCTTCATCTTCTGCACGTGACGCGAGAGCTTGGCCAGCGGCACCTGGCCCTCCTCGCCGCCGACGACGATCTCCGTCACCGGGGCGTCGGTGGCCACGCGCTGGTGGCGCCGCCGCTCGCTGGTCAGCAGGGTCTTCACCCGGCCCGGGTTGCCCTCGCCGACGAGCACGATGCCCGGGGGGCCGACCACACGGTGGACGACGTCCTGCTGCTTGGTGAAGGCGATGGCCTGGTCGACGTGCCAGCCGCGCTTGAGCAGCCCGAGCGCACCCGCCGCGGCGCCGACCTGGCCCTCCATCTGGCCGTAGACGGCCTTCTGGGCGCGGCGCGAGAAGACGATCAGCGCGGCGAGGACGCCGAGCATGAGCCCGCCGACCACCGACAGCCCGATGCTGAGCCACCCGCCACGGCCGGTGACCAGCCAGAACAGGCCGAACCCGACCAGGGCGGCGACCAGACCGGTCCCGAGGACCCAGAGGCCCAGGCGCGGGTCGCTGCGCTTGGCCATCTGGTAGGTCTGCGTGAACTGCTGGCGCCGGGAGAGCTTGTCCGGGTCGGCAGGGGTGGGGCTCTTGGCCATGGGGGTGCTACTCCGTGCTCAGTGCGATGAGTGGGACCTGGGTGGTACGAGGCGCATCGGTCAGGACGGCGTCCGGGCCGACATGGCCTGACGGTACAACCGACCGGCTCGGTACGACGAACGCACGAGCGGTCCGGACAGGACGCCGGAGAAGCCGATCTCCTCGGCCTCGGCCGCGAGCTCGACGAACTCCTCGGGCTTCACCCACCGCTCGACGGGGTGGTGGCGGGGGGAGGGGCGGAGGTACTGGGTGATCGTGACCAGCTCGCAGCCGGCCTCGTGGAGGTCGCGCAGCGCCTGGCTGACCTCCTCGCGGGTCTCGCCCATGCCGAGGATCAGGTTGGACTTGGTGACCAGGCCGAACGCGCGGGCCGCGGTCAGCACCTCGAGCGAGCGGTCGTAGCGGAACGCCGGCCGGATCCGCTTGAAGATCCGCGGCACCGTCTCGACGTTGTGGGCGAGCACCTCGGGCCGGCTCTCGAAGACCTCGGCGAGCAGGTCGGGCTTGCCGTTGAAGTCGGGGATCAGGTTCTCCACGCCGGTCCCCGGGTTGAGCTCGTGGATCGCCCGCACCGTCTCGGCGTACAGCCAGGCGCCGCCGTCGGGCAGGTCGTCGCGCGCGACGCCGGTGATGGTGGCGTAGCGCAGCTCCATCTTCTGCACGCTCTCCGCCACCCGGCGCGGCTCGTCGCGGTCGAGCGGCTGCGGCTTGCCGGTGTCGATCTGGCAGAAGTCGCAGCGGCGGGTGCACTGGTCGCCGCCGATGAGGAACGTCGCCTCGCGGTCCTCCCAGCACTCGAAGATGTTGGGGCAGCCCGCCTCCTGGCACACCGTGTGCAGGCCCTCGGACTTCACCAGCGACTGGAGCGCGGTGTACTCCGGGCCCATCCTGGCCCGCGTCTTGATCCACTCCGGCTTGCGCTCGATCGGCGTCTGCGCGTTGCGGACCTCGAGGCGCAGGAGCTTGCGGCCACCTGCGTCGGTGGCGGGGTCGGTGGGAGCTTGGGTCACGTCGATCCATGCTACGCGGCGCACCGAATGCTCCCGATTCCCGACCGCGGCCTCAGGGGACGTCGCGCCGCCGGAACGAGATCATCGACAGACCGACGGCGACCAGCAGCAGGACGCCCGAGGTACGCCGCCGCGTCGCCCTGGGTGACCGTGCGGCGGGTGCTGCAGTCGGCACCTTCGCGGACCACGGTCTGGCAGGACAGGGGCGGCTCGACGAAGTAGTGCACCCCGTCGAGCACCCACGCCGCGACGTTGACGTGGGGGAACCACTGCTCGCCTGACGCCCAGCGCGGCGAGCACGAGGGAGCCGACGAGCGTCACCGCGAAGAGGACACCCAAGGTGGCCACGGTGCTGCGGAAGAACATGGTCAGCGCGAAGGCGCCCAGCGCCCCGAACGCAGCCAGCACGACCCCTCGCACCGACTCGTGCACGATGAACGACGTCACGCGCGGCGCGGTGTCGATGCCGCGCGCGGAGGCGAGGAGCTCGAAGGCGCCCCAGAAGAGCAGCAGCGTGACGGCCGCGGTGACCGCGGCGGCCACGAAGCACCGCGGCCGCCTTGGCCGCCCAGACGCGCAGCCTCCGCGGCTCGAACAGCAGCTGGTTGCTCATCGACCCGGAGTTCCAGTCGGCGCCGGCGAAGGTGGTGCCGAGCAGCATCAGCAGACCGGCGAGCAGCACGATCACGGTCGGCCAGAGCCCGCGGGACAGCTCGCGCAGGTCGAGGGGTGACCGGGAGACGAACCAGGCGACCTGCGGACCCACCTGGGTCTCGCACTCGTCGGCGGACGCCGCGCCGAACCGGTTCGGGTGCTGCTGGCACGTCCGGAGCTCGCGCTGGAAGCCGGTCTCGGAGCGCATCTGCTCGACCTGCTGCTGGGCGCGCGCCAGCTCGGCGCCCGAGACCGGCCGGGTGTTCCAGGCGGTGACCGCGAAGATCAGCGCCGGGACGACCAGGCAGGCCAGCAGCAGGAGGAGGACGGCCCGCCGCCAGCGCAGGCGGGTCAGCTCGACGCCGAGCAGCCTCATCCGACGACCTCCGTCGGCTCGGGCCGCCGAGCGTGTCGTTGGCGGTGAGCTCGAGGAAGAACGACTCGAGGTCCTGCGCGGACGGGGACCAGCTCGTCGACCCACAGGTCGTGCGCCGCCAGCGCCCGGGAGATGTCGGCACCCGGCCGGTCGGACTCCACCAGCAGCCGGTCGCCCGCCTGCGAGTGCCGTGAAGCCGGCGTCGGTCGAGCACGCGCTGCGCGGCGGCCGGGTCGGAGACCACCACCCGGAACGACGCCGCCCCGGAGCGCAGCAGGTCGTCGACGGTTCCCGACGCGAGCATCCGCCCGTTGCCGATGATCGTGGCCGAGGTGCACACCTGCTGCACCTCGGCCAGGATGTGGGAGCTCAGGAGCACGGTGACGCCGGAGTCGGACAGGTCGCGGATGGTGTCGCGGATCTCGCGGATGCCGGCGGGGTCGAGGCCGTTGGTCGGCTCGTCGAGGATCAGCAGGGCCGGGTCCTTGAGCAGGGTGGCCGCGATGGCGAGGCGCTGCTTCATGCCGAGCGAGTAGGACTTGTAGCGGTCGCGGTCGCGCCCGGTCAGCCCGACGGTCTCGACGGCCGCGTCCACCCGGGACCGGGGCACGCCGAGGGTGCGGGCCAGCAGGTGCAGGTTCTGGCGGCCGGAGAAGTTGGGCGAGAACTTGGGCGACTCCACGACCGCCCCGATCCGGTCGATCACCCGCGGCAGGGAGCGCGGCACCTCGGTGCCGAACAGGCGCATCGACCCGGACGTCGCCCGGGCCAGCCCCAGCAGCATCCGGATGGTGGTGGTCTTGCCGGAGCCGTTGGGCCCGAGGAAGCCGTGGACGCCGCCGGCCGGGACGGCGAGGTCGAGGCCGGCGACCGCGACGCGGCGATGGCCGCGTCGGTCCCGGAAGTCCTTGCGCAGGGCCGTCGTCTCGATGACGAGTTCGTCCACGTGTCGCCGTCCCCTCCGAGCAGTGGCGACGATGGTCCCAGCCGCGCCGGCGGATCACCGGCGCGGCGCGCCGTCAGGGCGTGAGGAGCTCGACCCGCGGGCCGCGGCCGGGGTCGGGGCGCGGCTCGTAGTCCGGGGTCGGCGTGTACGCCGTCCAGGCGAGCAGGTCGGCCAGGTGCCGGCGTACCAGCGGCAGGACCTCGGCGACCGTGACGTCGCGGCCGAGCTCGGCGGTCAGCGAGGTGACCCCGGCGTCGGAGATGCCGCAGGGGACGAAGCGGGCGTACCACGCGAGGTCGACGTCGCAGTTGAGGGCGAAGCCGTGCATGGTCACGCCGCGGCTGACCCGGATGCCGAGCGCGGCGATCTTGCGCTCCGGGCCCGACTCGTCGGCGCGCAGCCACACACCGCTGCGGCCCGGCACCCGCGCCGTCTCCACCCCGAGGTCGGCGCAGACCCCGATCAGGGCCTCCTCGACGCGGCGCACGTAGTCGACGACCTTGACGTGGTCGGGCAGCCGGACGATGGGGTAGCCGACCAGCTGGCCGGGCCCGTGGAAGGTGACCAGGCCGCCGCGGTCGACGTCGATGACCGGCGCCCCGCCGGGGTCGACGGGACGGTCGCCCGGCGCGGTGCGCTTGCCCGCGGTGAAGACCGGCGGGTGCTCGAGCAGCCAGACCGTGTCGGGGACCTCGCCGGCGACGACCTGCTCGTGGATCTCGCGCTGGGTGTCCCAGGCGGCGAGGTAGTCGACGGCGTCGTCGCCGAACCCGCCCTCGCGGAACACCAGGTCGCTCACCCGTCCGACGATAGCCCGAGGCCAAGGCGACGCCGGCGAGGGCCTGCTGCGGGCGGCCTGTGGAGAGCGCCCGCCGGGAGCGCGCCGGAGCGGTCACAGTGGGGCGATGCGGACGCGGACGCTGTGGGTGCTCTCGGTGCTGGCGACGGCGGCGGTGGTCGCTGTGACGCTGCTCCTCACTCCCCACGTCGACGCGGCCCCCGTCGAGCGCTCCCGTCGAGCCCCGGGCGTCACTCCCGCTGGCCGACCGGGCAGCCGCGTCGCCGGCGACCCGCGCCGCCTCGGTGCTCGAGGCCTGGGACCGGCGCCGGGCCCGGGCCTGGGCCCGGGACGACGCCGCGGCCCTCCGAGCGCTCTACGTCCGGGGCTCGAGCGCCGGGCCGCCGCGACGTCGCGATGCTGGCGGCCTACCACCGCCGCGGGCTGCGCGTGACGACGATGCAGCGGCAGGTGCTGGCCGTGCGGGTCCGGGTGACGCACCTCGAGCGTGCTCTCGCTCGTGGTCACCGACCGCCTGGCCGAGGGACGGGTGACGAGGGCGAGGCCGACAGGTCGTCCTGCCGCGGAGCAGGCCGGCACGCGCACCGGATCGTGCTGCGCCGTGGCGCCGGCGGGCTGGCGGGTGGCGGAGGTCTACGACGCCTGAGCCAGGCCGGCCGCCAGCACGGCTGTGACGTCGTGGTCGCGGAACTCGTAGCCCGCGTCGAGCAGTGCCTGGGGCACGGCGTTGATCGAGCCCAGCAGCTCGGGAGCCATCCGGGCGGCACCGATCCTGATCGCGAAGGCAGGCACGGGAACCACGCGCCGGTCGTCCGAGCGCGCGGCCCAGCGCCTGGGTGAACTCCGCGTTGGTCGGCGTCACCGGGCAGCACAGGTTGAAGGGGCCGCTCGCGTCGTCGTGCTCGGCGAGGAAGACCACGGCCGCCACCCAGTCGCGCAGCGAGATCATCGGGAAGTACTGACGGCCGTCGCCGAGCCGGCCGCCGAGCCCGAACCGGAAGAGGTGGCGGAGGAGGCCGAGCGGCTGGCTACGGCGGTCCATCACCGGTGCGGTGCGCAGGACGCAGACCCGAGCCCCGGCGTCGGCGGCCGGGCTGGTCGCGGCCTCCCACACCTCGGAGACCTCGGCGGAGCAGGGCGTCACCGCGATGGTCGCCGTCCTCCGCTGAGCTGGCTCGGACCCGTGGTCGCCGTAGACGGAGATCCCGTTGCCCGCGAGGAACGCCGGCTTCCGGTCGCTGCCGGCGATGGCGTCGGCGAGCGTCGCGGTGCTCCGGACCCGGCTCTCGCGCAGCGTCGTCCGCCCACTTCTGCGAGTGCGGGTTGCCCGGCGGTGGGCGCTCCGGCGAGGTTGACGACGACGTCGGCCGCCTCGATCACCTGCTGGTCCACCTCACCGGTGGCGGGGTCCCACCGCGACTCGTCCGCGGCGGTCGCCGGCCGGCGTACCAGCCTGGTGACGCGGTGGCCGCGCGACTCGAGCTCGCGGGCGAGGTGCGTCCCGAGGAACCCCGAGGCACCCCCGATGACGACCTGCATCACTCAGACCTCGAACTGACCGGCTTCGAGCCGACCCTTGACGTCGGTGAGGAACCGGGCGGCGTCGGCGCCGTCGACGAGCCGGTGGTCGTAGGTGAGCGCGAGGTAGACCATCTGGCGTACGGCGATCGTCTCGCCGAGGTTCGGGTCGTCGATGACCACGGCGCGCTTCACCACGGCACCGGTGCCCAGGATGGCGACCTGGGGCAGGTTGATGATCGGGGTGTCGAACAGCGCGCCCCGGCTGCCGGTGTTGGTGATGGTGAACGTGCCGCCCGACAGCTCGTCGGGGGTGATCTTGTTGGTCCGGGTGCGCTCGGCGACGTCGGCGATCTTGCGCGCCAGCCCGGCGATCGAGAGGTCGCCGGCCTCCTTGATCACCGGGGTGAGCAGGCCGCGCTCGGTGTCGACGGCGATCGCGAGGTTCTCGCGGTCGTAGTAGGTGACCTCGCCCTTCTCGGTGTCGATCGCGGCGTTGAGGCTCGGGTGCTGCTTGAGCGCGTCGATCGCGGCCTTGGCGAAGAACGGCATGTACGACAGCTTCACGCCCTCGCGGGCCGCGAAGTCGGCCTTGGCCGAGTCGCGGAGCCGCGAGATCGACGGTGACGTCGACCTCGACCACCGTGGTCAGCTGGGCCATCGTCTGCAGCGACTCGACCATCCGCGAGGCGATCACCTTGCGCAGCCGCGACATCGGCTCGGTCTTGCCGCGCAGCGGCGACGGGGTGTCGGCCGGTGCCGAGGCCGCCGGTGCCGGCGCCGAGGCTGCCGGTGCCGAGGCTGCCGGCGCCGGGGCAGCAGGGCGGGCCGGCTCCGCCGCCGCCGCAGCGGCGGCCGCCGGACGGGTCGGCGTGGTGTCCGTGCCCTGCTGCGCGGCGGCGTCGAGGACGTCCTGCTTGCGGATCCGTCCACCCACGCCGGTGCCGGTGACCGCGGCCAGGTCGACGCCGTGCTGGGCGGCCATCTTGCGGACCAGCGGGGTGACGTACGCCGACGACTCGCGGCCCCCGTCGCCCTGGCGCTGGCGGGCTGGCGGCTCGGGCTGCGGCGCGGCTGCGGGCTCGGCCTGCTGCGCCGCGGGCTGCGGCCGGCTGCCGGCTGCTCGGGCTCGGGCTGCTCGTCGGCGGGGGCTGCCGGCTCGGGTGCGGACGCCTCCTGCGGTGACTCGGCAGCCGGCTCCTCGGCGGGGGCCGGCCTCGCCACCGCCGGCGCCACCGGCGTCGCCGGAGCCGATCACGGCCAGCTCGGCGCCGACCTCGACGGTCTCGTCCTCGTTGACCTTGATCTCCAGCAGCGTGCCCGACACCGGGGACGGGATCTCGGTGTCGACCTTGTCGGTGGAGACCTCGAGCAGCGACTCGTCGGCGGCCACCTCGTCGCCGACCTGCTTGAGCCAGCGGGTCACGGTGCCCTCGGTCACGGACTCACCGAGCTCCGGCAGCCTCACCACGGTGCTGTCGCCGCCACCGCCGCCGCCGGGGCGGCCGCCGCCCTCGCCGTCGGACGAGGACGACTCGGCGGCCGGCGCTTCCTGCTCGTGCTGCTGGTGCGGGCTCCTCGTCGGGCTGCTGCTCGTCGGCGGTCTCGCCGTCGGGGGTGTCCGCGCGCTCGGCCTGCTCGTGCGCCTGGTCCCGCTCGTTCTGCTCCTCCTCGAGCGGGGTCTGCGTCTCCTGGCCCTCCTGAGCCGCAGGCTCCTGCTCCGGGGCCTCCTGCGCCTCGTCCTGGCCGCTGTCGTCGCCCTCGGAGGCCGCGTCGCCGGAGGCCTCGTCGGCGGCACCGATCACGGCGAGCACGGCGCCCACCTCGACGGTGTCGTCCTCCTGCGCCTTGATCTCCAGCAGGGTGCCGGCGACCGGCGAGGGGATCTCGGTGTCGACCTTGTCGGTGGAGACCTCGAGCAGCGGCTCGTCGACCGCCACCTCGTCGCCGACCTGCTTCAGCCAGCGGGTGACCGTGCCCTCGGTGACGGATTCGCCGAGCTCGGGGAGGTTGACTTCGGTGGCCATGTGAGTGTCGATCTTCCTGTCGTCGCGGTCTCGGTCGTCGTGCTGGTCGGGTCAGGCGTGGGCGTGGAGGGGCTTGCCGGCCAGCGCCAGGTGCGCCTCGCCGAGGGCCTCGTTCTGGGTCGGGTGGGCGTGCACGAGAGGAGCGACGTCCTCGGCGTGCGCCTCCCAGTTGTAGATCAGCTGGGCCTCGCCGACGAGCTCGCCGACCCGGTCGCCGACCAGGTGGACGCCGACCACCGGCCCGTCGACGCGGCGTACCAGCTTCACGAAGCCCTGCGTCATCAGGATCTGGCTCTTGCCGTTGCCGCCGAGGTCGTAGGTGACGGTCTCGATCGCGTCGTCGCCGTACGCCGCACGGGCGGCCGCCTCGTCGAGGCCGACCGAGGCGACCTCGGGGTGGCTGTAGGTGACCCGGGGGATGCCGGTCTCGTCGATCGGCGCCGGGTCGAGGCCGGCGATGTCCTCGGCCACGAAGATGCCCTGCTGGAAGCCGCGGTGGGCCAGCTGCAGCCCCGGCACGATGTCGCCGACGGCGTACACCCCGTCGAGGTTGGTGCGGCAGCGGTCGTCGGTGAGCACGAAGCCGCGCTCCATGGCGACGCCCTGCTCGTCGTAGCCGAGCCCGTCGGTCGACGGACCGCGCCCGACCGCGACCAGCAGGAGCTCGGCCTCGATCACGTCACCGCCCTCGACGGTGACGGCGACGCCGTCGTCGGTCACCTTGACGCTCTGGAACGGCGTGCCGGTGCGGACCTGGATCTTGCGCTTCTTGAAGGCGCGCTCGAGCGCCTTGGACGACGCCTCGTCCTCGGCGGCGACGAGTCGCGGCAGTGCCTCGACGATGGTCACCTCGGCACCGAAGCTGGCCCACACGCTGGCGAACTCGCAGCCGATCACGCCGCCGCCGAGCACGACCACCGAGGCGGGCACGCGGTCGAGCTGCAGGGCGTGCTCGGAGGTCAGGACCCGCTCGCCGTCGACGTCGAGGCCGGGCAGCGACCTGGCGTAGGAGCCGGACGCGAGCACGACGTGCTTCCCGGAGTACGCGTCGCGTCGTCGTCGGACCACCGTGACCTCGTGCGGACCGGTCAGCCGGCCCTCGCCCTCGATCACGGTGATGCCGCGGCCCTTGATCAGGCCGGTCAGCCCCTTGAAGAGCCGGGAGACGACCTTGTCCTGGTAGGCGTTGACGCCGGGCATGTCGATGCCGTCGAGGGTGGCCCGCACCCCGAACTGCGCGGAGTCGCGCGTCTGGTCGGCGATCTCGGCGGCGTGGAGGAGGGCCTTGGTGGGGATGCAGCCGACGTGGAGGCAGGTGCCGCCGAGCTTGCCCTTCTCGACGAGGCCGACCGAGAGGCCCAGCTGGGCCGCCCGGAGCGCGCAGGCGTAACCGCCTGATCCGGCCCCGAGAACGAGTACGTCGAACTCTCCGTCACTCACTTTCCCATCCTTGCACTCTTTGGTCGACGCCCTGCAAGGTGTCGGGCCAGGTGTCGGGCACAGGTGCTCCCACCGCTCCCATCCACTTGGCACACTGTCCGCTGTGAACCTGTTTCGGACGCGGGCCCCGAGTCAAGCGCCCCGCGGGCGACACCGCCCGCACCGGATCCACGCGCGTCCGCGCCTCGAGCAGCGAGGACGAGGCGCACCTCGCGGAGTTCATCGACACCCGCGAGGGCGTCGAGGGCTTCGTCGAGCCGCGCACGGCGGTCAGCGACGTGACGCTGCTGCTGGTGGCCTGGGACGGCGAGTTCACCCGCCGCCGGGTGCCGTCCGCGGACTGGGCCTACAAGTTCTGCCAGCGCCGAGGCATCAAGGCCTACGAGGCCGGTGTGGTCGGCATCCCGCAGCGGATGCGCGAGTACATCAGCCGCCAGAAGCGACAGAAGCGCCGCTGAGACCACGCGCGTAGTCGACCAGCGTGGTCAGGCCGAAGCCGGTGCCTCCGGCGGTGAGGTGGCCGGCTGCCGAGCCGGTGTTGAAACCCGGGCCCGCGATGTCGAGGTGGGCCCAGGGCAGGTCGTCGGTGAACTCCCGCAGGAACGCTGCCGCCAGCAGACCGCCACCCCAGCGCACCCAGTCGTGCTGGGCCAGGTCGGCGATCTTGCTGCCGTGGACCCGTTCGACGATGTCGGGTGGGATCGGCATCGGCCAGTGCTTCTCGCCGGACTCCCGGCCGGCCTCGATGACCGGGCCGACGACCTCGTCGCTGCCGAACACGGCCGACACCTTGGTGCCCAGCGCCATCACCATGTGACCGGTCAGGGTCGCCACGTCGATGACCAGGTCCGGCTTCTGCTCCACGGCCCGGACCAGGCCGTCGGCCAGGACCAGCCGGCCCTCGGCGTCGGCGTTGAGCATCTCGACCGTGCGGCCGCCGTAGATGGTGAGCACGTCGCCGGGCCGCATCGAGGTGCCCGACACCATGTTCTCCGCGAGGCAGGCGTACGCCGTCACCCGGACCGGCAGCCCGAGCCGGGCGATCGCCAGCGTGGCCTGGACGACGGTCGCGGCGCCGGCCATGTCGCACTTCATGGTCTCCATGCCGCTGCCGGTCTTGATGGTGAGGCCGCCGGAGTCGAAGGTGATGCCCTTGCCGACGAGCGCGACATGGGCGACGGGCTTGGCGGGGGAGTAGCGGAGCTCGACGAGCCGGGGCGGTGCGCTCGAGCCACCGCCGACCCCGAGGAGGCCGCCGCAGCCGAGGTCGGCCAGCTTCTGCTCGTCGAGCACCGACACCTTGACCTTCGTGCCCTTGGCGGCCGCGGTGATCTCGTCGGCGAAGCAGCGGTGGCGTGAGGTCGTTGGCCGGGGTGTTCACCCAGTCGCGCGTGGCGCCGACGGCAGCGGCGACGACCTGCGCCTCCTCGAACGCGGTGGTCACCTCCTGTCGGCGCGCGACCGGCGCTCAGCACCGTCACGGTGCCCGCCGTCTTGTCCGGCGACTTCGAGAGGTAGCGGCCGAAGCGGTAGGCGCCGAGGACGTAGCCCTCGGTCACGTTGCGGACCAGCGCGGCGTCGCCGGCGGGCAGCGCCAGGGCCACGGAGGCGGCGTTGCTGGTCGACCGGGCCGCGACCCCGGCGGCGCGGCGTACGGCGAGGAGCTCGGCCGGCGCGGTCCGCCGGCTCCTTCCCGAGCCCGACGAGCACGAGGAGCGGCGTGTTCAGCTTGCCGTGCGTCGGGATGCGCGCGACCTCGCCCGCCTTGCCGGTGAAGCCCAGCGTGCTGAGCAGCGGACGCAGCGAGCGGCCGTACGCCGCGGCGACGTCGTCGGCGCCGTCGGCCAGCGCCACCCCCTTGGCGCTCTGGACGGCGCCCACGACGACGGCGTCGGCACGCGTCTTGGCGGGGCTCGCGCCCCGGAGGTGGTAGGAGGTCACCGACGCAGGATAGTCACCCTCCCGTGCGCCTCGATGCGGGCGGCTCCGGCCGGTGTAGGTTCGCGCACATGGCCGACGAGACCACGCCGTCCGCGGAGCTGCTGCGGTCTCCGCTGCACGACCGGCACGCCGCGCTGGGCGCGAAGTTCGCCGAGTTCGGCGGCTGGTCGATGCCCCTGGAGTACCCCTCCGGCGTGGTCAAGGAGCACACGGCGGTCCGCGAGGCGGTCGGCATCTTCGACGTCAGCCACCTCGGCAAGGTGATGGTCACCGGGCCCGGCGCCGCGGCGTACGTCAACGCGACGCTGAGCAACGACCTCGCGCAAGATCGTGCCGGGCAAGGCGCAGTACACGCTGTGCTGCGACGCCGAGACCGGCGGCGATCGTCGACGACCTGATCGCCTACTACCACGACGACGAGCACGTCCTGCTCGTGCCCGAACGCCGCCAACTCCGCCGAGGTCGCCCGCCGCCTGCTCGCCGAGGCGCCCGAGCGGCGTGAAGGTGCTCGACCACCACACGCGCTACGTCGTGCTCGCGGTGCAGGGCACCAGGTCCGACGAGGTGCTCGACGCGATCGGCTTCCCGTCCGGGCACGACTACATGTCGTTCGTCGAGGCGGAGTTCGAGGACACCGGCGTCGTCGTCTGCCGCACCGGCTACACCGGCGAGCGCGGCTACGAGCTGATCGCCCTCGACGAGGTGGCCGGGGCGCTGTGGGACCGGCTGCTCGAGGCCGGTGCGCCGTTCGGGATGCTGCCGTGCGGCCTCGGCGCCCGCGACACCCTGCGCACCGAGATGGGCTACCCGCTGCACGGGCAGGACATCACCCTCGACGTCACGCCCAACCAGGCCGGCCTCGGCTGGGCGGTCGGCTGGAAGAAGGACGCGTTCTGGGGCAAGGACGCCCTCGTCGCCGAGAAGGAGGCCGGCCCGAAGCGCAGGCTGCGCGGCCTGGTCGCCCTCGAGCGCGGCATCCCGCGGCCCGGGCATGCTGGTCAGCCTGACTCCCGACGTCCCGCTCTGCGAGATCACCTCCGGCACCTTCTCCCCGACGCTGAAGAAGGGGATCGGGATGGCTCTCGTGCCGACCTTCGTCGACCCCGAGGCCGAGCTCGGCGTCCAGATCCGGACCCGGCGCGAGATCTTCCGCTCCCACGCCTTCCCGTTCGTCGACACCTCGGTGCGGGAGTCATGAACCTCCCCGAGCAGCCGGCGACCTTCCGCCAGCCGACGCCGTCCGAGCGACCCTGGTGGTGGCGACTCCACGACGCCGCGGGCACCGACGCGTTGGCCCCGGAGGAGTACGCCGACCAGCGGTTCGCCTCCCAGGCCGACGCCGAGTCGTGGGTGGGCGAGGTCTGGGCCGAGCTCGCCGCGGCCGGCGTCACTCGGTGACGCTCTTCGAGCACGACCGGGCCGTCTACGGTCCGATGTCTCTCAGCGCCTGACCGGAGAACTCACTCCTGGGGGTGTGGACAACTAAGTCATGTGGATCCGTATACTTTCCGGATGCCCCGCCGCCCGCCGGACTTCTTCCTGATCGGCGCCCCGAAGGCCGGCACGAGTGCCCTGCACGCGGCACTGGCCGGCCACCCGGGGCTGTACCTGTCGCCGGTGAAGGAGCCCAAGTACTACCTGTGCGGCGACAGCCCGCCGCCGGCGTACAAGGGGCCGGGCGACGCCCACAGCAACCAGGAGTGGATCTGGCAGCGGGATCGCTATCTCGCGCTGTTCGACGACGCCCCGGACGACGTGCCGCGCGGGGAGAGCACGCCGTTCTACCTCTACAACCGCGACGCCCGTCGCCGGATCGCGGCCGACAACCCCGACGCGAAGCTGATCGCGGTGCTCCGCGACCCGGTCGACCGGGCCTACAGCAACTGGATGCACCTGTGGATGGACGGCCTCGAGCCCCGCGACGACATCGTCGAGGCGATCCGCCGTGAGCCCCAGCGGGTCGACGACGGGTGGGCGCCGTTCTGGCACTACCAGGGGCTCGGGATGTACGGCCGCCAGGTCGCCGACCTCTTCGACCACGTCCCGCGGGAGCAGGTCCTGCTGCTGCGCTACCGGGAGCTCGTCGACCGGCCCCTCGACACGCTCGACCGGGTGTGCACCTTCCTCGGGGTCACCTCCGCCCCGATCGACGAGGTGCCGCAGGACAACTCGCGCACCTTCGTCCAGAAGGGACCCAAGACGAAGGCGCTCAGCACCGTGATCCGGACGGGTGCCACCGTCGCGCAGTTCTTCCCGCCCGAGGTGTGGCGCAAGGTCAGCAAGCCGCTGATCGACCAGCTCCAGCGCGGTGGCGACCCGAGCCGGCCGCGGCTCACGCCCGAGCAGCGCGCGACCCTGCTCGAGCCGCACCTCCCCGACATCGAGCTGCTGGAGCAGGTGACCGGGGAGTCGTTCGAGGACTGGAAGGGCTACCGCGAGGGCAGCACGTTCGGCAGCCGGCGCGCCTCGGGCGCCGAAGCCGTCTGAACCGGGCTCAGCCGGCTCGGCCGGTGACGGTCACCAGGTCGTGGGCACCGTCGGGGCGCGCGACCTCCAGGTAGTAGCGCAGCGTCCCGTCCGGCATGACGACGGACGTCGGCGTAGCGGCAGGCGCCGTCGGAGTACGCCGACCGCAGCGGCTCGCCCTCGTCGGCGACGAGCACGGAGCCGGGGTCGCTCGGGGTGATCGCCCGCGCCACGCCGGTGGTCTCGTGCCAGTTGTCCTCCGCGCGGGGCCGACCGTCGTACAGCACGACGAGCGGGTCGAGGCCGACCACGTCGCTGACGCGGGCTCCCCGGCGCGTCCCAGGCTCCGGGCCGCGGCGCGAGCACGGTGCCGCGCCGCTCCCAGACCAGGCCGTCGGCGCTGCGGTGGTACGCCGTGCTCATGCGGTCCTCGGCACCGGCCTCGGTGAGGGGGTGCTCGCAGATCCAGGCGTGCCAGCCGCCCTGGTCGTCGACGACGATCACGGGGTCCTTCACCGCGACCGTGTCGGAGCCGGGCAGGACCACGGTGCGCCGGCCCGTGTCCGAAGTCCTCCGGCCGGTCGGCGTCGATCGCCTCGATCCACCAGTGCTTGCTGTCCGGCGTCGCGCAGGAGACGTAGAGGCGCCAGGTGCCCTCGGGGGTCCGCAGCACGATCGGGCGCTCGAAGGACTCGGCGCGGAAGTCCTTGCGCCACACCTCGCTCACCGTCTCGAAGTGGACGCCGTCCACCGAGCGGGCGACCACGCTCGAGACGCCGCGTCCGGCGTTCAGGGGACGACGCACGCGGTAGGCGAGGTAGACGTGGTCGTCGACGACCGTGGCGGTCGCGGCACCCGCCCAGTTGCCGGGCCCTGGCTCGGGGGCGGGCACGACGACCTCGGCCCGGTCGAGGTCGGGCAGGGGGATCGTGGCCGTCTGCATGGGAAAAGTCTACCGAACGAGTCTTCTTTGTCCGGCACCCGCGCCGGTCCGGTGTCCGCGTGGTCAGCCCAGGGACGGGGAGGGGGCGTCCGCCCGGATTGCGACGCCGACCTCGCGTGATGCCCTCGCGCTCCAGGAACCGCTCGGCCATCCGCGCCGCCGGATGGAGACCGGCGACGGCGACGACCGCGATGCCCGCGATCACCAGCCAGCCGGCACCGGGCAGCCGCTCGGGGTGCCACGACATCGCCAGGAACGTGAAGAGCGCCGGCGCCCAGCGACCGCCGAGGGTGCTGAACACCTCGGCCACCCCGCCGTACTCACCGCGCCGCTGCGGATCCATCAGCTTGGCCTGGAACGCCCAGCTGGCGCCGGAGATGTAGAGCTCGGCACCGGTCACGGCCACGTGGCCGAGCCACACCAGGAAGATCGTGAGCAGGCCCGCGGTGCTGTGGGTGGCCATCGTGATCAGGCACGAGAGGACGAAGAAGGCGCCCGAGATCCGCGCGGACCGCAGGGCGTCGGTGATCGTCGCGACGCCGCGCGAGGTGTAGGCGGGGAGGAAGATGCACATCACGGTGTTGGTCCCGAACAGCCAGGCGAGCAGCCAGTGCGGAGCGTCCGTGGCCTGCACCAGCCACAGGGGGATGACGACGTTCAGCAGGACCTGGTTGGTCCACAGGGTCCCGTTGAACATGCTGCAGAACATCCAGCCCACGTTGTGCAGGGGACCACGGCCCCGCAGCGCGCTCGGCGGAGCGGCGCCGTCGGAGGTCGTGCGCTTCAGGTCGTGGGGGGCCTTGCGGCAGCCGGGCGATGAACACGGCGTTGGCCACGCCGATGGCCAGCGTGAACAGCGGCAGCCACCGCATCACCGTGAGGTTGTCGAAGGCCAGGGCGACGCCGCCGATGATCGCGCCCAGCGTGAAGCCGACGTTGAGGGCGGAGTACATGTAGGCCTGCGTGGCCACCCGCTCGTCCTCCGGCATCACGTCGAGGATGTAGGCGTTGCGGCCGGCGCCGGCCGCGTTCTCGACGATCTCGAAGCAGACGACCATGGTGAGGTAGCCGGCGAACCCGCCGATGAACGGCCAGGCGGCGAACATCAGCGCCGCGACCAGGGCGCCGGCCGCCCACATCCGCTTCGGGCCGACCCAGTCGGTCAGCTTGCCCGCCGGGTAGGCGACCAGGAACGACACGACGCCGGCGATGGTGAGGCCGAGCCCGACCTGGGCGGCCCGCAGCCCGACCACCTGGGTGAAGAACACCGCGGAGCCGGTGAGGAAGGTGCCCTCGGCGGTCGCGAACAGCAGCGACTGGGTGGCCAGCCGCTTCGACAGGGGCGTGGGCGGGATGAGACGACGCAACGCGGGCCCGAGACGAGGCATGCTCCTATCCGACCAGGAACCACCCCCCTTCCTCATCTGGTTTCTGCGCGCCCGGGGCGTGCGGTCGGGTCCTAGCCTGTGGTGCATGCGCCCCTTCCGCCAGGTCAACGTGTTCTCCACCGAGGGGTACCTGGGCAACCCCCTGGCCGTCGTCCACGACGCCGAGGGCGTCAGCGACGACGACATGGTCCGCTTCGCGCGGTGGACCAACCTGTCGGAGACGACGTTCCTGCTCCGGCCGACGGACCCGGGCGCCGACTACCGGGTACGGATCTTCACGCCAGGGGGCGAGCTGCCCTTCGCCGGGCACCCGACGCTCGGCAGCGCCCACGCCTGGCTCGAGGCCGGGGGAGTGCCGCGGACGCGGCGACGAGATCGTGCAGGAGTGCCCGGCCGGCCTCGTGCGCGTCCGGCGCGGCGAGCGGCTCGCGTTCGCCGCGCCCCCGGTGGTCCGGGAGGGGCCGGTGACCGGCGAGGACAGGGAGCGGCTCCTGCGAGCACTGGCGCTCACCGACGACGAGGTCGTGGACGCCCGGTGGATCGACAACGGGCCCGGCTGGGTCGGCGTCCTCCTGCGCGACGCGGAGGCCGTCCTCGGCGTCCGTCCCGACTGGAGCTCCTTCGGCGACCTGGAGGTCGGCATCGTCGGGCCGTACCCGTCGGGGTCGGAGTGTCAGGTCGAGGTACGCGCGTTCTGCCCCGGGCTGGGCGTCGTCGAGGACCCTGTCACCGGCTCGCTCAACGCCAGCATCGGCCAGTGGCTCGCCGGCGACCGACTCCCCGCGGCGTACGTCGCGTCCCAGGGCACCGTCCTGGGACGCCGCGGCCGGGTCCACGTCGAGCGTGAGGGCGACACTGTCTGGGTGGGCGGACACGTGGCAACGGCGATCAAGGGGACTGTCGGTCTCGGCGACTAGCGTCGAGCCATGCTCGAGACACCTGACGAGCTGGCCCGTCTCCAGGGCCTGCTCGACGCCTCCCACGCCCGCGCCACCGAGCACCTCCGCGGCATCATCAACGACGAGCGCTCGCTGAGCGCGGAGCAGATCGCCGCCCTGCTGCCCGGGATGAAGGTGATCTCGGTGGCGACCGTGACCGCACGCGGTGAGCCTCGGATCAGTGCCATGGACGGCCACTTCCTCCACGGCACCTGGACCTTCTCCACCAGCCGCAGCGCCGCGAAGGCACGTCACCTCGCCGCCCGGCCCGGCGTCTCCGTCGCCCATGTGGACGGCGAGGCGCTGGCGGTCTTCAGCCACGGTCGGGCCGTGGAGATCGAGGGAGACGACCTGGCCGAGGTGGACCGGCACTGGACCGCCCACTACGGGTCCTCGCCATTCTCATGGGGTGACGTGGTGCTGTACCGCCTGGACCCGTCCTGGATGGTCGGCTACGCCTGGAAGCGGGAGGAGCTGCTCGCCGAGCGGGGCGTCGGCGTCTGACTGCCTCGCGTGGTGGAACAGGGTGTCTCCGTTCCCGCCCTCTCGTGGAAACGGAGGTGGAGCACCGCGTGCCACATCCGATCTCGTGGGCACCTCGCAACGAGCACAGGGTGTTCCACCTCGGGTGGCTCGGAACAAGCGGGTCCGGGCACGGGTTGGGGCCACGTGAGCAGACTCTTCGAGCCTCTGACCCTGCGTGGCACCACGATCCGCAACCGGGTCTGGGTCTCCCCGATGTGTCAGTACTCCTCGGTGGACGGGCGGCCCTCCGACTGGCACCTCGTGCACCTCGGCTCGTTCGCCCGTGGTGGGGCGGGCCTGGTCATGTCCGAGGCCACGGCGGTGACGCCGGAGGGCCGGATCTCGCCGCAGGACGCCGGCATCTGGAACGACGAGCAGGCGGCCGACTACCGCCGCATCACCGACTTCGTCCACGGTCAGGGCGCCGTGAGCGGCATCCAGCTGGCCCACGCGGGGCGCAAGGCGTCGACCCGGCGACCGTGGGACGGGCGCGGGTACGTGCCCGCGCCCGAGGGCGGCTGGCAGACCGTGGGCGCGTCGCCGCTGGGGTACGCCGACTGGCCGGCGCCGCGTGAGCTCACCGCCGAGGAGCTCGTCGCCCATCCCGGTGCCTGGGCGGATGCGGCCCGCCGTTCGCTGGAGGCCGGCTTCGACGTGGCCGAGGTCCACGCGGCACACGGCTACCTGCTGCACCAGTTCCTGTCGCCGCTGACCAACCGGCGTACCGATGCCTGGGGCGGCGACCTCGCGGGTCGCAGCCGGCTGCTGCTGTCCGTCGTCGACGCCGTGCGCGAGGTGTGGCCCGACTCCCGGCCGGTGCTGGTCCGGATCAGCGCGACCGACTGGGTCGAGGGCGGCCTCGACCTCGAGGAGACCGGCGAGGTGGCGCGGATGCTGGCCGAGCACGGCGCCGACCTGGTCGATGTCTCCAGCGGCGGCAACTCGCCGGACCAGCAGATCTCGGCCGAGCCGGGCTACCAGGTGCCGTTCGCGACGCGGATCCGTGAGGCGTCGGGTCTGCCGGTGGCGGCCGTCGGCCTGATCACCGAGCCGCAGCAGGCCGAGAAGATCGTCGGCGACGGCGAGGCCGACGCGGTGTTCCTGGCCCGCGAGCTGCTCCGCGACCCGCACTGGGCGCAGCGTGCCGCGGAGGCGCTCGGTGCCGACACCTACTGGCCCGACCAGTACCTCCGCGCGCGTCCCTGACCGCTGTCGGTGCTCGGCTCTAGGGTGAGGCCATGCAGGCGTACCTCGACCTCCTCCGACGCATCCTCGACACCGGCGTCGAGAAGGCCGACCGCACCGGCACCGGCACGCGCAGCGTCTTCGGTCACCAGATGCGGTTCGACCTGACCGAGGGCTTCCCGCTCGTCACCACCAAGAAGGTGCACACCCGATCGGTCTTCGCCGAGCTGCTGTGGTTCCTCCGCGGCGACACCAACGTGAAGTGGCTCCAGGACCGCGGCGTCACCATCTGGGACGAGTGGGCCGACACCGACGGCGACCTCGGCCCGATCTACGGCTACCAGTGGCGCTCGTGGCCGGCGCCCGACGGGCGGCACGTCGACCAGATCGCGCTGGTCCTCGACCAGCTGCGGAGCGACCCCGACAGCCGTCGCCACATCGTCTCGGCGTGGAACGTCGCCGACATCCCGCAGATGGCGCTGGCGCCGTGCCACACGATGTTCCAGTTCTACGTCGCCCCGGCCGACGACGGCGGGCCGGCCCGGCTGAGCTGCCAGCTCTACCAGCGCTCCGCCGACGTGTTCCTCGGCGTGCCGTTCAACATCGCGTCGTACGCCCTGCTCACCCACATGGTCGCCCAGGTCGTCGGCCTCCGCGTCGGCGACTTCGTGCACACGCTCGGCGACGCCCACCTCTACTCCAACCACGTGGAGCAGGCGCAGCTCCAGCTCACCCGGGAGCCCCGTCCGCTGCCGAGCCTCCGGCTGGACCCCGTCGATCACCGAGATCGACGCCTTCGACCTCGAGCACATCGCGGTCGAGGGCTACGACCCCCACCCGGGCATCAAGGCCCCCATTGCCGTCTGAGCCGTCGGTCGAGCGGAGTCCCGGACCTGACCCTGGTCGCGGCGTACGCCGACAACCGGGTCATCGGTGACCACGGCCGGATCCCGTGGCGGATCCCCGAGGACTTCGCCCACTTCAAGGCACTCACCATGGGCGGCACCCTGGTGATGGGGCGCGCGACGTACGACTCGATCGGCCGGCCCCTCCCCGGACGGACGACGGTCGTGGTCACGCGCAACCCGTGCCTGGTCCGCGGACGGAGTCCTCGTCGCGCACTCGCTCGAGGACGCGCTGGCGCTGGCGGCCGAGCAGCCGGGCGAGACCTACGTCGTCGGCGGCACGCAGGTCTACGAGCAGGCTCTCCCGCTGGCCACCCACCAGGTCCTCACCGAGGTGCACCAGTCGCCCGACGGCGACGCCTACTACCCGAGTTCGACTCCAGCGCGTGGGTCGAGACCCGCCGCGAGACTCGCGAGGGCTTCGCATGGGTCTGGTGGCAACGGACAACGCCGGATCCTTCTACGCTGCCGGGGTGACCAGCGCACCGCGGATCAGTCTCGACGCCTCCGCCGACGAGCCGCCGTACGAGCAGATCCGGGCGCAGGTCGCCGCCCAGGTGGCTTCCGGTGCGCTGACGCCCGGCACCACGCTGCCCAGCGTCCGCGCCCTCGCCGCCACGCTCGGCATCGCGCCGAACACGGTCGCGCGGGCGTACCGCGAGCTCGAGCACACCGGCGTCGTCACCACCCGGGGTCGCGCCGGCACGGTGGTCAACGGCGACGGGGCCGACCGGGCGTCGAAGGACGCCGCGAGGACCTACGCCGACGTGATGCGCTCCCTCGGCGTCGGGCAGGATGAGGCACTGGACCTGGTACGGCGAGCCTTCGACCGCCCGGTCACCAGCTGACATCCGAGGGGGACGCGTGCGGCTGCACGACGAGGTGCGTGAGGCGCTGGCCGACGGCCGGCCGGTGGTGGCGCTCGAGAGCACGATCATCAGCCACGGTCTGCCACGGCCGGAGAACGCACGGCTGGCACGCGAGTTCGAGCAGGCGGTGCGCGACGGCGGCGCCGTCCCGGCCACGGTCGCGGTGATCGACGGCCACGCCCGGATCGGACTCGACGACGGCGCGCTCGACCGGCTCGCCAACGACGTGGACGCCACCAAGGTGAGCGTCCGCGAGCTCGCGTCGATCGCGGCACGCGGGGGAGTGGGCTCGACGACCGTCGCCTCCACCGCGCACCTGGCGGCTCTCGCCGGCATCACCGTGTTCGCCACCGGCGGCCTGGGCGGGGTCCATCGCGGCGCGCAGGACACCTTCGACGAGTCCGCCGACCTGACCACGCTGTCGCGCACCGGCGTCCTCGTGGTGTGTGCCGGCGTGAAGTCGATCCTCGACGTCGGGGCGACGCTGGAGCGCCTGGAGACCCTCGGCGTCGGAGTCCTCGGCTACCGGACCGACCGGTTCCCCGGCTTCTACCTCCGCGACTCCGGCCACGACATCGGTTGGCGGGTCGAGTGGCCCGACCAGGTCGCGTCGATCCTGCACGCGCGCCATCGGATGGGTACGACGGGACTCGGCCTCGTCCTCGCGAACCCGATCTCGCCCGACGACGAGCTCGACCGCGAGCTGCACGACCGGCTGCTCGGGTCCGGACTGGCCGCCGCCGACCGCGACGGCGTCCACGGCAAGGACGTCACGCCGTACCTCCTCGACTTCTTCCACCGCGAGAGCGACGGCGAGTCGCTGCGTGCGAACGTCGCGCTCGTGCGGTCCAACGCGCGGCTCGCGGCGGAGGTGGCCGCGGCGTACGCCGCGGGAGAGCGGTCGTGACCGTCTACTGCCTGGGCGACCTGATGGTCGACGTCGTCGCGCGGCTGTTCGGGCCGCTGGCCGAGGGGTCGGACAGCCCGGCCGTGATCGCGTACGTCGGCGGCGGGTCGGCCGCCAACACGGCGGCCTGGCTGACCCGGGTGGGGGTCGACTCCGTGTTCGTCGGCGCCATCGGGGACGATGCCGCCGGCCAGTCCCAGCTGGAGAGCCTGCACGCGCTCGGCGTCGACGTGCGGTTCCGGGTGGACCGCACCCGCCCGACGGGCACCTGCCTCGTGCTCGTCGCCCCGTCCGGCGAACGGACCATGGTGCCCGACCCCGGCGCCAACCTGGCGCTGGAGGAGTTCGACGTACCGACGGACGAGTTCGCGAGTGGTGACCACCTGCACGTCTCCGGGTATGCCCTGCTGCGTGACTCCCGCGACGCAGCCCTGCACGCGCTGCCCGCCGCGGTGGCTGCCGGCATGACGGTCTCGGTCGGCGCCGCTTCGGCGGCACCTCTGGAGCTGCTCGGTGCCGAGCACTTCCTCGGACTGCTCCCGCACGACGTCCTGCTCTTCGCCAACGAGAAGGAGGCGGCGGTGCTCGCCGGCCAGGACGGCACGGCTGTCGAGCTCGCGTCGGCGCTGGCGGGGGAGGGACGGCAGGTCGTGGTGACCGCCGGGTCCGGGGACGCGGCGTGGAGCGACGGCAGCGCCACCGCGACGATGGCCTCCGAGCCGCTCGACCGTCCCGAGCTGGACACCACCGGTGCCGGCGACGCGTTCGCCGCCGGGTTCCTCGCGGCCCGCGCCCGGGACGCCGTCCCCGCGGTGTGCCTGCGCGACGGTCACGCCCTGGCCGCCGCCGCCTGCCGGACGACCGGCGGTCGCCCCGAGGCCTAGTGCCGCTGGTCGGGAGGGCCAGGCGCGCGTCGCGGCGGTCGGAGCCTGGGCACCGACCCGGGTAGCCTGACCCCATGACCACGCCGGCACCCTTCGGGCGCATGCTCACGGCCATGGCCACGGCGTTCACCGACGACGGGGCCGTGGACCTCGACGGCACGGCCGCGATCGCGGCGTACCTGGTCGAGCACGGTCACGACGGCGTCGTGGTGAGCGGGACGACCGGCGAGAGCCCGACCACGAGCGTGCGCGAGACCGGTGACATCCTCCGCGCGGTCAAGGACGCGGTCGGCGACCGGGCCAACGTCGTGGCCGGCGTGGGCACCAACGCGACGGTCCACAGCATCGAGCTCGCGCAGCAGGCCGAGAAGCTGGGAGCGGACGCACTGCTGCTCGTGACGCCGTACTACAACAGGCCGGGGCAGGCCGGCGTGCTCCACCACTTCGAGCAGGTCGTGGGGGCGACGGGCGTGCCCGTGATCCTCTACGACGTCCCGGGGCGCACCGGCACGCAGATCAGCCTGGAGACCTACGAGCAGATCAAGGGCGACAGCGTCGTGGCGGTCAAGGACGCCGTCGGCGACTTCGCTCGCGGCGTCGAGCTCCGGCAGCTGGGGTACGCCGTCTACAGCGGCGACGACGTCGCCAACCTCGGCTGGCTGGCGCACGGTGCCAGTGGCGTGATCAGCGTCGTGGGCCACGCCGCCGGTCGTCAGCTCAGGTCGATGATCGAGGACTTCCTCGACGGCAACACGGCCGCCGCCCTCAAGACCTACACCTCGCTCCTTCCGGCCACCCGGGCGATGATGGGCGTTCCCAACTACGGCGCCACCACCGCCAAGGCGGCCCTGCAGCTGCTCGGCGTCCTCGACAACCGCAACGTGCGCGGCCCACTGGTCCCGCTGAGCGACGACGAGGTCGCCGCGCTCCGTGCCGGCCTCGTGGCCTCACACCTGCTCTGACCACACCCTCCGACAGAGAGAAACCCTTTGAGCCACCCACATCCCGAGCTCTCCACACCGGCCGCACTGCCGAAGGGAGGGCTACGGATCATCCCGCTCGGCGGTCTCGGCGAGATCGGTCGCAACATGACGGTCTTCGAGTACGACGAGCGTCTGCTGATCGTCGACTGCGGCGTCCTCTTCCCCGAGGAGAACCACCCGGGCGTCGACCTGATCCTTCCCGACTTCGACGCGATCCGGGACCGCCTCGACCAGGTCGAGGCGCTGGTCCTGACCCACGGCCACGAGGACCACATCGGCGCCACGCCGTACCTCCTCCGCGAGCGCGGCGACATCCCGCTCGTCGGCTCCGAGCTGACCCTCGCCTTCCTCGACTCCAAGCTCCGCGAGCACCGCCTCAGGGAGACGATCCACCACAAGGTCAAGGCCGGTGACCGGCTCACGCTCGGCCCCTTCGAGCTCGAGTTCGTCGCCGTCAACCACTCGATCCCCGACGCCCTCGCCGTCGCCATCCGGACCGGCACCGCGCTCGTCCTGCACACCGGCGACTTCAAGATGGACCAGCTCCCGCTGGACGGCCGGATCACCGACCTGCGCGCCTTCGCCCGGCTGGGGGAGGAGGGCGTCGACCTGTTCCTCACCGACTCCACCAATGCCGAGGTGCCGGGCTTCACCACCACCGAGAAGTCCATCGGCCCGGTGCTCGACCGCGTGTTCCACGACAGCGACCAGCGGATCATCGTCGCCTGCTTCGCCTCCCACGTGCACCGGGTTCAGCAGATCCTCGACGCGGCAGTCGCCCACCGCCGCAAGGTCGGCTACGTCGGGCGGTCCATGGTGCGCAACATGGGCATCGCCCAGGATCTCGGCTATCTCCACGTCCCACCGGGGGTCATGGTCGACGCGAAGGACCTCGCCGACCTCGCCCCCGAGCGGCAGGTGCTGATCTCCACCGGCAGCCAGGGCGAGCCGATGTCGGCGCTGAGCCGGATCGCCCAGCGCAACCACCACTTCGTGCACATCGAGGAGGGCGACACCGTCATCCTCGCCAGCTCGCTGATCCCGGGGAACGAGAACGCCGTGTTCAAGGTGATCAACGGTCTGACCCGGCTCGGCGCGAACGTCGTCCACAAGGGCAATGCGAACGTCCACGTCTCCGGTCACGCCAGTGCGGGCGAGCTCCTCTACGCCTACAACATCGTCAAGCCGAGCAACGTGCTGCCGGTGCACGGCGAGTACCGCCACATGAAGGCCAACGCCGCCCTCGCCAGGGAGACCGGCGTCGAGAACGTCGTGATCGCCGAGGACGGCGTGGTCGTCGACCTCGTCGACGGGGTGGCGAGCATCGCCGGCAAGGTCGACTGCGGCTACGTGTTCGTCGACGGATCCAACGTCGGCGACATCACCGAGGCCGACCTCAAGGACCGCCGGATCCTCGGCGAGGAGGGCTTCGTGTCCGTGATCGTGGTCGTGGACTCCGTGAGCGGCAAGGTGAGCAGCGGCCCGGAGATCCATGCGCGTGGGTTCGCCGAGGACGACCAGAGGTTCGAGGCGATCAAGCAGCCGATCATCGACGCGCTGGACGCGGCGATCCGCGAGGGCGTGAGCGATCCGTACCAGCTCCAGCAGACCGTACGCCGCGTGGTCGGTCGCTGGGTCAACCGCGAGCTGAAGCGGCGCCCGATGATCATCCCGGTGGTCATCGAGGCCTGATCCGGGGCCAGCGGTCCGCTCGACGGATCGGGCAGCCAGTCAGTCATGACCACCTCGTGTAAGCGGCGGCTCGGCGTGCGGCGCGAGCCCACCAGTCCAGGGCGGACGCGGCCTCGGCACGCCATCGCGGATCGACATCCTCGACCGCCCCCGCTGTCCAGAGCGCGCAGGCGAACGGGACATTGGCGAGAATGGCGAGTTGGAGTGTGAACTCGTCGTGGTTGCTGCCGGCTGCATGGCGCACGTCATCGAGAAGCTCATCGAGAGTGGCGTCGATGCGGTTAGCGTTGTTGAGCACGCATACGAGGTCGAATACTCCTGGTCCCACCGTCGCCATCTGCCAGTCGATCAACACGACCTGGTGTCCGGTGAAGCCCACGTTGGACGGACCGGCGTCACCGTGTAAGAGGGTCTGCCCTCGGGCCAGCAGAGCGTTTGCGATGGGCGTGGGGTCGTGGTCGATGTCGCGGACGATCGCGACGACGTCGCTGGGGACCAGGGTGTCAAGCAGCTCCCAGGACCGTTGGAACCACTTCGGCAACCGATCCGCACCGTTCCGCTCGCTCGTGACGACGTGGGAGGAACACGCGTTGATGCGGTCTGTCAGCTGAGTCAGCGCGCCTGGCAGGCTCCGGTTCTCGAAGTGGCGGTGCATCTCGCCCAGCGCCGCGAACAGGCGCTGGGCTTCAGCGCGTGTCAGGTTCCGCTGGCTTGCGTGCAGGTGGTCGCTGACGTCGTCCATCACGATGACCCAGCCGTCACCCTCCGGTTCTGCGGCGATGATCGGCACCAGGAGGGAGTCCGGCAGCTCAGCGAAGACTCCCTCTCGGAGCAGGGCTGCCTCGCGGCCCTTGTCGTGCGTGGCCCGCATCAGCCAGTCCCGGGTCGACGAAGAGTGCTTGACGGCGAATCGTCCGCGGCGGGTGTCGACCAGCTCGACGATGCTGCCCGAGGCCCCACTGCCCGCATGGAGACGGCGCCCGCGTAGTCCGGTCAATGGCATCGAGAGCTCGGGAAGCTCGACATGAAGCGGCCTGCTGCAGATCACCAGGTGCCGGACAATGGCGCCCTGCGCCAAGCGGATCACATGGCTGAGCCGGGAGGGAGGAGCGGTATCCAAGGGGTGTCGCTCGATGTCGACTGACACTGTGTGGTCCGGTGTCGAATCCAGTGCCAGCTCGGCGACTCGCGCGGGACCGGACCACCAAGATCGAAGCTCGACCATGATCGCGTCGACGCCCTCGCAGTGAACTCGGCGGCCGGGAATCAGTGCGTCGAGATCAGCATCCTGGCGGTAGCGGCCAGCCAGTTCTCCGAGTGCACCGGTCTCGGCCCAGGCACGCAGCATGTGAACGATGTCCGACTCTTCTGCACTCGTGCCCGACACCACGACGCCTCCCCACCAGCTGAAGCCACGCTGACCCGACCGTAGCCCCATCGTCCGCCGGCCAGGGCAAACACCCCGCGCACCGCCGTCCGGTCGCACGCACAGGCCGATGAGGGTCGTTGGCGGCTCGCGCTCAGGGTTGGAACGACGTCGAGGCCACCAGGACGTAGAACGCGACCACGACACCGACGAAGATCACCGGGATTGTCACCAGCACGCACACCGTGATGACCACGATGCTCGACACAGGCATCTGGCGCGAGGTTGTTGCGGACTGCTCTGGGCGACCGGGTGCCGGGTACGGCGACACGCCGGTGGAGAACGGCTCACCGTCTGAGGCCGGGGGCATACCCCACAGGATTGCATGCGCGACGTGGGCCATGTCGGTGATAACCCGGTCTGCTCGACCGCGCCAGGGTGCTGACGCTGCCGTGCATCTTCGCCTCGGCGACGGGCCCGACCAGCTGCGTCAGGGCGGCCATCGGACGCGCCGCCCACGGATTGAGCCAGCAGGATGTGGCGATCGTCTCTCGTCCGGGCGTCCGTTGGGTGCAGACTGCCCGGAAGGCCACGGAGAGTGAGTCATGATGACGGCGACAGCGGAGCCCAGCACCCGATACGGCGAGTCGAGCTACCGGGCGGCCTGGGTCATCCCCAACTTCCGCCGCCTCGTGATCGGGTCGAGCGCCTCGCAGATGGGTGACTGGCTCTACAACGTCGCCCTCCTCGTCTACGTCTTCGACGCCACTGCCTCGGCCACCTGGGTCGGCATCGCCACGGTCGGCCGGCTGGTGCCTTACGTCTTGTTCGGGCCGATCGCCGGGGTCATCGCCGACCGGTTCGACCGCGTCCGCGTCATGGTCGTCACCGACGTGGTGCGGGCGTTGCTGATGGCCGGCATCACACTCGCGGTCATCGCCGGCCTCCCCGCGCAGGTGGTGATCGGGCTGGCCTTCCTGGCGACCGCCGCAGGCACGCCGAACCGGCCCGCAGCCCTCGCCACCCTGCCCGACATCGTCGGGGAGAGCCGGCTGGCACCGGCCAACGCCCTGCTCCACACCGTCCAGGACGTCGGGATCGTCCTCGGTCCCGCCATCGGCGCAGTGATCCTCACCCTCGGCTCCCCTGCGCTCGCCTTCGGGCTCAACGCCGCCACGTTCGTGTGGTCGGCAGTCGTGACCGCGATGATCGACGCCCGCAGCCGCGGCGTCGGCGGCAACCAGGAGAAGCCTCCCTCGTCGCTCACGCTCATGATCGAGGGCCTCAAAGCGATGCGGACGACACCGTACGTCTCGGTGATGACCGCCATGACGTGCTTCGGGGCGTTCACCTACGGCGCGGGAACGGTCCAGCTGGTGGTCTACGCCGATGAGCAGCTCGGCCTGGGCGCCGACGGGTACGGCTATCTCCTCGGAGCCGCAGGACTTGGTGGAGTCCTGGGCGCCACTGTGAGCAATCGGTTGGCCGCGCGGGCGCGGGTCGCGATCCCGATGATCGTCAGCAGCGTCGTCTTCTGCGGCTCCCTGATCGCCTGGACCGGAACGTCCAGACTCTGGCTCGCCGTGATGATCGGCGTCGTCTCCGGCGTCGCGATGGTCGTCTCCGACGTCGTGGGCGAGGTGGCGATCACCCGGTCGTGCGATCCCGCGACTCGCGGCCGCGTCTTCGGAGCGTTCGACAGCTTCTGTGTCGGTGCGATGGTGCTCGGGGCACTCCTCGCCCCGGCCGTGATCCACGTGTTCGGACTGCGGAGCAGCATGCTGGTGATCGGCGGTGGTGCGGTCGTGCTCACGCTGTCCTGCTACCCCATCTTGCGCCGTCTCGATCAGACCTCGATCACGGCCACCGCCCTCGTCGCTCCACGCATCGCGGCGATCTCGGAGCTCGGCATCTTCCGGGGCGCGCCCCAGCGGGCACTGGAGGAGATGGCCCGTGGTGCCGCCGAGGTCGACGTCCCGGCCGGGATCGCGGTCGTGGTCCAGGGCGAGCCGGCCGATGCGTTCTACGTGGTCATGGCCGGCGAGCTGTCGGTGAGATCGACCGGCGAGGTCGGCGGCCCGCCGGTCTTCCTACGTACGTTGCGGGCCGGTGACTCGTTCGGCGAGATCGGCCTGATCGAGGCGATCCCGCGGACCGCCTCCGTCACGACGACCGCCGAGACGAAGCTCCTGCGCATCGGTGCCGACGAGTTCCTCTCCGCCTTGACCGCCAGCCCCTCGGGGATCGGTGGGCTCCGCGCCGGCATACGCCCCCTGCTCGAACGCACCCATCCCTCCCTGGCGGCCACCACCGATCCGGCATGAGCTACCGGGCGAGCGCTCATGCCGAAGGGCAGGCGCATGTCGGAATGGGTCTACCGTTCACACCGATGTCCGGACGCCGCTCAAGCCGACCGTGAGAACGAAGGGACCCCTCGATCATGGCCCTCGGAACGCCGGAGCTTCTCATCATGTGCGATCGTGCCTCACCTGCCGCTGGGTTAGGAACGCGTCCCCTGACCGTGCGCGATGCGCGCCGTGTTCTCTGGCTGACCAGCCGCGCTCGAGTCCGCTCGGGCGGCATCAGAACGGTGTTGCGGTCGACGTCGCTGCCTGCTGGCGGCTGCTGTCCCAGGTCTCGAGCCCGGCGAGCCAGCCGGTGGCACCGATATCGGCGTACGTCGTGCGGGCGGCGTCCAGGAGCGGCACGGCCTCCTCGGCGCGCCCTTGCGTGTCCAGCCACCGACCGAGCTCCTCCTGCGCCTGCGCATGGAAGCCCGCAGCCCCGAAGGCTGCCAGCGCATCGATCCCGGCTCGCATCTCGGTCTCGGCCAGCTCGGGGTGGTCGCCGCGGGCGGCGGCGAGCAGCCCGCGCAGGCGGTGCCACTGGGCAGCCACCACGGGTGGCCGCTTGCCGGGCAGCGCGTCGGTGACCGGCGTCAGGAGCCGCTCGGCGAGGTCGAGCGCGTCGACAGCCAGGGCCGCGAGGACGGACTGGGGCCAGAGGAGGAAGAAGTCGTCGTCGAGGCCCGCGGCCGCCAGCGCGTGCTCGACGACAAGCGGAGCAAGACGGGTCACCTCGTCGTGGTCGCTCGCCGCGACCGCTCGAGCCAGGTCCGCGCTGCGCAACCACGCCAGATTGAGCTCCGAGTCGGTGTCGGCGTCGCTGCCCTCGGGGCGATGCGGGAGAGGCTCGCCTTGAGCCTCGGCGAGCCAGACCTCGAAGGTTCGCCACGCGATGCGCGTCTGGATGTCATGGCCCTGCAAGCCCTCCGGCAGGAGCTGGGCGACCTCCGGGAAGCGGCCCGAGCACCACAGCCCCACCGCCTTGTTGATCGTGGCGCCCTCCACGTAGATCTGCAGACCTGCTCGCCGGGCGACCTCATAGGACTGGTCGGCGTACCGGAGAGCGGCCGTCAGGTCGCGGCTGTTCTGGAACGCACTCAGGTTGTTCGTGGCCCGAGCGAGGGGGAAGGGGAGATCGCGCTCGCGTGCGAGCGCTGCTGAGGCCTCGACCAGGATGACGCCGGCGCGGTTGGCTCCGGCGGCGACATACGCCGTACCGAGCGAGCCCAGTGCGGTCGCCAGGGCCACCGGGTCGTCCAGCGCCTCGGCCAGGCTGACCATCTGCCCGGCGTACTGGATCTGCATCTCGAGGTTCCCCAGACGTGAGTGGGCCGAGGCCAGGCTCCGAGCCAGCTCGAACCGGGCGCGCTCCCCGCCGGCGATGCCCTCGAGTGCCTGCCACCGCGGTTCGGCGATGGCGACTGAGGCCGCCGCGTGGTTGCCCCAGATGGCCCAGCTCAGGGCCGCCGCGGCGCGTGCTGCGCCGATGGGGTCGTGTACCCGGTCGAAGAGGTCGAGCGCGGCTTCGCCGTGCGCTTGCGCCTCGGCCGCGTGCCCGGCGTCGTCGGCCACCTCGGAGGCGCTCAGATGCAGTCTCGCGCGGTCGGCGTCGCCCTGCGTGGAGTCCAGGGCCACCTCGAGGAGGCGTTGGGCCTCACCCGGGGCGCCGACCCGGCGGGCACGGGCGGCGGCTCGTTCGAGGTAGGTGCACGCGCGCGCAGCCACGCACGCCGCTGTCGGGGCCCTCGTCGGGCGCCGACTCGACGGCGTCGAGGAGGTGACGGGCGATCACCACGGCGAAGTCGTCACCCGGGTCCGGCAGGGCCGCCAGGTGCTCGGCGGCTGCGAGGTGGCGGGTCGTGCGGTCGCGACGAGACTGGGTGGCGTAGGCGACCTGACGGACCACCGACTGCACGAACCGGTACTGACCGCGCTCGGCGCTGAAGCGATCGGTCTGCAGGGTCACGATCTCCTTGCGCTGCAGCGAGTCCAAGAGGCTCTGGACCAGCTGCGGATCGGCACCCAGCGCGACCAACCCGTCGACCGTGAACGACGCTCCGAGGACACTGGCACCTGTCACGAGCGCCTTCTCCTCGGGCGTCAGCGAGTCGAGCCGGGCCGCGACCAGGGCCTGCAACGACGCCGGGGCGCCGATCGCATCCAGGTCGAGGGTGGAGCTGTCTGCGGGGACGTACTGTCCCTCGTGGGGGATGACCAGGTCGCGGTCGATCAGGGCGCGGACGGTCTCCACCGCATAGAGCGGGATCCCGTCGGCACGTGCCACGAGAGCTTCACGGGAAGCGTCGCGCAGGCCGGCGACGAGCCCGTCGACCAGACGGGCCATGGCCACGTCGTCGAGTGGGTTCAGGCGCACCACGGTCGCTCGCCGACCACCCAGTGCCGGGCGATGGCCGAGGAGTTCGGGCCGGGCCAGGGCCAGGACGAAGATCGGCGCCTGGGACGTGACCAGCAGGTGGTCGAGGAAGTCCAGCAGCGAGTCGTCGGCGTGCTGGGCGTCGTCGATCACGAGCACCACGGCGCTCTGGGCTCCGGCGAGGTGCTCGAGGAACGCCGTCCAGGCCGTGAACAGGTCCTCACGCGCGAAGGCGCCCGTACCGCCGGCGCCCAGCAGGACGGCGAGCCGAGGGCGAAGCCAGTCCCGGTCGGCCACGTCGGGGACCAGCTCGGCCAGTCCGGCGTCGAGCCGCTCGGCCACGACCTCACCGGTGTCGGCCTCGAGCAGTCCGAACCGGGTGCGCAGCGCCTCGGCCAGAGCCCAGAACGCGACCCCGTCGCCGTAGGACAGACACCGGCCCCGGTGCCACCGGATGGTGGCCGCCAGCCCGTCGACGTACTTCTCGAACTCCCAGGCCAACCGGGACTTGCCCACCCCGGCCTCGCCGTCGAGGACCACCAGACGGGGCCGACGCGTCTCCTCGGTGCCGTGGAACAGCTCCTTGACCAGCCGCAGGTCTGCGTCCCGGCCGGTGAACGGTGCCTCGAGCCCGTCGACCCGCTGTCCACCACCGACTTCGGCGACGACGCTCCCGGCGGCCCACAGCCGTACCGGCGCGGCCTTGCCCTTCAGCTGGTGCTCCCCGGTGTCGGTGAAGGTGATCGCGGCACCGGCGAGCAACCTCGTCGCCTCGTCGGCCCAGACGCGGCCGGGCTCGGCCGCCGACTGGACCCGGGCCGCGGTGTTCACCGCATCACCGGCGACCATGCCCTCAGCCGTGGCACCAAGCGTGACTGCGACCTCACCGGTCACGATCCCGACCCGCATCGCCAGCCCTGGCGTCCCGACCTCTTCACCCATCGCCGCGATCGCTGCCACCAGCTCCAGGCCGGCCCGGACCGCGCGTTCGGCGTCGTCCTCGTGGGCGACCGGCACTCCCCACACCGCCATCACCGCGTCGCCGATGAACTTCTCCACCACCCCGCCATAGCGACCCACGATGACCCGGCACCGGTCGAAGTAGGCCGACAAGAGCTCACGGACCTCCTCGGAGTCCTTGGACTCCGACAACGGCGTGAACCCCACCAGGTCTCCGAAGAGCACCGACGTCACCCGCCGCTCCGCGACCGGCGCAGCAGGTGGCTGCTGCTGTGGGCCCGACTCGTCGTGCGACGTCGGGGAACGGCGTCCCGCACTCGTCGCAGAACCTGCCACGCTCGGAGGGCGCCCCGCACGAAGAACAGGCCCGCGCTCCGATCACGGCGCCACATTCAGGGCAGAACTTGGCGCCCGCACGCACCGACGCGCCACAGGCCGAGCATTCGCCGTGCACCTGCCGTATCCCCTCAATCCTGGTCGATGCAGACCCACCCGAGGGTTCGGCACAGACGCTACCGGAGAACTCAGCGCGAGGAGCGCGTCCCGCTGACCCCATGCCCCGTGGTGCCGTGGCCCGGAGTGGTGGTGGCACGACGTTCTCGACGAAAGGTGTGTCGAATCGGGCTTTCGCCGTTCGTGGGTTGAGTAGAGGGTGGACCAAGAGGCCACCTCCCACCAAGGAGCACACATGACCGAGTACCTCATCGTGTTCAACGGCGAGTGGTTGCGCGACTACTCCGAGGAGGAGATGGCGGGGAAGTCGAAGGCTGTGCAGGCGTTGCGGGCAGAGATGAAGGCCGCCGGCGTCTACGTCTTCCTGGGAGGCTTGGACGACTCAGCGCCCGTGTTCAGCGTGGATGCGTCCAGTGGCACCCCTGTCTTCACCGATGGCCCGTACGCCGAGACCAAAGAGCACCTCGGAGGCTTCACGATCGTGGATGTGGCCGATCAGGAGGCTGCGCGAATGTGGGCGGGAAAGGTCGCAGCCGCCTGCGGCTGGCCGCAGGAGGTGCGGCGCTTCCAAGTTCCTCGGCAGCGTCCAGAGGAGTAGGGCGTGAGTCGCGGTTCGTTGCTCGCCGCTGAGGTTCCCGGCCCTTCAGGCCAGACAGAACTCGTTGCCCTCGACGTCCTGCATCACCTGGCACGACTCGTTCTCCTCGTCGGCCGGCAGGAGCTGCCCGCGGGTGGCGCCGAGCGCGACCAGTCGCTCGCACTCGGACTCGAGTGCCGCCAGGCGCTCCTCGCCCACCAGACCGGTAGCCACCCGCACGTCGAGGTGCAGCCGGTTCTTGACGACCTTGCCCTCGGCCGCGCTGGAAGTACAGCCGCGGGCCCGTGCTCGTCGTGTCCAGGGCGGCCGCCGCCCCGCCCTCATCGTCGTCGAACTCGGCCCGGTAACCCAGGGTCTCGGCCCAGAAGCGGGCGACGCGCACAGGCTCAGCGCAGTCGAGGGTGACCTGGAACTGCTTGACCGATGACATACGCCCAGACCGTATTGGCGCCTGTTGCTCTCCGCGACCACATTTCGATCACCGCGCCGGACCATCCGCTCATGCCGCTGGCCGGGCGCGCACTCATGCCGACGCGGGCATGTCACAAGCCCGTGCCGTGCGGGCAGCGAACGATCACGCCTCCTCGGGCCACAGATGTATGTCGAGAGTTGCCCCTGCGGGCAGCTCCTCGCGAAGGGAGCGGACCAGTCGGGGCCCTGGTCAGACCGAGGCGAGAAAGGCCCGTACCCGCTGCCTGAGCAGCGCGGTCGCCTCCGGGTCGTACGCCTCAAGGGAGGAGTCGGCGAAGAGATGCTGGTCGCCGGGGTAGACGAACAGCTCAGCGGCCGTCGTCGCACCGGCGAGCTCGCGTGCGGCCGGCAGGTCCTCGTCGAAGAACTCGTCGTCCTCCTTGCCGTGGATCTGCACCGGCACCCCGTCCGGCCACGCCTCCCCGAACTCCGCGACCGGGAGGCAGGAGCACATGAGCAGCGCCCCGCGGGCTCCGGCTCGTGTCTGCGCCAGCCGCTGGGCGATCGTGACGCCGAAGGAGAAGCCGGCGTAGACGAGCTCGGGTCCGAGCTGGTCGGCTGCGGCGGAGCCCCTCTCCCGGATGGCGTCGAAGCCCGCTTCGCGGGCGAACCCGAAACCCTCCTCGATACTGCCGAACGTGCGGCCGTCGAACAGGTCAGGCGTGTGCACGGCGTGGCCGGCTTGTCGCAGGTCGTCGGCGAAGGCCCGCACTCCGTCGGTCAGGCCCTGGATGTGGTGGTACAGCAGCACTTCGGCCATGTCAGCGGTCTCCTTCGCCCATTGATCCATATGTTTGGAACATTCCGCGATGCTAGTCTGTTGTGCCGTGGCCAACAACCCACCGGACTACGAGCTCGCCGACCGGATGGCGCTGACCGCTCCGTCCCAGGTGAGGGCCATCGGCCATCCGCTGCGGACCACGATCCTGCAGCTCCTCCACGAGCGCGCCGCGACCATCACCGAGCTCGCGGCTGCCGTCGAGCGCCCCAAGAGCACCGTCGCGCACCACGTCGATGTGCTGACCCGCAACGGCCTCCTCCAGGTGGTGCGCACGCGGAAGGTGCGGGCGATCGAGGAGCGTTTCTACGGGCGCACCGCCCGCATGTTCTACGTGTCGGCGGAGCCATCGTCCGCCGGCATCGACATGCCGGGCGACTTCAACGACTTCGAGGTCGCTGCGCGCGAGTCTGCGACGGCGTTCGAGAGGGGGCAGCTGTGGGGCTTCATCCGGCACGCACGCATCTCACAGAGATCAGGCCTCTCGGTTCTGGGACCGGATGGCCGAGCTGGTGGAGGAGTTCGACCGGCTGCCCAGATTCGGCGAAGCCATGTACGGGTTCGCTGTCGGCATCTACCCCACCGACCACCCGATCCTGCCGACGGCTGAGTAGTCGGGACGGATGTGACAGAACCGGGGGCACGAGGCGGCGACGTCAGGCACGCGGGGCGGTACGCCGCTCGTACCAGGCCAGCTTCCGAACCCAAGGACGGCCGGCCCGTGGCGGCCGCTCAGCCGTTGCCGTTCGGGCGCACCTCCGGACTCTGGATGAGAGCCCCTGAGGAACGCACTCTCATGCCCCCCGTCCGGCCCGCCCGGATGGCGAGGGACAAGCCCGGTCCGACTCACTCGTGGGGGCCGTCTCCCGTAAGGCGCCCGCGCTCGCGACTCAGATACCGGACCGGCTTGCCGAGCGACGTCGCGTAGGCGATCTCCCGTCGGGTCGAGTCACCGACGTAGCCGCCCGGATCCACGATGTACACCTCGTCAGCCATGCGGATCTTCTGGAAGTGCACGCTGGCGAGGCGCCCCTCCAGGTCCGAGCCGTCGAGTTTCTGGTCGGTGTCCGGCAGATCGGGGAGGCTGAAACATCCCGAGGCTGATCACCACGTGACCCTCCATCGTGAGCCGCTGGTTGACCTTCGCGAAGTCAGCCTCGAACCTGGTCGAGCCGCAGAGCGTGATGACCTTCGCCTCACCCGCGGCCGGCTGCGGCGCTTCCCGGTTCTCCATGGGGTCCATGATCGGTGAACGGCACGACGAGTCCGTCGCCGCCCCTGAACAGTCCGGGTGAGGCAGGTGAGGCGGTCAGACGACGCTGAACCCGGCCGGCAGCGGCCGGCGACCGCTGGCCGCCAGCAGGAGGTCCGCCCCTCGACCCGTCATCACGGCCACCTCCGCGGCGAGCGTGGCCGCGTCCACGAGCGCGGCGTCCTCGAGGTCTGGGGTGACGCCCGAGGCCGCGGCGATGTCGTGGCCGTGCACGACGAGCTCGAAGGTGCGGGTCCGGAGGTAGTCCTCGAGCCGCATCCCGCCGGCGATCGTGGTGAGTGCGTACGCCGGGTCGTACCGCTCCAGCTTCGTGCGGACGCGGCCGGCGAGGCCGGCGACGTACGCGGCCGGGTCGTCACCGAGGGCGAGGCCCGCCTGGCGACCGCGCTCGACGACCGCCGGCCCGTTCGCCCCGCCGGTCCGTGCGATCGCGACGTAGTAGTCGGCAGCGGTCTCGACGTCGACAGCCTCCGCCGGCTGGTCGAGGTAGGTCTCGACGGTGACCAGGGAGCGTGAGGCGTGGCCCACCAGGGACCGGAGGTCCCAGTCGCCCAGGCCCGGCCCGGTCAGTGTGTCGGCGGGGATCCGGGCGACCTGGGCGACGTAGGAGTCCGCGGCGGACAGGAACGTACGGCGGCTGTCGGTCATGAGCCCATTCTCCGCCGGGCCCCGCTGGTGGCCGGGTGCCGGCCCCTCGTCGTCGGCGAGGGGCCGGCAGTGGTCAGCGCGCCGCGTGCCAGGGCAGGCGGTACGCCCGGTAGCTGTTGACGCCCTCGGGGAAGAGGGCGTCGAAGACCAGCTCCCCGGTGGGGCTGGACTCGGAGAGCTCGGGCAGCGAGCCCCAGCCGGTGAACAGGTCGCCGTTGGGCAGCAGCTGCGTGTTGCCCTGCGACGACGCGAGCTCGCCCTGCGGCTGGTCGTCGGAGTCGAGCAGCGTCGCCGTACCGGCACGCTTGTCGATCCGGACGGTGACCGAGCGGCTGTAGGGCAGCTCGGAGGCCACCCCGGTACCGGTGTTGGCCGCGCCGGCCGCCTCGTTGTCGAACACCGTGTAGATCCCGTGCCCGTGCGCCTCCGCGTCGTGCTGCCAGGCGAAGATCTTGCCGGCGTCGTTGAGCACCTGACCGTCGGCCGCCTGGAGGGTGAAGGAGCTGTCCTTGCCGCCGAGCTTCCAGTCGACGGCACCGCTGTGCCGGTTCACCTGGTACGCCGTCCAGGTGTTCCGGGCGTCGATGAGCAGGTGGTGGCGACCGTCGGTCTTGACCGCGTTCACGTGGAACCAGTCCCAGGGGGTGTCGGCACTGGCCGGCAGCGGCTGCTCGCTCTCGGAGTAGGGCACGTGGTCCGCGCTGTTCCACTCGAAGAGCACCTTGCCGGTGCGGATGTTGATCTCCTGCACGATCCCGTTGATCACCTTCTGGTTCGCCGGACCACCGATGTCGGTGAGGTCAGCGGTCCCGGTGGCGTAGGCGAGGACCAGCGCCGTGTTCTGCCGGGTGATCAGGAACTCGTGCCCGTCGGCGGACTGGCCGTGGCCGGCCCGGACCGTGGTGAGCAGCCGGTAGTGGTTGTCGTAGACGTAGTCGGTGCCCTGGGCGAGACCCCCGAGCCCGGTCCCCTGCCAGAACGTGAGCACGGGCCTGCCGTGGTAGGTCTGGGCACGGAAGTCGGCGATCTCCTGACCGGCCGGGGCGGGGTGGAACCACACGACGTGCCGGCCGTCGGAGCTGAGGATCTCGGCCCCGTTGGCGTAGGTGTCGGACTCGCCGAACGGTGAGACGAAGATCTTCCCGTGACGCCGCCCCGGGCTCGTCCGTGGTGACCGTCAGCGGGGGAGGGGGCAGGGTGCCGTCGGTCGCCGTGGCCGGCGCCCAGGGGGCGACCGCCAGGACCGCGGTGATCGTGACCGCGCCGCCCAGCATCGTACGTGAGGGTGTTCTCATGTCAGTGGAGCTCCTGTCCGAGTAATGGAGTAACTGAAGTGACTTACTCGACAATACCCGACAGGGGGGCGGCCCACGATCCCGGCCTCAGCTGGTGGACAGGACTCCCGCCACGATCAGGGCCTGGCCGACGTGGTAGGTCACCATCACCAGCAGCTGGGCGCCGTCCCACGGCCGGACGAACCGGTCGCGGGCCAGGGCGGAGTCGCTGATGGCGAAGACGGTCGCCCCGACGGCGATCAGTGGGACGCCGGTGGTGAACGCGTAGATGACCATGGCGCCGATGACCACGGTGTAGACCGCCACGGGCGCAGCGAGGGCCAGTCCGCCCCGCAGGTACGTCGACGCCGCCACCTGGCGGGTGGCGAGCAGGCAGCCGCCGAGCACGAGGAAGGACAGGTAGTTCCAGCCCTGCGGGTCCAGACCGAGCTCGATGAACGAGGCCACGTAGGCGAGGTGCCCGACCAGGAACGCGGCGAGCCCGAGCCGGAAGCGGGTCTCGGTCGTGCCGAGCAGGAAGACGTCACCGGCGAGCCCGAACGCCAGCGCCACCAGCAGCCAGACTCCGGCGGCATCCTCGCCCGCGCCGAGGACGACCGCGGTGACGATGAGGGCGACCAGCACGGCCGGCTTCGCCCAGAGCTGGGTACGCCGGTCGCGCCGCCACACGGCGTACCACTCGATTAGCGCGAGGACGGCGGGCAGCAGCCAGACGAGGGAGGAGCCGGTCACCGGCGCAGCATGACAGGACGCCCGCGTCGCCGTCGGCGCGAGGTGCCACAGTGACCCCATGAACGTGAGCGAGCTGATGACCGACGCCTTGGGCCGCGTCCGCGACCTGGTCCACTCCACGGTGGACGGGCTGAGCGCCGACGACCTGGCCTGGCGTCCCGACCCCGAAGCCAACTCCATCGTCTGGCTGGTGTGGCACCTCACCCGGATCGAGGACGACCACGTCTCCGACGTCGCCGGCACCACCCAGGCCTGGGTCGAGGAGGGCTGGGCCGACCGTTTCGGGCTGCCGCTGCCGGTCGCCGACCACGGCTACGGACACAGCACCGAGCAGGTCGGGCAGGTCCGCGCCGGGGCCGAGCTCCTGGCGGGGTACTACGACGCGGTCTCCGCCCGGACCGCCGCCTACCTCGCCGGCGTCGGGCCGGAGGACCTCGACGTCGTCGTCGACGAGCGCTGGGACCCGCCGGTGACCCTGGGGGTGCGGCTGGTCAGCGTGGTGAACGAGGTGAACCAGCACGTCGGGCAGGCGGCGTACCTCCGAGGGCTGATCGAGCGGCGCTGACGTCGCTGCCGACCGGGCGACCGAGCCTGCCACCGACCGTGCCTGCGACCCTGTCCCTGACCAGCGGGGCCGCCTGACACGCGGAGCCCGTGCGGCGTGTGGTCCGTGTGACAGGAGTGACAGTGGCCTAGATTCCTCGGCATGGCGACCCGTACGTCTTCCCCGCCGGGTTCGCGAAGCAAGGCTGCGTCCTCTCGATCGTCCTCACGGTCGTCGAAGGGCCGCAGCACCTCGGCCTCGCGTTCCCGGAGTACGACGAAGAAGCGATCCCGCAAGCCCGCGTCCCGGCGTCCGGCCCCGCGTGCCGTGCGCTCCGGGCACGGCCCGGTGCTGCGCGGGTTCACCGCGCTCGGCCACGGGCTGGCCGCGGTCTGGCTCGGCGTCGCCCACGCCGTCGGCGCCACCGCGCGCCGGATCGGGCGGACGGCTCGTGACCTCGAGCCGGAGCACCGCCGCGACGGCGTGGGGCTCCTCCTGCTCGGCCTCGCCGTCGTCTGCGCGGCCGCCGTGTGGTGGCAGCTTCCCGGCGGACTGATGCACGGGGTCCGCACGGTCGTCGCCGGCTCGTTCGGCAAGGTCGGCTGGCTGGTCCCGCTGATGCTGGTGTGGATCGGCTGGCGCACCCTCCGCGACCCCCGGACCAACGGGCCCGCGGGCCGTCAGGTGGTCGGCTGGGTGGCGCTGGCGCTCGGGCTGCTCGGCGTCGTCCACATCGCCGCCGGCAACCCGCAGCCGGTCGCCGGCGACGCCGGTGACCTGGAGACCGGCGGCGGGGCCGTCGGCTACGTGGTGTCCAGCCTCCTGCTCGACCTGCTCCGCACGCCGTACGTCGTCGTGCCGCTGCTCCTGCTGCTCTCGGCCTTCGGGGTCCTGGTGATCACCGCTACGCCGGTCTACCAGGTCCCGGCGAAGCTCGGGGCGGTCCGCGACCGCCTCCTCGGGCGTACGCCGCCCGGCGAGGACGAGTCCGACCTGCCGACCCAGCCGGTGCGCAGCCGCCGCCCCCGTCTCGACGACATCGACCCCGACATGGGCGACCCGGCCTACGACAGCCCGGTCCTCTCCGACCGCGAGCTCCGCAAGCGCAAGCGGGGTCTCGGGAAGCTCAGCGCCGGCACCGCCGCCGACGACACCGGCGACGTCGGCGACGTCGGCGACGACACGGGGGCCATCGCTCTCATCGAGACCTCGAGTGACACCTCCACCGAGCTCGTCGCGCCACCCCACGCACCGTTGCCCCAGCGCATGGAGCAGCTCGAGCTGTCGGGCGACGTGGTCTACCACCTGCCCGGCAACGAGGTGCTCAAGCCGGGCTCGGTGCACAAGCCGCGCTCCCGCGCCAGCGACGACGTCGTCGGCCGGCTCACCCAGGTGCTCGACGAGTTCGGCATCGACGCGCAGGTCACCGGCTACACGCGAGGTCCGACCGTCACCCGCTACGAGGTCGAGGTCGGGCCGGCGGTGAAGGTGGAGAAGGTCACCGCGCTGTCGAAGAACATCGCCTACGCCGTCGCCAGCGCCGACGTGCGGATCCTCAGCCCGATCCCCGGCAAGTCCGCCATCGGTATCGAGATCCCCAACGCCGACAAGGAGATCGTCTCCCTGGGTGACGTGCTCCGCAGCACCACCGCCCGCTCCGACCACCACCCGCTCGTGGTCGGGCTCGGCAAGGACGTCGAGGGCGGCTTCGTGGTCGCCAACCTCGCCAAGATGCCCCACCTGCTGGTGGCCGGCGCGACCGGCTCGGGCAAGTCGAGCTTCATCAACTCGATGATCACCTCGCTGCTGATGCGCTCCACACCCGACGAGGTGCGGATGATCATGGTCGACCCCAAGCGGGTCGAGCTGAACGCCTACGAGGGCATCCCGCACCTGATCACGCCGATCATCACCAACCCGAAGAAGGCAGCCGAGGCACTGGCCTGGGTGGTACGCGAGATGGACCTGCGCTACGACGACCTGGCCAACTTCGGGTTCCGTCACGTCGACGACTTCAACAAGGCCGTGCGGGCCGGCAAGGTCAAGGTGCCGCCCGGCAGCGAGCGCGAGGTGGCGCCGTACCCCTACCTGGTCGTCGTGGTCGACGAGCTCGCGGACCTGATGATGGTCTCCCCGCGCGACGTCGAGGACGCCATCGTCCGGATCACCCAGCTGGCCCGGGCCGCCGGCATCCACCTGGTGCTCGCGACGCAGCGCCCCAGCGTCGACGTGGTCACCGGCCTCATCAAGGCCAACGTGCCGTCGCGGCTGGCGTTCGCCACCTCGAGCCTGGCCGACAGCCGGGTGATCCTCGACCAGCCCGGCGCCGAGAAGCTGGTCGGCCAGGGTGACGGGCTGTTCCTGCCGATGGGCGCCTCCAAGGCGGTCCGCGTGCAGGGCTCCTGGGTCACCGAGGCCGAGGTGCACCAGGTCGTCGCGCACTGCAAGAAGCAGCTGGAGCCGACGTACCGCGACGACGTGACGGCGCCCCAGCACGCCAAGCGCGAGCTGGACGACGACATCGGGGACGACCTCGACCTCGTGGTACAGGCTGTCGAGCTCGTCGTCTCCACCCAGTTCGGCTCGACCTCGATGCTCCAGCGCAAGCTGCGCGTGGGCTTCGCCAAGGCCGGGCGGCTGATGGACATCCTCGAGAGCCGCGGGTCGTGGGGCCGTCGGAGGGCTCCAAGGCGCGGGACGTCCTGGTGAAACCCGACGAGATCGACGCAGTGATCGCCACCCTGCACGGCGAGATGGGGGCCTGACATGAGCACGGACACCGACCGGGAGACCCCGCTGGGAGCCGATCGGCCCACCGGTCGACGCCCCCGATCGCGTGGTGGAGGTACGCCGCCGGGCGGGGCTTGCGGTCGCCCTCGGCGCGGGCGCCTCCCTGGTGGCGATCGCCTACCTGGCTCGGGCGGTCAGCCACGGGGGACTGCTGGACTGGGTCCTCTTCGTGGTGCTCGGCGCCATCGGCGCGGTCAACCTCGCCGCGCTGCTCGACGCGCGCACACCCTCTGCTCGTCGCCGACGACCTGGGGGTCCGGCTGCGGCTCGGCAGCTCCTGGGTGGAGCTGCCGTGGGGCGGTCTCTCACGAGGTCGAGCACCGCCCGCAGCGCGGGTGGTGGCGCGACGGTCTGCTCGTGGTCCGCCCCCACTACGTGCAGCACCTGCTCGAGGACCTCGATCCCGCGGCGCGGCGTACCGCGCGACTCAACCGCCGGCTGCACCACGCGCCGCTCGCGGTCCCCCTGGGGCTCGCCACCCGGACGCTCGGCGCGGAGCCGAACCTGACCACCGCTCTGGTCGGCCTGGCCGAGGGGCGTACCCCCGTCGTGGAGGACGTCCCCGCTGCTGTGCTGGTCGACGAGGCCGCGCCACCGGCGATCGCGAACGCCGTCAGCGTCGCGGAGGTGCTGGCGGCGCACGGCGTGGAGGCCCCGCAGCCGGTTCCGGGGACCCGCCGCCTGCGTGACCCCCGCCCGGCGATCGCCCTGCTGATCGGCGCCGTCGCGGCCCGCTTCGAACGCACCGACCGGGCTGCCGAGACCGGGAGCGAGGTCGAGCCCGAGCTGGTGGCCAGCCGGACTCCCGAGCCGGTCCGCGAGACCGTGGTGCGGCGCGCGCGGAGGTCCGCCGCGAGACCCCGCCGAGGGCGATCCCCGCGGGCGGAGGAGACCCAGGTCTGGGGCGACGTCCCGCCGGCCGGAGACCGAGGTGCCGGCCCACCTGATCGACGCCTGCGCCACACGCGGTCGTCGACCCGGTGATCGGGCCGCAGTTCGCCGCGGCGCGCGACGGCTGGGGCTGACGGTCGACCAGCTCGCGGAACGCACGCGGATCCGCCCGCACGTGATCGAGGCGATCGAGGTCGACGACTTCGCGCCGTGCGGCGGCGACTTCTACGCCCGCGGTCACCTGCGCACGCTGGCGCGGGTGCTCGGCCTCGACGTGGCGCCGCTGCTTCGCGACGTACGACGAGCGGTGCGCCGACGCCCCGATCGACCCGCGCCGGGTCTTCGAGGCGGAGCTCGCCGGCGCCGGGCCGCATCCGCGGCACGCGCGGCGGCCCGAACTGGTCGGTGCTCGTCGCCGCGGTGATGACACTCGTCCTGGGCTGGTCGGTCGCCCGCCTGGTGATGGACGGCCCGGCGGCCGTCGCCGACCACGCCGTTGCTCAGCGGCTCCGCCGGCCCCAACCACACCTCCACCGTCTCGGCGGCCGAGCCCGTCCCGGTGGTGCTGACGGCGGCCGGCGGCGGGCGCGCGTCGTCGTCCGCGACGGCGCCGGCACGGTCGTCTTCACCGGCGAGCTGGCCTTCGGCCAGAGCACGCGCCTGAGGTCGTCCCCGCCGGTGCGGATCCAGTCCTCCGACGGGTCGGTACGGGTCACGTGGACGGCCAGGACCGCGGCGCGCTGGGGCACGCCGGCCCGGCCGCGCCTCCCGGTCGTACGTCGTGCGTCGGTGATCCGTCGCGGTCCGGCGTCGACGAATCCGTGTCGGGGCCGGTCGGAGCGGCATACTCGACGTCGATGACCACGACAACTGACGTTCGGTCGCCCTCGTCACCCTCGGGTGCGCCCGCAACGACGTCGACTCCGAGGAGCTCGCCGGGCGTCTCGCCGCCGACGGGTTCCGGCTGGTGACGACCCGGCCGACGCCGACACGGTGGTGGTCAACACCTGCGGCTTCGTCGAGGCGGCCAAGAAGGACTCCGTCGACACCCTGCTGGCCGCCGCCGACCTCAAGCAGGCCGGCAGCACCCAGGCCGTCGTGGCGGTCGGCTGCCTGGCCGAGCGCTACGGCAAGGACCTCGCCGAGTCGCTGCCCGAGGCCGACGCGGTGCTCGGCTTCGACGACTACCCCGACATCGCCGCGCGGCTGCGCTCGATCCTGGCCGGCGAGGCGCTGCACCCGCACACGCCGCACGACCGCCGCACGCTGCTGCCGATCACCCCGGTCGACCGCGACGCGTCGACCGTGTCGGTGCCGGGTCACGGTCCCGCGGTCCGACCACCGGGCTCGACACGAGCTCGGCGTCGGGCGCGCCGGCGAGCGGCCCGCGCGCCGTACGCCGCCGCCTCGACGGCGGCCCGATGGCGCCGCTCAAGCTGGCCAGCGGCTGCGACCGCCGCTGCTCGTTCTGCGCCATCCCGAGCTTCCGCGGCTCGTTCGTGAGCCGCCGCCCTCCGACGTGCTGGCCGAGGCGCGCTGGCTCGCCGGCGAGGGCGTGCGCGAGCTGTTCCTGGTCAGCGAGAACATCACGTCCTACGGCAAGGACCTCGGCGACCTGCGCCTGCTCGAGACCCTGCTGCCCGAGCTCGCCGCGATCGACGGCGTCGACCGGGTCCGGGTCTCCTACCTCCAGCCGGCCGAGACCCGGCCGGGCCTGGTCGAGGCCATCGCGACGACCGCCGGCGTCGGCGACTACTTCGACCTGTCCTTCCAGCACGCCAGCCCGACGGTGCTGCGCCGGATGCGCCGCTTCGGCGACCCCGAGAGCTTCCTCGGCCTGCTCGACGCGGGTCCGGGACCTGGCCCCGACGGCCGGCGTCCGCTCCAACGTCATCGTCGGCTTCCCCGGTGAGACCGAGGACGACCTCGCAGACGCTGTGCGACTTCCTGGTCGCCGCCCGCCTCGACGTGACCGGGGTGTTCGGCTACTCCGACGAGGACGGCACCGAGGCCGCGGCGCTTCCGGCAAGCTCGACGACGACGAGGTCCGCGCCCGGGTCGAGCACGTCACCGACCTCGTCGAGCAGCTGACCGCCGAGCGGGCCGAGGAGCGCATCGGCGAGCGACGTCGCCGTCCTGGTGGAGTCGCGACGGCGACGGGCGCCGAGGGCCGCGCCGACCACCAGGGGCCGGAGGTCGACGGCACGACCGCGCTGCCGGGCCGTCCCGGCGATCCGGTCGTCGGCGACCTCGTGCGGCCGTCGTCGTGGCCAGCGAGGGCGTCGACCTGGTGGCCGAGCCCGGTCCGGAGCCGCGACCGTCAGGAGGCCGTCCGCCGTGAGCGACGAGGTCGGAACGTCCGGCAACTGGAACCTGCCCAACGTGCTGACCGGGATCCGGATCCTGATCGTGCCGTTCTTCGGCTGTCGCCCTGCTGCAGGACGGCGGCGACTCGGTCCTGTGGCGGACGCGTGGCGGCCGTGCTCTTCTTCGTCGCGATGATCACCGACAAGGTCGACGGCGACATCGCGCGAGCCCGCGGCCTGGTCACCGACTTCGGCAAGATCGCCGACCCGATCGCCGACAAGGCGATGACCGGGATGGCGTTCATCGGCCTCTCGATCGTCGGCGACATCTGGTGGTGGGTGACGATCGTCGTGCTGCTGCGCGAGTGGTCGGTGACCCTGCTGCGGCTGTCGATCCTCCGCAGGGTCGTCGTCGCCGCGGCCCACAGCGGCAAGGTCAAGACCGTGCTCCAGGCGGTCGCCCTCGACCGGGCTGGTCCCTGCCGCTCCGGCAGGTGAGCCGGCCGCTGGACGACCTCGGGCTGGTGCTGTTCTACGTCTTCGAGGTGATCCTGGCCGGCGCCGTGGTGATGACGATGTGGTCCGGCTACGAGTTCTTCCGCGACGTGTGGCGGCAGCGCAGCGCGTACGGGCTGAGCGCAGTTCACTGACCGTTCACGCGGGTCCATCGTCCACGGCCGGCCGGTTGGTACGCCGACTAGGGTGACGCGTACCACACGGTCGGCTCGCCGGGCCCTTCGGCCCGTCTTTCTGCCTGCCCCTACGCGGTGTCGGTGGGTCGTCGGTACTAGGCTGACGCGGCCACACGGTCGTCCGGGCCTCTCGGCTCTCGGATCTCGGAAGGCTCCTCCCCTCATCGCACGCCTCTCGCGCGCGCACCCGACGCGCGCTCTCCGGCACGGCCACCCTGGCGGTGGCCGCCGGCCTGACCGGCCTCTCGCCGGCCCGCGCGAACCCCGCCGGCACCGGCCTCGTCATCAGCGAGGTGTACGGCGGCGGCGGCAACGCCGGCGCCACGTACACGAACGACTTCGTCGAGCTGCACAACCCGACCTCGAGCGCCATCTCGTCTCGGCGGCCGTCGGTGCAGTACCGCTCCGCGACCGGCCATTGCGGCAACGCGTCGCGGCCGTGACCGCGCGTGACCGGCACGTCCCGGCGCCGGCCACTACCTGGTGCAGGGGCGCGGAACGGCGCCACCGGCGGCACCGACGCGCTGCCGACCCCGGACGCCGCGAGCCTCAACACCTGCCGGCGGCGGCACCGCCTGCACGGTCTACCTCGCGAACGCGACCGACGGCCTGAACCCCGGCGGCGGCGCCATCGGTCACCTCCGGCGTCGTGGACCTCGTCGGCTGGGGCACGTCGCAACACCTTCGAGGGACCGGCGGCGCGCGGCTGCCGCCGAACGCGCCGTCCGAGCCGCACCGCGCCGAGCGCCGACACCGACGCCAACAGCGCTCGACTTCACGACCGGGGCGACCCAGTCCCGGGGGCACGGCACGGGCACCCCGCCGCCGCCGCCGCCACCGAGCACACGATCGCCGAGATCCAGGGCACCGGCGACGCCACGCCGTTCGTCGGCAAGACCGGTGACCACCCGGGGCGTCGTGACCGCGGCGTACCCGACCGGCGGCTTCTTCGGCTACGTCCTCCAGACCGACGGCACCGGAACCGGGACGGACGCCACGCCGGGCGCCTCCGACGCGGTGTACGTCCACCAGCCCGCCGGGGCGGTGACCGTGCACGGTCGGCGACGTACGTCGAGGTGACCGGCACGGTCAGCGAGTTCGCCGGCCTGACCGAGCTAACGTCGCAGGCGAGCGACGTCGACGACTCGGCGCCCGCGCCGCGGGCGACGCCGCTCGTGACGGCGTACCCGACGACCGATGGCGGACAGGGAGGCGCACGAGAGCGAGCTGATCGCACCGACCGACCGGTTCACCGTGACCGACAACTACGAGCACCAACCAGTACGGCGAGATCGGCCTCGCCACCGGCGACCACCAGCTCTGGCAGCCGACCGACCTCTACAACCCCGGCCTCGACCCGCGCCAGGATCGCCGCGGTCGCCGGCCGACAACGCCGCACGCGGGGTGACCCTCGACGACGGGGCGAGCACCAGCTTCCTCACTCCGCGCACCCCGATGTCGTGGCTGACCCCGGACAACCCGGTCCGGATCGGGTCGTCCGCCACCCTCCACCAGCCGGTGGTCCTCGACTACCGCAACGGCCTGTGGAAGCTCCAGCCCACCCAGCCAGGTCACCGGCGACGGCACCGAGGTCGCGACCTTCAGCGACACCCGGGCGGCCAACCGGCGCCGCAGGCCGTCGGCGGAGACCTGCGGCTGGGCACCTTCAACGTGCTGAACTACTTCAACACCACCGGCGCCGACTGGGTGAGGCGCCGGCCACACGCTGCACGTTCTACGACGACCGCGCCGGTAGCCACGTGACCGACAAGGACTGCTCCGACAACGGTCCGCGAGGCGCTGCGGAGTCCAGCGGCGGCACCGACCTGGCAGCCCCGACGGCCGACCTGGAGCGGCAGCGGGCCAAGGAGGTCGAGGCGATCAACACCATGGACGCCGACATCTTGTCCCTGGAGGAGATCGAGAACTCCGTCGCGCTCGGCGAGAACGACCGCGACGACGCCCTGCGGTCGCTGGTCGACGCGCTGAACGCCGACGCCGGCCGCACGCGCTGGGCCTACGCGCCGTCGCCCGACGGCGGCCGACCTCCCGCCGGTGGCGCAGCAGGACGTGATCCGGACGGCGTTCATCTACGACCCGGACACCGTCTCGCTGGTCGGGCCGTCCCGGGTGCCTGGCGACCTGTCCGACCCGGGCGAGGCCTTCGCCAACGCCCGGGAGCCGCTGGCCCAGGAGTTCAAGCGCAAGGGCGCCTTCGACTCCGACGGGTTCCTGGTCGTGGTCAACCACTTCAAGTCCAAGGGCGACAGCGACCCCCGGCGACCGGCGACAACGCCGACGGGCTCCAGGGCGCCTTCAACGGCGACCGGGTGCGCCAGGCCCATGCGGTGGTCGACTTCGCGCACGACGACGGCGGCTGCGGACGGCATCCGGAAGGTCTTCCTCGTCGGCGACTTCAACTCCTACACCCACGGAGGACCCGATGCAGGTGCTCTACGGCGCCGGCTACGTCAACCAGGCGAGCGACGACCCGAGCGACACCTCCTACGAGTTCGGCGGCATGGCCGGCTCGCTCGACCACGTCCTGGCGAACACCGCAGCGGCGACCATGATCACGGGGCGCGACGTCTGGCAGATCAACGCCGAGGAGTCGGTCGGCTTCGAGTACAGCCGCTACAACTACAACGCGACGCTGCTCTACCAGCCGGACCAGTTCCGGGCCTCCGACCACAACCCGGAGCTCGTCGGCCTGAGCGTCGCCGCTTCACCCAGCAGGACTCGACGGTCACGCGCCGGCGCTCGCCGAGCATGGTCCAGAGGAAGAAGGGCACCTCGACGGGTCGACGGCGACGGTCACCGGCGCCCAGGGGGTCACCCCGACCGGCACCGTGCAGCGTCTGGCTCGGTGGCCGGCAGGTGGCCACCGCCACGCTGATCGGCGGCACGGCCGCCACGGTCGCGGGGCCGTTCCCGAACGCCGGGACCCAGACGATCGAGGTGCGCTACTCCGGCGACCAGGTCACCGAGCCGAGCACCACCACGGTGACGGTCACGGTCACCAACGGCGCCCCGAAGTAGCTAGCCGGCAGCTTCCCGCAGCCGGAAGGCCGCCTGCACCAGGGTGAGGTGGCTGAAGGCCTGCGGGAAGTTGCCGACCATCCGGTCGTGTCGCGGCGTCGTACTCCTCGGCGAGCAGGCCGACGTCGTTGCGCAGCGCGCACGAGCCGGTCGAAGAGCGCGTGGGCCTCGTCGAGCCGGCCTGCGGCGGCGTAGGCCGAGACCAGCCAGAACGAGCAGGCCAGGAACGGGTGCTCGTCGCCGGAGAGGCCGTCGACGCCGGTCTGGGTGCGGTAGCGCAGCAGCAGCCCGTCGCGCATCAGGTCCTGCTCGATCGCCTCGATCGTGCCGAGCATCCGCGGGTCGTCGCCCGTCGACGAACCCGACCAGCGGCAGCATCAGCAGCGAGGCGTCGACCTCGGTCGTGTCGTAGTGCTGCGTGAAGGTGTCGCGGTCCTCGTCGTAGCCGCGCGTCAGCACCTCCTCGCGCACCTGGTCGCGCAGGTGCGCGCCAGCGGTCGGCGTCGCCCGGGAGGTCGTGGCGCTCGACCGCCTTGACCGCGCGGTCGAACGCCGCCCACACCATCACCCGGGAGTGGGTGAAGTCCTGCAGGGCCCCGCGGATCTCCCACAGCCCGTTGTCCTTCTCCTGCCAGGCGTCGGCGAGGTGGTTCACCAGCACCCGCTGGAGGGCCCAGGCGTCGTCGGTGTGGCCGAGCGCGGAGTCCCGGGCGTCCTCGAGGGCGAGCATCACCTCGCCGACCACGTCGGTCTGCCGCTGGCTCGACCGCGCCGTTGCCGATCCGCACCGGTCGCGACCCGGCGTACCCGGGAAGTGCGTCCAGCGTCCACTCGGCCAGCCGCCGGGCGCCGTCGACGGTGTACATGATCTGCAGGTCGGCCGGGTCGCCGGCGACCGCCCGGAGCAGCCAGTCGCGCCAGAACCGTCGCCTCGTCGGTGGCTCCGGCCGGAGATCAGCGAGCTGATCGTCAGGGCGGCGTCGCGCAGCCAGCAGTAGCGGTAGTCCCAGTTGCGCTCGCCGCCGAAGTCCTCGGGCAGCGAGGTGGTCGGGGCGGCGACGATGCCGCCGGTCTCCTCGTGGGTGAGCAGGTGCAGCGTCAGCAGCGAGCGGCGTACGACGTCGGCATGCGGCACGTCGGAGAGGTCGAGGCCGCGTCACCCAGGCCACGGACTCGTCGATGGTCTCGTCGACGAGGTAGCGGTGCGGGCCGGGCGTCCGCAGGTGCGACGGGAGCCAGGTGGTCGACCAGGTCAGCACCTGGCCCTCGCGGACGTCGAAGTCGTCGACGTGGCGGTGGTCCGACGGGTGCGGCAGCCGCGGTCCGCGCAGGACCAGCTTGTCGGGCCCACGACCGCGGTGATCACCGGCTCGTCGGTGTTCTCGTGCCGGCGCCGGACCCACGGCTCGGCCGTGCCGTAGTCGAAGCGGACGACCCACTCGTGGTGCATCCGCACCGTGCCGCTGACGCCGGTGACCCGCCGCACGACGTCGATGCGCTCGTCGCCGGTCGGCATCACGTCGAGCAGCGTGACCACGCCGGTGTCGGTGGTGAACGTCGTCTGCAGTGCCGCCGAGTCGTCGATGTAGGCGCGGTAGACCTCGTACTCGCCGACGGGGCACAGCTGCCAGTGGCCGTTCTCGTGGTCGCCGAGGATGGCCGCGAAGCAGGCCGGGGAGTCGAAGCGCGGCAGGCAGAGCCAGTCGATCGAGCCGTTCGTGCCGACCAGGGCGGCCGTGTGGCGGTCGCCGATCATCGCGTAGTCCTCGATCGGGCGGCTCACGCCGGAAGGGTAACCGGCCCCGGTAGGGTCGGGACCATGAAGCGCCGCTCGGCCCCCGACGTCGAGGCCGCGGAGGCACTGACCCTGCTGCGAGCCGCGGGGGCCACGCTGGCCACCGCGGAGTCGCTGACCGGCGGCCGGCTCGCGGCGGCGGTCACCTCGGTGCCGGGGGCGTCGGCGAGCTACCTCGGCGGCTTCGTCACCTACGCGACCCAGCTCAAGGAGTCGTTCTTGGACGTGCCGCGCGCGATCGTCGAGGAGTACGGCGTGGTGTCGGGGGAGTGCGCCCGGGCCATGGCCGCCGGGTGTCGCGCTGCGACCGGAGCGACGTACGCCGTGGCCACGACCGGGGTCGCCGGCCCGGACATGCAGGAGGGCAAGCCGGTCGGCACGGTGTACGTCGGTCTGTCCGGCCCCGACGGCGTGACGGTGCTGACCATGGAGCTGGTCGGCGACCGGCGCCGGATCCAGGACCGGGCGTGTCGTGAGGCGCTGTCGGCCCTGTGTGGGATTCTTCGCCGGGAACAACCCCCGCTCGGGTAGCGTTTCGGCCACAACCGCGTTTCCCGACCCGACCGACGACCGTCCCGACGACCCAGGAGGACTCAGATGGCGCTGTTCCGCCGGTTGCTCGGCGACGTTCTCCGTGAGCGTCGGCTCGAGCAGGGCCTGACCCTGCGGCAGGTGTCCGCGGAGGCGCGGGTCAGCCTGGGCTACATCTCGGAGATCGAGCGCGGGCAGAAGGAAGCGTCCTCGGAGCTGCTGGCGTCGTTGTGCACGGCCCTCGAAGCCCCGTTGTCGGAGGTCCTCCGCGACGTGTCCGTGGCCGTCGCCCTCGAGGAGGCGGCCACCGCTCCCACCCCGATCACCACGCGGCGTCCCGTCGTCGCCTCGGCCGCCTGAGTCCGATGCGCGTGCCTACCGGGTCCTACGGCATTGGGGACGCCCTGGCCGACGGCACCGGGCTCACCAAGGAGGAGCTCGGGTGGCTGGTGGCTGCCGCCGCCATCGCCACCGGGGTGGTCGTGGCGATCCGGGCGGCCGACGTGGTGTGGCGCCTGTGGACCCCCTCCGGAGCCCGTTCCTAGCGGAGTCCCATCGCCACGGCCGTGCCCGGGGCCGGCTAACGGCGGTAGGGGGGCGGTGCACTCAACGAGGGCTCGCCGACCTGGTGCTTCTTCGGACGCTTGACCGGCCCGCGCTCGAAGACGCAGACGCTGTCGTAGAAGTGGATCGATCGCGTGGTGCGGGTGAACCGGTTGACCTCGAAGCCCTCCTCACGAGAGTGCCAGGCGTTCAGCTGGTCGACCTTGCGCTTGGCGAACTCCATGAAGGTGCCCTTGCGCCGCAGTCCGCCGCGGTAGCCGGGCCAGTAGCTGGTGTGCAGGTCCTCGATGATGAACACGCCGTTCTCGCTCATGCGAGGGTAGAGGCACTGGAACGTCGCGAGCTGCTGAGGAGGGCGGTGCCCACCGTCCTCGATCAGGACGTCGACCGGGCCGATCTCGTCGGCGATGCTCGTCAGGAAGTCACGGTCGGCCTGGTCGCCGATGAAGATCCGGGTGTGCTCGTCCTCCAGCTTCTTGCACTCGGGGTTGATGTCGACGCCCACGATGCGCGCCTGCGGGCCCAGGTACTCGCGCCAGAGCTCCAACGAACCGCCGTGCATGACACCGAACTCCACGAGGGTGATCGGCTGCCCGCGGAACTGCGCGAGGTGCCGGTGGTAGATGTCGAGGTAGTGCACCCACTTGTTGACCTGGCGTCCGGTGTGCGCGTAGAAGATCTCCGCCAGCGGGTTGGGGCTGTCCACGAGCTTCTCCGGTTCGGTCGGCATGACTGGAGACCCTACGCCGCGCCCGGCCGACGGGTCGGACGGCACTCCGGGGCTCAGCGGGGTCACCCGGGCCGAGGCTGACAGCTCGGGCAGGCGAACGTCGTCCGCTCCCGCCCCTCGTCGCCGAGCAGCGTCTGCCGGATCGGGGTCCCGCAGCGACGACACGGCCGCCCGGCGCGGTCGAAGACCCAGAACTGCCGGCCGCGCGCCAGGTCGCCGGTGGTGCTCTGCTGGGCGCGGCGGGTGTTCAGCTCGAGCATCTGGTGGGCCCGGTCGACCAGACGGCGCAGGTCACGGACCTCGGCGACCGGTGTCTCGGGGTCCACGCCGGTGATGAAGCAGAGCTCGGCGGCGTACATGTTGCCGACCCCCGCCAACCGGGTCTGGTCGAGCAGCGCCACCTTGATCGGGCGGTCGGGCTGCTCGGTCAGTCGCCGGACCGCCTCGGCCGGGTCCCAGTCGGGACCGAGCAGGTCGGGGCCGAGGTGGCCGACCAGGTCGCTCTCCCGGTCGCGCGGCACGATCTCCACGATCCCGAGCGCGAACCCCACGGCCACCGCATCGGCGGTGGTCAGCACCACGCGGGCCGTGTGGGCCGGTCGCGGCCAGCGCTGCCCGGGCTTCAGCACCCGCCAGCCGCCCTCCATCTTGAGGTGGGTGTGGAGCGTCCACGGGACGTCGGCTGTGATCCGGGTGAGGAGGTGCTTGCCGCGCGAGACGGTCTCGGTGACCGTCGCGCCGGAGAGGTCCCAGGTCGCGAACGCGGGGACCCGGACGTCGGTCCCGGTCAGCACCTTGCCGCTCAGCGAGCGGTGCGAGCAGGCGGGCCGCGCGCCAGACGGTGTCGCCCTCAGGCACCGTCAACCACCGTCAACCACCGACACACCGTCGACCACCGTCAGCCACGCAGCCTCAGCCCTCGAGGCGTCGAGACGAAGCCGGCGGCGTCGAGCGCCTCCCGGAGGGGGGTCGAGCCCCCGCCGAGGATCTGCTCGCCGTCGGCCTTCTCGACCGTGAGGCGGCCCAGGGCGCCGCGACGTCCGGCCTCCGAGAGCGACTGCGCCGCCGGGCCGAGCAGCGCGGCGTCCTCGGACCAGGTGAGCAGCGTCTTGCCGCCGCGCTCGACGTAGAGGGTCGAGGTGCCGTCGACGAGGACGACGAGGGCTCCGGCCTTCCGTCCGGGGCGATGCCCGCCGGTGGCCTCACGGTCCGGCCACGGGAGGGCCGCGCCGAAGGGGTTGGCCGGGTCGGTCGCGGCCAGGGTGACGGCCTCGGGCTTCTGCTCGCCGGAGTCGCCCCGCGCGTCGGCGAAGGTGCGGAGGCGGTCGACCGCCCCTGCGGTGCCGAACTGGGCCGCGCCCAGGCCCTCGACGAAGTACCCGCGGCGGCACCGCCCGGAGTCCTCGAACGCCGAGAGCACCTTGTAGACCGCGGCGAATCCGCCCAGGGTGCGCTCGGAGACCACGGCGCCCCGGGTGACCACGCCGTGCCGCTCGAGCATCCGCTCCGCGGTCGCGTGCGCCCGACGGGTCGGGTCGGTGTCGGGCCCGGGCAGCAGTGCCCAGCGCCCGGAGGTCGCCGGCGGTGCGGCCCGCAGACCGGCCCGGCTCGGCCGGCTCGGCCGGGCGCGGGGGGCGGCCCTGCGGGTGCGGTGGGTGCCGGAGCCGGAGGTCAGGTCGCGCAACGGCGCGAACGTGTCGTTGCTGACCCGCCCTGCCCACACCAGGTCCCAGAGCGCAGCCGCCAGGGAGCGGTCGGTGGCGCCGGTGGCCGCGGCGAGCTGCCGGAAGAACCAGGCCCCGCCCGGGGCCAGCGCGTCGATGACGGCCTCGTGCACCTCGCCCCACGCCTCGGGGGCGTCGAGGCCCTGGTCGGTCAGAGGGAGGGTCAGCGGAGCCTGGTCGCCGAGGTGGAGGGAGACCCAGCCGTCGTTGCCGGGCAACGTCCCCTGCCCGACCCAGGTCACCTCGCCGGAGGCGGTCAGCTCGTCGAGGAGGGCCGGCTCGTAGTCGGGCAGCCGGGCCGGGAGGATCAGCGACTCCCACGCCGAGGCCGGAGCGGCGTACCCGGCGAGCTGGTCGACCACCTGGAGCAGGCCGTCGACGCCTCGAGGTCGGCCGCGCGGGGGCCGGTTGACGTGCTGCCACGCGAGCAGGAAGCGACCCATCGCCGCCGGCTCGACCGGCTCGACCTCCTGCCGGAGCCGGGCCAGCGAGCGCCGGCGCAGCATCCGCAGCACCTCGGCGTCACACCACTCCGCGCCGGAGCCCGAGGGCCGGAACTCGCCCTCGAGCACGCGCCCCTGCCCGCCGAGGCGTTGCAGGGTCTGTCGTGCGACCGCGGCCCCGAGCCCCAGACGGGTGGACACGTCGGCGACCGTGAACGGGCCGTGGGTCCGGGCGAACCGGCTGACCAGGTCCGCCAACGGATCGTCGACCGGCTCGGTGAAGGCATCGGGTACGCCGGGTGGCACCGGCACACCGAGCCCGTCGCGCAGACGTCCGACGTCCTCGACGGCGGCCCAGCGCTCCTCGCCGGCCATCCGCACCGGGACCGCGCGCCGCGCGCCGGCGAGAGCGGCCAGCCACTCGGCGGCCGAGCCGCCCTCGACCGTCCGCAGAGCGATCTCGTCCTCGGTCAGCGGGCCGAGCCACCGCAGCAGGTCGGCCACGCCCTCGGCGCCGCGGGCGCGCCGCTCCGGATCGGTCCGTTGCAGGGTCGCCTCGATCTCCGCCAGGACGCCGGGGTCGAGGAGCTCGCGCAGCTCGGCTCGCCCGAGCAGCTCCGCGAGGAGGCCCTGGTCGAGCGCCAGCGCGGCGGCACGGCGTTCGGCGATGGGGGAGTCGCCCTCGTAGACGAACTGGGCGACGTACCCGAACAGCAGGCTGCGTGCGTAGGGGGAGGGCTGGTGGGTGTCGACGTCGTGGATGCCGACCTCGCGTCGCTGCACCCGGCGCATCAGGCCGACCAGCGCGGGCAGGTCGTAGACGTCCTGGAGGCACTCGCGGACGGCCTCGAGCACGATCGGGAACGACGGGTACTTCGAGGCGACCTCGAGCAGGGCGGCGCTGCGCTGGCGCTGCTGCCACAGCGGTGACCGCCGACCGGGGTCGCGACGCGGGAGCAGCAGCGCGCGTGCCGCGCACTCGCGGAACCGGGACGCGAACAGCGCGGACCCTCCCACCTCCTGGGTCACGAGGTCCTCGATCTCGTCCGGCTCGAAGGCGATCACCTCACCCGTCGGCGGCTCGGCGTCGGTGTCGGGGATCCGGATCACGATGCCGTCGTCGGAGGCGATGGCCTGACCGTCGATGCCGTAGCGCTCGCGGAGCCGCGCGTTGATCGCGAGGGCCCAGGGCGCGTGCACGGGGGTGCCGTAGGGGGAGTGGACCACCAGCCGCCAGTCGCCGAGCTCGTCGCGGAACTTCTCCACCACCAGGCTGCGGTCGCTGGGCAGGATGCCGGTGGCCTCGACCTGCTCGTGCACGTAGCCGACCAGGTTGCCGGCCGCCCACGGGTCGAGACCTCGGGCCTCGGCGACCGACACGGCGCTGTCGCGCGAGGACGACCCCAGCTCGCGGGTGAACGCGCCGATCGCCTCGCCCAGCTCGGCGGGGCGGCCCAGAGCATCGCCCTTCCAGAACGGCAGACGTCCGGGTACGCCGGGTGCGGGCGTGACCAGAACCCGGTCGTGCGTGATGTCCTCGATGCGCCAGCTGGTCGCCCCGAGCGCGAACACGTCACCGACCCGGGACTCGTAGACCATCTCCTCGTCGAGCTCGCCGACCCGCCGGCCGGGGCCCTCGCCGCCGACCAGGAAGACCCCGAAGAGCCCGCGGTCGGGGATGGTGCCCCCGCTGGTGACGGCGAGCCGCTGGGCACCCGGGCGGCCCGTGAGCTGCCCGGTGACGCGGTCCCACACGATGCGCGGCCGGAGCTCGGCGAACTCGTCGCTGGGATAGCGCCCGCTGAGCAGGTCGAGGGTCGCGTCGAAGGCGCCGCGCGGCAGTGAGGTGTACGACGCGGAGCGGCGTACCAGGTCGAAGACGTCGTCGACGGACCAGGCCTCCATGGCCAGCATGGACACGATCTGCTGGGCCAGCACGTCGAGCGGGTTCGCCGGGATCCGCATGGACTCGATCAGGCCGGAGCGCATCCGCTCGACCGCGACGGCCGTCTGCGCGAGGTCACCTCGGTGCTTGGGGAAGAGGACGCCCCGGCTGACCTCACCGACCTGGTGGCCGGCCCGACCGACGCGCTGCAGGGCGCTGGCGACGCTCGGCGGCGACTCGATCTGGATGACGAGGTCGACCGCACCCATGTCGATCCCGAGCTCGAGGCTGCTGGTCGCGACGACGCAGGGGAGCCGGCCGCGCTTGAGGTCGTCCTCGATCAGGGCCCGCTGCTCCTTGGAGACCGAGCCGTGGTGGGCCTTCGCGATCACCGCCTCGGCGCCGGACGACGCCCCGGACTGGGCCATCACCTGCGCCGGTGGGCCGGCGGCTGGTCGGGCGCCGCCGAGGTCGTCGTCCGCAGGCCCCGCCTCCGCCGCTGCCCGCTCGGCCGCGATCTCGTTGAGTCGCGCCGTGAGCCGCTCGGCGAGGCGGCGGGAGTTGGCGAAGACGATGGTCGAGCGGTGCTGCTCGATCAGGTCGGCCACGTGGTTCTCCACGTGGGGCCAGATCGAGGTCGCCTCGCGGCCGTCGTGGCCCGCCTCGTCGGAGTCGTCGTACGGCGCGGGGGCGGTCATGTCCTCGACCGGGACGACGACCGTGAGGTCCCACTGCTTGGCCGACGGCGGTGCCACGATCTCGACCGGCGTGGTGCCACCGAGGAAGCGCGCCACCTCCTCGAGCGGTCGCACCGTGGCCGACAGGCCGATCCGCTGCGCGGGCTCGGCGAGCAGCGCGTCGAGCCGCTCGAGGCTCAGCCCGAGGTGGGCGCCGCGCTTGGTGCCGGCGACGGCGTGCACCTCGTCGACGATCACGGTCTCGACCTGTCGCAGGCTCTCGCGGGCCTGGCTGGTCAGCATCAGGAACAGGGACTCCGGCGTCGTGATCAAGATGTCGGGAGGCGTCCGCGCCAGGGTGCGCCGTTCGGCGGCGGGCGTGTCCCCGGACCGGATGCCGACACTGACCTCCGGGACCCGCTGAGCCGAGCCGCTCGGCCGTCTGCCGGATGCCGACCAGCGGCGAGCGCAGGTTGCGCTCGACGTCGACGGCGAGGGCCTTGAGCGGCGAGACGTAGAGGACCCGCGTGCCGGTCTCCTTCGGACGCGGCTCGGACAGCAGGCGGTCGATCGCCCACAGGAACGCCGACAGCGTCTTGCCCGAGCCGGTCGGGGCGACCACCAGCGCGTGCCGACCCTGGGAGATCGCCCCCCACGCGCCGTCCTGCGCGGGGGTCGGCTCGGCGAACGCCGCCTGGAACCAGGTGCGCGTCGGCGCGCTGAAGCGCTCCAGCGCGGCGTGGCCCTCCGACATGGCTCCATCCTTGCTCACGCCACCGACAGGAGGCTTCGTCACCCGTCTCAGCCGGGGCCGGTCAGATACTGATGCACGAGGGCGATGGCGATCGCGCCGGACCCGACCGACGGAGCCACGCGTCGCGTGGAACCGTGCCGCGCATCCCCGACGGCGAACACGCCAGGAACGCTCGTCTCCAGGAAGAGGGGCGCACGCTCCAGCGGGAAGGTCGTCGTGTCGTTGCCGGTGAGGATGTAGCCGTACTCGTCGCGCTCCACGTCGGGAGGCAACCAGTCGGTGAAAGGCGTTCCCCCGATCATCACGAACACGCCGCCGGCGTCCACGGTCTCCTCCACGCCCGATCCGCGGTCTCGCAGGACCAGGCGCTCGAGCCGGGTGTCGCCGGCTGCGCCTGCCACCTCGGTGCTGGCCCGGATGGCGACGTTGTCGATCGCGTGGAGCTCGCTCACCAGGTAGTCCGACATCGAGGCGGCCAACGACCGTCCTCGGATCACGATCGTGACCGAGGCCGCGTGACGCGCGAGGTGCACGGCGGCCTGCCCGGCCGAGTTGCCACCACCGACGACGTACACGTGGTCCCCGCGCAACGCCTCGGCCTCCGAGCCTGCGGCACCGTAGAAGACGCCGGCACCGACGAACCGTTCGACCGACTCGACCCCAAGCCGTCGCCAGTCGACACCAGTGGCGAGGACGACAGCCCGCGCGGACACCGCGCCGCCGTCGCTGAGCTGCAACGTGCGCCGGTCGTCGACGCGCTCCAGCCCCTGCACCCGCCGGGCTAGCAAGAACTCGGCGCCGAACAGCCAGGCCTGTTCGGTCGCCCGGTTGGTGAGCTCGCCCCCGCTGAGTCCCCGTGGGAAACCGAGGTAGTTGCGGATGCGCGAGCTCGTACCAGCCTGCCCACCGGGCACGCTCGGGTCGATGACGATGGTCGAGAGTCCCTCGGAGCCGGCGTACACGGCAGCCGACAGTCCTGCGGGTCCCGCGCCCACGATCGCCACGTCACACGCGAGGCCTGGGTGCGACGAGCGGAAGCCGAGCGCCTCGACCACAGTGATGTCGTCGGGGTTCACCTCGACCTGGCCGCTGTGGAACCGAACGGCGGGTAGCGCGGTACCGTCCAACCCCATCTGCGCCAGAGCCTCCGTCCCCGCCTCCGAATCCGGTTCGTGGAAGGCATAGGGGATGCTGGCGCGGCTGAGCATGTCGCGCAGTGCGTGTGAACGATCCTCCCAGCGCCTCCCGACGATCGTCACCGCGGTCAGCTCCGGCGGCTGGCTCCGACTCCAGTCGGCGAGGTACTCCGCCATCGGCAGGTAGAGCCACTGCTCCCGAGGCATCCAGGGCACGAACAGGTAGCCGTCGACATCGCCGAGCACCATCGCGCGGCGCACCGGATGGCTGGTCCACTGGCCACGTCTGACGAGGAGGATGCGACGAGTGTCCCGGTGTGCCCGGCGGACGGAGCGCAACAGGTCGACACCCGACGAGCCCTCCAGCTCGACCGTCGAGATGACAGCGGCGAGACGCACGATCACCGGGAGCTCCTGGGCGGCCCGCGCTGAGGTCATCGGGACGATCCGGAAGTCGGCGGCGTACCGGCTCTCGAGATCCGCGGCGATCGCTGCCCGCACGTCCGCGTCGTCGATCACCACGCCGATCACCGGATCCGTCGTGCCGGCCTCGCGTTTCTGGTGCGGTCATCCGCGGCTCCTCGGCGGTCCCCGTGACGTTGTGTACGCCCACGATGCGCGGACGGCGAGGACCGTGCAAGGTCGTGGGCGCACGGCAGCATCGCTGCTCTCGCCAGAGGCGCCGACGTCCGCCGTACCGTCGAGGATCTTCGAGCTCGTACGCAGGCGATCACCGAGCCGCAGCAGATCTTGACGCACGAGGACAACAGCCTCGGTCCGGCTGGAGGCGCCGAGTGGCGGCACGCGCAGCTAGGCGGGGAAGTGCTTCCAGTGCCCCTCCGAGACCACCTCGACAGCGCCGTCGACCACGGCGATGGCCGTCTGGTCGTCCATGGCGTACGCCGGTCCGGAGATGCCGGCCGCCCACGCCTCCGCCTCGGCCATGGAGTTCCCCGGCCTGCCGTCCTCAGCCAGGTGCGGGCAGATGGAGAAGTCGACGAGGCCCAACGTGCTGTCGTCACCGCTCGGCGGTCTCCACTGGATGAAGTCGTCGCCGACCGTGGGCGTCATCACCATGCTGCCGGCGCTGAGCCCCACCCAGACGGTGTCGTCGAGGGACGGGATCAGCTCCGCCAACCCGGACTCCCTCATCCAGTGGCACAGGTACAGCACGTCGCCGCCCGCGGCCAGCAGCACGTCCGTCTCTCGCACCAGGGGGACCCAGTGCTCCTCGGCGATGCTGGGCAGGGCCGTGAGCTCCAGCACGCCGACGGACCTCCAGCCCAGCTCGACCATCGGGTTCTCCGAGGTGCCGCTGATGAACTGCCACGTCCTGACGCCGGGACCGACGCGCGGGTGGCCGTACATCGCGGTCGGGATGCACAGGGCGGTGGCGTCGGCGATCGGCTTGCCCAGCAGATCGACCAACGCCTCGCGGATGCTGGCGTTCGTGACGCCACCGGACGTGAGAAGGAGTCGCACCAGGCCACCCTAGGTGGGCCCGACTTCACATGGCAGCGACGGGGTGGGGACGCCGTCGGCGGCAGGACCGCAGCGGCGACGCCGCCGGTCCCCGGCGCGAGCCGGTCAGTCGACGACGGCGTCCAGCTCGACCTCGACCAGCCAGCGCGGGTCGAGCAGGCCGCTGACGACGACCATCGTGCTGGCCGGGCGCACGTCGCCGAAGACGTCGCCGTGGACCGCGCCGACGCTGCCCGCCAGATCGGCCGTCACGATGAACTGGCGGGTCCGGACGACGTCCTCGACGCGACCGCCGAGCTCCTCCAGCGCCGCGATCGCGATCTCCCAGCAACGCCGCGCCTGCATCGTCGCGTCGGGGTCCACGGAACCGTCCGGCCAGACGGGCGCGGTGCCGGAGACGGCGACGGTGTGACCCACCCGGACGGCCCGGCTGAAGCCGATGGTGTCCTCGTACGGCGATCCGGAACGGGCATGCTGACGGTCCATGACGTCACCGTAGGGGCGCAGCCTCGACACGGACTACAACCTCGTGATGATCGCCCGCCCCGGACCACGGCCGCCGAAGAGACGTCGGGGGGCCTTTGTAGGGTCGGCGGGGTGTCGGACGATTCGATGATCTCGGCCCGCGACCTGCGCAAGTCGTTCGGCGACAGGTCCGGTGCGACCGTGGAGGCCGTCAAGGGCATCGACCTCGACGTACGCCGCGGCGAGGCGTTCGGCTTCCTCGGCCCCAACGGCGCAGGCAAGTCCTCGACGATGCGGATGATCGCCGCCGTCTCGCCGGTCACCGGCGGGGAGCTGCGGATCCTCGGGCTCGACCCCGCCACCGACGGCCCGGCGATCCGGGGCCGCCTGGGCGTCTGCCCGCAGGACGACACGCTCGACAACGAGCTCAACGTCTTCGACAACCTCTACATCTACGGTCGCTACTTCGGGATCCCCAAGGGCGAGGTGCGCGCGCGGGCCGAGGAGCTCCTGGAGTTCGTCCAGCTCACCGAGAAGCGCGGGTCCAAGGTGGAGGACCTCTCCGGCGGCATGAAGCGCCGGCTCACCATCGCCCGCTCGCTGATCAACCGGCCCGATCTGCTGCTGCTCGACGAGCCGACCACGGGCCTCGACCCGCAGGCGCGCCACGTGCTGTGGGACCGGCTCTTCCGGCTCAAGCAGCAGGGCGTGACGCTCGTGATCACCACGCACTACATGGACGAGGCCGAGCAGCTGTGCGACCGGCTGGTGGTCATGGACCGGGGCGTGATCGCGGCCGAGGGCTCCCCGCTCGAGCTGATCCGCCGGCACTCCACGCGTGAGGTCGCCGAGCTCCGCTTCCCGGTCGGAGACCACGACGCGACGGCCGAGAAGATCGCCGATCTCGGCGAGCGGGTCGAGGTGCTGCCCGACCGGATCCTGGTCTACAGCGACGACGGCGAGCACGTGCTGGCCAAGGTCCACGAGCGGGGCCTGGACCCGATCGCCACGCTGGTACGCCGCTCCACGCTGGAGGACGTCTTCCTCCGGCTCACCGGCCGGACGCTGGTGGACTGATGACCGCGGTCTCGACGCACGGCCGGCTCTCGGTCGGCCAGGGCATCGGCCGGCAGGTCGACTACTGGTGGACCTACTACAAGCGCACCTGGAAGGGATCGATCGTCTCGTCCTTCCTCTCGCCGCTCTTCTACGTGCTCGCGATGGGGGTCCTCCTCGGCGGCTTCATCTCCGCACCCCCGTCCCAGCTGGAGGGCGCCACCTCCTACCTCGCCTTCGTCGTGCCCGGGCTGATCGCGGCCCAGGCGATGACCACCGGCGTCGCGGAGACGACGTACCCGGTGATGGCCGGCATCAAGTGGCAGAAGTCCTTCTTCGCCCAGCTGGCGACCCCGCTGGAGGTCCGCGACCTCGCCAACGCGATGCTGCTGTTCGTGCTCGCCCGGGTCGGCGTCACCTGTGGCGTCTACTTCCTGGTGATGGCTCCGTTCGGCGTGTTCGCCAGCTGGTGGGGGCCTCCGCTGGCCTGGCTGGTGACGATGCTGGTCGGGATGGCGTTCGGCACGCTCACCTTCGCCTACAGCGCCCACGTGCAGGGCCCGGAGTCGTTCGGGCTGATCTTCCGGCTGGGCCTGATCCCGCTGTTCCTGTTCTCCGGCGCGTTCTTCCCGATCAGCAACCTCGGCCCGTTCGGAGAGCTGGTCGCCCGGTGCACGCCGCTGTGGCACGGCGTGAACCTGACCCGGATGCTCTGCCTCGACACCGTCGTGTGGAGCACGGCCGCGGTCAACCTCGCGATCCTGGTCGCGGTCACGGCCGTCGGCTGGTGGCTGGCGATCCGCTCGCTCAGGGCGAGGATGGCGTCGTGAGCACGCTCGCGGCCACCCTGCTCACCCCCAGCACGCGGGTCGTCCTGCTGCGCAACTACCTGGTCTACCGCCGGCTCTGGAAGCTCTTCCTGACCGGCTTCCTGGAGCCGGTCTTCTACCTGCTGTCGATCGGGGTCGGGGTCGGCAAGCTGATCACGAGCTTCGAGTTCAACGGCCACACGATCCCGTACGCCGAGTTCGTGGCCCCGGGGATGCTCGCAGCGTCGGCGTTCAACGGGGCGCTCCTCGACTCGACGTTCAACGTCTTCTTCAAGCTCAAGTACGACAAGCTCTACGACCAGATGCTCGCCACCCCGCTGACCACGCGCGACATCGCCCGGGGCGAGATCCTGTGGGGCCAGCTGCGCGGCGCCTCGTACGCCGCGGCCTTCCTGGTGGTGATGTGGACGCTCGGGCTGGTGCACTCGTGGTGGGCGGTGCTCGCGCTGCCGGCGACCCTGTTGATCGGGTTCGCCTTCAGTGCGGTCTGCATGGGCCTGACCACCTACATGAAGTCCTGGCAGGACTTCGAGAAGATCACGCTCCTGCAGCTGCCGATGTTCTTGTTCTCCGGCACGTTCTTCCCGATCACCGCGTTCCACGGCGTGCTCCGCTGGGTCGTCGAGGTCACGCCGCTCTACCGCGGCGTCGTGCTGTGTCGCGAGCTGACCACCGGCATCCTGACCTGGGCCTCGGCGGTCTCGGTCGTCTACCTGGTCGTGATGGGGCTGGTCGGGCTGGCGATCGTGCGGCGGCGGCTCGACACGCTCCTGCTCACCTGAGGGGGGCCGACGCCTGCCATGCGAGCACCACGCCGGTCCTCGGTAGGTTGACCGCCGTGAGCTCTCGCGCGGACGTCGCCGTGATCGGCGGCAGCGGCTTCTACTCCTTCCTCGTCGAGCCCGAGCAGGTCGCTGTCAGCACGCCGTACGGCGCCCCGTCGGCCCCGGTCGCGATCGGCGAGGTCGGCGGACGACGGGTCGCGTTCCTGCCCCGCCACGGGCGGCACCACGAGTACCCGCCCCACCTGATCAACTACCGCGCGAACCTCTGGGCCCTGCGGTCCCTGGGCGTGCGGCAGGTCCTGAGTCCGTGCGCGGTCGGCGGCCTGCGCGCCGAGGTCGCACCGGGCGACCTGGTGGTGCCCGACCAGCTGGTCGACCGCACCTCGGGCCGCGAGCGGACCTTCGTCGAGCGTGGCGCGGTCCACCTGCCGTTCGCCGACCCGTACTGCCCCCGGCTCTCGGGAGCGCTCGCCGAGCCCGAGGGCGTACGGCTCGGGGGGACGATGGTCGTCATCGACGGCCCGCGCTTCTCCACCCGCGCCGAGTCCCGCGACTACGCCGACCGCGGCTGGACGATCGTCAACATGACCGGAGCCCCCGAGGCGGCGCTGGCGCGCGAGCTGCGGATGTGCCTGGCGACGATCGCCCTGGTCACCGACATGGACGCCGGTGCCGCGGCCGGCGAGGAGGTCCGGCAGCAGGACGTCTTCGCCCTGTTCGCCGCGAACACCGAGCGTCTCAAGGCGATGCTGACCGCGGTGGTGGCGGACCTCCCCGACCCCACCGGGTGCTCGTGCCACACCTGGGCGGACGGCCTCGAACTCACCTACGACATCCCGTGAAGGTGCTGCTGACCGGCTCGGCCGGCTTCATCGGAACCGCCATCGACGAGGCCCTGGCCGAGGAGGGGGACGAGGTGGTGCGGGTGGACCTGATGCTGCCCGACGCCCACGGCGTTGCTGAGACACCCGAGGGCACGCACCGCCTCGACGTCCGCGACGCGACGTCGTGGGCCGACCTGCTGCGCGGTGTCGACGCGGTCTGCCACCAGGCGGCGCTGGTCGGGCTCGGCGTCCGGGTGGCCGACCTGCCGGCGTACGCCTCCCACAACGACCTCGGCACGGCGGCACTGCTCGCGGCGATGCACGACGCCGACGTCTCGCGACTGGTGCTCGCGTCCTCGATGGTCGTCTACGGCGAGGGGCGCTACGTCTGCCCCGACCACGGCCCCCAGGCGCCGGGCGTGCGCTCCGAGCAGGACCTGGCCGCCGGGCAGTTCGAGAACCCGTGCCCGGTCTGCCGTACGCCGCTCGCGTGGGACGTGGTGACGGAGGACGCGCCGCTCGACCCGCGCAGCAGCTACGCCGCCAGCAAGGTGGCTCAGGAGCACTACGGGTCGGCGTGGGCCCGGCAGGCCGGCGGCAGCGTCACGTCGTTGCGCTACCACAACGTCTACGGGCCCGGGATGCCGCGGAACACGCCGTACAGCGGGGTCGCCGCCATGTTCCGCTCCGCGGTCGAGCGGGGCGAGCCGCCGCGGGTCTTCGAGGACGGCGGACAGATGCGCGACTTCGTCCACGTGGCCGACGTCGCGCGGGCCAACGTCCTGGCGCTGCACGCGGTCGTCGGGGCCGCACCCGGCACCGCGACGGCCTACAACGTGTGCTCCGGCCGCCCGGTGTCGATCCGCGACGTGGCCCGGGCGGTCGCCGTCGGAGGGCTCGAGCCCACAGTGACGGGGGAGTTCCGGCTCGGCGACGTGCGGCACATCGTCGCGTCGCCGGAGCGGGCCAGGGTCGAGCTGGCGTTCTCGGCCGCCGTCGGCCCGGACGAGGGCCTGGCGCGCTTCGCCACGGACCCGCTGCGCGCCTGACTCACCAGTTGGTCAGCACGAGGTGCTGCACCAGCAGCGCCACCAGCACCTGACCCGCGAGGGCCGGCCGGCGCCAACGCTGCGGCAGGCAGGCGGTGGCGAGCAGCAGCCAGGGGACGAACGGCAGCCAGATCCGCTCCACCTCGGCCTTGCTCATGCGGGACGCGTCGGCGGCCACGACCGCGAGGGCGGCCGCCCCGACGAGCAGGCGCACGACGCGCGGTGACCGCCGGCCGGCCGCCACCAGCGAGCCGAGCCCCGCTCCGAGCGCCGGCCCGGCGGCGATGGCCAGCGCCGCCAGGTCGCCCCAGAACCAGTAGGCGGCCGGCCGGCCGGCGGCGATGCCGGCCCAGTAGCGGTCGTGGAGCACCGGGTACGCCTCCCACAGCCGGAAGCCCAGGGCCGCGAAGACCGCGACCGGCACGACGGCCCCCAGCGCGACCGCGGGCAACGGCCGCCACGAGCGACCGGTGAGCAGCACGGCCAGGACGAGCGGGGCGAGCAGGAGCAGGCCGTAGGAGAGCAGCAGGCAGGAGCCCAGCAGCAGACCACCGCCCACGCTCCAGCCCCAGAGCCCGAGCCGTCCGGTCGACGCCGTCGCAGTCGCGACCGCGGCGAGGCCCCAGGCCGCGACCGCCGCGAACACCCCGTCCGCCGACACACCGACCCAGATCGCGGCGGGAGCGAGGGCCAGGAAGGGGGCGACGCGTCTCGCGACGTCCTCCGCGCCGAGCCGCCGCACGGTCGACGAGCACGGCGACCGGGGTCGTGCACCCGACCAGGGTGACCACGAGCGCGCTCGCCAGGGCGCTGCCCAGCCCGAGGGCGACGAGGCCGACGAAGAGGAGCAGGGCACCCGGCGGATGGCCCGCGACGTGGGTCTCCCAGCTCCCGGGCGCACCCGCCGGGATCCGGTCCACGAAGCCGCGCAGCATGGCCGGTACGTCGTGGATCCGGCGGGCGGTCGGCAGGTACTCGTTGTGGTTGACGATCTCGCGGGTCAGTCCGGAGCGACCGTCCACGAGCGCGAGGGACAGCGTCCACGCGACGGTGACGGCGTACGTCGTGACGAGCAGGGCCCACCACGGGAGCCGGGCCGCGAGGACGAACCCGTGCCACACGGCGAGGACTGCGACGACCAGGGCCACGGGCGTGCCCGGCCCCACCCGTGCCTCGACGTAGCCCGCCAGGGGAGCGAACGGCCGGATGGCGTGCAGGCTCGCCTGCACCTGCCAGTGCGTGAGGGGCGGGACGACGACCGCTGCGGCGATCAGCAGGACCGCGATCGCCGTCCCGACCCACGGAGCGCGTCGGGAGCGGTCGGCTGGCACGCGGTCAGGCTAGGGGCAGGAACGGCGTCTGCGACGCCGCTGGGACGATGTCAGGGTTCCGTAACCGCCATCCGCGCGGCACGTCGCGTCGAACTCCTAGCGTGGCGGACATGGAGATCGTGGCCGACTGTGACCTGGTGCTTCCGTGCCACGACGAGGCGCGGGCGCTGCCGGCCCTGCTCGCCGAGGTGCCTGCCGGCTTCTCGGTGATCGTGGTCGACAACGCGTCGCAGGACGCGACCGCGGACGTCGCGCGGGACCACGGGGCCCGCGTCGTCCGCGAGTCGCGGCTCGGCTACGGCGCCGCCGTGCACGCCGGCATCGAGGCGGCCACGGCCGAGTACGTCGCGGTGATGGACGGGGACGGGTCCTTCGACCCCGCCGAGCTGCCGGCGTTGCTCGCCGCGGTGACCAGCGGCCGGTGCGACCTGGCGCTCGGCCGCCGGCGCCCCGTCTCCGCCGGGGTCTGGCCCTGGCATGCCCGCCTGGGCAACGGTCTCGTCGTCTGGTGGCTCCGGCGGTCGGTCGGCTTCCCGGTGCACGACCTGGCGCCCATGCGGGTCTGCCGGCGGCAGGACCTGCTCGACCTCGACGTGCGCGACCGGCGCTTCGGCTACCCCTTGGAGCTGCTGCGGAAGGCGACGCTGTCGGGCTGGCGGCTGGAGGAGCACGACATCTCCTACCGCCCGCGGGCCGCGGGGACGACGTCCAAGGTGAGCGGGACCCTACGAGGCACGACGCGCACGGCCCGTGACTTCTGGAAGGTGCTCACCTCGGCGGAGGCCGGGGCATGAGGGCGCTGGTGGTCGCCAAGGCGCCGGTGCCCGGACGGGTGAAGACGCGGCTGGGTGCCGAGGTGGGCATGCAGGCCGCGGCCGAGCTGGCCGCAGCGGCGCTCCTCGACACGCTCGCCGTCTGCCGGTCGGCCTTCACCGACTGCCATCTCGCGCTCGACGGTGACCTCGGCGACGCGGTCCGCTCGGACGAGCTGGAGCGCAGCCTGACGGGCTGGACCGTGCACCGCCAGCGCGGCGTCGGGCTCGGGCAGCGGCTGGCGCACGCCCACGCGGACGCTGCCGGTGCCGGCCCCACCGTCCAGGTCGGCATGGACACCCCGCAGCTCACGTCCGCCCACCTCGACTCCGTCGCCAGGGCGGCGGCCGGCGGCGACGCCGTCCTCGGCCCGGCCGGCGACGGTGGCTGGTGGGTGCTCGCGCTCAGCGACCCGTCCGCGGCCGCGGTGCTGGCCGACGTACCGATGTCGCAGCCGGACACCTTCGAGCGCACCCGAGCAGCACTGACCGCCGCCGGCCAGACCGTCCGGACAGGGCACGAGCTCACCGACGTCGACACCGCCGACGACGCGGCGCGAGTGGCCGCCGGCCTGACCGGAGGCCACTTCCTGAGCGCCTGGCAGTCGGTGCCGGTATGACGACGCTGCCGCTCGCCAGCGTCTACACCCACGCTCTGCAGGGCCATCCCTGCACCGTGTGGGACGGCGACCTCGCGCCCCAGCCGTTGCCGACGCACGCCTGGCTGTCCGCGGCCGGCGCGGCCGACCTGGCTCTCCTCGCGCACTGCCAAGGTCCCACCCTCGACATCGGCTGCGGCCCCGGCCGGATGACCGAGGCGCTCGCCGTCGCCGGCCACGCCGTGCTCGGCATCGACGTCGTGCCGGAGGCCGTCCGGCAGACGCGGAGGCGGGGCGTGCCGGCCCTGCAGCGCAGTGTCTTCGACCCGCTGCCGGGCGAGGGGCGGTGGGAGACCGTGCTCCTGGCCGACGGCAATGTCGGGATCGGCGGCGACCCGGTGGCCCTGCTCGAGCGCGCCCGTCAGCTGGTCGAGCCCGGGGGCCGTGTCGTCGTCGACGTCGCGCCGTGGGGGACCGGCGTCGTGACCCGACACGTCCGGCTCGAGACCCGGCACGGCCGCAGCGGACAGTTCCCGTGGACGGTCGTCGGAGCCGACGCCGTCCAGGCCGTGGCGTACGCCGCGGGGCTGGGGCGGGCGACCGGGTACCGCCGCGGTGACCGCTGGTGGGCCGTCGTCGAGGCCCGACCATGACGACGCTGACGCGTCCTCGCGTCCCCGACGAGCGCGACTTCACGTCGTGGCTGCGGAGCCCGGCGGTGACCGCGCGGGTCGGTCTCTGGCTCGGGATCTGCTTCGGCCTGGCGTTCGTGACCGGGCTCGTCAGCCACTGGGGCCAGACCCCGTCACCCTGGCTGCCCTTCCCGACCAGCCCGAGCTGGGGCTACCGGGTCACCCAGGGCGTGCACGTCGTCGCCGGGACCGCAGCGGTGCCGTTGCTCCTGGTGAAGCTGTGGACCGTCTTCCCCAAGCTCGTGGCCCGGCCACCCCGCGAGGCGCGCGACCTCGTGCTGCACGGCCTCGAGCGGGTCTCCGTGGCCGTGCTGGTGGCGGCTGCCGTCTTCCAGCTCGCCACCGGTCTCGCGAACGCCGCCCAGTGGTACCCGTGGCACTTCAACTTCCGCCCGACCCACTACGCGCTCGGCTGGATCGCCGTCGGGGCGCTCGTCATCCACGTCGCGGTCAAGCTGCCCGTGATCCGGGGCGCGCTGACCGCGGACGTCGACAGCACCGACCTGGACCGGCCGACGATGGAGCCGGGGCCCGGCGTCATGTCGCGCCGCGGCCTCCTGCGCACCACCTGGACCGCGACCGGGGTGGCCGTTCTCGCGACCGCGGGCGCCACGGTGCCGTGGCTGCGCCACGTGTCGGTGCTCGGGGTCCGCTCCGGGAGCGGTCCGCAGGGCGTCCCGATCAACCACTCGGCGGTGTACCGCGGCGTGGTCGCCGCCGCCACCAGCCCGGCGTACCGGCTGACGGTGGAGTACGGCGACCGCCGTGCGCGGCTGAGCCTGCCCGACCTGCGCGCCATGCCGCAGACGACCGCCTCGCTGCCGATCGCCTGCGTCGAGGGCTGGAGCGCGGGGGCGACCTGGACCGGCGTACCGGTACGCGCGCTCCTCGACCTCGTGGGTGCCCCGGCCGGCAGCGAGGTGCTGGTGGAGTCGCTGCAGGAGCACGGCGGCGAACGGGTGAGCACCCTGGCCGGGAACTTCTCCGACCATCCGCACACGCTGCTGGCGCTCACGCTCGACGGCGAGCCGCTGTCGCTGGACCACGGGTTCCCGTGCCGGCTGATCGCGCCCGACCGTCCCGGCGTGCTCCAGACCAAGTGGGTCGGCCGGCTCGAGGTGGCGCGGTGATGCGCGCCGTCCGTGCCGTCCTCCTGGGTCTCGGCGTCGTCGCGGCCGCCTACGGCGGGTGGCTGCTGCTCGGCCTGGGCTGGGCCGAACAACCGCGCCACCTTGGTCTGGCTCGTCGGCGGAGTCGTGCTGCACGACGGGGTGTTCTCGGTCCTGGTGCTGGTCGTGGCGCTCGTCGCCGTGCGGCTCGTGCCCCGCGACCGGCTCGCGCCCTGGGTGGTCGGGCTGGTGATCCTGGTGCCGGTCACCCTGGTGGGGATCCCCGAGCTCGGCCGGTTCGGCGCGCGCGCCGACAACCCGACCCTGCTGGACCGGGACTACTGGCTCGGCTGGTCCGTGCTCGTCACACTGGTGGTCCTGGGCGTGCTGGGCGGCGCCGTGCTGGCAGCGAGACGGCGTACGCCGGACGGAGGTGACGATGGCACGGGTGCTGGTGGTCGATGACGACCTCACGGTGCGCGAGGTCGTGGTGACCTACCTGCGTGCGGCCGGCCACGACGTCGCCGAGTCGGCGGACGGCGAGGGAGCGCTGGCGATGCTGCGCGACCAGCCCGCCGACCTGGTCGTCCTCGACCTGATGCTTCCCGGCATCGACGGCCTCGAGGTGTGCGAGCGGCTGCGTGCCCGTGGCGACGACCTGCCGGTGATCATGCTGACCGCGCTGGGGTCCGAGACCGACCGGGTGGTCGGCCTCGAGCGCGGGGCCGACGACTACGTCACCAAGCCCTTCAGCCCCCGTGAGCTCGTGCTCCGGGTGGACTCGGTCCTGCGGCGTGCCGGCGAGCGGGCCGGCGGCGGAGCCCGCGGCTCGGTGAGCGACGGCGACCTGGTCGTCGACTCGACCGAGCACACCGCCACCCTGGGCGGCCGCCGGCTGTCGCTGACCGCCCGCGAGTTCGACCTGCTCCGTTTCCTCCTCACCCACCCCGGCCAGGCGTTCTCGCGCGAGGAGCTGCTCCAGAAGGTGTGGGGCTGGTCGTTCGGCGACCAGTCCACGGTGACGGTGCACGTCCGGCGCCTGCGCGAGAAGGTGGAGGCCGACCCGACGCACCCGGTTCGTCTCGCCACCGTGTGGGGCGTCGGCTACCGCTGGGAGCCGTCGACATGACCCAGGACCAGCTCACGATCATCTGGACCACCGCGGCCTGGTCCGGCGGCGTGGCGGTGGCCGGCGGCGTGCTGATCTGGCTCGGCCGGCGCGCCTCGGTGCGCTGGCTGACCGTCGGCGTCGCGATGGTGGCCGTCCTGGCGGTCCTGGCCGGCACGCTCGCCACGGCGCGCGCGATGTTCCTCTCGCAGCACGACCTCGGGGTCGTGGCGCTGGTGGCGACCGTCGCGGGCGGCGTGGCGCTCCTCTTCGCGCTCGCGGTCGGCACCGCGCTGGCCCGGTGGTCGCGCGACCTGCAGGAGCGCGCCCGGGCGTTCGGCGACAGCGGGGAGTACACCGCGGCCGCCCCGACCGGGCCGGCGGAGTTCGAGCAGCTGTCGGCGGAGCTGCGGCGGACCAGCGCCAAGCTCGCCGAGTCCCGCGACCGCGAGGTGGCCCTCGAGCAGTCGCGGCGTGAGCTGGTGTCGTGGGTGTCCCACGACCTGCGGACCCCGCTGGCCGGCCTGCGGGCGATGACCGAGGCGCTGGAGGACGGGCTCGCCGACGACCCGGGTCGTTACCACGCCCAGATGCGGGCCGAGGTCGAGCGGATGGTGCGGATGGTCGACGACCTGTTCGAGCTGTCCCGGATCCACGCGGGCGTGATGCGGCTGAGTCCCCAGCCGGTCGCCCTGGGCGACGTGGTGAGCGAGGCCCTGGCCAGCGCGGACTCCGTGGCGCGGGCGCGCGGCGTACGTCTGGACGGGGCGGTGGACGAGGGGGTGCTCGTCACCGCCGACCCGGCCGGGCTCTCGCGGGTGGTGTCCAACCTCCTGATGAACGCGATCCGCCACACGCCGGCCGACGGCGTCGTGGAGGTCCAGGGCCGGGCGGTCGGCGACGGGGTCGAGCTGTCGGTGACCGACGGGTGCGGCGGCCTGAGCGACGACGACATGGCGCGGGTCTTCGACGTCGCCTGGCAGGGGAGCACGGCGCGCACGCCCGAGCACACCGAAGCGACCGGTGGTGCCGGGGCCGGGCTCGGGCTGGCGATCGTCAAGGGCATCGTCGAGGCCCACCTCGGCCAGGTCGCGGTCGCCAACCACGATCCCGGCTGCCGGTTCCTGGTACGCCTGCCCGCCTGAACTTCTCGTCGCGCGTGTCAACCGATGGTCGGCGGAGGACGATTACCAGACATGGCGCAGCAGCGGCCGGTCACCGGCCATCCGCTTCCTCCGGAGGTGGGTGTCGACATCCTCTCCGCGGGCCGGCCGCTCGCGGAGGCGGTGCCGTCGTTCGAGGCGTTCTACCTCGGTGAGATCGCCGGGCTCGTCGCGCTGGCCGCGGGGCTCTGCGGCCGGGCCCAGGCCGAGGACGTCGCGCAGGAGGCGATGCTGGCGACGTACCGCCGCTGGCGCGAGATCAGTCGGCGCGACCACCCGGCGGCGTTCGCCCGCCGGGTCTGCGCCAACCTCGCGGTGTCGACGTTCCGTCGTCGGTTGGTGGAGCTCCGGGCCGTCGTCCGGCTGACGGACCGGACGTGGACCCAGGGACGTCAGGAGGTCGCCGGACCGACGGGGGTCGACGACGAGTTCTGGGCGCTGGTCTGCGGCCTGCCGCGGCGGCAGGCGCAGTGCATCGCGCTGCGCTACGTCTACGGCCTCGACGTCGCCGACATCGCCCGGACCCTCGGGATCAGCGACGGGTCGGCGAAGGTGCACCTGCACCGGGGCCGGCACACCCTGGCCGAGCAGCTCGGGATCGACTCGGAGGAGGACCGATGAGCCTCGACCAGCGGGGTCGCCAGGCGGCCGAGGGACTGCGCGACCGGGTGGTCGACGACCTCGACGCCACCGCCATGCTCGACTCCCTGCCGCGCACCCGCACCCGGCGTCGCCTCGCCGTCCTCGCGCCGCTGGCCGCGGCGGCGGTGGTGCGTGGCCGCCGTCCTCACCGCCGCGCCGGGCGACCGGGCGGCGACCCCGACAGGTCCGGGGCCGTCCGCGCCGACCAGCGCACCGACCTCGACCGGACACGCGAACGGTCCCTTGTTCGGCGGGGGCTCCCGGTACCTCCGGTTCCCGCGCGGCGCCTACGTCCCCCCTCTGACGGAGGGCTCCTCACCGACGTGGTCGCCCGACGGCTCGGAGGTGGCCGTGCTCGCCGACGGCGGCATCCTGGTCACCGACGTCGAGAACGCCGCGACCCGCACGGTGCGCTGTGACGACTGCGTCGAGATCGCCTGGTCGCCGGACGGTCGGACGTTCGCGGCGGTCGGCACGGGCGCCGCGGTGCCCGCGCTGCGCCTCGTGGACGCGACGACCGGGCAGCGCGAGCCCCGTGGCGCTGCGGGACGTCACGGCGGTCAGGTCGGTCTCGTGGTCACCGGACTCGCCGGACCCTGGCCTTCCTGGCCACGGCGCCGCAGTCGGAGCAGGGAGGGTGGACGGTCCGCACCGACGGGTCGCGCCGACGCAGTTCCTGGCCATGCCGACGGACTTCCCGGCCGACCGACGTCGGGCGACACCGGTGCGCTTCGCCTGCGGTGGTCGCCGACGTCGGCCAGCATCGCGGTCCTGTTCGCGACCGCGGACGGCCCCGGGCCCCACGCTGCCGATGGGCCGTTCCGCCTGGACGTGCTGACGATGCACCCCGACGGCGCGCGGCCGAACCACCTGGTCTACGTCGGCACTGCACCTGCACCGGGTTCACGCCCAACCTGGTCTGGTCGCCGGACGGGACGACGGTGGCGACGTTCTCCGAGCACGGGTCGCCGCGGCTCGACCACGGGACCCTCGCCCGTCTGGACGGCGACGGGAACACGGTCCTGGTCCGGTTCGTGCCGGGCAGCGGACCCCTCAGCTGGCAGCCGCTGCCTCGGCTTCCCTGACCACGTCGCCGGGCCGGATGGCGACGTAGGCTCGGCGGCATGAGGTTCCAGCTCGCTCGGGGAGCGGTGCCGGTGCGGGTGCTGATGGGCGTCCTCGCGGTCCCGGCGGCCAGTCGGTACGCCGTGCTCGACGACGACGTGCTGCGGGTGCGCCTCGGCTGGACGTTCCGGCTGACGGCGCCGCGGGAGTCCCTGGTCGCCGCGCTGCGCGACCACGGCCGGATCACGGGGATCGGTGCCCACGGGTGGCGGGGCACCTGGCTGGTGAACACCGGCGCCCGGGGACTGGTGCGGCTCGAGCTCGACCCACCCGCGCGGGCGACGGTGTGCGGCGTACCCGTGACGGTGAGGGTGCTGCGACTCAGCCTGGCGGAGCCCGAGGCCTTCTTGTCGGAGCTGCGGAGCGGAGCGCAGCCCTGACTGCCGGGATCGGCAGCGGTTTGCGAGGATGACGAGATGACGAGACCTCCGGGGGAGCTCGAACCCGACACCAAGGACTGGACGTGGGTGCTCGAGCGCCCGTGCGAGGAGTGCGGGCTGGACGTCCGCGACGTCGAGCGGCAGGACTTCGCTCGCCTCTTCCGGGCCAACGCCCGGGTCTGGCACGCCCTGCTGGGCGACCCGCGCGCCGCGGAGCGCACCCGGCCCGACCGCTGGTCGACCCTGGAGTACGCCTGCCACGTGCACGACGTCCACCAGATCTTCCACGACCGGGTCTCGTCGATGCTGGTCGAGGACACGCCCCACTTCGCGAACTGGGACCAGGACGAGTCGGCCGTCGAGGGGCGCTACGCGAGCCAGCTGCCGTCGATCGTCGCCCCGACCCTGGTGGCCGCGGCGTACGCCGTGAGCGACCTGTACGCCTCGGTCCCGCCCCTGTCGTGGCACCGCCGCGGTGTACGCAGCGACGGCAGCGAGTTCACCGTCGAGTCGCTCGGGCGCTACCACCTGCACGACGTCGTCCACCACCTGCACGACGTGCGGGAGGCGGCTCCGGCGGCGACCGTCCGGGCGTACGACGCCTCGGCCTCCGACTACCGCGACGCCACGACCGACCTGCCCGACCCGGTGGTCGCCGCGATCGGTCGCTTCGCCGGGGTGCTGCCGCAGGGCGCTCGGGTGCTCGAGGTCGGCAGCGGCGGCGGCCGGGACGCGCGGGCGCTCGAGCAGGCGGGGCTCAGCGTGCGACGTACGGACGTGACCCCGGGGTTCGTCGACCTGCTGCGCGCCGCCGGTGACGAGGCCGACGTGGTCGACCCGCTCACCGACGACCTCGCCGACCCGGCCGCGCCGGGCACGCCGTACGCCGGGGTGTGGGCCAACGCCTGCCTGCTGCACGTGCGCCCGCGAGCACCTGCCGACGGTGCTCGGGCGGCTCGCCGGGGCGACGGCTCAGGGCGGCCTGCTGTTCGTGACGTTCAAGGAGGGTGACGGGGAGAGCTGGTCGGTGCACGGCCACGTCGGCTCGCCGCGGCTGTTCACCTACTGGCGCGAGGACCCGCTCCGTGCGGTGCTGGACGGGGCCGGCTGGTCGGTCGAGCACGTCGGCCGCCACGCCGGGACGCGCGGCGACACGTGGCTCGAGGTCCTGGCGACGCGTTCGTGAGACACACGGAGTTCTGGCGGCGGATGGACGCCGCGCTCGGACCGGCGTACGCCCGCGCCTGGGCCGAGCAGTACGTGCTCGGCGACCTCGGCGGCCGGACCGTCACCGAGGCGCTGGCCGCGGGGGAGAGCCCCAAGGCGGTCTGGGCCGCGGTCTGGACCGCGCTCCACCTGCCGGACTCGGAGCGTTAGCCGGCGGGTCCCAGCCGCTTCTGGAAGTCGCCGTAGACCTGCACCACCTCGAAGCCGAGAGCCTCGTTGATCGCGACCATGTGGGCGTTGGTCTCGGCGTTCGTCGTCTCGATGAACGCCTTGTCGGGGAAGCCGTCGGACAGCGCCCGCAGCATCGCGCACTTCACGGCCAGACCGAGGCGGTGGCCGCGGTGGGCAGGATCGACCAGGGTGCCCCACTGGTCGACGTGCCGGTGACCGGCGTTGCTCGTCGCGGCCACCGCGTAGGCGACGACCGTGCCGTCCCGGTCCAGGGCGTACGACGCCACGCGGGTGCGTCCGGACTCGGCCAGGGTGCGGTCCTGGACGACCAGGTCAGCCGTCGTCTCCCGCCCGGGCTCGACCTCGAGGTCGCCGCTCGGCGCCTCGGTCTGGAGCAGGTTCTTCAGCGCGACGTACGACGCGGCCAGGTCGTCGGGCACGGGCCCGACCACGGTCCGGATCCGGTAGCCGTCGTGGTGGGACGCGGCCTCGGCAGCGAGCCGGTCGAGCAGCGCGCGGTCTGCGGGCAGGGCCAGTCGGCGCTCGATCTCGGTGTTGGCCAGGGTGTAGCCGTGCGCCTCGGCGAAGGCGCGGTTGCCGTTGGCCCGGGTGACGCCGATCCGGGCGTGCGCGTGACAGATGCTGCGGCCGAGGTCGCGGACCCGGCCGTCGGCGAACGACGAGAGCCGGGAGCCGACGCCCTGCCGCTGCCGGGTGGGGTCCACCCAGATCCAGACCCGGGCGACCTGCAGGTTGTCGCGCAGAGGGGCGGTGATCATCAGCTCGCCCACCATCGTCTCGCCGGCGAACGCGCCGTAGCCCTCGCAGAGCTGCCCGCCCGTCCCGGAGGACGCGAGCATCGCCACGGCGTCCTCGCGGGAGTACAGGGCCGCGTCCGGGTCCTCGGCGCGCTCGGCGTCGACGTACACGTCCTGGAAGGCGTCCATGTCCGCGTCGTCGTGCGGGTCGACGGCGCGGATCGCCAGGGTGGAGAGGTGCTCGGTCACGCCGGACACGGTCGCGCCCGCCGGCCGACCCGCGCAAACGGATTGTCGGCGTGTCGGGCCGCCGGTCGAACACGTGTTCGGGTTAGATGGTGGCTGCAGACGACCCCGTCCGGAGGTTCTCCACAGCTCGCACCGCGTGTTCCGCGGACTGTCGGTGGCCCGGTCTAGCGTCTGAGACCGACGACGCGACAGCAACAGACCGAACCCTGCGAGGCGGGACCACGAGTCCCGGAAGAGGATGGACAGACATGGCTGGTGGAGACCGCGAGAAGGCGCTGGACGTCGCGCTCGCCCAGATCGAGAAGCAGTTCGGCAAGGGCTCGGTGATGCGCCTCGGTGACGAGACCCGCGCACCGCTGGAGGTCATCCCGACCGGCTCGATCGCGCTCGACGTCGCGCTCGGCCTCGGTGGCCTGCCGCGCGGGCGGGTGGTGGAGATCTACGGCCCGGAGTCCTCGGGCAAGACGACCGTCGCCCTGCACTCGGTGGCCAACGCCCAGACGGGCCGGCGGCATCGTGGCGTTCATCGACGCCGAGCACGCCCTGGACCCGGACTACGCGAAGAACCTCGGGGTCGACACCGACGCGCTGCTCGTCAGCCAGCCCGACTCCGGTGAGCAGGCGCTCGAGATCGCCGACATGCTGATCCGCTCCGGCGCGCTCGACCTGATCGTGATCGACTCCGTCGCGGCGCTGGTGCCTCGCGCCGAGATCGAGGGCGAGATGGGCGACAGCCACGTCGGCCTCCAGGCGCGGCTGATGAGCCAGGCGCTGCGCAAGATGACCGGGGCGCTCAACAACTCCAACACCACGATGATCTTCATCAACCAGCTCCGCGAGAAGATCGGCGTGATGTTCGGGTCACCCGAGACCACGACCGGCGGCCGGGCGCTGAAGTTCTACTCCTCGGTGCGGCTCGACGTGCGGCGCATCGAGACGCTCAAGGACGGCACCGACATGGTCGGCAACCGCACCCGCGTCAAGGTCGTGAAGAACAAGGTGGCCCCGCCGTTCAAGCAGGCCGAGTTCGACATCATGTACGGCAAGGGCATCAGCCGTGAGGGCGGCCTGATCGACGTCGGCGTCGAGGCGGGCCTGGTCCGCAAGGCCGGTGCCTGGTACACCTACGAGGGCGACCAGCTGGGCCAGGGCAAGGAGAACGCGCGCCAGTTCCTCTCCGACAACCCCGACCTCGCCAACGAGCTGGAGAAGCGGATCCTGGAGAAGCTCGGCGTCGGACCCACCGTGGACGCGCCGGCCGCGGCGAACGACCTGTCCGACGAGCCGATCGGCGTCGATGACTTCTGACGGGCCGGTCGGCCTGCCGAGACCTCAGCGCGCCAGCCCCCGGGGGGTGGGCTGGCACGGTGACGTGGCCGCGGGGGTCGCCGCCTGGACGGGCGGCGCCCCCGTGGATCGGCCGGTCGTCGCCTCCCCCCGACCCGGTGGCCCTCGGGCCCGAGGCCGACCCGGAGTCGGTGGCGCGCAAGATCCTGCTCGATGCCCTGACCGGCCAGGCCCGCAGCCGCCGCGAGCTGCGCGACAAGCTGGCCAAGCGCGACGTACCGCCCGATCTCGCCGAGCGTCTGCTCGACCGTTTCACCGAGGTGGGGTTGGTCGACGACGACGCCTTCGCGCGGGCGTGGGTGGAGAGCCGGCAGCGCAGCCGCGGACTGGCTCGGCGGGCGCTGGCCCAGGAGCTGAGGCGCAAGGGCGTCGACGACGAGACCGCTCGCGCGGCGCTCGACGACCTCGACCCGGCCGACGAGGAGGAGGCCGCGCGCGCCCTGGTCCGCAAGAAGCTGCGCTCCCTGCGCGGGGTGGATGCCACGACCGCCACCCGGCGGCTCGCGGGCCTGCTGGCGCGCAAGGGCTACCCGGCGGGGCTGGCGTTCGCGGTGGTGCGCGACGAGCTCGGGGCGGTCGACGACGATCCGACATGATGGGCCCATGACCGTCGCCCATCTGCATCGCCTCCCGCCCGGTGCCGTCGACCTCACGGCCATCCCCACCGACGCCTCGCCGGGCTTCGACGGTGGCAAGACGAAGGGCAAGGCGGCGCTGTTCGCCCTCGGCGACGAGCTGTCCGACCTCCAGGAGATGCTGTGGGCCGAGCGCACCACCGGCTCCGCAGCGGCGGGTCCTGCTGGTGCTCCAGGGCATGGACACCTCCGGCAAGGGGGGAGTGCTCCGCCACACCGTCGGCCTGGTCGACCCCCAGGGCGTGAAGATCACCAGCTTCAAGGCACCGACGGCCGAGGAGCGCAAGCACCGCTTCCTGTGGCGGATCCGCAACGCGCTGCCGCAGCCGGGCTACCTCGGGGTCTTCGACCGCTCCCACTACGAGGACGTCCTGATCGCCCGGGTGCACGGGCTCGCCGAGCCGGCCACGATCGAGAGCCGCTACGCCCAGATCAACGACTTCGAGGCCGGGCTGGCGGCCGAGGGCGTGGTCATCGTCAAGTGCATGCTGCACGTGTCGGCCGAGGAGCAGCGCGCCCGGCTGCTCGCCCGTCTCGACAACGAGGACAAGTACTGGAAGTTCAACCCGGGCGACATCGACGAGCGAGGTCACTGGAGCGACTACCGCACGGCGTACGAGATCGCGCTGGAGCGGACCAACACCGAGGCCGCCCCGTGGTACGTCGTTCCCGCCGACAAGAAGTGGTACCGCAACCTGGTGATCGGTGAGCTCCTCCTCGGCGCGCTGCGGGGGATGGGGCTGCGCTGGCCGGCTGCGGACTTCGACGTCGAGGAGCAGCGGCGCCGCCTGCTCGACGAGGTGCCGCCGGCGTGATCGAGACGGTCGGGGTGACCCGCTACGTCACCCCGTTGCGGGAGGGCGGCAGCCTGCCCGGGCTGGTCGAGGGCGACGACCTCGGTACCTACGTGTGCAAGTTCCACGGGGCCGGACAGGGCGTCCGGGTGCTGGTGGCCGAGGTGATCGTGAGCGGGCTCGCCGGTCGGCTCGGGCTGCGCACACCGCGGCTGGTGGCCCTCGACCTCGACCTCGAGATCGCCCGCTACGAGGCGGACGAGGAGGTGCAGGACCTGCTGAACAAGAGCCCGGGGCTCAACCTCGGGGTCGACTTCCTCCCCGGTGCGTTCGGCTACGAGGGCGAGGCGGCGACCTCGGCGGACACCGCGGCGCGCGTGCTCTGGCTCGACGCGTTCACCGCGAACGTCGACCGCACCTGGCGCAACCCCAACCTGTTGCTGTGGCACGACGACGTGTGGGTCATCGACCACGGCGCCGCGCTCTACTTCCACCACGCGTGGCCCGGCGGCATCGGCGACCCGGCGAGGTTCGCCGCCCAGGCCTGGGACGTCCGCGACCACGTGTTCGGCGCGCACGTCGACCGCCTCACCACCGCCGACGCCGACATCGGTCTCGACCGAGGGTGATCTGGCCGCGGTCGTGGCCGAGGTGCCGGACGTGTGGCTCGAGCCGGTGCCCGGCGCGGAGTCTCCCGACGACCTCCGCGCTGCCTACGTCGCGTTCCTGGCCGCCCGGCTCGAGACCCGGTCCTGGCTGCCGGGGGTGAGTGCCGCATGAGCGCCACGACCCTGCCCTACCAGTACGTCGTCCTCCGCTGCGTGCCGCGCGTCGACCGCGAGGAGTTCCTCAACGTCGGCGTGGTCCTCTACTGCGAGGAGACGTCGTTCCTCCAGGCGGCCTGCCACCTCGACCCGGAACGGCTCTCGGCGCTCGACCCGCGACTCGACGTCGACGCGGTGCGCGACGCGCTGGCGTTCGTCGAGGGTGTGTGCCGCGGCGACCGGAGGGTCGGGGCGGTGGCCGACAAGCCGGCGGGCACGCGCTTCGGTTTCCTCAAGGCTCCGCGCAGCACCGTCCTCCAGACGAGTGCGGTGCACGGCGGCGTGACCTCCGATCCCGCCCGCCAGCTCGAGCACCTGCTGGAGCGACTGGTCGGCTAGACCGGAACGAGCTCGACCGCCCCGACGGCGTAGCGGGCCAGGATCGTGCGGGCCACGGCCTCGTGCACGCCGAGCGGCTCGGCCACGGCGATCGCGCCGGCCTCCAGCGCGAGCTCCTTGGCCCGGTCGGGCAGGAAGCCGGGCGCGAGGAACAGCGAGGCGACCGCGATGTGGCGGCGACCCTCCTTGCGGAAGGCCCGGACCGCCTCACCGGTGGCCGGTGGTGCCGCGGAGGCGAACGCCGCTGTCACCGGCAGCTTGTGGTGCGATCCCCAGAGCCGGGCCAGCCGGGCGACCGACTGGTTGGCCAGGGCGTCGCTGGAGCCGGCCGCCGCCAGCACGAGGGCGTCCAGCTCGCGCACCCGGGCGGCCTTGAGCGCCTCGCGCATCCGTACGTCGAGCACCTCGAGGAAGCAGGCCTCCAGGCCGAGGATCGAGGTCGCCCGGACCTGCACGCTCTCGTGGCGGGCGTCCGCCTGGGCCACCGCGGCCGGCACGTCGACGTTCGCGTGGTGGGCGTCGGTGAGCAGCAGGGGCACGACCACGACCTCCTCGAAGTGCGCGCGGGCGAGCTTGTCGACGACCGTGTCGAGGGCCGGCTTGGCCAGCTCGAGGAACGCGGTCTCGATGCGGAGGTCGGGGCGGAGCTTGCGTACCTCGTCGATCAGCGCCTTGATCGTCGCGGCGTGCCGCGGGTCACGGCTTCCGTGAGCCAGAGCCACCAATGCAGGAGCGGCCATCAGAGCGGCCTCCTCTCGTTGTTCACCTTCGGTGTCGGGCAACCGACGACGCTGTCGATCTGGGTCTGTGTCTGAGGGTGGCGGGCCATCAGTGGATCCCGCACTCGGTCTTGGCGGTGCCGGCCCAGCGCCCGCTGCGAGGGTCCTCGCCGGGGGCCACGCGGCGGGTGCAGGGGGCGCAGCCGATGGACGGGTAGCCGTCGTACAGCAGCGGGTTCACCAGGACGCCGTGCTGGTCGATGTAGCGCTCGACGTCCTCGTCGCTCCAGCGCGCGAGGGGGGAGACCTTGACCTTGCCCTTGCGGGCGTCCCACCCGACCACGGGTGCGATCACGCGGTTGTGGGTCTCGGCCCGCCGAAGGCCGGTGGCCCAGGCGTCGTACCCCCGGAGGCTCTCCTGGAGCGGCAGCACCTTGCGCAGCTGGCAGCACAGGTCCGGGTCGCGCTTGTAGAGCTCCGCGCCGTGCTCGGCGTCCTGCTCGGCCACGGTCTGCACCGGCGTGATCGGGATCAGCGTCACGTCCATCGTCGCCCCGACGGCGTCGGCGGTCCCGATGGTCTCCGGGAAGTGGTAGCCGGTGTCGAGGAACACCACGTCGACCCCCGGAGCCACTCGCGAGGCCAGGTGGGCGAGCACCGCGTCACCCATCGACGAGGTGATGCAGAAGCGCTTGCCGAAGGTCGCGACGGCCCACTCGACGATGTCCTCCGCCGGAGCCAGCTCCAGCTCGGCCCCGACGTGCGAGACCAGCTCGCGGAGCTCCTCGGCGCTGCGACCATCGGTATGGGTGCCCTTGAAGCTGCGCGCCTGGGCCGTGGTCAGCGTGGTCATGGCTCGACCACCGTCGAGGGCCGGACCATGCCGAGCATCCTCACCGTGAACGCCCGCAGGCAACCGCGGCACTCCCAGGCTGCCTGGGCCTCCTTCGAGGGTGCTTCCTGAGGAGCCGAGGAACGAGGCGTCTCGAAGGGCCAGAGGTCCTGCTCGCCGCAGTAGGGGCAGTGGAAGGGGACGGCGCGCTCACTCATGACGCCACCAGGGCGGCGCCACTCGGGTCGAGGCTCTCGCCGCGCAGGAGGGCCTCGTCCGCACGCGCCACCCACGTCGCGAAGGACTCGTCGCCCTCGCGGTCCGCCAGGAAGTGGGTCACCACGGCGGTGATGTAGTCGTCGAGCCCGGCGCTGGTGACCTTGTGCGCCCGCAGCTTGCGGCCGAAGTTGGCCTGCAGTCCGGTGGCCCCACCGAGGTGCACCTGGAAGCCCTCGACCTGACGGTCGCCGTCCATCACGAGCTGGCCCTTGAGGCCGATGTCCGCGACCTGGGTGCGGGCGCACGCATTCGGGCAGCCGTTCACGTTGACCGTGATCGGCACGTCGAGGTCGGGGAAGCGGCGTTCGAGCTCGGCGACCAGGTCGCGGGCCCGGTTCTTGGTGTCGACGATGGCCAGCTTGCAGAACTCGATGCCGGTGCAGGCCATCGTGTTCCGCCGCCAACCCGACGGCCGAGCCGAGAGCCCGATGCCGTCGAGGTGCTCGAGGAGCTCGTCCACCACCTCCGGCTCGACGCCGATGAGCACGATCTTCTGGTACGGCGTGAGGCGGGCGCCGGCGACGCCGTACCGCTCCATCAGCTCGGCCAGGCGTGACCAGCATGGTGCCCGACACCCGGCCCACGGTCGGAGCGATCCCGACGTAGCGCCGACCGTCGTGCTGGGGGTGCACGCCGATGTGGTCCCGGTGCCCGACCGGGGATGCGGGGGAGTCGCAGGAGACCAGCGGGCGGTGGAGGTACTCGTTCTCCAGCACCTCGCGGAACTTCGCGACGCCCCAGTCGGCGACCAGGAACTTCAGGCGCGCGCGGGAGCGCAGGCGGCGGTAGCCGTAGTCGCGGAAGATCGAGGCCACGCCCTCCCACACGTCGGCGACCTCGTCGGCCGGGATCCAGACGCCGACCTTCTGGGCCAGCATCGGGTTGGTGGACAGGCCGCCACCGACCCACAGGTCGAAGCCGGGGCCGTGCTCGGGGTGGACCGTACCGACGAAGGACACGTCGTTGGTCTCGGGGGAGACGTCGTGGCTGGGGTGCCCGGTGAGCGCGGTCTTGAACTTGCGGGGGAGGTTCGAGAAGTCGGGGTTGCCGATGTAGCGCCGGTGGATCTCCGCCAGGGCAGCGCTGCCGTCGATGATCTCGTCCGCGGCGACGCCGGCGACGGGGGAGCCGAGGAACGGCCGCGGCGAGTCGCCGCACGCCTCGAGCGTGGACAGCCCGGCGTCGTCGAGCCGCTGCCAGATCTCGGGCACGTCCTCGATGCGGATCCAGTGGTACTGGATGTTCTCCCGGTCGGTGACGTCGGCGGTGTCGCGCGCGAAGTCGACGCCGATGGTGCCCAGGGCCCGCACGGTCCGCGGCGAGAGCAGCGCCCCGTCCGAGCGGACGCGCATCATGAAGAACTCGTCGTCGAGCTCCTCCTCCTCGAGCATCGCGGTCTTGCCGCCGTCGAAGCCCGGGGCGCGCTGCGTGTAGAGACCCATCCACCGGAAGCGACCACGCAGGTCGGCGGGGTCGATGGAGGCGAAGCCACGCCGGGAGTAGACGTGGAGGATCCGGTCGCGGACGTGGAGCGGGTCGTCGTCCTTCTTGGACTGCTCGTTCTTGTTCAGGGGCTCGGTGTAGCCGAGCGCCCACTGGCCCTCACCACGCTTGGGGCGCGGGATCTCGGTGCGGGCGGCCGGCGAGGCGGCGTAGCGCTGATCGGACATGGGTGGCGGTCCTTGGCTGGGTGCCGCGCGCGACGGTGGGCGCAGGCTGACGAATGGGGGCGGCGGTCAGCGGGGCCAACAGATCATGCTGCGCGTACGACCGAGGTCCACGTGGCGGCGTACCACCAGGTGTGTCTCGAAGGCGCGGCTGATCATGGGAGCAAGTCTCAGGGCGTGGACCGCCCTTCCACAAACCGGAATCCCATGTGGTGAGACAAAGTGCCACCATGTGAGATGACGAGTCGCACCGCGGTCCCGTGCCGCGATGGTCCTAGGCTGCAGCCATGAGCGACGCCGTCCCCACCGAGACCTGGGCCAAGACCGCCTCCACCGCCTACGACGCGGCCCTCGAGGTGATCGCGGCGGTCGAGCCGCGGATCGCCGCGGCCACCCGCCAGGAGCTGACCGACCAGCGCGGGTCACTGAAGCTGATCGCCAGTGAGAACTACGCGTCCCCGGCGGTGCTGCTCACGATGGGCACCTGGTTCTCCGACAAGTACGCCGAGGGCACCGTCGGTCACCGCTTCTACGCCGGCTGCCAGAACGTCGACACCGTGGAGGCGATCGCCGCCGAGCACGCCCGCGAGCTGTTCGGCGCGCCGTACGCCTATGTGCAGCCGCACTCCGGCATCGACGCCAACCTGGTCGCGTTCTGGTCGATCCTGGCCCACCACATCGAGACGCCGGCGCTCGAGCGGCTCGGCGCCAAGAACGTCAACGAGCTGAGCGAGGCCGACTGGGAGACGCTGCGGCACGAGTTCGGCAACCAGCGTCTGCTGGGCATGTCGCTCGACGCGGGCGGGCACCTGACGCACGGCTTCCGGCCCAACATCAGCGGCAAGATGTTCCACCAGCAGCAGTACGGCACCGACCCGGAGACCGGCCTGCTCGACTACGACGTGGTGCGGGCCAAGGCCAAGGAGTTCAAGCCGCTGGTGCTGATCGCCGGCTACTCGGCGTACCCGCGGCGCGTCAACTTCGCCACGATGCGCGAGATCGCCGACGAGGTGGGCGCCACGTTGATGGTCGACATGGCGCACTTCGCGGGGCTGGTGGCCGGCAAGGTGTTCACCGGCGACGAGGACCCCGTGCCGCACGCCCACATCACGACCACGACGACCCACAAGTCCCTCCGCGGCCCGCGCGGCGGCATGGTGCTGGCGCAGGAGGAGTACGCCGCCGACGTCGACCGCGGCTGCCCGATGGTGCTCGGCGGGCCGTTGTCCCACGTGATGGCGGCCAAGGCCGTGGCGTTCGCCGAGGCGCGCCAGCCCTCCTTCCAGACCTACGCGCAGGCGATCGCGGACAACGCCAAGGCGCTGGCCGAGGGGTTCCTCAAGCGCGGCGCCACCCTCGTCACCGGCGGCACCGACAACCACATCGTGCTGCTGGACGTGTCGTCGTTCGGGCTCACCGGCAGGCAGGCCGAGTCGGCACTGCTCGACGCCGGGGTGGTCACCAACCGCAACTCCGTTCCGGCGGACGCCAACGGCGCCTGGTACACCTCGGGCATCCGCCTCGGTACGCCGGCTCTCACCACCCGGGGCTTCGGCGCCGACGACTTCGACCGCGTCGCCGACCTGATGGTCGAGGTGCTCCGCAACACCGAGCCCGGCACCACCAAGGCCGGCACCCCCTCGAAGGCGTCGTACGTCCTCGGCGACGGCGTCGCCGACCGGGTCAAGGCGGCCAGCGCCGAGATGCTCGACGCCCACCCGCTCTACCCCGGGCTCGACCTCGCCTGACGCAGTCGTGTGCTGACGTGGCCCCCTGCCACTCGTGCCGCAGCACACGACCGTCCCCGCGCGTCAGACGACAGGTGTGGCGCGGTCCATGATCGTGCGCAGGTCGGCCGTCGACGAGGTGAGCGTGCCGAACGTGCCGTCGTACGACGTGCCGAGACGCGACCCGCAGAACGCGTCGGCGACCTCCGGCGGAGCGAAGCGCACCAGCAGCGCGCCCTGCAGACACGCGGCCATCCGGCCTGCCAGCCGTCGTGCCCCGACCTCGAGGGAGCCGGTGTCACCGAGCAGGGTCAGGGTGTCCTCGAGGGCACGATCGAGGCGGCTGTCGCCACCCCGGGCGTGCCCGACCTCGGTGATCCACGCATCCAGGACCTCCGGCTCGCGGGCCAGCGCCCGGAGCACGTCGAGCGCGTTGACGTTGCCCGAGCCCTCCCACACCGAGTTCAGCGGAGCCTCCCGGTAGCGCAGGGGCAGCCCGGAGTCCTCGACGTACCCGTTGCCGCCGAGGCACTCCAGCGCCTCGGCGACGAAGCCGGGGGTTCGCTTGCAGACCCAGAACTTCGCCAGCGGCAGCGCGATCCGTCGCAGCGCCGCCTCGTGCGGGTCGTCGACCGCGTCCACGGCGGCGGCGAGGCGGACGGCGAGGGCCGTCGCCGCCTCAGCCTCGACTGCGAGGTCTGCGATCACGTTCTGCATCAACGGCTTGTCGGCCAGCACGCCCCCGAAGGCCGAGCGGTGGGCGACGTGCCAGGAGGCCTCGTTCAACGTGTGCCGCATCAGGGCGGTGGACCCCAGCACGCAGTCGAGGCGGGTGGCCGCGACCATCTCGATGATGGTGCGCACGCCACGACCCTCGTCGCCGAGCCGCACCGCGACGGTTCCGTCCAGCTCGAGCTCGGCGGACGCGTTCGCCCGGTTGCCGAGCTTGTCCTTGAGCCGGACGACGTCGAGCCGGTTGCGCGTGCCGTCCGGCAGCGCGCGCGGCACGAGGAAGCAGGACAGCCCCTGCGCCGCCTGGGCCAGCACCAGGAAGACGTCGTTCATCGGCGCCGACGTGAACCACTTGTGGCCGTGCAGGGTGTACTCGCCGTCGACGCCCGTCGGCCGGGCCTCGGTGACGTTGGCGCGGACGTCGGAGCCGCCCTGCTTCTCGGTCATCCCCATGCCGGCGAGCGCTCCCCGCTTCCCGGCGACCGGCCGGATGCCGGGGTCGTAGGCGGTCGAGGCCAGCGCGGGGACCCACTCCTGGGCGAGCCGCTCGTCGACCCGCAGCGCAGGCACCGCGGCGTACGTCATCGAGATCGGGCAGCCGTGCGCCGGGTCGGTGTGCGACCACGCCATGAAGCCGGCGCCCCGGCGGACGTGGGCGTGTGCCGCGCCGTCCGCCTGCTGCTGCCAGGGCGCCGCCTGGAGACCGTGGCCGACCGCGCGCTCCATCAGCCAGTGCCAGGACGGGTGGAAGACCACCTCGTCGATCCGGTTCCCGAAGCGGTCGTACGTCGTGAGCTCGGGCTCGTGGCGGTTGGCCAGGAGGCCGTGCTCCCGGGCCTCGGCGGTACCGGCCTCGGCACCGATCTCCAGGAGGTCCTGGACGGTGTCCTCGCCCGCATGGCGCAGGACGGCCTCGACGAGCGCGGCGTCCGCCGTCACGACGTTGTGGCCGACCAGGGGCGGAGGTTGGTTCGTGGCTGCCCGGTTGGCTGCAGTCATGTGGCTACCGTAGGCCCATGCCCGATGCCGAGCCGTCGCGCCCAGCGGCGGGTCCGGCCGACGAGGGCGGGGTCGGTGTCGCGTGGCCCGCCTGGCTGATCCGGGCCCGCGAGACGACCTGGCGCATCGTCGTGTCGACGGTCGGTTCCTCGATGCGCTACCGGGTCACCGGGCTGGCCGCCGAGGCGGCGTTCTTCACGGTGCTGTCCGTGCCGCCGCTGATCTTCGCGCTGGCCGGTGCGATCGGCTACGTCACCCAGTCGTTCAGCCCCGACCAGGTCGACCACGTGCGCACCGCGATCCTCGACCTCTCCTCGCGCTTCCTCACCGACTCAGCGGTCGACAAGGTCATCCAGCCGACCATCGACGACGTGCTGCGCGGGGGCCGGTTCGACGTCATCTCGGTCGGCTTCGTGCTCGCCCTCTGGTCCGGCTCGCGGGCGATGCACGTCTTCGTCGACACCATCACGATCATGCACGGGCTCGGCGGGCACCGGGGGATCGTCAAGACCCGGGCACTGTCCTTCTGCCTCTACCTGCTGGCGATCGTGACCGGCATCGTGGCGCTCCCGCTGGTGGTCGCCGGACCGACCCTGGTGCACCGGTGGCTCCCCGACCAGCTGGACTTCCTGGTCAGCTTCTACTGGCCGACCGTGCTCGTGGTCTCGATCTGCTTCCTCGCGACGCTCTACCACGTCTCCATCCCGGTGCGGACGAAGTGGCGGATCAACCTGCCCGGGGCGACGTTCGCGCTGGCGGTCTGGCTGCTCGGGAGCTTCCTGCTGCGCGAGTTCCTGACGGTGACGGCCGCGGACTCGCGCTCGATCTACGGGCCGCTCGCCGCCCCGATCGCCGTCCTGCTCTGGCTCTACATCCTCTCGATCGCGGTCCTGGTGGGGGCGGCCCTCAACGCCGCCTTCGACACCGTCTTCCCGCAGCAGCGGACGGCGCACGCCCGGATGGAGCTCGTGCAGCGTCTGCGTCGCCGGGCGCGCGAGACGGGCGACGACGAGACCGTGGACTAGATTCGCGTCGTGCCGACCGAGACCGACCATCCCTCGCACGGGTACGTCGTACTCCCCGACCGGGACCGCTCACCGTGGTGGGCACTGGGGCGGCGGCTGCTGCTGGGGCTCGGCATCATCGCGTTCACGGTCGCGCTGGTCTACGCCGACCGCACCGGCTACCGCGACGCGAATGACCCTGCCGCGTACCATGCCTCAACCTGGTCGACTCCATCTACTACACGACCGTCACGCTCAGCACGACCGGGTACGGCGACATCGCGCCGGTCTCGGCCAGCGCGCGGCTGACGAACGCGTTCGTGATCACCCCGCTGCGGATCGCGTTCCTGATCCTGCTGATCGGCACCACCCTGGAGGTGCTGGCCACCCAGGGCCGGCGCATGTTCCGCATCGCCCGCTGGAGGAGGACCATGAACGACCACGTCGTGATCGTCGGCTACGGCACCAAGGGTCGCAGCGCCGTCGAGACCCTGGTCAACAACGGGATCGACCGCGACCTGATCGTCGTCGTCGACAAGGGCAACGTGGCCGTCGCGGAGGCGCACGCCGACGGGCTGGCCGTCGTCACCGGCGACGCGACCCGGTCCGAGGTCCTGCAGCGGGCCGGCGTCGCCGAGGCGCGGCAGGTGATCATCACCACCGACCGCGACGACTCCAACGTGCTCGCCACCTTGACCACCCGGCAGCTGAACGCCGACGCCTGGATCGTGGCGTCCGTGCGCGAGCAGGAGAACGCGCCGCTGATGAAGCAGTCGGGCGCCAGCTCGGTGATCACGTCCTCGGACGCGGTCGGCCGCCTGCTCGGGCTGTCGTCGCTCTCACCGACCCTCGGGGTGGTGATGGAGGACCTGCTGACGTACGGCGAGGGCCTCGAGGTGGCCGAGCGCGACCTGCTCGTCTCCGAGGTGGGCCAGCCGCCGCGCTCGCTGCCCGACCAGGTGATCGCCGTGGTCCGCGACGAGAACGTCTACCGCTACTTCGACCCGGTGGTCACCCTGCTGGCCCGTGGCGACCGGCTGATCGTCGTACGTCCGGCCAAGGAGCTGCCCTGGGCACCCCGGCCCGGGACACACGGCGAGGAGACCGACGAGGAGTGACCGTCAGCGGGTGGCGGCCGCGAGCGCTTCCCGGAGCGTGTCCGCGGTCGCCTGCCGGCCGCTGCCGGCGGGCGGCGGGAACGCCCCGCTGGTGTCACTGTTGTAGGGGCGCCCGTACGCCGGCGTGCCGACGTCGAAGCGCCAGCTGTCGGCCAGAGATCCTGCGTCGTGGGCGTCGTACCCCAGGCTGTCGAGGAACGCGGTGACCGCGACCTTGGCGTCCACGTCGTCGCCGGCGATGACCAGCGCGGACCGCTCCGGGCTGCCGGCGGGCCGCTGCAGCGAGCCGAGGTGGCTGTAGTGGATGTTGTTGAAGGCCTTCACCACCCGGGCGCCGGGCAGCCGGGACTGCACGAGCTCGCTGGTGGTCGTCGACTGGTCGTCCAGCGACGCGATCTGCCCGTCGCGCTGCGGGTAGTAGTTGGAGGTGTCGATGACGACCTTGCCGCGCAGCGCCTCGGCCGGCACCTGCCCGACGTTCTTCAGCGGGATGGTGAGGACGACCAGGTCGCCGGCAGCGGCGGCCTCGTCGGCGGTCGCGGCGCGGGCACCGGTGCCGAGACCGTCCACGACGTCCTGGAGGGTCTCCGGGCCTCGGCTGTTGCTGAGGACGACCTCGTGGCCGGCGTCGACGGCGAGCCGCGCGACGGTGCTGCCGATGTGTCCGCTACCGATGAGTCCGATGGTGGTCATGGCGGGCTGAACGGCTCGGCCCGCGGGTTCATTCCGGGCCGTCGAGCCCGAAGTCCTGGGCGCAGGTGACCTTGGTCCCTGATCGGCGTACCCCTCGCGGGAGAACGATCGAGGTGACCGGAGCGGACGCCTCAGCTGCTGGTGACCTCCCGCTGACGAGAGCGCCCCGCCGGTCGCCGGTGCCCGCCCGGGCTCGCGCAGGACAACCCCCGGGCGGGCCCACGTGCGTGGTGGGCCGCTCGGCGTCGGAGGTCTACGCCGGTCCGCCGGTCGGCAGCGGCACCGTGTCGGGACCGCCCGGGGGAGTGTCCTCCCCGTCGCTGAGCGCCATGGCGGCACGACCGGTGCCGACCAGGACCTGGATCACCGCGAGGAGCACCAGGACCAGGACGAACGACCAGAACAGGCGCTGCACCGAGAGGTCGGAGCCCCACAACGCGACGACGGCGCCCAGGACGCCGGCCACGATGCGCAGCCAGAGCGCGTTGGCGAGCGTCCAGCGACCCGCGCCTGCCGCCGACGTGCTCCCGAGGGACGCCCCGACCGACTCCAGCCCGGAGCTGGTCGTCGTGCGGGCCGCCGTCCCGAGCCTCGTCCGACCGGCGAACAAGCCCACGAGCACCAGGATCAGGCCCAGCCAGAACATCACCCGCTGGCCTCGTTCGAGGTAGGACAGGAGGGTGTCGTAGAAGACGGTGCTCGCGGGACCGAACACCGTGCCCGCCAGCTCGTTGACGAACAGCTGTCGACCGATCGACAGCAGCAGCGCGACCAGCAGCGCGTTCACGGCGAGGATGATGCCGATGATCACCGTGGTCCGCGGCCGACGACGCGACAGGAGCAGTCCGCCCAGGAAGAGCAGGGCGACGACCACGATGAGCCACTTCGCGACCGGGTTGCTGAAGGCGTAGATCGTGCGGACCTGCTTCAGCTGCGGGGAGTCGAGGAGCACGATCTGCCGGTTCTGGTCCGGCAGCTGAGGCGCGTTCGCGACGAAGGTGAGCCCCCGGTCGACCAGCTGCTGCTTCACCTGGTCGATGACGTCGGAGACGTCCAGGACCACCTGTCCGCCCTGCACCGACACCGCCCCGGAGGTCTCGCCCCTCAACAGCTGGACGAGCCGCTCCTGGATCCGCGTGTTGGCGGCGATCCAGAACTCACCGAACGCGTCCGAGGCGATGAAGGACCGGACCTGCGACTCGATCAGCCCGTTGACCGCACCGGCCAGTGGTCCGACGAGGAGCTGGAGCCGGGGCCGGTCCGAGATGACGCCGGCGAAGGCGTTGTTGAGCAGCGCCTCGACGTCGACCTGGGACTGGATGGCGTCGCTGACCTTGGTCGTGATCGCAGCCTGCACCTCGGGCGAGTCCACGAGCGGGCCCACCGTCTCGACGTACCGGGACCCGTCGTTGATCGTGCGTTGGCCCCAGTACGCGAACGAGGCGGGGACCGTCAGGACCGCGGCGAGCACGAGGCACACCACGGCCGCGATGGCTCGGCCACGGGTCGACTGCGCGGCCGGGGGTGGGACGGGTGCTGCCTCAGCCATCGGATCTCCTCGTACGTGCCCTCGTCGGGCTCGGGTGGGGCGCGGGTCTGGTGGTCAGCGGCGCTTCATCTCCGAGCCGTGCACGGTGAGCGCGAGGATGACGACGACGTCGAGGGCGATCATCATCATCGACCACACGGGGTACGCCGCGAGGAAGCCCACGTTCACCACGGCACTCACCAGCGCCAGGATCACACCGATCGTCCTCGCCCAGAGCTGGCCGGTGAAGACGGCCGCGCCGGCGGCCACGAGGATGATCCCGCCGAGGAGGTGGACCCATCCCCAGGTGGTGTAGTTGACACTGACCACGAGCCCGGACGAGTGGACCGCGTAGTAGTCGTCCTTGAAGAGAGCGACCAGGCCCTGGATGGCGTGGAAGATGCCCAGCATGACCATGACGACGCCCGCGAAGGCGATCCATCCGGTCCAGGCTGAGTCGTCGGGACCCCCGGTCTGCATCGGCGAGCGCTGCTCGCTGGGATCCATGGATGACATGGGTGGGATGGACATAGTTCCCTCCTGATGACGTCGGTCAGGCCCAGGGTGGCCCTGGTCACCACCGGACGGCATCACCCGTGCCGGGTGACGATCGGCGGGAGGCGAGGACGGCGCACGGAGGGGTCCGGACACGCGAACGCGCTCCGCTCGGCCCGAGTACGGAGCGCGCTCACCCGGCATGGAGTCCGGGACGGTCGTCGGTGTGCGTGACGTGTCGCGACGGCCGTGCGCTCATCCTGGCTGCGCCGCGGCGGTTCGTCCTCACCCCGCGGGGCGGCACTTTCACCCTGACCACGAGCACCGGGCCGCCTCGGGTGACGCCCGCGGACCGGGGTCCTGGGTCTCGCGCGGGCGTCGGGGCTGCCCCCTCGATGCGGCCCGAGATCACGGTACGCCGAGGAACGGCCCCGCGGCCGCAGAACGGCCACCCGGCGCGGCGCTCAGACCTGCTCCAGGAGCTCGGCGGGCAGCCACTCCTCCACGACGATCCACCTGCCCTCCTCGAGCACCGGCCGGACGACGCGCCCCTGCCAGCCTGAGGCGGTGCGCCTCCACTCCAGCAGGAGACCGGGCAGCCGGCCGTGCCGATCGGTCACCCAACAGTGCTTGAGGAGCGCGGCCGCGGGGTCCCGCGAGGGGGCGCCGTGGATCCGCTCGTGCAACGAGGCACGGGCGTCGCGACGTCCCATCCCACCTGCCATGCTGCACGGTATCGAACGTGTGTTCGACAACACCAGCGGCGCGCCGGCTCCGCAGAGTCCACGCCGGCAGGACGGACGACGCCCGCCGGCTCCATGGTGCCAGCGGGCGTCGCGGCCCGTGGGACATGGGGTTTCCTCGGGCCGGGCGTCGGGTGGTCAGAAAAACGCCCTGTGCCGACGTTAGGCCCTCTCCGGCCCGATCTCGTCCTCGAAATCAGCGACGCGGCCGATCCGGGCGACGTTCCGCCGCTGGGGCGGCTCGCGCTGCACTACTGTCGGCCGCATGGTCGAGCTCGACGAGACCGCGTTGCGCAACTTCTTGCGAGAGCGCAGGTTCCTGCTCATCACGCTCCTACTCTTCCCTGTCCTGGGCCTGCGGTGGCAGTGATCTCGCACCTGGCGTCGGTGCTCACCTGACGGCCTGTTGTCTCCCTCGTCCCGCCTGAGCTACGGGACGGCGGACGCCGACGCCGACGATGACGCCGACGGAGCGGCGTCAGCGGCGCACCCTGGGTCACGCGCGGCGGACCGTGCGGCGGAGCGATAGGTCGCGATCTGCTGCTGCCCGCGCTGCCACATGGCGAGCCACATGTCGGTGGCAGCAGCCGGCGACAGCTTGCCCATCCTCAACATCTCCATGGCATGCACGTGGTGGCTCCAGGTGGCAATGGCGGAGCGGGCGGTCTGCAGCGCGCTCACGTCGTCGGCGACCTCACGAGCACAGGTTCGCACCTGCGGGGAGACGTGGGCCGGCAGCAGGTTCGCCCGCGGACAGTCGAGCCCGCGCCGCTTCGCGCTCGCCCAGGCCCGGTCGAAGGCCGTGATCCGCTCGCGGGCCTTGACGCGCGTCTGGTTCCAGAACGCGGTGGCCTGCTGCAGGGAGATCGCGCCGACGACGAGCTGGTTCATGGCGCCGACGTGGACCTCCCACTGGCTCATGCTCGAGTCGGCGCGGGCCAGGGCCGGCTGCAGCGCCGTGGCTGCATCCACGCATCGCCGTAGCTGGTCGGTCTCGCGTGACTGTGGCGAGGAGGAAGCGGCAACCGGCTCTTGGGCGCTGAGACGGGCTTCATCCGTGCGATCAGCATCGTTGCCGGAGCTCGGTGACCACCACACCCAGGCCGCGAAGATACTGACCAGGATCCCGAGCACGATCCCGCTGATCAGAAACGTTCCGTCCTGCACGTCCATGCTGTCGCGGATCTTCACCGTCCGTCACCCCCGGAAAACAACGCTGAGACGGTGCGGGTACCCGGTGGCGGCACTGTTCATGCGTCCGGCCCGGCACGTGTCGCGACGGGGCTTTCGAATGAACGTCGTGGTGGAACCGCCGGCTGCCTTCCGGCGTCGGAGTGACGTGATCCCTTCTCACGGGCTGGGCGTGCTCGTCGCCGTCCTCGGACTGGCTACGGCGTGTGCCGGAGCCGGCGACGACTCATCCAGGGCATTCCGTCCCGGTCCGCATGCTGCACCGACCCGGGCAGCCGACTGCAACGACCTGCCGGCGCTCGGCAGCGAGCCCGGGATCCTGCTCGGCACCGACTGGTCGGCGGAGCACCACGAGTACGGCGTCCCGGTCGTCGTCCGTGCGTGCGTCTCGACGTCTCTCGGCGGACAGGTGGAGTTGGTCCCGGCAGGGTCCGGCATCCAGGTACGGCCCCGCCTCGTCCCGGTCGACGCGTCAGGCAGCGGCGTCATCGCCTTCCAGGTGATCGTCTCCGACGGCTCGTCGGGCGAGGTGCGGGTCCGCCAGAGGTCCGGGGGTGGTGGCGGTGACCTTCCGGGGCCGGTGGTTGCCGCCGATGGCGCCGGATGGCACTTCGTTCCTCACCAGAGCTGAACCCGGCGGACGGGACGACGCACGTGCGGTGTCGACCGGATCCGCTGGTGCATGACAACGGCCCGCCGGAGGAGTCCGACGGGCCGTTGTTCGCGAGGTCAGCCGGCGACCGAGGCCAGGCACGTGTCGAGCCTGGCGGTCGCGTGTGCGACGCGCTGGGCCTGAGCCTTCTTGGCCTTCTTCACCTTCTTCGTGGGGTGAGCTGCGTACTTGGCCTGCAGCTGCTCCCACTTGGCGGTGGCCTTGTCGACGTGGGCCTGCGCGGTGGCGCAGGGCGTGTCGGTGGTCTCGTCGGCGAACGCCGTCGGGCTGCCGGTCAGGGCGACCGAGCCGAGGGCGACGGTCGCGACGAACGCGACGGCAGTGGTACGGAACCGGGTCATGTTCTTGTCCTTCGTGGATGGGGGTGATCCGAGGTCGAGCCTCACGGAGTACAGCGCCCGATGTCCCGGAAGCGTCACGGTTGGCCGAAATCTTTACCTCGCGGCGCACGCGGCGGGCACCACTCGACAGGCGCGCTGCCCGGTGCGCAACCGTCTACGTCGTCCGCCGGAAGAGCAGGCCGTCCCGCCGTATGCTCCGGTCCGTGCCTGCCACTGTGGACCACTACGAGACGGTCGAGGCTGCCTTTCCCGACACCGAGTCCCTGACCGTTCTCACCGTCGCCGGCGCCACCCGCGACCAGGTGGTTGCCCAGCTCGAGGTCGACCTGACCGCGCCGGTCGGCGACGACGGTTGGCCCGAGGACGACGGCCTCACGGCGTGGGCTCTCCTCGAGATCCCCGGGGGAGTCATCGCGGTCGAGGTCACCGGCTACGGCGACCCGTCGCTCGCTGACCTCGCCGCTCTGTCCGGCCTGTCACCCCGGGGTGCTGCAGCGGTGACGCGCAGCAACGTCATGGCCCACGACCGGTTCGGATGCGCCCGCGCCGGAGAGCTCGTCTTCGACGACGACGAGTTCATCTACATCGACGACCCGGAGCGGGTTCCCGGAGAGCTGCGGCCCCTGTTCGACCGGGTCCACGTCGACCTGGGCGCCGATGATGGCGAGGTGGACGACGAGACGAGCAGGTTCGCCGTCGGGCTCGCCATGTCCGAGCTCGTCACCGGCCTCGAAGTCACACCCGCCCATGTCGAGGCGGTGCTCGCCTCCGGATTCTTCACCGCCCCCGGGATGCGCTATCCCGAACCCGAGGGCGCCTCCGACACCGACACCGACACCGACACCGACACCGACGCCGACGCCGGCACTGACACCGACGAGGGCGCCGGCTCGAGGGGCGATCTGCTCGCCGCGCGGTCCGGGATGTACGCGATCGCCGAAGACGCTGCCTCCCTCGGAGAACCGCCCACCCACTGGCCGGCGGGCACCCTCGTCCTCACGGTCGGGACCACCGTCTGGATCCGCAAGCTCGACCCCTCCCGGAAGGTCGGCGTCCAGCCGAGGATCTGGGCTGGAGGCACCGAGCCGCCCCAGGGCTTCGAGCAGGTGCGTGCCATCTCCGAGCTCGAAGGGTCAGCGGGCCTGACCAGCCGGACCTCGCTGCGGATCTTCGACGACGGGCACGCCTTCGGCGAGGACGAACCCTGGCCCACCCTGCTCACCCACGGTGAGTACACGGCTCAGCTCCGCGTGTTCGCTCGACCACCGGACGAGGACCACGCTCACGAGCAGCACTACCTGCTCGTGTGGCCCGACCCGGAGCCGCACCTCGACGGCTGACCGCTCCGCTCGGGCTACGGGACACGGAGGATCGCGGCGAAGGCGGTCGCCAGCAGCTGCCCGTCCGTCCGCCCGTCGCCGCTGAGCTCGACGATGTGCTCCGAGACGCTCCATCCCTCCACCGAGAGCCGAGCCACCATCGTCTCCGGGTCGACGTACACCCAGTAGTCGATGCAGGGGGGCGGCCACTGTTCGCCGTACGAGCGCTCGATCCCGCTGTCCGGGTAGCGAGCGGCGAACCGCTCGGGGTCCGCTTCCCACAGCAGCGTTGGCTGGACGGCGTCGAAGGTCGCGCGGTTCCACACGAAGCCGACGTCTGCCGAGGCGAACACCGGCTCGCATGCGTCCCGCACCGCGTCGCGCCAGGTCAGATCCACAGCCATGGAACGCATCGTCCTCCCCAACGCGACCTCAGTGCCTCGTGTGTCGCCGCCGCGTCGCTGCTCCTCCGAGCGACAATGGCTTCGCCACGCGTCTTCGCAGCCACCGCCCCGGGAGCCCACTCATGACCATCGAACGCTTAGCGCTTCGCGTCGCCGCATCCCTGGCGGTCGGGGGGATCTTCGTCCTCGTCTCCGCGGTGTTCTGCTGGGCGACGGCAGGCGACGGCGAGGTGGCGGCCGTGCACAGCCTTCATCTGGTCGGCGGGTGGATCCTCGCGGTCTTCGGCGCCGTGATGATGGGGACCGGCCTCGCGATCGGCATGGCTGTGCCCTCGCAGCAGGTAGACCGTCCTCGACCCCACACCCACCCCACCGGCCGCTCCGGACAGCGGCAGATGAGTAGCGTGACGGGCATGGTCACTCGGAGGCGGCAGGTACTCACGCTGGTGGTGTATTCGTCTGGCTGATCGCTCTCGCCGGGCTCGCCGTCGTCTCCGTCCGATGGCAGCCCTGGGTGGGGGCATTCTTCGTCGCCTGTCTCATCGGCACGCTCGTCCGCCGGCGCCGTGTGGTCGACCTGGCGCCAACGGCGCGAAGCCGCTCGGCTGGGACTGCCCCGCCCCGACTAGGGAACGCGTGGCGACGCCCGCGTCGCGGGCACCCTTGTGGGCTGTTCTCCCACATTCAGGATCGGACCCACCTAGCCTGAAGACGTTCCCTCATCCGGAACGGAAAGCCGCTTCTCTTTTCGTGGGGGAGCGGCTTTCACCGTCACGGACGCCTGACGGATGCCACCCAGTGGTGAGGTACCCGGCGGCACGAGCACGCCGTCTCTCACGATCGCAGCTCGAACCCGGCCGTCGGCGACCGCCTTGCCCGCCGGGAACCAGCCGGCGAGCGGGTCGGGCGGCTCTTCGCCCTCGAACCAGAGGCCGCGGCGCAGCCCTTCGTCGATCGCCTGCCCGATGCCGCATCGCGCCGCTGAGACCACGGAGAGCTCACCCAGCGTCGTCCAGTCGACGTCGGCCGGGTCGATCACTGTCATGTCAACGAACGTACCGTCGGGCACCGACACGCCCGGTGGACTCGACGCGTGATTCATGACGCGGTTACGGAGATATTGACCGCATCATCGGGCAGCGTGTGCCTGGTTGGAGAACATCCAGGCAATCGCAGGGGTCAGCAGCTTGATGTGAGTCAGCGTCAACCCCACGGGGTCGTACCCTGCCGGCACCGGGGGGAAGCTGGCGGGGTACGGCTTCGGTCCGACGCAGGTCCGCCGGCCTCGGGGCTGTCCGGCGGGGTATGACGGCTCGGCTCGTGCCGAGAGGTGTCCCATGATGTGGGAGAGCCCAGCCCTTCGCCCGATGATGGACGTGAACCAACCCACGGTGGGAGTCGCGGCATGGAACCCCAACAAGGACGATGGACCGCTGACCTTGACGGGGACTTCGTTGTCTTCATGATCGGTGCCGCCGTTCATGACCCGCCGTGGCGACCGAGGCGAGTGAGCTGCTCAAGGCAATGGTCGACATGCTGGACGAGCTAGAAGCTGACCCTTCGCAGGGTCTGCTCGGCTACACCAGCCACGGCGAACCCGGAAACGGTGTCATCGTGCAGTACCGGCGGTCCTTCGATGCGCTCGAGGCCTACTCGCGCAACCCTGGGGCTCGGCACGCGCCCGTGTGGCGCGCGTGGAACCGGCTTGGCTCCGAGGATCGCGGAGCAGCCGGAATCTGGCATGAGACCTTCAAGGTGAACGCCGGCAGCTATGAAGCGATCTACCAGAACATGCCCGTCATGGGACTCAGACCGCCGGACGACCAATCACCGTGACCGAGGCCAAGGACTCTGCCCGCGCCAGACTCTCGCGCTGACCAGAGATGACGTACCGCCCGACAGGCGGCGGCGCTCCTAGAACGTCGTGGTGTTGCCACTGACGGACTTGGTACCGTCCGAGACAAACACCGCCTCTCGCCCGTATCCGCCGCCGCTGGCATCCGGGCCAAACGACCCCGTGTATACGCGGTCGGAGAGCACCAGCCAGTAGACCCCGTCGAAAGCGGTGCCGCTCACCCGCACCCGTGAGATGCCCAAGAGTCGTGGCTTGACACCCTGATAGACCTTCCGGTGGCTGTAGTAGTCCCACAGTCGGTGTGCCTGGCTCTTGGAGCCCCCGCCCAGGAAGGCGAGGCTGCCCAACGTGGCGTGGTCAACTTGCCTCAGCTCACTCGCGGTGATCGGCCCGGCGACCGGGCCGGAGTCACGCGGCCAAGCACGCCAGACGAGCACCGCGGCGGTGACCAAAGCCAGGCCCGCGACGCCCAGCAGCCAGCGCCGACTCATGTCGGAAGTCTGCACCTCGATACGACTTCTACGCCGTTCGTCGCTGGATCGTGACATCGGACCGCCGAGCGCTCAACGGCATGTGCGGACGGCCGCTCGTGCAGGCCCGCGATCGCCAGCAGCGTGAACCACAGCGCCATGATCGGCCCGAACCACCGGCCGACCGCCCCGGTGCCGAAGCGCTGGATCGTGAACAGCACGGCCAGGATCACCAGCGTGATCGGCACCACCAGCTCGTGCAGGCTCGGCTCGACCACCTCGATGCCCTCGACCGCGGACAGCACCGAGATCGCCGGCGTGATCATGCCGTCGCCGTAGAACAGCGACGCGCCGAAGATGCCCAGCGCGACCAGCGTCACCTGGGCGAAACGCCGCTGCAGGCCCTTCTCCCGGATCAGCGCGATCAGCGCCATGATCCCGCCCTCGCCCTCGTTGTCGGCGCGCATGATCAGCGCCACGTACTTGATCGAGACGATCAGCGTGATCGCCCAGAAGACGAGCGAGATCACGCCGTAGACGCCGCTCTCGGTCGGTCGCACCGCGTGCTCGTCGGCCGCGAACACGGTCTGCAGCGCGTACAGCGGGCTCGTGCCGATGTCGCCGAAAACGATCCCGAGCGCCCCGAGCGAGAGCACGGCCAGACCGGCGTGGTGGCGCGGGGCTTCACCCATGCGCGCCCCTTCTTACCGGTTCAGCGCGACGGGAGCCGCGCGCACACCGTCGTGCCGGCGCCCGGCGGGCTGTCGATCTCCAGCGTCCCGTTCATCGCCGAGACGCGATCGCGCAACCCCTGCAGCCCGGATCCGCGGCCGAGCGCCGCGCCGCCGCAGCCGTCGTCGCGGATCATCACCTCGAGCTCGCCGGCGCGCTCCTCGACACCGACCCACGCCTGACTCGCCGCCGCGTAGCGGGCGACGTTGGTGAGCGCCTCGGAGGCGACGAAGTAGGCCGCCGCCTCGACCGCCATCGGCAGCCGGTCCGGCAGCTCGGTGGCGAGCTCGACCGGCACCGCGGCGCGCTGGGCGAGCGCGCGCAGCGCGTGCTCGAGTCCGTGGTCGCTGAGCACCGCGGGATGGAGGCCGCGGGCGAGGTCGCGCAGCTCGCCGAGGCCGGTGCCGAGGTCCTCGAGCGCCTGCAGGACGGGCGCGCGGCAGTCGTCCGGCAGGTCCTTGTGGGTGGTGAGCCAGATGCGCAGCCCGAGCGCGACGGAGACGAGCCGCTGCTGGGCGCCGTCGTGGAGGTTGCGCTCGATGTCGCGGCGGGCGCGGTCGGCGGCCTCCAGGATCCGGGCGCGCGAGGCGCGCACCTCGGAGAGCTGCGCCTCGGTGACCGCGTGCTCGCGCATCGCCTGTTCGGCCTCGCGGCGCTGGGTGACGTCGAAGATCGCCCCGTCGAGCCACCAGCGGCCGTCGCCCGCCTCCTGCGCGAGCCCGCGCTCGAGCACCCAGCAGATCGAGCCGTCGCGGCGCACGAGCCGGTACTCGAGCGAGAACGGCCGGCCGGTCCGCACCGACTCCATGACGCGGTCGGCGACGTAGTCGTGGTCGTCGGGGTGCTCGATGCTTGCGAACGTGCGGACCGCGTTGCCGATGAAGTCGGAGGCCGGATAGCCGGTCATCGTCTCGATCTCGTCGCTCAGCCACTCCATCGTCCAGTCGCGGTCGCAGGCGCAGCGGTAGATCGCGCCCGGGATGCTGTCGATCAGCGAGCGCAGCATCGCGTCGTTGGCACGCAGGCGGGCGGCGCGCAGGCCCGTCGCGACGCGCAGGATCAGGACGTCGGGGTCGAACGCGACCCGCATGATGTCGTCCGCCCCCGCGTCGAGCGCATCGCGCAGCTCATGGGGGGAGTCGAGGTCGACGCACGCGACGACGTGGACGCCCGCCAGCTCGGGCCGCGCCCGCACCGCGCGGATCAGGTCCGGGCCGTACTGCGCGTCGACGAACACGACCTGCGCCGCGCCCTCCTCGACGATCCGGATGGCCGCGCGCGGATCGCCGGCGCGCAGGACGCGGAGGCCGGCCGCGAGCAGCACCTCCCATGTCGCGTCGCTGACCACGTCGAGGCCGACCAGCAGCACCGCGTCGCCCTCGCTGACGAGCCCGTCGAGCGCGCTCGACCGCGTCGGAGCAGGGGCGGCGGTACGCCCGAAACGGCGTTCGGTCATGACCGTTCGACCGTACACCCTCAGCCGTACGCGTCAAAAGCCAGCTTGACCGCCAGCGCGAGGCCGGCGAGGCCGATGAGCGTGCGCAGGACGGTGGCGTTGGAGCGCCGCACCACGATCGGCCCGAGCCGGCCGCCGGCGAACAGGCCGAGGGCGAGCGGCGCGGCGGCGTCCCAGTGGACCGGGCCGAGCACGGCGAAGCCGACCGCGGCGGCCGCGTTGGCGACGCCGAGCACGACGTTCTTGAACGCGTTGCTGCGCGCGAGCGACTCGCCGGTGGCGACGAGCATCAGCGCCAGCACCATCACGCCCGCGGCGGCGCCGAAGTAGCCGCCGTAGATGGCGATCGCGAACACGCCGGCGATCAGCCCGGGGCCGGTCCGGGGTGGCGGTGCTCCGGGTGCACGCGCGGCCGCACGAGGATCGTCAACGACGCGATGCCGATCAGCCACGGCGCGATCCGCTCGAACGTGTCCGACGGCGTGAGCAGGAGCAGCGTCGCCCCGGTGACGCCGCCCAGCACCCCCGCCACCGCGAGCGGCCGCAGCCGCGCGGCCTGCCCCTCGAGCTCCGGCCGCGAGCCGAGCATCGAGCCCAGCGTGCTGAACACCAGCGCCGTCGTGTTGGTCACGTTCGCGGCGATCGGCCCGAGGCCGACGGCCAGCAGCGCGGGATAGCTGATCAGCGAGGCCAGCCCGGCGATGCTCCCGGTCAGCCCGGCGCCCACCCCCGCGCACACGAGCAGGAGCACGTCGACGGCGGACACGGGGCGGCAGTGTGGCAGTGTGGGCTCGATGTTCCCGGTCTCGGTCAAGGCCGTCGTCGAGGTCGGCGGGTGCGTGCCGCTGCTCCGCAACGAGCGCGCCGAGTGGGAGCTCCCGGGCGGGCGGCTCGAGGCTGGCGAGGAGCTGGAGGCGGCCGTCGAGCGCGAGGTGCTCGAGGAGCTCGGTCTCGCCGTCGAGTGCCGCGCGCTGGTAGACGCCTGGACCTACCGGCCGAGCGGCGCCGAGGGCACGGTCGTGATCGTCGTCTACGACTGCACGCCGCGCGCCGAGGTGGACACGACGGAGCCGCTGCGCTGGAGCGCGGAGCACAGCGAGGCGCGCTGGTTCGAGGTCGCGGCGCTGGACGGGATCGAGATGCCCGAGCCCTACAAGACCTCGATCCGCGCCGCTAGCGGCCGCCGCTGACCCACTCGAAGCGCACGGCACCGAGCGAGAACGGCTTGCGGCGCGCGCCGGCGAGCAGCACGCGGGTGATCCCGGCCGGGCCGTCGTCGCGCACGGTCACCGGCACCTCGTCGCCGAGCGGCAGCCGCTCCCAGGCGGCGCGGTCGCCGGCCGCGCCGAGCTCGACGCCCGCCACCACCGGGCCGCCGTCGGCGGTCGCGCGCCAGGCGGCCACGTCGAAGCCGTACTCGGTCAAGACCACCATCGAGTCACCTGCCTCGTTCACGCCCGCGCGCGCGAGCACCGGGATCCGCCCCAGTGTTCCCGCCGCCGCGCCCGCGACGCGGTCGCGCACGCCCGGCCGCCGGGTGCTCACCGGCACCGGGAACGGGTTGGGGAGCAGCCCGTGGATCTGGGCGGCGCGCCAGCGGCGATCGCCCGCGACGCCGGGCGCGGGCGGCGAGACCGGGAAGCCGAGCGCGCGCAGCTCGCCCACCGCCTCCTTCAGCGGCACGTCGGCGACGAAGCCGAGCCCGTAGCCGAGCGGCCGGTCCGGCGGGATGCCGCCGATCTTGAGCACCTCGAGGTCGACCGGCCCGCCGCGCGCGATGCCGCTCTCGATGCCGCCGAGCAGCTCCTCGACCTCGGCGAGCACGGGCGCGCCCGAGCGCCGCGCGAGCTCGGCCAGCGTGGGCTCGGGCTCCGCAGTGCGGATGATCAGGTGGTCGAGCCGCAGGCGCACGGTCTACGCGAGCGCTCCCGTGACCAGCTCCTCGAGCTTGTCCATCTGCTCCTGCATGCCGGCTTCCATCCCGGACCCGAGGATGATGTCGCGGATCTCGCGGCTACCGCACTCGACGAGCAGCTCGAGCGTCGTGCGCCCGTCCTCCTCGCGGAACGTGACGATGTCCAGCACCCCGTCGCCGGGCATGGCCTCGAACACCTCGGTGGTCACGATCCGCTCGTTCTCGACGATCTCGCGGTACTCGCCGTGGAAGGCGACCTCGAAGCCGCCCTCGGCGGTCATCACGTAGCGCCACATCCCGCCGACCCGCAGGTCGATCTCGGCCACCTGCATCTCGCCGCGCCGGCCGCTCCACCAGCGCCGCACCAGCTCGGGCGTCGTCCACGCCCGGTAGACCAGGTGGCGCGGGGCGTCGAACTCGCGTGTGATCAGGATCTGCTCCTCGGTGGGCAGCGTCACCGTGGCGGTCATTCCGTCTCCTTCATCTCGTCGAGCACGTCGTCGAGCAGCTCGAACCGCTCGGACCACGTGCGCTCGTAGGTCTTGACCCAGTCGTGGATCGGCTTCAGCGCGCGGCCGTTCAGCGAGTACAGCCGCCGGCGACCCTCCTCGCGCACCTCGACCGCCCCGACCTCGCGCAGCACGCGCAGGTGCTTGGACACCTGGGGCTGCGTCACCCCGAGCTCGCGCACGAGGTCGTTGACGGGGCGCTCGCCGCCCGCGAGGACGTCGAGGATCGCGCGCCGCCGCGGCTCGGCGACGGCGTTGAACGCATCCGCGGTGGTCGCCGCCCGGGCCATGCTCATATCGTATGCCTTTATCGGCATATGTCAAGATGCACGCGTGCTCTCCCGCTGGTACGTGCTCCTGGTCTTCGCGCTGCTGGTGCTGATCCTGATCGTCGGCTTCGTGGGCTGCTAGCGGGGGCTAGGCGCCAAGCCAGGCAGCTTGCTGCCTAGCGGGGGGTTAGGGCCAATCGATCTGGGCGTCGGGCACCCCGTGGGCGCGGGCGTGCGCCTCGGCGGCCGCGCGCCCGTCGGCGTCGCCCTTCGCGTAGCGGAAGACGGCCTCGCGGAAGACCACGAACGACTCGTCGGCGGTGTGGAAGTCGACGTACCAGCCCGGCTCGTCGAGGATCGCGGCGAGCGCGTCGGCCAGCGCGGGCGCGGCGTCGTCGGCGACCTCGAAGAACAGCAGCGTCCAGCGCGGCGGGAGGCCGGCCGCGAGCTGCTCGTCGGAGATGTTGCCGGGCTCGACGCGCTCGATCTTGTTGACCGTGATCGGCACGCCGTCGAGGGTCGTGCCGGGCCGGATGCTCTCTCCGATCAGCGTGCCGGTCGCCATCCGCGGCACCCTAATAGCCTCCCCGGCCGATGCTCACCACCGTCATCGGCAGCTACCCGCAGCCCGACTGGCTGATCGACCGCGAGAAGCTCCGCGGCTCGCTCCCGCCGCGGGTCCGCGCGCGGGAGCTGTGGCGCGTCGAGGAGCCCTACCTCGCCGCAGCGCAGGACGACGCGACCGCGCTCGCGATCGCCGACCAGGAGCGCGCGGGCGTCGACATCGTCACCGACGGCGAGATCCGCCGCGAGAGCTACTCCAACCGCTTCGCGACCGCGCTCGAAGGCTTCGACATCGACAACCCCGCGATGGTCCCCGGCCGCGCGGGCGGGACGAACGCGGTGCCGCGGATCGTCGGCAAGGTCCGCCGCACGCGGCCGGTCGAGGTCGACGACCTGCGCTTCCTGCGCAGCCACACCGACCGCACGATCAAGATCACCCTGCCCGGCCCGTTCACGATGAGCCAGCAGGCGTCGAACGAGTTCTACGACGACGAGGCCGAGCTCGCGATGGACCTCGCGGTGGCGGTCAGCGAGGAGGTCCGCGACCTGTTCGAGGCGGGCGCCGACATCGTCCAGCTCGACGAGCCGTGGCTGCAGTCGCGGGCCGACAAGGCGCGCGAGTTCGCGCTCCCCGCGATCGACCGCGCGCTCGCCGGCGCCGCGGGCACGACCGCGCTGCACACCTGCTTCGGCTACGCCCACGTCGTCCACGACCGGCCGTCCGGCTACCCCTTCCTCGCCGAGCTCGCCGGCTGCGCCGCCGACATCCTCGCCATCGAAGCCGCCCAGCCGAAGCTCGACCCTCGCCTGCTCGAGCCGATCGCCGGCAAGACCGTGGTCGTCGGCGTGCTCGACCTCGACGACGACGCCGGCGTCGAGACGCCGGACGAGGTCGCGCGCAGGATCGAGGCAGCGCTCACCGTGATCCCGGAGGAGCGCCTGCAGGTCGGCCCGGACTGCGGGATGAAGTACCTGCCACGCGACGTCGCGTTCGGGAAGCTCCGCGCGCTGGTCGAGGGCGCCCGGCTGGCGACCGGCTGAGGCTCGCGAGGGATCGGCCAGGCCGGCCGGCGGGTCTCCGCCTACTCGGTCAGTCTGCCCCGGCGCCCCAGCTTCTCCCACAGCCGCCGGTGGCGGACCTTGATGTCGCCGAAGAACGTCCCGCCGGTGAGCACGATGCGCGGCGCCCCAGGTATCCCGGAGCCGGCTTGCAGGTTGGTCCGGCCCAAGTGTGTGCGGGCCTGCACGTCGACCTCGACGCCCTCGGGCACCAGCAGGTCGATGTTGCCGAACAGCGCACGGGCGTGAATGTGGGTCTCAGCCGCGCTGATCTGCGCTTGGCGCAGGTCGAGCTTGACGTGGCCAAACCACGTGCGGAACGAGTTCTCGGCCGGCACACTCCACGGCCCCGAGCGCTTGACGTCGCCTACCCCACGGACCCCGGCGGACTGGGTTGCGACGCCGCCGGCAGCCGGTGCCGGCAGGTCGGACGTGAGCGGCGCGAGGTCGGAGCGCATCACCGCAGTGGCAGCCGCTTCGATGCGATCGGTCAACTCCTCGAGTGTCAGCCGACCTTCCGCTGCGGCCTCGCGCAGGCGGTCCACGGTGGCGTCGCGCTCGGCATCGGAGGCTCGAATGTCCATCGTGCGGCACTCGCGTCCGTCCGGCCGGGCTTAGTCGGCCAGGTCCGCCTCGGCCAGCACGTGCATCGGTCGCACGCGCACCAGCAGCTCACCCTCGGTGGCATTGCGCGCCCCGAACTCGTCGGCTCGCCCGGCTCCCATGTAGCGCCTGCCGATGCGGGTCGCGACGCGGCGCAGCTCGTCCAGGTCGGTGCTCAACTCGACCGGCCCCTCGACCATCACGAAGCTGAACGGCGGCATCTGATCATCGACGCACAAGCACGTGTACGGATCACGGCGGAGCGCCTGGCCCTTGACCGAGCTCGCCGCCGGTCGTGAACACGACGTCCTCGCCGTCGAGCACGAACCACACCGGCACGACATGCGGCCTGCCGTCCTTCCGCGCGGTAGCGACCTTGGCGGTACGAGTGCCTTCCATGACGAACGCGTGCCACTCCTCCTGGGCCATGCGGCGCATCGCTCGCGAGCGTACTCCGCTCGCATATGGTGCGCCGCCATGACGCTGCAGACGCGAGGGAGCGACATCGTCGACGGCAACGGCGACGCGATCCGCCTCAAGGGCGTGAACATCGGCGGCTGGCTGAACATGGAGAACTTCATCACCGGCTACGCGGCCAACGAGACGATGATGCGCGCGGCCATGCGCAAGGTGCTCGGCGACGACCACTACGAGCTCTTCTTCGAGCGGCTGCTCTCGGCCTTCTACGCGGACGCCGACGCCGCCTTCCTCGCCGGGCTCGGGCTGAACTGCGTGCGCATCCCGGTCAACTACCGCCACCTGGAGTCCGACGCCAGGCCGTTCGAGATCATCGAGGACGGCTTCCGCCACCTCGACCGCGCGATCGCCGCGGGCGGCGAGCACGGCATCTACACGCTGATCGACCTGCACGCGCTGCCCGGTTCGCAGAACCAGCACTGGCACTCGGACAACCCGACGCACCGCGCGCTGTTCTGGGAGCACCGGCACTTCCAGGACCGTGTGGTCGGCATCTGGGAGGCGATCGCCGACCGCTACAAGGGCAACCCGTGGGTCGCGGGCTACAACCTGATGAACGAGCCCGCCGACGAGTCGCGCGCCGTCGTCGGCCCGTTCTACGAGCGCCTCTCCACGGCGATCCGCGAGATCGACCCGGAGCACATCCTCTTCTTCGACGGCAACACCTACTCGACCGAGTTCGGCTTCTTCGGCGAGCCGCTGGAGAACGCCGTCTACACGCTGCACGACTACGTGCCCGCCGGGCTCGGCCGCGCCGACGAGTACCCCGGGCCCGAGTCGGCGGAGGCGAAGTTCCTCGAGCGCTCGGAGTACGCACGCCGCACGGGCACGCCGATCTACGTCGGCGAGTTCGCCCCGATCTACACGGGCGACGAGGCGGTCGACGCCGAGCGCCGCCGGATCCTCGGCGACCAGCTCCAGATCTACAAGCGCTACGGCGCGGGCTTCGCCACGTGGATGTACAAGGACCTCGGCCGCCAGGGGCTCGACGTCCGTCCGCGCCCGACTCGCCCTACGGCGAGCTGGTCGCCGGCTTCGTCGCCAAGAAGCGGCGGCTCGGGGTCGACCAGTGGGGGAGCACCGGCCGCGAGAACCCCGAGGTCACCCAGCCGATCCAGGACCTCGTCGAACGCGAGGCGCCGGACTTCGACCCCTACCCGTGGGGACGGTTCGACTTCGTGCGGACGCTGGTGCTCAACATCACGCTCGCCCAGCCGCTGGCCGGTGAGTACGCCGAGCTCTTCCGCGGCCTCGGCGAGGACGAGCTGATCGCGCTCGCGGACTCCTGGGCGTTCGAGCACTGCGTCGTGCGCGAGAGCCTGCGCGACCAGCTCAGCGCGGCGTAGCGAGCCACTTCCCGAGCAGGTCCAGCAGGCTGCCCATCCCGTGCTCGCGCTGGGCCGGCGCCTCGTGGCCGTCGAAGAACGCGCCCTGCTCGGTGAAGACCAGCCGCGTGCCGTCGCCGCTCGGGCGTGAACTCCACCGTGGCGAGCGAGACGGAGATGCGGATCCCGTCCAGGCGCATCTCGTACGTGTAGACGATGCGCCGGTCCGCGACGATGTCGTGGAAGACCGCCTGGTAGGCGTACTCGCGGCCGTCCGGCGCCGTCCCTCCGTGCCGCTCCCAGCCGCCGACGCGGAAGTCGAGCTCCAGCTCCTGCTCCGGATCGCTGTACCAGCGCGCCTTGGCCACCGGGTCGGACCAGGCGGCGAACGTCCGCTCGGGGGAGGCGTCGTAGACGCGCTCCACGCTGAAGGTGGCGTGTTCTGTGGATCGTTCACTCATCGGCGAGATAGTCGCCCAGGCGGTCGAGCCGGCGCTCCCAGGTCGAGCGCCGGGCGTTGACCCATTGCTCCACCGGCTGCAGCGCCGCCGGCTCGAGCCGGCAGGTGCGCACCCGGCCGACCTTCTCCGAGCGGACGAGCCCGCTGGTCTCGAGCACCTGAAGGTGTTGCACCACCGCCGGCAGCGACATCGGCAGCGGGCGCGCGAGCTCGCTGACCGAGGCCGATCCGTGGCTCAGCCGCTCGACGATGACCCGCCGGCTGGGATCGGCCAGCGCCTGGAAGACGCGATCGGCCTCAGACTTAAGCATCTACTTAAGTATACTTCCGCCCCGGACAGCTATCCGGGAGGAACGATGAGCCGGCTCAGATGTGACATCTCGATCTCACTCGACGGGTTCGTCGCCGGCCCCAACCAGAGCGAGGAGAACCCGCTCGGCGAGGGCGGCGAGCGGCTCCACGACTGGGTTGTCCCGCTGGCCGCGTGGCGCGAGGCCCACGGCCACGAAGGCGGGGCGGTCAACGAGAGCGCGCGGATCCTCGAGGAGTCGCGCGAGAACGTCGGCGCCGGGGTGATGGGCCGGAACATGTTCGGCCCGATCGGCGGCGGCCCCTGGCGCGACGATGAGTGGAAGGGCTGGTGGGGCGACGAGCCTCCCTATCGCTATCCCGTGTTCGTCCTCACCCATCACCCGCGCGATCCGGTGGAGATGCAGGGAGGGACGACGTACCACTTCGTCACCGACGGGATCGAGTCCGCGCTGGAGCAGGCGAGGGAGGCCGCCGGCGGCAAGGACGTGATGCTCTGGGGCGGCGCCCAGGTCGCCAACCAGTACCTGGCCGCGGGCCTGCTGGACGTGCTCGAGCTCCACGTCGTCCCGCTGCTGCTCGGCGGCGGCGCTCGCCTCTTCGACGACGTCGGGCCCGCGGTGAAGCTCGAGCAGGTCCGGGCGGTCGAGGCGCCCGGCGTCACGCACCTCAAGTACGCGGCGGTGACGTGACCCCGGACGCCGATCTACAGCTTCAGCAGCCCATGTGGCGGATCGGGTCGCAGATGCCCCCGTCGCGCATGATGATGCTCTGCGTGGTGGGACTCGACGCCGTGGGCACGTAGGGCGACGGGGCGTTGCTGCCCGGGCCGACCGCCGCGGAGGCCGAGCCGGCGAACGAGATCGCGGCGAGGGCGGTCGCGGCGATCGTCGCCGCGGCGCGGCGGCGGAGCGTGACGTACTGCATGGGGGGACTCCCTTCGGGGGATGGCTGGTGGCCTTCGGCATGGCAGGACGCCGGGAGTCCTTGGAAATTCCGCGCGGTCACGTCTTCCGCATGTCGCGGGTCATAGCCGTAGTGACCACGACCAGCGGAGGAACGCAATGCTGAAGAACGTCTTCTATACGAGCGTGCTCGTCAGCGACCAGGACCGGGCGCTCGACTTCTACACGAACGTGCTCGGCCTCGAGCACCGGGTCGAGAACCCGACGCCCGACGGCCCGCGGTTCCTGACCGTGGGCGTCGAGGGGGACGAGTTCCAGCTCGTGCTCTGGCCCGGGACACCGGGGCAGGCCCAGCCGGTGATGGGACGCCCGCCGGCGTCGGTGACGATCGAGACCGACGATGTTCGGAAGACGCGCGAGGAGTTCGAGTCGCGCGGCGTCAACTTCGTCTCCGACGTGCTCGAGTTCCCGTGGGGCTCCGTCGCGCAGTTCCAGGACCCGGACGGCAACCTGCTCCAGATCCGGCAGGGCCGCTGAGGATCAGGAGGCGCGCAGCGTGGCGGCGAAGCGTTCGACGATCTCGGCCGCCGACTCGACGGCACCGATGGCTCCGACACCCTGGCCGGCATACATCGCCATCCCCTCGACGTCGCCTTCGCTGCCCGCGAGCGGCAGGTTGACGGCGTAGCGGACGACGCCCGGAGCGAGCTCTTCACCCTCGCCCGGGCGTCGGCCGGGGTCGGGCCGTCCTGCCGCCTCCCAGCGCTGGTAGGTGCTGTTGCGGAGCACGCGATGCGGGGCGTCCCAGCCCACGTCGAAGAGCTGGGTCAGCACCGTGTCGCGCCCCTCCGCCCGGAGCAGGCGCGCCTTGTAATCCGGATGCGCGTCGCACTCGTCGCTGGCCACGAACCGCGTGCCCATCACCACAGCCGTCGCGCCGGCGGCAAGCGCACCGCGAGCCGAGACCGGATCGGCGATGCCTCCGGCGGCCAGCAGCGGCAGCGACACGGCGCGGCCGACCTCCGCCAGCAGCGGCAGCAGCCCGACGACGCTCTGGACATGACCGCCGGCTTCGACGCCCTGCACGATCAGCGCGTCCGCACCGGCTTCTGCCGCCGCGCGGGCGGCATCCGCGGACGCCACTTGCACCAGGGCGCGCATGCCGCCGGCGTGTGCTCGCGCGATCATCTCGCGGCGCATGCCGAAGGAGAACGACACCCACGGAACGCGCTCCTCGGCCGCGACCTCCAGCCGCTCGTCCTGCTCGAAGTCGAGCACGAGGTTCACGCAGAAGGGTCGGTCCGTCGCGCGCCCGATCGAGCGGATCTGCTCGCGCAGCGTCGCCGGCTCGGTCCACGACGCGCCGAGCGTTCCGAGGCCACCCGCCTGCGACACGGCGATGGCGAGCGCCGCAGCGGCGCCCCGCCCCACCGGCGCCTGCATCACGGGAACGTCGTAGCCGAGCACGGTCACGGACAGCTCCGGACGGCCCGGACCCACGCGAGCGAGTCCGCCGCCACGTCGGCGGCGGCGCGTCCGCTGGTGTCGATGACGTCGAACGACCAGTCGGCGCCGGCCAGGCGCTCCCAGCGCATCGCGTCCCAGCCGTTGTCCATGATCACCTCGGGCATGTGACCAGGATCGCGTACGTGCTCGCGCATCCAGTCCGCGAACGCGACGTGGCGCGGGAGCAGCTCCTCGGGTTCGCCGCGGCGCGCAGTCGCTCGGTCTGCGACGCCGCGTGCGTCCAGCAGGCAGACGGCGATGCGGTCGAGCCGGTCGGCGGACGGCGCGGCGATCAGCTCGCCGGTGCGACCGGGTCTCCGGCAGACAGGTCACGGTCGCCGGCCAGCGCGCGCTGGACGACGGCCTCGACGCTGCGCTGGCGCCACGCGACGTCCGGCGCCGCCGGGATCGCGACGACGTCGCGGAGCTCGACGCAGTCGAGCTCTCACCGAGCGCCGCCTCGATGGCGATGCGACAGGTCGACTTGCCCACGCCGCTCGCGCCTGTCAGCAGGAGGAGCACGGGCCGAGACTAGCCTTCCCGCCGTGCACCTTGAGCAGCTGGCTCTGATCGTCGACGACTACGACGAGGCGATCGGCTTCTTCGTCGATGCGCTTGGCTTCGAGCTGGTCGAAGACTCGCCCGCGCTGACCAACGACGGACGCCCCAAGCGCTGGGTCGTCGTGCGCCCGCCCGGTGCCGCCACCGGGCTGCTGCTCGCGCGCGCCGACGGCGAGCGCCAGGCGCGGGCGGTGGGAGACCAGTTCGCGGGTCGCGTCGGCCTGTTCCTGCGGGTCGACGACTTCCGTGCGCAGTACCACCGGATGCGGGAGGCGGGCGTCGAGTTCGTGAGCGAGCCGCGCGAGGAGCCGTACGGGCAGGTCGCCGTGTTCCTCGACGTGTCCGGCAACCGCTGGGATCTCCTCGGGCCGCGTTAGGAGAAGAGCTCGAGCGGCTCGTCGATCTCGTCGCCGTCCAGGAAGCGCCGCAGCAGCGCCGGCAGGCGTCCGGGGTAGAAGGCCTCCGGGCTCCCGACGATCTCGCCGACGCTCCACCAGCGGAAGCCGAAGTAGTCCTCCTTCTCGTAATCGAGCCGCTCGCCCTCGTCGACCGCCGCGCCGGGCGCGTCGAGTCGCACCTCGACGACCACTTCGTGTTGGAGGTGCCTGAGCTTGCGATGGCGGAACGACGCCGTCCGCCGCCAGATCGGCCGGCCGACCTGCGCCGCGGAGACCTTGATTCCGGTCTCCTCCCGAAGCTCCCGCACCGCGGCGTCCAGGTACGTCTCGCCCTCGTCGATACCACCGCCGGGCAGCTCCCACCACACGCCGAGCTCGGGCAGGGTGATCTCGTGCGTGTGAAACAGCAGGATCCGATCCTCGCTGTCGCGGACGACGAGCCGCACCGCGTCGCGCTCGAGAATCGGCAGGTCTCGAGGGAGCTCGATCACCGCGGCGGCCGTGGTTGGTCTTGGGCTCGTCAGAACCAGGAAGGTCCCTGGCGGGTGTAGGGCTCCTGCAGCGCGCTGACTTCGTCGTCCGTGAGAGCCAAGTCCAGCGCCGCGACCGCTTCGGGGAGGTGATGTTGCTTGGTCGCGCCCACGATCGGAGCGGAGACGGCGGGGTGCTTCAGCACCCACGCCAACGCGACCTGGGCCATCGTCACGCCGCGGGCCTCGGCGACCTGCTGTACCGCGTTGACGACGGGCTCGTCGAGTGGGGAGTCGAAGGCCTGGACGACCTTGTCGACGGTGGATCGCAAGCTCTGCTCGCCCCACGGGCGAGCGAGCCGACCTTTGCCCTGGGGCGAGTACGGCACGAGGCCGACGCCCATGTCGGCGCACATCGCCATCAGCTCCGGCTCGTCCTGGCGGCGCAGCAGGTTGTACTGGTTCTGCATCGAGACGAACCGCGTCCAGCCGCCGAGGTCGGCAGCGTGCTGCAGCTTGGCGAACTGCCACGCGTACATCGAGGACGCGCCGATGTAGCGGACCTTGCCGGCCCTGACCACGTCATGCAGCGTCTCCATGGTCTCCTCGACGGGAGTCTCCGGGTCGAAGCGATGGATCTGGTACAGGTCGACGTAGTCGGTACCCAGCCGGGCCAGCGACGCGTCGATCTGCTCCAGGATCGCCTTGCGCGACAGCCCCTGTCCACCCGGGCCGTCGTGCATCTTGCCGAACAGCTTCGTGGCCAGCACGATGTCCTCGCGCCGGGAGTAGCGCGTGATAGCGCGACCGACGACCTCCTCCGAGGTCCCTGCCTGGTAGACGTTCGCGGTGTCCCAGAAGGTGATGCCCAGCTCGACGGCCTGCTCGAAGAACGGTTGCGCGTCGTCATCGTGGAGGGACCACTCATGCGCCCCCGGGGTGGTGGGATCGCCATAGCTCATGCAGCCCAGCGCGAGCCGGCTGACCTTCAGCCCCGTGTTGCCCAGCCGTACGAACTCCATGCTTCCCCCCAAACGGTCTTCAGGAGCCACGCCCCTGGTGTGGTCAGACTTCAGCAAACCATCGGACCGCACGCGCACTCACCAGGCCGGTAGGACCCGGCGCCACCAGCTTGTGCTTTCCGGTCACAACGCTCGCCCGAGAGGACAGGGGTCGAACAACGATTCAGGAGTCAGAGGTCGCGCGTGCCGTCGCCGCGGCCTTGTCGATCGCGTCATCGCTTGGCCTCACGAGCGAGGACATGATCGTCCTTCACAACTCGAACAGGCTCGCCTTGCGGCTGATGCCTTGCAGCGTCCTCGCCCGCGTGGCGCCTGTCGCGCATCAGGGCGCGCAATTCGAGATCGAGCTCGCGCAGGGGCTCGTCGATTCCGGCTGTCCGCTCGCGGCTCTCGAGCCTCGGGTGGAGCCAGGCGTCGATGAGCGTGACGGCTTCGTGGTCACGCTGTGGACGTACTACGAAACCGTGACAACCCGAGATGTCCCGCCGGCTGCCTACGCCGCGTCACCGCGGTCCTGTGCGCTCGTCGGCTTCCGCGAGCGCTGTTCGCAGGAGCGCGAGCGCCGACCACCGCATCAGCTCGGACGCCTCCTGGCGGGATTGGCCCGCTACGTCGGTCATCCAGACCAGCGCCTCGATACCGCACGCCGCCCGGATGGCGATGACGAGGCGGTGCAGCTCCGCCGGGTCGAGCCGCGCCTGGAGCGGGGCCAGCGCCTTCTCGATCCACCCGATCGCGCGGCCCTGGCGGAGCAGCAGCTCCTGATGCGGGCCCGGCTCGAGCGACAGCCGGAGCATCGTCCGAAGCTGCGGCTCGGTGTCGACGGTGAGTCCGATCAGCTCGGTGATCGTGCGGTCGAGCCGCTCGCGCGCATCGTGGGGCGCGTCTTCCCCCAGCAGGTCGGTGGCCTCGACCTCGGGATGCGCGGCCACGAGCAGGGCCCGCCGGTTGGGGAAGTACCGGTACGCGGTGGCGCGCGACACCGCCGCCGCCTCCGCCGCGTCCTCCACGCTGGGCGTTTGGCCGGCGACCAGGAGTTGCCGCGCGGCGTCGATCAGAGCGGCGCGCGTGCGCGCCTTCTGTGTTGTCCGGCCGGTGGCTTCATATGAGATTGACATGCTCATTATGAGACGTTAGTCTCATAAATCTACCACAGGAGGCTGAGATGCCGGCAACCGCGAGCAAGACCCGCGCGCCGATCACGCTTGATCCGGGCGAGGGCGAGGCGCTTTGGTTCAACAACGATCTGCTGATCTTCAAGGCGACGCGCGCCCAGACGGGAGGCGCATACCTGCTCGTGGAGGAGCTCGCCCGCCGTGGCAAGGTCACTCCACTCCACACCCACCCCGCCGAGGAGGAGACCTTCTACGTCCTCGACGGCGAGGCGCTCATGCACCTCGACGGCGAGCAACGGTTGCTCACAGCCGGGTGCTTCGTCTCGGTCGCGGCCGGCGTGCCGCACGCATATCTCGTCACCTCCGAGACGGCGCGGACGCTCATCCTCATAACGCCCGGCAGCGGAGCGATGGAGGACTTCTTCCGGGCGGCGGGCGAACCAGCCGCTGAGCGCGCGCTCCCGGCCGCCGCCCCACTCGACATCGAGCGAATCGGGCTGGCGGCCCAGCGCACAGGCGCCGTGGCGATTCTCGGACCTCCGCCGTTCGGCGGTCCTGGCGCCTGATTCACGCGTCCGTCGGCTCGAGGACCACGACCGGGATCTCGCGGTCGGACTTGGCCTGGAAGGCGTCGTAGGGCGTCCCGGTCGCGGTCATGATGCGCCACAGCTCGGGCTTCTCCTCGGCCGTGGCGACCCGCGCCCGAGCGGTGTGGTGGTCGGCCTTGAGCTGCACGTCCACGATCGGATCGTCTTGGAG
>CAVULA010000002.1:0-319370 GCA_963742195.1 uncultured Actinomycetota bacterium
TGAGTCGCACGGCAGGATGGCCCGCATGCGAGTAGTGACCAAACGTCAGCGTGTGGCTGCGTATGGCGTGGCGCGACGTGACGACGGGGTCCTTCTCGTGCGCGCCTCGTCCGACACAGGGGTCCCAGGCACGTGGTGGCTACCCGGTGGTGGGCTGGAGTTCGGCGAGACCCCGGAAGAGTGCGTTGTGCGCGAGTTCATGGAAGAAACCGGACTCGAAGTGCGAGTGCGTGGCCTGCTCGATGTGCTGACTGACGTCGCCGAGTGGATGCGGGGAAGAAGTGCGGCTTCACTCGGTCCGAATCATCTACGAGGTCGAGGTCGTGGCTGGGTCAGTCCGGCCGGAGTCCAGTGGTTCAACAGACGCCGTGCGATGGGTCGGCCCCGGCGACCTTGAGGCACTGCCTCTCATCGCGTGGCTCAAGGAAGTGGCAGCGAGGCACCTAGCCCCGAAGCCGAAGCGCCTGTGCGCCCTGGCTGGCGCGTAAGCCGGACAGCGGCATGTGAGGACGTTGCGCGGCTCCCGGGCACTCCTGCTGCCTGCTATCCGAAGCCGGGGGCAATCCAGTCTGATGACCCATGCCCCCCTCCGGTTCCTCCAGCCTCGTGGTTCTCCGTCCCACATCGCTGACAGCGCAGGAACGTACCTGAGGCTTCCCCGTCAGCAGTACGCGGATAGGCGACCTTCTTCCACTTGTGAAACAACAGACAGACGGAGAACCGCTTCAGCTTGTTCACTTTGGGGTGACCGGTCACGGCTCTGAGTATCTACCGCTCATCGCCATGTCAGAAGGCCCTCATCGCCGCATGAGAGTTCGCGCCCGGACAACGGCATGTGAGTGCGTCCGTGGCGGGCACAGAGATGGCGAAGTCGCTGATGTCGGTGCCGATCGGGTATGGCGTCGTGTGCTTCAAGTCGAGGCGCCACGGTGACGCGCTCGTCCTTCGAAGGGCACGCCCGTGACCACTTTCCTCGTCATCGGGGCCATCGCCCTGCTCATCTGCGCCTTCTTCGCATTCGACTGGTGGATGGCTGGCCGCAAGAGCAAGCGAAGCGTGAACCGCAGCCGCGATGGCGAGATCCGAAACTCCGCCTCGATCAACACATCGTCGAACGTCTTGCCGAAAACCACCGCGACTCGACGCACGGTTGATTTCCGACCAACCCGGCATGTGAGGACGTAGGGGGCCGCGGGCTACGTGGCCCGACTTGGGGATACAACAGCCCGGGTGAGTGGTGCGAACCTGGATGGTTACCAGTATCTCCGGGTAGGAGGAGCCCACCGTGCTGCGCACCAAAGCGATCGCCACGTCTCTCGGGCTGATCGGTCTCGGCCTGGCGCTGGTCCCAGAACCAGCACACGCCGCGTCCATCGTCACCTTCACCAACCACGACCGGTTCACCGAATCCTTCTCCGACGAGTCGGTGATCTGCCAGACCGAGTTGTACCTGGTCACAGTCGAGGGGCGCACGATCACCCACCTGACCCTCGACACCGACACGGGCAGCTTCCGGCTCACCGACAACTTCCGGGGCAAGGCGACCGAAGTTCCGCTGGACGGGACCGGGGTCTCCTACACCGCGTCCTTCTTCCAGTTTGACCTGGAGACGATCCGTAGCGTCCGGGGCGGCGACGTGCTCGCCGAGGTGGACTCCGACTTGGGCCACTACGTCGCCCACGGCGACGACGGGTCGCAGGTGTTGCAACTCTTCCACGCCCACTTCACGGTCAATGCCAACGGCGAGGTGACCACCGAGTTCTTCGTCAACCCGACCCATCGCTGAGCCAGGAGTGTCCTGACCGGACATCGGCATGTGCGTGCCACCGGACAGCAGCATGAGCGGACGAGTATGGCTGCCCGATCAATTCACCCTAAGCACGATCCTGGATGCCGAAGAGAAAGGTACGCACCGACTGCTGCGATAGCGAGGAGCATCAGTGCCAGGAGAGTCCACCCGATGACCATCCACACCACCGTGGCTGTCGATGCAGGGGACGGGCATCGGGGCCGGTGAGTGCCCGAGCCGACCCTTCGGGAACGGTTCGATCGGGGGTATGTGGCTTTCTCGTGTGTCATCGTCCACTACAGACTCCCGTCGTTGCCAGGCAACCTACGTGAGACACGCCCTCGCCGAATCACAATGCCGGCATGGCGCACGCTCATCGGCACGGGCGCGCGACCGGACAGCGGCATGTGAGTGCGCTACAGATGTAGTGATTGGGTTTCCGCGGGTCCTAGCTGGCGCGCGTCGAGGCTCTCGCGCCAACCAATTCGTTCACCGGACGGCTCGAAGTGTCCAGTGGTTGGGTGGCGCCGCCGGATGCGGGGGCGCCGGACGGCGTCGCCCTGCCTGGTTGAAGTCGGATGAGATCCGGGAACGGCATGAGAGGGCGTCCATGGACTCGGACAAGCGATTGGCGCTAGCGGGAGAGATTCTCCGGGCGCTGGCGCGCAGCGACATGGCCCACGCGGCGGATACGTTCGCCATTCGGCAGATCGTTGACACCGCAGTGATTGAGGTCGACCTTAACGAGCCGGACACGGTCTACCGCATCACGGTGGCTCTGCATGCACGCCATCGCTGAGCCTGACACCGGCATGAGCAGACGCCCGGATAGCGGCATGTGAGTGCGTTGCAGCGGGCGCGCAGCCCCTGGCCGAAAGGTGTCATGTCGGGATGCGGGGTACCTGCGAAGTTGTCCGTAGGGATCGAGCGCCGCACGGCGCACCTCTCACGCGGCTCGTCAGCGCCTGCATCGGAGGAGACCATCATGCGTCGGTGGACCCGTGCTCTGCCCATCTTGGCCCTGGCGGCCACCGCGCTTGCCGTGGCACCACCGGCTGACGCGGGCACGGCCCCTGCGCTGTCGTTCTCCGCGACATCGCCGGCGGACTACGGCAGCGTGACGGTCGGGGTGCCGGTGCCACAGACGTTCACCGTGACAAACCGTGGTGGCACATCCACCGCGTCCCTGAAAGTGACGCTCACCGGCACCGCGTTCACCATCCCGGCCGGAGGCAACCGGTGCACCGCGGTCGCCCTTGGGCCGGAGAAGAGTGCACGGTCACCGTGACCTATACCCCGGCCGCTGCCGGCGCCAACGAGACCGCCACCTTGACCGTCTCCTCGAAGAAGCCAGCAGCCTCAGCCTCCCTGAACCTGACGGGAAGTAGCCCCGCAAGCGTCTCTCGCAGGGATGTTCGACCATCAACGGAAGCCGGAAGTACTGCCTACTTCGTCGGCGGGTACACCTACCGAGTCGGCGAGGTCATCACCCTCGAGCGCGTACCAGCGAGTTCGGGGATGTACGCGGGACCCGTCTCGAATGGTTTCGACGCTATTCCGTTCTACTGGGACACCTCGTACACCATTCCCGCTGACGGCATGTACTCATTCGGCCTGGTTGAGATCATCACCGAATTTCCCCCGACGGTACGTCCTGGACCTGGAGCTGCACACCGGCGGCATAAGGAACACCGCTCTGAGGGGCACGCCCTCGGATCAAGGATGTGTTGCGATGACCCGTTGAGACCGCCGGCATGAGAGTGCGACCGGACAGCGGCAGATGCGTGCGCTTCTTCCGATTACGGTTCAGGGATGGAGTCGGCGGAGGATCAGGGCCTTTTCCAGCCACGAACGGCGCCGACGTCCGTGGACGATCCGGTTGTGCGGTGGCTGCTGCAGGCGGCTCGGCGATCCGCTGGCAGGTTCTGCGGGATCTGCTCGACGCCGAGGAGACCGTGGTGGCCACCGAGCGAGCCCGGTGGGGCACGAGGGTTGGGTGCTCGGCTGCTGGCGCTGCTGGGCTCCGATGGCTGTGGGCGAACGCAGCCTGCTTTCCGGATACCGCTGCGTTCGCAGCGGACACTGCACGGGCTCTGGCTGCTGGTGAGCCACCGCCGCCGTGGCCGTCGCCCGAGGCGGAGCTGGGCGAGGCGTCGACCGACGGATCGGGTGGCGAGCCGGGCGCTGCCGTGGCCGCGACGTACCGGGTCCTGCTCGCCTGTGCCACCTGGGCACGCCGCCGGACAGTCCGGTGATGCAGGAGACGCACACCTGGTGGCGCGCAACTGCCGCTGGGAGTGCGACGGTCTGCCGTTCTTTTCCGGCGAGGAGGACTGCTGCATCAACGCTGCGGCACGATCCTGATCGGGACCTACTTGGGCGTCGACGTCGACCCGGTGGTGCAGCGGTTTCTGGCCGACCAGATGCCGGATGGTGGCTGGAACTGCTGGGCCGAGACGCGGCCGGCGCCGTCGTCGTTCGCAAGCACCCTCGACGTGATCGACGCCCTGCTGAGGTGTGGGAGCGCCATACCGGCGGATCTGAGGTGGTCCGCCGGGCCGCCTGAACGGCGAGAGGGTACTTGCTCCGGCGCAACCTCTTCCGATCGTTACGCACCGGCGAGGAGGTGAGACCCTGAGTGGGCGTTGTTCTCCTACCCCCCACGCTGGCAATACGACCTGCTCAAGGGCACGGAGTACTTCGCCCTGCGTGGTGGCACTCCGGATCCGCGGCTGGCCGAAGCGATCGACCTTGTCCGCGCCAAGCGCCGAACCGATGGGCATTGGCTGCTCAAGAACACCCACGCCGGCGCGGTCCACTTCCGGTTCGAGGAACCCGACGGCACGCTCAGCCGGTGGAACACCTTGAGGGCGCTGCGGGTGCTGCGCTGGTACGACGCGTCCGCCCCACCCGGTAGCCCGGGCCAGGCGTCTTGACGACAACCGACTTGCAACCAAGCCAGGGCGCACCACCGAGGGCGCGACCAGGGCCGTCCCGCTCCCCAGAGCCGCACCGGAGCCCGTGCGGGACTGCGGCGCACCCCATGCGACGAACTCTCATCGGCATGTGAGTACGTTCGCTCCTCGCGCGCCCAGCGTTCTTCGGCGCGGCTGAGATGTGTTCTTGGGACATGCATGTTCGTTCGTCCAGGCGGCCCCGGTGCAGGTCGCGCCGTTAGATCCAGTGGAGCGTGCAGCCGCGGTGTAGGACGACACCGATGAGCCGCCGTTGTCCGAGCCACCGACGAGCGCCAATGCAACGTCGGTCGTCGCATGGATCGACGCCACACCAACTACCTGGAGCCCGGACAGGGGATCGTCTGGCGGCTGATGCAGGCCGGTCCCTTCGGGAGCATGATGGGGGGCTGCCGGCGGGGTCCTCGGCGGCTTGACGGGGGGGCCGGTAGGTTCAGGGGGAGTGTCATGGAGGATCGGGTTGCGCCGGCGCGGCGGATCATCGACTACGGGTTGACCAAGGACCGTGCGCTGACACGCCGGTCGTTATTGGTCGCAGGGACAGGCGTGGCCGGAGCTGCGGTCGTCGGCCGGGCCACGGGGCTGTCTCGCCATTCGCAAGCGCGGCAGCGACCGGTGCACCGACCACCACCGACCTCCAGGCCCTCGCAGCGTCACTGTCGGATCGGTCGTGCTGCCGAGCACATCGGGTTACCTCACCGCGTTGCAACTGTACGATCCGATCTACGACGCGGAGCGACCACTCGCCGTGGTGAAGCCTGCGAACGTGGCCGACGTCGTGACCACGGTGAAGTTCGGCTCCGGCTTCACGACGCCGTTCGCGCCCCGATCTGGTGGCCACTCCTACGTCGGCGCGTCCGGCAGGCGACCAGGGAATCCAGCTCGATCTGCGGCGACTCAACGCGGTCACCTACAACAGCAGCAACCACACCGTCGTCGTCGGTGCCGGTGCCAGCTTGTACTCCGTCCACGCGGCTCTGGAGCCATACGCCCGGACGGTCCCCACGGGTACCTGTGCGACGGTTGGGGTCTCCGGCCTCATCCTCGGAGGCGGCATCGGCTTCGAGGACCGCGAGTACGGCCTCACGTGCGATGCTCTCCGAGGAATCCAGGTCGTGCTCGCCAACGGCAGTACCGTCCGCGCCAGCGCCTCGCAGAACCCGATGCTGTTCTGGGCCTGCCGCGGAGGAGGGGCGGGAACTTCGGCGTCGTGACCGAGTACACGTTCGCCACCAGTGCGGCGATGCCAGTCGGCTACGCGACACTGCGCTGGACCGATGCGGACATGGAGTCCGTCATCGCCGGCTGGCAGCGGCGGAGCGCCGCCGCACCGAGGACCAGCTGGTCCGTGTTGCACCTGGTCACGGGCTCGCAGCAGGTGACGCCGAGCATCATCGTGTTCGCCCTCGGTACGTCGGCGACAGCTGAGGTCAATGCGCTGGTCGCGGCAATCGGTCGCACCCCCGCGGCGACGACAACCCGGCAGTACACCCACCTCCAGGCCCTTCAGCAGGTTGCCGGTTGCACCGGGTACACCGACAGCCAGAGCTAGCCGCGCCCGCCGGTCGGCTCACTCGCCGCGTGTATCTCTCCGGAAGCGACATCCTCGGCCGCGCACTGACGAGGGCCGAGATCTCCGCCATCTCGGGTTACCTGCGGACCTGGGCAAAGACGAACTCGACGACGACGTTGTATTGGGAGCCGTTCGGTGGCGCCGTGGCGAGCAAGGCTGTTGCGGACACCGCATTCCCTTGGCGCACCGCGGCCGGCTCGGTGCAGTGGAGGGTCGACTTCTCGTCTCCGCCGAGTTCGTCGGTGACGACGTCGACGTACAACTGGATCTCGACCGGGCACACCAAGTTCGGGTCCGCATCGGTCGGCGCCTACATCAACTACCTGGAGCCCGGACGGCCGATCTCGGCATACTACGGCTCGAACTACACCAGGCTTCGCCAGCTCCGCACCACGTACGACCCGAACGGCCTGTTCCGCGGGAAGTACGTGATCCCCGCTGCGTAGGCACCTACTCGGCAGGTGGAGGACCAGATCCGTAAGGGCCCGGTCGACGCGATGCCCTCCGAAAGGCCTGGGTCTGGATCGACCCGTATACCGAAGAGGATGCCCCCTGGGTCCGCGAAACAGCTCGTCGCGTCCCCATCGAATACCCACCAAGAGCTCACTTGGCGCGGATTAGAAGTCAGTGTGGTGGACGACGCACGCGTTCGACCTGTTCGTGCGGGTGTGGGGTCGGCCCGCTACGACGTGTACCTGTTCGCTTCGGTGATGGTGCCGGCCGTCCTGTACGCCACCCTGCTCGCGGTCTGGGGCATCGACGCCCATCATCGAGTAGCCGGGGCCGTCTGTGCTCTTGTGGCAGGTCTCACGGTGTGGGGGCTGCAGGAGGCGTATCGGTGGCAGATCATCAAGGACAGCTTCTGGACCGGGATGACCGTGCATGCTTTCGACGCGGCGGTGATCCTGGTTCCGGTGACGCTGCTTGCTCTGGCTTGGGGACGGGCGCGTCACCGCGGTCGGATCTGGCTCCTGGGAGTCGCTGTCGCGCCCGTGCTCGCGGGCATCGACCATCAGCGCATGCTCCGATGGTGGGGGTCGTTGTACTTCCAGGCGGGTGACTGGGCGGTGCCCAGCGCAGAGTTCCTAGGACCGGTGGTCGCGGCCTGCCTCGTCTGCTGGCTGATCGACGTGTCGACAGGTACCTCTCGCACACAGTCCGGCTGACGACTTGAGCGGCCAGGAACGGGTCGAAGTAGCGCAAGCCTCACATCGGCGTGTGAGGACGTTGGGAGATGGCAGACAGACGCCCCGCCGCGGTGTGTGAGCAGGAACGACGGGGCACGGCCATCCACACGGAGAGGCGCCCTCTTCCGTCGAGCATTGGGTGGCCTAGGGTCGCGGCATGGGAACCCTTGACCTGGCATTGATCCAGGAGATCAAGCGACTCCGAGAGGTTGCAGAGGCGCAGCTTGTGACGCAACGCGAGACGAATCGATTGCTGTACGCGCTCGCCACCCAGCAGGATCCCAACCAAGTCGCACCAGCACCTGTGGAACCCGTCGCCCAGGAGGCCAAAACGGGCCGCAAAGGCTTCTTTGGGCCGAAGTACTGATTGGCAACGCTCGCAGACGGCTCGTGTCTCCAGCGCTGTGATACCTCCCGCCGCGATGTATGAGCAGAAGCGGCGGGGCGCCGCCCTCCACATGGAGAGGCGCCCTCATTTGAGGACACCTACGTAGAGAGGCAGTCAAACGTAACCCCAAGCGGCCGAGTAGGCGCTGCAGCTGTGTGGCGTATTGAAGCCGGGTCTCGGCGAGACCCCCCGCGCGGGAATTGCCGCGCGGGGGTCCAACCGGGGGGTACGCGACGGAGGGGGCTTGTGCCGCGTGGGGGGTGATGTCACTCACGTTAGGCCCATAGGTGGATGCAGCGGCTCCTGCGTTCGGTGAAGGTGGCTAGTCCTTGTGACCAGCGGGTCCGAACCGATTGGACCGTCCACCGTTCGAGGAGTACGTACTTGCGTCATGGCTGCCGCGCCGATGCGTCCCTCTCTTACGTGGGGGACAGCCCCGCGGCTGGTCCCCGACCCGGCCGCGGGGCTTTCGCACGCATGACGATGCCCGCCGGAGTCTGGGTGGCCACCCGGCGGGCATCGCCTCTTGTGGCGACGTCCCGCGCAGTGTCGGGCCCGCACCCACGAGACGCCGCGAGTCACCAGGCGAACACGGCAGGGTGGGAGGTCACATCACCCAGCAGGGGGGCAGGCATCCGCGCCCCGCTGGTGGCCCAAACCCAGCAGGCGCAGACCCGAGATGCCTTCTCCGAGGACACGGAGAGCGCGCACCTGAGACCTACCCCGCCCACGAGCGCACCAAACGCGGCCGGCAGGGCGATGCCCGCCGGAGATGTGATGGACGGGTCCGGCGGGCATCGAGCCAAGTAGGTGGGTGGGCCTCTCGTCGACCCCCGCACGACAGGACCCCCCGGCCTCACGTTCCCGGAGCGCCGCACTCAAACGGGCGACGCCCGCCGGAGTCTCGGGTCTCGCGGCGGGCGCCGCGCTCTTGGGTGTGAAGCCCCCGGAGATCTCCCCCGACCTTGCGGGGGCTTCACCTAAAGGCTGCCTGCGCCCGCACTTGCCATAGCCCCCGGAGGCCGCGCGTAGCAGGCCTCTGCGATGACCCTGTCGAACCTACACCTCCCGGAACATCAACGAAGTGCCGCTGAGTCTCAGGGGTTGTGCGAGCGCGCCCGTGCTGACAGGGAGATCCACACGAGCGCGCCCTACCTACTCAGCGCAAGGGGCGCCGGATTTGTCACGACTAGTGCAGAGACCGTCGCTCCAGGTGCACGGCGACCGGATCGTGCTGCTGACGGCCGAACCCTGGACCAATGCTCCAGCGATCCGCGGGCATCGTTGATGAGCTCCAAGGCCGGCCCTCCGGCTGGGGCGCCTGACGTCGTGATCTTCATGGTCCAGTGCTCGGCTTGGTCAGTGAGCTCGGGGCCGGTGACGGTGGCAGATCGGATGCCTTGAGCGACCTGGTGTAGGTCCCGAGCGGGGCCTCGGGAACCGCTGACGGCGTCATCGCCGACGACTCCGAGGAGCTGTCACCTCCGCCGCACGAGGACAGCGCCAGCAGGGTCGCCGCGCCACCCACGCGAAGGACTCTGGTTGCTCGACGAAGATCGGGTACGCGACGCCCACGAATGCGGAAGCTCGGTCCCCCAGGACGCAGGGCCGACCGTCGTTCACGTTCGCGCCGGTGTCGCTGTGGACCGCCTGCTCGTCCCTGTGGGTGTCGCCGGGATCGCGTGGAGCTTCGTCGTGGTCATCCCGCCTGATCCTCCCAGCCGGTGACAGGCTACGCCCACCTGGACAAGGCGCCGGCGTCCGAACCATCCACTGAGGGCTCGCTCGAACCCGAAGAGGCTTCCTGGCGATAGGTGGACGCGCCGCGCAGCCCAGCTTCCCTGAGGCGGTGGCGCCACGGTGTAGCGCGGCGCTCCTCGGTGTGGGGGAACCATCCAGGGGAGCGCCACTTCCGGGCTTCGTGGGGGTAGCCCGGCACCTTCCATGAAACCACCGGACGCAACCCCAGCGGCACACCTCGGTGGGGGAGTCATGAGCGTCGCGTGAGCCTGGGTCACCCGATGACGCGCCCACCGGGGCCTCGGTCTCCAGCGGGCGCGTCACGCGGTTCACCACCAGCCGGCAGCGGCGTGGCCGGTGAGCCTGGCCATCTCCTGTCCGAGCCCCCCGACGTGGTGGAGGTGGTTACGGGTTCCGTACCCGACACGGGCAGGAGGATGCGGTGTTGCGCGGGACGAGGAGCGCGGTTCGTGCCGCGTGGGCCTGAGCAGTGGCGACGGGGACGGGGCGCCAAGAGGCGGGCCCACTTCGCGCAACGCCCTGTTCGTCTCCCCCGGTTGCGACAAGGATGTGAGCCCGCCAATGAGGGTCACGCTAGACAGCGAACCGGCCGGATGTCGTCACCGAATTCGGCTATCTCGGCTCTGGGACGAGGGCCACGGCACGTCGTCCGGACCGGTGACAGCCGGACGGACGAGCCGACGATGGCCGCCCGGAGTGGGTGGTGGCATCCCGTCGGCCCCCGCACGACGGGAATGCTCTCCCCCAGGGCCCACGTTCCCCGCAGCACGTCGGCTAAACAGGGCGATGCCCGCCGGACTGGGGGGAAATGCCGGCGGGCATCGGATGCAGCGTACGTCGCGCTGGGGGCTGCAGCGCTCAGGTGTCCCGATGCAGACCCACCGGCGGGCCGGAGGTTCGGTCGCTCGTTCCGGGCTCCGCGCTGCTGCTGATCGCGGACCCGGGCGCCGGCGCGACCGGCTGTCCGCCAGGTTGCGGTCCAAGAAGATCAGCCGTGGAGGGACCGTCTGGTCCTCGCGTGGGCGCAGTGGGCACCCGGAGGGTCTACGGTGCTGTGCATGGGATCCCAGTGAAGCCGCCCATCCGGCTGGCCATCGTCGATGACTATGCCGTGGTGATCGCAGGTGTCGCTTCGTTCCTTGCGGACGAGCGCATCGACGTGGTCGAGATCGGCGCGTCGATGCCTGTCATCAGCGACGTCGACGTCGTTCTCTATGACACGTTCGGCCAGGTGACGGGGGAGGACCTCAACTTGGCGGACTTCGTGAGCGAGAGCGGTGCGAAGGTCGTCGTCTACAGCTGGAACCTGCGCCCCGACCTGATCCACGAGGCGATGTCGGGCGGAGCCAGCGGCTACCTGTCCAAGGTGCTCACCGGACCGGCGATCGTGAAGGCTCTCGAGCGGATCCTGGCCGGTGAGCGAGTGATCTTGACCGGAGACCAGGAGAGCAGCGTCGACGGGGCCGGCGACTGGCCCGGCCGAGCAGCGGGGCTGTCCCCCCGCGAGGCCGAGATCATCGCCCTGATCGCCCGCGGGCTCAGCAACCAGGAGATCGCCGAACGGGCGCATGTGACCATCAACTCCATCAAGTCCTACATCCGGACGGCCTACCGCAAGATCGGCGTCGAGCGTCGCACCCAGGCGGTGCTGTGGGCGGTTGCGAACGGCTTCGTTCCGGACACCGAGCGGACCATCGATCCTGCCCTCGTGCGGAGACCGGACTCGACGGGGCGGAACGTTCCCCTGCCCTAGGCAGCCGCCGTCGTGTCACCGACTCTTCGGCAGAGGACGGTGCGTTCGGCGACGGCATGGGAACGCCCCGCCGCGCGTGCCGAGGCAGGAGCGGCGGGGCGCGGCCCTCCACAGGGAGAGGTGCCCTCATCGGGAGGACACCTTCGTAGAGAGGCCATCCGAGCCAACCCGATCAGCAGTGGCGAGCACTTCACCCGAGGGGGCGAGATGCGGGCGACGAGGCAGGCAGGGCTGTTGGGTCGGTTTCCCCGGAAGTGATGAAGGCCCATGCCCCGCGCCCGGCGTACGTTGCCCGGGCCGGCCCTGTGCGACGTCCGCACGAGAGCCGCCACTCACCAGCAGCAACCATCGTTGACCGGGGATCGATCATGAGGCACTCTCGCGCAGGTACACGGGGCAGACTCGTCACAGCAGCGGCCCTTCTCGCTCTTCCGGCCTCCGTGCTGGCGTGGGTCGCGTCACCCGCGCAGGCGGCGACCAACGACCAGGCGGTCAGCGGTGTCGCGTCGCCGATCTGGCAGCCCAACGGACCGGTGGACGCGTTGGCCACGGCCAACGGCGTCATCTACGCGGGTGGGAACTTCACGTCGGTGAAGCCCGGAGCCGGGCAGTCGGGCTCGCAGACCGCGCGAACGTACCTCGCCGCGTTCAACGGCTCGACCGGTGCCCTGATCACGTCGTTCAACGTCAGGCTCAACGGCCGGGTCTACGCCCTCGACGTCTCACCGGACCGGAGCACGCTCTACGTCGGTGGCGCGTTCACCACGGTCAACGGCACGTCGCGAGGCCGCATCGCGGCGATCAACCTCGCGAGCGGAACCCTGAACACGTCGTTCAACCCCAATGCCAACCGCGCCGTACGATCCATCGACTCCACCGGTTCGACGGTCTACCTGGGTGGCGACTTCACGACGGTCCGGAACACCGCAAGGGCGAACATGGCGTCCGTGACGGCGTCGACAGGGGCGCTGAACACCGCGTTCGACCCGACGTTCCTCAACCGGGCTCCCGTCGTCTGCCAGCCGAACCAGCCCTTCTGCACGCCGACGACCTACACGCCCAACGTGCTGGCGATCGCGGTCTCGCCGGACGGCACCCGGGTGCTCACCGGCGGGAACTTCGTGGGGGTCAACGGAGTCTCGAGCGGCGGCATGACCTCGCTGGACCCGACCACGGGCGACACCGAGCAGTGGGCGGCGAACACCGCTCAGCCCATCAACACCAACTGCGCCGGGCGGGTGAGCTCCATCGTGGTGCAAGGGACCAACGCGTACGTGACCGGCGTCGGGGACCCGCCGGGCTGCTTCGAGGGCACGTACTCCGCCACCATCTCGAACGGCAGCATGAACTGGCTGTCGTCGTGCCTCGGCGCCTCCCAGGGCCTGACGATCATGAACAACATCCTCTACAAGGGCTCCCACCAGCACGACTGCGCCTTCAACCGAGGCGGCGCGACAGGCGGGTTCGTCGGGGGCACCGGCCGCTCCGGCTTCATCCACCACTTCCTGGTCGCGCAGAACCTCAGCGACGGCGGGTTCGTGCACTGGACGCCGAACACCAACAGCTCCGGGGCGGCTGCCACGGGACCGCACGCGATCACCAACGACGGCACCCAGATCATCGTCGGCGGTGACTTCACGACCGTGAACAGGGTGAGCCAGACCTACCTCACCCGGTTCGTGGCGAACGGCAACCACGCCACTCCGGCTGTCCCCGGCAGGAACATCAACTCCGACCCCTTCGGTGGACAGCCGGCGACTCTCGGGGCTCAGCTGCTGATCACCGTCCAGCCGACGAGGGCCAACACGCTGACCGTGGAGATCCCGACGGTGGAGGACGCCGACTCGGGCACCTTGACCTACCGGCTCTACCGTGACGGGGCGTCCACGCCGATCACCACCCTGACGGCGGAGTCCTATCCGTGGAGTCGTCCGGTGCTGCGCTTCGACGACGCCGGGCTCGCGGCCGGGTCGACGCACAGCTACCGGGTGAGCGCCAGTGACGGCACCTTCACCAGCGCACAGTCGACCGCCGTGTCGGGAACGGTCGCGAGCAGCGCGCCGGCGGCCTTCGCAACGACCATGTCCGGGTCGAACCCGCTCGTGTGGTGGCGCCTGAACGACACCGGCAGCACGGCCGCCGACTCGAGCTCCACCGCGAGCCACCCCGGCGACTTCCTGGGCGGAGTCACCACGGGCGTGGCGGGTGCGCTCACCGGCAACAGTGCCGTGACGCTCAACGGGTCGACCGGCTACGTCTCGTCTGCCAACACCATCGCGGCGCCGAACGCGTTCTCGGAGTCGGTGTGGTTCAAGACCACGACGACCGCGGGTGGCAGCATCCTGGCCCAGACCGACACCCGGACCGGTGCCGGTGGCAACACCGACCGCACCATCACGATGGACAACAACGGTGGTCTCGTCTTCGCGGTGAAGCAGCCCGGTGCCGGGACCCCGTTCGGGCCCGCGACCACCAACTACCGCAACCAGGGTCCGACCTGGAACGACGGCCGGTGGCACCAGGTGGTCGGCGTCTACGACGGCAGCGGCACGATCAGCCTCTACGTGGACGGGAAGCTCCAGGGCAGCACGGTCGGCACGGACTTCAACGGCAACCCGGTCCCGGCCGCAGGGATGCCGACGAGCTTCCTGCGAGCCGGTTATGCCGACCTGTCCGGCATGCAGATGGTGTTCGGCATCAACTTCTACAACCGGTCCTGGCCGGTCAGCGAGCACTTCGCCGGCAGTCTCGACGAGCCGGCGGTGTTCAACCGCGCGCTGACCGCAGCCCAGGTGCAGACGATGTTCGCCTCCGGCGTGGGTGGGGGTGCCTGAGGTCGGCGAAGGCGCTCGCCGGAGGTCCGTCGTCCGCGCCGGGCATCGCGCCGCTGTTCGCGGACAACGGCGCCGTCCGACCGGATGTTCGCTAGGTTGCGGTCCGTGGACCAGCAGTACGAGCGGATGCGTGCCCGGCTGCTCGCTGCCCTGGCCGACCACGAACGTGGCGATCTCGACCACGCCGGCCTCCAAGCCGCCGTGGAGGCTGTCCAGGGCACGCTCGACAACACCCGGCCGGAGGTACGGCGCGCCCTCTTCGAGGCCGACGTCGCCCTGGAGTACGCCCAGCACGGCAGTCCGGGGGAGGGGTCCGACACCGGGGCCGTGCTCAAGCGGGTGCGCCGGAACCTGCGCGAGGTGCTGGGCTGAGGCTCCGCCGTACCCGGCGAGGTACAGAGCTCCGAGCCGTGACGGGCGCGACGAAGCCCCACCCGCGCGTATGCGGATGGGGCCCGGGATCGAATGTCCCCCGGTGTGGTGACCGACTGGGGCGGGGCCCGCTCCGCACGTTCGCGCTATGCGGAGTGGGCCCCGCTCGGTTCCTGTGCGACCGCCCCATGCGCGGCCGCACCAGAGCCGATCAGTCAGCTGCTTCCTCGTAGGCGGCGAGGAGAGTGAGTGCGAGGGCCTCGGCGCCGGCGCGCGAGAGGGCGCCGTTCGTCGAGACGTAGAGGCGAGGTGCGTCGTCGGCGGCGACGCCGCGCGCGTCGACGGCGGTCGAGTGCCGGATCTCCCAGCCGTCACCGGTGCGGGCATCGCTCCAGTGGACGGCGTGGCCCTCCCAGCGCAGCTCGCGCTCGTGCGTGCTCTGCGAGACGTTGCACCATGCGGGGCAGGTGATGATCTTGACGGTGCTGCCGACTGCGTTCATGACGGGCTCGCACCGGATCGGGGGGGTGTGCTCATCGGTGTGCCTCCTCTGGAGAAGAGACGCTCCGTGACGCGGCCCGTGACGCGGAAATCGCCTTCGGAATCGGTCGTCTTCGGGTCATCCAGCGGCTGTTTCGCACCGTTTCCGGCCTTTTCCGGGGTCACCGGCCGGAACGAGCGCCGCCGCCGGGCGATCCGAGCCGCGCTCGGAGTCCAGGAGAGGACCGGGTCCGGCCGCAGATCTGCAATGGCGAGGTTGCATGCGGGCTCCCAATATGCAATCGTCAGGTTGCAGACCTGACGAGAGGAGCACCACCGTGCCGGACCCCCAGCAGACCGACCTCGACCCTCTGGACCGGATCGACCGGAGCATCGACATCGACGCCTCGGTGGAGCGGGTGTGGGACCTCGTGTCCCGTCCCGGGTGGTGGATCAACGAGGGCGCCGTGGACCCCGCGCCGGACCTGGTGGTCACCGGGGACGACGCGGTCCTCCGACACCCCGCGCACGGCGAGTTCCGGCTCCGGGTCCTGGCGTCACGGCCCCCGTCGTACATCTCCTACCGCTGGGTCGACCCCGGTTCGGACGCGGGCACGCTGGTGGAGTTCTGGATCGAGCCGCGCGCGGGCGGGGTCACGCTGCGGGTGGCCGAGAGCGGCTTCTCCGGCCTCGGCAAGGAGCGCGCGGACTGGCTGGCGCACCGCGAGGGCAACGTGGAGGGCTGGACGAGCGAGCTCGCCGCCGCCCGCACCTGGGTCGAGCGCACGGACGGCGCTGCGTGAGCGCGGCGCCGACGTCGGTGTTCGCCGCGCTCGCCGACGACACGCGGTGGAGGATCCTGACCAGGCTGGGCGAGGCGCCGGCGTCCGCGTCGGCGCTGGCCCGGGAGCTTCCGGTGTCGCGGCAGGCGATCGTCAAGCACCTGGAGGTGCTCCGAGGCGCCGGGCTCGTCGAGGCCGAGCACCAGGGACGCGAGCTGGTCCACCGGGCCATCGGTGGGCGACTCTCCGATGTCGCGCGCGACCTCGAGCGGCTGGCGGCCGGCTGGGAGCGCCGCTTGTCGCGGATCAAGCAGCTGGCCGAGGAGCCACGCCCCTCGGACTGACGGCTCACCCGTAGCGGCGGACCATCGTCCAGTGGTTGGCGTCGTCGCTGCGCTGGTAGGTGAGCGAGTGCAGGACCGCGTCGGCGAGCGCCAGGCCGCGCCCGTCCTCGTCCATGCTGTCGGGCATCTCGGTGCCCCACGTGCCGCCGGGGTACTCCTGTCCGCCGTCGGAGAGCCGCGCCTCCAAGCGGTCGGGGTGCACCTGGAGCCGGAACGCCCAGCGCACCTCGCCCGGCGGCCGGCCGTGCTCGACGACGTTGCCGGCCACCTCGATGACGGCCGTCTCGAACAGCATCAGGTCCGACTCGGTGAGCTCGGGGTGCTCGGCGCCTACCCGCTCCAGCAGGTCGTGCAGCTCGTTGAGGCTCTGGGGGACCGCGAGGCCGTCGAGCACGTACTCACCAGTCACGGGACGCGTCCGCCACAGTGGGGTGGGCGCGCAGCACACGGTCGAGGTTGGTCAGTCGGAGCACGGTCATCACCTGCTCGGGCACCTGTGCGATCCGCAGGTCACCGCCGGCCCGGCGCGTCGCCTTGAGCCCGGCGATCAGCGCGCCCAGGCCCGAGGAGTCGATGAACGTGACGTCGGTGAGGTCGATGACGACGCGGGGCGTACCGGCGGCCACGGTGTCCTCGATCAGGCTCTTCAGCGCCGGTGCCGCGACCATGTTGAGCCGCCCGCTCGGCTGCAGCACCGCGGTGCGCGTGTCCTCGGGCATCAGGTGGTCTCCTCGGTCTGGCGGGCACCGCAGTACCGACCGTACGGGGCTGCGCAGGGACCAGGAGTCGCACCACTCCGGCCACGGGAGCCCGGTGGACGGCCGAGGTGCCCGGTGGCGGCGGCGGTGACGCGGGCCGGATCCGGTGTCCGCTTCACGAGGAGCGCTCCCGTCTGATGACCACCGCTGTCAGGTCGTCGCCGAGGGGGAGGCCGGCCGCCGCGGCCAGGATCCGGTCGGCCATCTCGTCGGCGGTCGTCGCCGAGGCGCTGAGGGACTCCGCGGCGCGGATCGCCTCGTACGGGTCGGGGATCACGTCGAGGATGCCGTCGCTCACCACGATCAGCGTGTCGCCGGGGTCGAGCCGGGCCTCGTGGCTCCCGTAGGTGGCGTCGGGGTCGGCGCCCAGCGGCAGGTCGGTGGAACCCAGGTGACGGGCGGGGCCGTCCGCGGGCACCACGATCGCGAGGCCGTGGCCGGCGTCGACGTACTCCAGGTGGCCGAACTGCGGACGCAGCCGGGCACTGAACACCGTGGCGAAGCGTGCCCGAGTCGTCGAAGTCACCCTGCAGGCTCGCGGTGGTACGCCGGACGGCCTCGGTGAGCGTGTTGAACCGGGAGGTCACCCGGAGTGCGGATCGCAACCCGGCGGCGAGGACGGCCGCGGCCAGGCCCTTGCCCATCACGTCGGCCACGGTGACCTGGAGCATCGACGGGTCGAGGAAGTGCCAGTCGTAGTAGTCCCCGCCGACGTTCAGCGCCGGCTGGCACCGGCCGGCGATGTCGTAACCGGGCAGGACGGGAATGCTCCGAGGAAGCAGTCGGCGCTGGATCTCCTGGGACTGGACGGCGTCGGCGTCGGCGGCCAGCTCCTGCTCCACCCAGCGGGCGAGGTCCTCCAGGAGCGCCTGGTCGGTCGGGGACAGCTCCCGCGGCTCGTCGTCCATCAGGCACAAGGTGCCGACGACCTCGCCGCGCGGTGCCGCCAGCGGGGCGCCGGCGTAGAAGCGCAGGCCGGGGTCCCCGGTCACCAGCGGGTTCTCGGACCAGTCGGGGTCGTGGCGCGTGTCGGGGACCACGAGCGACACGCTCGTCTCGATCGTGCGCGGGCAGAACGCGAGGTCGCGCTCGGTGCTCGTCCCGGCCTCGATCCCGACGCCGGACTTGGTGAAGAGCCGGTCCTCGTCGATCAGGTTCACCGCGACGATCGGCACGTCGAAGATCCGCTTGGCCAGGCGCACGACGCGGTCGAAGCGCTCCTCCGGGGGCGTGTCGAGCAGCCCGAGATCGCGCAGCGCGACCAGGCGTGTCTGCTCGTTCGTGTCCACGTCTGCCCTTCCCGAGGTCTGGTCCCGGCCTTCAAGCAGGCTAGCCACGGGGACGCGTGCGCGAGGGCGAACTGCGCAGGAGGGGTCGAACGTCCCTCAGCCGGCGGCGACGAGCACGACGGCGACGCCGCACAGAGCCAGGCCCGCCGCCTGCACCTGGTGGATGCGCTCCCGGAGCACCAGCGAGGCGAGCAGCACCGTGAACGCCGGGTAGAGCGAGATCAGGACCGACGAGACCGTCAGCAGGCCCTGGTGGGTGGCGAGCAGGAAGCTCACCCCGGCCGCGGCGGCGAGCAGACCGCTCACCAGCCCCCACCACTGCTCCCCGGCGTGGGGGAGCACCTCGCCGTGGAGCGGCGACGCACGCCACCACGACCGTCACCACGGCCGCTACCTCGGCCGCCGCCAACGGCCAGTAGCCGGCTCCCTCGGGCACCTGCCCCAGCGCAGCGAAGAGGACGCCGAAGCCCACACCGGCCAGCAGGCCCTCCAGGAGGCCGCTGCCTCCGGAGGGTGTGCTCGCGGAGGACTCCTCACGGCTGACCAGCCAGATCCCGGGCAGGGCGATGACCATGCCGACCCAGACGACGGCGGACGGGCGCTCGCCGCTCCAGACGCCGACCAGCACGGGGATCACCGTGGCACCGACGCCCGACACCGGAGCGACCACGCCCATCCGTCCGCCGGACAGTCCCCGGTAGAGGAACGCCGTCCCGGCGCCGGCGCCGACGCCGGCGACGACGCCCCACCAGACGTGCGAGGGGGCCGGGTCACCGGGCACGAGCAGCGCGAGCACGACGGCGCCGACCAGGCTCCCGACGCACGAGAGGATGGCCACCGGCCACACGGAGGTACGCCGCGAGGCGAGGCCTCCGATGAAGTCGGAGACGCCGTAGGAGACGGCGCCCAGCAGCGCCAGCACGACCGCCGTCACGAGGCGACCACACCGGCGATCCACACGGCCGTGGCCAGGAGGGCCGCGACCAGCTCGATCAGGATGCTGTGCGCGAGCGCCCGCAGCGCTGCCCGGGTCGAGGGCCAGGCCCCGGCGGCGCCGACCCGGACCCGCTCGGCGGCGTACACGCCGATCGGGAAGGCGACCAGCATGCCCACCACGGGGATCACGAAGAAGCCGACGATCGCGAACAGGCCACCGACGACCAGGGTCGTGGTGGGCACGGCTGCCTGGAGCCGGCGGCCCGGGACGGCGTACTTCACCACCGTGCCCACGAGCAGGACGCCCGCGGCGACGGCGAACACGGTCCAGGACTCCGCGGTGCCGGTCTCCGAGGCCCAGACGAGGAACCCGAGCAGGACGAGCACCGTGCCGGGAAGCACCGGCACGACGATCCCGAACAGGCCCACCAGCACGAGGAGGCCGCAGATGACCAGGGTGCCGTCCATGGTCGGGAGCCTTCCACACGGTGCCCCCGAGGCAGTGGGGAGGCCGGAGACGACCGAGACCCCGGACCGTGAGGTCCGGGGTCTCGTCTCGGTGGTGCCCCGGAGCGTGCTCCGGGGACCGGTCAGGTCAGTGTTCGCCGTCGGGTGCGACGGCGGGCGTGACGGTCAGCTTCTCGGTCTCGTCCACGACGCTGGCCGCGATCTGGCGGAGCTTGTCACCGTGCTCGCGGGCGTGGTGGGCGCAGAAGAGCAGCTCACCGCCGGACTGGAGCTCGACCCTGAGGTAGGCCTGAGCCCCGCAACGGTCACAGCGGTCCGCAGCGCTCAGCGACGCGGAGCTCGGGGCAACTGCAGTGGTCACATCGGCCTCATTTCTCGAACGTGTTCGGCATCGGTCTCAACGTAGCCAAGGGGTGGGAACATTCCCGGACCCCCCGGTCGCGACGTGTCGTCCGACACTCGATCCAATCACGCTGACGTTCCCCGGGGCTGCAGATCTCATGTCCGGAGAGGTTTTGCTCATCGGTGCGCTTCTGTGTTCAGTTGAGTGTGACGTGTGCTGGGCGTGTCCGGTTCATTTCCGGCCAACTCGGGCCGAATCTTCTCCGCTTCGTGATGTCGTTCACCGTAGTCCCCGACTCCCGTCCACCTCGGCAGCGTGCCTGCGCGGCCGCCCGGCGTGTCGCCGGTAGTCTCGAGGACTCGACCAAGGCCTCGACGGGCCTGGCCCACGGACCCCGGGCTCGACCCCTGCACGACTCAGGAGCAGCACGATCGCCGACAACACCTACAACGCAGCACACCTTCTCGTCCTCGAGGGGCTGGAGGCGGTTCGCAAGCGCCCGGGTATGTACATCGGGTCCACCGACACCCGCGGCCTCATGCACTGTCTCTGGGAGATCATCGACAACGGCGTGGACGAGGCGCTGGCCGGCGCCTGCGACCTGATCGAGGTCACTCTCCATCCCGACGGCTCCGCCGAGGTGCACGACCACGGGCGCGGCATCCCGGTCGACAAGGAGCCGAAGACCGGGCTCCCCGGCGTCGAGGTGGTCTTCACCAAGCTGCACGCGGGCGGCAAGTTCGGCGGATCGTCGTACGTCGCGACGGGCGGCCTGCACGGGGTCGGCGCCTCGGTGGTCAACGCGCTCTCCGCCCGGCTGGACGTCGACGTCGACCGTTCACCCTCGCAGCAGGGCATGAGCTTCCGCCGCGGCGTCCCCGGCGTCTTCACCGGAGACGGACCGGAGGCGGCGTTCCAGGAGAAGTCGGGCCTGACCCGCAAGGGCGGCCGGGTCGCCAAGGCCAGAACGGGCACCCACGTCCGGTTCTGGCCCGATCGCCAGATCTTCACCAAGGACGCCACCTTCGAGCTCGAGGGGCTCCTGGGCCGGGCGCGGCAGACGTCGTTCATCGTGCCCGGGCTCGAGCTGGTGATCCGCGACCTGCGGGGAGACACCCCGGTGGAGGAGAAGTTCCGCCACGACGGCGGCATCGCGGAGTTCACCGAGTACCTCTCCCACGACGAGCCGGTCACCGGCATCCTCCGGCTCCAGGGCACCGACACCTTCACCGAGACCGTGCCGCTCCTGGACGACAAGGGCCACATGACCCCGCAGGAGGTCGAGCGCGAGCTCGGCGTCGACGTCGCCGTGCGCTGGGGGACCGGCTACGACACCGAGCTGCGGTCCTACGTGAACGTGATCGCCACCCCGAAGGGCGGCACGCACGTCTCCGGGTTCGAGAGCGCGATCACCAAGACCTTCAACGACGTGATGCGCCAGACCAAGGCGCTCAAGGTCGGCGACGCCGACGTGATCAAGGACGACGTGACCGAGGGCATGACCGCCGTGGTCACGGTCCGCCTCGCGGAGCCGCAGTTCGAGGGCCAGACCAAGGAGATCCTCGGGACGCCGGCCGTCCGTGGCGTCGTACGCCGGGTGGTCGCCGCCGAGCTGCGGAGGTTCCTCACCTCGACCAAGCGCGCCGACAAGGAGCAGGCCAAGCGGCTGATGGAGAAGGTGGTCGGTGCGTCCAAGACGCGGCTGGCCGCCCGCCAGCAGCGCGACAACCAGCGCCGCAAGAACGCGCTCGAGTCCTCGGCCCTGCCGGCCAAGCTCGCCGACTGCCGGGCGACCGACAACGAGCGAACCGAGCTGTTCATCGTCGAGGGCGACTCCGCGCTCGGCACCGCGAAGCTCGCCCGCAACTCCGAGTTCCAGGCCCTGCTCCCGATCCGCGGCAAGATCCTCAACGTCCAGAAGGCCTCGATCGGCGACATGCTCAAGAACACCGAGTGCGCCTCGATCATCCAGGTCGTCGGTGCGGGGTCCGGTCGGACCTTCGACCTCGACGCGCGCCGCTACGGCCGGATCATCTTCATGGCCGACGCCGACTCCGACGGCGCCCACATCCGCTGTCTGCTCGCGACCCTGTTCTACAAGTACATGCCCGAGCTGATCACCAGCGGCCGGGTCTTCACCGCCGTCCCGCCCCTGCACCGGATCGAGCTGACGAACCCCAAGAAGGGGCAGGAGAAGTACGTCTACACCTACTCCGACGCCGAGCTCCAGCGGAAGCTCGCCGAGCTGGCGAAGAAGGGCCTGCGCTGGAAGGACCCCGTGCAGCGCTACAAGGGCCTCGGCGAGATGGACGCCAAGCAGCTGGCCGAGACCACCATGGACCCGAGGCACCGCACGCTGCGCCGGATCACCGTCGACTCCGCCGAGTCGGCGAGCGAGGTCTTCGAGCTTCTGATGGGATCGGAGGTCGCGCCCCGCAAGGAGTTCATCGTGCAGGGGGCGTACGACGTGGACGTCGAGGCGCTCGACGCCTGAGCTGTCACCGACGAGAGGCGACGACGATGGACCTGGCAGGACGGATCGGGTGGTGGCTCGGGATCAGCGGGGTGTTCCTCGTGGCAGCGGCCGTGGTCTGCGAGGCGAGCGGGACGCAGGCCGACATCGGCGGTCACCAGGTGAACACCCACGTGACCGCGACGTGGGTGCTGGCTTGCCTGGGCATCGTCCTCATCGGCAACGGCATCGCCCTGCTGGTCGCGGCCGGCAGGCACGACGCGGAGACCCCGGGGTCTCGCTGATCGGCCGGCGGCCGTGACGACGTACGACGTGGTGCCCTCCGTCACCGACCGGGACGCCGAGGAGCTCTGGCCGGTGTACGACGCTGTGTTCGGCGACCAGGTCGACGAGGGCACGTGGCGCAACCGCGTGTGGGACCGGCACGCGGCCCGCGCCGGCTTCCGGCTCGCGAGGGCCCATGACGAGAGCCCCGACGGCGAACGACACCTGGTCGGTTTCGGCTACGGCTACACGGGGGAGCGTGGCCAGTGGTGGACCGACCGGGCTGCGGAGGTGCTCGACGCCGGCACGGCCGAGAGGTGGCTCGGCGGCCACTTCGAGCTGGTGAGCATCGGCGTCCTGCCCGAGGTCCGTGGCCGGGGGATCGGCGCGGCTCTCCTACGTCTGCTGACCGACGGGGTCCCGCACGACCGCTGGGTCCTGATGACGACCGCGGACGCCGACGACCCGGCCCGCCACCTCTACGCCACCGAGGGCTGGGAGGTGATCGGACCGGGTCTCGAGGACGAGCAGGTGATCATGGGCCGGCGTCGCCGGCCCTGACCATCAGATCCCTGCGGGGCAGTGCACCCGCGGGTTCCACATCTGGAAGCGGCCGGCCGGGTTGGCGTACCAGACCCACGCGTGGAGCGAGAAGTACGCGGGCAGCCCGAACCGGTTCCCCGCGGGTGTCAGGTTGAAGCGGTGACCGAACAGGCTGGGCCGCCCGGTCGGGTGGTTCACCCGCCAGTCCGCACGGAGCACGACGTACTCCAGAGCGGCCAGCCGGAGGTGGCCGTTGAAGGTGAAGCGGTAGACCAGGGCCTCCGGGTGCCGGAGCCGGATCTTCCCGTCACCGACCAGCGTGGGGTTGGCGTAGTGCACGCCCATCGCGCCCATGCCCTTCATCGCGATGCACGCGATGCCGTCCTGGTCCTTCAGCAGCCCGTAGCCGGCCTTCTTCGCGGCCGGCGTGTGGGTGAAGTCCCGGGTCGCGGCCCGGGCCGCCGCCACCTGGCCGGCGGTGCCGGCCGTGGCCGGCGCGGTGAACGGTACGAGCAGACCGGCGAGGGCGACCATCGTCCCGGCCAGCGCAAGGCGACGCATCATCACGATCCCTCCTTCACCTCGTGTACGGCGTCCGCGACCAGGCCGTGGGCCTCACGGTGCACGGTGTTGGCCGCGTCGGGCGACGGTGCCTCGACCAGGCAGAAGATGGTGCTGTTGGCCTCGTCGACCCAGTAGCGCTGGTAGTTCACGTCGTACTTGTCCTGGACCTGCAGGTCGGCCATGTGGGCCTTGGCCACGTCGTCAGCGCTGACGGGACCGTCCAGGTGGTGTACGTCCATGTAGAGCGGCATTGCTGTCTCCTCGGGTTGGTTGTCTTGGCGACAGCAGCACGGTACGAACGCCGGAGGGGCGGGCTCATCGGGGAAGCTGCCCAGGTTGCGCGTCGCGACCACCCAGGTTCGGGGAGGTCGCCTAGGTGGCGGCGGGGACCAGCCCCGAGGAGCGCGCCTGCGCGGCCGCAGCGCCTCGCGAGGTGACGCCGAGCTTGCCGAGCACCGCCGACACGTGGTGGTCGACGGTGCGAGGGGACACCACGAGCCGCTCGGCGATCTCCTCGTTGCTCAGACCGTCACAGAGCAGGGCGAGCACCTCGTCCTCGCGCCTGGTCAGGCCGAACGGATGGGAGCGGGTGGTCGGGCGGGCGCCGGCCGGAGCGCGGTGGCCCAGCTCCTTCATCCGCTGCCGGGTACGCCGGACCGCGGCGCCCGCGCCGAGCGCGTCGAGGCGGGTGATCGCCGAGCGCAGGTCGTCGACGCAGTCGGAGTCGTGGAGCGCCAGCGCGGCCTGGTAGCCGCAACCGAGGGCGTCCCAGCGCGCGGCGGCTGCGCGGTGGTCTCCCGCGAGCCAGGTCGCCCAGGGCTCGGGAGCGGGTGAGGCCGGGCTCGCCGCGCCGAGCAGACGCTGCTCCCACACGCTCAGCCGGGCGTCCTCGTCGTACTCCATGGAGGTGATGCGGGGCCGGATCATCCTCAGGTCGTCGACGGCGCCGTCGTCGTCGCCCGCCAGCCAGCGCGCCTCGGCGCGACCCAGGCGGGTGAGCGTCACCCACTCGGTCTCGTCGACCCCTTCGGCCGCCTCGACGGCGGCGTCGAGCACCTCGAACGGGTCGCCCTCGCCGCGCCGCGCCCGGATCAGCCCGAGCGTGACCTGGGAGGTGAGCAGGTTGACCGGGCTCGCCTCGGTGGCCAGCACCCGCTCGGCGATCGCGGCCGCCTCGTCCCACCGTCCGACCTCGAGGAGCGAGAGGGCCCGGTGACCGCGCAGGCAGGTGGAGTACGTCGTGATGTCGCGCTCGTCGCAGTAGGCGATGCCGTCGCGCCAGAAGCGCTCGGCCTCCGGGAAGCGGAACTCCGCGCTGAAGAAGGTGTAGGTGTTGGCGTAGCAGCGCCCGGCCTGGCCCTCCGCCCCGGCGTCGAGCGCGAGGCGCAGCGCCTCGAACATCGAGCCGGTCCAGTCCCGGCGCTCCAGCATCTCGCCGTTGGCGACGTTGTTGAGGACGTCGCTGAGGACGACCGGGTCACCGATGCGTAGCGCCATCTCGTGCGAGCGACGCAGCAGCTCCCTGGCCGTCGGCAGGTCGGTGGGCCAGTGCCGGAACGCCTCGATGGAGTAGGCGTAGGCGAGCTCCGGGTCGTCGCCCAGCGGCTCGAGCAGCCGGATCGCGTGACCGATCTGGGCCACTGCCTCCGGACCGCGGCACAGCCGCCAGTAGACGGAGCGCAGCTTGAACCGGTCGTGCCCCTCCCGGCGTCGGTCGCCCAGGTCGTGCCAGATCTCGATGGCACGTTCGCGGGCCTCCGCAGCCTGCGGCCACGAGTCGACGTAGGCCAGCGCCTCGGCGTACCCGTCGTAGAGCTCGGCCAGGTGGCGCGGTGAGTCGTCGCGGGGGAAACGCAGAGCACGCTCGTACTGCGCCGCTGCCTCCCGGTGCGCTCCGAGAGCCGCAGCCTGCTCGGCTGCTCGCGGGGCGAACCGCGCGACCAGCTCCGCGTCGCCGGCACCCTCGGCGTGGTACGCCAGCCGCGCATCGTCGTCGTCGCAGTCCCGGGCGATCAGCGCATCGATGAGGGCGCGATGGCCGGCGACCCGGTGGTGGGACGGGATCGTCGACTCCACGGCCCGGCGCGACAGCTCGTGCCGGAAGCTGAGGTCGCCGTCGTCGGCCGTGAGGAGCCCGGCCGAGACGAGCTCGTCGAGGGTGTCGACGTCGACCCCCGCGGCCGCGGCGACCAGGCTCGGCTCCACGCGGAGTCCGTCGAGCGAGGCCATGTCGAGCGCCAGCCGGGCGGGTTCGTCGAGTCCCGCCGCCCGGGCCAGGACCGCGTCACGCGCGGAGGAGGGGACCTCGTCGTCGGGGGCGCCGAGCACCTCGACGAGGAAGAACGGGTTGCCGCCGGTGAGGCGGTGGAGCTCGTCGGGCTGGTACGTCGTGCCCGCGGCCAGACAGCCCACGCCGTTGGGGGAGAGGGGCGGCAGGTCGATGCGGCGGGTCCAGCGCTGGCCGGTCAGGTCGCCGAGCGCCACCCGCAGTGCGTCGGCCGGAGCGAGGGCGTCGTCGCGGAAGGTGACCACCAGGAGCACGGGCAGGTCGCGGAGTCGACGGCCCAGGAAGCGGAGCAGGTCGAGGGTGGCGTCGTCCGCCCACTGCACGTCCTCGACCACGAGGACGACGAGCTTCTCGGCCTCCTGCAGCCAGCGCAGGGCGGCGTCGAACAGCTCGTCGCGCGGGACCCCGGAACGCACGGCTGCGAGCAGCTCACCGCCGACCGCGTGGGCCACGTCGCGAAGGGGTGCGAGAGGTCGCGGGGTGAAGAGCCCGTCACACGTCCCCCACGCCCAGGTGCCGTCGGTGAGCTCGTCCTGGAGCGCCTCCACCAGCGACGACTTGCCCACCCCTGCCTCGCCGGAGACCAGCACCAGCCGGCCGGCACGCTCGCGCGCCTCCGCGGCGTACTGGTGCAGAGAGGCGAGCTGTGACTCGCGCTCGAGCAAGGGCACGGTGCTCAGTGTCCACCCGCCCCGGGGCGGCCGTCCACGCCGAATCGTCCGCTCGTCGAGCCGGAGTGCCGTCGGTCGAGCGTGTCCGGACCCGGCGAGGGTTGGCGCGCCCCTGCCTCCACAGCGGAGAGACCGAGCTCGACAACCTCGCCAGTCACTGATGCATGCGCTTCCGAGCGTCTCGGGTTCAAGAACCATCACACGTACTGGCCGAAGGGTTGCGTTGATCGTTTGAGCCCGCAGGCATGTGAGTACGTTCGCTCCTCGCGCGCCCAGCGTTCTTCGGCGCGGCTGAGATGTGTGTTTGGGACATGCATGTTCGTTCGTCCAGGCGGCCTGGTGCAGGTCGCGCCGGTAGATCCAGTGGAGCGTGCAGCCGCGGTGTGGGACGACACCGGTGAGCCGCCGTTGTCCGAGCCACCGAACGGCTCCCAATGCAACGTCGGTCGTCGCATCGGTCGACGCCCACATCCACTACCTGGAGCCCGGACGGGGGATCAGTCTGGCGGCTGATGCACGCCCGTCCCTTCGGGAGCATGATGAGGAGCTGCAGCGCGCGGGGCCTCGCAGCTTGAGGGGCGCCGGTGGGTCAGGGGGAGTGCCATGGAGGATCGGGTTGCGCCGGCGCGGCGGATCATCGGCTACGGGTTGACCAAGGACCGTGCGCTGACACGCCGGTCGTTATTGGTCGCAGGGACAGGCGTGGCCGGAGCTGCGGTCGTCGGCCGGGCCACGGGGCTGATCTCGCCATTCGCAAGCGCGGCAGCGACCGGTGCACCGACCACCGCCGACCTCCAGGCCCTCGCAGCATCACTGTCCGGATCGGTCGTGCTGCCGAGCACATCCGGTTACCTCACCGCGTTGCAACTGTACGATCCGATCTACGACGCGGAGCGACCACTCGCCGTGGTGAAGCCTGCGAACGTGGCCGACGTCGTGACCACGGTGAAGTTCGGCTCCGGCTTCACGACGCCGTTCGCTCCCCGATCTGGTGGCCACTCCTACGTCGGCGCGTCCGGCGGCGACCAGGGAATCCAGCTCGATCTGCGGCGACTCAACGCGGTCACCTACAACAGCAGCAACCACACCGTCGTCGTCGGTGCCGGTGCCAGCTTGTACTCCGTCCACACGGCACTGGAGCCATACGCCCGGACGGTCCCCACGGGTACCTGTGCGACGGTTGGCGTCTCCGGCCTCACCCTCGGAGGCGGCATCGGCTTCGAGGACCGCGAGTACGGCCTCACGTGCGATGCTCTCCGAGGAATCCAGGTCGTGCTCGCCAACGGCAGTACCGTCCGCGCCAGCGCCTCGCAGAACCCCGATCTGTTCTGGGCCTGCCGCGGCGGAGGGGGCGGGAACTTCGGCGTCGTGACCGAGTACACGTTCGCCACCAGTGCGGCGATGCCAGTCGGCTACGCGACACTGCGCTGGACCGATGCGGACATGGAGTCCGTCATCGCCGGCTGGCAGCGGCGGAGCGCCGCCGCACCGAGGACCAGCTGGTCCGTGTTGCACCTGGTCACGGGCTCGCAGCAGGTGACGCCGAGCATCATCGTGTTCGCCCTCGGTACGTCGGCGACAGCTGAGGTCAATGCGCTGGTCGCGGCAATCGGTCGCACCCCCGCGGCGACGACAACCCGGCAGTACACCCACCTCCAGGCCCTTCAGCAGGTTGCCGGTTGCACCGGGTACACCGACAGCCAGTGCCAGCTGGCGCCCGCCGGTCGGCTCACTCGCCGCGTGTATCTCTCCGGAAGCGACATCCTCGGCCGCGCACTGACGAGGGCCGAGATCTCCGCCATCTCGGGTTACCTGCGGACCTGGGCAAAGACGAACTCGACGACGACGTTGTATTGGGAGCCGTTCGGTGGCGCCGTGGCGAGCAAGGCTGTTGCGGACACCGCATTCCCTTGGCGCACTGCGACCGGCTCGGTGCAGTGGAGGGTCGACTTCTCGTCTCCGCCGAGTCTCGTCGGTGACGACGTCGACGTACAACTGGATCTCGACCGGGCACACCAAGTTCGGGTCCGCATCGGTCGGCGCCTACATCAACTACCTGGAGCCCGGACGGCCGATCTCGGCATACTACGGCTCGAACTACAACAGGCTTCGCCAGCTCCGCACCACGTACGACCCGAACGGCCTGTTCCGCGGGAAGTACGTGATCCCCGCCGCGTAGGCACCTACTCGGCAGGTGGAGGACCAGATCCGTAAGGGCTCGGCCGACGCAGACCTGACCCTCACCTGCGAGAGTTCGAGGACGAGGACTAGCGGGACGGCATGGACCCTGGACGAGGCCCGAGCTGCGGCAAATTTCCTTCGACCCCACATCGGCATGAGCGTGCGTCCGGACAGCGGCATGAGAGTGCGATCGCAGTCATCCGGCGGAAACGCAGACGCGTCCTAGCCGCCGCCGGGACCCCCGCCGGTGCTCTGCCCGCCGGCACCCGTTGTGCCCTCGTAGTGTCCGCCTGAGTGAGCGGAACCCGCTTGCCCGAGGTCGTTACGGCTCCTGAAATGGCGGTACAGGTTGGTCCGCCGGATCCACAGGGCGACGAGGACCACCAAGATGATCGCGACCACGTAGAACCACATGGAACAGTCCCTCCGCAGATTCACCACGCTACGCACCTCGCCGGTGGCGGGGCTGCCGACAGACAGCAACGTGCGCGCCGAGCTGCCTCTCCTGGCACGGCGCCCGACACAACGTGAGCGCGCGACGCGACAGCGGCACGTGAGTGCGCTCCAGATGTAGTGACGATTGGTTTCCGCGGTCTCGTAGCTGGGCGCGTCGAGGGCGCTCGCGCTAACCAATCCGTTCGCCCCGACGGCTTCGAACTGTCGAGTGGTTGGGGCGGCGCCGCCGGATGCGGGGGCGCCGGAGGGCGTCGCCCTGCCTGAGTTAAGTCCGGATGAGACCCGGGGAGCGGCATGAGAGGGCGTCCATGGACTCGGACAAGCGATTGGCGCTAGCGGAAGAGATTCTGCAGGCGTTGGCGCGTAGCGACATGGCTTACACAGCGGATGGGTTCGCCATTCGGCACGTCGACGACACCGCAGTGATCGAGGTCGACCTTGACGAGCCGGACACGGTCTACCGCATCACGGTGGCTCTGCATGCACGCTATCGCTGAGCCTGACATCGGCATGGGCGGACGCCCGGACAGCGGTATGTGAGGACGTTCGCGCCAGTCAGTCTGTAGTGGGAATGTCGCGGCGCGACAGACGCTCGTCTGGGTCAGGGGGTGCCTCCCGTTTCGGGGCTCTCGGGCAGCCGGGCGACCATGTCGGCGATCGCAGCGCGGGCCTCGCGGGTCTTGTGGCGGGGCAGCGGTGGAGCCAGGGTGACCAGGCTCAGCCCGACGTATACCAGAGTGTTGAACGCGACCCAGACCGCCAGGGCCTCGTACCAGTCCGTGAAGAGAACCGACTCCGGGAGCACGATGCCGTAGGTGAACACCGCTGGGTCATGAAACGCGAGCCCGACGGCGACGACGAGGCCCTGTACCGGGCGTGGGACGTAGTTCCAGTCCGCCTTCTTGCCCGTTCCGATTTGGGCCAACGAGGTGAGGAAGCAGAACTGGAGGAACAGTGCGTAGCCGAGCTCGATCACGATCGGTGCCGCGAGCAGCCTGGCCCGCCATCCCCCCGCCCACACGGTGACCAGGCGCTCGGCGAGGAAGACGCAGCCGATGACGATCCAGAACGTGGACCAGCGCAGCGAGGTAGCGGCAAGGATGGTGATCAGGAACAGCGCCAGGTACGACAAGAACGCGACGACGCCGTAGGCCAGCCCGGCCTGTTGACGCCAGTACATCGCGGTGGTCCGGGTGAGTCCGTAGACGCCGATGTTCTCCAGCGCTCCACGGTGCCACCGCAGCCGTTGTCGCCACAGGTCCCGCCAGGTGGTCATCACCTCGGTGGTGACCACACACTGCGGCGGGGCGTACATCTTCGCGCCGAGAGTCTTGAGCGCCAGAGTCAACTCGTTGTCCTCCGTCAGCGCCAAAGTGTCGTAGACGCTGCCCGCCGGCCCCGGGATCAGCGGACCTCGCGCGGCCGCGACCGTGCGCAGGGCATAAGCGCGGATCACGGACGCAGTGCCGGTGAGCACGAACACGCGCTCGGGGCGCCTCGAGACCACTCGCTGGTAGCGGGAGTACTCATTACGCTGGAACTGCCCGATCAGGCCGCCACCCTCCTCGCCGTAGAACAACCCACTGACCGCCATCAGGTCCGGGTCGTCCTCCAGCAGCCCGAGCGCAACGGCCAGATAGTCGGTCGCGATGGTCGAGTCGGCGTCCATGACGAGGACAACGTCTGCCGCGGTTGCTTCCGGAAGGAAGTGGGCCAGCGCCTGGTTGAGAGCACCGGCCTTCTTCTCGGTGTTGTCGAGGGTCTCCTGCACCTCGATGCCGTGCGCGCGAGCGACCTCGACCGTCCGGTCGGTGCAGTTATCGGCGACGACCAGAACGCGGTCCGGCGGCCGGCTCTGCGCGGCGAGAGACTCCAGCGTGAGGCCCAAGACAGCCTCCTCGTTGTGAGCGGGCACCAGGACGGTCACCCAGACCCGCTCGACTGCCGCGGCGTCCTCGCGGGAAGGGAGTGCGGTGGCCGGCCAGTCCGGGAGATGGTCCAGGTCCAGGTACTGGACGCCCGGCCCGAGCAGCAGCTGCCGCGTCACGAGGGCCGCCCCCTGCGGTCGGCGTGGTTGGCGCCGCGTGCGGCTGAGAATCCGCATGGCGGCCGCCGTGTCGAGCGCGGCGACGCCCACAAAGGTGCCGGCGAGGCCGAACGCTGCGGCCAGGACGACCCCGCCTCCCGGCAATGCGTCCACCAGCCCGAGAGGGAGCGTCGGAGCGCGAGTGGCTCGCTCGCTGCGACTCAGGAGCGTCAGCACAGCGGCCAGCATGAGCAGTCCGCTGATCCCCCCGAGCAACGCGGTCAACCAGCCCAGGCGAGAGGCACGCTCACGCAGGGTCGTCGGCTGGAGTCGGGACACGGCACCTCCTGGTCGCCGGCTGAACGTCCAGTCTCGCGACTACCACGATGCGGGTCTACGTCCGAGCCCCGTTATGTGCCGCCGCGATAGGCCGCCGAGGCGCGGGGCATCCAGGTGGCCGAGTCTGCGCGGGCGAAGCCGACGACTCACACTTGAGCCAAGCGGCAGGGGAGGTGGACCACCGCTACGCTCGGCGCGAGGACTGGGGACTACCGAATATCCGCTCATCGGCATGTGCGTGCGACCGGACAGCGGCATGAGCGTGCGATGGACGGGAAGCGTTACCCCGTCTTCGTGGGAGGCCACTCGACAAGTCGTTCACCGATCTCCCATTCATGCCCGCACGGATCGACAACCCGGCCAACAAGCCACCCGTGCTCCTGATCGACGGGTGACTTCTCGATCGCGCCGGCCGCGAGGGCCCTCCTCTGCAAGGCCGCGGGATCCTCGACGACAAGCAGGATTCGCCCAGTTGAACCGCCGACGTGCCGAGTCACCAGTCGCTCGGAACTCGCACCGGCGGTAACCACCCAGAACGGCTTCGCCGATCGCCAATTGAGCAACGACGTCTTCCCCGTCGCCCACCATGTGAAGTCTTCTGACTCCGAAGGCCTTCTCGTAAAAGCAAACCGCAGAGGCGCCCGCGTCGACCCACAATTCAGGTTGGATGGTAGTCATCGCTACAGTGTCCAGCAGGCTCACAAGACGCGCACTCGTCGGCATGAGGGATGCCCGGACAGCGGCATGAGAGTGCGTTCGCCAGGCGCGTCACTCGCGGCGGAGTGACGCAGCGTCGACACATTTGTGGCTGGAAGTCTTGAAGCCGTACTGGACGGGTGCGCAGCGCCGAGCTGTGCACCGGTTGGCGGACTGGATCCGTGTCAGGATCGACCCTATGGCTTACGACCAGCCGAGCTACGCGGAAGCAGTCGCGTTCTGGAATTCCATGAACCATGAGTGTCGCGAGACGCTGCTGAGCGGTTACGACGGACTGCACCCCTGGTCTCTTGCCGTGCAGCTCGAAGAGGCAGGCATGCTGTTTGAGACAGTGCCCTCGCCCGGAGACCGTGTGTTGGCTATCGCCGAGGAGGGCGCCGGCGGGCAGCCTGCGGCTACATCGGGCGATGGAGTGCAGTTGGTACTCGCTCGTGAGTTGGTGCGGATCCTGGATCGTGGAGACCTCGGGGATGTGGAACCCGCGGGATGAAGCAGGGACGGAACAGCAAGCTGAATATGCGAAACCGATAACTGTTGTTGGCGACTTTGCGAGCAGCTCCCGAGACGCGGCGGTGTGACGCGCTGGCCAGCCGAGTGATCTGTGCATGAGCGAGGCCCGTACCGCCCACAACGAGTGGCGCGAGTGTTGTGACGGCGACGCGCGCTCCGGCGGAGGGATGTTCCACGCCCCGGGCCCGGGTGTGGTGAGAGTCTCGGCGGCAGACTGAGGACGCCGTACTCTGCCGACATGGAGTCCGTGCCCACGATGCCTACGGTCCGGGTCGCCGCAGTCCAGGCGATGCCGGTGGTGCTCGACCTGGAAGCCAGCCTCGACAAGGCGCTCGGCCTCCTCGCGGATGCGGCCGGGCAGGGCGCCCAGCTGGTCGTGTTCCCCGAGACGTTCCTCTCGCTCTACCCGTCGTACGCCTGGGCTCACCTGACGGGCGGCGACGGCAACGCGCTGTGGGAGCGGCTGTGGGCCAGCTCGGTCGAGGTCCCCGGTCCCGTCGTCGACCGGATCGCCGCCGCGTGCCGGGAGCACGACGTCGTCTGCGCCGTGGGCGTCAACGAGCGCGAGCTCGAGCGCCCCGGCAGCCTCTACAACACGCTGTTGTTGGTCGGTCCGGACGGCTTGCTCAGCAAGCACCGCAAGCTCATGCCGACCTACCACGAGCGGCTGTTCCACGGTCTCGGCGCGGGCGACGACCTCCAGGTCACCGAGACACATCTGGGTCGGCTCGGTGGGCTGATCTGTTGGGAGAACCGGATGCCGCTGGCCCGGTGGGCCGTCTACCAGGGCGGCCCGCAGATCTGGCTCGCTCCGACAGCGGACGACTCCGACGGATGGCAGGCCACGATCAGGCACATCGCCATCGAGTCCGGCGCCTTCGTCGTGTCAGTGCCCCAGTTCATCCAGCGCGCTGCATTCGGCGACGACTTCCCCTGGCCGCTCCCGGACACCGACGTCTTCGGCCGGGGTGGGGCGGCCATCGTCGCCCCCGGGTCCGGCGAGGTCATCGCGGGGCCGATGTACGACGCCGAGGGCATCGTCGTCGCCGACTGCGACCTCCGGCAGACGCTCCATGCCAAGCGCTGGTTCGACGCGGCGGGCCACTACAGCCGCGCCGACGTCCTTTGGCCGAAGTCGCCCCACTGACGCCGGCCGACCAGGAACAAACGGCGTGGCCGCAGGCCTGCTTGCGATGCAGACCTCCGGTCTTGATGCCAGCAAGAGCCGCCTTGGCGGAGGAATGACGCTTCCCCGCGGGCGGCCACTCAGCGTGCTGAGCGACATGGTCTGGCCCGACCTCCACGAAGTCGCCGACGGCGGTGGTGGTGATCGCGCCAGGAGCTGTCGCTGGAAGCCGTCGTTGAGATCGCGATCCGAGAAGGGGATGACTCGGGGCGGACCCCCGTGTGGGCGCGGCGCCGGTTGAGGTATCGGGAGGACCTCTACGGCAGCACCGAAGGAGATGCTCGGCCACGCAACGACCTCCGACATGCGGCCGTCGTGCCTGCACGGCGAGGAACCATCAGGCGATGACCGACGCCACCTCGTTGACCAGCCTGACGATGCGATGCGCGTCTGCTCGGGACGGGTCCTGTTCCGGGTCATAGATGGCCACGCTCCAGCCGACGCAACCGCCTTCGCCGACTGCCGTGGTGAGCACGCTGGTGAGAGCCTCCCAGCTGAGGCCGTTGGGTTCTCCGGGAGCCCCGGGAACACCCTGCGCTGCGAACCCCTTGGGATCGAGTACGTCGAGGTCGACGTGGAGCCACCAGCGCTCCGCAGCGTCACGCAGGTGCCGAACGGCCTCCCGCGCGCTCTCCTCGGGCCGCGCAGAGGTCTGCTGCCAGCCTCTGAACCACACGCCGTGATCGTGCAGGGAACCGACATTGAACTGCTGTCGCCACGCCTCATCGCGCGGCCCCAGGACCGCAATGTCTCGTCGGTGAAGGACTCCCACACGGGAGGCAAGCGGACCTTTCAGGAGACGACCGGTCAGGCCGAGCAGCAGACCGATCTCGGTGTTTGCTGCCTCCCCGTCCTCGGACACGTCCAGCGGCATGGTGTCCTCGTGCCCGTCCACGAAGAACAGACCGACTGACGCGGTGCGCCGGAGGGCCGGGATCGTGCCCAGCAGGGTGCTGCAGTCGCCGCCGTGTACGACAGGGAAGCGGCCGTTCTCCACCGCCCGCGTCACCGCCTCGCCGACGCGCTCGACCATCGCGAGGAGCGCCGCCTCGTTCATCAGCGAGGTAGCTGCGCCACGGCTCGGGTCAGGAGCAGGCAGTTCGAGGTCACCGCGATCAGTGACCTCGAGCGACCCGAACGCCGAGGCCAGACCGGCCACCCTCAGGGCTTCGGAGGCGGCTGCTTGGTTGCCGGTCCTTCCGTAACCGTCGAACGGCACTCCGATGAGCTCGACATGATCCATCACGGAATCGTCGCCCACGTCTCCGCATCACACCACCTCATGCGATCGTTCGACGAGCACGCGCAGGCGGTGATGCTGCTTGAGCAAGGGCCAGACGCGGCGGTATGGGGCGTGCCTTCGCAAACCCCCGACTCGCGGCATGTTCGTGCCCCTACTTCTGGACTGACCTCACCGCAGTGATTCCGACCAGTCGTCCAGGGTCTATTGAGCAGGCAACCAGATGTCTCCCCCACGACCGCCTGAACCCGCAGTCGTGTGAGGTCGATGGCGGCGCCGCTCCACGGCGCTCTGGGGAGGGCCGCTGTCGCGTTCCGCTGGGCCGTGCGTAGCCCTATATTGCTGGGATGAGCCGAGCGAGCGGCGACACTAGTGCTCGAGGTGCCTGCCCGCACGATTGCCCCGATACCTGCGCGTGGACGGTCACGGTCCGGGACGGTCGAGCGACCTCGCTGGCAGGTGATCCCGATCATCCGTTCACCGCCGGCGGCCTGTGCACCAAGGTCAACCGGTTCCTCGACGACCGGGTCTACCACCCCGACCGGCTCCTGCACCCGATGCGTCGTACCGGGCCCAAAGGGTCCGGTCAGTTTGTGCGGATCGGCTGGGACGAGGCGATCGAAACCATCGCGACCCGGCTCACGGCCATCATCGCGGCAGACGGCTCCGAGGCCGTGATGCCGTACAGCTACCTGGGAACCCAGGGGCTCGTGCAAGGCAGTGCAGTCAGTGACGCGTTCTTCGCCCGGTTGGGAGCGACGCAGCTCGTCCGGGCCGTGTGTGGGAGTGCCGGCAACTCCGGTGCGGCAGTGACCATGGGCGGTGGCCCCGGCCTGTTGCCCGAGGAGCTCGCGCACTCGAGGTTCATCGTGTTGTGGGGCACCAACACGTTGTCGACCAACCTGCACCTGTGGCCCTTCATCAGAGCGGCGCGCGAAGCGGGGGCGACCCTCGTGGTCATCGATCCCGTGCGCACCAGGACGGCCAGTGCCGCCGACTGGCACATTCGCCCTCTCCCGGGCACTGATGCGGCCCTAGCGCTTGGGTTGATGAACGTGATCGTGGCCGAGGGACTGCTCGATCAGGAGTACGTCGAGCAGCACACGGTCGGGTTCGAGGAGCTGGGTGAACGGCTCGAGGACTATCCCCCCGAACGGGTCGCCGTAGCTGACCGGTGTCCCGGTCGACGAGATCTACCGCCTGGCCCGTGCCTACGCCGGCACCAGGCCCGCTGCCATTCGGGTGCTGGTCGGCATGGAGCATCACCAACACGGGGCAGGGATGTTCCGTGCCATCGCCTGTCTCCCGGCCCTGGTCGGGGCGTGGCGCGATCGCGGAGGTGGCTTGTGCCACATGACGTTCCAGTTCTCACGGGTACTCGACCGGGACTGCGGCGTTGGCGTGGACGAACCGGAGACCCGAGAGGTCAACATGGTCCAGCTCGGGCGCGCTCTGACATCGCTCGAGCCACCGCTGAAGGCGTTGGTGGTCTACAACTCGAACCCCGCAGCCATCGCCCCGCAGCAGAACCTCGTCCTCGAGGGCCTTGCCCGCGACGACTTGTTCACCGTGGTGATCGAGCACGTCTTGACCGACACCGCGCGTCACGCCGACATCGTTCTCCCGGCCACCACCCAGGTCGAGCACCACGACGTGATGTGGTCCTGGGGCCAGACCTACGTCGCCTGGAACGAACCTGCGATTGCGCCACAGGGCGAGGCGGTGTCCAACGCCGAGATCTTCCGGAGGCTCGGGCGCCGGATGGGGTACGACGACCCGGTCTTCACCACCAGCGACGAGGCCCTGGCCGACGCGGCGGTGGCTCCACTGGGCGCCGAACGCGTGGCCGAGCTGAAGTCAGCAGGGCTGGCTGCGCCTCGACGGCCCGGAGGACGTGCTGCCGTACGCGGACGGCGGTTTCGACACCGAGTCGGGGAAGGTCGAGTTCTTCAGCGCCGACCTGGAGGCGGAGGGCCTGGACCCGCTTGCCTGCGTACAGACCCGCCCACGAGGGACCGCACGGGGACGCAGGCGTTCTGGGGAGATATCCGCTGACCCTGCTCACAGCCAAGGGGGCCCATCACTTCCTCAACTCCGGATACGTCCACGTGGCACGTGCGGTCAAGGCCGAGGGCGAACCCATCCTGGACATCCACCCGACCGACGCCGACCAGCGCGGGATCCTGGACGGGCAGGCTGTCCGCGTGTTCAACGACCGCGGCTCGCTGACGCTGCGTGTTCGCGTCGGTGATCGGGTCAGGCCGGGAGTCGTCTCGATGCCCTCGGGCTGGTGGGCCTCGGCCTCACCGTCGGGTCGCTCCGCCAACTCCCTGACCGCCGACGGCCTCTCAGACCTCGGCGGCGGCGGCGACTTCCACGACACACTGGTCGAAGTCACCCCAGCCCCAGCAGCATCCTGAACTCGCCGATCACGACCGACTGAATCGCGGCAGTATGGGACGACCGTTTCGCGGCGGAATGACCCAGGTCGGATGGCTAGCAGCAGACACAGAAGGCGTTGCCTTCTGGATCCATCATGACGGTGTAGGTGTCTTCCGGTTCATCGTTGTGACGCATCACGGTGGCCCCGAGCCCAGCCAGGCGTTCCACCTGCTCGGCCACATCGTCGGTGTACAGATCCAGATGTGTCTCGTTACGCGCAGCAACGGGAGACTGGGCAACCTGCAGGGACAAGTTCACGCGTTCCCCGCCGAGCACCCGGAAGCGCCCCTCCTCGGTCAGTGGGCCGGGTCTGAGCCCGAGGGCACTTACCCAGAACTGAGTCATCCGCTCGATGTCTTCACAGTTCATGACCACGCTGCCGATGTAGATATCCACCGTTCCTCCCGGGCGGCCCTTCCGAGCAGGCGACCTCCGTCCTCGCCGGACTCGTCGTCGACCGCCTCATTCTCTCCCGCCAATGGTGATTTGCAAGGTGCGTGTTGTCGGCCCATTCCGGCGACGCGGGCGCCCACATGGCGGTATGAGGCACCCGCGGACGGTGCGTCGATTCATCTGGCGAGATTGCCGGGATCACGGTAGGCATAGGCGGCACGAGGGCGATGCGTGTGCAGGCATGCGGCCTTCCTGGAAAGGAGCCACCATGCGCAACCAGATCAGGACACGACGGCCTGTGTTCGGCCGTGGGGAGCCGGTCGTGCTGGAGATCGCTGTCGAGACTGGCTACGCCGCCTACACCTGGGTCGTCGTCGCTCGGGACCCGGTCACCGGTGAGGACCGCATCGCCGCCAGTGGCTGGCGCCCAAGGTCCGGCACGCGCAAACCTCCGGCCTCGGCCACGAGCACGATCTCCACCGAGCTCGCGATGGGCGGCTATGCCGTCCGCCTGTACGCGGGCAAACCGTCCACGCCCGACGACCTCGCGTCGTTCCTCTCGTCGGCGGAGCTGGCTCGACGAGAGCCGGTTCTTGATGCGGGACCCGGGCGCTGAGGAAGCCTCCGGCGAACAGCCGTCTCGATGCGGACCTTGCACACTTTCGAGAGTTCCTGGGCGCTCGTTGGGGCGATCAGGATCAGCTCGTCGACGGGAACTTCGGGCGGATATTTGGGTCGAAGCCGTATCTGGCGCTGCGTGACGCCGCGCGAGAGTTCGTCGACCAGGTGACGACTGTGCGCGAGTTCCGGGACCTGGTGCCCCCCGGCTTCCTCGAGGACACGATCGGCGATGCGACGGTCCGCTTCCCCAAGCTCGTGGGCCTCCCGCTGCCCCCCGGTCCAAGCTCCCTCGCGGGCATTGAGCTGATCTGGAACTACTGGCTCGAGGAGGGCATGCTCGTCCAGACGCTCGACGTGATCCTGGCTCGGTTCCAGAACCGTCGCTTGGCCGGATGCGACCCGCTAGCTCGGTTTAACCTCACGCCGCTGCTCCCGCTCCATAACCGCCTGTGGGGTTACGGCGAGGACGAGGTACACCGGCTGACCGTGCGTCGACGTGCGGCGGAGTACGAGTACGAGTACGGCTTGACTCTGACCGGTCGGCCGGTGCCCGCGGACGCGGTTGTCGAGCGACGCAGCGGGTTCGTCGAGACGTTCCACCGGGTGCTATTCCTCGCGCATCGCTACCTTGAAGAACTCGATGACCTTTCCATGCAGTCCGATGCGTTCCCGCTGTACCTCGGGCTCCGCGACTGCCACCTGGTGCTGTCGCAGGGAACACACAACCAGTACGGCGAGATGGCGGTCGCGGCCCGTGCCGAATTCATCGTGATGCAGAGTCTCCTCGCCGAGCCGGAGCTGCTTCAGTTTCTGGGCGGTCCCTCGATGACCCCGTACCCAGAGCCGTGGATGGACCGGGTCGACGCGATGAAGAGCATCCAGGGTTGGACCGGCGCGAGCATCGTGCACTTCAACGAGCTGGCAACCGTTGGTGAGCAGCTGGTCTTGACGATCAGGCTCGGTAGCTGGGCCGACCCCGCGGTGAGCGACATCGAGGCCAGCGCCTGGGCTCGGGCCTTCCGCAGAAACATCCTCAGGTACGCCGCGGCATACCGCGCCGTCTCCGGGGTTGACCTCACTCGGAAGCAGAATTCCAAGCTTCCTTCAACGCTGCTGGCGCGCAGATTCGGCGGTACCGAGGACGGCGGTCATCAACACAACGCCCTGCTGGGCGCCGAGATTTTCACGGAACCTTGCTGCTGAGCTCGAAGCAGAGGGTTCCAGCGAGGATGGCTGATCTGGCGGAGAAGCGCAGAGAACGACTCCTGGGTCAGGTGTGTGAGACCGCAGAGCTGCAGAGTCGCAAGCACCGAGAGATCCGCCGGCGGGTCTGCCGGCGCGTTCCCAACCTGTCCCCAAGCGACTACGCTGCCATCCTTCTTCAGGGCTGCTGAGCGTCCACCGACGTGGCTCAACTAGCCGTAGCGAGTAGCCGGTCGAGGCTGCGGCGCACGCAGCCGGGGTCCTCGAGCCAGGGAAAGTGACCGTTGCCCGGAAGCACGTCCACGGGTGCGCCCATGAGCTCGGCGATGTCCGTGCTCGCGGTTACCGGCAGGGGATCTAGCGCGCCGTGCACGAACCGGGTCGGTACGGTGCAGTTCCGGAGCCGTTCAGCCAGGGCCGGTAGTTCTGCGCGGATTGACGCCCAGCTCTCGTCGCTCGGGGCGTGCCCGGTCTGGGGGATGGGTTGCGCCGCATGCAGGCTCGAGAAGTATCCCGGCCAAGCGATCTCCATGGCCTCGAGGCCCTCGGCCGGTGTCAGGGCTCGAGTCGCCTCGACACCCTCGAGCTCCATCAACCTGGCTACCGTGGCCTCCGGGAGTCGGCGCAGCAACTCGGCTTCGAAGGCGGCTACTCCTCCGTCGCCAACCGCGCCCAGGGGATCTACGGCGAGGGCGGCCCCGACGCGCGTGGGCGTCACCGCCAACAGATGAAGCAACAGGTGCCCGCCCCATGAATGGCCGATCATCGCCGGCGCTTCCCAGCCCAGGGTGTCGAGGACGTCGATGACATCATCCCGCAGCGTGGGCACATCGAACGGTGCGGCCAACGTCGATGGTGCGACTCCACGCTGCTGGAACGACGCGGTCCGGTAGCCGTCCAGCTCCGGGAGCAGGCTCTGCATGTAGTCGGTCATGCCCGGACCGCCGTGCAATAGCAGCACCGCTGGTCCGGACCCCGTGACGTAGCCCACGAGTCCCCTCGGCGTGGTGAAGGTGCGCCTCACGGCTGCCAATCTAAGGCAGCCACGCACCCGCTGTCCCGGTCGGCCGACGACGAGTAGCCACGACCGCTCATCGGCATGTGAGTGCGCGTCCCCGGGCCGCACTTGCGCTGGTCGATCGGGTCGGGTTGAACGGCATCGAGTCGTTCTTGCGGCCGATGTGGTGCGGCAACGACCTTCTGTACGGTGCAAGGAAATGGATGAGGGTGCCTGCCCTGATCCCGGCGTCCACTCGGTCTTGAAGAGGACTCCGATGCGCGAAGGTCTCAATACGGCGAGTGTTCGCCTCAGCGCCAGCGGGCGGGTTGCACGATTCAGCGGCGCGGCCGGAGTGGGGTCCTCTGAGCAGGTGGCTTTGTCAAGCCGCCAATAGGAGGGAAAGGATGACTCGATACCGTGTTGTGGCAGCTGTTTGTGCGGCGCTGGGACTCATCGCCACCATCGCCGCAGTTGCACTCATTGCTGTCGCCCCGGCCAACGCCGCCCCTTTGGACAAGGGACACTTCCACGACGTCGCCACCGATTCCTTCGACTGCGACGGGACGCCGGTCCAGCAGACCGATGAGGTGGATGTGAACTTCTTGTTCAACCAGCGTGGCGGAGCGAAGCACCCGTTCCCGTACTAGCGAGAGCGTGCGCGAGACCGTCACCTGGACAAACTTGGACAACGGCGGCACCTTCACGTTGGTCCAGACCGCCAATAGGGCCGACCACAAGATCGTCAGCCCATACGGCCAAGGCAAGAACGGCATCCACCCGCCTGCAGGAGGCCTCGGCGACTAATCGTATGTGTGGCCATGATGGGCTCCTTTCGAAGCCTTCGACGCTACGCCGATCTGGCTCCACAGAACAGGCAGCGGCCCAATGCAAACGCTCCCGACCTGGCAACCCCTCGCACACACCCAACGACAGGGGGCCGCCCCGTCCGCTCATCGGCATGAGAATGCGTTCAGTGCTTACCGTGTGAACGGAATGTCAGCCATGTGACGACGAGTGCTGAGCCCAAAACGCGGCACCATCGCTGCGCGTCGAGGGCGCAAAACTCCTGAAGAGCGTGCGCAACGTGTCTCGCATCATCCACAGAAAGGTGGAGGCGGTGGCACCGGCGAAAATCCACAACATGACAGCCTCCTTCGGCCGCTTCCAGAGTACGCCCCAGCCCACACCACGAGCACGCTCATCGGCATGTGCGCGAGTCCAGACAGCGGCATGAGAGTGCGGTGTAGTCACCCGGCAGAAACGCGAACTACGACGCCTAGGTCGTTGACAAACAGCCTGATTCGGAGCGAATCCAGGTCGGCGGTGAGCGCTTCGACGTCCGGCGTGATGACTTGCGACCGGTAGTAGCCCTCCAGCACGGCTAGGTCCTTGGCCTCGCGCCCATCGAGTCCGATCAGGGAAGGCGCATACTCCTGGGCGGCCCTCAAGCGGGCTTCGAACTTCTCCGTCGTATCCACGGCTCAAGCATGGCCCTGTCGCCGCGTCGCCATGCACCGGACAGCGGCATGAGCGGATGTATCGAGCGGCATTCCTGATGGGAGTGGCCCACCGCCACGAGCGTGGTGGAATGTTGACACATGGGCGGAATCGAGAATCCTGTCGAGCACAGCGGTGAGAGCCATACGTTGTTCCTGGACGCGGCAACCTGGTGCGAGCCGTCTCGAAGAGACGGGCTCGAGTTCGTGATAGTCCGCGAGGACTCTCCGGTCGACCTGATCCGCGAGAACCTGACCGTCAACCAGCAGGGCTTCGACGAGAACGCGCCCGAGGTGGACGAGTTCGCAGCCGATGCGTTCCGCTCAAGCTTGCGCGGGGGCGCCGCCATGACCCTGCGGTGCGACGGAATCCCTGTCGCGGCTGGCATGTTCACGCCGGTTCGCAGCGGTCGTTGCGAACTGGTGGGGATCACGACGCTCATGCGGTTCCGGCGACAAGGGTTTGGGGCAGCTTTGACGTCTCAACTCGCGCGGGCCGCCTTGGACGCGGGCGCGCAGACGGTGTTCCTGACAACCGGCGACGAAGATGCACTTCGCACCTATCGGCGGGTTGGCTTCCGCGCGGTGTGACCCTGTCAGCCGTACCTTCCGGCTGGCCCGCGACGTTTGGACTTCCGCTCGTCGGCATGGGTGAGCAGTGACAGCGGCTTGGCGGAGGCTAAGGCGTTGGCACGCCTCAGCCGACTACGAGACGTTCTTGAGAGACCAGTCGTCCTGTCCCCGGACGTGCCAGATCTGCCCGGGGGGTACTCGTCGATCCAGAGGGTCTGGTCGGTGTCGTTGGGCACCTCCATCCCCGACGGTCCGTCATCCGCTGGGAAACACGCGGAAAAGACTCAGGGCCATGAGGGTCGACAACGAGGTGATCGCTACCGCGCACAACTTGCGCAGCAGTGCGACTCCGGACGCCTTGGTGCGCGGCGCGGCGAACAGGTTCGGGTGCACACCTCGAGACTGAGCTCGAGCACGACACATTCGTCTGCAACTACTCGAATCGTTACGCACTCGTGCCGGCCGCTCATCGGGGTGGTCTCAATGGGTCAGCGCAACACTTCCTGATTTGGAGGTGGTTGTGGTGGGTGGCTTTCGGTGGTTGTCGGCTGCGGATGAGGACGAAATCTGGCGGCGAATGCGTGCTGGTCACTCGATGAAGCCGACGGCTCGTGCGTTGGGGCTTCCGGCCAGCACGGTGCGTTCATATCTGGTGACCGTGGCCGGGCACGGCCACGACGTCACGATCTCGACCTGGACCAGTGGCGGCACGGGGTCCGTGCCGAGGGTCGTCTACACCGACAGCCACCGGTGGTTCCTCGATGGTCGGGCGTTCTTCACCGACAACGTCGACATGACGCTCGACGGGCAGGTCACCGCACTGCTCCGCACCCGCCCCGCGGGTAGCGGATCCCACCACCCGCTGGACCTCGAAGTCATCCGCTTCGACGCGACCCCCACGACTCCGTAGAGTTACACCCGAGGACCGACTCCGGCCGGCTCCCAGCGCACTCACAGGCCGCTGTCGGAGCTTCAGATCGCTCCGCATGGGTACGTCACCCATGCGTGCCCGTCGAGTCTTTCCTTAGGGTGAGACACGCTCGCACCCACGGGTATGAGCGCGGCGGGCACGCCCACAGCTGAGCGCACTCGCATGTGGGGGTTCGCCTGCGCCGGTGGCTCCTGAATGGGCGACCTCGGTCTTCTTGTGCGAGCACCAGCATCGCATGACCCCGGGGAACACGGCTCGAACGCCACGACCGCAGACCCGAGTTCACACCACGACCCGACACCGGAGCGAGCTCGGAACGGACCCCGACATCGACCACGCATCGAGCGACGGCGGCGGGTCGGGGCTACACCTGCTGGGTCAGACGTCCGGTGTCGACGTCGTAGAGGAAGCCGCCGACCTTCACCCGGTCGGGGATCAGCGGGTGCGAGGTCACCCGGCGGACGTCGTCGCGCAGTGCGGCGAGCTGGTCGTCGACGACATGGAAGCGCTGCCAGCTGGCATCGACGCCGGCGGACTCCGACACCCTGCGTTGCAGCTCCTCCTCGCTCGCGCTGGCCATCGCGCAGCGGGTGTGCGGCACCACCAGGATCCGCTCGACCCCCAGCAGATGGACGCCGAGGACGAGCGCCTCGAGAGCCTGCGGCGTGACGCGGCCACCGGGGTTGCGGAAGATCTTGGCGTCGCCGTAGCGCAGGCCGAGCATGTCCAGCGGCACGATGCGTGAGTCCATGCACGTCACGACGGCGACCCCCGCGTGCGCGACGCCGTCGAAGCCACCGTCGTCGAAGGAGTCCGCGTACGCCGCGTTGGCGGCGGTCAGGTCGTCGAAGTCGCCCACGGACGGGAGGGTAGCGCTCCGGTGCGGGCGCCGCGGAACAGGACGAGCGCGAGCACCGCCGCGATCACCGCACACACCGCCGCGCCCGCGAAGACCGTGTGCTCCTGCGCGATCCCGGCGTGCTGCAGGAGGTCGTCGAAGGCCGCACACCGGCTGGGGCCGCCACACACCTCCTTCGGCGGAGGGACGTCAGCGGTCTCGGCGTAGTACCGGCGGAGGCCGATCGTGGTGAGGGTGGAGATGCCGACGAGCATGCCGACCATCCGGGCCACGACCACGCCGGCCGAGGCGAGGCCGTGCACGTCGCTCGCGGTGCTGGCGAGGACAGCGGCGTTCACCGGCGCCAGCGCGAGCCCGAAGCCGAGCCCGCCCACCAGGAGCGAGACGTTGGCCGACCACTCCGACAGCGTGGTCAGGTCCCACTGGCTCATCAGCACGAACCCGAGCGCCGCGAGCAGCATCCCGCCGGCGGCGACGACGCCGGCCGGCAGCCGGCGGATCAGGTAGCCGCCGAGCACGGCACCCACCGGCAGCGCGACCAGGAAGCGGACGAGGACGAGGGCGGCCGAGAGCTGCGAGTCGGGATAGACCGTGGTCCGCGCGAAGAGCGGGATGTCGATGAGCGCAGCGATGAGCGCCGCGCCGACGAAGAGGCTGACGAGCAGCGCGCCCCAGGCCGGCGTACGCCGGAACGCGCCGCGGGGGACGAGCGGCCGCTCCTCGGTGCGCAGGTGCCACACCAGCAGGACCGTCGCCACGGCGGCGCCCAGGAGGTACCACCATCCCTCGGCAGCGAACACCTGCACCTGGGGGTCTCCGGTCGCGAAGGCGAGGATCACGCCGCCCAGCGCCAGGGCCAGGAGCACGGCGCCGACCAGGTCGGCGTCCCGGACGGTGGCCCACCAGCCGCGGAGATCGACCAGCGGTCGGCGGGCGGTCACGCAGCGGACGACCAGGAGCACCGCCGCCGCGATCGTGACCAGGCCCAGCGGGGTCGCCCACCGGGTCGAGCCGGCCACCGGGATGAACAGCTGGCCCCAGGTGACGTCGCGGAGCAGGCTGTCCGGCTCCACGAAGACCAGGGTCCCGGCCGCGAGGGTCACGACGAGGAGGCCGAGGCCGATCCAGTCGAGGCTGCCACCTCCCGGCGCCGGCGGTGAGTCGCGCCCCGTCGCCCACCGGATCAGGGCCGCGAGCCCCAGGCCCACCACCAGGTTCACCAGGAAGATCACCCGCCAGTCGGCGACGGCCAGGATCACCGCTCCCCAGAGCGGACCCACCACGCTCCCGACCTCCTGGACGGCCGACACGATGCCGAGGGGGACGCCCGCGCCGCTCGACCGGGTAGAGGTCCGCGACCAGGGCGAGGGTGGCCGGGATCAGCCCGCCACCCCCGACGCCCTGGAGGAACCGGCCGATGACCAGCGTGGTGAGGTCGTAGGACAGGGCGGTGACCAGCGAGCCGAAGGCGAACACGAGCAGCGCCGCGACCAGCACCGGGACGCGGCCGCGCAGGTCGGCGATCCGGCCGATCAGCGGGAGCATCGCGACGTAGCCGAGGAGGAAGCCGGAGACGATCGGCGCCCCGCGCTGGAGCTCGTCGATCGGGATGCCGACCGAACCCATCATGTCCGGCAGCGCGAGGACGACGACGTAGGTGTCGGCCGCCGCGAACGCCACCGCCACGGCCGCGAGCGGCAGCAGCAGGCGCGAGCCGCCGGGCTGACGGGTCACGAGGGTCGGCCCGGGACCGGGGCCGGCTCCGGCGTCATGGAGCGGTGATGTCCTTGCTGGTCCCGTAGTCGTCCACGGTCATCGTGTACGTCATGGCCGGCTTCCCGCTGTAGAAGACGCCGGTCAGGCTCGCGGTCCGGAGCTCCCCGTCCGACGTGATGCCGTACGTCGCGTCGAAGCTGCCCGAGGCACCGGGGATGAGGTTCGCGGCCGCGGAGGCGGGGACGGTCCCGGTGTAGGTGGTCAGCACCTCCTTGTTGTCCTTGCCGCCGCGGACCTCGTCGCCCTTCTGGACGTCGGTCGTGGCGGCCAGGATCGCGGGGATCCCGTGGTCGGCACTGATCAGCAGCGCCGGATCGGGTGCTCCGTATTCACCGGGGTCGACGTCCGACCAGCCGATGGTCAGCGGGATCTGGGCGTAGACGGTGCCGCCCACAGCCTTGATCGGCACCGGGAAGGAGCCGGCGGAGGTCACGGCCGTGAGCGTCCCGTCGAACGCCGGAGCGTCGGTGACCGTGCCGGACGCCCCCTCCACGCCCTGGACCCCGTCGGGCAGGTCGTCGGTGGTGAGCGTCAGCACGACGCCGGAGGTGTCCTCGAGCTTCTGCTGGGCGGTCTTCAACACCGTGGCCGGGTCGCCGAGGTCGGAGGCGGAGTCCGAGCTGCATGCCGCCGTGCCCAGCGTCAGGCCGACGGCGACGACCAGCCAGGACCAGCGACGCACCGACATGGGGAGCACCTTGTCACACGCTGCGAAGGGGGTGGTCACAGCTGGGCGGGCACAGGCCCGGCGCAGGCGACGATCGGCTGGGAGCCGGGGATGCCGCTGCCGTCTCGCCGTCCGGTCGCCTCGGGCAGGTCCACCGGCGAGCCGCTGGCGGCAGCGGCGCGGGCCGGAGCCGCACCGGCCCACGCGAAGACCAACGCATCCTCGCCCTTGAGGAACCGGTGGCAGCGGACCCCGCCCGTGGCACGGCCCTTGCCGGGGTACTCCGCGAACGGCGTCACCTTGACCGCCCCCGGCTCGGTGCCGGGCAGGGCCGTGGACGAGCCGCTGGCGGTGACCACCACGGAGCTGCCGGGGTCGAGAGCACCGAACCAGACGGCGTGCTCGCCTGCCGCCAGCTTGATGCCGGCCATGCCACCGCCGCTGCGTCCCTGGGGACGGACGCCGGCCGCGCCGAAGTGGAGGAGCTGGGCGTCGGAGCTGATGAAGCACAGCTCCTCGTCCCCGGTCCGGAGCTCCACGGCGCCGACGACCTCGTCGCCGTCCTTGAGGGAGATCACCTCCCAGTCGTCCCGGCCGAGCACCTCGGGGTTGACCCGCTTCACCACGCCCTGCCGGGTGCCCAGCGCGAGGCCCGGACCGTCGGAGCGCAGCCCGCACAGGGCCAGGACCCGCTCGCCGGCGTCGAGGGACCGGACCAGGTCGAAGGGAAGCCCGCCCTGGAGGTTCGGGTGGTTCGCCGAGGGCGGCAGCGCGGGGAGGTCGAGGACGTGCAGGCGGACGACGCGTCCCCGCGAGGTCAGGGCGCCGATCTCGCTCCGGGCCGTGGTGCGGACCGCCGAGACGATCACGTCGTGGTTGGCACGGCCCCCGTCGGCCGTCGGCAGCTCGTCGGAGGACGAGCGGGCCAGCAGACCCGCGGAGGACAGGTAGGCCAGGCAGGGGTCGTCGGCCACCTCGAGGGACGAGGCGGCGGCCGGGACGGTGACGCCCGCGGACTGGAGCAGGACGGTCCGGCGCGGGGTGCCGAAGGTCTTGGCGACCTCACCGAGCTCGTCGGAGACCACCTTCCGCAGCAGCTGGTCGTCACCGAGGATCGCGTCCAGCGCCTCGATGGTGCGCTCGAGCTCGGACTTCTCCTTGTCCAGCTCCAGCTTGGAGAACCTGGTGAGGCGTCGCAGCGGCATGTCGAGGATGTAGTCGGCCTGCGTGGAGGTGAGGTCGAAGACGCTGATCAGCCGCTCCTTGGCCTCCGCGGAGTTGTCGGAGGACCGGATCAGCTGGATCACCTCGTCGATGTCGAGGATCGCGACCAGGAGTCCCTCGACGAGGTGCAGCCGGTCGGCGGCCTTGGTACGCCGGTGGGCCGAGCGCCGGCGTACGACGTCGAAGCGGTGGTCGAGGAACACCTCGAGCATGTGCTTGAGCCCGAGCGTCCGCGGCTGCCCGTCGACCAGGGCCACGGCGTTGATGCCGAAGGTGTCCTCCATCGGGGTCAGCTTGTAGAGCTGCTCGAGCAGCGCCTCGGGGACGAAGCCGTTCTTGACCTCGATGACCAGCCGCAGGCCGTGCTCGCGGTCGGTGAGGTCCTTGATGTCGGCGATGCCCTGCAGCTTCTTGGCCTGGACCAGCGACTTGATCCGCTCGGAGACCCGCTCGGTGCCGACGCCGTAGGGCAGCTCGGTCACGACGATGCCCTTGCGGCGGCCGACCGACTCCACGCGGGCGGTCGCCCGCATCCGGAAGGTGCCGCGGCCGGTCTCGTAGGCGTCGCGGACGCCGTCGAGGCCGACGATCATGCCGCCCGTGGGCAGGTCGGGGCCGGGCACGAAGCGCATCAGGTCGTCGAGCGAGGCGTCGGGACGGGTGACGAGGTGGCGCAGCGCCTGGACCACCTCGACCAGGTTGTGGGGCGCGATGTTGGTCGCCATCCCGACCGCGATCCCGGTGGTGCCGTTCACCACGAGGTGGGGGATCGCGGCGGGGAGGACGACCGGCTCGAGCTCGCGGCTGTCGTAGTTGGGCTTGAAGTCGACGGTGTCCTCGTCGATCGACGCGGTCATGGCGACCGCGGCCGGCGCCATCCGGCACTCCGTGTAGCGCATCGCCGCGGGCGGGTCGTCCGGGGAGCCGAAGTTCCCGTGCCCGTCGATCGTGGGCAGCCGCATCGACCACGGCTGCGTCATCCGGACCAGCGCGTCGTAGATCGCGCCGTCGCCGTGGGGGTGCAGCTTGCCCATCACCTCGCCGACGACGCGGGCGCTCTTGACGTGGCCCCGGTCCGGGCGCACGCCCATGTCGTTCATCGTGTAGAGGATCCGGCGCTGCACGGGCTTCATCCCGTCCCGCGCGTCCGGGAGCGCCCGGGAGTAGATGACGGAGTAGGCGTACTCCAGGAAGGACGACTCCATCTCCTGCTTGATGTCGGTGTCGAGGATGTGCTCCTCGAAGTCGTCCGGGAGGTCCTGCTTCGCCTTCGGTGGTGCCATGCGCGCATTCTCCCCGGTCGCCGGTACGCCGGGTGCCGGGGCACGCCGGGGCGGGGGACGGATCTATTCAACCAAAAGGTTGACAAAGGGCGCACCGGTGCGTTGAGGTGGTCGTGACAGACCCCGCACCCGCCCAGAGGAGCACCCGTGGCCACCGTCATCGTCCAAGCCGTCGCCTCGCTCGACGGGTTCATCGCCCGCCCCGACGACCTGCCGGGACCGATCTTCGACTGGTACGAGGCCGGTGACGCCGAGCTGCGCTTCAACCCCGACCACGTCGTTCCACGTGTCGCAGCAGTCGAAGGACTACCTGGAGGGGATCGACCCACGGTGCCAGGTGATCGGCCGGCACCTGTTCGACATCACCGACGGGTGGGGCGGCCTGCCCATCGTCGGCGACCGGGTCTTCGTGGTGACCCGCCGCGACGCCGGCGAGTGGCAGGCGCGCCATCCGGAGGCGCCGTACACGTTCGTCGACGGTCCCGAGGAGGCCGTACGCCGCGCCGTCGCGCACGCGGGGGACGGAGCGGTCATCGTCTGTGCCGGCGAGGTGGGCGGCCAGGTGGTCGCCGCAGGGCTGGCCGACGAGCTGGCGATCGACCTCGCCCCGGTGTTCCTCGGTCGCGGCAAGCGGTTCCTCGGGTCGCTGACCGACGAGATCGTGCTCGGCGACCCGCACGTGGTCGTGCAGGGGGAGCGCGTGCTGCACCTGCGCTACCGCCTGCGTCGCTGACGCGGTGATCTCGTCGGCAACCTCCGCGAAACCTCGGGCCGGTAGATTTCGTCCGTGACCGCCGCCGAGACAGACGCCTTCGTCGCTCCCCGACACTGGGAGGCCGACGTGCTCCTGCGTGACGGTCGCACGGCTCACATCCGGCCGATCCGCCCCGACGACGCCGCCCTGCTGGTCGACTTCTACGGCCGGGTGTCGGACCAGTCGAAGTACTACCGGTTCTTCTCGCCGATGCCCAACCTGTCCGACCGGGACGTCGCTCGCTTCACCCAGGTCGACCACGTCACCCGGGTGGCGTTCGTGATGCTGCTGTCGGAGCAGATCATCGCCCTCGGCAGCTACGAGGGCCACGTGCCCCAGGACGACCACCAGGGCGAGCCGGTCGAGGTCGCCGAGGTCGCCTTCCTCGTGGAGGACTCCCAGCAGGGTCGCGGGATCGGCCAGCTCCTGCTCGAGCACCTCGCCCAGGCGGGACGGGAGCGCGGCATCGTGCGGTTCGTCGCCGAGGTGCTGCCCGACAACCACCGGATGATCCAGACCTTCCGGGACGCCGGCTACCGCCTGGTCAGCGGCTTCGAGGACGGCGTGGTCAGCCTGGAGTTCCCGATCGCGGCGACCGACACGGCGATCGGGGTGATGAGCAGCCGCGAGCACCGCGCGGAGGCGGCCTCCATCGAGTCGTTCTTCAACCCGCGGTCCATCGCGGTGATCGGCGCCTCGCGCCGCCAGGACACCGTGGGCCAGGCCCTGGTGCGCAACCTCGTGCTCGGCGACTACACCGGCCGGGTCTACGTCGTGAACCCGACGGCCAAGGCGGTGTCCGGCCTCCCGGCGTACTCCACGGTCGCGGAGATCCCCGGTGACGTCGACGTCGCCCTGGTGGCGGTCCCGGCCGAGGCGGTGCAGGACGTCGTCCTCGACTGCGCCGCCAAGGGCGTGCGCGGGCTGATCATCATCTCCTCGGGGTTCGCCGAGATCGGCGAGGAAGGGCGTCAGCGCCAGCGCCGGCTGGTCGGGCTGTCGCGCTCCTACGGGCTGCGGGTGATCGGCCCCAACTGCCTCGGCATCGTCAACACCGACCCCGAGGTGAGCCTGAACGCGTCGCTCTCGTCGCTGAAGCCGGCGCGTGGTCGCGCCGGGTTCTTCTGCCAGTCCGGCGCCCTCGGCTCGGCCATCCTGGAGAAGGTCAACAACCGCGGTCTCGGGCTCTCGACCTTCGTCAGTGCCGGCAACCGCGCCGACGTGTCGGGCAACGACCTGCTGCAGTACTGGGAGGAGGACGAGTCGACCGAGGTCGTGCTCCTCTACCTCGAGTCGATCGGCAACCCGCGCAAGTTCAGCCGGATCGCCCGGCGCGTCTCCCTGCGCAAGCCGATCATCGCGATGCGCTCCGGCCGCACCACCCAGGGCGTGCCGATGGGGCACTCGGTCCGCACGATCGTGGCTCCGCCCCAGGCCGTCGACGCGATGTTCCGCCAGGCCGGCGTGATCCAGGTCGACACCCTCGACGAGATGTTCGACGTCGCCCAGCTCGTGGCCCACCAGCCGCTCCCGCGCGGACGCCGCGTCGCCATCGTCGGCAACTCCGACGCCCTCGGCCTGCACGCCGCGGACGCCGCGGCCTCGGTCGGTCTCGTCGTGAGCCGGTCCGTGGCGCTGGGCGCCGACGCCAGCGGGCCGGACTTCGAGGACGCGCTCGACGCGGCCATCGACGACCCCGAGGTCGACGCCGTGGTCGCGGTGTACATCCCGCCGATCGACGTCTCCGGCGTCGGACGTCGCCGACGTGCTGGCGGCCGTGGGGGAGCAGTCCGACAAGCCGCTCGTCTCGTCGTTCCTCGGCGCCGAGGGAGTACCCGAGCTGCTGCGGGTCCCCGACGTCGCGGGCTCGACGGCCGGCCGCGGCTCGGTCCCGTCGTACCCCGCGGTCGAGGCCGCCGTCCGCGCGCTCGGCTGCGTCGTCGAGTACGCCGTGTGGCTGCGCACCCCGAACGGCCCGACGGTGATGCCCGACGACATCGACACGGCCGCCGCCCGAGGGCTGGTCCAGCGCCTCCTGATCGAGAACCCCGACGGCTGCGAGCTCGACGGTGACCAGCTCGGCCGCCTGCTGGCGGCGTACGGCATCTCCTTGTGGGAGGCCCGCCAGGTCTCGTCCCTCGCCGCGGCGACGAAGGCCGGCCGCGACCTGGGCTGGGACGTCGTGCTCAAGGCGACCACCGACCGGCTGCGCGAGCGGCCGGACCTGGCACACGTGTGGCGCAACATCGACCGCCCGTCCGAGATGAGGGACGCCTGGGAGTCGCTCAGCCAGCTCATCGACGACTCCGACACCGCGGGCTTCGTGGTGCAGAAGAACGCTCCGCCGGGGGTGCCCCTCAGCATCCGGAGCATGGAGGACCCGCTGTTCGGTCCGGTCGTGTCGTTCGGGATCTCCGGCCCGCTCACCGAGCTGCTCGAGGACCGCTCCTACCGGATCCCGCCGCTCACCGCCCGCGACCCCGCGGCGATGACGCGGGAGATCAAGGCCGCGCCCATGCTCTTCGGGTACCGCGGCTCCGAGGTGGTCGACATCGAGCCGGTGGAGGACCTGATCTCCCGGGTGGCGCAGCTCCAGCACGACCTGCCCCAGGTCTCCTCGCTCGACCTGTCGCTCGTGCTCGCCGGCGCGGAGCACCTGAGCGTCCTCACGGCCTGCGCGCGCGTGGACCCGGTCTCCGACCCACGGTCCGACTGGTTCGTCCGTCGGCTCCCGTCCGCGGTCGACGACACCATCCCCGGCTGAGCGGCCCGCCGGCCGGCCGGCCGCGGCCGACGGCCGGACCGGACCGGACCGCGGGGCGGTAGCGTCCGGTCATGGCTTCCACCCGCACCCCGGCCCGGACCGGACCGGGCGTGGTCGAGCGCACCACGGCTGCGCAACGGTCTGCGCGTCGTCCTCCTGCCCGACTCCTCCGCACCGGTGATCGGCGTCGCCGTCTACTACGACGTCGGCATCCGGTCCGAGCCCGAGGGGCGGACCGGCTTCGCCCACCTCTTCGAGCACCTGATGTTCCAGGGGTCCGCGTCGCTGGGGAAGATGGAGCACATCCGCTACGTCGAGTCCTCCGGCGGCTGGCTGAACGGCTCCACGCGGCTCGACTTCACCAACTACTACGAGGCGCTGCCGGCCCGCGCCCTCGAACGGGCCCTGTTCCTCGAGGCCGACCGGATGCGCTCACCGGCCGTCACCGAGGAGAACCTCGCCAACCAGATCGCCGTGGTCGAGGAGGAGATCCGGGTCAACGTGCACAACCAGCCCTACGGCGGCTTCCCCTGGCTGACCCTCCCCGCCGTGCTGTTCGAGACGTTCCCGAACGCCCACGACGGGTACGGCGCCTTCGCCGAGCTCGAGAGCGCCACCGTCGACGACGCCCGCGACTTCTTCGCCCACTACTACGCCCCCGGCAACGCGGTGCTCGCCGTCTCGGGCGACCTCGACGTCGACGAGACCCTCGCCCTGGTCGAGCGCCACTTCGCCGACATCCCGCGCCGTCGCGTCCCGGCCCGGCCCGACTTCGACGAGCCGGCTCCCACCTCCGAGCGACGCCGGGAGCACGTCGACCCGCAGGCTCCGGCTCCGGCCCTGGCGCTCGGGTGGCGGGTCCCCGACCCGGCCGACCTCGCGGCGTACCTGCCGGTGCTGGCGCTCGCCGGCGTGCTCGGCTCGGGCGACGCCTCGCGGCTGACCCGGCGGCTGGTGCACGCCGACCGGAGCGCGACCGACGCCGGAAGCCACGTGTCCTTCATGGAGAACCCGCTCGACGTGCGGCACCCGACGGCGCTCGTCGCCGAGGCCCGGCTGCCCGAAGGCGGCGACCCGGACGCGGTCGTCCGGGCGGTCGACGAGGAGATCGCCCGCGTGGCGAGCGACGGCGTACCGGCCGACGAGCTCCGCCGGGTGGTGGCCCGCGCGTCGGCCGAGCTGCACCAGGTGGCGGACAACGTGATGGAGCGGACCCTGGCCGCCGCGTCGTACGAGCAGCAACGCGGGCGGGCCGAGCTCGTGTGGGAGGTCCCCGAGCTGCTGCGGGCGGTGACCCCGGAGCAGGTGAGGGCCGCCGCGGCCACCCTCACCCCGTCCACGCGGGCGCGCCTCGACGTCGTTCCCGGCGGTGCCTCGTGAGCCCCGCCGCCCGCGCGGCGGCACCGCGTGAGGTCCCGTCGCTCGCACCGCCCCGTCGCCCGCGCCTGCCGCGCGTCTCCGAGCGGGTGCTCGCCAACGGCCTGCGTGTGGTGGCCGTACGACGACCGGCCGTGCCGCTGGTCCACGTCCGGCTCCGGGTGCCCACGGCCACCCGGCGCGCCACCGACCTGGCCCGCACCGAGCTGCTCGCGCACTCGATGCTGCTCGGCACCGACCGACGCTCGGAGGAGGAGCTGGCCGACGCGCTGCAGGCGATGGGCGGCGGGCTGCGCGCCGGTGGGGATCCCGACGGGTTCACGCTCGCCGGCGAGTCCCTGGCACCGGAGCTCGGAGGTCTCCTCGACGTCCTGGGAGAGGTGCTCGCCGGAGCCACCTACCCACGCCGCGGCGTCGAGCGGGAGCGCACCCGGCTGGCCGAGCAGGGGCGGCTGCAGCTCTCGCAGCCACCGTCCGCGGCGGCCGACGCCTGGGCCGCGCGGCGGTACGGCGACCACCCCTACGGCCGGCGGATCCCACGGCCCGAGGAGGTCCTCGAGATCGCACCCGGCTCCCTGCGCGGCCAGCACCGTCGCCGGATCACGCCCGACGGCGGCGTGCTCGTCGTCGTCGGCGACGTCGTACCCGGCCGGGCGCTCGACCTCGTCGAGCGGCACCTCGGCGGCTGGGAGTCGGCGGCGCGCAGCGACGCGGTGCCGCGGGTGCCGGCGGTCCGGACCGGCCCCGCTCCTGCTCGTCGACCGCCCGGGATCGGTCCAGGCGAACCTCCGCTTCGGCGGGGACGCGCCGAGCCTGTCGGACCCGTCGTACGCCGCCGTCCAGGTCGCGGACGCGATCTTCACCGGCCTGTTCTCGTCGCGGCTGATCGCCAACCTGCGCGAGGACAAGGGCTACACCTACGGCTCCTACAGCACCATGCGGCACCAGCGGGCCGGCTCGTCGCTCGCCGTGGGGGTCGACGTCGCCACCGACGTCGCGGCCCCGGCGCTCGTCGAGACCGTCTACGAGCTGGGCCGGATCGTCACCCTCCCGCCGCAGCCCCGACGAGGTGGAGGCGGCCGTGCAGTACCTCACCGGGACCGCCGTGCTGCGCACCGCCACCCAGTCCGGTCTCGCGGACACCCTGCTCCACCTGCTCGTGCGCGGGCAGGACGTGACGTGGCTCCGCGACCACCCCGCCCGGCTGGCGGCGGTGGACCCCGAGCAGGTCCACGCGGCCGCCGCCGGCGTTGCTGGCACCCGGGCCGACTGGTCTGGACGGTGCTCGGGGACGCGGACCGGCTCCACGCTCCACTGGCGACGGTCACCGAGGTCACGACGCTCGACGGTGCGTGACAGACTCGGCCCCATGCAGGGTTTGAAGGAGGCCATCGACCGCACCGGGTACTACCCCGAGGTCGTGGCCGACGGGGTGATGCGGGCCGTCTCCGGCGAGGACGTGGTGTCGTTCTTCGTGCACCACGAGCCGACGTTCGACCGGGACGAGGTACGCCGCCATCTCACGGTCGTCGTGCTCACGCCGAGCCGGCTGATCCTCGCCCACACCGACGAGCACGAGGGCGACGAGATGCTGCCCGAGCCCTACACCTCCACCTCGACCGAGGCGATCTCGCTGTCGTCGGTGAAGTCGGTCGTGGTCACCCGGATGGTCACCAACCCGACCGGGCGGCCCGACACCGGCGGCCGAGGCCGTGCTCACCATCGGGTGGGGCGGCGTCGCACGACTCGACCTCGAGCCGGCCTCCTGCGGCGACCCCGAGTGCGACGCCGACCACGGCTACACCGGCAGCCTGGCCGCCGACGACTTCTCGATCCGGGTCTCGGCCGCCGCCGACGGCCCGGAGGCGGTGCCGTCGCTGCTGTCCTTCGCGGAGTCGCTGTCGGCGCGGACCCAGCGTTGAGCCACGGCTTCCTCGAGCCGGCCTACGGGTCGCGCTCCCTGGCCGACGTCCTGCCGGCGGTCTCGCTCGCGCTCGGCGTCGGCTCCCGCACAGCAGCGCCGCCACGCTCGACCTGCCTCCCGCGCCGGCGTACGTGGTCTTCCTGGTCGACGGGCTGGGTGCCGACCTCCTGGCGTCGTACGCCCACGCCGCGCCGTACCTCTCCTCGCTGCTCACGCCCGAGGCCGTCGCCACCGCCGGCGTGCCGTCCACGACGGCGACCAGCCTGACCTCGCTCGGCACCGGCCTGACGCCGGGCGCCCACGGCGTCGTCGGCTTCACCTCGCGGGTGCCCGGCTCCGACCGGCTGCTGAACGCCCTGTTCTGGGACAAGGACGTCGACCCCGTCCAGTGGCAGCCGCACCCGACGCTCTTCCAGACGCTCGAGTCCGCCGGGGTGCACGTGACGACCGTCAACAAGCGGGAGTTCCGGGCCTCCGGTCTCACCGTCGCCGCGCATCGCGGCGGCGAGTGGGTCGACGCCGACCGGGTGGGGGAGCGGGTCGCCGGGGCCGTCACGGCCGCGGCCGTCGAGCCCGTCGCTGACCTATCTCTACGACGGCGACCTGGACTGGACCGGGCACCGTTACGGCGTCGCCTCGGCCCAGTGGCTCCAGCAGCTCGCCTTCATCGACGCCGAGGCCGAGCAGCTGCGCGACGCGCTGCCGTCCGCAGGCCCGGCTCGTCGTGGTCGCCGACCACGGGATGGTCGACTCGCCGGACCACCACCGGGTCGACGTCGACGACGACCCGGCGTTCCGCGACGGCGTCGTGCTGCTCGGTGGCGAGGCGCGGTTCCGGCACGTCTACTGCGCGGGCGGCGCCGTCCCCGACGTCGCGGCCCGCTGGACCGAGCTGCTCGGGGACCGGGCCGAGGTGCTCACCCGTGACCAGGCGATCGACCGCGGCTGGTTCGGCCCGGTGTCGCCGTCGGTGCTCCCGCGCATCGGCGACGTGGTGGCCGCGGCCCGCGACGACTGGGGCCTCTTCTCCTCCGTCGACTTCCCCTACGAGCTGCGGCTGGTGGGGCTGCACGGGTCGCTGACACCGGTCGAGATGCGCATCCCGCTGCTGGTCGACTAGGCGCGTCACGCGTCCAGGGCGAACCACACCGTGGTGCCCGAGGCGTCGAGGTCGTAGCCCCAGCGGACCGCGAGCGCGTCGACGAGGCGGAGCCCGCGACCGTGCACCTGCAGCGGGATCGTCCAGGGACGCGACCGACGCCGCGTCGGCGGTGCCGCTGTCGCGCACGGTCGTGGTGAGGACGCCCGTCCTCGAGCCGGACGCGCACCGCGCACCCGGCGTGCGAGTGGATCAGGGCGTTGGTGACGAGCTCGGAGAGGCAGAGCACGGCCGTGTCCGCGGTGTCCTCGTCGACCTCCCAGTCGCCCAGCGTCCGCCGCAGGAACCGCGCGCCTCGCCGACGGCGGCGGGGTCGTGCACGACCCCGTGCTCCGCCATCGAGGACGTCCGGTCCGACCGGGTCGCGCGACGGGGCGAGCACGGGGCGCCGGGCCTCGGCGCGCTGGGCCTGCCGCAGGCCGGCACCGAGCTCGCCGTCCGGTGCGCGCCAGGTCGGCGCACTGGTGTCGTCGAACGGCTGCGGCACGTCGAAGTAGAGGAGGTAGCCCGCCGACGAGCCCTGCCTCCCGCGACCATCGGCACGGCCGCGAGGGCGACCGTCGTGGTGGCGCGCTGGAGCCCGACGAAGTCGGGGTAACGGTCGGCGAGGTCGTCGAGGAACGCCGACGAGCATCGCGGCGTTCCGCACCGCGCCGTTGAGGGGTACGTCGTCGTAGGCGTCCACGTCGCACCAGGAGAGCATCGCGTCGGCGTCGGCCTCACGGTCGCTCGCGGTGAAGCGCAACCGACGACCGCCGCCCTCGGTCAGGCCGACACCGGCCCGGCGTACACGCCGGCAGGGCGCAGAGCCGCCGGAGCGCGTCCTGCGCCCACGTGTCGATGCTCAGCACCGTCCCCGGCGACGGGCCCCATGGCCTGTGCACGCCGACCAGCGTAGGCCGGAATCGCGATTCGTCGCGCTCCGCACGAGCGAGATCGGCCGCGCTGCAGCGGCACGGGACCGCTGGCAGACCGCTCGCCGAGGGTGATCCGGGTCAGGGACCGGTCGCCACCGGGCGCGTCGGGTCGGTGATCCAGCCGCTCCAGCTGCCGGGGTAGAGCGCGGCGTCGACGCCCGTCGAGCCGGAGCGCGAGGATCGTCTGGCAGGCGGTGACGCCGGAGCCGCAGTACGCCGCCACCGGCGCGCCCGGGCGGATCCCGGCGCCGTCGAGGAGCGCCGTCGAAGCGCGCGCGCAGCGCCGGCGTCCGGCAGGAAGCGGCCGAGGTCGTCGGTGACGCCCGGTGAGCGGGGCGTTCACCGCGCCTGGCACGTGACCGGCGACCGGGTCGAACGGCTCCATCTCGCCGCGGAACCGTTCGGCGGCGCGCACGTCGACCAGGACGCCGTGCGTGGGCAGCGCGGCCGCCTCGTCGTCGTCGACGGTGGGGAGGTGGCCCGGGCATCCCGGTCCAGTCGCCCGGCGAGACGGTGCGGTGGTCTCGGTGGACACCGGTCGGCCGGCGGCCCGTCCACGCCGCCAGGCCGCCGTCGAGGACCAGCACGTCGTCGTGGCCGTAGTCGCGCAGCAGCCACCACAGGCGCGCGGCCGCGGTGGCCGGCCCGGCGTCGTACACGACGACCGTCGAGCCACGACGTACGCCGGCCCGCTGCATCGCGGCGACGAAGCGCTCGGGCTCGGGCAGCGGGTGACGCCCGCCGGCGCCCGGTGGGCCGGCCAGGTCGTCGTCCACGTCGACGTAGACCGCGCCGGGCAGGTGTCCGGCGGCGTACTGCTCCGGCCCGGGCGGCCCGGTCGTGGTGAGCCGGGTGTCGAGGACGACGGCGTCGAGCCCGTCGAGGTCGGTGACGTCGAGCAGGAGCCCCGGACGGATCATCCGGTCAGGACCCGAAGGGCAGCGGCTCGGGGGAGAGCGCGACCGCCTGCGCGCGGGCGGCGGTGAGCCGGCGCCGGTGGTGCTGTCGGCACAGCACCTCGTAGGCGACCTCGGCCGGTCCGCCGTCGAGCGGTGTCGACGTCACCGACGACGATCACCTCGCCCTCCACGACCATCACGCCGTCCTCGGTGCGGGCGTTGTGGGTGGCGCGCTTGCCGCACCAGCAGAGCGCCTCGACCTGGAGGACGTGCATCCGGTCGGCGAGCTCGACCAGCCGGGCGCTGCCCGGGAAGAGCCGGGTCCGGAAGTCGCTGAGGATGCCGAAGGCGAAGACGTCGATCTGGAGCTCGTCGACGACCTTGGCGAGCTGGTCGATCTGGGCGGTGACGTAGAACTGCGCCTCGTCGCAGATCAGGTAGTCGATCCGGCCACCGGCGGTCAGGGAGTCGACGACGTAGCGCCAGAAGTCGAAGTCGTCGTCGACCTCGATCGCGTCGTGGGTCAGCCCCAGGCGGCTGGACAGGATCGCCTCGCCCGCACGGTCGTGGGTGGTGAAGATCCGCCCCACGCGGCCGCGGGCGGCGTGGTTGTGGTTGGTCTGCAGGGCGAGGGTGCTCTTGCCCGAGTCCATGGTCCCGGTGAAGAAGTGGAGTTCAGCCATCGCGACCGGATTGTGTCACGGACCGCCCCCGTGACCCGGCGGCGGGAGCTCGCCGGATGGTCCGAAGGGCTCGGCCTCCCCGTGTCGGTCGAGCCCCTCGGTGTCCGGGGAACCTCTGCACACCCCGCGGCGCAGAGCTACTGAGGACGACGGTAGGGGGTGGCTCGCACCACCTGCGGGTCGTTCGACGGCAAACCGACCGAACGGCTGGACCCGCGCTAGCCGGGAGGGACCACATCGCGCGGCGGACGTCTACCAGTGCACGCCTTTGAACACCTTGGCGAGCATGATCTGCTCCGACTCGCGGGTGCCCGTCGACCCCTGGCCCTTGGCGGCGGCCGAGTCGGGGAACACGTGGTAGGCCATGTTGAGCACCCGGAACGCCAGCTTCGGGGCCACGGTGTGGGCGACCGCGCCGACGTTGCCGAGCAGGGTGTTGATCTCGTGCGGCCGGTCGACCATCGCCTTGACGACGAGGTCGGCGGCCTGGGCCGGCGAGATCGTGGGGAACTTGTCGTAGATCTTGGTCGGCGCGATCATCGGCGTCCGCACCAGCGGCATGTGGATGCTGGTGAAGGTGATCCCGTCGCCGACCAGCTCCGAGGAGACCACGTTGCTCCAGGCGTCGAGCGCGGCCTTCGACGCGACGTACGCCGAGAAGCGCGGCGGGTTGGTCTGGACGCCGATCGAGGAGATGTTGACGATGTGGCCGCGGTGGCCCTCGCGCATCTTCGGGATCAGCCCCATCACCAGCCGGATGGCGCCGAAGTAGTTCAGCTGCATGGTGCGCTCGAAGTCGTGGAACCGGTCCTGGGACAGCCGCAGCGACCGCCGGATGGAGCGACCGGCGTTGTTCACGACGAAGTCGATGCTCGGCAGGTCGGCCGTGAGCTGCGCGCACAGACCGTCGATCGCCTCGAGGTCGGAGAGGTCGCAGGCGTAGACGTACGCCGTGCCGCCGCGGTTCTCGATCGTCGCGCGGGTCGCCTCCAGCTTGTCCTTGCCGCGCGCGATCAGGACCGGGATGCCACCGGCCTGGGCCACCTTGAGCGCGGTGACCTGCCCGATGCCGGACGAGGCGCCGGTGATCACGACGTACTTGCCGGTCAGCGCGGCGCGCGCACCCGCGTCGTGCGCGGTGGACTGGTCGAGGTGGTCCTCCCAGTAGCCCCACAGCGTGCGGGCGTAGGACTCCAGGTCGGGGACGGCGATCCCGGAGCCGGCCAGCGCCTTCTCGGTCCGCCGCGAGTCGAAGACCGCCCGGAACCGGGTGTGGGCGAGCACCTCGGCGGGGATGCCGACGCGACCGAGCGTCTGGTCGAGCAGCATCTGCACCGGCGCGGTGCGGATCAGCGGTGGTCGCGACGCGCAGCGGCCGCAGCGGGCCGGGAACCAGCCCGAGGAGCCCGCCGGCGGAGCTGCGGTCGACCGGGGTCGCGAACTGCGGCGCGCCCGCGGCGCCGCAGAAGGCGTTGAGCATGTCGACCACCGGCTGCGGCTCGGGGTTGACCAGGTGGAACGCCTCCCCGTCGCGACCCTCGAGGTGGGCGAGGTGGTCGAGGGCGGCGGCGACGTAGTCGACCGGCACCAGGTTGGTGTCGCCGAGGTCCACGCCGACGAGCGGCAGCCAGGCCGGCAGCGCGTCGCGGAGCAGCTTGATCGCGGGGAACAGGTAGTAGGGGCCGTCCACCTTGTCCATGTCGCCGGTCTCGCTGTGACCGACCACGATCGCCGGCCGGTAGACCCGCCACGGCACGGTGGCCTCGTCGCGGACCAGCTTCTCGGACTCGAACTTCGTGCGGTGGTACGGCGAGGTGAGGGCCTGGCCCTCGTCGAACATCGACTCGTCGAACGGGCCGTCGTACTCGCCCGGCGACGGCCACCGAGCTCACCTGGTGGAAGCAGCCGACCTGCAGCGCCTCCGCGAGCTCGAGGGCGTGCCCGGTGCCGCCGACGTTCAGGACCTGGTTGGTCTCGTCGTCGGCCGTCATGTCGTAGATGGCGGCGAGGTGGAAGAAGTGGTCGATGTCGCCGCGGTGCTCGTCGACCCACGCCTCGTCGACACCGAGCCGGTCGGCGCCCAGGTCACCGATCACGGGGACGACGCGGTCGGTCTCCCAGAGCTCGATCATCGTCTCGAGCCGAGGCAGCGAGCCCTGCCCGCACCAGGACGTGGATCGTGCCCTCGCGATGGTCGAGCAGCTCCTCGACCAGGTGACGTCCGATGAAGCCGGTGGCGCCGGTGACGAAGTACGACATGGCGGTGACCCTACTCGTGGCGGTGCGCGCAGTGCGTCTCGTCGGTGGTGCCCGGCTGCGCGGCGGACTACGGTGCGCAGATGGCGGATCGGGGGCGTCGGCTCAGGGTGGCCGCACGCTCGTTCGCGGCCAACGCGCGCGACCCGTCGCTGCGCCGGATCCAGCTCGGCTTCGCGGGCGCCTGCACCGCCGAGTGGGCCTTCACCGTCGTGCTCTCGGTCTACGCCTACCGCCAGGGCGGGGCCACCGCCGTCGGCGTGGTGTCGCTGCTGCGGATGCTGCCCTCGGCCGTGCTGGCGCCGCTGGCGTCCGCGGTCGCGGACCGGTGGCGCCGCGACCTCGTGCTCACCCTGGTCTCCTCCGCCCGGTCCCTGACGGCGGTCGCGATGGCCGCTGCTCGTCGCGACCGACGGGCCGCCCGTCGCGGTCTACACGGTGGCGATGCATCTCCACGGCCGCGGCCCTGCTCTACCGGCCGGTGAACTCGGCCCTGCTGCCGCTGCTGTGCCAGGACGCCGGGCGAGCTGGCGTCCGCGAACGTCGTCCGCGGGCTGCTCGACTCGCTCTCCACCCTGGTCGGACCGGTGATCGCGGCGGCCCTCCTGGCCTGGGGCGGCACCAGCGCCGGCTTCGTGGCGGTGGCGGTGCTCTCCGGGCTGTCCGCCTGGCTGACGGTCGGGCTGGACGGTCGAGGAGCCGGGGCACCGTACGCCGCCGTCGTCGGTGGCCACGGGGTGGTCGCCGCGGCCCGGGTCGTCTGGTCGACGTCGCCCCTGCGCCTGCTGTTCCTCCTGCTCGCGGTCCAGACCCTGACCCGCGGTGCGGTCACGGTGCTGACGGTGCTCGTCGCCGTCGACCTGCTGCACCTGGGCGACCCGGGAGTGGGCACGTTGACGGCGGCGCTCGGCGCCGGCGCGGTGGTGGGCTCGCTCGCGGCCTCGGTGCTGGTGGGGAACCAGCGTCTCGCCGCGTGGTTCGGCGTCGGGGTGGTCCTGTGGGGGTTGCCGCTCGCCGTTCTCGCAGGAGTCGGGGGCGAGCCGGCCGCGCTGCTGCTCCTCGCCCTGCTCGGTGTGGGCAACGCGCTGGTCGACATCGGCTTCTTCACCCTGGTGGGGCGCCTGGCCCCCGAGCGCATGCTGGCCCGGGTCTTCGCGCTGATGGAGAGCGTGGGGGCGGTGATGCGTGGGAGGCGGGGCACTGCTCGCCGCGGCGCTCGGCAACGCCTTCGGGGTCCGCGTCGCGCTGGTCGCCGTCGGGCTGATCGGTCCGGTGCTGGTGGTGGTCAGCTGGACGCGGCTGCGCCGCCTCGACCTCCAGATGGTCGACCGCGAGGACGACATCGCCCTGCTGCGCTCGGTGTCCGTCTTCGACCCCCTCCCGCTTCCCGCTCTCGAGCAGCTCGCTGCCGGGCTGGAGTCCCTGGACGTCGCCGCCGGCACCCCGGTCTTCGAGCAGGGCGACGCCGGTGACGGCTGCTACGTGATCGAGAGCGGCACCGCCGAGGTGGTCGGGGACGGCAGCCGGATCGCGACCCTGGGTCCCGGCGACCTGGTGGGCGAGATCGCGCTGCTCCGCGAGGTCCCCCGCACGGCGACCGTGCGCGCCCTCACCGACCTCCGGCTGCGCAGGCTCGAGGGCGAGCCGGTTCGTCCGGGTGGTGACCGGCTGGGAGACCACGAGCATCCGCACGACCGGCCACGTGGACGAGCTGCTGGACCGCTTCTCACCCGAGCCGCCCCCGCCCGAGTGACGCCGCCCGAGTGACCGGCGAGGACCGGACGACGCCTTCTGGAGCCACTTCGCCGACCCGCTGGTCTTCACGCCCGGCGACAACGAGTGGTCCGACTGTCACAAGAAGAACCAGGGTGGCGGTACCTACAACGCGGTCACCGGCCAGATCGACTACGTGCTCGACGCTGCCGGACAGCCGGCCGGCTACGCGAAGGGCGACCCGATCGCCAACCTCGCCCTGGTCCGGTCCCTGTTCTTCCCAGTCCCAGGCGGGACCCTGGGTAGCGGCACGCTGCAGACGGTCTCGCAGGCTACGGCGTACGACCCCGCCCACCCCGACGATGCGCAGTACGTCGAGAACGTCCGGTGGCAGCAGAAGGGTTTCGTCTTCGTGACCCTGAACGTGCCCGGCGGCTCCAACAACGACAGCGATCCCTGGTACGGCGCCCCGATCACGGCCGCCCAGACCCACGAGCGCGAACAGCGCACGGCTGCCGACCTGCGTTGGCTGGACCAGGCCTTCGCGCGCGCCGCCGCGACCGACGCCCAGGGTGTCGAACGAACCGTGCGAGTGGCCCGACGGTCAGTCCTGGGAGCCGCCGCCGAACATGATCTCGTCCCAGCTCGGCACCGAGGCGCGGCCGCGGGTCTTCTTCACCGGCTTCCGCGAGGGCGGCTCGTCCGGGTGGTCGTCGCCCGAGCCGTCGGAGTCGTCCGGCGCGTCGTCGGTCGCGCTCTCGGCAGGCCGCCGGGGTCGTCACGGCGTCGTCGGCCGGCAGTCGAGGTAGGCCTCGACGCGGGGCCTCGGCACCGAGCGCGTCGCTCTCCTCGGCCCGCGCCTCCACCGTCTCGCTGTCCACCGCGAGGGCGGTGCGGGTCAGCGGGTCCTCGTTGACGAGCTCGAGGGCGTCCTCGCCCAGCGGCAGCTCCTCGGGAGGTACGGCGGAGAGCCGGCGCCGGCGGGCCGTGGACAGGTCGTCGCTCGACTCCGCCTCGTCGGCTCCCTCCGCCTCGTCGGCCGCAGGCGCGTCGGGGATCTCGCCGAGCAGCCAGTGCGCGTCGTCGTCGTCGGCCACCACGTAGTTGCCCGGGCTGTCGAAGGAGAAGTGTGCGGCGCCGACCCGGTCACCGGTGGTGTAGGAGCCGGTCAGCGTCCACCGGCCGTCCTCGCGCCGCCAGGCGTCCCAGGCGCACGGTGTCGGGGTCGACGTTGCGACCGCGCAGGTGGCTGCCGACCGCGTCGCCGAGGGTGCGGGCACCGGCCGAGGCGCCGCTCTCGGCAGGACGGCGACGGATCGAGGCACGCTGGGCGCGCTGGGCGACGTGGGCCCGCTCGGCCAGCACCGGCTCGGCGTACGGCATCACCTTGTCGACGGACGTGCCGGCGACCTGGGCGACCGCCTCCGGGGTCTCCCCGGAGCGGATCCGCGCCTGGATGTCGCGTGGGCGAAGCGTTGAGTCCATCTGCATCTCCAACTGGGCGGGCCGTGCCTGGTCGCCACCTCGACGATTGCTGAGGGCGGACCGGAGCCGGTCGTCGACGTCGACGGTGAACTCCACCCCGGCGTCGCTGGCCAACAACAGCTTCCGGCCGTCCTCGCTCACCCCGGTGAGCCTGAGGTGCACCATGGCCGATCCGCTCCCGTTCCCGCTCCTGCCCGTTCCTGCTCCGGTGCCGCCGAGCCTACGCCAGCGCGACCCCGTGGCCCCGTTGCTGCTCCGGCGCGCCCCGCACCGGCGAGCAGGCCCGCCGGGCGGCCCGTCTCAGGCTCCGAGCACCCGCTCCAGGTAGGCGTTGGCGAAGACCCGGTCGGGGTCGAGCCGGTCGCGCAGCCGGCCAGGAACTCGCCGAACCGGGGGTACGCCGGCGCCAGGTCGGCGGCGGTCCGCGAGTGGAGCTTGCCCCAGTGCGGCCGGCCGTCGTGGTCGCGCATCACGCGCTCCATCGCCTCGAGGTACGCCGCGTGGGTGCGCCAGTCGGAGCGGTGGTGGGTGTGGAAGGCCAGGTAGAAGGAGTCCCGCCCGGAGGCGGTCGACAGCGGGATGTCGTCGGCCGGGGCGACCCGGATCTCGACCGGGAAGGAGATCCGCCAGTCCGACGCGTCCACGACCCGGCGCGCCTCGCGGAGGGCGTCGAGGCCGGCCGCGCGCGGCACGGCGTACTCCATCTCCCGGAAGACGACCCGGCGCGGCGAGGTGAAGACCCGATGGGCGACGTCGCTGTAGGTCCGGGGTGAGAGCACGCGCGCGGAGAGCTGGTTCATCCGCGGGATCACGCGCGGCACCGGTTGGCGCCCGGCCGTGAGCATCCCGAAGACGGTGTTGGTGAGCAGCTCGTCGTCGACCCAGCCGCGGAGCCGCGACAGCGGCTCGGCCTCCGACACGTCGGCGTCGAGGCGGGTGTTGCGCTTGACGAGCAGCCGGTCGGTGTGGGGGAACCAGTACATGTCGCAGTGGTGGCTGCCGGCGACCATGTCGTCGAAGGACCCGAGCGCCTCGTCCCACGACATCGGCTGCTCGACCGCCTCGAGCAGGAAGAGCGGCTCGACCGCGAACGTCACCGTGGTCAGGATCCCGAGCGCGCCGAGCCCGACGCGCGCGGACTCGAAGACGTCGGGGTTCTGCTCGCGGTCGGCGTCGACGACCTCCCCGGTGCCCGTCACCAGCTGCAGCGCGGTGACCTGGGCGGCGAGCCCGGCGGCGACGCCGCCCGTGCCGTGAGTGCCGGTCGAGATGGCGCCGGCCAGGGTCTGCTCGGCGATGTCGCCCATGTTGTGCAGCGACAGTCCGAGCCGCTCGAGCTCGGCGTTCAGCACCTTCAGCTGCGTGCCGGCGTACGCGGTCACGGTCATCGCGTCGCGGTCGACGGCGATGATCCCGCTCATCCCCTGTGGCCGGAGCATCACGTCGCGAGGAGCCGAGATCGCGGTGAAGCTGTGGCCGCTGCCGACCATCTTCACCGTCGCCCCGTCGCGTCGCGCGGTGGTGACGGCGTCGACCACCTCGTCGACGGAGGTGGGGGTCACCACGGTGCGGGGTTCGGCGGACTCCAGTCCGGCCCAGTTCTGCCAGTGCACGCCAGGAGCCTAGGGGCAGCGCCACCACGCCCTCCGGGCCCTCGCCCCCGTTCCTGCCCCCGCCTCGGAAATGCCGCCGACTCGGGGACGGACTACGGGATGACCGTGCCCCGCGACGCGGCCAGGGGCTCGGGACGAGCCGCCGGGAGGCGAGCCGAGGGCCAGGCCGGCGACCGCGGCGACCAGCCCGGCCCCGAAGGCGACGAGGTACGCCGCGCTGGCGCCGTGGGCGTCGATCACCACGCCCGCGAGGGCGGCGCCCGGGCGCGAGCCCGGCGGCGATGCCGGTGTGCATGATCGCGATGCCCTCGGTGAGCCGGGACGCAGGGACCATCTGCTCGGTGGCGGTCATGCTGGCGATCAGGGTCGGGGCGATCGCGATGCCGGCGACGAACAGGGCGAGCCCCATCACGACCATCGACCCGACCAGCGTGATCGGGAGCATCACCAGGGCCAGCACCACGCACCCGACCTGGACCCGGAACACCGCCGGCCGCCGCCAGCGCAACGTGCCGGTCACCAACCCGGCGAGCATGCTGCCGAGCGCCCAGGCAGCCAGCAGCACCCCGGCGTACGACTTGGCGTCCTGCTCGCCGGAGAACGCGACGGTGCGCGACCTCGGCGGCCGCGAACATCGAGCCCAGGGCGAAGCAGACCACGGCGAGCGGCACCACCCAGCGCCACGGCATCGACGGCCGGGCGGCCGTCGCATGGCCGCGAGGCTGCGGCAGCGGGCTGGGTGCCGCGCTGCGCGGCGAGGTACAGCGACCCGCCCACGCCGCTCACCAACGCGATCGCCAGCCCCGCCCAGGGGCGCCACGTGGTGGCGAGGACGGTGGCGATGGTCGGGCCGATGATGAAGATCGCCTCGTCGATCACCGACTCGAGGGCGTACGCGGTCTGGATCTCGGTGGGCTCGCCGGCGAGCACGTAGGACCAGCGGGCGCGCACGCACGAGCCGATCGGCGGGTACGCCGCGCCGGCCAGCGCCGCGGCCGCGAACGCGACCGGGTCGGGCCAGCCCGACTGGAGGGTGACCACGAGGACGACGATCGCCACGCCGAACAGGGAGGCGACGACGGGCAGGACCCGGGCCTGGCCCAGCCGGTCGAGCAGCCGTCCCTGCACGATCGCCATCGCACCGTTGGCGATCGTGTACGCCGCGGTCAGCGCGCCGGCCAGCCCGTAGGACCGACCGAGGCCGGTCACGAGCAGCACGATGCCGAGGGTGTCGATCGAGATCGGCAGGCGCGCGACCATCGCGGTCACGCTGAACCGCAGGGCACCGGGACGGCCGAGGACGGCTCGGTAGCGGGTGAACATCGTCGTGCGAGCGTAGGGCACGATGGAGGAATGACCCGACCCGACGTCGCGCCGTACGACGCGCTCCTGCTGGTGTCGTTCGGCGGACCGGAGCGGCCGGAGGACGTCCTCCCGTTCCTGGAGAACGTGACGCGGGGACGGGGCATCCCGCGGGAGCGTCTCGCGGCGGTCGGGGAGCACTACTCGCTCTTCGGGGGGAGGTCCCCGATCAACGACCTCAACCGGGACCTGCTCGCCGCGCTCCGCGACGACCTGGCGGCGCACGGGATCGACCTGCCGGTCTACTGGGGCAACCGCAACTGGGACCCCTACCTGACCGACGCCGTCGCCGAGATGAAGGCCGACGGCGTCACCCGGGCAGCCTGCTTCGCGACCAGCGCCTACTCGTCGTACTCCTCGTGCCGGCAGTACCGCGAGAACCTCGCGGCCGCGGCCGTCGCCGACGGCCCGGTCCTGGACAAGATCCGGCTCTACTTCAACCATCCCGGCTTCCTCGACCCGGTGGTGGACGCCGTCGTCCGGGCCACCGACGGCCGCGAGGGCGCCCGGCTGGTGTTCGTCACCCACTCCATCCCCGACGCGATGAACGAGGGCAGCGGCCCGCTGGGCGGCGCCTACCTGGCGCAGCACCTCGACGCGGCCGGCGTACGTCGCCGACCGCGTCGCCGAGGCGACCGGCCGCCGCCACGGCCACGACCTGGTGTTCTGCTCGCGCTCCGGGCCGCCCCAGGTGCCGTGGCTCGAGCCCGACGTCAACGACCACCTCGAGAAGCTCGCCGGCGACGGCGTCGAGTCGGTCGTGCTGATCCCGATCGGCTTCGTCTCCGACCACATGGAGGTCGTCTACGACCTCGACACCGAGGCGATGGCGACCGCCGAGCGGCTCGGCCTGGACGCCGTCCGGGTGCCGACGTCGGGCACCGACGCCCGGTTCGTGGCGATGGTGCGCGACCTGCTCGTCGAGCGAGCCGCGGTCGAACGCGGCGAGACCGTCGAGCGGGCCGCGGTCGGTGGCCGGCCGGCGTGCTGGGACCGGTGTGCCGCGCACTGCTGCCCCAACCCGCGGGCCGCGCTGCCCGCGCTCAGCCAGCTCCCCCCGGGCGTGCTGCCCGAGGGCGTCACCGCCCGCGGCGGGATCGCGTGACGCTCCGACGAGCCCGGACGAGCCCCGCGTCGAGCGACCTGCTCGACCTCGCCCTCACCACCGCGCGCGAGGCCGGCGAGCTCGTCGTCCGGCTGCGGACCGAGGGGGTCGAGGTCGCCGGCACGAAGTCCAGCCCGATCGACATCGTCACCGAGGCCGACCGGGCCTGCGAGACCCTGGTCCGCGAGCGGCTCCTCGGCGCTCGCCCCGATGACGGCATCGTCGGCGAGGAGGGCAGCGAGCGCGCGGGCACCAGCGGCGTGGTCTGGATCGTCGACCCCATCGACGGCACCGTGAACTACCTCTACGGCCTGCCGCACTTCGCGGTCAGCATCGCCGCCGAGCGTCGACGGCGAGGTGGTGGCCGGGGTCGTGCTGGCACCGGTCCTCGGGCTCGAGTACGCCGCCACGGCCGGTGGCGGGGCCACCGTGAACGGGCAGCCGATCGGCCCGCGGCCCGTCGTACCGCTGGGGGAGCGGCTCGTCGGCACCGGGTTCAGCTACGAGCAGCCGGCGCGGGCACGACAGGCCGGCTACCTGGCGCGGATGCTGCCGCGGATCCGCGACATCCGCCGGCTCGGGTCGTGCGCCCTCGACATCTGCGGCGTCGCAGCCGGCCACCTCGACGCCTACGTCGAGGAGGGCGCCCACATCTGGGACCACGCCGCGGCCGGGCTCGTGGTCGAGGAGGCGGGCGGCGTCCTCGAGGTGACCCGGTCCCCGGGCGGCAAACGGCTGCTGATCTGCGCTCCGGACGAGCGGTTTCGCCGAGTTCCGGGCCCTCGTCGTCGACGCCGGTTTCGTGCATGGAGAAGGCCCGAACGGGGCACTGAGCGCAGGGCTGCTCGACGGGGTCGTCACCGGGGAATAGCCGACCGTCACCTACTGTTCATGAGACACGGCGCTCCCGGGGATGCAGTCCGGACGGGCATGGTGCACAATCTGGCGCGCTGAACGAACGGCGCCACGACCTCACCACGGGGGTCACGGGCGCGGGATGGGGAGAGAGAAAACTACGCATGGCCACCGATTACGACGCCCCTCGCAAGAACGAGGAAGACCAGTCCGAAGAGAGCATCGAAGAGCTCAAGGCGCGTCGGCACGACAAGAACTCCGGCAAGGTCGATGAGGACGAGGCGGAGGCCGCCGAGTCCTTCGAGCTGCCTGGTGCCGACCTGTCCCACGAAGAGCTCGCTGTCGAAGTGATGCCGCGCCAGGAGGACGAGTTCACCTGCATGAGCTGCTTCCTGGTCCATCACCGCAGCCAGCTCGCCGACGCCAAGAGGCTGATCTGCCGAGACTGCGCCTGACCGCAGCACCGACACAAGAGCCCGCCCGGGATGACCGGGCGGGCTTTCTTGTCCCCGCCGAGTCGGCGCAAACAGACACCGAAGACACGCCGAGTCGGCGCGGACAGACACCGAAAACACGCCGAGTCGGCGCGGACAGACACCGAAAACACGCCGAGTCGGCAGGTGACGACTCGGCGTCGTCGACGGGGACCCGGCTAGTCCTTCTGCAGCTGCGGCGGCAGGTGGCCGGCCGACCGCGCGTAGTAGTCGGCCGCCCGGCGCTGGGCGATCATCCGGGCCAGGGCCACGAACGTGCCGCTGACCACGGCCCAGGCGACCGCCTCGCCCATGGCGACGTCGGGGTCGGCGGGGTTCTCGGGCGGGTGCTTGCCGGTCGCGGCCTTCCACCCGGTGTCGAGTGCCTTCTTGGCCAGCGCGGCCGCCATGAGGGCGGAGACGACGGAGAAGACGGTCCACAGCTTGCTGGAGCCGTTGCCGGAGCCGGAGTCAGCCATGCGGGCAGGCTACCGCGCGGCCCCGCCGCCCAGATCACCCGGAGGGGTCGGCGTCACCGACCGGTCGAGATCGCCGTCACGGCGGCGGCGAGGTGCTCGGGGTCGCGGCTGCTGACCAGCCAGTACGGCGCGGGGTCGCGGTCGTCGCGCACGGTCACCCGGACCGTCCGCTTCAGGTAGGGGCGGAGCAGGAGGTAGGCGCGGGCGTCGGCCTCGGGCCCGGCCACCCGGCGCGTGGAGGCCGGGTCGAGCGGCTCGGCCCCGGCGAGGAACTCCCCGGAGATCCGCGCCCGGCCCGCGCGGAGCCAGCCGTCCTCGACCTCGACCCGGGGCGAGCCGTAGGCCACGAAGAGCAGGGCCATCGCCAGCAGCAGGACCGCCGTGGCGGCCCAGGCCACCACGGCCGGGGTCGCCACCACGAACGCGAGCCAGAAGGTGGCGACCAGCATCGTGCCCTGCACCCACCACCGGAACGGCACGCTCAGCCGCTCGTGGTGGCTGGCGGGCTGGACCGGGTCGGGCACAGGCACAGCCAACCATCACGGCCGGGTCCCCGCCGTTGTAGGGTCCGGCCGTGCCCGATCCCGCACCGGAGACCGCCTCGGGTCTCGGCCTCCCGGTCGCCGTCGTCCGGCTCGACCGCGGCCTGCCGCTCCCGTCGTACGCCCATCCCGGCGACGCCGGCGCCGACCTGATGTCCACCGTCGACCTCACGCTCGCGCCCGGCGAGCGGGCGCTGGTGCCGACCGGGATCGCGCTCGCGCTCCCCGAGGGGTACGTCGCGCTGGTGCACCCACGCTCGGGGCTGGCCGCCCGCCACGGGCTGTCCATCGTGAACACCCCGGGCACCATCGACGCCGGCTACCGCGGCGAGATCAAGGTGCTGCTGGTCAACCACGACCGCACCCAGCCGGTCGAGCTCCGGCGCGGCGACCGGATCGCCCAGCTCGTCGTCCAGCGCTTCGAGCGGGCGGTCTTCACCGAGGTCGACGCCCTGCCGGAGTCGGTGCGGGGCGCCGGGGGATACGGTTCAACCGGAGTCGAGAGCCCCGCTCCCGGCGCGTGAGCAGGATCCGCGCCGTCGCCCGTTCCCAGGAGATGCACTGATGTTCCGCCGCAGGTCCCGCTCGGAGTCGGTCGAGCCCGACGCCCCCGACGACGCGCAGACCGAGGCCGACCAGGCCGACGTCGAGGAGGCGGGCCCCGCCGGCGGACCGTGGGACGTCGACGACGTCGCCGACGACGGCATCGACCGGATCGACCTCGGCTCGCTGCTCGTGGCACCGACCGAGGGCACCGAGCTGCGGCTCCAGGTCGACGAGCAGACCGGCGAGGTCCAGTCCGCGATGCTGGCCGGCGAGGAGGGCGCCATCGAGCTGCGCGCCTTCGCGGCGCCGCGCGGAGGCGACCTCTGGAGCGAGGTCCGGCCCCAGATCGCGGCCGACGTCTCCCAGCACGGCGGCACCGCCACCGAGCGTGACGGGACGGTGGGGCGTCGAGCTGGTCTGCCAGATGCAGGTGGTGCTGCCCGACGGCACCTCGGCCATGCAGCCCTCGCGGATCGTCGGCGTCAACGGCCCCCGCTGGCTGCTGCGCGCGACGTTCCTCGGCAGCCCGGCGGTGCAGCCCGACGACGCCCAGCTCTGGGAGGACGCCCTCGCCGCCGTCGTCGTCCACCGTGGCTCGCACGCGATGCCCGTCGGCGACCCGCTCCCGCTCGTCCTGCCCGACGACGCCCACGCGCGTCCGAGCCACCGACCCGTGACCCGACGCGACCTAGGCTGGAGACATGGGCGAGAAGAGCAAGCTGCGCCGCACGATCAGCAAGTGGGCCAACGCCGACGACATGCACGCCCGCGAGCTGCGTGAGACCACGCGCCGCGGCGCGTGCGACCTGATCGCCGACGCGCAGGACCGGACGCCGGTCCGGCTGCGCGGCACGCTCAAGACCGTCACCCTCCGGCCGCGTGGCGGCGTCCCCGCCCTGGAGGCCGAGCTGTTCGACGGCTCGGACTCCCTGATCCTGGTCTGGCTCGGCCGCCGCGAGATCGCGGCCATCTCGCCGGGCAGGTCCATGGAGGTCGAGGGCCGGATCGGTCGGCACGGTGGCGACCGGATCATCTACAACCCGCGCTACCAGCTGCTGCCCTGACCGCCCGATGACGACCGATCCCGGACGCACGCCACCCTGCGCTCGCCGACCGGCCACCGCGGCCGACCACGCACACCGTCGAGTCGCTGGTGCGCCAGCAGCTCGGCCAGGCCCTCGGCGGCCGGCGCGGCATGGTCGAGGCGGCGGTGCCGACCCTGGTCTTCACCGCGCTGTGGCTGACCACCCGCAACCTGACCCTCGCCCTGGGCGCCAGCGTCGCCGTCGCCCTGGTCGAGCTCGCCGTGCGGCTCGTCCAGCGCTCGACGGTGAAGTTCGTGGTGAACGCCCTGGTCGGGCATCGGGATCGGCTGGTTCTTCGTCCATCTCTCCGCGAGCCGCGGCGGCAGCGCCGACGACCAGGCGCTGGCCTACTTCCTGCCCGGCCTGCTCTACAACACCGGGTACGCCGTGGTGTTCGGCCTGACCTGCCTCATCGGCTGGCCGCTGGTCGGCTTCATGATCGGCAGCGTCACCGGCGACCCGACGGCCTGGCACGCCGACCGGCAGATCGTGCGGCTGTGCACCCGGCTCACCTGGCTGCTGGTCCTGCCGTGCGCGATCCGGGCGGTCGTGCAGGGGCCGATCTGGCTGGCCGGCCACTCCGGCAGCATCTCGGCCGACACCGCCGTCGCGACCCTGGGCGTGCTCAAGGTGGCGATGGGGTGGCCGCTCCAGCTGGCCGCCCTCGCGGCGATGTCGTGGCTGCTCGGTCGCAACCACACGCCCCTCGCAGGGTGGGGTCAGTCCCGCCGTCGATCCGGGCTGAGCAGCTCCTCCAGCTCGCCCTCCACGTCGGCGCCGGCCACGAACAGCAGCTCGTCGCCGGCCTCGATCGGCTGCTCGCCGTCGGGCGCGTAGACCTGACCGTCGCGCAGGATCGTGACCAGGGTGGCGTTCTCGGGGAAGGGGATCAGCCCCGACGGCTTCCCGACGTACGGCGAGTCCTCCGGCAGCGTGAGCTCGACCAGGTTGGCCTGGCCCTGCCGGAAGGTGAACAGCCGGACCAGGTCGCCCACCGTGACGGCCTCCTCGACGAGCGCGGACATGATCCGCGGCGTCGACACGTTGACGTCGACGCCCCAGGCCTCGGTGAACAGCCACTCGTTGTTGGGGTGGTTGACCCGGCCGACCGTCCGCGGCACGGCGAACTCGGTCTTGGCCAGCAGGGAGGTGACCAGGTTGGCCTTGTCGTCGCCGGTCGCGGCGATCACCACGTCGCACTGGTCGAGGTGGGCCTCCTCCAGCGACGACAGCTCGCAGGAGTCGGCGAGCAGCCACTCGGCGTCCGGCACCCGCTCGGGCCGGATCGCGGACGGCTCCTTGTCGATCAGCAGCACCTGGTGGCCGTTGGTGATCAGCTCGCGGGCGATCGAGCGACCGACGGCTCCCGCCCCGGCGATGGCGACTCTCATCGTCAGTCCTCCGGCCCTCGGTCGATGACCTGGTAGGCCTCGGCCGCGTGCTCCTCGCGCATCACCAGGTGGAGCAGGTCGCCCTCCTGGATGACGCGTGTCGCGCGACGGGCAGCATGCCCTCGCCGAGCCGGTCGATCCAGGCGATGCGCGACCGCGACTGGATCTGGAAGTCGACGGTCGGGTGACCGGCCCAGGCCGCGGGCGCCGGCACCTGGTCGACCCGGATCGTGCCGGACGGGTCGCGGAAGTCGGGCTCGGCGCCCACGGGCAGCAGCCGGCGCAGGACCTGGTCGGCGGTCCACTTCACGGTGGCGACGGTGGTGATGCCGAGCCGCTGGTAGACCTCGGCGCGGCCGGGGTCGTAGATCCGGGCGACGACCTGGTCGATGCCGAACGTCTCGCGCGCGACACGCGCGGCGATGATGTTGGAGTTGTCACCGCTCGAGACCGCGGCGAAGGCGTCGGCCCGGCGGATGCCGGCCTTCTCCAGGACCTCCTGGTCGAAGCCGTAGCCGGTCACTTTGTCCCCGTTGAAACCGGGTCCCGAGCCTCCGGAAGCTGTCGGGCTCGCTGTCGATCACCGACACCGTGTGGTTGCGGTCCTCGAGGCTGCGGGCCAGCGTCGAGCCGACTCGGCCACATCCCATGATCACCACGTGCACGGGTGAACCGTATCCTGTCCACTCGTGGGTGCAGGTGACGTCTCCAAGCGGATCCTCCTGGGCCGGAAGCTCAGAAGCTCCCAGCTCGGAGAGACCCTGCTGCCCAAGCGCATCGCGCTCCCGGTCTTCGCCAGCGACGCCCTCTCCTCGGTCGCCTACGCCCCCGACGAGATCTTCCTGACGCTGTCGCTGGCCGGGGCGTCGGCGTACGTCTGGTCGTGGAAGATCGGCATCGGCGTCGCGATCGTGATGCTGACCGTCGTGGCGTCGTACCGGCAGACCGTGCACGCCTACCCCAGCGGCGGCGGCGACTACGAGGTCGCCTCGGTGAACCTCGGCCAGACCGCCGGTGTGACCGTGGCCTCGGCCCTGCTCGTCGACTACGTGCTGACGGTCGCGGTGTCGGTCTCCTCCGGGGTGCAGAACGCCGCCTCGGCGATCCCCTGGGTGGCGGCCCACGAGGTGACCATCGCGGTCGGCCTCGTGGTGCTGCTGGCCGCGCTGAACCTGCGCGGCGTACGGGAGTCGGGCGCCTTCTTCGCGCTCCCGACCTACGGCTTCATGGTCGGCGTGCTGGGCATGGCGCTGTTCGGCGCGGTGCGTGGGGCGCACGGCACGCTGCCCGACGTCGAGAGCGCCGACTACACGATCGTCCCCGCACCCGGGTACGAGTCGTCGCTGACCGGCCTGGCCCTGGTGTTCCTGCTGGCGAGGGCCTTCTCGTCCGGCAGCGCGGCCCTGACCGGTGTCGAGGCGATCTCCAACGGCGTCCCGGCGTTCCGCAAGCCGAAGAGCCGCAACGCCGCGACCACGCTGCTCCTGCTCGGGACCATCGCGATCACGATGATGCTGAGCATCCTCGCGCTGGCCAACAAGATGGGCCTGAAGTACGTCGACCCCACCGACACCTCCCGGCTGCTGGGACCCGACGGGCAGCCCATGCCGCCCGGGTACGACGAGCCGACGGTGATGGCCCAGCTGTCCAAGGCGGTGTTCGACGTCTTCCCGACCGGGCTACTACTTCGTGCTCGCGATGACCGGGATCATCCTGATCCTGGCCGCCAACACGGCGTTCAACGGCTTCCCGGTGCTCGGCTCGATCCTGGCCCGCGACGGGTTCATGCCCCGGGCCCTCGGCTCGCGCGGTGACCGTCTGGCCTACAGCAACGGCATCCTCGTGCTGGCCGGCTTCGCGATCGTCCTGATCGTGGCGTTCGACGCCGAGACGACCCGGCTGATCCAGCTCTACATCGTCGGCGTCTTCGTGTCGTTCAACCTCAGCCAGCTCGGCATGATCCGGCACTGGACCCGGCACCTGAAGACCGAGACCGACCTGGCCAAGCGGCGCCACATGATCCGCTCGCGGGCGATCAACACCTTCGGCCTCGGCATGACCGCCGTGGTGTTCGTGGTCATCCTGCTGACCAAGTTCCTGGCCGGCGCGTGGATCGCGATCCTGGCGATGTGCGTCTTCTTCGTGCTGATGAAGAGCATCCGCCGCCACTACGACAACGTGACCCGCGAGCTCGCCGCCGACGACGAGGACAAGATCCTGCCGACCAAGGTGCACGCGATCGTGCTGGTCTCCAAGCTCCACAAGCCGACCCTGCGGGCGCTGGCCTACGCCAAGGCGTCGCGGCCCAACGTCCTCGAGGCGGTGTACGTCGGGTCCGACGACAAGTCGACCAAGGCCCTGGTCCGCGAGTGGGACGAGCGCAACCTCGGCGTACCGCTCAAGGTCCTCTACTCGCCGTACCGCGAGATCGTCCGGCCGATCATCGACTACGCCACCCAGATCCGGCAGGCCAACCCGCGCGGCGTGGTCGCGGTCTACATCCCGGAGTACGTCGTCGGCCGGTGGTGGGAGCAGCTGCTCCACAACCAGACCGCGCTGCGGCTCAAGGGACGGCTGCTCTTCACGCCGGGCGTGATGGTCACCTCCGTGCCCTACCAGCTGCAGTCGTCGCAGATCGCGAGGGCCCGCGAGGAGCGGGAGCTGGCCCGGGTCAAGGCCGGTGACCTGCGTCGCGGGGCGATCACGCGATCCCCGGACGACGACCGCCAGGTCCCTCGATGAGCGCGGCGGCCGTGAGCCGCGGCCGCTCACGCACGTCACGGCGTCCTCGGGAGCGCGCCGCCCGGGGGGCCTCCCGGGTCGGCAGCCGCTACGAGGTCGAGGTCGGCCCGGTCGCCCACGGCGGTCACTGCGTGGCCCGGGTCCCGACCGGCGAGCCCGGCCGCGACCGGGTGGTCTTCGTGCGCCACGCGCTGCCCGGTGAGCGGGTCGTCGTGGAGGTCACCGAGGGCACCGACGGCGACCGGTTCTGGCGCGGCGACGCCGTCACCGTGCTGACGCCGTCTCCCGACCGGGTGCCGGCGCCCGTGCCCGTACGCCGGGCCCGGCGCCTGCGGCGGCTGCGACTTCCAGCACGTCGACCCCGCGGCCCAGCGCGCGCTCAAGGCCGCGCGTGGTGCGTGAGCAGCTGCGACGCCTGGCCGGGCTCGAGCGCGACGTCGTGGTCGAGGAGGTGCCGCCGACCCTGCGCTGGCGGACGCGGATGCGCTACGTCGCCCTGCCCGGAGGGCCGCCGCGGGCTGCACGTGCACCGCTCGGACGAGGTGGTGCTCGTCGACGACTGCCTGATCGACGCCGCGGGCGCCGCTCGGAGCGGGGACCGCCGAGTCCCGACGCCCGGTCTCGAGGCCGTGACGACGGCGTACGGCAGCCGCGACTTCGTGGTCGCGCCCGACGGCTTCTGGCAGTCCCACGTCGAGGCGCCGCGGGTGCTGGTCGAGACCGTGCTCGGGATGCTGCGTCCGGAGGCGGGGGAGCGGGTGCTGGACCTGTACGCCGGCGTCGGCCTCTTCGCCGCGTTCCTCGCCGACGCCGTCGGCCCGACCGGGCGGGTGGTCGCGGTGGAGGGCTCGCGCGCGGCCTGCCAGGACGCCCGGACCAACCTGCCGCCGGGCGTCCGCGTCGAGCACGGTCCGGTCGAGCGGGTGCTCGGATCGGCGTACGACGAGCCCTTCGACCTCGTCGTCCTCGACCCGCCGCGCGAGGGCGCGCGGCGGCCGGTCGTCGAGCAGATCGTCGACCGGGCTCCCCGGGCCGTCGCCTACGTCGCCTGCGACCCCGCCGCCCTGGCCCGCGACCTGGCGACCTTCGCCTCCCTCGGCTACCACCTCACCGCCCTCCGCGCCCTCGACCTCTTCCCGATGACCCATCATGTGGAGTGCGTCGCGCTGGTGGAGCGGGGGGCGTAGGAGTCGCCGGTTCACCGGCGATTCGCACACTTCCGGGCCGTTGCAACGGCCGGGAAGTGCACGAAGCGACCGGGTGATGGGACTGGTGTGGAGTCTGGGGCGATCTCCGCCACAGCCGACCTCGCTCATCGTCGGGGGCGAGTTCACCACCGCCGGCGGGGTCGAGCGCAAGCGCTTCGCCAGGTTCCCCGGCACGTCGTGAGTCCCCGCCCGCCGGTCGCCGACGACTCGGGGCGGCGTACGTCGGCGGCGTGTGACAGGCTCCGCCCATGCCGTGCGACATCCCCGACGCGCGCGAGCTGGTGGGCCAGCTCGACGCGGTGACGGTGACCGAGCTCGACCGTTACGCCAAGCTCGCGGTCGAGGGCCGGACGTTCGGCTACCTCTGGGAGCCGACCGCGACGATCGGGCTCAAGCAGACGGTCGCCGAGCAGACCGCCCTGGTGGCGGAGCGGCCGGAGGTCTTCGAGGTCCAGTTCACGGCGTACGGCTACGGCTGGGTGGTCGTCCACCTCGACGGGGTCGAGCGCGACGAGCTGGCCGAGCTGGTCTTCGAGGCCTGGCGGCTCTCGGCACCGGCCGTCGTGCTCGACCTGCGCGGCGAGCGGCTGCCGGTCTAGGAGGACCACGCTCCGAGCAGGTGCCGGTGCTCGCGGACCCAGCGAGCCTCGTCGGCTCGCTGTCGAGGTCGCCTGCCTCGAGCCAGCTGCGCTGCGGCTCGACCCCGTCGCGAGCCAGGGCGGTGGCGATCGCCACCGTGGCCTCGATCCGCGCGGCGATGGCCTCCCAGACGCGGGTGCCAGTCGGGGATGCCGTCGGCAGGTCGCCGTACGCCGTGAGGAAGGCGTCGATCCGGGCGGCCCGGTCTGGCACCACCGGGAAGTGGTGCCACTCCAGGGCGTGCTCGTCGCTGCGGGCCGGCGCGAACCAGCGCAGCGCGTAGGCGACGTCGTCGGCGCGCGGCGCCGGGTGCAGGAAGTCCCAGTCGATCAGCCCGATCGCCGCCGACCCGTCCCAGACGAAGTTCCAGGGCCCGGGGTCGCCATGGCACATCACGAGGTCCTCGCCGGGCACCGGTGGTGCCGCCCAGCGGCTGTCGAAGGGCGGGACCCACCCCACCGAGGCGTCATGGATCTCGCGCAACAGCCGTGCCGCCGAGGTCAGACCCTCGGACGAGTGCTGGGCGAACCACCCGTCGCGGCCAGACGCACCGGGCAGGTAGGCCAGCGTCTCCGTGCCGCCCGCGACTCCCGCCTCGGCACCGGGCTCGATGCCCAGTGGCTCGGGGACGCACGCGAGCCCCGCTGACCGGAGATGGCGCAGGAACGCGTGCACCGTCGGCGTCCAGGGGTGCGCCGGGCGCCGGACCACGTCACCGGTGATCTGGACGCGGTCCCCAGGTGCGTTCGACGGCGACGTCACCGATGGATCACACCATCGCGGCGGCCCGGGCGCCTCGCTTTGCCCACCGGCTGGACCCTCACGTCCGCCGATGGAAGCTCACCCGTCCGCCGGGGAGCCGTCGCAGGTCGTAGCGGCGGTCGTGAGCCAGACGGTGGTGGCGCGGGCACAGCAGCCGACCGTTGTCGAGGTCGGTGGAGCCCTGCCGGGACCAGCTGAGGTCGTGGTGGGCGTGACAGGCGCCGGGCGGCATGCCGCATTCCTCGGCGGTGCATCCGCCGTCGCGCAGACCCATCGCCCGGCGCTGGGGAAGCTTGAACAGCCGGCTGGTGCGACCGAGGTCGAGCACCTCGGACCGCGAGCCGAGCACCGCCGGCACGAGTCCCGCGCCGCACGCCAACCGCCGCGCCTCGCCGGCGGAGATCCGCCCGCCGGAGTCGAGGGTGGCGACCCCGAGCCCGCTCGTCAGCACGTCGAGGGTCATCGTCACGGTGACCGTCGCGTTGGTGCTGCCCGAGTCGGGCAGGCGGTCGGTGGGGTAGCGCTCGACGTACTCCATCAGCGCCTGGCCGAGCAGCACGGGCGTGATCACCGGGCCGGGCTCGGCGGCCCGACCACCGCTGTCGGCGCCCGCCGGCAGGGGATGCCGACGCGGGTTGGCCAGGGCGTGCAGGTGGGTGCGCAGCAGCTCGCCGTGCAGGGCGGGCAGCGTGAACCGCCCGTGACAGCGCCCGTGACCGTCGTCGACCATGACGAACCGGGCGTGCGCAGCCGCCGCCCGTTCCTCCTGCTCCAGCACCCGTTGCTCGTGGGTCTCGCCGATCTGGGGCGCAACGGTGTCGAGGATCCGCCGGCCGAGGATCCGCAGCGCACGGGCGTCGTGGGTCGATGCGTCCTCCAGCAGCAGGTCCCGCGCCCTGGCCAGAACGCTCGGATCGCTGAGGTCGGTCGGCAGGTCGTCGACCGCACGCACGATCACGGCTGCCTGGTCGGGGTGGATCCGCCCGGTGGCCAGGGCTTCACCCACGGGCTCGTGCAGCGACGACTCGAGCGAGCGCCCCAGGTGGAGGAGCCTGGACGCCTCGCCCCGCGTCAGGCGGGACCGCCCCGCCCACCAGACGGCGGTGTGGCGGGCACCGTCCGCATCGCCGAGGCGACGCCGATCGGCCTCCGCGGCCGCCCGAGCCGTGCAGCGCCGTCGCCCGCGACAGCGCCACCGTGCCTGCGTCCAGCGCCCGGGTGACGTCGGCGTCGGAGAGGCCGCCCAGGGAGAGCTCCGAGAGGCAGGTCAGCGCCGCATGGAGACGGCTCAGGGCACCCTCGAGAGACGGGTTGGCGTCGGTGTCGCACCCCGGACCGCGCCACTCGGAACCGCTCCCTCCGGCACCCCGCGCGTCGTGCGCGTCCCGCATGACTGACCTCCTCTCCGCGCGTGCTCGACCGCCGTCGTACGGCACCGGCGTCGGCCGGTGTCACGGGTGTCGATGCAGGGCGCCTCGAGAGGCGATCGGGGGAGACCACCGATCACGCCCGAGCCCGTCAGCATCGGTGTTGACTCGAACGTGTGTTCGAGATTACGCGCACCTCTTCGCCATGTCAACGCCCTATCCCCCGGCCGTGACGGGTCCGGGTTGGAAGCGGGCTGCCACCCATGTATCTTGACGTCAAGAGATCTACCCGCCTACCGGTGTCCGGCGTACGCGGCGGCAAGATGGGCGACAGACGGCGACGCATCGAGGAGATGTGACGGATGGCGAGTCAGGACAGCTTCGGCGCGAAGGGCACGCTCCAGGTCGGCGACCAGGGCTATCAGATCTACCGGCTGTCCGCCGTCACCGGTGACGGCGTCGACGTGGACGAGCCTGCCGTACTCCCTGAAGGTCCTGCTCGAGAACCTCCTGCGGACCGAGGACGGTGCCGACATCACCGCTGACGACATCCGGGCGCTGGCCGGATGGGACGCCGAGGCGGAGCCCGACAAGGAGATCCAGTTCACGCCGGCGCGGGTGATCATGCAGGACTTCACGGGCGTGCCGTGCATCGTCGACCTGGCGACCATGCGTGAGGCCATGGCCGACCTCGGTGGCGACGCCACCCGGATCAACCCGCTCGCCCCGGCCGAGCTGGTCATCGACCACTCCGTGATCGCCGACGTCTTCGGGACTCCCGAGGCCTTCGAGCGCAACGTCGAGATCGAGTACCAGCGCAACGAGGAGCGGTACCAGTTCCTGCGCTGGGGCCAGGACGCGTTCGACGACTTCAAGGTCGTCCCGCCCGGCACCGGCATCGTCCACCAGGTCAACATCGAGCACCTCGCCCGCGTCGTCTTCACCCGCGAGATCTCGACAGGCTCGACCGGCGAGAAGGTGCTGACGGCGTACCCCGATACGTGCGTCGGCACGGACTCCCACACCACCATGGTCAACGGCATCGGCGTGGTCGGCTGGGGCGTCGGCGGGATCGAGGCGGAGGCAGCCATGCTGGGCCAGCCGGTCAGCATGCTGATCCCGCGCGTCGTCGGCTTCAAGCTCTCCGGCGAGCTGCCCGAGGGCTCGACCGCCACGGACCTCGTCCTCACGATCACCGAGATGCTGCGCGAGCACGGCGTGGTCGGGAAGTTCGTCGAGTTCTACGGCGACGGCGTCGGCGCGCTCCCGGTCGCCAACCGCGCGACGATCGGCAACATGAGCCCGGAGTTCGGCTCGACGGTCGCGGTGTTCCCCGTGGACGAGCAGACCATCAGCTACCTGCGCCTGACCGGCCGTCCGGACGAGCAGCTGGCGTTGGTCGAGGCCTACGCCAAGGAGCAGGGCCTCTGGCACGACCCGTCCGCCCACGACTACGTGGAGCCGCGCTACAGCGAGCGGCTCGAGCTCGACCTCGGCGACCGTCGTCCCCTCGTTGGCCGGCCCGAAGCGGCCGCAGGACCGGGTCGAGGTGACCGGGGCCAAGGACGCCTTCCGTGGAGCCCTGGCGGACTACGTCACGGGTGACGAGCAGCAGGAGAGCGGGTACGACGAGGCGGTCGCCGAGTCCTTCCCCGCCTCCGACTCGCCGAGCCACGCCGACGGCAACGGAGCACCCACCAAGCCGTCCGCGGCGCCCCGCGACGGAGGCCGCCCGAGCAGCCCGGTCACGGTGACGATCGACGGACAGGAGGTCGAGATCGACCACGGCGCCGTCGCCATCGCCGCCATCACGTCGTGCACCAACACCTCCAACCCCAGCGTGATGATCGGTGCGGCGCTGCTCGCCAAGAAGGCCGTCGAGAAGGGCCTCGAGCGCAAGCCGTGGGTCAAGACGTCGCTGGCGCCGGGGTCCAAGGTGGTCAGCGACTACTACGAGCGGTCCGGTCTGACGCCCTACCTCGACAAGCTCGGGTTCAACCTCGTGGGCTACGGCTGCACGACGTGCATCGGCAACTCCGGCCCGCTGATCCCCGAGGTCAGCGACGCGGTGAACCAGGCCGACCTGGCCGTGGTCAGCGTGCTGTCCGGCAACCGCAACTTCGAGGGCCGGATCAACCCCGACGTGAAGATGAACTACCTGGCATCCCCTCCGCTCGTGGTGGCGTACGCGCTGGCCGGCTCCATGGACGTCGACCTCTTCGGCGACCCGCTCGGGCAGGACCACGACGGCAACGACGTGTTCCTCAAGGACATCTGGCCGTCACCGCAGGAGATCGAGCGGGTGATCGGGGAGTCGATCACGTCGAGCATGTTCACCGACGGCTACGCCGACGTGTTCGCCGGTGACGCCCGCTGGCAGGAGCTGCCGACGCCGGAGGGCGACACCTTCGCCTGGGCCGAGGACTCGACGTACGTGCGCAAGCCCCCCTACTTCGACGGCATGCCCGACGAGCCGGAGCCGGTCACCGACATCGAGGGTGCGCGCGTGCTGCTCAAGCTCGGTGACTCGGTCACCACCGACCACATCAGCCCGGCGGGCGCGATCAAGAAGGACAGCCCGGCGGGCCGCTACCTGGCCGACCACGGCGTCGAGCAGCGCGACTTCAACTCCTACGGCTCCCGCCGCGGCAACCACGAGGTGATGATCCGCGGCACGTTCGCCAACATCCGTCTGCGCAACCAGCTCGCGCCCGGAACGGAGGGCGGCGTCACCCGCGACTTCACCCGCGACGGCGAGGTGGCGACCGTCTTCGAGGCGAGCGAGCGCTACCAGGCGGCTGGCATCCCGCTGGTCGTCCTGGCCGGCAAGGAGTACGGCTCCGGCTCCTCGCGCGACTGGGCTGCCAAGGGCACCGCCCTGCTGGGGGTCAAGGCCGTGATCGCGGAGTCCTACGAGCGGATCCACCGGTCCAACCTGATCGGCATGGGCGTGCTGCCGCTGCAGTTCCCCGGCGGCAAGACGGCCGACGACATGGGCCTCACCGGTGAGGAGACCATCTCCATCTCGGGCATCACGGCGCTCGACGAGGGCACCACGCCGCGCACGGTGACCGTGAAGGTGGAGTCCGCCGACGGGGAGCGCTCCGACGAGTTCGAGGCGACGGTCCGGATCGACACCCCCGGTGAGGCCAACTACTACCGCAACGGCGGGATCATGCAGTACGTGCTTCGCCAGCTGCTACGGAACTGACGCTCCAGAAGGGCCACGTCCAGCGTGGATCGAGGCCGCCGGCGAACCAGTCGTCGTCGGCTACGCAAGATCTAACCCCTCGTCGCTCACCCCAAAGGGTGGGGCCATCGCGGTGTCCAGGCGAGTAGCGTCCGACGCCGTTGCGCGGCCTCCTTCCCGGCCGCGGACCCGTGCGCCCGCCAGTTCCCCCCGTAGCTGGCGGGCGCTCTGCGCGTCCTCGAAGCACAGGAGCGAGAGACCGGTGGCATCGCCCGGCAGGTTGCCGGGAACGGGGGCCGGCGGTACTTTCCTTGCAGCCACCTCACGGTGCTGCCCCGGACCCCGGTAGCGCGTGCCGAGACGCACAGCACGGAGCGGTCCTGTCCGCGACGCATCGACCGTCGCTCGCCACGCTGCCGATGGACGCGGCCCGGCGGCAAGGGGGAACCGCCGGGCTCGTTCGGCGCAGCCATCCCGCGCATCAGGCTGTCGCCAGAGCCTGAGTCCCGTCAGCAGCGGCTCGGGTGTCGAACGCCGAGCGACCTGTCGGCGCGTTGCCGCTAGTACTGGTCACCGGTCGGGAAGCCGTACTGCACCGAGTACCAGGCGGCCGAGGTGAGCACGGCGGCCATGAGGACCGCGAAGAGCACCCCGCCGGCGACGGGGAGGAACCAGCGGGGGGATGTCCTGCTGTGCACGGCGAAGATCTTGACCACTAGGGCCCCGTACGCCGCGCAGCCGAGGAGTGCGTGCAGGAGCACACGGAACTCGTAGGTCTGCACCCCGAACGCCAGCAGGCAGTCGTAGGCGACGGGCAAGCTGACAAGAACGGCGACGAAGCCGACCGTGCGGTGGGCGGTGCCGGTCCAGGACGGCGCGGTCGAGCCGAGGCGGCCGTACATCCACAGGCCTCCGAGCAGCTGAGCGACCAGCAGCACGCCGACCACCAGCGACAGCCACGTCTTCATCTCGATGACCGAGTCGAAGCCGAGCTTCACCGGCTCGACGCTGCCCGGGTGACGGCGGTCGTTCACCCCGAGGAGCACCGCGACCGTGGCACCCAGCAGCAGGGCCAGCAGGGGGATCCGGGCGCTGCGGGCGGGGGTGACGTCGGTGCTCTGCGTCATCCACCGATGATGACGCTCCGCGAGGCGCGAGCGGAAGGACCCGGGACGACCGGTACGCCGTCCGAACCGTGGCCGGGGCACACGGTTCGGACGGCGTGGGTGGGTCTTCGGGACTACTTCACCTCGGCGCGCAGCAGGCGCCACAGGCCGAAGGTCAGCGGCAGGACCAGCCACACGGCGCCGGTGAGGGCGAGCTGGGCCCAGTCCTGACCGGTGAACGCGCCGTCGTACATCCGGTTCTGGTTGAACGAGAAGTCGACCCAGGGCTGCGCCTTCTCGAACCACGCCTGGTTGGCAGCCAGCACCATCGACAGCGACGGGATGACGAACCAGTAGGTGAAGTAGGTGACGATCGCGGCCGCAGAGTTGCGCATCAGCACGCCGAGCGTGAAGCCCACCACCATGCCGATCAGGTCGGCCCCGACGATGTAGCCGATCGCGCTGGGGGACAGGTTCCACACGGTGTCCTGGCCCATCAGGGCGGTGCCCACGACGTTGCCGATGGCGCCGATGCTCAGGGCGAGCGCCATCGAGGCCAGGCCGACCAGCACGGTCACGGCCATCTTGGCCCGGATCACCCGACCGCGGTGCGGCACCAGGGTGAACGTCGTGAGCCCGGCTCGCTGACTCCACTCGCTGGTGACCGACAAGATCGCCAGCACCGGCAGGAGGATCGTCATCGGGACGCCGATGGCGCCGGCGAAGCTGTCGTAGGTCAGGTCACTGTCGCCGGCGAACAAGATGACCGCCGCGGTCGCGAGCACACCCGCTGCCGCGATCCCGATCATCAGCCAGAAGCCGGACCTGGTGTCGAACATCTTGCGGAGCTCGACCCCGACCACGGTGCGGAAGGGAATGGGCTCGTGCTCCACCCGGGCACGTGCGGGTGTCCGATCGGTGACCGGAGCCGTGTCGATGACTGCTGTGTGGCTCATGCCGCCACGTCCTCTCGTGCGTTGTCTGCTGTGAGCTCGAGGAACATCTCCTCGAGACCTGCTCCGTCTGCGGGCCGCAGCTCGGTCAGGGGTACGCCGGCGGCGAGCGCGACGCGCCCGACCTCGGCGGTGTCGGCGTCGGTCCGGATCCCGCCCAGCGAGTGCTGGGCGGAGTGTCCGGCCGACGTGAGGGCCGTGGCGAGTGCCGCGGCGTCGGCGGCGCCGGCGTACGTCCCGGCGGAGGCGAGCAGGTCGCCCTTGGTGCCGGAGGCGACGATCCGCCCGTTGCCGATCACGACCAGGTCGTCGGCGACGACCTCGATCTCGTGCAGCAGGTGCGACGACAGCAGGACGGTGCCGCCCTGGTCGGCGTACCCGCGGAGCAGGTCGCGCATCCACCGGATGCCGGCCGGGTCGAGACCGTTGGCGGGCTCGTCGAGGACGAGCACCTCGGGCTCCCCGATCAGTGCCGTGGCGATGCCCAGCCGCTGGCGCATGCCGAGCGAGTAGTCGCGCACCCGGCGCCCGGACTCCTCGGGAGTCAGGCTGACGAGGTCGAGCATCTCGTCGACCCGCGCCTTGGGCATCCGGGTGGTGCGCTGCGCCAGGGTCAGGATCTCGCGGCCGGTCCGGCCGGCGTGCTGCGCCGAGGCGTCGAGCAGGACGCCGATCTCGCGGCCGGGGTTGGGCAGGTCGGCGTACCGGCGGCCGAGGACCGTCGCGGTGCCGGAGGACGCCGGGGTCAGGCCGACCAGGATGCGCATGGTGGTCGACTTGCCGGCGCCGTTGGGGCCGAGGAAGCCGGTCACGCGGCCGGCCCCGGCACTGAAGGTCACGTGGTCGACGGCGGTGAACCCGCCGTAGGTCTTGGTGAGTGCGTCGATGTGGATCATGCGGCTGACTGTGCCGCCCAGGGGCGCCCCGCCACATCGGGGAGGCTGCTGATCCCACACCTGGCAGGGACCCCGAGATCCCTAGGGGGTCGATCTCGGACCGGCTCAGGGTGCGGCTAGCGTGGAGCCATGCTCGTGGCGATCAGCATCAGTCCTTCCGGCGGTGACGAGAGCGGCGGGGTGAGCGCGTCCGTGGCCGCGGCCGTGCGCGTCATCCGTGCGTCCGGGCTCCCGTCGGAGACCACCGCGATGTTCACCACCATCGAGGGCGAGTGGGACGAGGTGATGGCGGTCGTGAAGCAGGCCGTGATGGCTGTCGCCGAGACGTCGCCGCGGGTGGGGCTGGTGCTCAAGGCCGACCTCCGGGCCGGTCACGACACCGGCCAGCTGACCGGCAAGGTCGAGCGTCTGGAGCAGCGGCTGGCGGGTGACGCCGGATGCGGAGTGAGGTCGTCCGGGTTCGCACCGGCTCCTCCGACGTGGTCCACGACCTCACCCGGGAGTGCGCCGACTTCGTGCGGTCGTACGGCGACGGGCTGCTGCACGTCTTCGTCCCGCACGCGACCGCAGGGCTGGCGATCCTGGAGACGGGTGCCGGGTCCGACGACGACCTCCTCGCCGCCCTGGCCGACCTGCTCCCGGCGGACGACCGCTGGCGACACCGTCACGGCTCGGCCGGCCACGGCCGGTCGCACGTGATGCCCGCCCTGGTGCCGCCGTACGCGACCGTCCCCGTCGTGGGCGGGTCGCTGCAGCTGGGGACCTGGCAGAGCATCTGCCTGGTCGACCTCAACGTCGACAACCCCGACCGCGAGGTCCGGCTGTCGTTCCTGGAGGGCTGACTGGAAGGCTGGCCCCATGACCGAGCAACCGACCCCGCGCGAGCAGCCCTGGTCCGACGACCGTCCCGAGCACGGCCGGATCCTGGTCCTGAGTGCGAACCCGATCTCGGCGGCGATCGAGACGATCGCCACGGCGGTCGGCCGGGAGGTCGTGGTGCTGGCAGCGGACGACGGTGGTCCGGGGCTCGCGTCGCTGGCGCCCGCCGACGGTGATGCGGTCGTGCTCTGCGACCACGACGCCCCTGATGCGCCGCAGTTCCTCCGCGACGCGCTCGCCTCACCCGCGTCGTACGTGGCGATGATGGCGAGCCGGCGCCGTTCCGAGGGCCTGCTCGCCGATCTGGCCGGCGTACCCGGGGTGGAGCGGCTGCACGTGCCGGCCGGGCACGACCTGGGCGGCAAGGCCCCCGGTGAGATCGCGCTGTCGGTGGTGGCCGAGATCGTTGCCGAGTCCCACGGGCGGCCCGGCGGCCCCCTGCGCGGCTGAGCGCGGCCGACGTTGGCCGATCTCTCCTGGCAGGTCCTCGGCGTGCTCGGGATGGCCGCGGTCCTCGGCGCGTTCGTCCAGGCCGTGGTGGGGCTCGGCATGGGTCTGGTCGCCGCGCCGGTGGTCGGGATCCTCGCGCCCTCGCTCGTGCCGGCCCTGCCGCTGTGGCTGGCGCTGCTCATCTCGGGGCTGATGCTGGCCGGTGAGCGCGCCCACGTCGACTGGCGGGCGTTGGCCTGGGCCCTGCCCGCCCGGGTGCCGGGGACCGTGGTGGGAGCCTGGCTGGTGCTCGCCTTCACCGAGGAGCAGATCGGTGTCGCCCTGGCGGTGATGACCCTGGTCGCCGTCGGCGTCGCCGTGCGCGCAGCCCGGATCCCGGTCACGCCACCGACCCTGGTCGGCGCGGGCTTCGGGGCGGGCGTCACCGGGACGGCGACCTCCATCGGCGGGCCGGCCATCGCGCTCCTCTTCCAGCGTGAGCCGCCGGAGGTGATGCGGTCGACCCTGTCGGTCTTCTTCTTCGTCGGCGTCCTGCTCAGCCTGACCGGTCTCGGGCTCTCCGGGTCGATCAGCCGCGAGTCGTGGCAGGTCGCCCTGGTCCTGGCTCCCGGCGTCGTCGTCGGCGCACTGCTGGGGCGGACGGTGCGCGACCGGATCCACCGCGACTCGTTCCGGGCCGGCGTGCTGCTCGTCTGCACCGCGTCGGCCGTGACCCTGCTGGTCCGCTCGCTGGCCTGACCTCCCTGACTCGCCGACGCGCTCATTTCGCCCAGATCGCCACCACCGGACCGCTACCCTTCCCGCGTGCCGACCGACACCAGACCCGCCGCCAGCCCGACCACGAAGCGCGTGATGCTCGCGGTCGGAGCCGTCGTCGTGGTGCTCGCCGGGTACTTCGTCGTCTCGCGCATCGTCAACCCGGCGCCGTCCCAGGGGGGCGATCCGTCCAACGACATCTCGCAGCTGCAGTCGGTCAAGACCTACGACTACGTGGGGGGTGACCACACCACGGACCCGGTCACCTACTCCGAGACCCCGCCCGCCGGCGGGCCGCACGACCCGAGCTGGGAGGACTGCGGCGTCTACCCCGAGCAGCCCCGCAACGAGAACGTCGTCCACTCCCTGGAGCACGGCACCGTCTGGGTCACCTACCAGCCGGACCTGTCGCAGGCCGACGTCCAGTCCCTCGAGACCAGCCTCGGCACCGTGAAGAGCGAGAAGACGATCCTCTCGCCGTACCCCGGCCAGTCCTCGCCGGTCGTCGCCACCGTCTGGAACGCGCAGATCGCCCTGGACGGCGCGGACGACCCACGACTGCCGCTCTTCCTCGACTTCTACGGCGACGGCCACACCTCGCCGGAGGGCGCCCAGGCATCCTGCGCCGGCGGCGTCCACGTCCTGGCCTCCGACGCCCCCTGACCGGGGTTCGAGGTCAGCCCAGCCTCGCCAGCCAGTCGGCTACGGTCGCTCCGAAGCGCTCGCGCTCGTCGGTGACCAGGGAGTGGGTCGCGCCGGGGACCCACCGGACCTCTGCCTGCGGGACGGCCGCTGCGAACCGCTCGGCGCCCTCCTCGTTCACCGCACGCGCCTCCGGCGGGCTCGTGGCGAGCAGCAGGAGCGTGGGCAGGTCGTGCTCGGCGATCGCGGGCCACGTGTCGCTCTGGCGGGACCTCGCCAGGTGGTACATGGCCGGACCGCCGGCCGAGCCGGGTGTCCGCGACACCAGGCCCCCCTCCTCGTCCGGGCGCATGCCTTCCAGGAACGCGTCGACGAGCAGGTCCTCCTCAGGGACGCCGAGCAGGTCCACGACGGCGGCCCGGTCGGGCAGGCGCAGCCGACGCTCCTCGCTGCGCTCGACCAGGTCGGCCAGGCTCGAGGTCAGATCGGCGCCTGGGGTGTCGGCATAGTCGAGGTGACCGCTGTCGACCAGGACCAGGGCCAGCACCAGGTCCGGGTGGGCCGCGGCGAGGTGGCACGCGATGGCGCCGCCCCAGCTGTGGCCGACGAGCACCGAGCGCGTCCAGCCGAGGTCATCGGTGAGCGCCGCCACCCGCTCCGCCAGGGCCGGTACGGCGTACTCCTCGGCGGCCACGGGAGCGGAGCCGCCGTAGCCCGGAAGGTCCGGTGCGGCCACGGCGTACCCGGCGTCGACCAGCGGCTGCACGCCGAGGCCGAGGAAGGCCCCGGAGGACGCCGGGCCGAGCGAGTGCAGGAACAGCAGCGGGCGACCGTCGGCTGCTCCCCAGCGGCGTACCCGGAGACCGTGCACCTCGGTCATCCGGTCGGCTTGCGCTCGGCCTGGAGCTGCCGCTCGGTGTCGGCGAACCCGACGGAGCGGTAGATCCGGATGGCGAGGTAGTCCGGGTCCGCCACCATCACCAGGGTCCGGGCGCCCAGCTCCTCGAAGCCGTAGCGGCTGACCCGGTGGACCAGGGTGCCCGCGAGCCCGCGCCCGCGGGCGTCCGGGTGGGTCTTGACGTTCTGGAAGCGGGCCAGCCCCTGCGACGCCGTGAACAGCCCCATCGAGGCCAGCAGCCGGTCGCCCTCGAAGGCGCCCCACCAGGCGCCGTGGCCGGCGTCGACGAGCCTGCGCTCGGCCCGGGTCTTCGCGGTGACGAAGGGCAGGTCGTAGCCGATCTCCTCCCCGGCGCGTGCCACCTCGACCTGCTGGGCCCAGTCGTCGTCGGAGGCGAGCGGCCGGTAGGTCGCCTCGGTGTTCGGGCGCGGCGGCTCGTGGACGTCCTCGGCGGTCATCACGGTGGACGCCATGGGCTCCAGCCCGAGGGCGGCGAACGGGGCGAGGTCGGCGACCGTCCCGTCCGAGCCGTCGACGCCGAAGGTGCGGTGCCGGGCCTGCGGGAACTCACGCTCGAACTCCAGGAGCCACTCCCGCGCCTCCGGCTCGTCGCCGGGCGGTCCGGGCAGCAGGAGGAAGTTGCCCCACCAGAAGGTCGGGTTGTCGGGCGTGCGCACCACCAGGTGGGTTCCTCGGTCGGTGACCTGGCTCCCCGACCGCTCGAGCATCGCGAGGTCGGTGCGGTTGGCGAGCGAGGCGATCTCCATGGCGGCACCGTACAAAGCCGTGACAGCCTGGCGCTCGTGACTTTCGAGGTGCGGCCCGAGCAGGCCGCCGACCATGCCGCCGTACGCCGGGTGGTCGCGGCCGCCTTCGACCGGGACGCGCCCGGTCACGGCGACGACGTGGCCCGCATCTGGGAGAGCCTCGGGCATCACCGCCGGGCCGGCCTGGTCGCCGAGGAGCGCGGCGTCGTGGTCGGTCACGTCGGGCTGAGCCGGGGCTGGGTCGACGCCCGGCGCGCCCTGGTCGAGGTGTGGGTCCTGAGCCCGCTGTCGGTCCTCCCGGAACGGCAGCGCGAGGGCTTCGGTACCGCACTGGTGGCCGCGGCCGTCGACACGGCCCGGGGGAGCGGCACGCCGGCGCTGTTCCTCGAGGGGTCCCCGCTCTACTACGGTCCGCGCGGCTTCGAACGGGCCGACCGGCGCGGCTTCCTGCCGGCCGCCCTGGAGCGCACGCCCCGGGCGGCGTTCCAGTGCGTGGTCTTCGCGGGGCTGGAGCCGTGGATGACCGGCCAGCTGATCTACCCGTCGGTCTGGTGGGAGCACGACGCCGCCGGGCTCCGCGACCCCCGGCTGGGCGAGCTGGAGGAGCGGTTCACCGACGCTCCTTGACTCGAACACCTGTTCGATCCACACTGACGGCATGCTCGTCGCCCCACCCGGCTGGCCCCGCGAGGTGCGGCCACCCGACGCCCCCGACTGGGAGCGCTCCGCGTGCAGCTGGCTGCTCGACCAGTGCCCACCCGACTTCCGCGCCTATCCCGCCCTGCGCAGGCACCCGGTCGTCCTGGCCCGCTTCGCGGTGCTCCACATCGAGGCCAACCAGGCGGCCTGCAAGCGCGGCCTGAGCGAGGCCCGGTCGGAGCTGCGCGAGGTCGCCGACGTCGACGTCGTCGAGGCCGCGGTCCTCACCTGGCAGGCCGAGGAGGCCAGGCTGCTCGGCGTACGCCGTGGGGCCGGGCTGGTGGAGGAGGCCCTGCGTGGCCGGCGCTATGTCGCGCGACTCTGACGGTCGTTCCCGACGTCTCCCGGCAGGCTCTGCGCTGCCATGGTGAGCCGTGCTCTCCGCGGGGTGTGGCTGCTCGTCCACGGCACGGTCGTCCAGCTGTCCGGCTGTCCGTGGTCGGGGACGGCGTCAGGCGAGTCAGCGTGCAGGAGGGTCGGCGACCTCGTCGTCGAAGGCCCCACGCATCCGCAGGTCCCGGCGGGGGTCGGCCACGGCGCAGCAGGACGTCAGGCGCACCCGCCCGGTGAGACCGCCGTACACGAGGGCGATCAGGAACAGGAGCGCCGGGATGCCGAACACGTACTGCATGGCGGGATCGTAGCCGAGCAGGCGGCCGATGGACCCGCTTCAGCCACCCTCGCCGGTGCGCCCGTCGATCAGCTCGCGGGCGATGTCGAGGTGGCCGGTGTGACGCGCGTACTCCTGGATCAGGTGGAGCAGGATCCACTGGAGCTGGGGAGCGGAGGCCCGGTCGGCGAAGCGTCCGCCCACTGCCGCGGTGTCGGTCAGCTCGTGCTCCTCGACGATGGACCGGGACCGGGAGCCCGCCTCCTGGAGCAGCCGCCGCAGGTCGGCCGGGGTCGCCCCGGGCGTCACCCAACCCTCGTCGTCGGCCGCGTCACGCCACGGGTCGGGCACGGGCTCGGCGAGGAAGCCCCACCGCAGCCACCGCCGCTCGACGTTGACGAGGTGGTTGACCAGTCCCGCCGGCGTCCAGCCCGACGGCACCACGGAGCCACGGAGCTCGCGGTCCGCCAGACCCTCGACCTTGTCCGCGACCACGCCGCGGAGGAAGTCGAGGTAGTCCAGCATCAGCCCGCGCAGGTCCGTCGTGGATGCCGGCTCGGGGAACACGGTCACTCGATCAGCCCAGGACGCGCCGGGCCAGGTCGACGTGGAAGCGCGTCGACAGCAGCAGGTCGTCGACGTGCACCCGCTCGTCGGCGTTGTGGTACCCCGCCTCGAGCACCTCGGTGGGCGTCGTGCGGAAGGGGCTGAAGCCGTAGGCCCGGGTGCCGGCGGCCGCGCGCAGGTAGTTGCTGTCGGTGAAGCCGGTGCACAGTGTCGGCAGCACCGAGGCCGGGTCACCCTCCTCGGCGAGGAACGCCGCGATCGCCGACGGGACGACGACCCTCGACCGGCGAGCTGGACGCCTCGACGATCTCCTCCGGCCACTCCAGCTCGTAGGGCAGGTCCTCGCCGAGACGGTCACGCACCATCGCCTCCACGTCGCCGGGCAGCGTCCCGGGGAGGATCCGGATGTCGACCTCCGCGGTGGCCCGGGCGGGCATCACGTTGCGCTTGTTGGAGCCCCAGAGCATGGTCGGCGCCATCGTCGAGCCCATCAGCGCCAGGATCGTCTCGCCGAGCCCCTCGTGGAGCGCCTCGGCCTCGGCCAGTGCCCGGCGCAGGTCGGGCTCGTCGCGGCCGAGCAGCACCTGCAGCATCGCCGTCGCCTCGGGCGCCGCGCTCGGGTCCGGCATCCCGTCGCCGAGCCGGGGGAGCAGCTGGGCGAGCAGGGGTACGGCGTTGCGACCCAAGGTCGGCACGGAGGCGTGGCCGGCCTCGCCCGTGGCCACCACCTGCACCGGGTAGGTGCCCTTCTCGCCGACCGAGAGCATGAGCATCTCGCGGCCGTCGGACAGCCGCAGCCGCTCGCCGCCGCCCTCGTTGATGCTGTGGGTGGGCCGGAGGTCGGTGCGCTCCTCGAGCAGCCAGCGCATCCCGACGTCCTCGAACCCGTCCTCCTCGTCCGCGACCGCGAGGAACCACAGGTCGTCGCGGGGCCGGAAGCCGGTGCGGGCCAGCTCGGCCATCGCCACGGCGCGAGCCGCGACCTCGTTCTTCATGTCGACCGCCCCACGACCCCAGAGATAGCCGTCGTCGTCCAGCACGGCCTCGAACGGGGGATGGGTCCAGTCGCGGGGGTCGCACGGCACCACGTCGGTGTGCCCCACGAACGCCAGCGACTCCACGTCGGCGGCGCTCGAGCCCGTCGAGGCGCCTGGGATCCGCGCCACCAGGTTCGCCCGGTGCGGGGTGCGGGCCACCAGCTCGGCCTCGACGCCGTTCCCGAGGAGGTAGTCGGCCAGGTACTCCGCACACAGGGTCTCGTTGCCCAGCCCGGGCTCCCGGGCGTTCGTCGTGTCGAGGCGGATCAGGTCGCGGGCGACCCGGATCACCTCGTCGTGCAGGGACTCGTGCCGGGACTCGTGTCCGGACTCACTCATGCGGGACTCCCAGTCGGTCGAGGACCCAGGCATAGATCTCTGCCTCGTAGCCCAGGTGGCCGGTGCGGCCGGACGGGCCGACGTGAGCGCCGGCCCCGATCTCACACCGGAACAGGCAGCGCGGCGACCACTCGGGGTCCGACTCCCGCAGGGCCGCCACCCACTTCGCGGGCTCCCGCACCATGACCCGTGGGTCGTGGACGGCTCCGGTGACCAGCAGATCGGGGCGACCGCCGGCCGCCGGCAGGTTGTCGTACGGCGAGTAGGCCAGCATCCAGTCGAACTCCTCGCGGACGCGCGGGTCGCCCCACTCCTCCCACTCGTTGACGGTCAGCGGCACCGTCTCGTCCAGCATGCTCGTCACCACGTCGACGAACGGCACCTCCGCGACCACGGCCCGCCAGCGCTCGGGCCGCTGGCTGAACACCGCACCCTGGAGCAGGCCGCCGGCGCTCAGGCCCCGGGTGGCGATGCGCTCGCCGTCGACCAGTCCGTCGCGGGCGAGCCCGTCCGCGACGGCGATGAGGTCGTCGAAGGTGTGCTGCTTGTGGCTCAGGCTGCCGTCGAGCCACCAGCGCCGGCCCATCTCACCGCCGCCCCTCGGGTGGGCGTGCACCCACACGACGCCGCGGTCCAGCAGTGCCGGGAGGGCGTCGTCCCACTCAGGCTCGTCGACGGCCTCGTAGGAACCGTAGGCGTAGACCAGGCACGGGGCAGACCCGTCGAGCGGGGTGTCTCCGTGCCGCACCAGCACCGCCGGTACCTGGGTCCCGTCCGGCGCCGGGAAGGTACGCCGCTCCACGGCGTAGGACTCGGGGTCGAAGCCGGGCGCCTCCGAGCGGTGCACGTCGGTGGTCTCGCCGGTCCGCAGGTCGACCGTCGACCAGATCGGCGGCCGCAGGTAGCTCTCGTCGCCGACCGTCACCGTCGCGGCGTCGTACGTCGTGTTGCGGGCGAGGTCGAGACAGCCCACGTCGTAGCGGCTGCTGAGGACCCGGCCCGCGCCGGCGAGGTCGTCGTGCCCGACCACGCGCAACCGGTGCGCCCCGCCGGACCGGAACGAGAGCACGACCCCGTCCGCGAAGGCGTCGGCCCGCCAGAGCCGTTCCTGCGGATCCTCGGGACGCGCCTGCACCCAGGCGGTCGCGTCCTGGTCCCGGTCGCGGGGGACCGGGGCCGTCATCAGCCGGAACTCCTCGGCCCCGTCGTTGGTCACCACCAGCATCCGGTCGCCCGCGCTCCAGGGCGCGTGCTCGACCCGGTAGAGGACCCCGTGCCGACGGCCGCCGACCGACCGCGGCGGCGCCTCGGGGTCGGCGGCGTCGATGACCCACGCCTCGCTGGTCGACCTGCTCTCGCTCCGGATCGCGACCAGCCCGCCGCTCCTGGTGGCGCGCACGCTCAGCTCGAAGCGCGCGTCGTGCTCCTCGAGCACCACCACGTCCTCGGCGGGGTCGGTGCCCAGCCGGTGCCGCACCACCTGCCACGGCCGGTACATCGCGTCGTGCACGGTGTAGAAGAACCACCGGGAGTCGGCGCTCCAGGCCCCGCCGTAGTAGCTCCGGGCCACGGCCTCGGGCAGGTCGTCGCCGGTCCGGAGGTCACGGAACCGGAGCTCGAAGACCTCGTCGCCGTCGGTGTCGACGCTGTAGGCGAGCACGTCCTCGTCCGGGCTGACCAGGGTCACGCCGACATCGAGGTAGCCGGTCCCCGCGTCGAGCGCGGCGATGTCGAAAAAGGGTTGTTGCGATTCGGATTCGGTTGTTGACCCTCCCTCTGAATCATGATTCAGTCGCCACAGTTCGGAGTAGTCGCTGTTCACGGGGTGGCGGGTCCAGTAGGTGTAACGCCTGCGAGACCAGCGAGCCGACTCGTCCGCGCTCGGTAGCCGTGACAGCATCTCCGCCTTCAGGGCGGACCTCAGGGAGTCCAGATGAAGACACGACGCGTCGTAGAAAGCACGCTCGGAGACCAGGTGGTCCAGGACGCGGGCCTCGTCGGAGCCCAGCCAGTGGTAGGGATCGGGGCGGACGACGCCGTGCTCGCGATGGGAGTACGGCGTGCGGGGCGCGGTCGGCGGCTGGCTCGTCGGGCGGGGCACGGCGGTCACCGTACCGCCGGAGCACTCGTCGCGGCACTGGGACTGCTCCTGCTCGCGCTCCTGCCGGGGCTCGCCGCCGGCAGCCCGGCCGCGGCCGAGGACAAGGTCGTCTTCCATGTCGGCATGCTGGGTGAGGGCGTCGACTCGCTGAACCCGTTCCTCGGCTTCCAGGCGCCGTCGTACGAGATGTGGGGCCTGACCTACGACTACCTCACCGGCTACACGATGAAGGACATGTCGCCGGCGCCGGGCCTGGCGACGAAGTGGACCACGTCGCCCGACGGGAAGACCTGGACGTTCACCGTCCGCGACGGCGTGAAGTTCTCCGACGGCGTGCCGCTGACCGCCGCCGACGTCGCCTACACCTACAACCGGATCCTGAACGGCACCGTCGAGCAGTCGAACTGGCTGTCCTACCTGACCGGCGTCACCAAGGTGACGGCCCCCGACGCGACGACCGTCGTGCTGAAGCTGAAGAAGCCGAGCGCCACGCTGCCGCTGCTGCCGATCCCGATCGTGCCCGAGCACGTCTGGAAGGACGTCAGCTCGAAGGAGATCAAGACCTACAAGGCCGAGCCGTCCGGCGGCAAGCCGGTCGTGGGCTCCGGACCGTTCCGCCTGGTGCAGGGGACGGCGGACGGCTCCACCTTCACGTTCGAGAAGAACCCGGACTACTGGGGCGGCACGCCCCACATCGACGAGGTCGACTTCCAGTTCTACAAGAACGACGACTCCGCGGTGCAGGCCCTGAAGAAGGGCGAGATCGACTTCGTCGAGAACATCACCCCGCTGGAGGTGAAGAGCCTCGGGAGCGACTCTCGCGTCACCGCCCAGAACGGCAACTCGCCGGGCTTCGACGAGATCGCGCTCAACAGCGGCTCCATCGACGTCAAGACCGGCAAGCCGATCGGCGACCCCAACCCGGCGGTGCTCGACCCGAAGTTCCGCCACGCCCTCGGCTACGCGCTCAACCTGCCCCAGCTGATCGAGAAGGTCTACCAGGGCGCCGGGCTTCCCGGCACGACGATCGTCCCGCCGGTCTACGACAGGTTCCACTGGGAGCCGCCGGCCGACCAGAAGTTCACCTACGACCCGGCCAAGGCGGCGGAGCTGCTCGACGCGGCCGGCTACACCAAGGGTTCGGACGGCACCCGCAACCTGCCCGACGGGAAGCCGATCGGGACGCTCCGACTCGCCGCGCGCTCGGACTCGCCCACGTCGCTGAAGACGATGGACTACTTCAAGCAGTGGCTCAGCGACCTCGGGATCAAGAGCGAGGTGTCGACGTACAGCTCGAGCCAGCTGACCGACGAGATCTACCAGGGCAACTTCGACGCCTTCCAGTGGGGCTGGTACGTCGAACCGGACCCCGACTCGATGCTCAGCTACATGACCTGCGGACAGCGCAACGGCTCGTCGGACTCGTGGTACTGCAACAAGGAGTACGACAAGCTCTACGACGAGCAGCACACGCAGCTCGACGACGCGGCGCGCGCGGACCAGATCAAGAAGATGCAGGAGATCCTGTACCGCGACTCGCCCTACCTGGTGACGGCGTACTCCTCGATCAGCGAGGCCGTCCGCAGCGACCGGTTCGTCTGTCTGGTGCCCCAGCCCAACCCGGGCGGGATCTGGCTCGAGCAGTACGGCGTCTACAACTACGTCCACATGAAGACCGTGGCCCAGAGCGAGGCCGACGGCTGCGACACCGCCACCTCGACCGCCGGTGACACCCTCACCGGGGCGGTGCAGGCGACCACGGGTGACTCCTCGTCCTCGTCGGCCAGCACCGGGTTCCTGATCGGCGCCGGGGTCGTGGTCCTCGTCCTGCTCGTGGGCGGTGGAGTGATCGCGATGCGTCGCCGGTCGACGGCAGCAGACCGGGAGTGACGGCGTGACCCTGGTCGCCGAACCGGGGCTGGTCTCGGCCGAGGCCGAGACCCAGCCCCGAGGGCGTGGCTACGCCTCCTACGTCGGGCGCAAGGTCCTCGGCTCGGTCGGGAGCCTGCTCTTCATGCTCCTGGTCAACTTCTTCCTGTTCCGGGTCCTGCCCGGCGATCCCGCCCGCAGCCTCGGCCGGGGGCGGATGGTGACCGACGAGCAACGAGCGGCCTTCAACGAGGCCTACGGTCTGACCCAGCCGCTTCCGCAGCAGTTCCTGACGTTCCTGAAGAACACCTTCACCGGTGACCTCGGCATCTCGCTGCAGTACCGGATCCCGGTCTCGGAGCTGATCCAGCACCGGCTGTGGCCCACGCTGCTGCTGGTCGGGACGTCGACGATCCTGGCCACCGTGATCGGGGTCTACCTGGGCATCCGGGGCGCCTGGAGCCGCGGCTCGAAGTTCGACAACCTCTCCACCGGCACCTCGCTGATCCTCTACTCGATGCCCGAGTGGTTCCTCGGGTTGTTGTTCATCGCCACGCTCGGCGTCGGCTTCTGGATCTTCCCGGGCGTCTTCCCGACCGGCGGTCTGCACTCCCCGGACGTCGACCCGAACTCGGTCAAGGGCGTGCTCGACACCATGTGGCACCTGGTCCTGCCGGTGACCACGCTGACCCTGGCCTATCTCGCCGACTACCTGCTGATCATGCGGAGCTCCCTGCTCGACGAGCTCGGCGAGGACTATCTCCAGACGGCCCGGGCCAAGGGCCTGCGCGACGTGCAGGTGCGCAACCGGCACGCCGTCCGCAACGCGATGCTCCCGACGACGACGATCATCGCGCTCAACCTCGGCTTCGTGGTGTCGGGGGCGATCACGGTCGAGACCGTCTTCTCGATCCCCGGGCTCGGGCTCCTCACGACCGAGGCGATCGAGGTCCCGGACTTCTGGGTCCTCCAGGGCACCTTCCTGATCGCCGCGACGGGCGTCATCCTCGCCAACCTGGCCGCGAACCTGGTCTACGGCTGGCTCGACCCCCGGGTGCGCACGTGAACATCACACGACTGGACCCCGCATGAGCGCCGACAGCGCCACGCCGGCGCCCCGCGTCTCGGCCGCCCAGCTCGCCCGGCGCCGTCGTACGGCGGCCTGGCGGCGCGGGTGGACGCAGTTCCGCGGCCACCGCAGCGGGATGATCGGGCTCGCCATCCTGACGGTGTTCGTGGTCGCGGCGCTGGCCGCCCCGCTCCTGGCGGACAAGAGCGGGCTCGACGTCACCGCGGCGACCGGGCCGGTGCTCGGGCCGCCGTCCTCGGAGTACTGGCTCGGGACCGACGAGAACGGCCGCTCGGTGCTGACCCTGCTGATCTGGGGCGCCCGGGTGTCCCTGTTCGTCGGCCTGCTCGCGACCCTGATCTCGATGGTGATCGGCACCGTGATGGGCCTGGTGTCGGGCTACTTCGGCGGCATCATCGGCGCGATCACCTTCCGGGTGACCGAGTGGTTCCTGGTGATCCCCTTCCTGCCGCTGGCGATCGTGCTCTCCACCGTCCTCGGTCGCGGGCTGTTCAACATCGTGCTGGTGATCGGGGTGACCTCCTGGCCCGGCACGGCCCTGCTGATCCGCAGCCAGACCCTCTCGATCAGGGAGCGCCCCTACGTCGAGCGCGCGCAGGCGATCGGAGCCGGGCGACGCCACCAGATCACCAAGCACGTCCTGCCCAACGTGATGCCGATGGTGTTCGCCAACACCACGCTCACCGTGGCGATCGCGATCCTGACCGAGACCACCCTGAGCTTCCTCGGGCTCGGTGACCCGACCCGCACCTCCTGGGGGACCATGCTCGACGACGCCTTCGAGGTCGGGTCGATCACGACCGGGAGCTGGTGGTACATCCTGCCGCCGGGCATCTGCGTGGTCCTGGTCGTCCTCTCCTTCACCCTGATCGGGCAGGCCCTCGAGGAAGTCCTCAACCCACGTCTCCGGGCCCGCCAATGACTACGGCCACCGCGAGCGAGCTCCCGGAGAGCCGCACCGGCGCACCGCTGCTGGAGGTCCGCGACCTCCACGTCACCTACGCGACGGGTGAGGAGGGCGGCCTGCCGGCCGTCCGCGGCGTCGACCTGACCGTGGAGCGCGGGCAGATCGTCGGCGTGGCGGGGGAGTCGGGCTGCGGCAAGTCGACGCTGGCCAGCACGATCCTCCGCCTGCAGCCGCCGAGCGCGACGGTGAGCGGAGAGGTCCTCTTCGAGGGGAACGACGTGCTCACGATGCGCTGGGGCGACCTGCGGGCCGTGCGTTGGGCCGGGGCGTCGATCGTGTTCCAGGGCGCACTCCACTCGCTGAACCCGGTGCACCGGATCGGCCGGCAGATCTCCGAGCCGATCGAGACGCACCTGCCGGGGCTCTCGGAGGCGAGACGCACCGAGCGCGTCGGCGAGCTGCTCGAGCAGGTCGGCCTCGACCCCGGCCGAGCCCGGAGCTATCCCCACCAGCTCTCGGGCGGCCAGAAGCAGCGCGTGATGATCGCGATGGCGCTCGCCTGCGACCCCCACCTGGTGGTGGCCGACGAGCCGACCACCGCGCTCGACGTGATGGTCCAGGCACAGGTGCTGACCGTGCTGTCGGACCTGGTGCGCGACCGCGAGGTCGGGATGCTGATGATCAGCCACGACCTGTCGGTCCTGGCCGACCTCTGCGACAAGATCACGGTGATGTACGCCGGGCGCGTGGTCGAGTCGGGCCCCGCCGCCGAGGTCTTCTCCGCGCCCCTGCACCCGTACGCCGGCGCCCTCTCGGCGGCGTTCCCCCGGGTCGGCGACCCCGCGGCCAGGTTCGCCCCGGCGGGCCTGCCGGGCGACCCACCGGACCCGCGCAACCTCACCCAGGGCTGCTCGTTCGCACCCCGGTGTCCCCGGGCCGCCGAGGAGTGCCTGCCGGCCGAGCCACCCCTCGAGACGTTCGCCGGGGGTCGCCAGGCCGCCTGCGTCCGGATCGAGGCCCCGTCCGTCCAGCCCACCGAGCAACCGTCGGTCGAGCCCGGCGGAGGCGACGCATGACCACCGCCGAGCTGTCCGCGGAGGGGGTCCGGGTCGAGTTCACCACCCGGAACGGCCGGGTCGCCCGCGCCCTGGACGGCGCGGACCTGGTGATCCGCGGTGGCGAGGTCGTGGCCCTGGTCGGCGAGTCCGGGTCCGGCAAGACCACGCTCGCGCGGACGCTCGTCGGCCTGACCACGCCGGCGGCCGGGGAGGTCCGCTGGCAGGGCGAGACCCTCGGGCGCTCCGCACGATCCCTGAAGGCCCTACGGCGCCGGGTCCAGCTCGTGCTCCAGGATCCCCTGGGCGCGCTCAACCCGCGGCACACCGTCTACGACTCGGTCGCCGAGGGCCTGCGCATCCACAAGCTGGTCACGAAGTCCGGGCCGAGCGAGAGCGAGATGGTCGCCGCCGCCCTCTCCTCGGCCGGGCTGCGGCCGCCGGAGGCGCTCTTCCTGCGCTACCCCCACGAGCTCTCGGGCGGCCAGCGGCAGCGCGTGCTGATCGCCGGCGCGCTCGCCCTCCAGCCACAGCTGCTGATCGCCGACGAGCCGGTCTCGAGCCTGGACGCCTCCATCCGGGGCGAGATCCTGGCTCTGCTGCTCAAGCTGCGCGAGGAGCTGGGCCTCGGTGTCCTGGTGGTCACCCACGACCTCGGGCTGGCGTGGAACATCGCCGACCGGATCGCGGTGATGTACCTCGGCCGGGTGGTCGAGGCCGGTCCGACCGAGGAGGTGCTGACGGCGCCCCAGCACCCCTACACGCAGGCGCTGCTGTCCGTCGTACCGGAGATGGACCGGCTCGAGCCGATCGTGCTGCGGGGCGAGATCCCCGACCCGACCCGGATCCCCTCGGGCTGCCGGTTCCACCCGCGCTGCCCGGCGCTCGCCTCGGGCGAGGCGGACCCGGTCGCGGACCTCTGCCGCGGGACCCCGCTGGCGATCCTGCCGTCCGACCCGGTGGGGCACCGCAGTGCCTGCCACCTGGTGGCCTCCCGCGAGGCGGCCGAACCCGTCACGGAGGTGCGCTCATGACCCTGCAGGCTGCGTTGCCCCGCGAGCTGTACGTCGACCCGGGGTCGTTCGAGCGCGAACGTGAGCGGGTGCTCCTGCGCGAGTGGACCTGCGTCGGGCGGGTCTCCGACCTCGGTCTCCACCAGCCCGAGCAGGTGGCCGTGGTCGAGGTGCTGGGCGAGTCCGTCGTCCTCACCTCGGCTGCCGACGGTGGGCTGCATGCGGCGTACAACGTCTGCCGGCACCGCGGCTCACAGCTGTTCCCCACCGAACCGGGGAGCGGGCCGCAGCTGTGCGGGGCGAAGTCGATCCGTTGCCCGTACCACTCCTGGACCTATGCCCTCGACGGCTCCCTCCTCCGGGCGCCGCACACCGCGGACGGTGACGTCGACGTCGCGGACTTCGCGCTGCACCCGCTGGGCGTCGAGACGTGGGGCGGCTTCGTGTTCGTGCATCCGACCCCGGACGTCGCCGCGCCCCTCGCTGACAGTGTCGGCCGGGCGACCCGGACCCTGGCCAACTACGACCTCGGATCCCTCGCCACCGGGCAGGTCCTCACCTACGAGGTCGCGGCCAACTGGAAGGTCGTGGCCGAGAACTACAACGAGTGCTACCACTGCGGCCCGGTGCACCCGGAGCTGTCGCGGCTCGTGCCGTCGTTCGCCGGTGGCGGGCAGGGACTGGACTGGGACGAGGGCATCCCGCACCGCGAAGGCGCCTGGACCTTCACCATGTCGGGCACCACCACCCGGTCGCCGCTGCCGGGACTCAACGAGGCGGAGAAGGTGCGCCACAAGGGGGAGCTGGTCTACCCCAACCTGATGCTGTCGTGCTCGGCGGACCACGTCGCGGCGTTCGTGCTGCGGCCGCTGGCCGTGGACCGCACGGCGATCGAGTGCCGGCTGCTGTTCGCGGCCGACGAGGTGGGCTCGCCCGGGTTCGACCCCTCGGATGCCGGGGACTTCTGGGACATGGTGAACCGTCAGGACTGGGCGATCTGCGAGTCGGTGCAGCGCGGGATGTCGTCACGCGCGTACAGCCACGGCTGGTTCGCACCCATGGAGGACGACTCCGCCGACATCCGGCGCTGGCTGCTCCCGCGGCTGGGCGACGATGACTGACGTCGACTACGTCGTCGTCGGCCTCGGCGCCCTCGGCTCCGGCGCGGCGTGGCACCTGGCCGCGCGCGGCCACTCGGTGCTCGGCCTCGAGCAGTTCGAGCTGGGGCACAGTCGCGGCGCCTCCCACGACACCTCCCGGATCCTCCGGCACAGCTACCACACCCCGGCGTACGTACGGCTCACGCAGGAGGCGTACGACGACTGGGCACATCTCGAGGACGAGTCGGGGGAGTCGCTGGTCACCGTGGTCGGCGGCCTCGACCTCTTCCCGCCGGGCTGCGCGATCTCGCCGGACGACTACGTCGGGTCGATGCGCGAGGTCGGCATCGACTTCGACGAGCTGACCGCCGAGGAGATCGCCGAGCGCTTCCCGGTCTTCACCGTGCCGGACGGGACCCGGGGGCTCTTCCAGGCGCGCGGTGCGATCGTCCCGGCCGCGCGCGGCACCGCGGCGATGCAGCGCCTGGCGACGGAGGCCGGCGCGAAGCTCCTCGGCTCGACCCCCGTCGCCTCGGTGACCGATCACGGCTCGCACGTGGTCGTCGAGGCCGGGGACACGTCGTACACGTGTCGGGGGGTGGTGGTCGCGGCCGATGCCTGGACCAACCAGGTCCTGGCGGGGCTCGGCGTGGAGGTCCCACTGACGGTGACTCTGGAGCAGGTCACCTACTTCGACCCGCCGGACCCGACGCCGTACCGGTCGATGCCGGTGTGGATCTGGATGGACGAGCCGAGCTACTACGGCTTCCCCTGCTACGGCGAGGCGACGGTCAAGGCAGCGCAGGACTGTGGCGGGCCGGCGGTCGACCCCGACGCGCGTACCACCGAGCCGGATCCCGGCATGCGCGAGCGGCTGACCTCGTTCCTGGGCACGCTCCTGCCCGGCTCGGGCGAGCCCGTGCGGTCGCTGCGCTGCCAGTACACGCTGACCCCCGACCGCGACTTCGTGCTCGCCCCGGTGCCGGGTCATCCGTCGGTCGTGGTCGGGCTCGGGTCGGCCCACGGCTTCAAGTTCGCGCCGACGTTCGGCCGGATCCTCGCCGACCTCGCCACCACCGGCACCACGACCTCGGACGTGTCGGCGTTCGGCTTCGACCGGCCCGGCCTCACCGACCCGGACTTCGAGCCGAACTGGATGGTCTGACTGCGGGTGGTGTGCCGGCCCACGCGTGGCAGGGGGCCGATCGAGCACACGATTCGCGGCCGGCGGTCAGAAGACGCCGCCGGCACCTCGAGGAACGCTTCCGGCGTTGTGGTTCTCCTTGGCGCATCTCAGGCAGCGCAGGAAGGTACCGGTGGGCTCCCCGTCGGCAGTCGACGGATAGGCGATCTTCGCCCACGTGTGCCCGGCCAGGCACACGGTGAACCGTTTCAGGTTGTTCACCCGCGGACGATCGGCCATGCAGCGAGTATGGCCCTGCTCGGCGTGATCGGTCACCCGGGACGGAGCTGGGATCGGAACGGTCGTCGGACCGGTTCGGGGAAGAGGTCGATCAGCCGATGCTGACGTCGAGCACCTCGTCGGTGTCGTCGGTGTGCAGGTTGGCACGGTCGGGGCGGAAGGGCCCCGCCGGATAGACGAACCCCCTGCGCATCACGCGCACCTCCCAGCCGAGCTGGCGCGCCACCTGCTCGGCCTGACGCACGGGCAGGCCGACCAGCTGCTCCGGCGGTCGCCGGCCACCCTCACCCTGGGTCATGCGGCGCCTCCTGGCCAGCGTGCATCGTCGGTGCCGGCACGGTAGCGCGCGTCGACGAGAAGACCCGGGGTCGGGGGTCGCCGCTAACGGTCGAGGTCGGAGAATCCTCTTGTCCACAAGGGGATTCACCATCGTGCCGCGATCGTGATCTGACGTTCCACTGGTGCTCGGGAAGGCTCCAGGGCAGACTTCCCGGATGGCCCTCGATCTCCGGGACGACTGGTTCCGCAACCTCGCCGAGCTCCGCTTCGCCACCACTCCGAAGCGCCTCCGCGCCGACCTCGACGGCCGGACGGTGCTCGACACCCGCGATGCCGTGCTGGTCTGGGAGCCGCGCCGCGTCGTCCCCTGGTACGCCGTTCCCGAGGCCGACCTGCACCTCGAGACGACCGAGCACGAGCCGGAGCCCCCACCGGACCTCCCGGGGCCGGTCCTCGCGCCGCACCACCCCGGGCACACGACCCCCGGGGTCTCGCTGCATGCCGAGGGTCTCGGCGAGGTGGCGTTCCGGCCGGACGACCCCGCGCTGGGCGGTCGGGTGATCGTGCAGTGGGACCTGTTCGACTGGCGGGAGGAGGACGAGCCCGTGATCGCCCATCCCCACGACCCGTTCGCCCGCATCGACATCCTCCGCAGCGACCGGCACGTCCGGGTGACCGTCGGCGAGACGGTGCTGGCCGAGTCCGACCGGCCGCTGGCGCTGATCGAGACCGCTCTCCCGGTCCGGTGGTACCTCCCGTCCGAGGACGTGCGGAGGGACCTCCTCACACCGTCCGGCACCCGTACCCAGTGCGCCTACAAGGGGACCGCGTCGTACCTCAGCGCCGACAACGCGCCGGACGTCGCCTGGTTCTATCCCGACCCCCTCCACGACGCGCTGCCGGTGAAGGACCTGCTGTGCTTCTGGCGTGCAGCGACCGTCGAGGTCGACGGCGAGGCGGTCCCGACCGGGATGCCCGGCGAGTGACCGGTCCGACCCGTCGCGGATGTGGGTCCGTGGGCGTGTCGCGACCGGGGAGGTCGTCGGTTTCGACATGATGGGGGTCCTGGGCTACGGTGCTCACGCGTTCCGCACATGCGGTGTGCAGACCAGGGCCAGGTCAGCTCAGTTGGTATGAGCGTCTGACTGAATTCGGATGGTCGGCGGGGTGGACCCCCGCCCCAGACCACCGCTTCCCCGGTAATCGAAAACCGAAGAAGACTGGTGCACCCGGCCCTCGGGCCACACGGTTTCTCCATCCCAGCGTCAGCGCGCGACCCAGGACAACCAACACCCTGGAGAGTCGGTCGACAAGAGTCCGGCTCACGTCGTTGTTGGCGGCGGGGAGTCGCTACCCCCGGGCGACCTCTCGTGGCGAGACGGTTACGGTGCACCGGTCGACCATTCGTACGGGGATGACGAGTCAGCTCGCCGAGCTGGCATGGAGGACCAAGGAATGCCCGAGAACGGACCCCGCAAGCATCGCGCAGAGGGATCACGACGAACCCGTATGGGCGCAGGTGTCACAGCGCTCGCGACCGTTGCCAGCTTCCTGACGGTGATCCTCGTCGTCGGCGGAAGCGTGCTCACCCCGAGTGGGGCGAGCGCGTCGAAGTTCTGGCACCACGGGTGGTACCACCGGTGGCACCAGCCGACGAGGACGGTGACCGCCAAGTGGACGCCGAGGATCCCGTACCCGACCCGGACGGTCACCGCGACCGCCACCGCGACCACGACCGCCAAGGCTCCCGTCCCGACCCGGACGGTGACCACCACGGCCACGGCAGACCCCACCGCCACGACGACCCGGACGACGTCGCCGGCCCCGGCGGACAGCAGTCCGCTGCTCGGGCAGTACCGCGGCAACCCGTCGGAGAATCCCGATGCGACCTACCTGTCGACCTACGAGCAGAACCCCGAACTGGCGTCGACGTACTACACGACCCAGGCGGTCAGCGTGTCCTACGAGTCCGCGCGGGTGAGGCGTGGCACCTCGGTGATGCTCGACCTCGACCCCAAGATGACGCCGGGGATGGTCGGGGAGGTGGCCGACAAGTCGACGAAGGGCATGGGCTACATCGACCCGTTCCTCACCTCGTGCGAGACGGTGGCGAAGGTCAACCCTGCAGCCACGGTGTTCGCCTCCTTCATGCACGAGTGGGAGGTCAAGCGGGCGCAGAACGTGCTCACCAACTCCCGTGACCGGGACCCGGCGACGTACGCCAAGGCGGTGTCGGTGTTCGCTGCCCGGGCCGCGCAGATCGCGCCCGACTGCGAGGTGACCCTGTGGATCGGCGGCTACTCCGGCAACCTCCCGACGGTGGGTGAGGTGATGGCGCAGATCTCGGTGCCCCTGGACGCGGTCGCCTACGACCCGTACATCACCAAGTCCGGCGCCTACCAGTCGGCGGTGCAGAAGTGGACCCCGACGGCGAACTGGTTCCGGGCCAACGCCGACTACCGGGCGTGGGGCAGCCCTCCGATGTACCTGGGCGAGTTCGGGATCGACGCGGCGCACGGCGACGCCCAGATGGCGACGTTCCTCACCGACCTGCGGGACTCCATGCGCACCGTGGGCCTGGCCGGCGGCATGCTGTTCGACCGGACCAAGACCGACAACAACGGGGCGAAGGTGGCCTACAAGATCGACGCCGGCCTGACCCCGCTGGCCCTGGCCGCGTTCAAGTCCTCGCTGAACGCGCCCTGACCGTCACCTGCTGAGGGACGGGCCCGGGGAGCCGGGCCCGTCCGTCGGTCTCCGGGGACGGCGCCCCGCACCGCCTGGTGCTGTCAGGCGGCGTGGCCGGCGAGCCACTGCGGCAGGGGCCCTCGGACCTCGAGGATCCGCGCCAGCTCGAGCTCGTCGTCGTGGTAGTACGCCGCGAGCCTCGCCCTGGTGGCCTCCGAGAGCTGGGGCGGACGACCCTCGTCGAACCGTGACAGCAGGGTGCGGTCGAGCCCGACCACACCGGCGTTGTACAGCCATCCCCACGGTGTCATGCGCCGCGGGTACCGGCGGTCCATCTGGGGCGTGTAGCGGAACCGGGTCCGGTTCTTGGTGCGGAGGAGCCTGAGCCGGAACGGCGAGTAGACGCCCTTGTTGGAGACGGTGAGGGTGCGCTCCGCCACCGGGAAGTCGGGATCGACCCCGATGAACTCGAAGGCGCGGCGGAGCGAGGCCGGAGGGTCGCTCGTCAGCTCCCGCTGGTCGAAGACCATGAGGTGCTCCGCGGGGTACAGGGAGAGGTACCGACGGAGGTGCTCGCCGTACCGGCCGAAGGTCAGCACCTCGCGCGAGCGGGGGTACGCCGTCGCCCACCGGTCCTCGAGGAGGGCGGCGAACGCCTCGTCGATCGGCTTCAGCGGCACGAACCCGTGGCGCACGAAGTGGTAGTAGCTCGACACCGCGCGCGCCACCGGCTCGCGGAGCACGACGAACAGGCGTGCGTCGGGGAGGTGGGCATGGAGCCGCTCCGGGATCTCCGGACGGCCCAGGTAGTCGGGTCGCTTGATGCCCCTCACCGTGCCGGCCGCCGGCCGCCGGTAGAGGCGGGGCAGCTCGGCCACGGCACCCTCGGCGTAGAACGGGTCCTCGAAGTGGCGGACCTCGCCGTCCGGGATCTCGACCTCGGGATGCAGGCTCAGCTGGTCCTGGAGGAACGTGGAGGCTGACTTCTGGGCCCCGATGACCACGAAGGCCGGCATTCCGGCAGGCGTGGTCGACGCCACGTCTGGGTCGCTCATCGTCTGCTGGCTCCTCGTTCGTCGCGTCCGTCGTACCCTGCCGACGGGCCTTGCAGGTTACACGGGAGAAACCCTGCCAGAGGGCCGAAGCAGAGCGTTCGCCAACCTTGAGGATCGTGCGGGTCCCGGCGTCCGAGGGTCCGGGCCGCGCTCAGCGTCGGGCGGCGCTCACCAGCTCGCCCAGGCGCAGGCGGCGCCGGTCGAGGACGCAGTACCCCAGCAGCGCCGCTCCTGACAGCGCGACGCCGACCACGAGCTGCCACGTCCCCTGCCCGGCGACCTGCACGACGGCGAGCGACGGGATCGCGACGCAGAGCCCGACCATCACCGCCGTGGTGCCCACCGAACGCCCCGAGAGCGCGATCCCCGTGGCCCTCCGGACCTGCCACGCCGCCAGGACGGTGTCGAGGACCATGCTGGCTGCCCAGGTGAGCGCGGCACCGACGATGCCGATCCGCGGGAGGAGGATCAGGTTGCCGGTCACGTTGAACAGCACGACGACGAACTTGTTGAACGCCCCCCACGAGCTGCGGCCGCTCATGAGGAGCAGCGACTGCACGTTGCCGGCGGCGAGTACCACGATCGAGCCCAGGCTGAGGATCACCATCGAGCTGACGCCGGAGCCGAACCCGGGGCCGAGCCAGCCCAGGACCGTGGGCGCGAAGACCGCCAGGGTGAGGTAGATCGGAGCGCCGAAGAGCAGCACCCACCGGGCCGTGACGGAGTACAGCTCCTCCACCTCGTCGGTACGCCGTTCGGCGAGGAGCGCGCTGAAGCGCGGTGCGACGACGATGCGGAACGCGGTGAGCACCACCACGCCGGCCGCGACGAAGCGGGCAGCGGAGCCGTAGATCCCGGCCTCACGGGAGCCGAGGATCACGCCGACCAGCAGGACGTCGAGCCAGATGATGGTCTGCTCGAGCCCCGCCATCACCGTGCGCGGCAGCGAGTAGCTGAAGATGCTGCGCATCGTGTGACGGTCCGGTCGCCAGCTGCCGCCCGCCGAGTGCGTGGCCCTCACCAGCATCCGGAGGAGGACGACGAGGGCGCAGACGGCCCCGACGAACCACGGCACCGCCCAGCTCAACGACGCCGCCAGGGTGCCGCCCCCGAGGGCGACGACCACGGCGAGGAGGGCCGGCCGCAGCGCGGGCACGGTGATGTTGCCGATCAGGTTGAAGGGCACCACGCCACCGAAGGCCCGGGTGGCTGCCAGGGCCACGATCATCACCGTGGCGGCGGGGAGGAACGGCGCCACCCCGCTGATCGCCCGGTAGACCGCCTCGTTGCCCGGGGACGGCGGACGCAGGGCCGCGAACGCGTACCAGGCGGCCATGACGAACAGCGGGACGACAGCCGCAGGGGCGAGCAGCCCGGCCACGACCGATCGCAGCCGGCTCCGGTCCGTCCGCATCAGGGGCGGCAGGACCCACACCGCGGTGGTGTCGAGCCCGAACCGGGACAGGGCCATCGCGATCGTGAACAGCGCGACGGACTGGAGGACGACGCCCGCCCCGAAGGGCCCCACCAGCCGCGCCATCATGATGTTGAAGGCGAAGCCCAGGACAGCGGACGTGCCGGCGCCGACCAGGGTGATGGCACCGCCACGGGCGGCGCTTCCGAGCTCGCTCACGGTCGCTGCGCCGCTCTGGAGACTGCGAGCACGGTCGTTCCCCCCATCGGGCCTTGTCCCGTCCGGCCACGACCGGGTCGCCGGCCGCTCACGGTGTCCACCGACGCATGAGCATAGGTGCGTGCCCGGCCTTCCCCCGCAGCCGGGCCACCGCCCCCTCAGCGGGGGAGGGACTCCTGCCAGGTCCGGTGACTGATCTCCTCACCGTTGTGGACCGCCGACACCCAGACCGACACGTCGTAGGTCGTCGGCGTGACGGCGAGCTTCATGCCCGAACGCACCGTCACCTCGATGCCCGGCCAGGTCAGGTCGAAGACGGTGTGGGCGTCCGCGCTCTGGGCGAAGGTCCGGGTGTCGACCGAGACCTCGCCGAGGTAGAGCTCGTGCGCGGTGCCGTCGTACGGCGTGGCGTAGGTGGTGTCCGACCGCGTCGTCGCCGTCGTCGTCCGGTGCAGCACGTCGTGGTGGATCGCCCAGCCGACGCCCTCGGTCGACTCCGAGGAGTGCTCCGCTCCCGGCTCGAAGACCGGAGTGCGGGAAGTCCTGCTCGTCCAGCAACGGAAGCGTGAGCTCGGCCGTGCGGAGAGTGAGGGTCACCGGCTCCGGCGGTGCCACCGTGTTCGGCCAGTCGGCGCCGGCGACCGACACCCGCAGGGTCTGGCCGGGCGTCCACTGGTAGGCGCAGGCGTCGAGGACGACCTCCACCTCGTACTCCCGGCCGGGCACCAGCGGCGAGGGTGTCCCGTGCAGGGAGTCGCGGTAGGCGAGGTCGAGGGTCCCTCGGGTGACCAGGGCCGAGGTGCCGTCGGGGAAGACGTCGCAGATCTTCACCGACAGCGACGCGGCCGGAGCGGTCGCCCAGATCCTCGCCCGCAGCACGGGATGACCGACGACCGGACCCGGCGGGGGGTCGATCTCCCAGGTCAACGAGCGCTCGTCGTCGAGTCGCTGGTCCCCCGACAGGCCCCAGGGCAGGTGGCCGGCGCAGTCGATCCAGGCAGCCGTCCCGACATCGGGGACCACGGCCAACGAGACCGGCGCGGTGAGGTCGAGCGTCGCCTCGGTCACCGGTGGGACCGTCGGCAGGGTGACCCACCAGCCCTCGTGGAGGTCGAGGTCCACCTCCGGCCGGGTGGACGTCCGGACGAAGACGTCGCAGCGGTCCTCGTGCGGCCCTTCGCCGCGCAGCCAGTGGTCGAACCACGCCGCCAGCTCGGTGTCGAAGTCGATCCTCGGGCCGGGCATCGCCGTCGTCGGGTCGGCATGGGCCCACGGTCCGGCCAGCAGGCGGTGGGGTACGCCGTGCCGGCCGAGCTCGGCGACCGTGCGGAAGGAGTTGTTGCGGTAGCCGTCGGCCCAGCCGGCCACGACCAGCACGGGGCACTCGATCCGCTCGTAGCCCTCCGTTGTCCCACCCAGCCGTAGCGAGCCGTGGTCCCAGTAGGCGCCGGAGCGGTTCTCCCGGAGCCACGTCAGCACCCACGGCTCGCAGGTCGCGAGCCGCCGCAGCCACTCGTCGTACCAGCCGGTGCCATCGACCTCGCCCCAGACGGCGGGCACGGGGGGCAGCACGTTCATCGCGGTCATGTAGTGGTCGTAGTCGACCAGGTCGACCAACCGGAGCGCGCCGCCTCGCCAGTGCACGTCGTCGGTCCAGCGGTCGTCGGTCGCGTAGATGGCGCAGATCGCCTTCAGTGCCGGCGGGCGCTCGCAGGCGATCTGGAGGGAGTTGAAGCCGGAGTACGACGTGCCCCACATCCCGACCTGGCCGTCACACCACTCCTGCTCGGCGAGCCAGGCGATCGCGTCCGGCAGGTCGCGCTGCTCCGCGTCCTGGTACTCGTCCAGGGGGTCGCCGGGCGACGACCCGGTGCCGCGGACGTCGATCCGGCACACGGCGTACGTGTGGTCCTCGCAGAGGGCGCGATAGCCCGAGGCGTACGACGAGGTGAGGTCGTCCTTGCGGTAGGGCAGCGCCTCCAGCAGGCAGGGCTGGGGTCCGAGCGCGTCGTCGGGCAGGTAGAGGGTCGCGGCCAGGTGGCTCCCGTCGCGCACCGGGATCCTGACCTCCTCGACCCTCATCGCAGGAGCGCCAGGATCTCGGGGGTGTGGATGGTCTCGCTGGTGTTGCCGTCGCGGCCGGTCACGGTGGGCGCGGTGAACATCGAGTTCAGCACCGCCTCCTCGGCCGCCTCGACCACGGCCGCGAAGAGCGGGTCGAGCGCCCGACCGGTCACGACGGGGGTGCCGTCCGGCTTCCCGTCGCGGTCGAGCCGCATCCCGGTGCCGAAGGCCAGGAAGATCTCGCCGCTGCCGTGGTGGGCCACCGATCCGGCGCGGGCCAGCCCGAGCCCGACCCGGCGCGCCAGGCGGGCGCAGGAGGCGCCGTCGACGGCCGCGTCGGTGACCACGATCCCGATGCAGGAGCCGGCGGGCGCCTTGCCACCGCCGGTCGAGCCGCCCCCGTCGGTCGAGCCTGTCGAGACCACCGGACCGAGCCGACGCCCCAACGGCACGCCGTTGACGATGCACTCCTCGCGGGACCCGAAGTTGGTCATCAGCAGGACTGCGACGGTGTGGTCCCCGACCACCCGGGACGCCGTCCCGATGCCGCCCTTGAAGTCGAAGCACGACATCCCGGTGCCGGAGCCGACCGCCCCCTCGTCGGGTGGGGACGACGATCCTCTCGAGGCGCGCGCCGCCTCCCAGGCCGCCACGACGTCCTCGTGCTCCACCTGCATCCTGCGCGCGTCGTTGAGCCACGAGTCGTCACACTCGGCGACCACGGGGATGACGAAGTCGGTCGCCGACGACGGGTTGTGCTCGAGCTCGATGCGGCAGGCCGAGTCGTAGACCCGGCCCAGCTGGAGGGTCGAGGTGAGGTAGACCGGCGTCTCGGCCGATCCCCACTCCTCGGCCGTGATGAAGCCCGTGCACTCGCCGGCGCCGTTGAGCACGGCGCCGCCGGCCGGCAGCGGACGCGTGAACGCGTCCTCGGCGAGCACCAGGACGCTGACCCCGGTCCGGGCCAGTCCGCGCCCCTCGGGCGGGGGCGGCTCGTCGCGGAGGAGGGTGGCGTGCCCGAGGCCGACCCCGTCCACGTCGAGCACGGAGTTGGTGGGACCGGTGGGCAGGGACCCGACCACGATTCCCAGGTCGCGAGCGCGCGGCATGGGCTCATCCAACCAGCCCGCGGCGGGCGGGAGCCGCCCTGACATGCTGCGGGCATGACGATCCCCGTGGTGTGGTCGCCGCAGACCCGGCGGCACGAGCCGATGCGCGAGGTGTGGGTCGGGGTGGCCACCGAGGGCACGGAGGTCCCCGCCCGGGTCGACCGGATCCTCGACGCGCTGGGTCGGCACGACCGCGTCGCGGCCACCGTGCACGACGACTCGGCCCTCGAGCGAGTCCACGACGAGGCGTTCGTCGAGCACCTGCGCACGGTCCACGCCGTGTGGAGCAGCGGTCCGTACGACGAGGTCGTCGGTCAGGACCGGGTGGTCCCCTACGTGTTCCCGACCCCCGGCATGACACAAGGCATGCCTCCGAGCAGAGCGGCTGCCGTCCACGGCCGCGCCGGGCAGTACTGCTACGACACGATGACCCTCGTCGGTCCGGGCACCTGGGAGGCGGCCCGCGCGGCCGTCGACTGTGCCCTCACCGCGGTGGACCTGGTCGGCGCCGGCGCCCCGGCGGCGTACGCGCTCTGCCGGCCGCCCGGCCACCACGCGACCCGCCAGGGGTACGGCGGCTCCTGCTACCTCAACAACGCGGCCGTCGCCGCGCAGGGGCTGCGCGACGCCGGGCATCCCCGGGTCGCCGTCGTCGACCTGGACGCCCACCACGGCAACGGCACGCAGGCGATCTTCTGGGAGCGGGCGGACGTCCGCTACGCCTCCGCCCACGTGGACCCCGGCGCGGGCTGGTTCCCGCACTTCTTCGGCCACGCCCACGAGGTCGGCGCCGGCGACGGAGCGGGGGCCACCCTCAACCTGCCGCTGCCCGAGGGCACGCGGGACGACGGCTGGCTCGAGGCGGTCGCCGCGCTCGCCGACAGTGCCGCCGGCGTCGACGCGCTGGTCGTCTCCCTAGGGGTCGACGCAGCCGCCGACGACCCCGAGAGCCCGCTCCTCGTCACCGCCGACGGGTACGCCGCGGCCGGGCGCCTCCTCGGCTCGCTCGGCGTCCCGAGCGTGATCGTGCAGGAGGGGGGCTACCACCTGCCCAGCCTCGGCGGCCTGGTGGCGGCGTACCTCGACGGGCACACGGCCGGCTCCTGAGGCCCCTGTAGCGTCCCGGACATGCGCCGTATCGCTGCCGTGGCCCTGGTCGACGCCGCCGGCCGGGTCCTGCTCCAGGAGCGGGACGAGCTGGCCCCGGCCGACGCCGAGAAGTGGTCGATGGTCGGCGGAGGGATGGAGCAGGGCGAGTCGGACGTCGAGGCCGCGCTGCGCGAGCTCGAGGAGGAGACCGGGCTCTCCGGGATCGACCTCGACCCGCTCGGGGTCTTCGCGTTCGCGTGCGGCGGGTGCCACGAGACCCACGAGGTGGCCCTGTTCACGGCCTTCACCGACCTGACCGACGCCGATGTCGAGTGCCACGAGGGTCGCCAGATCGTCTTCGTCGACCCGACGACCGTGCACGAGCTCCCTTGGAACCGTGGCCTGGCCGTGGCGCTCCCGCGGATCATCGGCAATCCGGCGTACGCCGCTCGGTTCGGCACGCGGGACCCCCACGACTTCGGCTGCGTGCTGCTGGTGGACGCCGACGGGGGAGTGCTGCTGCAGGAGCGGGACGAGCAGGCCCCGATCGACCCCGACCGGTGGGGCCTGGTGGGCGGCCATCTCGAGCCGGGGGAGGACCCCGAGCAGGGCACCTACCGGGAGGTCGAGGAGGAGACCGGCCTCCGTCTGGAGCCCGGCACGCTACGGCTCTTCGAGACCGTCCGGACCTATCACCCCCACTACGGGTCCGTCGACCGCGTGCACGTCCACGTCGCGCGCGTCGACCTGACCGACGCCGACATCGACTGTCACGAGGGTCGGCAGATCGTGTTCGTCCCACCGGACCGCGCCCGCGAGCTCGACCTGACCATGACCGCCGTGATCGTCGTCCCGGCCTTCCTGGACTCCGAGACCTACTCGAGGATGTGCCCATGAGCATCGACGTGTACGCCGTGCGAGCCGGCCATCGCGGTCGTCCCGGTCCCAGCACCGGGGTGATCGCTCAGGGGTAGTCGACCACCGTCACCGGCACGTCGGGGTTGGCGATGGTGGACGAGCCGCCGGTGTCGTTGACCACGTGCCGGATCCCACCCTTGCCGTTCGCGGGGTCGAGGAAGATCGTCAGCAGCGGCGATCCGGCCCGCCGGATCCCGCACGTCTAGACTCGGCGCAGATCGACCGGCCAACCGAGAGGGCGTTGATGGGACTGCTGGACCGGGTCACCGGACCTCGTGACCTCCGCGACCTCACCGACGACCAGCTCACGACGCTGGCCAGCGAGATCCGCGACGAGCTGGTGCGCACCTGCGCGCCCCGGGGCGGTCACCTCGGCCCCAACCTCGGTGTGGTCGAGCTGACGCTGGCGATCCACCGCGTCTTCGACTCGCCGCGCGACCGGGTCGTCTTCGACACCGGCCACCAGGCCTACGTGCACAAGATGGTCACCGGCCGGGCAGGCCGGTTCGACTCGCTGCGGACCGAGGGCGGGCTCTCCGGCTACCCGAGCCAGGACGAGTCGGAGCACGACGTGGTCGAGAACTCCCACGCCTCGACGTCGCTCTCGTACGCCGACGGGCTCGCCAAGGCGTACGCCCTCCGCGGCGAGGACCGCCACGTCGTCGCGGTGATCGGCGACGGCGCGCTGACCGGCGGGATGGCCTGGGAGGCGCTCAACAACATCGCGGTCGGCAAGGACCGCAGGCTGGTGATGGTCGTCAACGACAACGGCCGCTCCTACATGCCGACCGTCGGCGGCCTGGCCACCCACCTCACCTCGCTGCGCACGAACCCGCGCTACGAGCAGCTGCTCGACGCCGTCAAGAGCCGCCTCAACAAGGTCCCGGGCGTCGGACCCGCCGTCTACGACGCGCTCCACGCGATGAAGAAGGGCATGAAGGACGCCCTGGCCCCGCAGGGGATGTTCGAGGACCTCGGCCTGAAGTACGTCGGCCCGATCGACGGTCACGACCGGCAGGCCGTCGAGCAGGCACTGGCGCAGGCGAAGCGCTTCGGGGGGCCGGTGATCGTCCACGTGATCACCCGCAAGGGCTTCGGGTACGACGCCGCCGAGCGCAACGAGGCCGACCAGTTCCACCAGATCGGCGCGTTCGACGTCGAGACGGGCGAGGCCGTCCGGCCGGCCGGATCTGGACCGACTTCTTCGCCGAGGAGATGCTGGCGCTCGGCGCCGAGCGCCAGGACGTCGTCGGCGTCACCGCGGCGATGCTCTACCCGGTCGGGCTGGACCGGTTCGCGGCCGCGTACCCCGAGCGGATCTTCGACGTCGGCATCGCCGAGCAGCACGCCGTCACCAGCGCCGCCGGCCTGGCGATGGGCGGGATGCATCCCGTCGTCGCGATCTACGCGACGTTCCTCAACCGCGCCTTCGACCAGGTGCTGATGGACGTCGCCCTGCACCGGTGCGGCGTCACCTTCGTGCTCGACCGCGCCGGCGTCACCGGCACCGACGGCGCCAGCCACAACGGCATGTGGGACCTCTCGATCCTCCAGGTCGTCCCCGGACTGCGGCATCGCCGCTCCGCGTGACGGCGCCCGGGTCCGCGAGCTGCTGCGTGAGGCCGTCGCCGTCGACGACGCCCCGACCGTCGTTCGTCTGCCCAAGGGCGCGCCGCCCGCCGACCTCGAGGCCGTCGACCGCGCCGGTGGCTGTGACGTCCTCCTGCGCCGCGGCGCGAAGGACGTGCTCGTCGTCGGGGTCGGGCTCGATGGCGTCGGTCGGGTGCGAGGTCGGCGAGCGCCTCGCCGCCCAGGGCATCGGGGTGACCGTCGTGGACCCGCGCTGGGTCAAGCCGGTGGACCCGGCGCTGGTCGACCTCGCCCGCGACCACCGGCTCGTGGTGAGCATCGAGGACAACGGGCGCATCGGCGGCGTCGGTGCGGCGCTCCTGGAGCGGCTCACGGACGAGGGCGTGACCACCCCGTTCTCGCTGCACGGCATCCCGCAGGAGTTCCTGGAGCACGCCGAGCGGCAGGTGATCCTCGACCGGATCGGGCTCAACGCCCAGACCATCGCGCGCGGCATCGTCGAGCGCCTGGCGGCCGAGGGCCAGGAGCCTCTGACCATCACCGAGCGGGCCGCGCGCGACTGAGCGGTCGGCGTGCAGCACGGCGGCGGACGGACCGGCGTGGCCGGCGCAGTGCGACGATCCGCCTCGCCGACGGAATAGGCTGGGCCGCGCGAGCGCTACCCGCTGGTAGTCCCGTCAACGAGAGGTTCCCGTGCCCGAGCCCGACCGTCTGGTCCACATCGTCGACGACGTGCCCGAGCTCGAGGGCCTGACCGAGCTCGCGATGGTGCTCGTCCTCGACGGGTTCCTCGACGCCGGGAACGCCGCCGCGATCGCGGCACGTCACCTGATCGAGCAGTCCGGCGGCGGGCGCGGTGGTCGCCACCTTCGAGGTCGACGAGTTCCACGACTACCGGGCACGACGCCCGGCGATGTCGTTCGTCCGCGACCACTACGAGCAGTACGACGCGCCGCGCCTGGTGGTGCGGCTGCTCACCGATGCCGCCGGGTCGCCGTACCTGCTGCTGCGCCGGGCCGGAGCCGGACAACCGCTGGGAGGCGTTCGCGGTCGCTGTCCGCCACGGTGGTCGAGCGCTTCGGGGTGAGCCGGGTGATCGGCATGGGCGCGGTGCCGATGGCGGTGCCGCACACGCGTCCGATCGCCGTGACGCACCACGCCAACAACCCGGACCTGCTGTCCGGCGACAGCCCGTGGCGGGGCGAGCTCCGGATCCCGTCCAGCGCCCAGGCGCTGGTCGAGCTGCGGCTGGGCGAGTGGTCGCACGACGCGATGGGCTTCGTCGCCCACGTCCCCCACTACCTCGCCCAGCTCGACTACCCCCAGGCCTCGGTGTCGCTGCTCGAGGAGGTCGAGCGGGCGGCCATGGTCGCCGTCGACCTCACCGACCTGCGCGTGGCCTCGGCCGCCCGCGACGAGGAGGTCACGTCGTACCTCGCCGGCAACGCCGAGGTGGCCGAGGTCGTGCAGGCGCTCGAGCAGCAGTACGACGCGTTCTCCGCGCGCCGAGCAGGAGGGGAACAGCCTGCTCGCCGACGACGAGCCGATCCCGACGGGTGAGGAGATCGGTCGTCAGTTCGAGCAGTTCCTGGCGGGCCTCGACACGCCCGAGGGCGAGAGCTGATGCCGTCGTCCGCCGCGGAGCTCGTGGAGCTCCTCGACATCGAGACCCTCGACACCGACCTGTTCCGCGGCCGGAGCCCCGACACCGACCGGCAGCGGGTCTTCGGGGGCCAGGTCGCCGCGCAGGCGCTGATCGCGGCCGATCCGGACCTCCGAGCACGGGCCTCGACGTGCACTCGATGCATTCCTACTTCCTGCGGCCGGGCGACACGACCGTCCCGATCATCTACGACGTCGAGCGGATCCGCGACGGCCGCTCGTTCGAGACCCGGCGGGTGGTGGCCCGCCAGCACGGCAAGCCGATCTTCTACCTGACCGCGAACTTCCAGCGCCCCGAGGAGGGCTTCGACCACCAGGACGCGATGCCCGAGGTGCCGACGCCCGACGAGGGACTGACCTTCGCCCAGATCGCCGAGCTGCGGACGGGGGACGCCGAAGCCGCCGCGGGCTTCGTCAAGGAGTGGGCCGCCCTCGACACCCGCTACCTGGGGAACTCCGTCCATCCCGGGCACACGCGCCTGAAGGAGGACGCCGACCGGCCCGCTCGTGCCCAGGTCTGGATCCGGGTGGACGGCGACCTCGGTCGACGACCCCGACCTCCACGTCGCCGCGTTCACCTACGCCAGCGACCTGACCCTGCTCGGGGCGGCCCTGGTGCCGCACGACGTCGAGATCGGCTCCCCGACGCTGATGCCCGCCTCGCTCGACCACACGATCTGGTTCCACCGGCCCTTCCGGGCCGACCGGTGGTGGCTCTACGACCAGTGGTCACCGTCGGCCAGCGGCGGCGCGCGGACTCTCGCTCGCGCGCGTCTTCACCGAGGACGGCCGGCTGGTCGCCACGGTGGCCCAGGAGGGCCTGATCCGGCAGCGCACGCGCTAGCCGGCGGTGCGGGTCCGTCCGACGAGGTGCGGCGTGCCGTTCTTCGGTGAGGTGAGGGCGAAGGCCAGCCCGTCGTCGTGGGCCGTGACGCCGAAGGCGACCGAGCCGGGCAGGAAGATCGGGCGCCTGAAGAGCACGTCGACCGTGGCCGCGTCGGGCAGCCGGTTCTCCACCGCCGCGACACAGCGGGCCAGGCTCCACATGCCGTGCGCGATCTGCCGCCGGAAGCCGAGGGCCTTGGCCGTCAACGGGTAGAGATGGATCGGGTTGTGGTCGCCGGAGACCGCGGCGTACCTGCGTCCGACGTCGCGCCGCCAGCCGCCAGGTCACGCGCCCGGGCGGGATCTCGCCCGTCCCACCGTCGCCGCCGGTGGTCGAGCCGTCGCCGCTGGTGGACCGTCGCCGGTGGTCGAGCCTGTCGAGACCCCCCGGTGCAGGTAGGTCGAGGTGCTCTCCCACACGATCCTGCCGCCGGCATCGATGCTCGTCACGACGTCGACCGCGCGGCCCTTGGGGTGCTGACGTACCTGGTCCGCACGCGCCGTCACCGTCACCGTCTCGCCGACGCCCACCGGGCGGTGCTGGGTGATGGCGTTGGTCAGGTGCACGGCTCCGACCGCCGGGAACGGGAAGCTCGGGTCGGTCAGGATCGCCAGGTGCAGCGGGAAGGCCAGCAGGTGGGGGTAGGTCAGGGGCACCGCGTCCTTGACGGGGAACCCGCACACGCCGGCGTACGCCGTGACGTGCGGCCGCTCGATGCTCACGGCCGGGCGCGCGAAGGCGAGCCCGTCGAACTCCCCGGTCTTGCGGATCCCAGGCAGCCGGTTGACCAGCGGGATGGACGGCAGGGCCGCCCTGATCAGGGTCGGGACGCCGCCGGGCGACCCGCGCACGATCGTCGCCTCCATCAGGCCCCCAGCATCATCTGGCCGCATACCCGGACGACGTTGCCGTTGACGCCGGTCGAGGCGGGGTTCGCGAACCACGCGACGGTCTCGGCGACGTCGACCGGCAGCCCGCCCTGGCTCATCGAGTTGAGGCGGCGTCCGATCTCACGGGTGGCGAAGGGCACCGCGGCGGTCATCGCGGTCTCGATGAAGCCGGGCGCGACCGCGTTGATCGTGATCCCCTCCGTCAGGTCGTCCTTCAGTGAGTCGACCAGGCCGATCACGCCGGCCTTGGAGGTGGCGTAGTTGGTCTGGCCGAGGTTCCCGGCGATCCCGGCGATCGACGCGACGCCGATGATCCGCCCGTTGTCGTGGATGACGCGCTGGTCCAGCAGCTCGGCCGTGATCCGCTGCGGAGCGACCAGGTTGACCGCCAGGACAGAGGTCCACCGGTCCTCGTCGAGGTTGGCAAGGCGCTTGTCGCGGGTGATGCCGGCGTTGTGGACCACGACGTCGACGCCGCCGTGGGCGGTGCTGAGGTGGTGGGCGATCCGCTGGGGCGCGTCCTTGGCCGTGATGTCGAGGGTGAGGTGGTCACCACCCAGCTCCCGGGTGAGCGTGATCAGGTCACTGGCCGCCTGCGGCACGTCCACCCCGACCACGGTCGCGCCGTCGCGGGCCAGCACCCGGGCGATCTGCTCGCCGATGCCGCGTGCGGCGCCGGTCACCAGTGCGACCGCGCCGGCGAGCGGTCGCTGCCAGTCCTCGACGGTCGCGGGCTCCCGGGTCGAGGTGCCGATCCGGACCACCTGGCCGGAGACGTACGCCGACTTCGGCGACAGCAGGAAGGCCAGGGTCGAGGCGACCGCACCCTCGGCGCCGTCGGCGACGTAGACCAGCTGGGAGGTGCCGCCCCGGCCCACCTCCTTGCCCAGGCTGCGGGTGAAGCCCTCCAGGGCGCGCTGGGCGATCCGCTCCCCGCCGGTGACCTGCTCCGGTGGGGTGCCGATCACCACGAGCCGAGCGCACCGCTCGAGGCTGCGCATGAGGGGCGCGAAGAAGTCGCGCAGGGCGACGGTCGCGGCCGGGTCGGTGATCCCGGTGGCGTCGAAGACCAGGCCCCGGTAGCGGGTGCCCGCCTCGGGGGTCTCGACGGTGTCGATGTCGAGGGTGCCGAGGATGCCGGTCAGGTGCTCGGCGAGACGGCCCGTGCCGCCGACGAGGACCGTCCCGTCCACCAGCGGTGACCCCGCGACGTACCGGTCGAGCCGCACCGGGTTGGGCAGCCCGAGGTTCCTCACCAGAGCCTGGCCGAGGGAGGAGGACACGAAGTCCTGGTACCGGTCCGTCATTCGTCTCTCCTGGATGCCGCTGGTCGAGCCTGTCGAGATCCTTCAGGTGACTCGCTGTGCAACTCCGCGTCCACCGTGGGTGATGTGGGGCTCACCGCATTGGTCTGCGCCGCGGCAGCGGCCAGGATAGGAGGTATGACCCAGCAGATCCGTCGCGTCGCCGTGATCGGCGGCAACCGCCTCCCGTTCGCCCGGTCCAACAGCGTGTACGCCGACGCGTCGAACCAGGAGATGCTCACCGCCGCGATCGACGGGCTCGCGACCCGGTTCGGGATCGAGGGGGAGCGGCTCGGCGAGGTGGTCGCCGGTGCGGTGCTCAAGCACGCCCGCGACTTCAACCTGACGCGCGAGTCGGTGCTCGGCTCCCGGCTCGCCCCCGAGACACCGGCCACCGACATCCAGCAGGCCTGCGGCACCGGCCTCCAGGCCGCGGCGATCGTGGCCGACAAGATCGCCCTCGGCACCATCGACGCCGGGATCGCCGGCGGCACCGACACCACCTCCGACGCGCCGGTCGCCATCAGCGACGCGCTGCGCAAGAAGCTGATGAAGGTCAACGCCGCGCGCGACACCAAGGGAAAGCTGACCGCCCTGGCCCGGATCAGGCCCGGCGACATCGGGCTGTCCATCCCGCAGAACGGAGAGCCGCGCACCCGGATGTCGATGGGGGAGCACGCCGCCCTGACGGCGCTGGAGTGGCGGGTGAGCCGCGAGGAGCAGGATGCCCTGGCGGCCGCGTCCCACCAGCATCTCGCCGCGGCGTACGACGCCGGGTTCCTCGACGACCAGGTCACGGCGTTCCGCGGGCTCGAGCGCGATGAGAACCTGCGCCCGGACTCCTCGGTCGAGGCCCTGGCGAAGCTGAAGCCGGTCTTCGGCAAGGGTGAGGGTGCCACCATGACGGCCGGCAACTCCACGCCGCTGACCGACGGTGCCTCCGCGGTGCTGCTGTCCTCGGAGGGCTGGGCTGCGGACCACGGCCTCGAGCCGCTGGCCTACCTGGTCGACCACGAGACCGCTGCCGTCGACTTCGTGCACGGCAACGAGGGCCTGCTGATGGCCCCGGCGTACGCCGTCCCGCGGCTGCTCGCGCGCCACGGCCTGACCCTCCAGGACTTCGACTTCTACGAGATCCACGAGGCGTTCGCCTCCCAGGTGCTGGCGACGCTCGAGGCCTGGGACGACCCCGTCTTCTGCAAGGAGCGGCTCGGCCTCGACTCGGTGCTCGGCGAGATCGACCGGACCAGGCTGAACGTGAACGGGTCGTCGCTGGCCGCGGGTCACCCGTTCGCCGCGACCGGCGGCCGGATCCTCAACGTCGCCGCGAAGCTGCTCGCCGAGAAGGGCTCCGGTCGCGCGCTGATCTCCATCTGCGCCGCCGGCGGCCAGGGGGTCACCGCGATCCTCGAGCGCTGACCCCTCCGCGACGTCCCCACGCTCAACCCCGGGCCATGGCGAGGGCGGAGGTGAGCAGGAGCGTCTTCACCTGCTCGGCCCCGATCCGCCCGACCTTCGGCACCCCGGGTGCGGCCTCCTCGATGACGAGGCCGACCCTGGCCAGCTGGAGCCCGCCCAGCCCGGTCGCGTAGAGGGTGTTCGCCAGCAGGACGGGGTCCTCGACCCGGAAGGTCCCCGCCGCGACGCCGGCCTCGAGGGTGGCCCGCAGGGTACCCAGGCACGTCGCGATCGCGCGCCCGAGGCGGAGCATGGCGCCCTCGGAGATCTCGTCGAACAGCTCGGTCCCGGTTCGCCGCATCAGGCTGTGGGCGCAGTCGACGAACGCCGGGTGGGCGGCGCCGTAGTCGACGAAGGTGGACACCAGCGCCGCGAGCTGGTCCTCGGGATCGGTGAGATCCCCCGCCGCCTCGGCCAGGGCGGCCGCGAGCTCGTCGAGATAGCCGACCAGGGCGAGCGCGAAGAGCTCCTCCTTGCCGGTGAAGTGCCGGTACACGATCGCGCGGTTGATGCCCACGGCCCGGGCGATGTCCTCGATCTGGGCCTCGGCGACCCCGCGCTGGTCGAAGAGCGTGCGGGTGGCCACGAGGATCGCGGACTCCCGCGCCCGCCGGCGTGCGGCTGTGCTGCTCCGGCGCGTCGGCGGCGTCTCGGTGGGGCCGGGCATGCTCGCATCGTACGGTCGTGCAACTCGGTGTTGCACGACTGTCGCTGGACGCACGAGGTACCGATCCGGGCCGCGACCCGCGAGGCGACACCCCGGGCGGGGTGGCCCGCGCTCGCGGGACTTCGCAGGGACACTGGGGCCATGAGGTTCCTCTGGTACGGCGTGGTCGTGGTGCTCGGGCTCGCCCTCGCGGTGACGAGCATCGGGTGGTACCTCAGTGCGCACCCCGGTGGGGTGCAGTTCGAGTCGTGTCACTGGGACGGCGACGACCTCGTCCTGGGCTACACCTACGGCTCCGGTGACACCGTCAGCACGATGGTCCGTCCCGAGGACGACCACGTCGTGGCGCAGCTGCGCGTCGACGAGCCCGACGGACCGCGACCGGCCGTCGTCCTGACCGGCGAGGCGCGCTACCCGGTCTCCGGCGGCCCGCTTCCGGTCCGCTACCCCAACGGCGTCGAGCTGAACTGCCCGGTCCGCTGACCTGCCTGACCTGCCGCCGGCCGGCTCAGAGGAAGCGGGTGAGGGCGTCGATCGATTCCGTCGGGACGGTGACGGCGACCCCCTCGCCGATGGCGCGGAGCCGCCAGTGCTCGCCGTCGCGGAACAGCTTCGCCATCACCAGGCCGGTCCGGGGCACGCCCTCGGTCAGGGTCAGCCGCGCGAGCTCGACCTCCTGGTCGTCGACCAGGCGGCAGTAGGCGTTGTCGATCCAGTCGAGGGTGTGGCCCTGGTAGCTGCTGACCAGGAAGAGGATCGTGTCGACCCGTGGGTAGACCTTGCCCAGGTCGACGGTCAGTCGCTCGTCGTCGCCCTCGCCGCGGCCACTGATGTTGTCGCCGAGGTGGACGACGGACCCGTCGCGGGTCTCGAGGTGGTTGTAGAACGCGATGTCGAAGAGCTGGGTGCCGGCGAACTGCACCGCCGTCGCATCCAGGTCGACGTCGGCGCGACCGCTCCCGATGAAGCCCGCGCCGGGCTCCTTGTCCCACCCGAGCCCCATCTGCAGCCGGGTCAGCGGCTGCCCGTCGGCGGTCTGCAGCGCCATCTCCTGGCCCCTGCTCAGCTCGATCACGCGTGGTCTCCCCTCGGTGTGACCCGAAACCTACCCGGAGTCCTCGGTGGTCTCGCGCGGTGCCGCCAGGGACCGCACCGTGTCGATGGTGTCCGCCTCGTCCGGACCCTTGTCGTCGCGGTAGCGCAGCACGCGGGCGAAGCGCAGCGCCAGGCCCCCCGGGTAGCGGGTGGAGCGCTGGAGTCCGTCGAAGGCGATCTCGACGACCTGCTCGGGCCGCAGAGGTACGACGTACCCGTCGCGCATCGTGTCGGGGGAGACCGCCAGGTCGGTGAAGCGCTGCGTCTGCCAGGCCAGCATCTCGTCGGTCATCCCCTTGAACGTCTTGCCGAGCATCACGTAGCCGCCGGCTCCGTCGTTCGCGGAGGGGTCGCGGGCGCCGAGGTGGATGTTGGACAGCCAGCCCTCGCGGCGGCCGCTGCCCCACTCGACGGCGAGCACGACCAGGTCGAGGGTGTGCACGGGCTTCACCTTGACCCACCCGGCGCCGCGACGGCCGGCGGCGTACCCGATGGAGAGGCTCTTCACGACGACGCCCTCGTGGCCCCGGGCGAGGGCGGTCTGCGCGAACTGCTCCGCGGCGGTGACGGAGTCGGTCACCAGGCGCGGCACCCGGTGCTCCTCGGGCACCAGCGCGTCGAGGGCAGCGAGCCGCTCGGCGCCGGGTGCGTCGAGGAGGTCGTGTCCGTCGACGTGGAGCACGTCGAAGAAGTACGGCGTGACCGCGACGCCGCCACGGTGGTCGGCCTGGGCCGTCCGGGACGCCGTCTCCTGGAAGGGCCGGGGCCGGCCGTCGTCGCCGAGGGCCAGCGCCTCGCCGTCGAGCACGAACTCGTCTGCCGGCAGCGACCTGGCGACCTCGACCACCTCGGGGAGCCGCGCGGTGATGTCGTCGAGGCTGCGGGTGGCGACCTGCACGTCGTCGCCGCGGCGGTGGACCTGGATCCGGATGCCGTCGAGCTTGACGTCGACCGCCACCGGTCGACCTGGGCCACCGCCGGCCTTCTGCATCGCCGCGGGAACGTCGGTCGCGCTGGAGGCCAGCATGGGCAGCACCGGCCGACCGACCTCGAGCCCGACCCCGGCCAGGGCGTCCTCCCCACCGGCCATGGCGGCGACGACGATCGGCACCGTGCCGCCCGCGAGCATGGCGGCCCGGCGTACGACGGTCAGCTTCACGCCCGAGGCGGCGGCGATCGCCTCCTGGACCAGCGCGTCGAGGGCGCCCTGCCGGACGTTGCCGGTCAGCACCGCCCGCAGCCACCGCTGCTCGTCGGTGGTGGCGAGGCCGAACAGGTCGCGCACGCCGCTCGCGCGCGCCTCCTGCGAGCCGGGCCCGGAGAGCGCCGCGAGGCGGTCGAGCGTCTCGTGGACGGCGAGCACGGTCAGGGTCGGCTGCCCGGCCGGCTGCGGCGGCGCACTGACTCCGCGCCAGCCGACGCCGGTGCGGCGCTGGAGCACGGTCCCGCCGAGGTACGCCGTGACGACCGGGAGCTCGTCGACCCCCGCCTGGGTGAGCCGAGCGGCGATCGCGGCGACCTTGGCCTTCCGCGACCGGGTGGCCGCGACCACGCCCGAGGTCTCGACGAGGTCGCGCAGCAGCATGTGCTCATCCTGCCCGAGGCCACCGACGTCCAGGGTCGCCGGCGTTGTCCGACAAGGGGCTCGCCTACCCGCCGATGCGGGAGCGGACGGCGTACAGCTCGGGGAAGAAGGTGAGGTCGAGAGCCCGGCGCAGGAAGTCGACGCCCGTCGAACCGCCGGTGCCGCTCTTGTGGCCGATCGTGCGCTGCACGACCTGGAGGTGGCGGAAGCGCCACAGCTGGAAGTTGTCCTCCACGTCGACGAGCTCCTCGCAGCTCTCGTAGACGCCCCAGTGCTGCTCCGGTGCGGCGTAGACGCCGGCGAACATCTCGACCAGGGCCGGGTTGGCCACGTAGGGCTGCGACCAGTCACGGTCCAGGCACTCGGGAGGTACGGCGTACCCCTGGCGCGCGAGGTACGCCAGGAACTCGTCGTACAGCGAGGGCTGGAACAGCAGCGTGGTCAGGGCGGCATGGGCCTCGGGGTCGTGGGCGAACACCTTGACCATGTCGTGGTTCTTGTTGCCCAGGAGGAACTCCACCTCGCGGTACTGCGCGGACTGGAATCCCGACGACGTCGCCAGGAACGGCCGGATCAGGTCGTACTCCGAGGGCGTCAGCGTGGCCAGCACCGACCACTGGTCGGAGAGCGTGTGCTGCACGTGCTTGACCCTGGCCAGGCGCTTGAGCGCGGGCGCGAGCTCGTCGGAGCCCAGCAGGGCACGCGCCGAGCGCAGCTCGTGGACCAGCAGCTTCAGCCACAGCTCGGTGGTCTGGTGCTGGATGATGAAGAGCAGCTCGTCGTGCTGGGGCGGGTCGCTCAACGGGCGCTGCGCCGACAGCAGGCGGTCGAGCATCAGGTAGTCGCCGTACGACATCTGGCCGCTGAAGTCGCGCTCGATGCCGTCCTCCAGGTCGCGCATGGTCTCACCGTAGCCTCCGGGTCGCGCTACAGTCTGCGCCGTGTCGGAGACCGCGGAGTCGCGAGCAAGGCTGCGCAGACCGGGTCACTGGCATCTGCGAGACGTGGACCACGCTGGCTGGTTCACCACCGGGGTCACGTGGGACCTCCCCGACGGGATGTCGGCCCGCTGGGCCTCCCGGCGGGCACGGCGACGCGGGCTCGTGGAGCTCCGCGACCCCTCCGGCGCGGTCATCGGCACCGCTCACGCCGAGCCGGCCACGGCGCGGCGCCTCGTCCGGATCAACCTGGTCGCCGCGGTGTCGTTCTTCCTCGGCGGCTCCCTGTTCGCCCTCGGCGCGGTCCTGGCACAGACCGGCGACCAGGCGGCTCGCACCGTCGACACCGTCTACCTGGTCGGTGGCTTCTTCTTCAGCCTGGGCGGCTACGCAACGGTGCTCCAGGCCTCCAACGCGCCGGCGGACATCGACCAGGACGGCTCGCTCAGCTCCGCCCGCTGGCGCTGGTGGGACCCGCGGCCCCACAACCTGGGCTGGTTGAGCGCCGCGGTGCTCTTCGTGGGCACGCTGCTCTTCGCGGTGAGCCTCGTGGCCGCGTTCGCCTCCGACCTCACGGTCCGTCAGGCCAACACCTGGATCTGGGTCCCCGACATGCTCGGCTGCGTCTGCTTCCTGGCGTCGGGCCACCTGGCCCTGCTGGAGGTGTGTCACGGCCGCATCGGGGTGCGGCTGCACGAGATCGGCTGGTGGATCGTGTTCGTCAACCAGGTCGGGTCGGTGCTGTTCTTCGTCGCGGGACTGGCCGCGTACACCCGCCCGGCGACGTCCACCACGCTGGACCTCAGCCTGGCCAACTGGGGGACCTTCCTCGGTGCGGTCTGCTTCGCCATCGGCGGCGTGATCCAGTCGTTCGACCGGCCGGAGACGGCGGGGAACGCCGTACCCGCGCCCAGGCCCTCGGCGGCGGGATAACCCTGCGCGGGTGATGCCGCTGCCCGACCGGCGGTGTTTGCATCGATCCCATGACGACCGAGTCCCGTGCCCCGGACAGCCCCGCGCAGGCCCTCTACGGAAACCGCTTCCTCACCGAGGCGGCGCCGTCCTCGCGCTTCCCCGACGCGGGGATGCGCCCGACCGACGCGATGCGGCTGGTCGGCGAGGACCTCGCCATGGAGGGCGACCCGCAGCGCAACCTGGCGACGTTCGTGACGACCTGGATGGAGCCCGAGGCACAACGGATCATCGTCGACAACCTCCACACGAACTTCATCGACCACGCGGAGTACCCGATCTCGGCGGAGATCGAGCAGCGCTGCGTCCGGATGCTCGCCGACCTCTTCCACGCCCCGGGTGAGACCACGGGCTGCCGTACCCAGGGCTCGTCGGAGGCGATCATGCTCGGCGCCCTCTCCCTGAAGTGGAAGTGGAAGGAGCGCCGGAAGGCGTCCGACCTCTCGGTCGACCAGCCCAACCTCGTCTTCGGCGGCGACGTGCACGTGGTGTGGGAGAAGTTCTGCCGCTACTTCGACGTCGAACCGCGGATCATCCCGCTGGCCGAGGGCAAGTACACGATCGGGCCGGACGACGTCGCGCCGCACCTCGATGAGAACACGATCGGGGTCGTCGGCGTGCTCGGTACGACGTTCACCGGCCACATGGACGACATCGTCGGCATCAACCAGCTCCTCCTCGACCTGAAGTCCGACCGGGGTCTCGACATCCCGATGCACGTCGACGGCGCGAGCGGCGGGTTCGTGTGGCCGTTCCTCTACCCGGACTCGGCGTGGGACTTCCGGCTCGAGCAGGTCCGCTCGATCAACGTGTCGGGTCACAAGTACGGGCTGGTCTACCCCGGCATCGGCTGGCTCGTGTTCCGCGAGAAGTCCGACCTGGCCGAGGACCTCGTCTTCTACGAGAACTACCTGGGCAAGGTCGACGCGACGTTCACCCTGAACTTCTCGACCGGCGCCTCGATGGTCCTGGCGCAGTACTACAACTTCGTCCGGCTCGGGCGCGAGGGTTACACCTACGTCATGGAGCAGATGCAGCAGAACGCCCGTGCGCTCGCCGAGGGCCTGCGCGCGGGAGGACGCTTCGAGGTCATCGGGGACGACGAGGAGCAGCTGCCTCTGGTCGCGTTCCGGCTCAAGGACAGGCAGGCGTCGTACGACGAGTCCGACATCGCCTGGCAGCTGTCGGCCGAGCGCGGCTGGATGGTGCCGGCGTACACGCTCCCGCCGAACGCCCAGGACGTGAAGATCATGCGGGCGCTGGTCAAGGAGACGATGAGCCGCGAGCAGGTCGACCGCCTGCTGCAGGACATCGAGGACGCGTGCCGGACGCTCGACCAGAAGGGCGGCACCACCGAGATCGAGCGGGCGCAGGTGAAGCAGGGGTCCGGCTACTGACACCACCCCTCGTGTGAGTGCCTCCGGAGCCCGCCTCGTCGGCGCTCCCGGCTAGCGTGGGGGCGTGCAGGCGGCGGAGCGGGTGTGGCGGCCGGAGCGACCCGTCTCGGTGCTCGCGCTCCTCGCTCCGCACCGGCGCGGCGCCGGCGACCCGACGTTCCGCCGGCACGGTGACGAGGTCTGGCGCGGCATCCGTACGCCGTCCGGTCCGGCCGCACTGCGGCTCGTGGCGCGCGCCCACGACGGCGACGTCCTGGCGGAGGCTTGGGGACCCGGGGCCGACTGGGCTCTGGACCGGGTGCCGGCGCTGCTCGGTGCCGACGACGACGCCGACGGCTTCCGGCCCGACCTCCACCCCCTGGTCGCCGAGGCCTGGCGGCGACGCCCGTCCCTACGGTTCGGTGCCTCGCACCGGCTGTGGGAGGCGCTGGTGCCGGCGGTCATCGAGCAGAAGGTGACCGGCCAGGAGGCGTTCGCAGGCTTCCGCGCCCTCGTCCACCGGTACGGCGAACGGGCACCCGGGCCGGGCGCCGCGCTGCGGCTGTGGGTCCAGCCGGCGCCGGACACCGTACGCCGCATCCCCTCGTGGGAGTGGCTCCGGATGCACATCGACCCGGCCCGCTCGCGCACCCTGGTGCGTGCAGCCGTGGTCGCCGACACCCTCGAAGGCCTGACGGCCGAGCACGCCGACACCCGGCTGCGCACGCTGCCGGGGCTCGGCGAGTGGACGTCCGCGGAGGTACGCTCCCGCGCCTTCGGCGACCCCGACGCGGTGAGCTTCGGCGACTACCACATCGCCAAGGACATCGGCTGGGCCGTGACCGGCACGCCGTACGACGACGAGGAGCTGCGGGCCTTCCTGGAGCCGTGGCGGCCACAGCGCAACCGGGTCGTCGCACTCATCCACGGCCTGGCCGGCGGGCGTCCGCGGCGCGGTCCGCGGATGGCTCCGCGGACTCATCTCCCCACGTCGTAGGGCTACAGTCCGTAGCCTCTACCCACGGGAGGCGCCGGTGACGGACCTGTCCTCGCTCCGGGACGCCGACACCGACGCCGCACGGGCCTTTCTCACCGAGATCGGCGCCGAGGACCTGGTGGCCGCGATCCGGGCGACGTCCGACGACGACCTCCTCTCGGTGGTGGGACGTGACGAGATCCGGCCGGTCGCCGTCGAGGTGATCCTCTCCCGCCTGCACGAGTACGCCGTGACCGAGCGCCTCGTGCTCCTGCACGGGGTGGTCCGCTTCGACCTGCAGCGCCGGGGCCGGCTGCTGGAGCGGCACGGCCTCGAGCTCCGCGGTGGCGAGATCCTGGCCCGCCCCGACATCGCCGAGGACGAGCGCGTCGACGTGGTGCTGACCACCAACGTGGTGCGGTTCCTCCGCCTGGTCAGCGGCGAGCGGAACGCTGGGCTGGACTACCTCGCGGGCACGCTCGACATCCGGGGCGACGCCGCCCTGGCCATCGCCGTGGGCGGCATCTTCCGGGTGCCCGGGACGCGTCAACTGGCCATGGACCCCGCCGAGCTCGACCCGGTGGAGGTGGCCACGGTGCTCCGGACGGTGCCGCTACGGCGTCTGCGCGACGTGATGGCCTCGGGGTTCCGGTCGGTCGTGCTGGACGAGATCTTCCGCCGGCTGCCGGAGTTCCTCAACGAGCGCAAGGCGCGCGACGTCGACCTGACGGTGGGCTTCCGCCTGCTGGGCAACCCGAGCGGCGAGATCGAGCGGTACGTCGTCCGGGTGAGCGACGGCGTCGCCAGGGTGGACGCAGGCGTGGCCGGTGAGCCGCGGGACGCGACCATCACCTGCCAGGGATACGACTACCTGCGGGTGGCGACCGGGCAGCTGAGCCCGGTGATCGGGGTGCTGAAGGGGCAGCTCAAGGTGCGCGGCGACAAGGGCAAGGCGCTGCAGCTGAGCTCCCTGCTCGAGATCCCCACCGCCCGCTGAGCCCGAGCCGGCGAGCCGGCCAGAGCCGCGCCACGCCGGCCTACAACAGTGGCCGCAGCGGGTTGAGCACGAACTCGGTGAAGCGACGGTAGACGTCGCGCGCCTCCCACTCCGCGCTGGTGAGCTCCAGGGAGTTGCTCTCGTCGAGGCGGAAGATGGCCTCCAGGGAGGCGGCGAGCCCCGGGTCGATGATCTCGACGTTGACCTCGTAGTTCCCGGTCAGGCTGAGCCGGTCGACGTTGGCGGTGCCGACGGTCGACCAGGTGCCGTCGATCGTGCAGGTCTTGGCGTGCACCATCGCGTCGCGGTAGCGCAGCAGGGTCACCCCCGAGTCGAGCAGCTGGGAGAAGTAGCCGCGCGAGATCCAGTCCGCCACGACGTGGTTCGACTTCGCCGGGATCAGGAGGCGGACGTCGACGCCGCGCCGCGCCGCCGTGGTCAGGGCGTCCACGAAGTCCTGGTCGGGGATGAAGTAGGCGCAGGTCATCCACACGTTGCGGCTGGCCCGGTTGATCGCCTCCAGGTACATCGCCCGGATCGGGAACATCCAGAGCCGCGGGATGTTGCGGTGGAACCGGATCGTCGGCTCCCAGGTCGACGCCGTCTCCAGGAGCAAGGGGCGCTCGCTGGGGCGGAACCGGCGACGCCGGTTGAGGTTCCAGAAGTCGGCGAAGGCGCGCTTGAGGTCCCAGACACCGGGCCCGGTGATCCGGACGTGGGTGTCGCGCCACTCGGTCGCGTACGCGTCGCCGACGTTGTAGCCGCCCACGAACCCGACGGCCTCGTCGACGACGAGGATCTTGCGGTGGTCGCGGCCGTAGCGCCGCAGGTCGAACGGCCGCCACCCCGCGCCGTACACGGGGTAGCGCAGCACCTTCATCGAGGGCGGGAAGTGCTTGAACCCGGGCGCGACCACGAGGTTGGCGAAGCCGTCGAAGATGCAGTACACCTCGACACCGCGTTGCGCCGCGTCGGCGAGGGCGGTCTTGAACCGCTGCCCGACCGTGTCCCCCTTCCAGATGTAGGTCTCGAACAGGATCTGCCGTTCGGCCCCCTCGATGGCCGCGATCATGTCGTCGTAGAGGTCCTTGCCGAACGTGTACGTCGTCACCTCGCCGTCGCCGACCGGGACCGACGTCGGCGGCGCGGTGGGGAAGGACACCGCGCGACGCTTGCCGCGGCGGCGGTAGGAGTCGACGAGGGTCATCGCGATCGCCACCAGGAACGGCGCGGCCACCACGCCCAGCACGGTCCGGCGGAGCACGGTGAGCCACCGGTCGGCGGACGGCGAGGTGTGCACGCCGCCACGCTATCCAGAAGCCGGTTCGGGCGGCTCGCCGGAGGGACCCGGCGGGCTCACCTGCAGGCCCGCGAGCACGAGTCGGAGCCTGCCCAGGTCGTCGCGCGGGAAGAGCTCGACCGGGACGATCAGCTGCACGTTGCGGTCCCGTTGCCGCAGCAGGACCCACCCACGCACGACCTCGAGCCGGACGAAGCCGTCGAACTGCAGGGTGGTGCGTGTCGACGGCCCCTCGAGGACCACGAAGTCGGGGCCGAACCGGGACGTCCGCTCGAGGCCCGGCGGGAGCTGGTCCTTCATCACCCGGCGGCGCTGGAGGTGGGCGATCCCGATCGCGCTCCCGAACAGGAACGTGGTGAGGGCGAGCGAGGAGAGGAAGGCGAGGACCAGGTTGTGGTCGCTGCTGGTCCGGCCCGCGGTCATCAGGAGCACCGTCAGCCCGACGGTGGTCACGACGAAGAAGAACGTCAGGCGGCCGCGGCGCAGCTCCTGCACCAGCAGGGCGGTGGCGGCACGTCCCGCCGCGCCTCGGTCGGCCACCCAGCGGTTCGTCTCCGTGCCGGGGTCGTCCACGCGGGGAAGTACAGCATCCTCCGGGTCCGGGAGCGAGCGGAACGGGTTCTCGACGCGCTGCCGCGCTTGCTCAACCTGCCCGCGCCCACGTCGGGCCCTCGTTCCTCGGGCCCGACGGCGCCGGCATGTCGGTGGGCGCCCGTAGGCTGGTCGCATGCGACCTGTGACCGACCTGGAGCGCCGGGTGGCGCCGTTCGAGGTGGTCTCCGACTACCAGCCGTCGGGCGACCAGCCGGCCGCGATCGAGGAGATCGTGCGCCGGGTCAAGGGGGGCGTCCAAGACATCGTGCTGCTGGGCGCGACCGGGACCGGCAAGACCGCCTCGATCGCGTGGGTGGCCGAGCAGGTCCAGCGCCCGATCCTGGTGATGCAGCCGAACAAGACGCTGGCCGCGCAGTTCGCCAACGAGCTGCGCCAGCTCTTCCCGAACAACGCGATCGAGTACTTCGTCTCCTACTACGACTACTACCAGCCCGAGGCCTACGTCCCCCAGACCGACACCTACATCGAGAAGGACTCCTCGGTGAACGAGGAGGTCGAGCGGCTGCGGCACTCCGCGACGAACTCCCTGCTGACCCGCCGCGACGTGATCGTGGTCTCGACCGTGTCCTGCATCTACGGCCTCGGCACCCCGCAGGAGTACGTCGACCGGATGCTCAAGCTCAAGGTCGGCGAGGAGCGCGACCGCGACTCGATCCTGCGGCGCCTCGTCGAGATCCAGTACACCCGCAACGACATGACGTTCACCCGCGGCACCTTCCGGGTCCGTGGCGACACTCTCGAGATCTTCCCGGTCTACGAGGAGCACGCCGTGCGGGTCGAGTTCTTCGGCGACGAGGTCGAGCGGCTGATGACGCTCCATCCCGTGACCGGCGAGGTGATCAGCGAGGACGACGAGCTCTACGTCTTCCCCGCGACCCACTACGTCGCCGGCCCCGAGCGGATGGAGCGGGCGATCGGCGGCATCGAGGCCGAGCTCGAGGAGCGGCTCGCGACCTTCGAGCGGCAGGGCAAGCTGCTGGAGGCCCAGCGGCTGCGGATGCGCACGACGTACGACGTGGAGATGATGCGGCAGGTCGGCTCCTGCGCGGGCATCGAGAACTACTCGATGCACATCGACGGCCGGGGCCCCGGGACGCCGCCCAACTGCCTGCTCGACTACTTCCCGGAGGACTTCCTCCTCGTCGTCGACGAGTCCCACGTCGCGGTGCCGCAGATCGGCGGGATGTACGAGGGCGACATGTCGCGCAAGCGCAACCTCGTCGACCACGGCTTCCGGCTGCCCAGTGCCATGGACAACCGGCCGTTGCGCTGGGAGGAGTTCCTGGAGCGGATCGGCCAGACGATCTACCTGTCGGCCACACCCGGCAACTACGAGCTCGACAAGGTGCAGGGCGACGTGGTCGAGCAGATCATCCGGCCCACCGGCCTGATCGACCCCGAGGTGGTCGTGAAGCCCACCAAGGGGCAGATCGACGACCTGATCCACGAGATCAAGGTCCGGACGGCGAAGAACGAGCGGATCCTGGTCACCACGCTGACCAAGAAGATGTCGGAGGACCTCACCGACTACCTCCTCGACGCCGGCATCCGCACCCGCTACCTCCACTCGGAGGTGGACACCCTGAAGCGGATCGAGCTGCTGCGCGACCTACGGCTGGGCGACTACGACGTCCTGGTCGGGATCAACCTGCTGCGCGAGGGTCTCGACCTGCCCGAGGTGTCGCTGGTGTCGATCCTCGACGCCGACAAGGAGGGCTTCCTGCGCTCCGACAAGTCCCTGATCCAGACCATCGGTCGTGCCGCCCGCAACGTCTCCGGCCAGGTGCACATGTACGCCGACAAGATGACCCCGTCGATGGAGTCGGCGATCGACGAGACCAACCGCCGCCGGGAGAAGCAGGTCGCCTACAACCTCGAGCGCGGCGTCGACCCGCAGCCGCTGCGGAAGAAGATCGCCGACATCACCGAGATGCTGGCCCGCGAGGGTGAGGACACCCAGGCGCTGCTGGCGACCTGGGCCGGGACCGAGGCCAAGGGCCGAGCCGGCGGCGTGAAGGCGTCGCAGCCGGTGCCCGCACTCGGCCAGCTGAACGCCGGGCAGCACGCCAAGGACCTGGCCGGCCTGCCGAGCTCGGAGCTCGCGGCCCTGATCCAGGAGCTGACCGACCAGATGAAGGCGGCCGCGGCCGAGCTGCAGTTCGAGCTCGCGGCCCGGCTCCGCGACGAGGTCAACGACCTCAAGAAGGAGCTCCGCCAGATGATGGAGGCGACGAAGTGAGGAGTGACGACGAGCGAGGAACGAGCTCGAGGGATCCCGACGAGCGAGGAGTCCCGCGAGCGCAGCGAGCGGCGGCAACCAAGTAGCGGGACAGACGGCGTGAAGCACATGGATGCGGCTCGTATGGCGGACCACTGCACGGGCAAGCCCGGAGCGTGGGCGGACAACCCCTGGGACCACGAGTACCCGGTGTTCAAGGTCGGTCCGGGGGAGCGGGGCAAGATCTTCGCCTTCCTCGGGGGCGAGGGGGTGGGGATCAAGGCGGCGGCGAGCCGTGAGGTCGCCGACGAGTGGCTGCACCGCTATCCCGGCAGCGCGACGGTGATGGCCTACATCGGCCGTTCCGGCTGGAACGACCTCGCCTTCGACGGCCGGATCCCCGACGACGAGCTGCTCGAGGCCGTCGACGAGTCCTACCGGCTGGTGGTCGAGAAGCTGCCCAAGAAGCTGCGTCCCGACGGCTGGGACGCCTGAGTCAGTCGTCGGCAGGCGGGGTCCCGGCCGCGCCTCCGTCCTTGGGCGCCTTGGGGCCTTGGGCGCCTCGAGGGCCTTGGCCTGACGTCGCTGCAGCTTCTGGACGCGATCCTCGATGATGGAGCCGCGGCTCGCCACGACGCGGGCCAGGTTGGCTCCGGTCGGGATCAGCACGAAGACCGGCCACGGGAAGCCGTGCCCGGCCAGGAGCCAGATCGTCCAGCAGATCAGGTTGGGGATCAGGAACCCGAAGAGGGCCTCCCGGAGCCTGTCGCCGTAGTACAGCCGGGCCTGGCGCTCCAGGTCGCCGGACGGGGCCGGCGTGAAGCGGTCCGGGACGGCGTCGGCGGTGAGGTCGCGGATCGGAGGCAACAGCTCGGCGTACGTCTTGGCGGCGGTGACCGCGGCGGTGCGCTCGTCCAGCTCGTCGCGGTCGAGCCGCCCCTCGGCGTACGCCGCCGCCAGCACGTCGTGCACCACCGCCCGGTCGCGGTCGGAGGCCCGGAGGCCGGCGTACTGAGGGTCGCGCGGGTCGTGCTCGAACTCGCGCCAGACGCTCCCCGTGGTCACCGGATCATGGTAGGCCGGGCCCGCCGGCGTCGACCTCGGCCCAGGCCGCACGGGCGATCCGGGCGATCCCGGCCTCGCGCTCGGCCGGTGTGCCCGGCGCCGTCACCAGGACGGCGACCCCCACCGGCGGCAGGTCCGGCGCCCGGACCAGCGCGACGTCGTGGTTGACGCCGTCGACCCACCCGGTCTTGTTGCCCACGACCAGCCCGCCGGGGAGCCCGGCCGGGATCCCCGCCCGGTAGGTCTGGGACAGAAGGGTCCGCTCGCAGGCGGCAGTGGAGGCCGCCCCGGCGAGCCGGCCCTCGGCGAGGGCCACCACCAGCCGAGCCAGATCGGCGGCGGTCACCAGGTTGTCGATGCCGGCGTCCCGCGCCGCGTAGTCCTCGATGCCGCGCACCACCCGGGTCAGCTCCGAGCAGCCCGCGTCGGCGAGCACGGCCGCCACCTCGGCCAGCCCGACGCTCTCGAGGACCAGGTTCGTCGCGAGGTTGCCGGACACGGTGACCATCCGTTCGACGAGATCCCGAAGGGGCACCGTGCGCCCCAGCGCATCCCAGGTCTCGGGATCGGAGTCCTCGCCCGGATCGACGCGGAAACGCACGCCGGGCAGCACGGAGTCCACGTCGTCGTGCACGGTCACCGGCCGGTCCAGGTCGAGCACACCGCGCTCGGCCAGGCGGTGGGCCGCCACCAGGATCGGCAGCTTCATGGTGCTCGCGGAGTAGTGCCGGACGTCGGGCTCCACGCTGACCCGCGGTCGCGGCTCGCCGGCGACCAGCGCCACCACCGAGACCGTCCCCGAGCCGCGGCGGACGGCGGACACCGCAGTCCGCACGTCCTCCGAGGTCCTCACCGCTCCTCGGAACGGCGTCGGACGACGGTGAGGGCGACCATGCGCGCCACCACGAAGGCGATGTAGAACACGCCGGTCACCTGCTCGACCATCGACAACGACCGCGCGTGCGGGAGCACGGGCGTGATGTCCGAGAGGCCGGTGCTGGTCAGGGTGGTGAAGGAGAGGAAGAGGAGCTCGAACCAGGTCCGGTCACCTTCTCCGGCGCCGGAGAAGGAGCCGGGCCAGAGCACCTGGGCCCCCGAGTAGACGTAGGCGAAGCCCCAGGCCACCACGGTGAACGCCGCCCCGACGGCGTAGACCTCGTCCGACGTCACCTGCTCGTCGGCGAAGACGTACCGCACCATGCCGTAGGAGATGTAGAGATAGAGCGGGGCGTGGAGGATCGCGGAGGTCAGCACGATCGAGCCGTGGTCGGGATAGATCGCCTCGAGGACGGTGAACACCATCGCCGGGACGCCGACGACCAGGGCCACCCAGGTCAGGGCCGGGGTCCGGCGCACGGCCCAGAGCGCGGCCGCGACCACGACCAGGCCGGCGACCCCGACCCCCGCCCGGCCGAGCGCCGAGGAGTCGAGGAACGGGTAGGCGAGCACGGACAGCAGCTGCACGCCGAGCAGCAGGGCGGACGGGTTGCGGCGCAGCAGGCCGGGCAGCCAGCCGGTGCCGGGGGCGGGGGAGAGGTCGCTGACTGCCACCCCCGCATCGTAGGGACACGCTCGTCCGCCCGGCGCGCGGGACGGCTGGCCCCGTACGATGCGCGAGCGGGGTCGGTCGAGCCTGGGAGGGGACACGCCGTGGTGGTCGTGGCGCGCGGTGGCGGCGGGCTGTCGTGACCTCAGCGCACCGGTGGCTGACCCTCGTGGTCGCCCTGCTCCTGCTCCTCGCCCTGGTCGGCGCGGCGCTGGTGCGGCGTACCCACGAGCAGCGGGCCGACGACCGCCTGCGCGGCGAGCGGTACGGCGCGGTCCTGGCCGCCGCGAACGCCGAGGCGACGGCGTTCGTGAACCTGCGGTACGACCGAGGCCGCGCAGGGCGTCCGGGCGGTGGTGGCCGGAGCGACCGGGGCCTTCCGGGCGCACTACGTGCGATCCGCGCACGACCTGGTCGCCGGCATGCAGCGGCAGCGCTCCACCCTGACCGGCCACGTGGTCTCGTCGGGTGTGGTCGACCTCGCCCCGGACCGCGCGACGGTGATCGTCGCGACCAGCGGGACGGTCTCGAACCGTCGCTCAGCCGGTCGTGAGGTGCCTCGTCACTACCGGCTCCGGCTCACCCTGGTCCACGAGGACGACCGGTGGCTGACCTCCGGCATCTCGTTCGTGGGAGCACCGCAGTGACCAACCGGGCCACGGGCGTGCTCGCCGTCTGCGCCCTCGGGCTCGGCGCCGTCCTCGCGGGGGAGGCGTGGTACCTCTGGGGCGTGTCCGACCCGACGCCGTCCGCGGCCCGCCCCGTGGTGACCAGCGACCTCGGGGCGCGCAGCGTCGTGGAGACCGCCGCGCACGACGCCGCGGCGATCTTCACCGTCTCGTGGAAGGACTACGACGAGCACCTCGACCGGGCGGCTGGCCTGATGACCGAGTCGTTCGCCGCCAGCTACCGGACCACGGCGTCGCCGGTGCGCGAGCGCGTCGCTCGCCTCGCGGACCCGCACGACGACGCGCGTGGCGTCCGCCGGCGTGGTGCGCGCGGCACCCGACCAGGTGCAGGCCTTGCTCTTCCTCGACCAACGGGTCGTCGCCCGCGGCGGCCCCCCGTCGTACACCGCCCGGCGCGCGCTCGTGACCATGGTGCGCACCGACCGCGGCTGGCTCGTCGGCAACGTGCAGACTGGCTGAACCACTCCGGAAAGGGAGCGACGTGGCACAACTCGAGACTGACCTGGCGATCATCGGCGCGGGCCCCACCGGCCTGTACGCCGCCTACTACGCCGGGTTCCGCGGACTCCGGGTCGCGGTCATCGACTCGCTGCCCGAGCTCGGGGGGCAGATCACCGCGATGTACCCGGAGAAGCTGATCCTCGACGTGGCCGGCTTCCCGGCCGTCAAGGGCCGCGACCTCGTCGAGGGGCTGGTCGAGCAGGCCAACACCGCCCAGCCGGACTACCTCCTCGACCGGACCGCGGTCGGCCTCGCCCACACCGAGGACCACGCGACGGTCACGCTCGACGACGGCAGCGAGGTGCTCGCGAAGGCGCTCCTGATCACCGCCGGCATCGGCAAGTTCAGCCCGCGCCCCCTGCCGGCGGGCGACGGCTGGCTGGGGCGGGGCATGGAGTTCTTCGTCCCCAGCTTCGCGCCGTACGCCGGCAAGGACGTGGTCATCGTCGGCGGCGGCGACTCGGCCTTCGACTGGGCGATCAACCTCGAGCCGGTGGCCCGCTCGATCACGCTCGTCCATCGCCGCGAGGGGTTCCGGGCGCACGAGCGCACGGTCCAGGCGGTGCGCGACTCCAGCGTCGAGATCGTCACCAAGGCCCAGGTCACCGGTCTCTTCGGCGAGCCGACCGTGGCCGAGGTCGAGATCACCGTCGACGGTCAGGAGCCGGTACGCCGTCCGGCGCAGGCCGTGGTGGCCGCGCTCGGGTTCGTGGCCGACCTCGGGCCGCTCCAGACGTGGGGGATCGACGTCGAGAAGCGCCACCTCCTGGTGAACGCCGCGATGCGGACCAACCTGGCCCGGGTGTTCGCCGCCGGTGACATCACCGAGTACCCCGGCAAGGTCCGCCTCATCGCCGTCGGCTTCGGCGAGGCCGCCACCGCGGTGAACAACGCCGCGGTGGTGATCGACCCGTCGGCCCACGTCTTCCCGGGCCACTCCAGCGAGGGCACCTAGCCCCGGCCAAGCCGCAGTCCGGACCGGCGGCGCCGACGCGTGGGGCGCCCGGTTAGGGTCGGCGTACCGGTGGGTAGCGTCGCGCGCCGGTCGATCCGGACCGGAAGGTGGAGCCCGTGCGTGTCGCACTGCTGTCGTACCGCAGCAAGCCGCACTGCGGCGGCCAAGGCATCTACCTGCGTCACCTCAGCCGCGAGCTGGTCCGGCTCGGCCACGAGGTCGAGGTGTTCTCCGGGCAGCCCTACCCCGAGCTCGACGAGGGCGTCCGGCTGACGAAGGTGCCCAGCCTCGACCTCTACCGCGAGCCCGACCCGTTCCGGACGCCGCGCCCCTCCGAGCTGCGTGACCTCGTCGACGTGGAGGAGCTGCTGACCATGTGGACGGCCGGCTTCCCCGAGCCGCGCACCTTCAGCCGGCGCGTCCTGCGCCTGCTGCGCGAGCGTGCCGGGGACTTCGACGTGGTCCACGACAACCAGACCCTCGGCTCGCCGCTCCTCCGCCTCGAGTCGGCGACCGGCCTGCCGCTCGTCGTGTCCGTCCACCACCCGATCAGCATCGACCGGCGGATCGACCTGGCCTCGGCCCGGTGGCGCAAGCGGCTCACCCTGCGGCGCTGGTACGGCTTCGTCCGGATGCAGGCGCGGGTCGCGCGGCGGATGCGGATGGTGCTGACGCCGTCGGAGTCGTCGCGGACCGACGTGGTCAGCGAGTTCGGGGTCGACCCCGACCGGGTGCGCTCGGTGCTGCTCGGGGTGGACGACGGCTTCGTGCCTCCCACCGAGCCCCGGGTGCCTGGCCGGATCCTGGCCATGGCGAGCGCCGACGCACCGCTCAAGGGGATCGCCACCCTGCTGGAGGCCTTCGCCAAGCTCCGCACCGAGCGGCCCGAGCTCGAGCTGCTGCTGGTCACCAGGCCGATCGCCGGTGGCCGCACCGAGCGGCTCCTCGACGAGCTCTCGATCCGCGAGCACGTGCGCTTCGTGCACGGCCTCAGCGACGCCGAGCTGGTCGCGCTGATGGGGTCCGCCGAGATCGCCTGCGTGCCCAGCCTCTACGAGGGGTTCTCGCTCCCGACCGCCGAGCTGATGGCGACGGCCACGCCGCTGGTGGTCTCGCGGGCCGGCGCCATCCCCGAGGTCGTGGGGCCGGACGGGCTCTGTGCCGACCTGGTCACCCCGGGCGACGTCACCGAGCTGGTCGCCGCCGTGGGTGCATCTGCTCGACGACCCCGAGCGTCGGGCCCGCTACGGCGCGGCCGGTCGCCGTCGGGTCGACGAGCTCTTCAGCTGGCGCGCCGCCGCGGCCGCCACCGCCGCGGCGTACGAGGACGCGATCGCCGACTTCGCGAGGGGGAGCCTTGCTGACCGTTGACTTCGACCGCCTCGGGCTGCGTCCGGGGGACCGCGTGCTGGACCTCGGCTGCGGCGCCGGACGGCACGCGTTCGAGATGTACCGGCGCGGAGCAGACGTCGTCGCGTTCGACCAGGACGCCGACGAGCTGTCCCGGGTCCGCGACGTCTTCGTCGCGATGGCGGAGGCCGACGAGGTGCCCCCGGGGGCCGAGGCCGACGTCAAGGAGGGCGACGCGCTGTCGCTTCCCTTCGCCGACGGTGAGTTCGACCGGGTGGTGGCCGCGGAGATCCTCGAGCACGTGCCCGCCGACATCCAGGCGCTCGGCGAGCTCGTGCGGGTCCTGCGACCGGGCGGCACGATCGCGCTCACGGTGCCGCGCTGGCTCCCCGAGGTCATCTGCTGGAAGCTCTCGGACGACTACCACGACACTCCCGGCGGTCACATCCGGATCTACTCCGACGCCGAGCTGGTCACCAAGGCCGTCGACGCCGGCCTGGTGTACGACGGCCGGCACTACGCCCACGGCCTCCATGCGCCGTACTGGTGGATCAAGTGCGCCGTCGGGGTCCACGACGACGACCACGTGCTCGCGAGGACGTACCACCGCCTGCTCGTGTGGGACATCATGAAGGCACCGCGGACGACCCGCTGGGCCGAGAAGGTGCTGAACCCCCTGATCGGGAAGAGCCTCGTGGTCTACCTCCACAAACCCCTGCCGGCGCCCGTCGACGAGGAGGGCGCAGCGATGGCTCCTGAGCTCCTCACCGGCCCGCAGGTCACGCAGTCCGGGCGCGCGATCGAGGCCGTCCAGGAGCCGGACGGCGCGGTCCCGTGGACGGTCGGCGGCCACACCGACGTCTGGAACCACGTCGAGTCAGCCATGGCGCTGCTCCTCGCCGGCCGCGACGACGCGGCCGACCGGGCCTGGGAGTGGGTACGCCGGACCCAGCGGCGCGACGGCTCGTGGCCGTTGAAGACGGTCGGCGGCGTCGTCGAGGACGCCAGCGGCGAGACCAACATGGCCGCCTACGTGGCGGTCGGAGTCTGGCACCACTGGTTGGTACGCCGGGACGAGACCTTCGTCGCGGCGCTGTGGCCGACGGTCCGGTCGGCCCTCGACTTCGCGACCGGTCTCCAGCTGCCCTTCGGAGGCATCGCCTGGTCGCAGGAGTGGACGGCGGACGGCCCCGCCCGCGTCAACCGCGACGGTCTGCTGGCCGGGTCGTCGAGCATCCACCACGCGCTGCGGGCCGGCCTGACGCTGGCGGACCTGCTCGACGACCCGCAGCCCGGCTGGGAGCTCGCCGCCGGGAGGCTCGGCCACGCCCTGCGCGAGCACCGCGACCGCTTCCTGGACAAGTCGACGTACTCGATGGACTGGTACTACCCGGTCCTCGGCGGAGCGGTCCGCGGTGACGCCGGGCGGGCCCTCATCGACAGCCGCTGGTCCGAGTTCGTGGTGCCGGGCCTGGGGGTGCGCTGCGTCGACACCGACCCCTGGGTGACCGGCGCGGAGACCTGCGAGCTCGCCCTCGCCGTCGACGCCCTCGGCGACCGCGAGCGGGCGGTGCGCCTGTTCGCCGACATCCAGCACCTGCGCAACGACGACGGCGGCTACTGGACCGGCTACGTCTACCCCGACGAGGTGCACTGGCCGGCCGAGCACACGACGTTCACGACGGCGGCCGTGCTGCTGGCCGACGACGCCCTGGCCGGGCGGACCGCGGGCGCCGACGTGGTTCGCGGCGCGGGGCTCGTGCCCGGCCCGGAGCCGCTGGCCCTGGAGTGCGGGTGCGCGTCAGCCGACGCCTTCGCCGGCCGCACCCGCTGAGCGGCGGAGCACCCTCAGCGACCCCACCGCCTCCGCGTCGGTGAACGAGCCCGAGGCCAGAGCCCGCAGGTAGACGTCGTACGGCGGCCGCCCCCCGTCGGCCGGGTCCGGGAACACGTCGTGGATGGCCAGGAGCCCGTCGGGCACCACCCAGCGCGCCCACCCGTGGTAGTCGGCATGGGCAGGCTCGTTGCCGTGCCCGCCGTCGATGAACAGCAGCGAGACCGGCGTCCGCCACTGGGCAGCGACGGTGGCCGAGGCGCCGACCACGCCCACCACCACGTCCTCGAGCCCTGCCTCGCTGATGGTGCGCCGGAAGGACGGCAGGGTGTCCATGCGCCCGGAGGCCGGGTCCACGAGGCTCGGGTCGTGGTGGGCCCAGCCCGCCTGGTTCTCCTCCGACCCGCGGTGGTGGTCCACGGTGAACACGACGCCCCCGACCGCCCGCGCGGCGGCGCCCAGGTACAGCGCCGACTTCCCGCAGTACGTCCCGATCTCCACCACGGGACCATGGGGGAGCCGCTCGCGGGCCAGGCGGTGGAGCGCCAGCCCCTCGTCGTCGGGCATGAAGCCCTTGGCGGCCCGGGCCAGGGCCAGCAGGTCGTCCTGCGGAGAGCTGGTCACCGTCGTGCGCGGTGCCACTCGAGGTAGCGCTCGACGGCCCGCACGACGTGCTCGGACCGGATGGACGGGAAGACGTCGAAGGCGTGCTGGGTGCCCGGGAACTCCGCGTAGGCAACGCTGTTCTTCGACGTCTCTCGCAGCGCCGCGACGAAGAGGCGGGCCTGCTCGACGGCCACCAGGGAGTCCCGGTCACCGTGCAGCACGAAGAAGTCGGGGGCGTCCGGCGTGATCCGCAGGATCGGCGAGCCGTGCTCGAAGACCTCCGGATCGTCCTCCCACCTGCGCTGGACGATCTTGGGGGCGAGGTGGCGGTCGCGCATGACGACCGCGCTGTCGAGGCCGGTGGCGCCGGCGAAGTCGTAGACGCCGTAGAACGAGACGGCGGCCTGGACCCGGGTGTCGGCGCCCTCGAACCCCGGCTGGTACTCCGGGTCGTTCGGGGTGAGGGCGGCCAGGGAGGTGAGGTGACCGCCCGCGGACCCGCCGGTGAGCACGACGTACGACGGGTCTCCGCCGTAGTCCTCGATGTGCTCCTTCACCCAGGCGATCGCCTTCTTCACGTCGATGATCTGGGCCGGGAAGGGGTTGCGGGGAGCGAGCCGGTAGTTGATCGCCACGCAGACCCATCCGCGCTCCGCCATCCTCTGCATCAAGGGGATGCCTTGCTGGTCCTTCGAGCCCATCGTCCATCCTCCGCCGTGGACCTGGATCAGCACCGGCGCCCCGACGACCTCGCGGTCCACCGGACGGTAGATGTCGAGCAGACCCCGCGCGCCGGCGTCGCTGTAGCGGAGGTTGCTGTCCACGCGGACCCGGGGGTTGTTGCGACTGAAGGGGTTGAGCAGCTTGCGCCACGGCGTCGCCAGGTCGACCGTGGTCGGGCGCTCACCGGGCCGGTCGGCGTACTCCTCCCCGAGGCTGTCCACCAGCGACTGCTCGGCGAGCACCTGGACCTGCCGGCTCTGGCGGACCAGGTGCACCAGACCCGCGGCGCTCGCAGCGGCCAGCACGAGCCCGAGGCGGCTCCGTCTGCCGCGCGCCAGGTGGACGGCGGTGTCCGCGGTGGTCAGCGCCAGGATCTGCGGCGCCAGCTCGCCCGTGGGCCAGCCGAGCGCGAAGGAGTAGAGGCCGATGCGCAGGTTGGTCGTCCGAGGCGGCCGGAGGGCGTTCGCGGTGAGCGCGGCGGTGACCAGCTGGCGACGGAGGTAGGACACGGGCCGAGGCTACTGACCGGTCACCGGCAGCGGCGAGGGTCTTCCTCCCCGAGATACCGGGACCCGAACCACGGCTCAGGCCTCGGCGAGCCGGCGGAGCGTCAGGTCGCGGGCCTCGGCGTACCGCGCCCGCACCAGCGTCCCCGAGCCGGTCACCGGCTCGTGGCGCGACCCACCCGACGACGCCGAGACCCACGGGGGCGGACCGGCGTCCGGGTCCAGGACCCAGGCGGCCTGGCGGGCCGCGCCCAGCGCGACGTACTCCTCGGGAGGCGGTACGTCGATCGGCACCCCCAGCACCTCGGCCCCGATCCGGCGCACGGCCGGGGAGGCCGCGGCCCCACCGACCAGCAGGACGCGGTGGACGTCGGCGCCCTGGGCGCGCAGCGCCTCGAGCCCGTCGGCGAGGCCGCACCAGAGGCCCTCGACCGCCGCCCGGGCGAGGTTCGCCGGCGTACTGCCCTCGAGGGTCAGGCCGAGGAAGGAGCCGGTCGCGTCCGGGCGGTCCGGCGTGCGCTCGCCCTGGAAGTAGGGCACGAGCACGACACCCGAGGCGCCCGGTGGCGCCGACAGCGCGAGGTCGCTGAGGCCGGCGTGGTCGACGCCGAGCAGCCGGGCCGTGGCGTCGAGGACCTGGGCCGCGTTCAAGGTCGCGACCAGCGGGAGGAAGTGTCCCTGTGCGTCGGCGAAGCCGGCCACGGCACCGGACGCATCGGCCGCGGGCACGAGAGAGACGGCGGTCACCACGCCCGACGTCCCGAGCGAGACGACGACGTCGCCGGGGGTGGCCCCGAGCCCGAGCGCCGCTCCGGCGTTGTCACCGCAGCCCGGGCCGAGCACCCAGGGCGCGCCGGCACCGCCGCCCACGGTCTCGCTCGGCGCGGCCACCCGGGGGGTGGCAGCGCCGTGGCCGAGGGCACGGACCAGCAGGTCGGGGAGGTACTCGCCGGTCGCGGCCGACCAGTAGCCGGTGCCGCTGGCGTCGCTGCGGTCGGTGGTGATCTCGTCGTGGGCGCCGCGCAGGCGCCAGGTCAGCCAGTCGTGCGGGAGGCACACGGAGGAGGTGCGAGCGGCCGCCTCCGGCTCGTGCTCCGCCAGCCAGCGCAGCTTGGTGATCGTGAACGACGCGACCGGAACCAGACCCACCGTCCGCGCCCAGACGTCCGCACCACCGAGCTCAGCGGTGAGATCGACCGCTGCCCCTGCGGAACGGGTGTCGTTCCAGAGCAGCGCAGGGCGCACCACCGCGCCGTCGTCGTCCAGCACGACCATGCCGTGCTGCTGCCCACCCACGGACACCGCCGCCACGTCGTCCAGCCCCGACGCGTCCTCGATCGCCTCCTGGAGCGCGTCCCACCAGCGGTCGGGATGCACCTCGGTACCGCCGGGATGCCGGGCGCGACCCCGCCGTACGACGGCACCGGTCGCCAGGTCGACGACGAGCACCTTGCAGGACTGCGTCGACGAGTCGATCCCGGCAACCAGCGGCACGAGTCAGCCCCGGACGCCGTACAGGTGCTCGAGCGCCAGCTGGTCGAGCGCCTCGAAGGCCATCCCGCGGGCGGCGGCCTCCTCCGGGTCGAACGACTCGGCGCGCAGGTCGGCCAGGGACTCACCCTCCGCGACCGTCGGCACCGCCAGCTGGTCGACCCGCGCTGCCCGGAGGGCCTCCTGCACCTCGGGGTCCGCCCGGAAGGCCCGCGACTTCGCCCGCAGGATCAGGTAGTTGCGGATGCAGCCCTCGGCCGAGGCCCAGACGCCGGCGTCGTCCTCGGTGCGCGGCGGCTTGAAGTCGAAGTGCCGGGGACCGTCGTAGCCGCCGGTCTCGAGGATGTCCACGGTCCAGAAGGCACCCCGGACGTTCCCGGCACCGAAGCGGAGGTCCTGGTCGAAGCGCGGGCCGTGCTGCCCGTTCAGGTCGACGTGGAAGAGCTTGCCGTGCCAGAGGGCCTGGGCGAGGCTGTGGGAGAAGTTGAGCCCGGCCATCTCCTCGTGCCCGACCTCGGGGTTGACGCCCACGAGCTCGGGGTGGTCGAGCTCGTTGATGAACGCCAGGGCGCTGCCCACCGTCGGCAGGAGGATGTCGCCGCGCGGCTCGTTCGGCTTCGGCTCGATCGCGAACCGGAGGTCGTAGCCCTGGTCCAGCACGTACTGGCCCAGCACGTTGAAGGCCTCGGCGTAGCGGTCGAGGGCGGCCCGGACGTCCTTGCTCGCTCCGGACTCGGCACCCTCGCGCCCGCCCCAGGCCACGAAGACCTTCGCGCCGAGGGAGACCGCGAGGTCGATGTTCTCCGCGGCCTTGCTGAGGGCGAAGCGACGCACGTCGCGGTCGTTGTTGGTGAAGCCGCCGTCGCGGAAGACGGGGTGGGAGAAGAGGTTGGTGGTCACCATCGGGACACCCAGGCCGGTCTCGTCGAGGGCGCGTCGCAGCGAGCCGAGGGCCGCCTCCTTCGCGGCGGCGTCCGCCTCGAACGCGAAGACGTCGTTGTCGTGGAAGCTGATGCCGTAGGCACCCAGGTCGGCCAGCTGGTGGACGGCGTACGCCGGGTCCATCGGCGGCCGGATCGCACCCCCGAACACGTCGACGCCCTGCCAGCCGACGGTCCACAGGCCGAAGGAGAACTTGTCCGTGGGGGAGGGGGTCAGGTCCGTCATCACGTTCCTTTCGGTGAGGAGTCCGTCTCGACGCGCGGGGACCGTCACCGAATTGTGACCAATTTCTCCCGCTATCCAACAAACTCGCCGGTTCCAGGGGGTTGGCAGGCACACCCTAGCCGGTTATGTTGTGCTCGACAACATACGGCGTGAAGGTGGTCACAAAGCAGGTGTGACTGCAGAAGGCACGTCCGAGCAGGGAAAGAGGGATAGTCGATGGCAACATCGAAGTGGGCAAGCCTGGCCGCCGTGGGAGCAGTGTGCACGCTCGCGCTGACCGCGTGCGGCGGCAGCGACAGCAGCGAGGCCTCCTCGGACGGGTCCTCCGGATCCAGCGCCTCGGGGACGGTCGGCGTCATCCTTCCGGACGCGACCACGTCGCCTCGCTGGGAGAACAACGACCGACCCAGCCTGGACGCAGCGTTCAAGGCAGCGGGCGTCGGCTCGGACATCCAGAACGCCGGCGGTGACACCGCCAAGTTCGGCACGATCTGCGACTCCATGATCAACGAGGGCGTCAAGGTCCTCATGATCGTCAACCTCGACTCGCCCTCCGGGGCGGCCTGCCTGAAGAAGGCGACCGCGGCCGGCATCACCAGCATCGACTACGACCGGCTCACCCTCGGTGGCGGCGCGTCGTACTACGTGTCGTTCGACAACGTCGAGGTCGGCAACCTGATGGGCAAGGGTCTCGAGACCTGCCTGACGGACGCGGGCAAGAAGACCGCGAACATCATCTACATCAACGGTGCCGAGACCGACAACAACGCGGCCCTCTTCAAGGACGGCTACGTCAAGGCTCTCAAGCCGAAGATCGACTCCGGCGACTACAAGCTGGTCGGTGACGTCAGCGGTGAGTGGGACGCCAACAAGGCAGCCAACGCCTTCGACGGTCTGTACACCAAGAACGACGGCAAGATCGACGGCATCGTCTCCGCCAACGACACCATGGCCGGCGGCATCATCGCCCGGTTGAAGGCCAACGGTCTGGCGGGCAAGGTCCCGGTCACGGGTCAGGACGCCAGTGTCGAGGGTCTGCAGCGGATCCTGGCCGGCACGCAGTGCATGACGGTCTACAAGAACACCGACCTCGAGGCCGACCTCGCCTCGAAGCTGGCGATCGCGCTCATCAACGGTGACAAGGCCACGGCCGACTCGCTCGCGAGCTCGACCGTCGCGGACACCGAGCTGGGGTCGGACGTCAAGTCGGCGCTCGCCACCCCGGAGGCGATCTTCAAGGACAACGTGAAGACGCCGATCGACGACGGCTACCAGTCGGCAGCCGACGTCTGCACCGGGCCGTACGCGAAGATGTGCCAGCAGGCCGGCATCAGCTGAGGCCTCTCCACGAGGGTGCCGACCTCCGGGTCGGCACCCTCGTGACCACGTCATTACCGCAGTGCCCCTGATCCGGGAGGTACCGAACGCATGACCGCCACTGACACCGAGCGCCCCGCGCCCGGCACCGGAACCCCGCTGCTGAGCCTGCGCGGGATCGAGAAGAGCTTCGGAGCAGTCCATGTGCTCCAAGGGGTGGACTTCGACATCCATCCCGGCAAGGTGACCGCCCTCGTCGGCGACAACGGTGCGGGCAAGAGCACCCTGATCAAGGGCATCGCCGGCATCCACGGGTTCGACAAGGGTGAGTACCTCTTCAACGGCGAGCCCGTCACCGTGCACAGCCCCCGGGACGCGAACGCGCTCGGGATCGAGGTCGTCTACCAGGACCTCGCGCTGTGCGACAACCTCGACGTGGTCCACAACATGTTCCTGGGGCGCGAGGAGACGAAGCTACGGCTGCTCGACGAGTCCGCGATGGAGCGGCGGGCCCGCAGCACGCTCGACGGCCTCTCGGTCCGTACCCTGCAGTCGGTCCGGACGCCCGTGGCGTCGCTCTCCGGTGGGCAGCGGCAGACCGTCGCCATCGCCCGCGCCGTCCTGTGGAACTCCAAGGTCGTCATCCTCGACGAGCCCACCGCGGCGCTGGGGGTCGCCCAGACCGAGCAGGTGCTCGCCCTGGTCCGCCGCCTGGCCGACCACGGCCTAGGCGTGTGCCTGATCAGCCACAACCTCAACGACGTCTTCCAGGTGGCCGACGAGATCGCGGTGCTCTACCTCGGCACTCTGGTCGAGACCGTGTCCACCAAGGACGTCACCTCGAACCAGGTGGTGGAGCTGATCACCGGCGGCCAGGCCACCGGGCGCGAGAACAGCCGCAAGACGAACGGAGCGGGCGCGTGAGCACCACCGAGGAGACCCCGACCCCTGTCGTCGACCCCCAGCTCGAGCGCGGGGTCAAGGACAGCTTCGACGACTACGTCACCCGGGTGAAGGGCGGCGACGTCGGTTCCCTGCCGGCGATGGCGGGCCTGATCGTCCTGGTGATCGTCTTCAGCATCCTGACCGGATCGAAGTTCACCAACGCCTTCAACTTCTCCAACCTGATCCTGCAGGGGTCGGCCATCGCCACCTTTGCGATGGGCCTGGTGTTCGTGCTCCTCATCGGTGAGATCGACCTGTCGGCGGGGTACGCCGGCGGCGTCACCGCCGGCGTCGTCGGCCTCCTGATGACCGACCACACCTGGCCGTGGGTGCCGGCGCTGCTCGCCGGCATCCTCTGCGGGACCCTGATCGGCCTGACGATCGGGTTGCTGGTGGCCAAGCTCGGGGTGCCGTCGTTCGTGGTCACCTTGGCGTTCTTCCTGGCGCTGCAAGGCGTGCTGCTGCTCGAGACCGGGGCCGGCGGCACCATCGCCTACCGCAACGACGCGATCCTCGCGATCATGAACAAGAACCTGCCGTTGTGGCTGGGCTGGACCCTGGCCATCCTCACCGTGGTGGCCTACGGGGCGCTCGGCTTCAGCCGTCGGCTCTCGCGGGCACGGGCCGGGCTCCCGACCCCCACGATCCTGGTATGGGCCCTCAAGCTGGCGGGCTTCGCCGTGGTCATCCTGGCGGCGACGGCGTACCTGTCCAAGGAGCGCAGCCGCAACGTCTTCCTCGCCTCGCTCCGGGGCATCCCGATCGTGGTGGTGATCGTCGGCTTCCTCCTGGTCGTCCTGACGTTCCTCCTCACCCGGACGGCCTGGGGTCGCCACGTCTACGCCGTCGGCGGCAACGCCGAGGCCGCTCGCCGAGCGGGCATCAACGTCGACTGGGTCAAGATCTCCTGCTTCATGATGTGCTCGTCGCTGGCCGCGATGGGTGGGGTGATGCTGGCCAGCCGGACCAACTCCGTGAACCCCGACACCGGCGGCTCCGACACGCTGTTGTTCGCGGTGGGCGCCGCCGTGATCGGCGGCACCAGCCTCTTCGGTGGCCGCGGTCGGGTCCTCGACGCGATCCTGGGCGCGAGCGTGATCACCGTGATCGTCAACGGGATGACGCTGCTCAACCAGCCGCAGGGCAGGGTCTACCTGATCACCGGCGCCGTCCTGCTCCTCGCGGCCTCGGTCGACGCGGTCAGCCGACGTAGGGCAGCGGCCTCCGGTCGCGCCTAGGCCGGCCCGAGGGACCCGCTCATGCCGACCAAGACGGGGATCAGCCACGAAGAGCTGAGACGCGTCAACACCAGCGCCCTGCTGACCTGGGTGCACCACCACGGACCGACGACGCGCGCCCGGCTCACCGCCGAGCTGGGCCTGAACCGCAGCACGATCGGCGACCTCACGGCGCTGCTCGGGGAGACCGGTCTCGTCGAGGAGCTGCGTCCGGACCAGGTGAGCCCGGACAGCACGCCGAACCGGCGATCGGGCCGGCCGTCGCTCGTGGTCTCGCCGCGGTCGGACGTCGGCGTGCTGGCGGTGATGCTGGACGTGGACCGGATCGTCACCGGCATCGTCGGGCTGGGCGGACAGATGCACGATCGTCGCGAGCGGCTCCACCAGCCGGGTGTCCACGAGGTGCGGCCGGTGGTCGACTCGGCCGCCCAGATGTGCCGGGAGGTGCTCCGCGAGGTGCCGGGCATGGCGGTGCTCGGGGTCGGCGTCTCGGTCCCCGGCCTGGTGCGCTCAGCGGACGGGCTGGTCCACTTCGCGCCCAACCTGGGGTGGACCGACGTCCAGTTCGTCGGCCTGCTCGAGGAGGCGCTCGCCCTCCCGGTCGTGGTCCGGAACGACGCCGACCTCGGGGTGCTGGCCGAGCATCTCTACGGCGCCGCCGTGGGCGCCTCGGAGGTCGCCTACGTGGGCGGGACCGTCGGCATCGGCGGTGGTTTCCTGGTCCGCGGGCAGCCGCTGCGCGGTGTCGAGGGGTACGCCGGTGAGGTGGGCCACCTGATGGTGGACAGCGAAGGAGGACTGTGTCGCTGCGGGTCCCGCGGCTGCTGGGAGACCAAGATCGGGGCCAACCGGCTGCTGAGCTCGGCCGGCCGGCTGACCGGCGGTGGCAGGGCCGCCGTGGAGGAGGTCGTGCTCGCCGCGGAGCACGGCGACCTGAAGGCGAACCGGGCGCTGGACGACGCGGCGTACTGGATGGGGTTCGGGCTGCGTGCCCTGGCTCGCCTGTTCAATCCCGAGGTCGTCGTGCTCGGCGGGACGCTCGGACAGGTCCTCGACGCTCGGGCGGAGCGGGTGCTGACCACGCTGCACGAGCGGGATGCCATCGACTTCGCGCAGAACGTCTCGGTGCGCTCCGGTGCCCTCGGCTCCGACGCGCCGCTCCTCGGCGCGGCGGAAGTGGCCCTGGCGCCCCTGCTCAGCGATCCTGTCACGGTGATGAACGCATATCGCGACGCCGCGGCCGCCACTCCGGTCCCGGTCGACAGCATCGACCCCGGTGGCTCCGAACCCGGCAGTCACGGCGCAGCCTGACCTCCGTGCGCAGGATCCACACGTCCCTCGCCGCTCTCGGAGCCCTGACCGCTCTCGGCCTCTGCTCGTGCACCTCCGAGAGCAGCGGCCCGACGGACGCCGCATCCGGAGTCGGCGGAGGCAGTGCCGCCTGCAGCGTCGCGGCCTCGACGAGCAGCGCCTCACCGACGTCGCAGAACTCGCGCGGTACGGCGAAGGGGACGGTCGGCGTGATCCTGCCGGCGACCGGTTCGGTCGGGCGATCGTCGACGCAGCGCGAGTCCGACCTCCTGACGACCGCGCTCGGCGAGGTGGGGCTGACCCCCGACGTGCACCTGGTCCAGGGTGACGACTCCGCGTTCGTGTCGGTCGCGCGGACCATGATCGACAACGGCGCCCAGGTGCTGATCGTCGACTCCGCGGGCAGCGCGTGGGGCGAGGAGGTCGAGCGGGCCGCGGACCTGGCCGGTGTCCAGGTCGTCGACTACGACCGGATGGACGCCGGGGGCAGCGCGGCGTACTGGGTGTCGTTCGACTACCGGGACGTGGGACGGATGCAGGCCCAGATGATGGTCGCCTGCCTGGAGGCACGGGGGGTCGCGAAGCCGAAGGTCATCGTGGTGGACGGCGGCACCGACGTCGACCAGAACGCCGTGCTGCTGGCCATCGGCGCGCACCAGGTGCTCGACCCTCTGGTGTCAGCCGGCAAGATCGACCTCGAGCAGGAGACGACCGTCAAGGGCTGGGAGACCGCCCGTGCCGCGCCGGCGTTCACGCAGGCGCTCGACGCCTCGAACGGTCACGTGGACGCCGTGCTCGCGGCGGACGACGACCTGGCGGACGCCGTGATCGAGGTGCTCGCGAAGCGGGGCCTCGACGACGTGGTCGTCGCGGGCCAGGGCCCCGGCGGCACGGGGTTGCGCAACATCGTCGCGGGCCGGCAGAGCACGACGGTCTACACCGACCCGCGGACCGAGGCGGACGCCGCGGCCCAGCTGGCGGTCGCCCTGGTCTCCGGCCGGGCGACGGTCCCGCTCTCCCAGGTGAGGGACCCCGTGGACCCGGGCCGCCTCCTCGAGGCGATGCTGCTGCCCGGCCAGGCGGTCACCCGGGCCAACGTCGCGGCCACGGTCCGGACCGGTGCCCTGAGCGCCGGTGAGATCTGCCGGGGGATCGGCAGCGACTGCGCGGCCCTCGGCCTCCCGTGACGCGCTCTGAGGGCTAGGGAGCCGGGGTGCCGTAGACCTGGAACTCGGTCAGGTCGACGTACTGACAGCCGGAGTACCCGCCACCGGGGCAGTTGTTCGCGAAGTCCGGCGTCTGGTTGCTGGTCAACGTGATCTTCACGTACTTCACGCCGATGGGCCCGTCACCCGAGGCGATCTCGTTGATCCGGCCGTCGTTGTCGCCGGTGAAGGTTCCGGTGTCGGCAACGGTCCAGTCCTGCCCGTCCGGCGACGTCTCGATGTGGTAGCCGGCGGTGGCGGCGCTGCCGCCGTCGCCGCAGGCCGCCGAGGGGTCGATCCCGAAGCTCGTCACGTCGTAGCTGTCTCCCAGGGCGACGACCATGTTCTTGTCCGTGAAGGAGCCGGGCGCCCCTTCGTCGATGTTCGTGCTCCAGCCGGTCGCCTGGTTCTGGTCCACCGCCTGCTGCGGCCCGCAGCCCGGGTAGACCACTCCGTTGGTGGAGTCGATCGAGGCGCCGGCGGCGCGGGTGGCGAGGTCCTTGTGGACCGCGAAGTCCGCCGTCGCGCCGCCCGGGCCCACGGTGACCGCCTTCTGGGCGGAGTAGCCCGCACCGAGCACCTGCAGCTTGGTGTAGCTGCCCTGCGGCACACCGGCGATGGCGTAGTGCCCGTCGGCGTCCGTCACCGCGGTCGGGTTCGCCACCCCGGAGCCCTGGAAGGCCAGGGTGACGGTCACGCCGGAGACAGCCTTGTCGGGGCCGGCGACGTTGGAGTCGGTCACGGTGCCCTGGACCGTCTGCGTGGCCAGTCCGGCAGCCGGGGGCGTCGCGAAGCTCCAGCCCGGCTTCGAGTCACCGCCGCCGAGCGAGCCGGCGTAGAAGCCCATGCCCCGGCTGGCGAACACCCTCCAGATCGCGGCGCGCTGCCGGCCGTGGTAGAGCGAGGTGTCGGCCACCAGGATGGCGTTGCGCATGTCGAGGAACGACGGGTTGTACGGCGCCATCTCCATCGCGCGGGTCACCAGGGACTCCGTGCGCTTCGGGCCGACCGCGCGGCGGAGGCTCCACAGCGTCTGCGCCCAGATCTCGCCGTCACCGTGGACCTCGGGCTGGCCGACCACATGGCCGTAGTCGCGGTAGGTGTAGCCGCCCCGGTGCCCGGTGGCGCCGCCGTTGCAGAGGCGGACCTTCTGGCCCACCTTGCAGTCGATGGGCTCGGTCCGGTCGTAGTTCACGCCCTGGCCGTCGTAGATGAACAGGCGGACGTCGGCCTTGGCGGGCCGATCGCGCTGGAGCCGCTGGTTGACCAGGTAGTCCATGGCGTACCAGTCGCTCCACGCCTCACCCATCGCGCCCGCCTGGACCCCGCCCAGCGTGGACCGTCCCTGGACGTCGACGTTCAGCCGGTTGGACAGGCCGTGGGTGTACTCGTGGTAGACGGTGTCGGCCTCGTCGCCGACGTTGGTCGGCGAGAACGGGTCCTCGCCGGGGTACGCCGTAAACGGCTGGTGCTGCAGGTACATCTGCATCCGCGGGTTGCGGCCGTCGGGCGGGGTGCTCATGTTGGCGTTGTCGATGTGGTTGCCGTCGGGGAAGCCACCCGCGGTGTTCGCACCGTCGTCGGTCTGGGTGGTGACGGAGTCGCCGTCCTTGCCCGCCTTGCCGCTGTTGACCGCCTCGAAGTTGCCGGCGGCCTCGGTGAAGCCGATCGGGGCGCGCAGCAGGTGGTCGTGCCAGTTGTTGACGAAGAAGAACACCTGCGTGGCGTTCTGGGCCCGGTTGACGCGCCACGAGAACGCCTTGTTGGGGTTCCACGAGCAGGGCCACGGGTTACCGCAGAAGGACTTCGCGAAGCCGAGGCGGAAGGGCGTGAGCCGGTAGCTCCACGAGTGCGGGTGCCGCGCGCGCACCTCCTCGGCCTTCGAGGAGCGGTCGTTGTCGTTGACGTCGGAGTAGGCATGGGAGTTGTTGCCTCGCAGCACGCGGGCGGAGCGGGGCAGCCAGTGGCGCTTGGTGAAGTTCACCCGGACCTGCTTGCCGCCCCTGCGGGCGCCGGGGAAGAAGTGGAAGACCTTGCCGGTGTTGTCGCCGGACTCGTAGTTCACCAGGGGGCTGCGCTGCAGCACGTCACCCGTCTGCGCGTCCAGGACGACCATCGCCGGCGTCCTGGCCGACATCACGATCGCCTGCCAGGCCGGGTGGGCGACCCCGTTGACCACGAACAGGCCACGGGTGACGCCGTCCGCGCTGGTGTCCGCTCCGGCGACGGTGGCGCCGCGAGCCTCGGCGAGCGCGGCGCCGGGCGTCGCGAGCTTCGCCGAGGAGACCGGACCGGCCAGGGTGGTGGTGGCCTTGCTGTGCGGCGAGCCGCCGACGGCCAGCAGGTGACCCGCCTTGTTGACGGTCGCGGTCAGGCCGTCGCCGATGATCTGCTGGCCGCCGATCCGCTGGGTGAAGTAGAGGTGGTGCGCGCCGGTGATGTCGCGGTAGTTGCGGGCCAGGTGGAGGGTCTTGAGGTCGCCGGAGGCCAGGCCGAGGTCGGCGAGGTGGGCCTTCACGTAGCCGAGCGTGATGTGCACTGCGGTCTTCTTGCTCCGCGGGGTGAGGTAGCCGTCCAGGCGGGTACGCACCCGGACGGTGCCGGTGTTGCCGTCGATGTCGGTCACGGTCTGGCCGGCCGCGGCGCGCTGGAAGGCCCTGACCTGGGGCTTGGCGGCCACCCGCTGCGCCGTGCGCAGGGACGCCGTCCGCGCCTGCTGACTGCTCGACCGGACGTCGTAGTAGCCGCGCGCGTCATGCTCGACCGAGGCGCGGGGCGCGTGCGTCGAGGGGGTGCCGCTGCCCGCGGCGTACGACGTGGAGCCGGCGAGACCTGCCAGTGCCACGGCGGCGATGGACGCGACGACGACGGTGGTCCGGCCGCGGCCGAGAGCGGACTGGTGACTCATGGATCCCCCTGAACGAGGCCGTCCCAGTGACGGCCCGGTCACTCTTCCTCAGCGATGCCTGCAGAGCAAGCCGACTCAGGGTTCCTTCAGGTCACGATTCGGGCAGCGGATCCGTCGTACCGACGACGCGACGGATCTCCTCGATCGCGTCCCAGTCGTTGACGTGCATGCCCGCCACCACGCGGTCGCCGCGGAGCCACCAGGCCCGGAACACCCGGCCCGGCACGTCGCCGGTCAGCACGACCCGGTCGTACCCCTGGGGGCCGGGGTTCCCGACGTACTCCATGCCGAGGTCGTACTGGTCGGTGAAGAAGTAGGGGAGCGCGTCCGCCGCCGTGGGGTTGCCGGTCAGGGTCGCCGCGAGCGCCCGCCCGTGCTTCCTCGCGGTGTCCCAGTGCTCCACGCGAAGCGGATGGCCGAGCACGGGGTGGTCGGCGTTCGCCACGTCACCGATGGCGTGCACGTGCTCGTCGGAGGTGCGGAGCAGGTGGTCGGTGCGGATGCCGTTGTCGACCACCAGCCCCGCCGCCTCGGCGAGCTCCACGTTCGGCTGGACACCGACGCCGACGACGAGCAGGTCCACGTCGAGCGCGCTGCCGTCGCCGAGGGCGACCGTCGCGCCGTCGCCCCGGCCGGTGATCGCGGTGACCTCCACCGCGGTCCGCAGGTCGACGCCGTGCTCGCGGTGGAGGTCGGCGAACACCGCGGCGACCTCCGGCCCGAGCACCCGCACGAGGGGCAGGTCGAGGGACTCGAGGACGGTGACCTCGGCGCCGTGGTGGCGGGCGGCCGCGGCGACCTCGAGCCCGATCCACCCGCCGCCGATGATGCCGACGCGGGTGCCTTCGGTGAGACGCTCACGCAGAGCGAGGGAGTCGTCGAGGGTGCGCAGGTGGACGACCGGCACGCCGGATGCGTCGGCCATCGGCAGGTGCCGCGGTCGGGCTCCGGTGGCGAGCACGAGGTGGTCGTAGTCGACCCACGCACCGCCGGCCTCGACGCGTCGCCCGGCCGGGTCGATCGCCGTGGCGGCGGTCCCGGTGCGCAGGTCGATGCCGTGACCGGCGTACCACGCGGCCTCGTGGACGGCGGCGTCCTCGGGGGTGCCCTTGCCGAGCAGCAGGTCCTTGGACAGCGGCGGGCGCTCGTACGGCGCGTGGCTCTCCTCGGCAAGGAGCACGACCTCGCCGTCGTGACCCTGCTCGCGCAGCTCGGTGACGAGGGTGCCGGCCGCGAGGCCGCCGCCCACGACGACGATCGGTGCGTTCATGGCGATCTCCTGTCTCTGGTCAGGCTGAGGAACTCGGCGCGGGCCGCCGGGTCGTCGCGCAGGCGACCGCGCAGCACGGTGGTCAGGGTGGAGGCGCCGGTGGCGCGAGCGCCGCGCAGGCTCATGCAGCTGTGCTCCGCGTCGATGACGACACCCACGCCCAGAGGCGCGAGGCGGTCGTCGAGGTGGTCGGCGACCTCGCTCGTCAGCCGCTCCTGCGTCTGGGCCCGGCGCGCGAAGAACTCGACGGTCCGGGCCAGCTTGGAGAGGCCGAGGATCCGGTCGGCCGGCAGGTAGGCCACGTGCGCCACGCCGGTGAAGGGCAGCAGGTGGTGCTCGCACAGGGAGCGCAGCGGGATGTCGCGGACCAGCACCAGCTCGTCGTAGCCGGAGGCGTTGTCGAACGTCGTCAGGTCGAAGTCGGGGACGGTGAGCAGCTCGGCGTAGGCGTCGACGAGGCGGCGTGGGGTCTCGGCCATGTCGGGACCGGAGACCGGGAGCCCGAGCGCAGTCAGGAGCCGGGTCGCCGCGTCGCGCGCCTCCTCGAGGTCGATCCCGGCGGCAGCGTGGGTGACCCGGAGCCGGTGCGGCCGGGGCCTCGGCTCAGGGCGGGACGATGCGACGACGACCGGCTCGGGGAGCTGGTCGAGGGGGTGGGCGAGCTCGGTGGTCACCTGGCCTCCGGGGTGGGCAGATCCTCTAAAAGATAATAGAGTGGACGTTAGTAGCGAGGTCGACCGCGGTCAAGAGGAGGCACGGTGGACGAGATCGGAGCAGTGGCGGTCCTGGCCGACCCGGTCCGCCGGCGGCTCTTCGACGCGGTCACGGACGCAGCCGGGCCGGTGGGGCGCGAGGAGGCCGCCCGCCTGGCGTCCGTCCCGCTCCACTCGGCTCGCTTCCACCTCGACCGGCTCGTCGACGCCGGCCTCCTCGAGACCAGCTTCGCGCGCCTCACCGGGCGCAGCGGCCCCGGAGCGGGCCGGCCCGCGAAGCTCTACCGGCGGTCGCCGGTCGAGGTGGCGGTGACCCTGCCGCCCCGCAGCTACGACCTGGTCGGCGGGGTGCTCGCCTCGGCGTTCGACCGGACGTTGGCCGGTGCTGACGCGGGCGACGCGCTGCGCGAGGAGGCGCAGGCCCGTGGCCGCGCCCTCGGTGCGGCGTACGACGGCCGCGGCGACGACCTGGCGCGGGTGTCCGGCGTCCTGGCGGAGGAGGGGTACGAGCCGCGCCGCGAGGGTGGCGAGGTCTGCCTGCGGAACTGCCCGTTCGACGCGCTCGCGACCCGGCACACCGCCCTGGTGTGCGGAGTGAACCTCGACGTCGTCTCCGGGGTCCTGGACGGGCTCGGGTGCGCGTCCGCGCGGGCGAGGCTGGAGCCCGACGCCGAGCACTGTTGCGTCCGCGTCGCCGCCGACCCGGAGAGCGGCTGAGCTTCCGGACCCGCGCCCTTGCTGAGGCCCCGTCACGCCACGATGCTGAGGGCATGCGGGGCCGAGGACGGTACGGACGCAGCCTGGCGTGCCTCGCGGGGGTGTCGTTGCTCCTCGGTGCCTGCGGGGCCGGCGACTCGTGCGTGACGTCCCCGGTTCCGGCGTCCTGCCCCGACCTCGTCCTGCACGGTCGGCCCTACGTCGCGTGGCACCGGGTCCCGCGGCCGGCGGCGCTGCAGGAGGTCGGCGACGCGACGTACCCGGCCTGCAACCTCTCCGACCAGTGCGGGGGTGACCCCTACGAAGGTCACCAGTCCACGGACGTGTGGAAGATCGACGGCGTGCCGCCCTCGCGTGCCGTGCTCGGCTACCTCGAGAACACCTCGGACACGTACGTCGTCTACGTCCGGCGCGGGGTCGACCCCTCGAGCCTTCCTCAGCCCTGACTGCCCGTGTGCCTCGCGGAGGCGCAGCGGATGCAGAGGCGGGCGACGGGCCGGGCGGTGAGTCGCTCGTCGCCGATGGATCCGCCGCATCGCTCGCACACGCCGTAGGCGCCGCGGTCCAGACGCGCGAGAGCTTCGTCGATCTCCTCCAGGTGGCTGCGGGCCTGGCGCACCAGGGCCTCGACCTGCGACCGCTCGAACGCGATGGTCGCGCCCTCGGGGTCGTGCTCGTCGTCGGCGTTCGTGTCCCGCGAGGCGGCCACGACGCCGTCGAAGTCGTCGGTCAGCCCTGCCAGCCGGCTCAGCGTCTGCTCGCGGTCATGTGCGAGCTGCTCACGCGGCCCCCCGCTCACGGCGCCGGGAGACGGTCGTTGCAGGCGGCCCCCCGGCAGTCCACGTGGGCGTCGTACCACTCCTCCAGCAGAGCCTGCGGACTGCCGGGCGGCGGGTGGGTGGAGTAGGAGCTGTCGAGCTGCCACGGATCGGTGAGCCGGTCGTAGAACTCGCGGTCACCCGTCTCGTAGCGGACGAGGGAGTAGGGGCCCCAGACGGCGCCGGTGTAGAACCGCCCGATCGCATCGGTGCCGAGGGACCGCGCGTGCGGGAACGCCTCGACCGATCCCTCGATCTCGATCGGACGGCGTGCGAACGACGTCGGCTGAGCCAGGACGTCCTGGAGAGGGACGCCGTCGGCACCGTGGGCGCGCGCGACGCCGGCAGCGCGCCTGATGGTGGCCGTCACGTCGGCCAGACTGACCGTCGCCTCGGCCTCCACGCCTCCCGCGAAGCCCGGCCCGCGCGCCACGAGCGGGATCTTGACCGACTCGTCGTAGCCCTTGTTCTTCCCGTACAGGTTGTGCTCCTGCAGGAGGTACCCGTTGTCGGAGGTGAAGACGACGATGGTCCGCCTGGCCTCGCGCTGGTCCTGGAGCGTCGCCATCAGGTCGTGGACGGTGTCGTTCACGCTCATCAGCGCCTCGACCCGGTGCGTCTCCAAGCGGTAGGCGTAGGTGTTGAGACCGGTCTCCGCCACGTAGTCCTGGAGCCACGCCGGCTTGTCCGACAGGTCGGTCTCGCCCACGGACGGAGCCACGGTGAGACGCGACGGGTCGAAGCCTCGATGGACGACCTGGGCTCCTGGGTGGTCCCGAACCGGCCTCGCCGGACCCGGACCGGTGTGGCGCCAGGGCGCTGTAGAGCACGAAGAACGGCCGCGGGCTCGGCGCCCAGGCGCGCACCCGGGAGAGGAGGAGGTGTCGTGTGTAGAGCTCGCGGTACTGGTCACCGGTGTCGATCTGGCCGTTGATCGAGAAGGTCTGCGCGCGGTAGTCGTAGATCTGCTGCACGGGGACGGCGAAGTACGTCCAGTCGGGCTGGCGGAAGTCGGGCAGCTCGAGCTCCGGCACCCCGTTGAGGTACTTGCCGATGTACGCCGTCCGGTAGCCCTGGTTGTCGAGCCACTGGGGCAGCAGCCGCTCGAGGTCGTTGTGCTCGGCGAACACCCGGTAGCCGCCGTGGGTCGCTGGGCCGTTGCCGATGGTCAGGTGGTTGTGCGCCAGCTTGCCGGTGAGGAGCGTGGCCCGGGCGGGGCAGCACAGGGAGTCGGCGCTGAGGGCGTTGGTGAAGGTCACGCCCGATCGCTGGAGCCGTCGTACGGCAGGCAGGAAGCGCAGCTCGTCCGCGCGCATGTCGTCGGTCAGCACCACGACGATGTTCGGCTGCGTCTGCGCGGCGGCTCGTCCGGCAGGAGCGACTGCGGTGGACGGGCGGGACCGGTCGCGGACACCGGCGACACCGCAGCCAGGAGCAGGAGGAAGCCGGCCGCAGCACCGGCCGCCCCGCCCACCCAGCCTGCCCGGCGTGCGCCCCGCGGTGGCCGAGTCTGTCCGCGGGCGGCCGAGGAGGGTGTCACCAACCGCGCTCGCGCCACTCGTCGAGGTGCGGGCGCTCGACGCCCAGCGTCGAGTCGTTGCCGTGACCCGGGTAGAACCAGGTCTCGTCGGGGAGAAGGTCGAAGAGCTTGCTCGACACGTCGTTGATGAGCTGGGCGAAGCGGTCGGGGTCGTTTGGGTGTTGCCGACGCCACCCGGGAAGAGACAGTCACCGGTGAACAGGTGCGGCCGGCCCGAGCCTCCCGACGAGTCGTCGTACAGCAGGCAGATGGACCCCGGCGTGTGGCCGGCGACCGGGATCACCAGGAGCGAGCAGGTGCCGACGGCGATCCGGTCGTGCTCACCGACGCGTTGGTCGACGGCGACGCCGGTCTGCTCGGTGATGGCGTCGGCGTCGGGCTCGCCGGCGACGACGAGGGCGCCGGTGGCCTGGACGACGGCCGGCAGGGCCCGATGGTGGTCCCAGTGCTGGTGCGTGGTGATCACGGTCGTGAGACCGCCGTCCCCGATCAGCTCGAGCAGCCGCTCCGGCTCGTCCGCGGCGTCGATCAGCACCTGGTCTCCGGTCTCGGAGCAGCGCAGCAGGTAGCAGTTGTTGTGCATCTGCGGGTCGACGGACACCTTGGTGATCTCCAGGGAGCCGGCGGTACGACGGTCCGGCCGGCCGCCGGGGGCCACCTCGCCGCTGTAGTGGTCGGTCCGATCCGTCATGGTCACCAGGCTCCGATCTCGGGTAGCTCGCCGCGCGAGCACGACAGCGTCTCAGGGGCGGGCCGGCCGGTCAGCCACCAGCCCAGGTCGGCCGCGGGGCCGGTGACGACGGGCACCGGGTACTCGGACTCGGACCGCCCCACCACCCAGGTGCGGGCGGAGTCCAACGGCTTCACCTCGAACGGGTCGTCCGGCCGCAGTCCCTTGACCATGGCGTCCAGCAGCAGTCCGGAGAACGGCTCCGGCCAGTCCGCGGTGGTGTAGTCGGCGCCGAGGTCCACGTGGTGGATCTCGATCTCACGCACGCGCATGCTCGGCAGCGCCGAGACGGGCAGTGAGCGCCCGCCCGGGGTCCGGTCGACGCGGCCCTCCCAGGCGTCGTCGGGCACCGCGGCGAAGGCGTGGTCGAGGATGGTCGTGCTGCCCAGCAGACGCTCGCGGATCTCGCTCGGCTCCTTCTCGGCCAGGTCGAGGATGTCGCTGTCGCGCCGCTCGTCGGAGTCGTACATCGGGGCAGGCTCGTCGGACGGCTCGTCGCCCACCAGTCCCCGGAGGACCCGAGCGATCCCTTCGGCGTTCAGCGCGAGATGGGCGACCACGTGGGCGCGGGTCCAGCCGGGGAGCAAGGACGCCGTCCGCCAGTCGTCGCCGTGGAAGCCGTCCACGGTCCGGTTCAGCCGCTGCGCGGCGTCGCCGAGCAGGTCCAGCGCGAGCCGGCGCTGCGAGGTCCCCGTCGAGGTCATGCCGCCATTGAAACATCTGGCTCGACGGGAGCCGGTCGAGCGCGCCTGGAGGCAGCGTCCGCGAGATCGTCGCCGCGTGCGTCCCCACGTAGGATCGGGAGTGTCGGCGGGGCGTGGCAGGCTTGCGCTGGCAGCTCTCGCGGACGAACATGTGTTCGAACGCGCGATCCCAGACCAGTGCAGACCAGCCCAGTCCAGCCAGACGACCAGCCAGGGGACCTCAGCCAGTGGCCGACCAGCTCATCATCCGGGGTGCCCGGGAGCACAACCTCAAGGACATCTCGCTCGACCTCCCGCGCGACTCCTTGATCGTGTTCACCGGTCTGTCCGGCTCGGGCAAGTCCAGCCTGGCGTTCGACACGATCTTCGCGGAGGGCCAGCGCCGCTACGTCGAGTCACTCTCGGCGTACGCGCGCCAGTTCCTCGGCCAGATGGACAAGCCCGACGTCGACTTCATCGAGGGTCTGTCACCGGCCGTCTCGATCGACCAGAAGTCCACGTCCAAGAACCCGCGGTCGACCGTCGGCACCATCACCGAGGTCTACGACTACCTCCGTCTGCTCTACGCGCGGGCGGGTCGGCCCCACTGCCCGGTCTGCGGCGCCCCGATCGAGCGGCAGACGCCCCAGCAGATCGTCGACCGCGTGCTCGCGCTCGAGGAGGGGCGCCGCTTCCAGGTGCTCGCGCCGGTGATCCGCGGCCGCAAGGGGGAGTACGTCGAGCTCTTCCGTCAGCTCCAGACCGACGGCTTCTCCCGGGTCCGGGTCAACGGCGACACCCACACCCTCGACGACCCACCGAAGCTCGACAAGCAGAAGAAGCACACCATCGAGGTGGTCGTCGACCGCCTGGCGGTGAAGGCCTCGTCCAAGCGCCGGCTCACCGACTCGGTGGAGACCGCGCTGCGGCTGGCCAACGGCCTGGTCGTCCTCGACTTCGTCGACCTGCCCGCGAAGGACCCCGGCCGCGAGCTGAAGTTCTCCGAGAAGATGTCGTGCCCCAACGACCACACGATCGACACCGACGAGCTCGAGCCCCGGTCGTTCTCCTTCAACTCGCCCTTCGGTGCCTGCCCCGAGTGCCACGGCCTCGGGACCCGGATGGAGGTCGACCCCGACCTGGTCGTGCCGGACGGGCAGGCGACCTTGGGCCAGGGCGCGATCCAGCCGTGGAGCCAGGCCCACGTCGCCGACTACTTCCTGCGCCTGATGGGGGCTCTGGGCGAGGAGCTCGGCTTCGACCTCAACACCCCGTGGGACAAGCTGTCGGCCAAGGCGCGCAAGTCGCTGCTCGACGGCCACCCGACCAAGGTCCACGTCGTCACCACGAACCGCTACGGCCGCCAGCGCGCCTACTACGCCGAGTTCGAGGGCGTGCGGTCCTACGTCGAACGGCGCCACGCGGAGGCCGAGTCCGACACCAGCCGCGAGCGCTTCGAGGGCTTCATGCGCGAGGTCGCCTGCCCCACGTGCCGGGGCAGCCGGCTCAAGCCCGTCAGCCTGGCGGTGACGATGGGCGGCCGGTCGATCGCCGAGGTCTGCGCGATGCCGATCAACGAGACCGCCGACTTCCTGCGCGAGCTCGAGCTCTCCACCCGCGAGAAGCAGATCGCCGAGCGGGTGCTCAAGGAGATCCAGGAGCGCCTGAACTTCCTGCTCGACGTGGGGCTCGACTACCTGTCCCTCGACCGGCCCAGCGGCTCGCTGTCCGGCGGCGAGGCGCAGCGGATCCGGCTCGCCACCCAGATCGGGGCCGGCCTGGTCGGCGTCCTCTACGTCCTCGACGAGCCGTCGATCGGCCTCCACCAGCGCGACAACCAGCGGCTCATCGAGACCCTGGTCCGGCTCAAGGACCTCGGCAACACCCTGATCGTGGTCGAGCACGACGAGGACACCATCCGGACCGCCGACTGGGTGGTGGACATCGGCCCCGGCGCGGGCGAGCACGGCGGCCAGGTCGTGCACTCCGGGCCGGTCAAGGGCCTGCTCAAGCACCGCGACTCACTGACCGGCCTCTACCTCTCGGGCCGGCGCCAGATCCCGGTCCCCGAGGTGCGCCGTCCGCGCACCAAGGGCCGCGAGCTCAAGGTGATCGGGGCCAAGGAGCACAACCTCCGCGACATCGACGTGAGCTTCCCGCTCGGGCTCTTCGTGTCCGTGACCGGGGTGTCCGGCTCCGGCAAGTCCACGCTGGTCAACGACATCCTCTACACCAGCCTGGCCAAGCAGATCTACAACGCCCGGGCGGTGCCCGGCCGGCACAAGCGGATCAACGGGGTCGACCAGGTCGACAAGGTGATCCACGTCGACCAGTCCCCGATCGGGCGTACGCCGCGCAGCAACCCGGCGACGTACACCGGGGTCTTCGACCACATCCGCAAGCTCTTCGCGTCCACCCCCGAGGCCAAGATGCGGGGCTACCTGCAGGGTCGCTTCTCCTTCAACGTCAAGGGCGGCCGGTGCGAGGCGTGCGCCGGCGACGGCACGATCAAGATCGAGATGAACTTCCTGCCCGACGTCTACGTCCCGTGCGAGGTCTGCCACGGCGCCCGCTACAACCGCGAGACGCTCGAGGTCCACTACAAGGGCAAGACCATCGCCGAGGTGCTCGACATGCCGATCGAGGAGGCCGCCGAGTTCTTCGCGGCGGTGCCCCCGATCGCGCGCCACATGAAGACCCTCTGCGAGGTCGGTCTGGGCTACGTCCGGCTCGGCCAGCCGGCGACCACCCTGTCCGGCGGCGAGGCGCAGCGGGTGAAGCTGTCGAGCGAGCTCCAGAAGCGCTCGACCGGAAGCACCGTCTACGTGCTCGACGAGCCGACGACCGGCCTGCACTTCGAGGACATCCGCAAGCTCCTCGGGGTGCTGTCGAGCCTCGTCGACAAGGGCAACACCGTGCTGGTGATCGAGCACAACCTCGACGTGATCAAGACCTCGGACTGGATCATCGACATGGGTCCGGAGGGCGGCTCCCGGGGCGGGATCGTGATCTCCGAGGGCACGCCCGAGCAGGTGGCGGCCGACACCGAGAGCTACACCGGGCAGTTCCTGGCGCCGCTCCTGGCCGGAGGTCGGACGGCCTAGGCGTGAGGTCCGGGGAGGTCGTAGTACCAACGTCCCACAGCGCACTCTCAGCCTCGCCGGATAGCGTCGAGGCGACCGCAGCCGACCTCGAGGAGCCCCCGTGCCCGACCCTCACCTGACCCGACGCCGCCTCGTCGCGGGGGCCGCCGTGGGCGGTCTGAGCCTCCCGGTCCTCGCCGCCTGCGGAGGCGGCTCCTCCAGCACGCCCGTTGCCGGGGGCACCTCGTCACCGGCCGGTGGCGGCTCGCCGACGTCCGGTGGCTCCGGCGCCACCGTCCTGGTCGCGACCGCCGACGTGCCGGTGGGCGAGGGTGTGATCCTGAAGGACCAGAACATCGTGGTCACCCAGCCCACCCAGGGCACCTTCGAGGGCTTCACCGCCACCTGCACGCACCAGGGCTGCCCTCTGGCCGACGTCGCCTCCGGCACCATCAACTGCAACTGCCACGGCAGCCAGTTCTCGATCACCGACGGCAGCAACGTGACCGGGCCGAGCGGCACCGCGGCCGGCTCGATCCCTGCGCTCGGCAAGGTCGCGGTGCGCGTGCAGGGTGGTGACGTCGTCGCAGGCTGAGCGGGACCAGGTCCCCCGGAACGAGGGCCCGGAATCGCGTGTGCCCGGAAATCCCGCACCCGTGTCCACCCCCTCCGCCCGGACGCCGAGGGTGACCTGAGCCCGACCGGGGCGAATTGCGGGTTCCGCTGACGGCGCGCGCTGCCCCGCGCCTAGCCTCGTGGCCCGGAACCCGGACAGGGAGGCGACATGAGGGTCACCCGGCGCATCGGCCTGCTCGCAGCCGTCGGCGCCCTGCTGGTCACCGCCTCGACGGTCGGGACGCCGGACCTCGCGGGCGCCGCGGAACCCACGGGCACCACGACCGTCGCGGTCCGGGGGACCCTGCTGGTCGCGCAGTCCGACGGACCCGCCGGGGCGCGGACGACGTACGCCGTCGCCCTCGCCGACGGTGACCTGGTGCCGGTCCGCGGTCTCGTCGGCGGAGCCCGCCCCTTCTCCCACTTCACCGGCCGGCTGGCCCTGCCGGCGTCCGTGCTGACGACGCTGGCAGCGCGCGACGCCGCCGTGCCGGCCGGCGCCACCCTCGACGCGACCGCAGGCTCCGGCCGCGATGCCCTGCGCCTGGTCGAGCGCCGGTCGCTGACCCTCCGCGTCTCCGGCACACCCACCCTGACCGATCCCGAGCCCGCGGCCACCCCGACCTCACACCAGCAGTACGTCGCCGCGCTGGACAACAAGGGCGACCTGAAGCAGGACGACACGGCTCTGCTCGGTCATGTCAGCGCCGTGGGCGCCTACTGGCAGGGGGAGGCGAACGGTGCGATCAGCAGCATCGGCGTGCCGGCGACGGTCACCCACTACGACACCGCGCTGAGCACCACGGACTGCGGCCTCGGCAGCGACTTCTGGTCGGTGATCCAGGAGGCCGAGGGCACCTTCCCGGGCCTCGACCTCGGGGCGGGGGACCAGGTGGTCCTGTTCGTCCCGGACGCCTGCTCGAGCGGGGGTGTGGTCGGCGAGGGCACGGTCGGGAGCAGCTTCGCCAGCGGCGGCGCCCTGATCGTGAAGGCGGGCTCGGCGATCGTGGGGACCTACGCCCACGAGACCGGCCACAACTACGGCTTCGCGCACGCCAACGCCCGGTACTCCGGCTCGTCGATGGAGTACTTCGGGGTGTACGACGTGATGGGCTACGCGCTGGGCGGGTTCAACCAGCTGACCGCGCTGAGCACGCCGTTCCGGGTGTTCCAGAAGGTCACCGACGCAGGTGAGATCCAGACCGTGGACCTCGGTGACCGGACGGCGCCGGTGCACGCCGCCCTGACCATCGCGCCACGCAGCGACGACACCGGTCTCCGCAGCGTGCGCGTGGTCGACCCCGCCACCGGTGAGGCGCTCTACCTCGACTACCGGTCCGGTACCGGCCAGGACGTCGGCTCCTTCTACGCCGACACCACGCACGGCTACTACCTGAGCTCCACCAAGGGCGCGATGCACTACGCGCCGGGCGTCACGATCAACGCCGCTCGCGGCGGGTCGGGCGTCGACACCCTGGTCGTCGACGGTTCCGGCCACACCTCGCTCGGCTCCGGCGCGACCTGGTCGAACACGTCGGGGTCCCTGCGCGTCCACGTATCCGCGCTCAGCGCCACGGGGGCGGACGTCAGCGTCGACTTCGCACCACCGAAGATCTCGCCGGCGCCGGCGCCGCGGGTCACGGGCACGCCGCGCGTCGGGTCGGCGTTGCAGGTCTCCGCCGGCACCTGGATGAGCGGGGTGAGCCTGTCCTACCGCTGGTCGGTCGGTGGCTCGCCCGTGCCCGGCGCCACCGGGCCGACGTACACGCCGGTCGCGGGGGACGTCGGCCAGGCCGTCCGGGTGGCCGTGACCGGGACCCGCGCCGGGTACCCGGACGTGACCCGGACGTCCGCGAGCACGTCCGTGGTGGACCTCGGGGTGCTGAGCGCCACGAGGCCCGTGGTCGGCGGCAGACGCGTGGTCGGCAGGACCCTGACCGCCAAGCCGGGCGCGTGGACCGCGGGGACGACGTTCGCCTATGCCTGGTACGCCGACGGCCGCGGATCCGGCACGCCACGTCCAAGCGGCTGCTCCTCGCCAGGGCGCAGCGCGGGACGCGGATCACGGTGAAGGTCACCGGCAGCGAGCCGGGCTACCGGACCAGGACCCTCACGTCGCCGCGCACCGCACGGGTCGCCTGACGGCCTCCGCACCCGACGGCGTCGTCGGAGCCGGCCCGTAGGGTTGAGACGTGACCAACCCGGCGTCGTACCGACCGAAGGCGGGGGAGATCCCCACCCAGCCGGGCGTGTACAAGTTCCGCGACGCCCGCGGCCGCGTGATCTACGTCGGCAAGGCGAAGAACCTGCGCGCCCGGCTGTCGTCGTACTTCCAGGACGTCGGCAACCTCCACGCCCGGACCGCCACGATGGTGACCTCCGCGTCGGCGGTCGAGTGGACCGTGGTCAACACCGAGGTCGAGGCCCTCCAGCTGGAGTACAGCTGGATCAAGGAGTTCGACCCGCGCTTCAACGTGAAGTACCGCGACGACAAGTCGTACCCGTGGCTGGCGGTGACCGTGGGCGAGGAGTTCCCGCGGGTGATGGTGGGCCGGGGAGCCAAGAAGAAGGGCACCCGCTACTTCGGTCCCTACAGCCACGCCTGGGCGATCCGCGAGACCGTCGACCAGCTGCTCCGGGTCTTCCCGATGCGGTCCTGCTCCAACGGCGTGTTCAAGCGGTCCGGCCAGATCGGCCGGCCCTGCCTGCTCGGCTACATCGACAAGTGCTCCGCGCCCTGCGTCGGCACCATCAGCGCCGAGGACCATCGCGACATCGTCGACGACTTCTGCGACTTCATGGCCGGCAACACCAACACGTTCGTGCGGCGGATCCGGGCCGAGATGTACGCCGCCTCCGAGGCGCTGGACTTCGAGAAGGCCGCCCGGTTGCGCGACGACCTCGGGGCGATCCAGAAGGCGCTGGAGAAGCAGGCGGTCGTGCTCGGTGACGGTACGGACGCCGACGTCATCGCGCTCGCGGAGGACCCCCTCGAGGTCGCGGTCCAGATCTTCTACGTGCGCGGCGGGCGGATCCGCGGCCAGCGCGGCTGGGTCGCGGACCGCGTCGAGGAGGGCGGTACGCCGGACCTGGTCGAGGACTTCCTCCTCCAGCTGTACGCCGGCGCCGAGGACCACGACGTCATCCCGCGGGAGATCCTCGTGCCCACGCTCCCGCCCGACACCGACACCTTCGAGGAGCTGCTCTCGGAGCGCCGGGGCAGCCGGGTGCGGATCCGGGTACCGCAGCGCGGCGACAAGAAGTCGCTGCAGGAGACCGTCGCGCGCAACGCCGGTCAGGCCCTGATGCTCCACAAGACCAAGCGCGGCAGCGACCTCACCGCCCGCAACCAGGCGCTGGAGGAGATCCAGCAGGCCCTGGGGCTCGACGAGGCACCGCTGCGCATCGAGTGCTACGACATCTCCAACCTCCAGGGCACGGAGGTGGTGGCCAGCATGGTCGTCTTCGAGGACGGCCTGCCGCGCAAGGGCGAGTACCGTCGCTTCGTCATCAAGGGGACGGGCGAGGGTCCGGTCGGGCAGAACGACGTGGCCCACATGCACCAGGTGATCACCCGCCGCTTCCGACGGCTCCTGGACGAGCAGGCCAGGTCCACCGAGATCGCCACCGAGTCCGGTCCGATGCTGGTCGACCCCGAGACGGGACGCCCCCGCAAGTTCGCCTACGCACCAGGTCTCGTCGTGGTCGACGGCGGCCCTCCCCAGGTGGCAGCGGCCCAGGCGGCGCTGCGCGAGCTCGGCGTCGTGGACATCCCGGTCTGCGGTCTGGCCAAGCGGCTCGAGGAGGTGTGGCTGCCCGACCAGGAGGACCCGGTGATCATGGCCCGTTCCTCCGAGGGGCTCTACCTCCTCCAGCGGGTCCGCGACGAGGCCCATCGCTTCGCCATCACCCACCACCGGTCCCGCCGGTCCAAGACGATGGTCGAGAGCCTGCTCGACGACGTGCCCGGGCTCGGCGAGGTGCGGCGGCGCACCCTCGTCAAGCACTTCGGCTCGCTGAAGAAGCTCCGGGAGGCCGAGGTCGACGAGATCGCGCAGGTGCCCGGCATCGGTCCCCGCACCGCTTCGGCGATCAAGGATGCGGTCGCCCGTACCAACGGCCAGACTGGCGCCCCGACGGTGAACACCGCCACCGGCGAGATCTCCTAGGAGGAGCGTCCGTGTCCGACCTACCCGAGCAGACCGACGGCCCGGTGGCCGAACGCCGGCCCGACCACACCGGCGAGGTCGTGGTCGTGACCGGCATGACGGGTGCCGGCCGCAGCACGGCCGCCAAGGAGCTCGAGGACCTCGGCTACTACGTCGTCGACAACCTGCCCCCGTCGCTGCTGCGTCAGGTGGTCGGGCTCGTCGACGAGAGCAGGGGCACGACCCAGCCGATCGCGGTGGTGGTCGACGTCCGGTCCGGCGCGTTCTTCGACTCCCTCCAGGCCAACCTGGCCCAGCACGAGGTGGGCCGGCGTACGACCCTGCTGTTCCTCGACGCGACCGACGCCGTGCTGGTACGCCGGCAGGAGGCCGCCCGCCGACCCCATCCGCTGCAGGGCAACGGCCGCCTGATCGAAGGCATCCGTCGTGAGCGCACGGCCCTGGCCGACCTGCGGGCCGACGCCGACCTCGTGATCGACACCTCCGACCTCAACGTCCACCAGCTCACCGACCGGATGGATGAGTTCTTCGGGACGCCGGACACGACCCGGCTGAAGGTGACGGTGATCAGCTTCGGCTTCAAGTACGGCATCCCGATCGACGCCGACTACGTCGCCGACATGCGCTTCCTGCCCAACCCGTTCTGGATCCCCGAGCTGCGCGGCAAGACCGGCCGCGCGGAGGACGTCAGCGACTACGTCCTCGGTCAGGACGGCGCCCGCGAGTTCGTCGACAGCTACGTCCAGCTCCTGTCGGGGGTGGCGAAGGGCTATCTGCGCGAAGGGAAGCGCTTCATGTCCGTGGCCATCGGCTGCACCGGCGGCAAGCACCGCAGCGTGGCGATGACCGAGGAGATCTGCCGGCAGCTGACCGAGACCGGGTACGACGTGATGCCGGTGCACCGCGACCTCGGGCGCGAGTGAGATGACCGGGACGACCCAGCGGGTGACCGCCCTCGGGGGCGGCCACGGGCTGCACGCGTCGCTGGCCGCGCTACGCCGGCTGCCGGTGGATCTGACCGCCGTGGTGACCGTGGCCGACGACGGTGGCTCGTCCGGGAGGCTCCGGTCCGAGTTCGGGGTGCTGCCGCCGGGTGACCTCCGGATGGCCCTCGCCGCCCTGTGCGGCGACGACGAGTGGGGCGAGACCTGGGCCGGCGTGCTCCAGCACCGGTTCGCCGGCACCGGCGAGATGCGCGGCCACGTCGTCGGCAACCTCCTCATCGTCAGTCTCTGGGAGCGGCTCGGTGACCACGTCGCCGCCCTCGACCTGGTCGGGCGGCTGCTCGGCGCGCGCGGCCGCGTCCTGCCGATGGCGCTGACGCCGCTCGACATCACCGCCGAGGTCAGGGGGCTGGACCCCGACGAGCCCGACGCGCTCACCACGGTGCGCGGCCAGGTGGCCGTGGCGAGCGCCGACGGTGCCATCGAGTCCATCGCCCTGCTGCCCGACGAGCTGCGGCCCTGCCCCGAGGCCCTGGCCGCCGTGCGCGACGCGGACCTGGTGGTGCTCGGCCCCGGCTCGTGGTTCACCTCCGTGCTGCCCCACCTGATGGTCCCCTCGCTGCGTCGCGCCCTCCTGGAGACCTCGGCCCACCTGGTCGTCGTTCTCAACCTGGCGCCCCAGGACGGCGAGACGGACGGGTACGCCGCTGCCGACCACCTCGCCGTGCTCCTCGACCACGCACCGGACCTCCCCCTGGGTACCGTCCTGGTCGACCGGTCCGAGACCCTCGGCGGCACCGGTGAGCTGGAGACGCTCGCCGACAAGTGCGGCGCACGCGTGGTCGTCGCCGACGTCGCCCGCGACGACGGGACGCCTCGCCACGACCCGGTGAAGCTGGCCGCGGCGTACGCCGACATCCTGGGCGGCCTGGGCGCTCACTGAGCCCGCCCTACGCCGCCCGATGCCCCTGCCGAGGGTGGTTGACGTGCGTGGCAGGATCGGCGCCATGGCGATGACGGCTCAGGTGAAGGCGGAGATCGCCAACACCCACATCACCAAGACCTGCTGCCGCAAGGCCGAGGTGTCGACGATGCTCCGCTTCGCCGGCGGCCTCCACATCGTGAGCGGCAAGATCGTGGTGGAGGCCGAGCTCGACACCGGCGCCGCCGCCCGCCGTCTGCGCAAGGACATCTCGGAGGTCTTCGGGCACCACAGCGACGTCGCGATGGTGCAGGGCAACGGGATCCGCAAGGGCAGCCGCTACCTGGTCCGCGTGGTCAAGGACGGCGAGGCCCTGGCCCGCCAGACCGGGCTGCTCGACAACCGGGGCCGTCCGGTGCGCGGTCTGCCGCCGGCCGTGGTCTCCGGCGGAGCCTGCGACGCCGTCGCCGCCTGGCGCGGCGCCTTCCTCGCCCACGGGTCCCTGACCGAGCCCGGCCGGTCGTCGTCCCTGGAGGTCACCTGCCCCGGACCGGAGGCCGCGCTGGCCCTGGTGGGTGTGGCCCGGCGCCTGGGCATCCCGGCCAAGGCCCGCGAGGTGCGCGGCGTGGACCGCGTCGTGATCCGCGACGGCGACGCCATCTCGCAGCTGCTGACGCGGCTCGGCGCCCACGAGGCACTGATGGCCTGGGAGGAGCGCCGGATGCGCCGCGAGGTGCGCGCGACGGCCAACCGGCTGGCGAACTTCGACGACGCCAACCTCCGGCGTTCGGCCCGGGCGGCGGTGGCAGCCGGTGCCCGCGTCGAGCGGGCGTTGGAGATCCTCGGTGACGAGGTGCCCGACCACCTGAAGATGGCGGGGGGCCTCCGGCTGGAGCACAAGCAGGCCTCGCTCGAGGAGCTCGGCCAGCTGCACGACCCCGTCCTGACCAAGGACGCGATCGCCGGCCGGATCCGTCGCCTGCTCGCGATGGCCGACAAGCGCGCCGAGGAGCTGGGCATCCCCGACACCGAGGCGTCGCTGACGCCGGAGATGCTCGCGGACGAGGACTAGGCCGATGGTCCGCTGACCAGGGACCTTGGTTACCCGTACGTACCCTGAACGCCCCTCGGCGCCCTCCGGGCCGGGCCGCTAGGGTCGACGTACCGGCTGCGGCACGCGGTCGGCCAGCAGTGAAGACTGTCCTCAGACCTAGGAGCAGCAGTGACCGTTCGGGTAGGCATCAACGGCTTCGGCCGGATCGGCCGGAACTTCCTCCGCGCCGTCCATGAGTCCGGCACCGACGTGGAGGTCGTGGGTATCAACGACCTCGCCGCCAACGACATCCTGGCCCACTTCCTGCGTTACGACTCGATCCTGGGGCGCTTCCCCGGCAAGATCGAGTCGGACGAGTCGTCGATCACGATCGACGGCACCAAGATCCACGCCAGCGCCGAGCGGGACCCCGCCGCGTTGCCCTGGGGCGACATCGGCGCCGACATCGTGATCGAGTCGACCGGCCTGTTCACGAAGGCCGCCGACGCGCACAAGCACATCGACGCCGGCGCCAAGAAGGTGCTGATCTCCGCCCCCGCCACCGACGAGGACATCACGATCGTGATGGGCATCAACGACGGCGACTACGACGGCTCGAAGCACCACGTGATCTCCAACGCCAGCTGCACCACGAACTGCCTCGGCCCGATGGCCAAGGTGCTGCTCGACAACTGGGGCATCGACAAGGGCTTCATGACCACGGTGCACGCCTACACCACCGAGCAGCAGCTGCTCGACCAGATCTCCCTCAACCGCAAGGGCCAGATCAACCTGCGCCGTGCGCGTGGCGGCGCGACGAGCATCATCCCGACGACCACGGGTGCCGCCAAGGCGATCTCGCTCGTGCTGCCGGAGCTCAAGGGCAAGCTCGACGGGTACGCCCTGCGCGTCCCGATCCCGACCGGCTCCGTCACCGACCTGACCGTGACCCTGAACGCGGAGGTCACCAAGGACGAGGTGAACGCCGCGTTCAAGGCCGCCTCCGAGTCCGGTCCGCTGTCGAAGTACCTCGACTACACCGAGGACGAGATCGTCAGTGCGGACATCGTGACCTGGCCCGCTTCGTGCACGATCGACGCCGGCTGCACGCTGGCCAACGGCAACCAGGTCAAGGTCGTCGGCTGGTACGACAACGAGTGGGGCTACTCCAACCGCCTCATCGACCTGTCGGCCCTCGTCGGCAGCTCGCTCTGACCGTGAGCTCCACCCTGGAACAGCTGGGCGAGGTCCGCGGCACGCGGGTCCTGGTCCGCTCCGACCTGAACGTCCCGCTCGACGGCAGCACCATCACCGACGACGGGCGGGTGCGGGCCAGCGTGCCCACCATCCGCGCGTTGTCGGAGGCCGGCGCCCGGGTCGTGGTCGTGGCGCACCTCGGTCGTCCCAAGGGCGAGCCCGAGGACCGCTACTCCCTCGCGCCGGTGGCCGAGCGGCTCGGTGAGCTGCTCGGCACGCCGGTGGCATTCGCCCACGACACCGTCGGTCCGTCGGCGTCCGAGACGGTCGCGGCGTTGGGTGACGGTGACGTCGCCCTCCTCGAGAACGTCCGCTTCAACCCCGGCGAGACCAGCAAGGACGACGACGTGCGTGGCGCGTTCGCCGACCAGCTGGCCGGCCTCGTCGGGTCGTCGGGCTGCTTCGTCTCCGACGGCTTCGGCGTCGTGCACCGCAAGCAGGCCAGTGTGTACGACGTCGCCCTGCGGCTGCGGTCCGCGATGGGCGGCCTGGTCGCCCGGGAGATCGACGTGCTGCGCCGGTTGACCGTCGACCCGGCCCGGCCGTACGTGGTCGTGCTCGGTGGGTCGAAGGTGTCCGACAAGCTCGGCGTGATCGACAACCTGCTCGGCAAGGCCGATCGACTGCTGATCGGCGGGGGCATGGTCTTCACCTTCCTCAAGGCCCAGGGCCACGAGGTGGGGAAGAGCCTGCTCGAGGAGGACCAGCTGGACGTCTGCCGGGCGTACCTCGAGCGGGCGGAGGAGTCCGGCGTCCAGATCCTGCTGCCGACCGACATCGTGGTGGACAGCGCGTTCCCGTCCGGTGACCGCGAGTCCGAGCCACACGTCGTACCGGCGGGGGAGATCCCCGCGGACAGCCTCGGTCTCGACATCGGTCCGGACTCGGCGCGCGCGTTCGCCGCGGCCATCACCGACGCGAGGACGGTGTTCTGGAACGGCCCGATGGGGGTGTTCGAGACCGCTGCCTTCGCCGAGGGCACCCGGGCGGTCGCCCAGGCTCTGACCGAGGTCGACGGCCTGTCCGTCGTCGGGGGTGGCGACTCCGCGGCCGCCGTCCGGCAGCTGGGCTTCGACGAAGGCGCCTTCGGTCACATCTCGACCGGTGGTGGCGCCAGCCTGGAGTTCCTGGAGGGCAAGGAGCTGCCGGGGATCGCCGTCCTCGAGCGCTGACCGACACCACCCGATCCGCACCGCACCACCGTCGCCCGTCGGTCGAGCTCGTCGAGACCACGGCCCAGGGAAGGAACACCGATGGCTACTGCCACGTCCGGCCGCACCCCGCTGATGGCCGGCAACTGGAAGATGAACCTGACCCACCCGGAGGCGGTGGCGCTGGTGCAGAAGCTGGCCTGGATCCTCGCCGACAAGAAGCACGACTTCGCGCGGACCGAGGTGGTGGTGGTGCCGCCGTTCACCGACCTGCGCTCGGTGCAGACCCTGGTGGACGGCGACCACCTGGCGATCCGGTACGGCGGCCAGGACGTCTCCGAGCACGACGCCGGCGCCTACACCGGAGAGATCTCGGCGTCGATGCTCGCCAAGCTGGGCTGCTCCTACGTCGTGGTCGGCCACTCCGAGCGACGCGAGTACCACGCGGAGACCGATCAGACGGTGAACGCGAAGGCCAGGCAGGCGACCGGTGCCGGGATGACGCCCATCGTCTGCGTGGGTGAGGGTCTCGACGTCCGCAAGGCCGGCGAGCAGGTGCCCTACACCCTGGCGCAGGTGGACGGGTCGCTCGCGGGGTTCACTCCCGAGGAGCTCGCCACGCTCGTGGTCGCCTACGAGCCGGTGTGGGCGATCGGCACCGGCGAGGTGGCCACCCCGGACGACGCCCAGGAGGTCTGCGCGGCGATCCGGGAGCGGCTGCGCGAGACCGCCGGGGACGAGGCGGCCGACGGCTGCCGGATCCTGTACGGAGGCTCGGTGAAGGCCGCCAACATCGCCGGCATCATGGCCCAGCCGGACGTGGACGGCGCGCTGGTGGGCGGCGCGAGCCTGCAGGCGGAGGAGTTCGGCGGGATCTGTCGCTTCTACGACATGCCCGCTCTGTGACGGCCGGTCCATGACGGCGTCCCGACCGGTCTGGACCGGCTGGCGGGCCGCTTCGGAACACCCGCAACGGTGACGTAGGCTATGCCGCTGTGACCACCGTCTTCACCATTCTGCTCGTCCTCACCAGCCTCACGCTGGTGTTGCTTGTCCTGCTCCACAAGGGCCGCGGGGGCGGCCTGTCGGACATGTTCGGCGGCGGTGTGTCGAGCTCGCTCGGGGGATCATCCGTGGCGGAGCGGAACCTGGATCGGTTCACCGTGGGTATCGGTGTGATCTGGATTGCTTGCGTCATCGCCCTGGGCCTTCTGCTGGCCTACCAGAACTGAAAGAGGTTCGTCGCACGTGGCTGGTGGAGGAAACGCGATCCGGGGAAGCCGGGTCGGAGCAGGTCCCATGGGAGAGGCCGAGCGTGGTGAGGCCGCGCCGCGCCAGGCGGTCACCTACTTCTGCTCTCATGAGCACCGCTCGGTGGTCACGTTCGCCGTGGATGCCGTGGTCCCGGAGTCATGGGACTGCCCCAAGTGCGGACTGCCCGCGAGCCTCGACTCGGAGAACCCGCCCCCGGCGCCCAAGATCGAGCCCTACAAGACTCACCTGGCCTACGTGAAGGAGCGTCGCTCCGACGCCGAGGCGGCCAACATCCTCGACGAGGCCATCCAGCTGCTGCGCAGTCGGCGCAAGTCGGGCGACATCGTCTTCTGACGTCGACCCGTCGTCGTCCCACCTAGGCTCGTCCGATGCGGTACGACGTGGTGGTCGCCGGGCTCGGCGCGATGGGGAGCGCGACGGCGTACCAGCTCGCGCGGCGTGGTGCGAGCGTGCTGGGCGTGGACAGGTACCGGCCGCCGCACACGCTGGGCTCGACGCACGGCGACACCAGGATCACCCGGGTGGCGATCGGTGAGGGGCTGGCGTACGTGCCCCTGGTACGGCGATCGCACGAGCTCTGGCAGGAGATCGAGCGCGAGACCGGTCTCACGGTCCTGACCGGGTGTGGCGGTCTGGTGATGGCCCCTCCCCAGGCGACGTTCGCCATGCACGGCAGCGAGAGCTTCCTCGAGCACACGGTGGCAGCCGCGGAGGCGTACGGCGTGGAGCACGAGCGGCTCGGCACGGCCGACCTGGCTGCCCGGTTCCCCCAGTTCTCCCTCGCCGGCGACGAGCAGGGCTGCTACGAGCCCGGCGCGGGGTTCGTCCGGCCGGAGCTGGCGGTCGAGACGCAGCTGCGCCTGGCCCGCGACCTGGGCGCCACCCTCGTCCTGGGCGAACGCGTCCTCGGCTACGACGACCACGGCACGCACGTCACGGTCCGGACCACCGACCAGACCATCGAGGCCTCGGCCCTGGTGGTCACCGCCGGCGCGTGGGTCCCGGAGCTGGTCCCCGACCTGGCGTCCCGGCTGAGGATCCACCGGCAGGTGCTCTTCTGGTTCGACCTGCGAGACCCCGCGACGTACCCGCGCCTCCGCGACTCGCCGGTCTACATCTGGTGGCCCGGCGGCGACCGCGGCAAGATGCTCTACGGCTTCCCGATGGTCGACGGGCCGTCCGGGGGCGCCAAGGTCGCGCGCGAGCAGTATTCCGTCGAGACCACGCCCGACGAGGTCGACCGCAGCGTCACGCCGGAGGAGATCGAGCAGATGTACGAGGAGAGCGTCCGGCACCGGTTGCCGGCGCTGTCCGGTCGGTGCGTCAGGACCGCGGTGTGCCTCTACACCGTGACCCCCGACAGCCGCTTCGTCATCGACCGGCTGCCCTCCATGCCGAACGTCATCGTCGCCTCACCGTGCTCGGGCCACGGGTTCAAGCACTCCGCCGCCATCGGCGAGGCCCTCGCCCAGCTCGCGACCCGCGGCCAGGCCACCCTCGACCTCTCTTCCTTCGCGCTGGACGCCGGCTGACCCACGATCGATCGTCACCAGCCGGCTCGCGCCGTCGCGGACCAGGAGCGCCTCCTCCCGACGAAATCGGCTGTCCCTCGATGCACGGACTGGTCTAGGTTCGCCCGGTGGCCTTGGAATGGGAGCAAGTGATCGTCCACTCGTCGGACCCGGCGTCCTTGGGGCAGTGGTGGGCCGAGGCGCTCGGCTGGGTCGTCGTCTACTCCTCTGCTGACGAGTTCGAGATCCGGCCGGAGCCGGATCGCACGCCTGGGTTGGACTTCGTCCGGCTGGAGGAGACCAAGAGGGCCAAGAGCCGACTGCACCTCGACTTCCGGCCCGATGACCAGGACGCCGAGGTGGCTCGTCTGGTCGCTCACGGCGCGCGGCGCGTCGACATCGGCCAGGGGGATCGACCGTGGGTCGTGCTGGCCGATCCCGAAGGCAACGAGTTCTGCGTCCTCGGCGTGCCGAGCGGTTGACGGCCACCCCGCCGTAGCCCTGAAACGGCCGGCATGCGTATCACGAGGGAGGGTCAGGGACCAGGTGACGCACTCGGGCCCTGAGGGACCGCTCGCGTGCTGGGCGTCGAGGGCCGCGGCTCGCTCAGCTCCGAACACCACCAAGGGGAAGCACCTCGGTGTCCACGACGTCGTTCTCGAACAGATAGTCGACTTCCACATGCCTGAGCGTGTGGTCGATGCCTACTCTGCCAAGGGCGGCGCGTGGCACTCTTGGTGGGATGATCCAGCAGCCGGATTGGACCGAGGTGTTCACCTCGGTCTTCGACGCGCCACCGTCGGCGGTCCAGGCACGCATCTGGACGCAGGTCTTCGGCTCGGAGTACCCCACCGAGCTCGAGCCCTACAGCTACATCACCAGGACCGAGCTCGCGACCTTCGTGACCCATCTGGGTCTGGCGGACGGCCAGGCGCTGGTCGACGTCGGATGCGGGCGTGGTGGACCCGGACTGTGGGTCGCGGCCACCAGCGGGGCCTCGCTGCTGGGCGTGGACATCTCACCGACCGCGGTGGACGACGCGACGCAGCGGGCGAACGCCCTCGGCCTGGGTGACCGAGCTCGATTCACGGTGGGCACTTTCGAGGCGATCCCAGCAGAGTCCGGTCTGGTCGACGGGCTGATGAGCGTGGATGCGCTTCTCTTCGCGCCCGACAAGTCGGCAGCGCTCGGGGAGTTCGCGCGGGTGCTCCGACCCGGAGGTCGGTTGGTCGCCACGACGTGGGACTACTCCTCCCAACCGGCAGGCAGGCCGCCCCAACTGGCCGACCACAGGCCACTGCTCGCCGAGCACGGATTCTCCGTCCAGCTCTACGCGGAGACGACCGGCTGGGAGGCGAACCAGCGCCGTCTGGACGCGCTCCTGCTGGAGTCCGTGGAGGAGCTCGCAGCGGAGTCCGGCGACGACCCGGACGAGGTTCGTCACGGGGTCCTGGAGATGGCGGCGACGGTGGAGACGATGCTACGTCGGGTGCTGATCGTCGCGCAGAAGCCGTAGGAGGCCCCCCTCGGCCTGGGACGTCGACCCGACCACAGGCCGCCATCGGTTCGTGGACTCGTGCGAGCGCCGTGGCTCGCTCGGTCGGGTTCGCGACGTAGCGCGGCCCGTGACATGGGGTGCCGACCCTCTGGCGACACGGAGCCGACCGGTTGGTACGCCGCCGTGGGCCGAGCCCGGCACCGGGGACGACCGTCCCAGCGCTGCCGCCGACGACCACCGCGAGGCCGGTCTCACGGCGCGTTCCGGCATGGCGGATCTCCCCCGAAAGCCCCCCGGCTTTCCCCCGAAGCATGCAGCCTACGTTGCTGCACGGTGCCCGGAAAGTACCCGGACCGGTGCCCATTATGCAAAACGTGTCACCACCCGGGTCACGTTATGTGGTGATTCGCGCTCACCAGGTCGGTTCCTACCGTGGCGGACACGCGCCGAGGACCCCCTCAGCGCCCGTCGTCGAGGAGCCCGGATGAGCAACCGAGAGCGCGAGCCGGCCGGTGCCTGTCGCACTGGTCGGGCTCAGCGCCATCCCGCTGACAGCCGGCACCCTGCGGCTCGTCCAGCTCGGCCGGCGGGCCGGCCGTCATCCCCGCCGACCACCGGTTCGCCGGCTTCCCGCTCGCGCTCGTGCTGCACATCGTCGGCGCGACGACGTTCGCCCTGGTGGGGATCCTGCAGCTGGTGCCGCGCTTCCGGCGTCGACACAGGCAGTGGCACCGTCGTGCCGGTCGGGTCGTGGCGGGCGCCGGGCTGCTGGTGGCGGGGTCGGCTCTCTGGCTGACGCTGTCCTACCAGGCCGAGCCGGGAACCGGTGACCTGCTGTTCGTGCTCCGCCTCGGCTTCGGGTCCGCGATGGCGGCCTGCCTCACGCTGGGCATCACGGCGGTACGGCGCGGCGACATCGCGGCGCACCGGGCGTGGATGATGCGGGCGTACGCCATCGGCCTGGCGGCCGGCACCCAGGCCTTCACCGAGGGCCTGGGCGGCGCGGTCTTCGGCACCGGGGTCCTGGCGGCCGATCTCGCCCAGGGCTCCGGGTGGGTGGTCAACCTCGCCGTGGCCGAGTGGGCGATCCGCGGCACCGTGCGGCTCAGGCCACGAGCAGGTCGAGGAGTCCGGCTGCCAGGCCGAGCAGCGCGCAGGCGCCCAGCGTGCGGAGCACGGACCACCTGAGACGGAAGAGCAGGATCGCAGCGACGGCGGTCACCGCCAGCGCCCAGGGCTTCAGGGTTCCCACGACGGGCAGCTGGGCCTGGATCGGCCCCCAGGCGAAGGTGGTGACCTCGCGGAAGAGGGTGTGCATGGCGAAGTAGAGGGCCAGGTTCGCGATCACGCCCACCACGGCGGCCATCACCCCCGTCAGGGCGGCCGCCAGCGCGTGGTTCCCACGCAGCCGCTCCACGTAGGGGGCGCCCACGAAGACGAACACGAAGCACGGCACGAAGGTGACCCACGTGGTCAGCAGCGACGCGACGACGGCGGCGACCCACGGGTTCAGGGGCCCTGGGTCGTGGTAGGCACCCACGAAGGCCACGAACTGGACCACCATGATGAGCGGTCCGGGGGTCGTCTCGGCCAGGGCGAGGCCGGTGATCATCTCGCCGGGTGCGAGCCAGCCGTAGACCTGCACGGCCTGCTGCGCGACGTACGCCAGGACGGCGTAGGCGCCCCCGAAGGTGACCAGGGCGGCCCCGGTGAAGAAGAGGGCCTGGTCGGCGAAGATGCTGTCGCGTCCCGGTGACGGCGACGACCAGCCCGACCGGCACGACCCAGGCGACGATCCCGACCCCGACCACCTTCAGTGAGTGGCGCCGGCTGGGGCGTTCGGAGTGCAGCTGGTCGTCGGAGATCAGCGGTGGCGGACCGTCGGGGGCCTCGGCTCGTGGCTCGGGACCGCGCATCGTGCGGGGTGCCCAGCGACCCAGGGCCCAGCCGACGGCACCCGCCACCGCGACGACGACCGGGAACGGGGTCTTGAACAGCGAGAGGGCGACGAACGCGGCGACGGCGAGACCCACCAGGGCGGGGTGCCGGAGGGCCCGGCCTCCGACCCGGACCACGGCCTGGGCGACGATCACGAGCACCGCCGGCGCGATGGCAGCGAGGACGGCCGTGACGATGACGGTGTCGCCGGCGCTCACGTAGAGGACCGACAGGGCCAACAGGGCCAGGACCCCGGGGAGCACGAAGAGGATCCCGGCGATCAGACCGCCGGGCACCCCGTTGAGCAGCCACCCGGTGTAGATGGCCAGCTGCTGAGCCTCCGGGCCCGGCAGCAGGGTGCAGAAGGACAGGGCGTGGAGGAACCGTCGCTGCCCGATCCAGCGCTTCTCGTCGACCAGCGCCCGCTGCATCACCGCGATCTGGCCGGCCGGACCCCCGAATGTCTGCAGCGAGATGGCGAACCAGGTCCGGGTCGCTTCACGGAGTGGGACCAGACCGGCCGGCCGGGGCGCCGGATGTCCGGGCTCGTCGACCGGAGGGGACGTCATGACGGGTGCCGCTCAGGGGACGCGACTGGCGGACTCGCGGTCCAGGAACCAGATCGTCGCCTGCTCCCCGTGGACGCCGGCTGCCGGGATCTCGTGCAGGTCCGGGGGAGGCGTGGAGAGGGCACGCCCGACGGCCTCGGCCTTGTCCGCCCCACTCACCACGAACCAGACCTCGTCGGCTCGGTTGAGTGCGGAGAAGGTCAGGCTGACCCGGTCGGGCGGGGGCTTCGGGGCGCCGGTGACCCCGATCGCGATCCTGTCGTCGGCGTCCAGCTGCGGGAACCCGGGGAACAAGGAGGCCACGTGGCCGTCCGGCCCGACCCCGAGCATCACCACGGCGAAGCGACCGGTGCCGGCGGAGCGGACCGTGTCGGCGTACGCCGTCGCTGCGGCCTCCACGTCGGGGGCGTCGGCGGCCGACGGGATCTCGTGGATGTGGGCAGGGTCCACGCCGACCTGCTCGAGGAGGTCCGTGCGGGCCTGGCGGGCATTGCGGTCCTCGGAGTCTGGGGCGACGAAGCGCTCGTCGCCCCAGAAGAACGCGACGCGCGACCAGTCGACCTCGCTACCGGCCGCCAGGCGCGCGACCTCGCGGTGGACCTCGTCCGCGATGCTGCCGCCGGTGAGCACGACCTGGGGCACGGCGCCGTTGTCCTGGTGAACGGTGAGCAGGCGCAGCAGAGCGCCGGCCACCGAGGTGGCCAGGTCCGCGCGCGACTCGTGGACCTCGACCCGAGGAGCGGGCGCGGTGCTCATGCGCGGTGCAGCCTGAGCAGCGTGCGGGCGGTCCGCGCGTACACCTGGTCCTCGTCGAGTCGGCGCAGCTCCTCGGCGAGCAGCTCCGGCAGCTGCCGGCGCTTCAGGGCCACGGGCCGGTCGGGGCGCCCGGGAGAGGAGAACGTCGCCAGGCGGCCGTCGGCGCGCGAGATCACGATCGGACCCTCCTTGGTCTCCAGACGCACCTCGGTGATCCCGGGGCCGCCCGAGCTCTTCCGATCCACGTGGATCTTGAGCCGGTCGGCCAGCCAGGCGACGAGCAGCTCGGCGCTGGGACTGATCCGCTCCGCCGTGACCGAGCCGCCGGTCACCCGAGGCCGGTGCTGGTCCATGGCGGCCGCGAGCAGGGCCCGCCACGGCGTGATCCGGGTCCAGGCCAGGTCGGTGTTGCCGGCGGCGTACGCCGAGCACTGGGCGTGGATGGCCCGGCCCTTGCCGTGCAGGGCGGCGGCGGAGTCGGTGATCCGGCGCTGCGCGAGCCGACCGAGCGGATCGGTCGACGGGTCGTCGGGGGCCTGCGCGGGCCACCACATCGCCACCGGGGAGTCGGGCAGCAGCAGCGGGAGCACGACGGACTCGGGATGCTTGACCACCTCGCCCTTGAGGCGGATCAGGGCCGTCTCCCCGCTCCATCCGTCGCCGGTCCCGACCTGGGCGTTGACCTGCGCCGCGCCGCGGGCATCGCCCAGGATCATCCCGAGCACCCGGGCGGGATGCTCGTGCGAGGCCTGACGTGCGACGCGCATGGCGTCCGGCGCACCGTCCTCGTCCACGACGATGACGAGCGTCATCACCATGCCCATCGCCGGGCTGCCCGCCCGCAGCCGTGCGGCGACGAACTCGCCGGCGATCGCGGCGGCGTTGGTGTCGATCAGCTCTATCAAGGTCGTCTCCAGACGCGTCCGTCGCGGGCCAGCATCGTGTCGGCGGAGTGGGGTCCCCACGTGCCGGACTCGTAGGGCTCCGGCCGGCCCTTCTTCGCCCAGTGGGCGAGGATCGGGTCGAGGATCTGCCAGGACCGCTCCACCTCGGCATGGCGCGGGAACAACGGCGGGTCGCCGAGGAGCACGTCGAGGATCAGCCGCTCGTAGGCCTCGGCGCTGGACTCGGTGAACGAGCCCCCGTAGGCGAAGTCCATGTTCACGTCGCGGATCTCCATCGCGGTGCCCGGCACCTTGGAGCCGAACCGGATCGTCATGCCCTCGTCGGGCTGGATCCGGATCACCAGCGCGTTGTGGGTGAGCTCCTCGGTGGCGGTCTTCGTGAACGGTAGGTGCGGCGCCGGCTTGAAGACGATCGCCACCTCGGTCACCCGCCGGCCGAGCCGCTTGCCGGTGCGCAGGTAGAAGGGCACGCCGGCCCACCGTCGGTTGTCCACGTGCAGGGTCACCGCGGCGTACGTCTCCGTGGCCGAGGTCTTGCGGACGCCTTCCTCCTGGAGGAAGCCCACGACCTTCTCACCGCCCTGCCAGCCCTCGGCGTACTGCCCCCGCGCGGTGGTGAGGTCGAGCCGGCGGGGGAGGCTGACCGCGGACAGCAGCTTGAGCTTCTCGATGCGCATGTCCTCGGCCTCGAACGAGGTCGGCTCCTCCATCGCCACCAGGGACATCAGCTGCATCAGGTGGTTCTGGATCACGTCCCGGGCGGCGCCGATGCCGTCGTAGTAGCCGGCCCGGCCCCCGATGCCCATGTCCTCGGCCATCGTGATCTGCACGTGGTCGACGTAGTTGGAGTTCCAGATCGGCTCGAACATCGCGTTCGCGAACCGCAGCGCCAGGATGTTCTGGACCGTCTCCTTGCCGAGGTAGTGGTCGATCCGGAAGATCGAGCCCGACGGGAACACCTCGGCGAGGGTCTCGTTGAGCTCCCGGGCCGACTTCTCGTCGTGGCCGAACGGCTTCTCCACCACGACCCTGCGCCAGGAGCCCTCACCCGGATGGGCCAGCCCGTGCTCCTTGAGCTGCCCGACGACGTCCCCGAAGAAGCCCGGGGGGATGGCGAGATAGAAGGCGTGGTTGCCGCCGGTGCCGCGGACCTCGTCGAGCTCCTCGATGGTGCGGCGCAGCGTGTTGAACGCCGCGTCGTCGTCGAAGTTCCCCGGCACGAAGCGGAAGCCCTCGGCGAGCTGCTTCCACACCTCCTCGCGGAACTCGGTCCGCGCATGCTCCTTGACCGCGTCGTGGACGACCTGGGCGAAGTCCTCGTCGGCCCAGTCGCGGCGGGCGAACCCGACGAGGCTGAAGCCCGGCGGCAGCAGGCCGCGGTTGGCCAGGTCGTAGATCGCCGGCATCACCTTCTTGCGGGACAGGTCGCCGGTCACGCCGAACAGCACCATCCCGCACGGCCCGGCGATCCGCGGGAGCCGGCGGTCCTCCGGGTCGCGCAGCGGGTTCACCCAGTCGCTCATGTGTGGCGCTGCTTCCGGTAGTAGGAGATCAGCGCCCGCGTGGACGCGTCCTGCTCGGCCAGGGCCTCGGGGTCGCCGGCGATGGCCGGCCCGACCTGCTGGGCGAGCTGCTTGCCCAGCTCGACCCCCCACTGGTCGAAGCTGTCGATGCCCCAGACGGCGCCCTGCGTGAAGGTGATGTGCTCGTAGAGAGCGACGAGCTGACCGAGGACCGAGGGGCTCAGCTCGGGCGCCAGGATCGAGGCGGTCGGGCGGTTGCCGGAGAACACCCGGGCCGGGACGATCGCCTCGGCGGTGCCCTCGGCGCGCACCTCGTCCGCGGTCTTGCCGAACGCCAGTGCCCGCGTCTGTGCGAAGAAGTTGGCCAGGAGCAGCTCGTGGACGTCGACGTCCCCGTCGCGGAGCGGGTACGCCGGGTTCGCGACCGCGATGAAGTCGGCCGGGATCAACCGGGTGCCCTGGTGGAGGAGCTGGTAGAAGGCGTGCTGGCCGTTGGTGCCGGGCTCTCCCCAGAAGACCTCACCGGTGTCGGTGGTGACCGTGGTGCCGTCCCACCGCACGCTCTTGCCGTTGGACTCCATCGTCAGCTGCTGGAGGTACGCCGGGAACCGGTGCAGCAGCTGGGCGTAGGGGAGGACGGCGTGGGTCTGGGCACCGAGGAGCGTCGAGTACCACACGTTGAGCAGCCCCATGAGGGCCGGCACGTTGGCGGACAGCTCTGTGGTCCGGAAGTGCTCGTCCATCGTGTGGAAGCCGGCCAGGAACTCCGCGAACCGCTCCGGCCCGATCGCCACGACCAAGGAGGTGCCGATCGCGGAGTCGACGGAGTAGCGGCCCCCGACCCAGTCCCAGAACCCGAACGCGTTCGCCGGGTCGATCCCGAAGTCCGCGACCTTGTCGAGTGCCGTGGAGACCGCCACGAAGTGCTTCTTCACCGCCTCGACGGCGTCGTGCCCCTGCAGGCCGTCGAGCAGCCAGGCCTTGCACAGGCGTGCGTTGGTGAGGGTCTCGAGGGTGCCGAAGGTCTTGCTCGAGACGATGAACAAGGTCGTCGCCGGGTCGAGGCCGGCCAGGGTGGTGGCGGCGTCGGTGGGGTCGATGTTGGAGATGAACCGGCACTCCAGGTCGGCGTGACGGTAGGGCGCCAGTGCCTCGTAGGCCATCACCGGTCCGAGGTCCGAGCCGCCGATCCCGATGTTCACCACCGTCCGGACGCGCTCGCCCGTGACCCCCGTCCAGGCGCCGCTCCGGACCTGGTCGGCGAAGGCGTACACGCGCTCCAGGACGTCGTGCACCTCGGCCACGACGTCCTGCCCGTCGACCTCGAGGGTCGCGTCGGCGGGCAGGCGCAGGGCCTCGTGCAGCACGGCGCGGTCCTCGGTGACGTTGATGTGCTCGCCGGCGAACATCGCGTCCCGGCGCCTGCCGACCCCCACCTCCTCGGCGAGGTCGAGCAGAGCCGCCAGCACGTCGTCGTCGAGGAAGGACTTCGAGAGGTCGACGTGGAGATCACCGGCGGTGAAGGTGAGCCGCTCCACGCGCCCGGGGTCCTCGGCGAACCATGCCCGTAGGTCCGGTGCGAAACCCTCCGCGAGGGAGGTCAACCGGGACCAGGCGCCCGTCGAGGTCGGATCGACGGGAGCCTCCCTCACGGCGCCTCCGGGTGAGCTCGCAGTTCGCAAGCCTCCCTCACCGGGCGGCCGCCTCGAGGGCCGTGCTGACCGAGTCGAGGAGCTCGTCCCAGGCGGTGACGAACTTCTCCACACCCTCCTTGATCAGGACCTCGATCACGTCGTCGTAGTCGATGCCTGCGTCGGCGAGGGCTCGCAGGTGCGCCGCCGCGTCGTCGTAGAACGGCCGTACCTGGTCGCCCCGGATGTCGCCATGGTCGGCGACGGCCTCCATCGTCGCCTCGGGCATGGTGTTCACGGTGTCCTCGACCACCAGGTCGTCGACGTACATGGTGTCGCGGTAGTCGGGGTTCTTGACGCCGGTCGAGGCCCACAGCGGCCGCTGCTTGCGCGCACCGTCGGCCTCCAGCGACTCCCACCGCTCGCCGCGGAAGAACTCCTCGAAGGCCCGGAAGGCCAGGCGGGCGTTCGCGACACCCGCCTTGCCCTTGAGGTCGGGGTCGGTCCCGGGGCCGGAGGTCGTGGCGTCGAGCCGCTTGTCGATCTCGGTGTCGACGCGGGAGACGAAGAACGAGGCGACGGAGTGGATGGTGGCCAGGTCGTGTCCGTTCTCCCGGGCCTTCTCCAGGCCGGAGACGTAGGCCTCCATCACTTGGCGGTATTGGTCCAGGCCGAAGATCAGCGTCACGTTGACGCTGATCCCGGCGCCGAGCGTCTCGGTGATCGCCGGGCAGCCCTCGGGGGTGCCGGGGATCTTGATCAACAGGTTCGGCTGGTCCACGGTCTTCCAGAGGTCGGCGGCCTCGGCGACCGTCGCGTCCGCGTCGTGGGCCAGCCCGGGGGAGACCTCGATGGAGACCCGGCCGTCGACCGTGTCGGTGGCGTCGTACACCGGCCGCATGATCTGGCAGGCGTCGCGGACGTCGTCGGTGGTGATCACCCGGACGGCCTGGTCGCGGTCCGTGCCGACGCTCGCCAGCTCACGGATCTGGGCGTCGTAGCGCTCGCCCTTGCTGAGGGCGGACTGGAAGATCGACGGGTTCGTGGTCACACCCACCACGTGCGAGTGCTCCACGAGGTCGGCGAGGTTGCCGGTCTCGAGGCGTTCGCGGGACAGGTCGTCGAGCCAGATGGAGACTCCCGCGTCGGAGAGCTGCTGCAGGCGGTCGGTCATGGTTCCTCCTAGTCGGTGGCGCTCCGGATGCTGTCGGTGGCGGCCGCGGCGACGGCCTCCGCGGTGATGCCGAACTCTCGGTAGATCCGCTCGTAGTCGGCCGAGGCGCCGTAGTGGTCGAGCGAGACGATGCGGCCGTGGTCACCGACCACCTCGCGCCATCCCTGCGCCACGCCGGCCTCCACCGAGACGCGTGCCTTCACGGTCGGCGGGAGCACCGTCTCCCGGTAGGAAGACTCCTGGGCGTCGAACCATTCCCGGCACGGCATCGACACGACGCGGGCCCGGACCCCGTCGGCCGCGAGCAGCTCCCGGGCCCGGACGGCCAGCTGGACCTCGGACCCGGTGCCGACCAGCACGACGTCGGGCAGCCCACCATCGGTGTCGAGCAGGACGTACCCGCCGCGGTGGACGTTGCTGGTGTCGGAGTAGCCGTCCTCGCCACGCGGGAAGACCGGCAGGTTCTGGCGCGACAGCACCAGCCCGGCCGGCCGGTCGCTCTGCTCGAGGATCGTCTGCCAGCAGGCAGCGGTCTCGTTCGCATCCGCAGGCCGTACGACGTCGAGGCCGGGCATCGCGCGCAGGGCGGCCAGGTGCTCGATCGGCTGGTGCGTCGGGCCGTCCTCGCCGAGCCCGATGGAGTCGTGGGTCCAGACGTAGGTGACCGGCAGACCCATGATCGCCGCGAGCCGGACCGACCCGCGCATGTAGTCGGAGAACGTGAGGAAGGTGCCGCCGAAGACGCGGGTGCCGCCGTGCGCGGCGATCCCGTTCATGATCGCGCCCATGCCGTGCTCGCGGATGCCGAAGTGGAGCACCCGGCCGGCGAGGGGGTCGGCCTTCCACATCTTGGTGGCGCGGTCGCCCGGCAGGAAGGACGGGACGCCCTCGATGGTGGTGTTGTTGGAGCCGGCCAGGTCGGCGGACCCGCCCCACAGCTCGGGCAGCGTCTCGGCGACCGCGTTGATGACGGCGCCCGACGCCACGCGGGTCGCGACGCCCTTCGGGTCGGCGGGGAACGTCGGGAGCTTGCTCGTCCAGCCGTCGGGCAGGCTCCGCGTCTGCAGCCTCTCGAACAGGGCGGTGTCGGCGGAGGGCTTGCGCGCCCATGCGGCGAACTCCGTGTCCCACTCGGCCTGGGCGAGCTTGCCGCGGGTGACGGCCTCGCGGGTGTGCTCCAGCACGCCGGTCGGGACCTCGAAGGTCTGCTCCGGATCGAAGCCCAGCACCTTCTTGGTCGCCGCGACCTCGTCGGCACCGAGCGCGGAGCCGTGGGCCTTGCCGGTGTTCTGGGCGTTCGGGGCGGGCCACGCGATGATGGTGTGCAGCACGATGAAGCTGGGCCGGTCGGTCACCGCGTGCGCCTTGCGGATCGCGTCGTACAGCGCGGGGACGTCTTCCTCGTAGCGCGTGCCGTCGTGGGTCCAGTCGACGTGCTGGACGTGCCAGCCGTAGGCCTCGTAGCGGGCGCCGACGTCCTCGCCGAGGGCGATGTCGGTGTTGTCCTCGATCGAGATCCGGTTGGCGTCGTAGATCAGGGTCAGGTTGCCCAGCTCCTGGACGCCGGCGATGGCGGAGGCCTCGGCGGACACGCCCTCCTCGATGTCGCCGTCGGAGCACAGGGCGTAGATCTGGTGGTCGAACAGTGAGGCGCCGAGCGCGGCGTTGGGGTCGAAGAGGCCGTGCTCACGCCGGGCGGCCATCGCCATCCCGACGGCGTTGCCGATGCCCTGGCCGAGCGGACCCGTGGTCGTCTCGACGCCGGCGGTGTGGCCGTACTCCGGATGGCCGGGGGTCTTGCTGCCCCAGGTACGCAGCGCCTTCAGGTCCTCCAGCTCCAGACCCCAGCCGCCCAGGAAGAGCTGGAGGTACAGGGTCAGGCTGGAGTGACCGCAGGAGAGGACGAAGCGGTCCCGGCCGGGCCAGTGCGGGTCGGCCGGGTTGTGGCGCATCACCTTCTGGAACAGCAGGTACGCCGCCGGCGCGAGGCTCATCGCCGTGCCGGGGTGGCCGTTGCCGACCTTCTGGACGGCGTCCATGGCCAGCACCCGCACGGTGTCGACGGCCTTGTCGTCCAGCTCGGTCCAGTCCAGCTTCGCGGGGGTTGTGCTCACGCGGTCTTCCCTTCCAGAGCGGGTGCGGCCGCAGCGGGTCGGCCAGTACGGCGGAGGGTGGTGCTCGGAGCCTGAAACGTCCGTCACGTCGCCCTGACGACATCAGCGCTCAAGCCGTCTCCGAGCCTACCCACCACCGGGGATACACTGCGAGGCGCGTCTTGCCCACCTTCTCCCTGCACCTCAGTACCCCGAGGACCTCTGTGACATACGTCGGCGACCGGGCCGCGGCTCTCTCCGAGTCCGACCCCGCACGCGCAGCCGGCCGTTCCGGGTACCGCGACGTCGTACAGGCCTACGTCGGGCTGACCAAGCCGCGGGTCATCGAGCTGCTGCTGCTCACGACGGTGCCGGTGATGTTCTTCGCCGCCGGCGGAGTCCCCGACCTCGGGCTGGTGGTGGCCACGGTGCTCGGCGGCACCCTGTCCGCAGGCTCCGCGTCGGCCTTGAACTGCGTCTACGACCGCGACATCGACGAGCAGATGCGGAGGACCCGCCGCCGCGCGCTGCCCCGCCACGTCGTCTCCACCGCGTCGGCACTGGTCTTCGGGATCGTGCTCGGGGTGCTCGCCACGGCGATCCTGTACGTGTGGGTGAACCCGCTGTCGGCGGCCCTGGCCCTGGCCGCCGAGTGCTTCTACCTGTTCGTCTACACGATGCTGCTCAAGCGGCGCACCACCCAGAACATCGTCTGGGGTGGCCTGGCCGGCTGCTTCCCCGCCCTGATCGGCTGGACCGCCGTCACCGACGAGCTGGCGTGGGCGCCGGTGGTGCTCTTCGCGGTCGTCTTCTTCTGGACCCCGCCACACACCTGGGCCCTGGCCCTGCGCTACCGCGAGGACTACGCCGGCGTCGACGTCCCGATGCTGCCCGTGGTCGCGAAGGCCGAGGTCGTCGGCCGCCAGATCGTCGCCTACAGCTGGGTCATGGTGGCCACGTCGCTCTTGCTCTGGCCGGTCGCGGACACCGGCTGGGTCTACCCGGCCGCGGCCGTGGCGCTGGGCGCGGTGTTCCTGGTCCAGGCCCACCGTCTCTGGTCGCGTACCCGCGGCACCGAGGACCTCAGCGTGATCCGGCCGATGGTGCTCTTCCACGCCTCGAACCTGTACCTGTCTCTGCTGTTCGTGGCCGTCGCGCTCGACCCGCTGCTGACCCGCTGACCCGGGCTGACGCCGGGCCGCTGACCCACGCCCGGAACCTGGCTGGTAGCCGGGTACCAGCTCGGACCAGATCGCCGCGGCAGGCAACCGAAAGGGCGTACGGTGCGTCCTACCGGGTACGACGGTTGGCCTGCCCACGGGGGTGCAGGTCGACCGTCGTCCGTTTGCCGGGCGGCGACGGCTCGAGGACCGAGACCAGCAGCCAGGTCGCGGCGGCGATCACGAGAGCGGCGCCGAGCATGTGCAGCAGGACGACGACGACGGGCAGCCCGGCGAAGTACTGCACGAAGCCGACGGCCCCCTGGAACACCTCGACCGCCGCCAGTGCCGTCACCGGCCCGGTGTCACCCCCGGTGGCCCGGAGCGCGAACCAGAGGCCGACAGTCAGTCCGACGAGCAGGAACACCAGGTCGGCGTGGAGCTGACTGAGCTGCAGCGGGTCCAGCCCGTTGCGCGGCGAGCTCGCGTCGCCGGCGTGCGGGCCGGAGCCGGTCACGACGGTGCCGGCGTAGAGGACCAGCCAGGTGACGCCGTACGTCGTCCACGCGAGAGCCGGGAGCATGCCCCGGGCGGGCGGGACGGGCGGGTGGTCGAGGCGGTGCAGGAAGAGCACGGCGACGGACACGATCGCCAGCGACAAGACGAGGTGGAGCGACACGACCCAGGGATTGAGGTCGGTCAGCACCGTGATGCCCCCGAGCACAGCCTGGGCGGGGATCGCCAGCCCGAGCACCACCGAGAGCCGCAGCAGGTCGCGACGGCCGCTCTGCCGGGCTGCGACGAACGTGGCGACGGCGATGGCGACCAGCACAAAGGTGAGGGTCCGGTTGCCGAACTCGATGAGCTGGTGCGGGCCGATGGTTCCGTGCGGGGTGAAGGAGCGGCCGTTGCAGCGGGGCCACGTCGGGCAGCCGAGCCCGGAGCCGGTGAGCCGCACCGCTCCGCCGGTCACGACCAGCGCGACGTTCGCAACCAGGGTGGCCCAGGCGAAGCGGCGTAGCCAGCGGCTCACTCCCACTGGAAGGTCCTCGCCGTGAGGACGGTGCCGACGACGGCCCAGACGAGCAGGACGCCGAGGTCGCGCCAGGCGGTGGTGCCGTCGATCAGGGCCTGGCGCATCGCGTCGCCCAGAGCGCCGGAAGGCAGGAAGGGGGTGACGTGCCCGAAGGCGCCGTAGGAGGAGCTGGGCAGCACGACGGCTCCGCCGGCGAGCAGGAGGAGGTAGACCAGGTTGGCGGCGGCCAGCGTCGCCTCGGCGCGCAGCACCCCTGCCAGGAACAGTCCGAGTGCGGCGAAGGCGGCCGTGCCCAGGACCACGGAAAGGACGGCCGAGGGCGCCCCACCGGCGGTGGGGTCCCAGCCCAGCACCGCGGCCACGGCGGAGATCACCGCGATCTGGAGCACCTCGACGAAGAGCAGCCCGCCGACCTTGCCCGCGAGCAGCCCCGACCGGGGCAACGGCGACGAGCCGAGCCGCTTGATCACGCCGTAGCGCCGCTCGAAGCCGGTGGCGATCGCCAACGAGGTGAACGCCGTCGACATCACGGCCAGGGCGAGCACGCCCGGGGTGAGGACGTCGACGGCGGCGTGGGAGAAGTCGAACCCGACATGGTGGGCGCCGTTCACGCCGCCGACCAGGACGATCACCGGGATCACCACGGCGAGCAGCAGCTGCTCGCCGTTGCGGAGCATCAACCGTGCCTCCATGCCGGCCTGGGCCGACACCTGGCGCGGGAACGGCGCGGCGCCGGGCCGCGGCGAGAGGTCGAGCCCGTCCCGCTGGTCGAGCCCGTCGCGCTGGTCGAGCCCGTCGAGACCCCCGCCCTCGCTCACGACGCCAGCTCTCGTCCGGTGAGCTCGAGGAACACGTCCTCGAGGGTCCGCTGGCCGAGGGCCAGCGACTCCGGGAGCACGTCGTTGGCCTCGCACCAGCGTGAGACGACCGCCAGGCTGGAGGCGTCCGCCGGACCGGTGACCAGGATGCTCACCGCGTCGAGCAGGGTGACGTCGACCTTCGCGCCCAGCGCCGCGCGGAGCGACTCGGGGGCGTCGGGCGGGAACGGTCGCGTCACCACCAGGCGGATCGTGGCCGAGCCCCCGCCGCGGGTGAGCTCGAGCGGCGTACCGCTGGCGATCAGGCGGCCGTGGTCGATGATGTGGATCCGGTCGGCGAGGCGCTCGGCCTCCTCCATGTAGTGCGTGGTGAGCACCACGGTGACGCCGGCGGCCCGCAGCTCCTGGAGCAGCTCCCAGGTGGTGTGCCGGGCGGCCGGGTCCATGCCGGCGGTCGGCTCGTCGACGAACACGATCTCGGGACGACCGACGATGGCCATGGCCAGGCCGAGCCGCTGCTGCTGGCCGCCGGAGAGCCGGCGGTACGGCGTCCGGCCGCAGTCGGCGAGGCCGAGCCGGTCCGAGAGCAGGTCGAGGTCGAGGGGGTGGGCGTGCAGGCGGGCGACGTGCCGCAGCATCTCGTCGGCGTGCACGCCGCTCCAGGCGCCGCCGCCCTGGAGCATGACGCCGATCCGGGGGAGGAGGGCACGGCGATCGCGCACGGGGTCGAGCCCCAGCACGCGGACCCGCCCTCGCTGCGGCGACCGGTAGCCCTCGGCGGTCTCCAGCGTGGTGGTCTTCCCGGCACCGTTGGGGCCCAGGACGGCCGTGATCGTGGCCCGTTCGACGGTGAGGTCGAGCCCGTCGACGGCGACCTTGTCGCCGTACCGCATGACCAGCCCGTCGATCTCGACCGCCGGCCCTGCGGCCCCGGCAGCGGGGGAGACGGGCGCTGACACGCCCCAAGTGTAGGAACGGTCCGCAGCCGGGCGGACAGCGGGCGCCGAGGGTGGGTGGGTGACGCCGGAGAAAGTCGCGGAATGGTCAAGAACCGCACGGTTTCGGTCCAGGAACGTGCGGTTGGGGACCAAACCGCACACCTCGCCCGGACCCCGCCGGGGCCACGAGGGCAGCCGCAGGCCCCGACCCCTTCGTCGACCGAAGGACTACGCCTCGACGACGTCGGGCTCGGTGCCGTCGTCCGCCAGCCGGTCGAACGCGGCAGGCGGCTCGCGCCAGACGTCGGACCTGGGGTTCTGGATCTCGCGCCACACGCGCGCCGCGGTGCAGGGCAGGTCGATGTGCCGGACGCCGAGGTGCTTCAGCGCGTCGACGACGGCGTTCTGCACCGCCGGGGTGGAGCCGATGGTCGCGGACTCCCCGATGCCCTTGGCTCCCAGCGGGTTCACCGGGGTCGGGGTCTCGGTGTTGGACGCCTCGAGCATGATGCCGTCGGCCGCGGTCGGGATGGCGTAGTCGGCGAAGGAGCTGGTGATCGGCGTGCCCTGCTCGTCGTAGAGCATCTCCTCCCACAGCGCCTGGCTGATCCCCTGGATGGCGCCGCCGTGCTGCTGGCCGGCCACGATGAGCGGGTTCAGGATCCGGCCGCAGTCGTCGACGGCGACGTGGCGCAGCGGCTTGGCCTGGCCGGTCTCGACGTCGACCTCGACGATCGCCACGTGCGCGCCGAAGGGGAAGGTGGCGCCGTCCTGGGTGAAGTCGGTGTCGACCCCCAGACCGCCGTCGTGCTCGTGGGCATGGGCGGCGAGCTCGGGCCAGGTGACGTGGGAGTCGGGCACGCCGGCCACACCGAAGCCGTCGCGGTCCAGGACGACGTCCTCGACCGAGGCCTCGAGCATCCGGGCAGCGACGGCAATCGCCTTCTCGTGCAGCTCGTCGGCGGCCTTGCTGACGGCGTTGCCGCCCAGCTGGAGCGAGCGGGAGCCGCCGGTGCCTCCGCCGGTGCGCACCATGGCGGTGTCCGACTGCCGGTAGGTGATCTGGTCGAGCGGGATCCCCAGCCGGTCCGCGACGATCATCGAGAACGACGTCGCGTGTCCCTGGCCGTGCGCCGACGTGCCGGACATGACCGTGGCCGAGCCGTCGGGATGGATCTGGACCGAGCCGAACTCCGAGCCGCCGAAGCCGGTGATCTCGACGTACGTCGAGATCCCGATCCCGAGCAGCCTGGTCTCGCCCGCCTCGATCCGGCGCTGCTGCTCCTTGCGGGCACCGTCGACGTCGGCGATCCGGAGCGCCTCGGCCAGGGGCGCGCGGTAGTCGCCGTTGTCATAGGTCACGCCGGTGCGCGTCCGGTACGGGAAGGCGTCGGCGGGGATCAGGTTGCGTCGCCGGATCTCCTCGGGGCTCAGACCCAGCTCCAGGGCGGCGAGATCGAGGACCCGGTCCAGAGCCGCGGCGGCCTCGGGCCGGCCGGCGCCGCGGAACGCCCCGACCGGGGCGGTGTTGGTCATCACCGCGATCGCGTCGAAGCGCAGCCGGGGGATCTCGTACGGGCCCTGCGCCATCATGTACGTCGGTCCCACCGCGAGTGCGCCGCCGAACCCGGCGTACGCCCCGCACTCGCCGAGCACCCGCAGCCGCAGCCCCGTGATGGTGCCGTCCTGCGTCAGGCCGAGCTCGGCGTACTGCACCTGTCCGCGGCCCTGCATCGACAGCATCGCCTCGCTCCGGCTCTCCGACCACTTCACCGGCCGGCCGAGCTTGCGGGCAGCCAGCGCGATCGCGGCGTGGTCCGGACCTGTGCCGGCCTTGCCGCCGAAGGCGCCGCCGACGTGAGGGGCGACGACGCGCACGTGCGCCGCTTCGACGCCGATCGCCTTCGCGAGGAGGTCGCGGGCCATGTGGGGGTGCTGCGTCGAGACCCACACCTCCATGCCGTCGTCGGTCGGGCGGACCAGGATCGCGTTGCCCTCGATCGGGGCGGTGGCGATGCGCTGGTTGACCATCCGGACGCGGGTGACGTGGTCGGCGCCGTCGAGGACGTCGGAGATGTCGCGGGCGGCGCGCTGCGTCGCGATGTTCGAGCCGATGGCCTCGAACTGCAGGGGAGCGTCGTCGGCGAGCGCCGCCTCGATGTCGGTGACCGCGGGCAGGTCGTCGTAGTCGATGTCCACCAGCTCGGCGGCGTCCATCGCCTGGGCCCGCGTCTCGGCGAGGACGAGGGCGACGGGGTCACCGACGTAGCGGACCTTGTCAACGGCCAGGGCGGCGCGGCCCGCCTCCTCGTGGACGTCGGCGAACCCCGAGAGCGCCTCGCGGCCGAGGTCGTCTGCGGTGTAGACCGCGAGCACACCGGGCGCGGCCGCTGCCTCGGAGGTGTCGACGCCGGTGATCCGGGCATGGGCGAAGGGACTGCGGACGAAGATCGCGTGGGCCACGCCGTGGCTCTCGAGGTTGTCCACGAAGGTGCCGTGACCGAGCAGCAGCTCGAGGTCTTCGACGCGGCGGACTTCGGTACCAAGGATCGATCCGGGCATGCTCCGCACCCTACGTCAACCGGGGATGCTCTCCGCTCCCGGTTTGCTCCCGGCGGGGACGTGCCACCGCACCGACGGACCCTCCGTTGGGGAGGTCCGCCGGTGCGGTGCGTGGTGGGACGCGGATGCCCGCTGTGTCAGCTCGCGAGGTGCCGGGGCAGCGGTGCCTTGGCGACGTTGGGACCGTTCAGGTCGACCAGCGTGTGGACCTTCAGCACCGTCAGCTTCTTGTAGTAGAGGGTGGAGCTGCCGCCGGAGCAGTTCAGCTGCACGGTGCCGACGTTGCCGACGTTGAAGACGGCCTGGTTGGCCAGCGTGCCGTACCCGTCGCCGCCCGAGCCGGCGTACCACCAGGAGGTGTCGACGGTGCTGCCGTTCGGCGCGACGATCGAGCAGCTCGCGTAGGCGCCGGTGGTCGAGTAGAAGGCGACCGCCTTGGCGTTCACGACGTACTTGCCGGGCTTCACGTTGATGCTGAGGACCGTCTTGTCGCTGCCGGTCATCGTGGTGCCGTTGTCGTTGTGCGCGGACTTGACGCTGATCCTGGTCGGCTTGGCGAGGTCCTTGGTCTGGATCGTGCCGTCCTTGATGTCGTTGCTGGTGATCTGCGAGGCGGCGTACGACGTGCCCCCGAGCGCCACGACGAGCGCGGCGGTCGAGGCGATCGCGGCATACCGGCCGCTGGTGAAGAGCTTCATGGGTTTTCCTCCCGGTCGTGGCGCGGATCCCCTGCCGCACCTTGTCGACCCAGGAGCCGCACGGACCTCGGGCGATACGCCGTCACGGGCGAATCGCTCGCTGGGATGACGGACGTCCGGACGGCGGCGGATGAGGGCAGAAGACGCCGAGGGCCACGAGCAGGACCTGACCCCGATCCGAGCTGAGGCGAGGATCCCCGGCTCGCCGGGACTCCAGGAGCGAGGCCCTCAGACCGGGACGGCGACGACGCTCTGGGCGGCCTGACGGGCGAGACGGCGGGTGAGCAGGAGGCTGACGCCACCCAGGGCCAGCGCGGGCAGCCACGCGACCGTGGCCTTCACGGCCACGGCTGCGAGAGCGGCGTCCCACGGGATCCCGAGGGCCACCAGGGCGGCGACGAGGGCCCCGTCCCGCGGGCTGGCACCGTTCGGTCCGGGCACGGCGCCGGCGACCTGGCTCGCCCCGAACGCGCCGAGGACAGCGAGCGGCCCGAGGTCGTGCCCCGTCGCGGCGAGCGTGCCCATCAGCAACGCCGCGATGGACAGCTGGTAGCCCGCGGCGAGCACGAACGCGTGCGCGAGGCGGCGCGGAGGAGGCAGCGGCCGCCGGGGGAGCAGGTCGGGGCGGACGATCCGGACCACGAGCGCGACGATGAGGGCGAGCAACGTCACGCCGGCCGCCATCAGCGCCATCCGGATCGGCAGGGCGGACCCGGCGAAGACGACGAAGGCGACGAGGCCGAGGGCGCCCACGAGGCGGTCCGTCCCCACGCTGACCACCGCGTCGCCGCGGCCCAGGCCGGTCCGGGTCAGCCGGTGGATGCGCCACACGTCGGCGCCCACGTGTCCCGGCGTCAGCAGGCCGAGGAACTCGCTCTCGGCGTACGCCCGCAGGTGCCAGCGCCGGCTGAGGTCGGCGTCGGTGACGGCGCGCCAGCGCAGCGGGCACAGGAGGTACTTGCCCACGACCCACGGCGCCAGGCCGAGCAGCACCGGCCACGGGCTGACCGCGGGCAGCCGGGGGAGGGTGAGCACGGGCACCAGGATGCTGACGAGCACGCCCAGCCCGATGACGATCCGGGACTGGAGCACGGTACGCAGGCGCATCTGGACCCTTCGGCGGGGGGCTCGCGAGGTGGGTGGACGGGTTCGGTTCGGACCCTGCCCAGAAGTGAAGCAGAGGAAACAAGACCATCAGGCGGGATCCCGGATTTCTGTGGAGGGAGGTCGCGGGCGGCCGGTTAGGGCAGCCTTACTTGAAGGTTCCCCGCTAATAACGGCACACTGATGTTGTGGAATTCGAGCGGACCCTTCCGGCAGGCGACGAGCCGACGCGTGAGCGCGTCGTCCGGTCGATCCTGGTCAGCGGGCCGTCCACCGCTGCGGACCTCGCGGACCGGCTCGACCTGACGCCGGCGGCCGTCCGTCGGCACCTCGACCACCTGCTCGCCGACGGTGCCCTGGAGGCACGCGAGCCGCGGCCGTCCGCGGCCCGCGGCCGCGGTCGCCCGGCGAAGGTGTTCGCGATCACCGAGGCGGGCCGGGAGCACTTCGACCAGCAGTACGACGACCTCGCGGTGCAGGCGCTGCGCTACCTCTCGGAGACCGGTGGCGACGAGGCGGTCATGGAGTTCGCCCGCCGGCGGGTGGCGTTCATCGAGCGCGACTACGAGTCGGTGACCGCGGCCCACCCCGAGCTCACTCCCGCAGAGGCGCTCGCCCGGGTCTTCTCCAGCGAGGGGTACGCCGCGTCCGTGCGGTCCCTGCCCCTGCTCAACGTCGGGCTCACCGTCGGGGTCGACGGCGTCTCGGAGCAGCTGTGCCAGCAGCACTGCCCGGTCTCCCACGTCGCGCACGAGTTCCCGCAGCTGTGCGAGGCCGAGACGGAGGCCATCGGCCACGTCCTCGGCCGCCACGTGCAGCGCCTGGCCACCATCGCCCACGGTGACGGTGTCTGCACCACCTGCATCCCGCACCCGCTGGTCTCGACCGGCGGCCCCCACCCGACCAGCCCGAACAGCCCGACCACCGAGGAGAAGCGATGACATCCATCGAAGAGCTCAACCCCGAGCTGCAGGGCATCGGCCGCTACCAGTTCGGCTGGGCCGACCGCGACGACGCGGGCTCGGTCGCGAAGCGGGGCCTGAGCGAGGAGGTCGTCCGCGACATCTCGGCGAAGAAGTCGGAGCCGCAGTGGATGCTCGACCTGCGCCTGAAGGGCCTGAAGCTCTTCCACCGCAAGCCGATGCCGACCTGGGGCTCGGACCTCTCGGCCATCGACTTCGACAACATCAAGTACTTCGTCCGCTCCAGCGAGAAGCAGGCCGCCTCGTGGGAGGACCTCCCCGAGGACATCAAGAACACCTACGACAGGCTCGGCATCCCCGAGGCGGAGAAGCAGCGCCTCGTCGCCGGCGTGGCCGCGCAGTACGAGTCGGAGGTCGTCTACCACTCGATCCGCGAGGACCTCGAGGCCCAGGGCGTCATCTTCAAGGACACCGACACCGCGCTGAAGGAGAACCCCGAGCTGTTCCAGGAGTACTTCAACACCGTGATCCCGGTCGGCGACAACAAGTTCGCCGCGCTCAACACCTCGGTGTGGTCCGGCGGCTCCTTCATCTACGTGCCCAAGGGTGTGCACGTCGACATCCCGCTGCAGGCCTACTTCCGGATCAACACCGAGAACATGGGCCAGTTCGAGCGGACGCTGATCATCGTCGACGAGGACGCCTACGTGCACTACGTCGAGGGCTGCACGGCGCCGATCTACTCCAGCGACTCGCTGCACTCCGCGGTCGTCGAGATCATCGTGAAGAAGGGCGGCCGCTGCCGCTACACGACCATCCAGAACTGGTCGAACAACGTCTACAACCTGGTCACCAAGCGGGCCACGTGCGAGGCGGGCGCGACCATGGAGTGGGTCGACGGCAACATCGGCTCCAAGGTGACCATGAAGTACCCCGCGATCTACCTGATGGGCGAGCACGCGAAGGGGGAGACCCTCTCCATCGCCTTCGCCGGTGAGGGTCAGCACCAGGACGCCGGGGCCAAGATGGTCCACGCGGCCCCGAACACCTCCTCGAGCATCCTCAGCAAGTCGGTGGCCCGGGGCGGCGGCCGGACGTCGTACCGAGGGCTGATCCAGATCAACGAGGGAGCCCACGGCTCGAAGTCCAACGTGCTGTGTGACGCGCTGCTGGTCGACCAGATCAGCCGGAGCGACACCTATCCCTACGTCGACATCCGCGAGGACGACGTGTCGATGGGGCACGAGGCGAGCGTCTCCAAGGTCTCCGACGACCAGCTCTTCTACCTGATGAGCCGCGGGATGGCCGAGGACGAGGCGATGGCGATGATCGTGCGTGGCTTCGTCGAGCCGATCGCCAAGGAGCTGCCGATGGAGTACGCCCTCGAGCTGAACCGCCTCATCGAGCTGCAGATGGAGGGCGCGGTGGGCTGAGGCCTTCGGCCTCTCGCCCACCCCGCCGTGGGAGGCGCAGGTTGTGGTTGCGGTACCCCGTTCGAACGACGTAGATCAAGGAACTGTTGGTGACACTCACTGAAGAAGCGGTCGCACGTGCCGTCGAGGCGCGCGTGGAGTCGCACCTGCACCCGGAGGGGTCGTTCGACATCGACGACCACCCGGTGCCGACCGGCCGCGAGGAGATCTGGCGGTTCACGCCGCTGAAGCGGCTGCGAGGCCTCCACGCCGACGCGCCGCTCGACGGCACCGCCGTGGGCGCCGAGTACGACGGCCCCGAGGCGGTCGTGGTCGAGTCCCTCGAGGCCGGTGACGCGCGCCTCGGCTCGAGCGGCTTCGTGCCGACCGACCGGATCGCGGCGCGGGTGTGGCACCACAGCAGCCAGCGCTTCGCGGTGACCATCCCGGCCGACACCGAGCTCGACGGCCCGGCGTTCGTGACCGTCACCGGCAGCGACGTCGAGCACGCCACCGCCACCCACGCGGTCATCACCGCCGGCACCCACAGCCGCGCGACGGTGGTGCTGCGCTTCATCGGCTCGGCCACGCTGGCCGACAACGTCGAGATCGTGGTCGGCGACGGCGCCGACCTGACCGTGGTCAGCATCGACGACTGGGCCGACGACGCCGTCCACGTCGGACACCGGCACGCCCGGGTGGGCCGCGACGCCCGGTTCAAGCACGTGGACGTCACCTTCGGCGGCAGCGTGGTCCGTCACGACACCACGGCGGAGTACGCCGGTCCCGGCGGTGAGGTGGAGATGCTCGGCCTCTACTTCGCCGACGCGGGCCAGCACATCGAGCACCGCCTGTTCGTCGACCACACGGCCCCCAAGACCAAGAGCCACGTGAGCTACAAGGGCGCGCTGCAGGGCGAGGGCGCCCATACGGTCTGGATCGGGAACGTGCTCATCCGCAAGGTCGCGGAGGGCATCGAGACCTACGAGGAGAACCGCAACCTCGTGCTCACCGACGGCTGCCAGGCCGACTCCGTGCCCAACCTCGAGATCGAGACCGGGGAGATCGAGGGTGCCGGTCACGCGTCGGCCACCGGTCGTTTCGACGACGAGCAGCTGTTCTACCTCCGCTCCCGCGGCATCGCCGAGGACGAGGCCCGCCGGCTTGTCGTGCACGGGTTCTTCAACGACCTGATCCGTCGCATCGACGTGCCCGAGCTGGAGGAGCAGCTGGCGGCGACGGTCGAGGCCGAGCTGGCCAAGAACGTGCTCGAGGGGTCGCTCTGATGGCCTTCGAACGAGCCTGCTCCCTCGACGAGTTCCGCGACGGCGAGGCGATCGGCGCGACCGTCGGCGACCAGGACGTCGCGGTGGCCAAGGACGGCGAGGAGATCTTCGCCGTCGAGAACATCTGCTCCCACGCCGCCGTGGCCCTCAGCGAGGGCGAGGTCGAGGGCTGCACCGTCGAGTGCTGGCTGCACGGCTCCCGCTTCGACCTCCGCACCGGCAAACCCACCGGCCTGCCGGCCACCGAGCCGGTCGCCACCTTCCCCGTCGAGGTACGCGGCACCGAGGTGTACGTCGACGTCACCACCACCCTGAACGGAGTAGTACCGCAATGAGCGTGCTCGAGATCAAGGACCTCCACGTCACCGTCGCGACCGACGGGGAGGACAAGGAGATCCTCAAGGGCGTCACGCTGACCATCCGCGACGGCGAGACCCACGCGATCATGGGGCCGAACGGCTCCGGCAAGTCCACGCTGGCGTACTCGATCGCCGGCCACCCGAAGTACACCGTGACCTCGGGGTCGGTGACGCTCGACGGCCAGGACGTCCTGGCGATGACCGTCGACGCCCGGGCGCGGGCCGGCCTCTTCCTGGCCATGCAGTACCCCGTCGAGGTGCCCGGCGTCTCGGTGTCGAACTTCCTCCGCACGGCCAAGACCGCGCTGGACGGCGAGGCCCCGAAGCTCCGGACCTGGGTCAAGGACGTCAACGCCGCGCTGCAGCAGCTCGACCTCGACCCGACGTTCGGCACCCGGTCGGTCAACGAGGGCTTCTCCGGCGGTGAGAAGAAGCGACACGAGATCGCGCAGCTGGAGCTGTTGAACCCGAAGGTGGCCGTGCTCGACGAGACCGACTCCGGCCTCGACATCGACGCGCTCAAGGTCGTCGCGGAGGGCGTGAACCGCTTCCGCACCCAGGAGGGCAAGGGCGTTCTGCTGATCACCCACTACACCCGCATCCTGCGCTACATCGAGCCCGACTACGTCCACGTCTTCGTGGCCGGGCGGATCGCCGAGCAGGGCGGACCCGAGCTGGCCGACCAGCTCGAGGCCGAGGGCTACGACAAGTACGTGCGCGCGGCGGCGGTCTGAGCATGGAGGGCCTGCTCCCTGATCTGGACGTCGTCCGCAAGGACTTCCCGATCCTGTCGCGGGTGCTGCCGAACGGGCAGCCGCTGGTCTACCTCGACTCCGCCAACACCTCGCAGAAGCCGCAGGTGGTCATCGACACGATGGTCGACCACCTCGAGCGCCACAACGCGAACATCGCCCGGGCCATGCACCAGCTCGGTGCGGAGTCGACCGAGGCCTATGAGGCCGGTCGCGACAAGGTGGCGTCGTTCATCGGCGCCCCGGACCGCGACGAGGTGATCTTCACCAAGAACGCCTCGGAGGCCCTCAACCTGGTCGCGAACACCCTGGCCTGGCCCGGCGAGCGCCAGGTGGGCCCGGGGGACGAGATCGTGATCACCGAGATGGAGCACCACTCCAACATCGTGCCGTGGCAGCTGCTGTGCGAGCGCACCGGCGCGACCCTGCGCTGGTTCGGGCTGACCGAGGACGGCCGTCTCGATCTGAGCCGGATGGACGACCTCGTCACCGAGCGCACGAAGGTCGTCTCGTTCACCTGGGTCTCCAACATGCTCGGCACCGTCAACCCGGTCGCCGAGATCACCCGCCACGCCCACCAGGTCGGCGCGCTGGTGGTCGTCGACGCATCCCAGGCGGCGCCGCAGCTGCCGGTCGACCTCGGTGCGATGACCGACGACGAGCGACCCGACCTGCTGGCGTTCACCGGTCACAAGGTGGTCGGCCCGACGGGCATCGGCGTGCTCTGGGGACGCCGCGCGGTCCTGGACCAGCTGCCTCCGTTCCTGGGTGGCGGGGAGATGATCGAGACGGTCACCATGGAGCGGTCGACCTACGCTCCGGTGCCCCACAAGTTCGAGGCCGGTACGCCGCCGATCGTCGAGGTGGTGGGTCTCGGTGCCGCGGTCGACTACCTGACCGAGCTCGGGATGGAGGCCGTCCACGCCCACGAGCAGGCCGTCACGGCGTACGCCCTCCAGGGACTCGCGACGATCCCGGGTCTCACCGTCCTGGGCCCGCTCGAGGCCACGCAGCGAGGTGGGGCGATCTCCTTCGAGCTCGCCGGCGTGCACCCGCACGACATCGCCACCGTGCTCGACACCCGCGGCATCGCGGTCCGTGCCGGTCACCACTGCGCGAAGCCGGCGCACCTGCGCTTCGGCGTCCAGAGCTCGGCCCGCATGTCGTCGTACCTCTACACGACGCCGTCGGAGATCGACGCGCTGGTCGAGGGCCTGGAATACACCCGCCACTACTTCGGGTTGAGGTGAGGCCATGACCACCGACCTCGACTCGCTCTACCAGGAGATCATCCTGGACCACTACCGCAACCCTCATCACCAGGGGCTGCGCGAGCCGTTCGAGGCCGAGGTCCACCACGTCAACCCGACGTGTGGCGACGAGGTGACGCTGCGGGTGCACGTCGCGCAGGGTGCGGAGGGGCTGGTGGTGGAGGACGTGTCGTACGACGCCCTCGGCTGCTCGATCTCCCAGGCCTCGGCCTCGGTGATGACGGACCTCGTGATCGGCAAGCCGGTCGACGAGGCCATGGCGATCCACGAGGAGTTCCTGACCCTGATGCAGGGCAAGGGTCAGGTCGAGCCGGACGAGGAGGTGCTGGAGGACGGCATCGCGTTCGCCGGCGTCGCCAGGTTCCCCGCCCGCATCAAGTGCGCCCTGCTGTCCTGGATGGCCTGGAAGGACGCGACGAGCTCGGCGGTCGAGCCTGTCGAGACCCACAAGGAGACGACGTGACCACGAACCCCACCGACGACCTGCCCGAGGTGCCGGAGGCGACCGGGGCCTCCACCGGCTCGGTGACCACGCTCGAGGACGTCACCGAGGCGATGAAGGACGTCGTCGACCCGGAGCTCGGCATCAACGTCGTGGACCTCGGCCTGGTCTACGGCGTCCACCTCGACGACGACACCAACGCCGTGATCGACATGACCCTGACGTCTGCCGCGTGCCCGCTGACCGACGTGATCCAGGACCAGACCAACACCGCCCTGGAGGGCCTGGTCAACGACGTCCTGATCAACTGGGTCTGGATGCCGCCGTGGGGCCCGGACAAGATCACCGACGACGGCCGCGAGCAGCTGCGGGCGCTCGGCTTCAACGTCTGAGGGCGTCCACCCGCCCCAGCTCCGCGAGCCGGGCCAGCCCCGGGCCGAGGTGCGCCCGCAGCCGCCCGAGCGCGTCGCTCAGCGCCGCCGACCCGGCGTGGTCGGGTGGCATCCGTGCCGGGTTGAGAGCGACACCGTCGGCCCAGGCCAAGATGTCGGGCTCGGCGCCGAACGACAGCGCCGCCCGGGTGCCCAGCGCGTTCATGGCCGCCCAGCCGGCCGGCGTGTCAGCGTACGGCGACGGTGGGCACAGCCGGTTCTTCTGCTCGTCGTCTGCTCGGGTCGCCTCCACGTAGCCGGTGAGCGCCGCCCCGAAGCACGGGAAGCCGGCGCGGATCGGCTGCAGCGTGATCGCGCTCGGGCGCCAGACCGGTACGAGCGGTGGGTTCTGGAGGCCGGAGGCGGCGCAGTGCACGACCAGGGCGTCGTCCGCGACCGGGACCGACCCCTCGTCGAGCGTCAGCCGGCCACGGGCCGCCCGCCGGAGGTGGCCGAGGCGGACGACGTTCTCGATGCTGCGTAGATGGTCGAGCTCCCACCGGGCCAGCGTGGGGGCCTTGGCCATGGTCGGGGTGACGGACGTGTCGATGCGCACCATGACGCCGGCGCCCTCGAGGCGGAGGAAGAGGTCGTCCGGGGAGGCGGCGTCGGCGGCGGCCTGCAGGACGTCGGCGGCCATCGCCTGGAAGACCGCGGGGTCGGGCTGCACCACGGCCCGGTCGAGCATCCAGGGGTCGCGCGGACGCACCCAGCAGATCGCATCGGGGTCGACGCCGCGCCCCAGCAACCAGACGACCGCGTCGGTCGCCGTCTTGCCCGACCCCACGACGACGTACTGGCCGGGGGCCTCCTCGAGCCGGGCCAGGGCGTTCACCGGGACCACGCGCGCGCCGTCGTCGACCTGGAACGGCGGCGGGGTGTCGGCGGGGATGTCCGGAGCGAGGTAGCGCGCGTCCACGATCCGGCACCGCTCCGGCACGTCGAGCCGCTCACCGGAGACCAGCGACACGAGCTCGCGGTCCCCGGCGTAGGAGGTGTTGGGGAGGAACTGGACCCGGCCCGACTCCAGCAGCCGGTCGGTCAGCACCCGGTCGTAGTAGGAGCAGATCTCCGAGACGGCCGCACGCTCGTGCAGGCCGGCCTCCGGCCCGCGATGCTGCAGCCGGCCCCCGCCCAGGAGGGTCGAGGCGACGCCGTAGAACGCCGACGCCTGGTGGAGGCGGACGAAGGGATACGCGTCCAGCCAGTGCCCGCCGACACCGTGGCGACGGTCGACCATCGCCACCCGGACGTCGGCATGGTCGACCAGCGCATCGGTGAACGCCATGCCGGTCGCACCGGCACCCACGACCAGGTAGTCCACGTCGAGGATGCGCGCCACGCGACCCACCCAAGCAGGTCGCCCGGTGCCCGGTCCACGCAGCGGCCTGCCTAGCATCGGGACATGACCGACGACGCTCCCCGACTCCCCGACGACTTCGCGACCCTCACCCAGGGCGGCCGGATGCCGTTGCTGGGCTTCGGCACCTGGCAGATCACCGGCACGGATGCCGTGCGCGCGACCTCCGCAGCCCTCGAGGCGGGATACCGCCACCTCGACACCGCCACCGTCTACGGCAACGAGGGGGAGGTCGGCCGCGCCCTCGCCGAGTCCGGGCTGCCGCGTGACGACGTGTTCGTCACCACGAAGTGCCCCCCGGACCGCGCCGGACGTGAGATCGACACCCTGCGTCGCAGCCTGGACCTGCTGCAGACCGACCACGTCGACCTCTGGCTCATCCACTGGCCGGGGGAGGGCTCGTCGAACGAGACGATCTGGCGCGCCTTCGTCGAGGCCAGGGAGGCCGGACTGGCGCGGGAGATCGGCGTCAGCAACTTCGACGCACCCCTCGTCGACGCGGTCACGGCGGCTGCCGGCGTACCGCCGGCGGTGAACCAGATCGAGTGGAGCCCGCTGCTCTACGACGCCGCGACGCTCGCGGCGCACGAGGAGCGCGACATCGTCCTCGAGGGCTACAGCGCCCTGCGCGGCGGCACCCTCGACCACCCGGTGATCGTCGCCGTCGCGGAGCGGCACGGGCGTACGCCGGCCCAGGTGATCATCCGCTGGCACCTCCAGCACCGGATCGTGGTGATCCCCAAGTCCGTCAACGCCGACCGGATCCGGTCCAACGCCGACGTGGGCGGGTTCACCCTCACCGACGACGACATGGCCGCCCTCGACGCGCTCGGCGGCAGCTGAGCAGGGCGGAATCTCGGAGGCGCCCCACCGGGCGTGGCTGCCACACTGCCCGCATGGGAGCCTCCGTCGAGCTGGGCCGTCATCTCGACGGGATACGCGAGGCGCTCGGCGCGTTCGCGACCCACGCCACGGCGGCCGGGCTCGACACCCCGGTCCCGACCACGCCTGACTGGGACGTACGCCGTCTGGTCGCGCACCAGGGCCTCGTGCACCGGTGGGCGACCGCGGTCGTCCGCGGGGAGGAGATCGACGACGACACCGTCGAGCGCCAGGGGCTCGAGTCCGCGGATCCGGTCCAGTGGCTGCGCGACGGTGCCGAGCGGCTGATCGCCACGATCGAGGCCGCGCCCGACGACCTCGACGTGATGGTCTTCCTGGTCGACCCGCCCCCGGCGAAGTGGTTCTGGGCGCGGCGCCAGTGTCACGAGACCACGATCCACGCCGTCGACGCGCTGTCGGCGTCCCTCGGCCGCTACCCACGCGCCGACGACACCTGGATCCCACGAGATCTCGCCGTCGACGGCATCGACGAGCTCCTCACCGGCTTCATGCCCCGGCCGCGCTCTCGCCTGCGGTCCGACGTGCCGACGACGATCGCCGTCGTGCCCGAGGACGCCGAGGCCCGGTGGACGGTGACCGTGACCCAGCGTCCGCCCACCACGGTCCGCGAGGCGGCCCCTGACGACGCCGACATCGTGCTCAGCGGGTCCGCCGTGGCGCTCTACCTCACCTTGTGGAACCGGAGCGACGAGATCGACGGGCCTCCTCTGGACCTCTGGGCCGACGGAGCGCGCGTGACCTGGTCATGACGTCCCCCGCCACGGTCCTGGTGCCGGCGGCGCGCGTCGCGCGGTGGGTGCAGAACTTCTCGGCGCGCCACGGTGAGACCGTCCTCTCCGTCCGCGAGGGGACGCTGGCCGGGGAGGCCGCCGACGGGTCGACGTTCGTCGCCCGGCTGCCCTTCGCGACGCCGTACGCCGGGCCGGCCGAGGCCGCTCGACTCGCGGAGGCTGCGCGACCTCCGGGCTCCTGGGGGGTGCTGCTCGTCCGGAAGGGAGGCTTCGCGGTCGCGCGGCTCCGTGGCGGCGACCTCGTCGAGCACAAGATCGGTCAGCGCCACGTGCAGGGGAGGACCAAGGCCGGGGGGCAGAGCCAGCAGCGGTTCGCGCGTCGACGCGACAACCAGGCGCGACAGGCCTACGAGGCGGCAGCCGACCACGCCGCGCGGATCCTGGGTGAGCGCCCGCTCCCGCTCGTCACCGGCGGCGACCACGGAGCCGTCGACGAGGTCCTCGCCGACGCGCGGCTGCGTCAGGTGACGGTGGTCGGACCCTGGCTCGCGGTGCCGGACCCGCGCCGGGGCGTCCTCGACCGGGCGGTCGAGGATGCGCAGGCGGTGGCCGTCGAGGTCGTCAACCGTTGAGGTGCTCGCCGAAGGCGATCGGCTCCCGGGTGAAGAGGTACGTCGCCCAGTTGAGCTTGGTGACCGACCCGTCGGCGGCACGGGTCACCCGCAGCAGCTCTCCGCGCTCGCGCCCGGCCACGTCCCGGTAGAGGTCGTCGCCGACCTTCTCGAAGCGCGAGGGCGTGAGCCGTTCGGCACCTGGCTTGTCGATCCGGGCGCGCAGCTCGCCCTGCTCCACCCAGAACGCGAAGGGCTGACCTTCGGAGAACCAACGACCCAGCAGTGCCCGGTACTCGTCCGGGACCTCGGTGCCGGGCTGCCAGGGCGGGTCCTCCACGGAGTCGTGCTCGACGACGTGGTCGGCCAGCTCGATCGCGAACGCGTCGGGGGCGGGCGACGCCGTCGAGCTCATCAGCACGATGCCGCCGGTGCCGGACTCGCGGTGCGTGAAGACCCCGGTGATGTGACCCGGCATGCCGCCGGTGTGACCGACCCAGGTGCGCCCGCGCGGCGACCGCATCAGGAAGAACCCGAGCCCCATCGCGCCGGTCCAGCTGGTCGGGTCGAGGAGCGCCTGCGGCTGGCACATCTCCTCCAGGGTGTCGCCGGACAGCAGAGAGCCGGGGTCGGCCACGAAGGCCGACCAGATCGCCAGGTCGTGGGCGGTGCTGGCCAGGCCGCCGCAGGGCGCCATCGCCTTCAGGTCCATCACCGGCTCGGGCCGGGGGACGTCGTCGTACGGCCCGACGTAGTAGCCGGTGGCGTGGGGCCCGTCGTCGAACCCGACCGACGTGCGTCGCATCTCGAGCGGGTCGAGGAGCCGGCTGCGCAACGACGCCTCCCACGACCGTCCGTCCAGCTCCTCGATGAGCTGGCCCAGCATCGCGTAGACGACGTTGGAGTAGTGCCAGTGGTCGTGCGGCCGGCCGACCCGCTCGACGTCGTCGAAGTCGCGTCGCAGCGTCTTCGTGTCGGGCTGCTCGAGGGTCTCCCACACGTCGCCGAGCGGCTCCCGGGCCATGCCCGAGACGTGTGCGAGGCACTGCCGGACCGTGATCGGGTGGGACACCTCGGGCACGTGGTCGCCGAGCAGGTCGTCGAGCCCGAGCCGGCCCTCGTCGCGCAGCTGCATGACCATGACCGCGGTGAACGTCTTGGAGTTGGAGGCGATCAGGAACTGGTCGTCGGCGCTCGGCGCCCGCTCGGCCCCGACCTCGACCACCCCGATCCCGTCGCCCCAGACCAGCGCGCCGCCGCGGCAGACGCCGGCATACAGCCCCGGCAGCCGCCCGTCGCGCTGCCGTGCGAGCGCGGCACGACGGAGGTGACGGACGGTGCTGTCCAGGAGCTGGGTCATGGCCAGAACCTAGCGCGTCACCAGCGGCCCTCGAGCTCCCGGCGGCGATCCGCCCAGCGCTCGGTGAGGCCCGCCATCTCCGCGTCGACGAAGCGCAGGAACTCGGCCGTCAGCGTCAGCCGTCGGTACGCGGGGGCGTCGCGGTCGCGCTCGTCGATCGCGCCCTGGAGGGCCCGCAGGATGGGCGCGTAGAGGTGGTCGCGCCGCATCATCAGGCCGTGCCAGGCGTCGTCGTCCACGACGTACACCTCACGGCGCGAACCCCGCTCCCGCTCGCGGCGCACCATCTGGAGGTGGGTGAGGTACTTGACCCCGCCAGACACCGACGCGGCGCTCACGCCGAGGACCTCCGTCAGCTCGGCGGAGGTCATCCGGCCGTCGTCGTCGACCAGCAGCGCGGCGAAGATGCGCGAGGGGAGCGAGGGCAGGCCCGCCTCGGCCAGCGCGGCACCCAGCTGCTCGACGGTGCGGTCGGTCACCTCATGATCTTAGGAACTTTCAGGAGATATTGAAAGGCGCGTAGAGTGCCGGACGTGAGCAGTACCGACCCCGTCGTCGACGTCCGCGGTCTGGTCAAGCAGTTCGGCACCACCCGGGCGCTGGACGGTCTCGACCTGTCCGTGGCCCCCGGCGAGGTGCACGGCTTCCTCGGACCCAACGGTGCCGGCAAGTCCACGACGCTGCGGATCCTGCTCGGGCTCATCCGTAAGGACGCCGGCGAGGTGCGGCTCCTCGGCGGCGACCCGTGGTCGGAGGCCGCCGTCCTCCACCGTCGCCTGGCCTACGTCCCGGGCGACGTGAGCCTGTGGCCCAACCTCACCGGCGGGGAGGTGATCGACCTGCTCCTGCGGATGCGCGGAGCACCGGTCGACGATCCCCGCCGCGCCGAGATGCTCGAGCGCTTCGAGCTCGACCCGACCAAGAAGGGCCGCGCCTACTCGAAGGGCAACCGTCAGAAGGTCGCCCTGGTCGCCGCCTTCGCCGCGCAGACCGACCTGCTGGTCCTGGACGAGCCCACCTCCGGTCTGGACCCCCTGATGGAGGAGGTGTTCGCGGCGTGCGTCGCGGACGTCCGGTCGTCCGGCACGACGGTCCTGCTGTCGAGCCACATCCTCAGTGAGGTCGAGCGCCTGGCCGACCGGGTGACGATCATCCGTGAGGGCCGGGTCGTGGAGTCGGGCAGCCTCGACGAGATGCGGCACCTGCACCGCTCGCGGGTCCGGGCGGACGTCGTGGGCGCCGTACCCGACCTCGCCGGGATCCCCGGCGTGCACGACCTGTCGGTCGCCGGCTCCGTCGTGTCCTGCACGGTGGAGCCCGAGGCGCTGCCCGCGGTGCTCACGGCGATCACGGCTGCCGGCGTCCGTACGCTCACCAGCACGCCGCCCACGCTCGAGGAGCTCTTCCTCGACGCGTACCGCGGGAGGGAGCCCGTCCGATGACCGGCGTCTGGCGACTGACGTGGTTCTCGCTGCGGCGCAGCCGGGTGCTGGTGGCCGCGTGGACGGCCGTGCTGGCGGTGATGTGCTACGCCTCGGCGGCGGCGACCGGCTCGCTGTACGCCGGCGGCGCCGAACAGGTCGCGGCGGCCCGGTCGATCAATGCGAGCTCGGCGCTGGTCGCGCTGTACGGCCCGATCCTCGACGTCCACAGCCTCGGTGAGCTCGCGATGACGAAGACGACCGTCACCTACGGCGTCCTCGTGATGGCGCTCTGCATCGCGCTGGTACGCCGGCACACCCGGGTGGAGGAGGAGTCCGGGCGCGCCGAGCTGCTGGGCGCCCTCGCCGTCGACCCGGCGGCCCCGCTCCTGAGCTCGGTCCTGGCCGGGGCCCTCGCGGCGCTGCTCGTCGCCGCGACCGCCGGGGCCGCCGATATCGCCGGGGGCCTTCCGGTCGCGGGGTCCCTGTGGTTCGCCGGGTCGTGGCTCGGGCTCGGCCTGGTCGGCACCGGCATCGCCGCGGTCACCGCCCAGCTGTCCGCGAGCGCCCGCACCTGTGGCGCGATCGCTGCCGGAGCCGTGGCCGTGCTGTTCCTGCTGCGGGCGGTCGGTGACACGACCGTCTCGTGGCTGAGCTGGCTGTCGCCGCTCGGTTGGTCGACCCGGCTCCGGGCCTGGTCGGACCCGCGGGGATGGGTGCTCCTGCTCGACCTGGCGCTCGCCGGGGTGCTCGTCGCCGTGGCTGTCGCGTTGCGCGCTCGCCGCGACCTCGGGTCGGGCCTGATCGCCGAACGCCCCGGGCCTGCGACCGGCTCCCCGCGGCTGGGCGACGCGCTGGCCCTCAACCTCCGGGTGCACACCACGTCGCTGGTGGTCTGGACCGTCGCCTGCGCCGTGCTCGGGGCGCTGATGGCCGCGATCGTCCCCGGCGCGGAGTCGATGCTCGACTCCGTCGGCGCGCGGGACCTGATCGAGCGGCTCGGCGGCGTGGGCGCCCTCCAGGAGACGCTGGTCGCCGCGCTGGTGTCCGTCGTCGCGATCGTGGTCTCGTGCTTCGCGGTCGGCGTCGTGACCCACGGTGGTGTCGAGGAGCACGACGGCCGCACCGAGGAGGTCCTGGCGACCGCCACCGGCCGGCACACGACGTTCCTCGCGGTCGGGCTGGTGGCGCTGGGTGGGGCTGCCTGGCTGCTCCTGGTCACCGGGTTGGGCATGGCGATCGGTGCGGTCGGCACTGCCGTCTCCTTCGGCGGGGTGCTCGCGGCGTCCCTCGTCCAGATCCCCGCCGTCTGGGTGGTGGGCGCGCTGGCGCTGCTCGGCCTGGCGCAGGGGAGCCGGTGGGCGGTGGCCGGGTGGGCCGTGCTGGTGGCCTTCTTCCTCGTCGGACCCTTGGCCGAGCTCCTCCGGCTCCCGGGCTGGGTCGCCGACCTGTCGCCGTACTCCCACGTGCCGAAGGTGCCGGCGGATCCTCTCGCGATCGGTCCCGAGCTCGCCCTCACCGCGGTCGCGGCGGCCGTCCTCGCTACGGCCTGGTGGCGCTACCGGACGCGCGACATCGGCTAGCGTCCGGGACATGTGGGAGCCAGACCCCGCGTGGCACCCCGTGTCCGGGGGCACGGGGACGTCGACCGTGGGGGTGTGGCGCACCGTCCGGCAGGGGCAGGCGCTGGTCGTCAAGCGGGTCGGCGCGCCCGCTCCCGGTGACCCGCCTGAGCTCAGCGACCAGCGTCACTTCGCCTACTGGCGCCGTGAGGCGGACGTGGCCGTCAGCGGCGCCGTCGACGCGACCCCAGGTCTGCGGGGGACGCCGCTCGACGTCGCGGAGGACGACGAGGGCATCACCCTCACCCGGGAGTTCGTGGAGGACGCCGCCCTCAACGGGCTCTACGTCGCGCACGCGATGGGGCGGTTCGCCGGCTCGGACCTCGGCCGGCACGCCTGGCTCGCCGTCGACCAGCTCCGTGACCGGATGGCACGCGTCGAGCGGCGTGGTGGGTGGCCGACCCTCGCCCGGACGACCGTCGCCGACGTCGCCGACCGGCTCTGGACGCGACGCGAGACCTTGTTGCGCGAGCTCGACGCCCTGCCGAGGGTCCCGCAGCACGGTGACCCCGCACCGTCGAACCTCCCCGGCCGCGACGGCGACGACGTCGTCGCGATCGACTGGAGCACCCTCGGTCTCGGGCCGGTCGGGGCCGACCTGGGCATCTTCCTGCAGAGCGCCCGTGAGGCGCCCGAGCCCCTGTTGGACGCCTACCTGATGGGCCTCCCCGACGGCCTCGCGACGCCGGAGGAGGCGACGCTCGGGATGCGCGTCAGCGCGGCGTACACCGCGCTGTCCCGGGCCGAGTGGGCGCTGGCCCGCGTCGCCGGCGGCGAAGGGGCACTCGCGGGCAAGTACCGCCACCCCGCCGTCGCGCCGTACCTCCGGGCGCTGCAGCGCCAGTTCGGCCAGATCGAGGCGCTGCTCTAGCTCCAGCCGGGCCTGCCGCGCGTGTCACGGCTTCATCATGTGAGGTAGCCGAACCGCCGCTTCTCATGGCGAATTCACCGTGAGAAGCGGCGGTTCGCCCACTTAACATGATGAAGCTGGGAATGACCGCTACTCGACCGGCTGCCCGGTGAAGGTGTTGCACGCCGACAGGGTGCCGTTCTGGAAGCCGACGGTGAACCAGTGCACGCGGGCGGCGGACGACCCGTGCGTCCACTGCTCCTGGTTGACCTCTCCGGTGGTCGTGCGCTGGATCGTGTCGTCACCGACGGACTTGGCGGCGGCGATCCCCTCCTGGATGTCCTGGTCGGTGAGGTCCTCGATCAGCACGTTGCCCTGGGAGTCCTGCGTCGACGTGGCACTGCGCGCCCACATACCGGCGTAGCAGTCGGCCTGGAGCTCCAGCCGCACCGAGTCGCTGTTCGGCCCCTGCTGCGTCTTCACCTTGCCCATCGTGCCGAGGAGGTTCTGGATGTGGTGGCCGTACTCGTGCGCGACGACGTACGGCTGGACGAACGCGCCGGAGGGGCCGTTCAGCTGTCCCTGGAGGATCTCCTCGAAGAAGCTGGGGTCGAAGTAGATGGTGGCGTCCCTCGGGCAGTAGAAGGGACCCATCGCCGACGACGCCTGACCGCAACCGCTGGCGGTCTGGCCGCTGAAGGTGTCGACCGCGGTCTCGGCCTGCCACTGTGCCTGGGGCGCCTGCTCGGCGATGGTCTTCTCCCAGTAGTCGTTGAGCGAGTTCTCGACCGCGACCAGGCCGCAGGTCTCCGGGTGGTCGTTGGCGTCCTGGCCGCTCTCGCAGGACCGGTACGCCGCGGAGTCGCCGGTGAAGCGGTCGCTGGAGTACCCACCGCTCGTGGGGTCGGTCGCACCGGTCAGGTCGATGCCGCCACAGGCCCTCAGCGCGACGATCACCACGATGATCAGCAGCAGGCCGACACCGCCCCCGGCCTTGGTTCCGCCCGGCAACGGGATACGCGTCCCGCCGCCGCCGAGGCCGCCGCCCGTGCCGCCGCCGCGGCCGCCCGCGTCGTCACGCATCCGGCTGGTGTCCAGCCGGGCCTTGGGGTTGAAGCGCATGCGTCGACTCCTCCGTCTGACCTCGGACCGGGCCGCCCTAGACTAACCAGCCTCATGATCAGTGCCCAGAAGCTCGAGGTCCGAGCCGGGGCTCGGTTGCTGATGCACGACGTCTCCTTCCGGGTCGGACCCGGGGACAAGGTGGGCCTGGTCGGACGCAACGGGGCCGGCAAGACCACCCTCACCCGCATCCTCGCCGGTGACGGCCAGCCCGCAGCCGGGTCCGTCCACTCGACCGGCTCGATCGGCTACCTGCCGCAGGACCCCCGGACGGGGGACCCGGAGGTGCCGGTGCGTGACCGCATCCTCTCGGCCCGAGGGCTGGACTCCGTCGTACGCCGGTTGCGGGCGGCCGAGGAGGAGATGGGCAGCGACAACCCCACTGTCCGCGACCGGGCCATGAGCCGCTACGAGCGCGCCGACGCCGACCTGCACGCCGGCGGCGGGTACGCCGCCGAGGCCGAGGCCGCTCAGATCGCCGCGTCGCTGGGGATCGAGGACCGGCTGATGACCCAGCCGCTGCGGACCCTCTCCGGCGGGCAGCGGCGGCGCGTCGAGCTGGCCCGCATCCTCTTCTCCGGTGCCGAGACCCTGCTCCTCGACGAGCCCACCAACCACCTCGACGCGGACTCGGTGGTGTGGCTGCGGGAGTTCCTGCGGGCGCACAAGGGCGGGCTGGTGGTGATCAGCCACGACACCGCGCTGCTCGAGCAGACGGTCACCAAGGTGTTCCACCTCGATGCCAACCGCCAGGAGATCGACGTCTACAACATGGGCTGGTCGGCGTACCTCGCCCAGCGCGAGTCGGACGAGCGCCGCCGCAAGCGCGAGCGCGCCAACGCCGAACGCAAGGCCGACCAGCTGATGGAGCAGGCGAGCAAGATGCGCGCGAAGGCGACGAAGGCCCAGGCGGCGCAGTCCATGATGCGGCGGGCCGAGCGGATGATGAGCGGGATCGAGGCCGAGCGCCGCAGCGACAAGGTGGCCCGGATCAAGTTCCCCGAGCCGGCTCCGTGCGGCAAGACGCCGCTGACGGCGTCCGAGCTGTCGAAGTCCTACGGCTCCCTCGAGGTCTTCACCGACGTCGATCTCGCCATCGACAAGGGGTCCCGCGTGGTCATCCTGGGCCTGAACGGCGCCGGCAAGACCACGCTCCTGCGGATCCTGGCCTCCGTGGACCGCCCCGACACCGGCGAGGTCGAGCCGGGCTACGGCCTGAAGCTGGGCTACTACGCCCAGGAGCACGAGACCCTCGACACGTCGCGCACCGTGCTGGAGAACATGCGGACAGCGGCTCCAGGGCTCACCGACACCGAGACCCGGTCGGTGCTCGGGTCGTTCCTGTTCTCCGGCGACGACGTCGCCAAGCCGGCACGCGTGCTCTCGGGCGGTGAGAAGACCCGGCTCGCGCTGGCGATCCTGGTCGTCTCGAGTGCCAACGTGCTGCTGCTCGACGAGCCGACCAACAACCTCGACCCCGCCTCCCGCGAGGAGGTGCTCGCCGCGATCCGCGGCTACCAGGGGGCGATCGTGCTGGTGACCCACGACGAGGGCGCCGTCCGGGCGCTCCAGCCCGACCGGGTGCTGATCCTCCCCGACGGCGTCGAGGACCTGTGGAACGACTCGTACGCCGACCTGGTCTCCCTCGCCTGAGCGTGGCCCGCGTCGTACGGCGGGAAAACGCCGAACAACTGCGGCCCCGGCGTGCCTGTCGCCGATCTGTTCCGCGTTTTCTACCCCGTCGGCGGCCGCTCCTACAGTGACGGCATGACTCCCGAGGAGCTGGGCGAGGCAGGGCTGCGGTACGACGTGTCCGGCGTGGTCGCGACGGTGACGCTCGACCGACCCGAGGTGCGCAACGCACAGACCCCACGGATGTGGCGCACCCTCGCCGCGATCGGCGCCGAGATCCCCGACGAGGTCCGGGTGGTCGTGCTCCGCGGCGCCGGCCAGAGCTTCTCGGCGGGGCTCGACCGCGCCATGCTCGACCCTGCGGGCACCGCCGACGGCGTCGAGTCCGTCGCCGCCCTGCTCTCGCAGGACGACGAACAGGTCTCGCAGACCATCGACGCGTTCCAGCGCGGCTTCACCTGGCTGCGCGACCCGCGCTTCATCTCCGTGGCGGTGGTGCAGGGGCACGCGATCGGCGCCGGCTTCCAGCTCGCCCTCTCCTGCGACCTGCGCGTGGTGGGGGACGACGTCTCGTTCTGCATGAAGGAGGCGGCGCTCGGCCTGGTGCCGGACCTGACGGGAACAAAGCCCCTCGTCGAGAGCGTTGGCTACGCCAGGGCCTTGGAGATCTGCGCCACCGCCAGGGTGGTGGGTGCGGCCGAGGCTCTGGAGATCGGGCTGGCGACCGTCGTCTGCCCGGTGGCCGAGCTCGATGCCGCGGTGGCCGACCTGGTCGCGGCGGTCACCGTGCCGCTGCCCGGCGCGGTCCGCGAGACCAAGGCGCTGCTGCTGGGCGCCCCCGGCCGGACGCTCGACGAGCAGCGACGACACGAACGCGAGGCGCAGACCCGGAGGTTCCGGGAGCTGAGCCGGATGATGAGCGGCTAGACCGCGGAGGAGGTTGGGCCGATGTCGATGGGCTCGGTGGGCGCCTCGTGGCGCCACCTGCGGTCGGACCGTTCCGTCGTGGAGAACAAGATCGAGGGCCGCACGGTGCGCCGGGTCCTCACCTTCGCCCGACCGCATCGGGCCACCATCGCTCTCTTCCTCGGGCTGACCGTCCTCGACGCCCTGCTCGTCGTCGTCCCTCCGCTGCTGATGAAGCGACTGGTCGACGTCGGCATCGCCGATGAAGGACGTCTCCATGGTCGTCTGGCTCGCGGTCGGCATCGCGCTGGCCGCCGTCGCCGACGCGGGCCTCGGGCTGGCCACCGGCTATCTCTCCAGCCGGATCGGCGAGGGTCTGATCTACGACCTGCGGACCCGGGTCTTCGCCCACGTGCAGCGCCAGTCGCTCGCGTTCTTCACCCGGACCCAGACCGGCGCGCTCGTCAGCCGCCTCAACTCCGACGTGATCGGCGCGCAGAGCGCGTTCACCTCCACCCTGTCCGGCACCGTCTCCAACGTCGTCTCGGTCGTCGTGGTCGGCGCCACCATGCTGGCGCTCAGCTGGCAGGTGACCGTGCTCTGCCTCCTGCTCTTCCCGTTCCTGGTGCTGACCTCCCGATGGGTCAGTGGCCGGCTGGCGACGCTCACGCGCACGCGGATGAACGGCAACGCCGACATGGCGACGGCGATGACCGAGCGGTTCAACGTCGGCGGCGCCATGCTGCTGAAGCTGTTCGGGCACCGTGAGACCGAGGACGAGCGGTTCGCCGCCAAGGCTGCGACCGTGCGCGACCTCGGCGTCCGGATCAACCTGCTGACCCGCGTGTTCTTCGCGGCGATGACGCTGGTGCCCTCCCTGGCCACGGCCCTGGTCTACGGCGTCGGCGGCTACCTGGTGATCCAGGGGAACCTCTCGGTCGGCACCCTGCTCGCCCTCGGCACCCTGCTCCTGCGGCTGCTCGGTCCGCTCCAGGGGTTGTCGAACGTCCGGGTGGACGTGATGACCGCGCTCGTCAGCTTCGACCGGGTCTTCGAGGTGCTCGACCTGCCGTCCCTCATCGAGGAGCGGCCGGACGCCGTGGTGCTCCCGCCGACGGCGTCGACGCTGGAGTTCGAGCACGTGTCGTTCGGCTACCCCCGGGCCGAGGACGTGTCGCTGGCATCCCTGGAGAACATCGCCCGGACCGAGTCCCGCGACGGGGGAGAGGTGCTGCACGACCTCTCGTTCGAGGCCGGGTCCGGTCAGATGGTGGCCCTCGTCGGTCCCTCCGGCGCCGGCAAGACGACGGTCACGCACCTGGTCGCGCGGTTGTACGACGCCACGTCCGGCGTCGTGCGGGTCGGCGGGCACGACGTACGCGACGTGACCCTGCAGTCCCTCGAGGACTCCGTGGGCTACGTGACGCAGGACGCCCACATGTTCCACGACACCATCCGCGAGAACCTGCTCTACGCCCGGCCCGACGCCGACGACGACCAGATCTGGGAGGCCCTCGAGGCGGGCCAGATCGCCTACCTGATCCGGTCGCTGCCCGACGGTCTCGACACCGTGGTCGGCGACCGCGGCTACCGCCTGTCCGGTGGCGAGCGGCAGCGGCTGGCGATCGCCCGGCTGCTGCTCAAGGCGCCCCCCATCGTGGTCCTGGACGAGGCGACGGCCCACCTCGACAGCGAGTCCGAGGTCGCGGTGCAGCGGGCCCTCGACGCGGCGCTCGCCGGCCGGACCTCCCTCGTCATCGCCCACCGGCTCTCCACGGTGCGCGACGCGGACCTGATCCTCGTGGTCGAGGCCGGTCGCATCGTGCAGCGCGGCACCCATGCCGAGCTGCTCGCCCAGGGCGGCCTCTACGCCGACCTCTACCGGACCCAGTTCCGCCCTCATGACGAGACCGGTGTGCCGCTCGCGCAGCCGGTGTGACCGCCCGTGCCATGATCGCGGCACAGGTCAGCCATCCGAGGAGGTTCGTCACCGGTGCACATGAAAGTGGAGCTGATCCCGCTCCCGGTCTCGGACGTCGACCGGGCCGTGGCCTTCTACGTGGAGCAGCTGGGCTTCACCCAGGACTTCGACGTCCGTCCGAGCGACGGCGTACGGATCGTCCAGCTGACGCCGGAGGGCTCGGGCTGTTCCCTCGGGCTCGGGACCGGGCTGGACGTCTACGGGGGAGTGCCCGGCAGTGTCCGAGGCGTGCACCTGGTGGTGGAGGACCTCACCGAGACGCGTGCGGAGCTCGTCCGCCGAGGGGTGGCGATCGGCGAGATCCGCGACTTCGGGGGCGGGGTCAGGGGCGCGGACTTCGCCGACCCTGACGGCAACACCTTCGAGCTCCAGGAGATGGCCTGGCGCAGGGGCGACAGCTTCTAGGGTCCCTTCCCGGCGCCGTGCTCCCGGTCGACCGAGGCAGGCTCCGGACTCCTGAGGCCGGGCCGGCCGGTGACAGGTTCGTCCGGCGCGGTCTCGGGCTCGCCTTCCGCGCCGGCTGCTGGTCCCGGCGCCGCTGCGCCCGGCCCGTCGCCTCCTCCCAGGCGAGGTAGCCGAAGCCGAAGAGAGCGAGGAGTCCGAAGAACCACCACTGGAGGGCGTAGAAGAAGTGCGGGCCGTTGCCGAGATCCGGCGGCTCGGCGAGCTCCAGCGGGGTGGCAGCCGCGGGGGTCTCGGTCTTCAGGTCGACGAACCCGCCGTACACCGGGATCCCGATGGCGGGCTCGATCCGGGCGCTCGAGACGGCCCGGGCGGACCCGTCGACCACCTGGGCGGAGCTCGCCGCCCGCGTCGCGGCGCACCGAGCCGGTGACGGTGACGGTCCCGGAGGGGGGAGGCGGCACCTGGGACGGGTCGGTCAGTCCCTGGTTCGGGGTCGCCAGCCAGCCCCGGTCGACGAGGAGCGCGGTCCCCGACGGCGTGACCAGCGGCACGACGACGTCGACGCCGGACTGCCCGTGGTCGTCGGTCTGGTAGCGGATGATGACCGTCCTGGCCGACGTCGTACGTGCCGGTGGCCGACACCACGGCGTACTGCTGCGTCGGGTCCGGGTTGCGGCCCTCGCGGAGAACCTGCGCCACGGGCCGCGGTGAGGCGTTCTCGTTGGTGCGGATGATCTGGTTGTTCGTCTTCTTCGACTCCAGCCGGTGCCACTGCCAGCGACCGAGCAGCAGGCAGGCGTAGGCGAGCAGCAGGACGACGGCCAGGAACAGGAGCCAGCGTCGGCTGACGAGGAACCGCAGACTCCGCACCGTTCGAGGCTATCGGGGCGAGGGTGAGCCGGATGTGGGCGCCCGTGCCTAGGATGACCGGGTGAGCATGCAGCGACCGTTGGCCGACGCGTACGGCCGAGTGGCGACCGACCTCCGGGTGTCGCTGACCGATCGCTGCAACCTGCGGTGCTCCTACTGCATGCCCGCCGAGGGCCTCGACTGGCTGCCCCATGCCGAGGTGCTCACCGATGACGAGGTGGTACGCCTGATCTCCATCGCCGTGGAGCGCCTCGGCGTCCACGAGGTGCGGTTCACCGGCGGTGAGCCGCTGGTACGCCGCGGCCTGGTCGACATCGTCGCGCGTACCCGCGCGCTCGGCGACCACCTCCAGCTGTCGGTCACCACCAACGCGCTCGGGCTGGAGCGCAACGCCCGCGCCCTGGCCGCGGCCGGTCTCGACCGCGTCAACATCAGTCTCGACACCATCGACCCGCAGCGGTTCGCCACGATCACCCGGCGCGACCGGCTCGACGACGTCCTCCGGGGCGCCAAGGCGGCCCACGACGCCGGGCTGCGACCGGTCAAGATCAACGCGGTGCTCCTGCGGGGCGTCAACGACGACGACGCGTGCGAGCTGCTCGCCTGGGCGATCGACCACGACTACGAGCTGCGCTTCATCGAGCAGATGCCGCTCGACGCGCAGCACGACTGGCACCGTGACCAGATGGTCACCGCCGACGAGATCTTCGAGAAGCTGGCGCGCGAGTTCACGCTGTCGCCGGCCCGTGAGCCGCGAGGCAGCGCCCCTGCGGAGCTGTTCCTCGTCGACGGCGGGCCGGCCACCGTGGGCGTCATCGCCTCGGTCACCCGCCCGTTCTGCGGGGACTGCGACCGGGTCCGGCTGACCGCGGACGGTCAGGTGCGCAACTGCCTGTTCGCGCGCGAGGAGTCCGATCTGCGCGCGGCGATGCGGGGCGGCGCCTCCGACGACGAGCTGGCCGAGCGCTGGCTGACCGCGATGGCGGGCAAGCTGCCCGGGCACGGCATCAACGACCCGACGTTCCTGCAGCCGGACCGGCCGATGTCGGCCATCGGGGGCTAGCGCACGCCGTTCGCCGCCGGGCGAGACCGGGCGTCGGAAGGTCTGGAAATGACGACGAGTGCCAGACAGCCACGGGGGAAGCTTTCCGGCACTCGTCGGTGCTCGCCGGCTCGGGGAACCCGACGGACACGAGCGCGATTGTTGCACGATCAACCGGACGGAACCAACCCACAAAACACGGTAAATCATTCGGATTTCGTGCCTCTGGGCAGCTCTCGCTCCTGCGATGGGCCGTCCAACAGCTCGAATCCGTCCGATTTCGTTCCGGAGGCATTGGCCATGACCACGGCCACGTACGGCAGCAGCACCGCGCCGGCCACGAAGATCCACGGCAGCCAGCCGGGGCCGAGATGGGTGACGGCCAGGAGCGCCACCACCAGGAAGCACAGCGTGCGGACACCCATGGCGATCAGGTAGCGGCGCTGCCGGTGGGAGATGTCCGCCCCGACGCTCGACTGAGCGGTCGTGATCCGGACCGGGGCGTCCTGCGCCCGCTTCCTTGCCATCGTTCCATCCTAGGTCGGCTGTCGCGAGGTGGAGCGCCGCCCGGTAGGTGTTCGGAGCCGGAGCCCGGACGGATGGGCCTGGCCGCGGCCGTCTCGCTAGCATCGGCCCACCGCGCCGCGCGCTCCCGACCTTTGGAGGTCTCCCATGTCCAACCGCACCTACCGCGTCACCGAGCTCGTCGGCACGTCGCCGGACGGGATCGACGAGGCCATCCGGAACGCCGTTCGCCGGGCGAGCACGACCCTGCGCCACGTGGACTGGTTCGAGGTGACCCAGGTGCGGGGTCAGGTCAAGGACGGCGACGTCGAGCACTTCCAGGTCGGGCTCAAGGTCGGCTTCCGGCTCGAGGACGACTAGGTACGGCTCGAGCGCGGGCCGCCCCCACGTATCAGCGCCCGGGGCCGTCCCTCCTCGTCACATGCGCACGACCAGCACCGACCGGCGACGGAGCTCTCGCCACCACCAGCCCTTCACGGGCCGTCGTAGCGCGCTCGCCTCGCTCGGGTACGACCTCCGCTTCGCCGCGGGCGTCGTCAACGACACCGTCCACCTGCGCTGAGCGAGGCGCACCGGGCCACCGACGAGGGCGCCCGTGTTTGTGACTACCGGCGGGTAGTCACTAGCGTCGTCGCCGTGAGCGACTCCGAGCAGCTGCCCGAGCCAGACGTCGCCCCGCGATCGGTCCTGGTGACCGGAGGCAACCGCGGCATCGGGCGCGCGATCGCCGAGGCTTTCCTCCTCCAGGGTGACCGGGTGGCCGTCACCTCGAGGTCCGGGGGCGGCCCGGAGGGTGCCCTGGACCTGCGCTGCGACGTCACCGACGCCGAGGCGGTGGAGGCGGCGTTCGCGGAGGTCGAGGCCGCCCACGGTGCCGTCGAGGTCCTGGTCGCGAACGCCGGCATCACCGCCGACACCCTGCTGCTCCGGATGTCCGAGGACGACTGGTCCTCGGTGATCGACACCAACCTGACCGGCACCTTCCGTCTCACCAAGCGTGCCGCGAAGGGCATGCTGCGGCTGCGCCGCGGCCGGATCATCCTGATCTCCTCGGTGGTGGGCCTGCTCGGATCGGCGGGGCAGGTCAACTACGCGGCGTCGAAGGCCGGCCTGGTCGGCATGGCTCGGTCCCTGGCACGCGAGCTCGGCTCGCGCTCCATCACCACGAACGTCGTGGCGCCGGGCTTCGTGGAGACCGACATGACCGCGGTGCTCACCGACGAGCAGCGGGCCGCGATCAAGACGCAGGTGCCGCTGCAGCGGTACGCGTCGCCCGACGAGGTCGCCTCGGCGGTCGCTCTGGCTGGCCTCACCGGGTGCCGCCTACGTCACCGGCGCGGTGATCCCCGTCGACGGTGGCCTCGGCATGGGGCACTGACCCTCGTCGACCCGACGACCTACGATCCCGGACACACCGCGGTCGCACACCACCACAAGGAGAGATCATGGGCATCCTGGACGGCAAGCGGATCCTGGTCGCGGGCGTGACGATGGACTCCTCGATCGGCTTCTCGGTGGCGAAGGTCGCGCAGGAGCAGGGAGCCACCGTGCTGATCTCCAACTTCGGGCGCGCCCTCGGCATCACCCGGCGGATCGCCAAGCGGCTGCCGACCGAGCCGCCGGTGCTCGAGCTGGACGTGACCGACGAGGCCCACCTCGAGGGGCTCGCCGACGCGGTCCGTGAGCACGTGGACGGGCTGGACGGCGTGGTGCACTCCATCGCGTTCGGCAACCCGGAGACGCTGCTCGGCGGGAAGTTCCTGCAGGGCCCCTGGCCCGATGTCGCGCAGGCCGTCCAGGTGTCGGCGTACTCCCTGAAGGCGCTGGCCATGGCGTGCCACCCACTGATGGGGCGCGGCGGCTCGATCGTCGGCCTGACCTTCGACGCCACCGTCGCCTGGCCGGCGTACGACTGGATGGGCGTGGCCAAGGCCGGGCTGGAGTCCACGTCGCGCTACGTCGCGCGCGATCTCGGCCCCGAGGGCATCCGGTGCAACCTGGTCAGTGCAGGTCCGCTGCAGAGCCTGGCCGCCAAGGCGATCCCGGGCTTCGAGCAGCTCGAGTCGCTGTGGAGCGACCGCGCGCCGCTCGGCTGGGACGAGAAGGACCAGGAGCCGACGGCGCGGGCCGTGTGTGCGCTGCTGTCCGACCTCTTCCCGGCCACCACGGGCGAGATCGTGCACGTCGACGGCGGTTTCCACGCCATGGGCGCGTGACGACACCGCTCGGTGAGGGTGGGCTCCCGGTGACGTCGCTCATCGAGCTGCGGGTCCTCGAGGGCCCGAACCTCTACTTCCCCCGTGCGGCCGTCAAGCTCACGCTCGACATCTCCCCGCTGGCGTCCGCGCCGACGGTCACCGCTGAGCGGCTGGCGCGCCGGATCGGGCTGTCGGGTGCACGACCCGGGGAGCCCGACACCGGCTTCCGGCAACGGTTCGCACTTCGCGCGGTCACCCGGCTGGTGCGCGCGGTCGCCCGGGAGTCGGGGGCGGTCCGCGTCGCCGTGCGCGTCCGCGCCACCAACGACCCGCACGTCGTCGTCGTGGCCTATCCCTGGCGGCACCGGGACCGGGCCGAGGAGATGGGCCGCGCCGTCGCCGCCGTCCTCGACGCGGTCCCGATGGACGACGTCGAGGACGCCGTCAGCCGGGCCGCGGTACGCGTCGCCACCTCTCCCGAGGGGCCGGCACCGTCCACGATCACGCCGCAGGTCCCGGTGGTGGCCGTCACCGGCACCAACGGCAAGACGACGACCAGCCGGATGATCGCCCACATCGGCCGCACCGCCGGCCGAGTGGTCGGCTGGTCCAACACCGACGGGATCTATCTCGACGGGGAGCTCGTGGAGGCCGGTGACTACTCCGGGCCGAGCGGGGCCGGCACCGTGCTCGGGCTGCCCGGCGTCGAGCTCGCCGTCACCGAGACCGCCCGCGGGGGCATCCTGCTGAAGGGGATCGGCGTCACCCGCAACGACGTGTCGGTGGTGACCAACGTGAGCGCCGACCACCTCGGCATGCAGGGGATCGACACCCTCGACCAGCTCGCGGAGGTGAAGGCGGTCGTGCCCCGCATCACCCGGCGCAGCGGCTGGGCGGTGCTCAACGGCGACGACCCCCGTGTGTTCGCGATGCGCAGGGTGACCCGTGCGCGGCCGTGGGTCTTCTCCCGCGACCCCGACGCCCCGGCGATCCGCGAGACCCTCGACGAGCGGGGCCACGCCACCACCGTCATCGACGGCTGGATCTCGGTCCTGCGCGCGGGAGCCGACGCCGAGCCCCTCGTCGAGCTGGTCGACGTGCCGATGACGCTCGCCGGACTGTCGAGCTTCAACGTCGAGAACGCCCTGGCGGCGGCTTCGGCGGCTCTGGCTGCCGGGATCCCGCGCGACCGTGTGGTCGAGGGGCTCCGTACGTTCCGGCCCGACGCCGAGCACAACCCCGGCCGGATGAACCTCTTCACGGTGCCGGTCGGGACGCCTGCGACCGAGGGAGCGGCGACGGTCGTGATCGACCTGGCGCACAACGAGGCCGGCCTCGAGGCGCTGCTGGAGGTGATGGCCGGCGTACGCCCTCCCGGCTCGCGGCTGCTGCTCGGGCTCGGGGCGGTGGGTGACCGGACCGACGACCTGCTCGGCCGGCTCGGCGAGATCGGGGCGATGGGGGCCGACGTCGTGGCGATCGCGCACAAGGAGCGCTATCTCCGGGGCCGGCGCCTCGAGGAGCTCGACGGCCTGCTGCGGGCCGGCGCGGAGCGGGTCGGGGTCACCGACGTGGCGTCGTACGACACGGAGGTCGACTGCCTCGCCGGACTCGTGGCCCAGGCCCGTCCCGGAGACGTGGTCGGTCTGATGTGCCACGCCCAGCGCACGGCGGTGTACGCCTGGATCCAGGAGCACGGCGGTACGCCGGACACCCCCGCGCGGCTGCGGGCCAAGGTACGGGACGCCGTGCCGGCCGGCTGACGCATCCTCCACACTGCACGGGTGACCGATCTGCTGGCCCTGAGTGCCGATCTCCCGCTCGTCACCGTGGCGGACGGGGCTGTCCTGATCGAGGAGGGTGCTGCCCCCGGCGGCCTCCTGGTGCTGGCTTCGGGCGGCGTGGTCGTCGAGCACGACGGCGTGGCCTTCGCTCGCATCGACACCCCCGGGGCCGTCTTCGGGGAGATGTCGGCCGTGCTCGGCCGGCCGGCGACCGCCACGGTGCGGGCGGCCGGCGAGGTGCAGGTCCGCGTGGCCGACGACGCGATCGCGTTCCTCACCGAGAACCCCGGAGCCGCGCTCGACGGTGCTGCGCACCACGGCCTCCCGGCTGGACGGGATGACCCGCTACCTGGTCGACGTGAAGCGCCAGTTCTCCGACGCCGGCGGTCACCTCGGTCTGGTCGACCAGATCCTCGACACCCTGCTCCACCACCAGGGTCCGCGTCACCACGACCGGGTCGGCGAGGGACCCGGAGGGTGACCACGCCCACGAGGAGCCGTCAGGCGAGGCTCAGGGTCTCTGACTCGAACACCCCGTACCAGTTCGCCGTCCCGGCCTCGGTGTCCAGCGTGATGTGGGCCGGCACCGGCCCGATCTGCTTGCCCGCGTTGAACACCCAGGTGCGTCCCAGCCGGGCGTGCCAGGATCCGCCGGCCGCCCAGGGCGACTGGTGGATGTGGCCGCACAGCACCACCTCCGGCTCGTGCTCGGCGATCCAGTCGGCGAGGTCCTGGTCCGGGAACGTACGCCGCCCGTCGTGGCACAGCGGCGTCCCCGCGGGCGGCGCGTGGTAGAGCCAGACCCACCGGGCGGGGCGGTCGACGGCTGCGGCCGCGAGCTGGGCGGCCACCTCCGCGCGGGTCACCGGGCCGTCCCACCACGGGCAGACCGTGAAGCGCGTGTCCCCGATGTCCACCGACATCCCGTCCACCAGCAGGGAGGGGTGCCCGGTCCGCTGCAACCAGGCGGCGACCTGCTCACCGTGCGGCCCAGGGCCGTCGAGGTCGTGGTTGCCCGATGCTGCGAGGACCCGCGTGCGCCCGGCCAGCTCACCGAGGTAGGTGGTCACGACCACGGTCTGCACCTGGTGGGGGACCGGGCTGACGACGTCGACGAGGTCGCCGACGAGGGCCACGACGTCCACCTGCTCGCTGGCGCCGACCAGCCAGTCGTAGTGGGGGAGTCGGTAGTGCAGGTCCGAGAGCACCAGGATCCGCATGCCGCGATCCTCGCGCACCCGGGACGCGGCTCTCCGGGCGTCCGCGGAGGGCTCAGCGGACCACGAGCGGCTCGAGCAGCCGGTGCGGCTCCCGCAGCGCCACCGAGACCGGGTCGTCGCGCAGGGTGAGGTCGGCACCCGGGCCGGGGCGGACCTCGAGGTCGCGGGGCGGGGGCACCGGCTGCACGCCCGGCAGCGCCCGTCGCCGTCGAGGTCGCCGCAGCCGACGTGGGCGAACAGCCGGCGCGGGCGTCCCGGGGTCGTCCGGCGCTCTCCCCACTGGGCCAGCGCGTGCACGGCCGGCCAGAGCCCGAGCGCGTCGTCGGTGAGCGCGTACTCAGGGTGACCGGTGCCGGTCCGCGTCAGCAGCCCGTCGGCGACCAGGGCGTCGAGCCGGGCGGACAGCACGGCCTTGGAGATGTCGAGGTGGGCCTCGAAGTCGGAGAAGCGGCGTACGCCGAAGAAGCAGTCGCGCAGGATCAGCAGCGTCCACCGCTCGCCGACGACCTCGAGGGCGCGCGCCAGCGAGCAGTCCTGGCGGGCGTAGTCGGTGCCGAGGGGCATCGGGTCCTCCGTGGGCGAATCGGATGGTCTGATGACAAGACTATATGCTAGCGTCCTTCGAGTTCAACCATCAGACCAAATGGAGCAGCTCGTGACCCAGGCCCGCCGGACCCTCCTCAGCGCCACCCTCGGCACCCTGGCCGTGCTGGTGGCGTTCACCGCTCCGCTGGCCAACCTGAACCAGACGGCAGCCGGCCTCGACGCGGGCCCGTCCGCACGGACCTGGATCCTGAGCTCGATGTCGATCGGCCTCGGCGCGTTCCTGCTCACCGCAGGGCGGGTGGCCGACGACTACGGCCGCCGCCGCGCCTTCGTGGCCGGCTCCCTGCTGCTCGCCGTGGGCTCGCTGGTCGCCGCGGTCACGCCCGACGTGGAGGTGTTCGTCGCGGCCCGGATCATCGAGGGCGCCGGCGGTGCCGCCGTGGTCGCGGCCGGGTTGGGCATGCTCGCCGTGGCGTTCGCCGACCCGCTCGAGCGGGCTCGCGCGACCGGGCTCTGGGGCGCCAGCGTCGGGGCCGGGATCGCCGTGGGCCCGATCCTCTCGACGTGGCTGGCGCGGTGGGGCTCGTGGCGCGACGTCTACGTCGTGGTGGCCGTCGCCGGGGTCCTGCTCGCGGTCACCGCCACGGGGTGCTCGGAGTCCCGGTCGCCGCACCGGGCCCGGCTCGACGTGCCGGGAGTGCGTGACGCTCGCCGGCGGGCACGAGCGCCCTGCTGGCCGGTCTGACCGAGGGCCGCGCCGGGCTGGACGCTCCCGGTGACGCTGGGCCTGCTGCGTCGTCGGCGCCTGCTCCTGCTGAGCGGCGTTCGTGGTCGTCGAGCGGCGCTCCGACCACGCGATGATCGACCTCGGCCTGTTCCGCCGGCCGGCGTTCGTGGCCGCCACCCTCGCCGCCGCTGGCCACCGGGGCCGGCATCATCGCCCTGCTCTCCTACGTGTCCGGGTTCGCCGGGCTCGCCCTGGGGCTGCCGCCGACCACGACGGCGTGGCTGATGCTGGCGTGGTCCGGACCGAGCGTCGTCACCGCGGTCGCCGCTCGGCGGCTCCCGCACCACTGGACCGGCCGCGCCCGGATGGGCATCGCCCTCGTCGTCGATCGCCGCCGGCCAGCTGATGCTCTGGGGCGTGGACGACGCAGCGGCACCGTGGCGCTTCGTGCCCGGCCTGCTCGTGGCCGGCGTCGCCACCGGGGTGCTGAACGCCTCGCTGGGTCGCGAGAGCGTCGCCAGCGTGCCGGCCGACCAGGCCGGGCTCGGCTCGGGGGCCAACAACACCGCCCGCTACCTCGGCTCCGCGCTCGGCGTCACCGTGGTGTCGGTCGGTGGCGGTCCCGTCCGGCCCGCTGGACGACCGCGCGCCCTCGTCGACGGGTGGAACCACGCTGCCCTGGTGACGGCGGCCGTGTCCCTGGCACGGGGCCCTGCGCCGTCCTGCTGGTCGGCGAGCGCTCGAGCACGCCGTCTGGTGGCACGGCTGCTCGCTGCCGCCCACGGCGCCGATGCAGGGTCACCGGGCGACCGGATCTGTCCATCTGCCTGGTCCGGAGCGGCCCTGACGTGGCGCGCCGAGCGCCTTCGCTGCGGGGCCGCTGGCGCCTTACGACGTGGGCGCGACCTCGACCGGCTCCGCCGGCGTGTAGTCGGGGTCCGCGGAGGGCGCGTCGGGGTTCTCGCCGGAGCCGGCCTGGGCGAACGTCGACCAGTTCTCCAGCTCGCTCATCACCGCGCCGTGCTTGTCGACGCAGAACACGACGAGGTCGCCGGGGTTCGCCCGCGCCATCGCGTGCCGGACCGCCTCGATCTCGTCGAGGATGATCTCGACCTGCTTGCAGCGCGAGCCGTCGGCGATCGCCTGCCGCACGCCCTCGGCCACCAGTCCCGCCGTGACACCGCGCTCCCGGCGGCGCAGGTTGTCGTCCTCACGGACGATCACGACGTCGAAGTGCTGGGCGGCGACCTCGCCGAGCTCGCGCATGTCCTGGTCGCGCCGGTCCCCGGCGGTGGCGATGACCCCGATCCGCGACGGCTTCCCCAGCTCCGAGGTCGTGGTGAGGGTCTCGCCGACGCGGTCCACGAAGTCGCCGAGCGCTCGCATGCCGGGAGCGTTGTGGCAGTAGTCGACGATCACGTGCACGCCGTTGACGTCGACCTCGTTGAGGCGACCCGGCGAGAGGTAGTAGCTGGTCGAGAAGGTGCGCAACCCCTGGCGGATGTCGTGGAGCGGCGCCCCGGCCGCGAACGCCGCGGCGGCCGCCGCGAGGGAGTTCTGCACGTTCATCCGGGCCCGACCCTGGAACGTCGCGGGGAGCAGGTGGGTCCAGGCCAGCTGCATCTCGCGACGGCCGTGCTTGACCACGATCATCTCGCCGCGGTCGGAGGGGTTCAGGACGAGCGCCTTGCCACCGCGGCGGCAGTGGGCCTCGATCAGCTCCCGCACCTCCGAGCCGGGCTCCTCCATGGAGAACCACACGACCTGGCCCGAGCACCTGCGGCGCATCTCGCGGACCAGGGGGTCGTCGGCGTTGAGGACGGCGTGGCCGTCGCGCGGCACCGCCTCGACCACCACGGCCTTGACGTCGGCGAGCTGCTCGACGGTGTCGATGCCACGCAGGCCGAGGTGGTCCGGCTGCACGTTGAGGACCACGGCCACGTCGTTGCGCTCGTAGCCGAGGCCCTCGCGCAGGATGCCGCCGCGGGCGACCTCGAAGACCGCGAAGTCGACGCGGGGGTTCTGCAGCACCATCCGGGCGCTGCGCGGACCCGACGCGTCGGCCCGGATCAGCAGCCGCTCGTCGATGACGACGCCGTCCGTGGAGGTCATGCCGACCTTGCGCCCCATCCCCTTGAAGATGTGGCTGATCATCCGCGAGGTCGTGGTCTTGCCGTTGGTGCCGGTCACCGCGACGATCGGGATGCGCGACGCCGCACCGGGCGGGAAGAGCATGTCGACGACCGGCTTGGAGATGAACTGCGGCTCGCCGATGGTGGGGTGCGTGTGCATCCGGAAGCCGGGCGCGGCGTTCACCTCGCAGATGGCGCCTCCCGTGTCGCGCACGGGCTCGGTGATGTCGGGGCAGATGAAGTCGATGCCGGCGATGTCGAGCCCGATCATCCGGGCCGCCTCCTCGGCGATCTCGACGTTCTCCGGATGGGCCTCGAAGGTGCGGTCGATCGAGATGCCGCCCGTCGACATGTTGCCGGTGAGCGCCAGCTTCACGGTCTCGCCCTCGGCCGGCACCGAGTCGAGGGTGTGGCCCTGACCGGCCAGCACGTCCTCGGCGGCGGCGTCGATCTTGATCCGGGTGAGCACCTTCTCGTGGCCGACACCGCGACGCGGGTCGGCGTTCGTCAGGTCGACGAGCTCGCGCACGGTGGCGCGTCCGTCGCCGGTGACCGAGGCCGGGACCCGCTCGGCGATGGCGGCCATCCGGCCGTCGATGATGAGGCAGCGGTAGTCCTTGCCGGTCACGAAGGACTCGACGATGCAGACGCCGCGGCGGGACTGCTCCTCCGCCACCGGGAACGCCTCGCGCACGTCGTCGTCGTTCTCCAGGTCGAGACAGACCCCCCGGCCGTGGTTGCCGTCGAGCGGCTTGACGACGACCGGGAACCCGATCCGACGGGCGGCCGCGACGGCCTGGTCGGCGGAGCGGACCGACTCCTGCTTGGGCACCGGCAGCCCGGCGGCCCCGAGGAGCTTGGTGGTGAGGTCCTTGTCGGAGGCGATGTCGACGGCGATCGAGCTCGTCTCGGAGGTCATCGTGGCCCGGATCCGCTTCGCGTGGACGCCCTGCCCCAGCTGCACGAGGGAGTACTGGTTGAGCCGGATCCACGGGATGTCGCGGCTGACCGCCTCGTCCAGGATCGCCTGCGTCGACGGACCGAACGCCGTCCGCTCGGCGCGGAGGATGAAGGACTCGAGCTCCTCCTCCCAGTCGAACTCCGGGTCCGCCTGGACGAGGTGGTTGACCAGCCGGGCCGCCAGCCGGCCGGCCGCGAGGCCCGACGTTCTCGTCGATGTAGCCGTAGATGACGTTGTAGTGGCCGGGCTCGCCCTTCACCCCGCGGGTCTTGCCGCGCCGGATGTCGTGGCCCACGACCTGCTGCAGGGCGAGCGCCGTGTGCTCGGTGACGTGTCCGAGCCAGGTGCCCTCGTGCAGGCGCTCCACGAAGCCGCCCTTGCGGCCGCGCGAGCAGGAGTGGTGCGAGAGGCCGGGGAGGGCCTCGAGGAGGTGGTCGGTGAAGCCGGGGAGCTTGTCGGTCGGGAACTGCTCGAGCCCACCGAGGTCGACGACGAGATGGATCGCCTTGTCGTAGGACCAGATGTTGGGGCCCCGGTAGACGCGGGTCTCCAGAATCTCGAGGTCCGGGGTGGGGCGCTCGGTCACCGGGGTGCTCCGTCCTGCTGGGCTGGGTCGTCGGCGGGGGTGTCGGCCGGGTCGGTGGCGCCAGTCTTCCGGGACGGGCGCTTGCGGGCCAGGCGTCGCCGCAGCGTGGCCGGAGAGCGATCGCCCGCGGCGATGTCGCGGGCCATCTGCTGCAGGTCCGCCTGCGCCTCGGCCAGCTCCGCGGCGTCCTCCTCCGAGACGCGGACCGCGCGTGGCTGCAGCTCCCGCGTCGTCAGGTCGTACGCCGCACCGGCCGGCAGGACGTGGAGGATGATGCCGCTCGCCAGGAGGGGCGTGGACCGCTTCGCCTCGTAGGCGTTCGTCACGAGCCGTTGCGGGTCGAGGACCGTGACCGCGCCGCGGCCGCTGACGCGCAGCACCTCGTGGCCGTCCTCGACGCGGACCGTGGCGCAGGTGTCCTCGTCGACGCCGATGCCCAGGAGCTGGGGCGACTGCGACACGATCATCAGCAGCCGGCCGTAGCGGTTGCGCTGGTCGAAGTGCTGGTCGATCACCGTGGTGCGCAGCAGCCCCAGCCCCGCGGCCACCTGCGTCATCCGCTGCTTCGGGGTCGCCCCACCGACGCCGAAGGCGACCATGTGGGACGACTGGATGCTCGCGCCGGCCGAGGTGCCCGCGACGACCACCCCGCGCTCGTGGGCGCGGACCACGGCGTCGCCGAGGGGGGTGCCGCACACGATCGCGGAGAGCTTCAGCTGGTTGCCCCCGGTCATGAAGACGCCCGTCGCGTCGTCGACGCGCGCCACCAGGTCGGCTCCGTGGGCCTCGTCGCGACTGTGCGGCCGGACCGCTGCGACCTCGCCGGCGCCCAGCCGCCGGAACAGCGCGTCGTACACCTCGACGACCTCGTTGCCCAGGCTGGAGGCGGTCGGGATCACCACGATGCGCGAGTCCGGGCCACCGGCCGCGGCGACGAAGTCCTTGAGGATCGTGCGTTTGCGCAGCTTGTCCTCGGCGCCGCCGATGATCATCAACGGACCGGCGGGAGGCGACGCGTGCGATGCCGCACCCGTCGGACTGGGTTCCTCCTCGGCGACCTCGGGCATGACAGGGAAGGCTAGCCGGTGCCAGAGTGCCACCGTGAACGGAGCAGGAGCGGGCGTCGGCCCGAGGGCTGGACGTCGCAGTGAGGGAGCGCGCGAACGGCGAGCTCACGCGGAGGCATGGTGAGCGCACAGTCCCGGCAGCTCGTCGTGATGCGCCATGCCAAGGCCGAGCCCGGTGGGGAGACCGACCACGACCGCGAGCTGGCCGCGCGGGGGTGGAACGACGCGCTCGAGGCCGGCCGGTGGCTCGCGGACCGCGGCTTCGTGCCGGACGCCGCCCTGGTGTCCTCGGCCCGGCGTACGGCGGGGACGTGGCTGGCGGTGGCCGAGGGCGGCTCGTTCGAGGCGGAGGCGACCTACTCCGAGAGCCTGTACGCCGCGGGGCCCGAGACCGCGCTGGACCTGGTGCGCGAGACCGTCGACGAGGCGACGGCCCTCGTCGTCGTCGGCCACAACCCCACGATGGCCTACCTGGCGCAGCTCCTGGACGACGGCACCGGCGACGCGGACTGCCTCCAGCAGATGGCGACCGGCTTCCCGACCGGCGCCCTCGCGCACTTCGTGCTGGACGGCGACTGGGCCGAGCTCGACCTGGCGTCCGCACGCCTGGTCGGCTTCCACGTCGGCCGCGGCTGACGACCGTCAGACCGGGGGGGCGGGTGTGACGACGCCGTGCTCGGCGTCGAGCGCCTCGATCTCCTCGCGGCTGATCCCGAGCAGGTACATGATCGCGTCGAGGTAGGGGACGTTCACGGTCGTGTCGGCCGCCTCCTGCACCAGCGCCTTGGCGTTGTAGGCGATCCCGAGCCCCGCGATCTCGAGCATGTCGAGGTCGTTGGCCCCGTCGCCGATGGCGACCACGGACTCCATCGGTACGCCGACCTGCTCGGCGAAGTAGCGCGCGGCAGCAGCCTTGCCGGCGCGGTCGACGACGTCTCCGACGATGCGTCCGGTGATCGTCCCGTCGACGATCTCCAGCTCGTTGGCCCGGGCGTAGTGGATGCCGAGGTCCTGTGCGAGGCGGTCGGTGATCTGGCTGAAGCCACCGGAGACGAGGGCGAACCGGTACCCCAGCCGGCGCAGCGTGCGCACGAGCGTGCGCGCCCCCGGGGCGAGCACCAGCTCGTCGTACACCTCGTCGAGGGCGGTGCTGGGGATCCCGGCCAGGAGGGCGACCCGCTCGCGCAGCGACTGCTCGAAGTCGAGCTCGCCGCGCATGGCCCGCTCCGTCACCCGGGCGACCTCGTCGCCGTGACCGCTGTGCGCGGCGAGCAGCTCGATCACCTCGCCCTGGATCAGCGTCGAGTCGACGTCCATCACGATCAGGCGCATCGCGCGTCGCAGCAGGCTCGCCGGCTGCACCGCGATGTCCACGCCCTGCGCCGCCGCCTCGAGAGCGAGCAGGGCGCGGAGCCGTTCGGGGTTCGCGCCGGACACGTGCAGGTCGATCGCGGTGACCGGGTAGCGCGCCATCCGCTCGATCCGGTCGATGTTGGCGCCGCTGTCGGCGATCCGGCCCGCGACGGCGGCCATGGCGGCCGCCTTGAGCGGCGCCCCGATCACGGTCACGTGGGACCGACCCTCACGCCGTACCTTGTTGTCGCCGGTGCCGTGGTCGATGTCGACACTCATCCCGAGGTCGTCGGCGGTGGCCTGCACGGTGTCGCGCAGCCGCTTCCAGTCGCGCGGAGCCGTCACGAGGATGCCCAGGATCAACCGGCGTCGCAGCACGATCTGCTCGATGTCCAGGACCTCGACCCCGGCCTTGGTCAGGGCAGCGAAGACCGCGGACGTGACGCCGGGCCGGTCCTTGCCGGAGACGGTGAGGAGGAGGGTCTCCGGCTTGTGCTCCCTGGTGGTTCTCATGGCGGGCTCGAGGCTATCGGCGCGGCGCCCGCGATGTCGGCGGCGGTCCGTACCGTGTCGCACGATCCACCGGGCGAGGGCCCGAGGTCCCCGTTCCGGCGGCCGGCCCGCGGTACGGTGGCGCCGGATCCGGCCCCTCGGGGGAGGCTCCACCGGTCATGTCCGTGAGTTCTGGGAGGTCCCGTGTCGTTTCCCGATGCCGTCAGGATCTGCTTCAGCAAGTACGTCGACTTCAACGGCCGGGCGCGCCGCTCGGAGTTCTGGTGGTGGGTGCTCTTCACCTTCCTGCTGGGGATCGTCGCCAGCATCATCGACGCCGTCCTGGGCACCACGAACGGCTCGGGCTCGGGCCTGGTCGCCAGTCTGGCGAACCTGGCCGTCCTGCTGCCGTCCCTCGCGGTGGGGGCTCGGCGCCTGCACGACACGGGGCGCTCCGGCTGGTGGCAGCTGTTGTGGTTCGCGATCTGCATCGGCTGGATCGTCCTGATCGTCTGGTACGTCCAGGACAGCCAGGGCGACAACAAGTACGGTCCCTCACCCAAGGCGAACGCCGCCGGCCCCGGCGGGGGCTACGGCCAGCCCCCGGTCGACCCGTACGGCCAGCCGCCGACGAACCCGTACGGCCAGCCACCGGCCGACCCCTACGGCCAGCCGCCCACGAACCCGTACGGCGACCCGCCTCCGGGTGGTCCGACGAGCTGACCGGGCTCACTCGTCCGGCCAGACCTCCGGCGAGCAGGCAGCGACGAGACCTCGTCGCGCCGCGGCGCCCAGGGGCAGCAGCGACTCCCGGCGCAGAGCCGCCTCGGCAGCGCTCAGCGCACCGCCGTCGTCCTCGAGCGCCAGCTCCACGATGGCCGAGGCCTGGAGGGAACGCGCGGCGAGCTCGCCGCAGCGCGCCGGCGTGCCCGGCGGCGGCGCCAGCGCAGGGCGGTGGTGCAGGTTCAGCAGGGCGTCGGCCGCCTCGGGACGCCAGCGGGCCACCTCGAGCTCGGCCAACGCCGTGGCCGCGTCCTGGAGGGCGAGCCGGAGCGCGCGGTCCGCCTCGCCGACGTCGGTCAGCGGCCGACGGCCCCGCGGCGTACGCCGTCCACTCCACCGCCGCGCCGACCTGACGGGGGACCAGCCCGATACCCCCGCACACCGCCGCCTCCCCGGCGTCGAGCGCCGCTGCGTTGAAGGCGGCGGGGCCGCCGAGCCCGACCGGGTCTCCGGCCACCGGGAGGGCGATCCCCACTCCGGAGGCGCCGGTCGCGCGGAGCTCGGCCAGGGTCCGGACGAGCGGGACCGAGCCCTCGACCCCGGGCAGTCCGGCGACGACGTGCGTGGCGTCACCGGCCAGGACCGCGTCGACCACGAGGTCGGCGACGACGTGACCGCGCAGCCAGGCGGTTCCCCACCAGGCCAGGCGCGCCGAGACCGGGAGCACGAGAGGCACGGCCGGTCACCCTACGCGCCCGGACGGGGGCGAGCCCTCGCTAGGGTTGCCGCATGGTCGCGGTGCTCGAGTTCGCCGGGGTGACCGTCCGACGGGGCCAGGCGACGCTGCTCGACCAGATCTCGTGGCGGGTCGCCGACGGGGAGCGCTGGGTGGTGCTCGGTCCCAACGGCGCCGGCAAGACGACCCTGCTGCAGGTCGCGGCCGCCCAGATCCACCCCACCGACGGCGTGGCCGGCATCCTCGACGAGGTGCTCGGCACCGTGGACGTCTTCGAGCTGCGCCCCCGGATCGGGCTCACCAGCGCTGCCCTGGCCGAGCGCATCCCGCGCTCGGAGCTGGTGCGGGACGTCGTCGTCTCCGCGTCGTACGGCGTCGTGGGCCGCTGGCGCGAGGAGTACGACGGTCTCGACCACGACCGCGCTCGGGAGCTGCTGCAGCAGGTCGGCGCCGACCACCTCCTCGACCGGACCTTCGGCACCCTCAGTGAGGGCGAGCGGAAGCGCGTGCAGATCGCCCGGGCCCTGATGGCGGACCCCGAGCTCCTGCTGCTCGACGAGCCCGCCGCCGGCCTCGACCTCGGCGGCCGGGAGGACCTGGTCTCGACCCTGTCGACGCTGGCGATGGATCCCGCCTCGCCCGCCACCGTGCTCGTCTCCCACCACGTCGAGGAGATCCCGCCCGGCTTCGGGCACGCCCTTCTCCTGCGCGGTGGCCGGGTCGTCGCGGCGGGCCCGATCGACGACGTGGTCACCGAGGAGCACCTCGAGGAGACCTTCGGCATGCCGCTGGTGCTGAGCCACGAGGCCGGCCGCTGGGCCGCGCGTCGCCGGGCGCGCCGACGTCCCTCCGCCTGACCTGCGTGCGGATAGGCTGGCAGCGTGGAGTGGCTGGGTGATCATCTCTGGGCCGCCTGGCTCGTGCTGGCGGTCGGCCTCGGCGTGGCCGAGCTGGTCAGCCTCGACCTGATCCTGCTGATGATGGCGGTCGGCGCCCTCGTCGGCGCCCTGGTCGCCCTGGTCGGCGCCCCTCTCATCCTGCAGGTCCTGCTGGCTGCGGGAGCCTCCGCGGCGATGCTGCTGCTGGTCCGCCCGAGCCTCGTCGCGCGCCTGCACAACGGCCCGGACCTGGTGAGCGGGCACAACAGGCTGGTCGGGCAGCAGGGTCTGGTGACCGAGGAGCTGTCGGCCCTCAACCCCGGCCGGGTGAAGATCGGCGGCGAGATCTGGTCCGCCTGCCCCTACGACGAGGGCCTCACCATCCCGCCGGGAGCGACCGTCGAGGTGTTCGCGATCCGCGGCGCCACGGCGTACGTCCACCCGGTGGGCGAGCTGTTGCCCTGACCCTGACCCGCACCACCGAGAAGAAGGAGACCGTCATGCCGGTCGTGTATGCGTTGCTGGCGCTGATCTTCATCTTCGTGATCGTCCTGCTCGCCCGCACCGTGCGGATCATCCCCCAGGCCCGCGCGGGCATCCTCGAGCGCTTCGGCAAGTACAAGGAGACGCTGCCCGCGGGCCTGAACGTCGTCGTCCCGTTCGTCGACAGGCTCCGCTACATGATCGATCTGCGCGAGCAGGTCGTCAGCTTCCCGCCGCAGCCGGTGATCACCGAGGACAACCTGGTGGTGTCCATCGACACCGTCATCTACTTCCAGGTGACCGATCCGGTCGCGGCGACGTACGAGATCGCCAACTACATCCAGGCCATCGAGCAGCTCACCATGACCACCCTGCGCAACATCGTCGGTGGCATGGACCTGGAGGAGACGCTGACCAGCCGCGACTCCATCAACTCCGGCCTGCGAGGTGTCCTCGACGAGGCCACCGGCAAGTGGGGCATCCGGGTCAACCGGGTGGAGCTGAAGGGCATCGACCCGCCCCCGTCGATCAAGGACTCGATGGAGAAGCAGATGCGGGCCGACCGCGAGAAGCGCGCGGTGATCCTCACCGCCGAGGGCCAGCGGCAGGCGTCGATCCTGTCCGCGGAGGGCAACAAGCAGTCCGCGATCCTGAACGCCGAGGGTGACCGGGAGTCGCTGATCCTGCGGGCGCAGGCGGACCGCGAGGCCGCGATCCTGCGCGCCCAGGGTGAGGGGCAGGCGATCCAGACGGTCTTCCAGGCCATCCACGACGGCCAGCCCGACCAGTCGCTGCTGGCCTACCAGTACCTCCAGATGATGCCCAAGATCGCCGCGGGTGACGCCAACAAGGTGTGGGTCATCCCGTCGGAGATCACCAAGGCGCTGGAGGGTCTCGGCTCGTCCGTGCACGAGATCGCCGGGATCCCCCAGAAGGTCGACGGCCCGCTCAAGCGCGTCGACATGGGGCCGAGCGAGCCGGCCGTCCTGCGCGGCTCCGGAGCGCTCGACCGTGAGCTCTCGGCGACCAACCAGGCCGTCGAGGACGCCATCGCCGAAGCCGAGCGCTCGGCCAACCCGGGGCGCAACCACGAGGTGCCACCCCCGGCCGACGTCCCGCCCGCCGGGCCGGCGGCCGACGGCGGCGACGACCGTACGACGGGAGACGCCACCGTCCAGTGACGGCCCTCCAGATGGTGGCGGTCCTCCTCGCAGGGATGGCCGCCGGGACCATCAACACCGTGGTCGGGTCGGGAACGCTCATCACGTTCCCGACCCTCCTGGCGTTCGGGGTCCCCCCGGTGACCGCCAACGTCTCCAACACCATCGGGCTGGTCCCGGGGGTGGCCTCGGGGGTCTACGGATACCGCCGCGAGCTCCGCGGCCAGCGCAGCCGCATCGTCCGGCTCGGTGCCGGCTCGCTGCTCGGTGGCGCGGTCGGTGCGGTGCTGCTGCTGTCGCTGCCGTCGTCGGCGTTCGCCGCGATCGTGCCGGTCCTGATCGTGGTCGGCCTGCTGCTCGTCGTCTTCCAGCCCCGGATCTCCGCCTGGGTGGACGCCCACCACGAGGGCACGCGCGGGAACCACGGGCCGTGGTGGGTCTGGCCGTCGGTGTCGCTGACCGGGGTGTACGGCGGCTACTTCGGCGCCGCCCAGGGCGTGATCCTGATGGGGGTCCTCGGGATCGGCATCGACGACTCGCTGCAGCGGTTGAACGGGCTGAAGAACGTCCTGGCCGGGTTCGTGAACGGCATCGCCGGGGTGATCTTCATCCTCGTCGCGGACGTCGACTGGACCGTCGTCGCCCTGATCGCGGTCGGCTCCGTGGTCGGCGGCCAGCTGGGGGCCACCGTCGGCCGTCGCCTCTCACCCCTCGCCCTCCGCGCGTTCATCGTCGTGGTCGGCCTGGTCGCCCTCGCCGTCTTCCTCCTCCGCTGACCCGGCCCCTCGCGGGATAGTCCGTGACGTTTCGCATGCTTTCGGGCCTGATTTCCATGCATTTCGTCACGGACTATCCCGATCCGGGCCCACCCCTAGACTCCGGCCATGACGCAGGGGTGGGTGGACGAGGGCCGGGTCGACCTGGACGGGCGGACGGTGGCGGTCCGGCAGGGCGGCGACCCGGAGGGACGAGCGCTCGTCTACTTCCACGGGACCCCGTCCTCGCGCCTCGAGACGACGTACGCCGACGACCTGTGCGCCGAGCTCGGGATCCGGATGATCTCCTTCGACCGCCCGGGGTACGGCGACTCGGCGCCCGCGCCGTTCAGCCTCTCCTCGATCGCCCGCGACACCGGTGTGCTGGCCGATGCTCTCGGCGTCGCCCGGTTCGCCACGGTCGGCCAGTCCGGGGGCGGGCCCTTCTCCCTGGCGGCGGCCGCGGTGCTCGGCGACCGGGTCACCCGGGCCGGCGTCACGTCCGGTGCCGGCCCGTTCGTGCAGGTGGCCGAGCTGACCGACCTCCTCGACGAGACCGACCGGGCAGCCCTCGCGCTGCTGCCGGACCGTGAGGCCGCCGCCGTGCAGTTCGCCGCCGGCTTCGAGCCCCTGCGCGGACTCTTCACCGGCCCGCACTCCCAGATCACCGGTGGCTTCCGGCAGATGCTGAACGCCCACGACGGGACGCTCCTGGACCGCCCGGAGTTCGCGACCTGCCTCGTCGGAGCCATGCAGGAGTCGATGCGCAACGGCACCAGCGGTGGCGGCTGGGACAACGTCTCCTGGGTCGGGCCCTGGGACTTCGACCTGGCCTCGATCCGCCAGCCCGTCCACCTCTGGTACGGCGAGGAGGACACCATGTGCCCGCCCGTCGCAGGCACCTGGCTCGACGAGCACCTGCCGACCGCGACCCTGGTCCTGCGCCCGGGTGAGGGTCACATGGGCGTCATGGAGCACGCCCGCGAGATCTTCACGACCCTGGTCAGCGACTGACGGAGAGGTCCGCGTCGACGTAGGCGCGCAGCCACCGCTCGAGCTCGCCGAACGCCCTCGTCCGCGGCTCCTCGCGCGACAGGAACACGTCGTGCCGAGCCCCGGCGATCCCGACGTAGGTGACGTGCCGGCCCAGGGCAGGGGTCCAGCGACGGATCTGCTCCACGTCCAGCACGATGTCGTGGTGGTGCACGTCGTCGCCCATCTCGGTCGGGACCGCGGACGTCTCACTGGCCAGCACGAGCGCCGGGAAGGGCAGGTCGAGCCCGGCGTGGAGCTCGGCGTGGCCGCGCCGCACCGCCGCCAGCCACCCGGCGTACGCCGGCCACGACTCGATCGGCTTCCAGGCCAGGTCGAAGTCCCACTCGCCCTCGTGGTCACGGTGCAGGCTGCGGGCGTAGAAGCCGGTCACCGAGCGGGGGATGACCCGCTTCGGGCGCCGCCGTGCCAGCTGGGTCACGACGGGGGTCAGCACGTGGCGCACGAACGCCGGTCCCTGGAGGTCGAACCACGGCGCGTTGAGGACGATCCCGCGAGCCTCGACCCGGCGTTCGTCCGCCCACAACGGCACGGTCAGGCCGCCGGTCGAGTGGCCGCTGAGCACCACGTGCCGGTGGCCGGCGCCGATCCGCTCCCACGCGGCGTCCAGCTCGGGGAAGTAGTCGTGCAGGTCGGCGGTGTAGTTGGGGGTCTGGTGGGGGAGCAGCGAGCGGCCGTACTTGCGCAGGTCGAGCGCGTAGAAGTCGTAGCCCCGGGCGTTCCACCACTCGGCGTACGGCGTCTGGAAGAAGTAGTCGGCGAACCCGTGCACGTGCAGCACCGCGCGGGTCGTGCGCCGGCCGACCGGACGGCGGACCAGGGTCGCGACGACACGGTCCTTCGTCGTCGTCGGGCAGCTCGATCGTCTCGGCGGTGTACGGCGACCCGAGGATGTCACCGCGAGCGCTCATGCTCGCATTCTGTCAGCGTCCAGCCGTCGCCGCGGCGACCAGCCCGGCGAAGAGGCTCGCGTCGTCACGGACCTCCGGATGCCACTGGACGGCGAGGCAGAACCGCGGCCCCGGCCGCTCCATCGCCTCGAGCGAGCCGTCGGCCGCCCAGGCGGCCGCCTCGAAGCCGGGGTGCGTCGCCACGGCCTGGTGGTGGTGGCACCCGACCTCGACCCGGTCCCCGACCAGCGTCCGGAGCCGGGACTCGCCGGCGGTGGTCACCTCCGTGGTGCCGAAGGCGTCCGCTCCGGGGCTGTGTCCCTCGTGCCCCACCAGGTCGGGCATGTGCTGCACCAGCGATCCGCCCGCCGCCACCGCCATCAGCTGCATCCCGCGGCAGACCCCGAGCGTGGGGAGACCCGCCCGGTCGGCCGCCCGCAGCAGGGCCGTCTCCCAGGCGTCCCGGTCCTCGCGCCAGGAGGCGGTGCTCGGGTGCGGCTCCTCGCCGTAGCGAGACGGGTCGACGTCCGCACCACCGCTGACGACCAGACCGTCGATGCGGCTCACGACCACGGTGGCGACGTCGTCCGACGCCGACGCCGGCGGGAGCAGCACCGGTACGCCGCCCGCCGCCAGGACCGCGTCGGCGTACTGCGCGTGCAGCACGTCGGCGCGCGCGTCCCAGACCCCCCACCGCGTCTGCTCGCGGTAGGTGGTGACGCCGATCAGCGGCAGGGCGGGGTCGGACGTCTCAGAGCGGCGTGACGTAGGCACCGGAGATCCCACCGTCGACCAGGAAGGTGTTCGCGGTGATGAACGACGACTCGTCGGAGGCCAGGAAGAGGACGGCGTTCGCCATCTCCTCCGGCTCGGCGAAGCGGCCCATCGGCACGTGCACGAGCCGGCGCGCGGCGCGCTCGGCGTCCTTGGCGAACAGCTCCTTGAGCAGGGGCGTGTTCACCGGACCGGGGCACAGCGCGTTGACCCGGACGCCCTCGCGCGCGAACTGCACACCGAGCTCGCGCGACATGGAGAGCACCCCGCCCTTGGACGCGGAGTAGGAGATCTGCGACGTGGCGGCGCCCATCACCGCGACGAACGACGCCGTGTTGATGATCGAGCCCGACTTCTGCTCGAGCATGTAGGGCAGCGCCGCCTTGCAGCACAGGTAGACGCTGGTCAGGTTGACCTCCTGCACCCGCCGCCACGCGTCCAGCTCGGTGTCGAGGATCGAGTCGTCGTCGGGCGGGGAGATGCCGGCGTTGTTGAAGGCGATGTCGACCGAGCCGTAGGCCTGCTTCGCCAGCGCGAACAGCGCGTCGACCTCGTCCTTGCTCGTCACGTCGACGTGGACGTAGGTCGCGACCTCCGGGCCACCGAGCTGACTGACCAGGTCGGGGCCGCGCACGTCGTCGATGTCACCGATGACGACCCTGGCGCCCTCCTCGACGAAGCGTCGGACCGTCGCCAGACCGATGCCCGAGCACCCGCCGGTGACGACCGCCACCTTGCCTTCGATACGTCCTGCCATGTGCGTCGTTCTCCTCCGGTGGTCGAGCCTGTCGGGACTAGTGACTGATGAAGACGTTCTTCTCCTCGGTGAACGCGTACGGCGCGTCCGGTCCGAGCTCCCGGCCGAGACCGGACTGCTTGTAGCCACCGAACGGGGTCCAGTAGCGCACGCTCGAGTGCGAGTTGACGCTGAGGTTCCCGGCCTCGACGCCGCGGGCGACACGTAGCCCACGGCCGAGGTCGGAGGTGAAGATCGAGCCCGACAACCCGTAGTCGCTGTCGTTGGCGAGGGCGATCGCGTGCTCCTCGTCGTCGAAGGGCATCACGGCCACGACCGGGCCGAACACCTCCTCGCGCCAGATCGGCTCGGCGGTGTCCCGTGCCTCGACCACCATCGGCGGCAGCCACCAGCCGGGGCCGTCCGGGGCCGAGCCGGCGAACGCCACGGTCGTGCCGTCGACGTACCGCTGCACGGACTCGCGCTGGCCGGCCGACACCATCGGCCCCATCTCGCTGTCCTCCGCGGACGGGTCCTTGACGCGGAGCGCGCGCACCGCCGTCTCCAGGTGCCCGACGAACTCGTCGTACGCCGTGCGCTCGACGAGGATCCGCGAGCGTGCGCAGCAGTCCTGACCGGCGTTGTCGAAGACGGCGTACGGCGCACTGGCGGCCGCCGCGGCGACGTCGGTGTCGGCGAACACGATGTTGGCGCTCTTGCCGCCGAGCTCGAGGGTCACCTTCTTCAGCTGGTCCGCACAGCCCGCCATGATCTGCTTCCCGACCTCCGTGGAGCCGGTGAAGCAGACCTTCCGGACCAGGGGATGGGTGACGAAGCGCTGTCCGACCACCGACCCCTTGCCCGGGACGACCGTGAGCACGCCTGGAGGGAGCCCGGCCTCGACCGCGAGCTCACCGATCCGGATCGCGGTCAACGGCGTGATCTCCGCCGGCTTCAGCACGACGGCGTTGCCGGCGGCGATCGCCGGCGCGAAGCCCCACCCGGCGATGGGCATCGGGAAGTTCCACGGCACGATCACGCCCACGACGCCGAGGGGCTCGTGGAAGGTGACGTCGACGCCGCCCGGGACCGGGATCTGGCGGCCGAAGAGCCGCTCCGGAGCCGCGGAGTAGTAGTTCAGGCAGTCACGGACGTTGCCCGCCTCCCAGCGGGCGTTGCCGATGGTGTGGCCGGCGTTCGCGACCTCGAGCCGCGCGAGCTCCTCGAGGTGCGCGTCCACGGTCGCGGCGAACGCACGCAGCAGCCGCGCGCGTTCCCCGGGTGCGACGGAGCGCCAGGTGAGGAAGGCCTCCTGGGCGCCCTCGATCGCCGCGTCGGTGCCGGCCAGGTCGGTGGAAGGGACCTCGGTGAACGCCTCGGCGGTCACCGGGTTGATGAGTGTGGTGGTCACCTACATCCTCTCGAATCCGCGAGCGAGCTCCCAGTCGGTCACCGCCGCGTCGAAGGCCGCGAGCTCGACGTCGGCCATGTTCGTGTAGTGGTCGACCACCTCGTCGCCGAAGGCCGTCCTCGCGACCGCCGACCCGTGGAAGGCGTCGCGCGCTGCGTGCAGGGTGTGGGGCACGTGCTCCTTGTCGGAGGTGTAGGCGTTGCCCACCAGCTCGTCCTCGAGGTCGAGCTCGTGCTCGATGCCGTACAGCCCGCCGGCCAGCATCGCGGCCAGCGCCAGGTAGGGGTTCACGTCGCCGCCGGGCAGGCGGTTCTCCATCCGGGCGCTCTTGCCGTGGCCGACCAGACGGACGGCGCAGGTGCGGTTGTCGAGGCCCCACGCGATCGCGGTCGGGGCGAACGAGCCCGCCGCGAAGCGCTTGTAGGAGTTGACGTTGGGCGCGTACAGCAGCGTGAAGTCGTGCATGGTGGCGAGGACTCCGGCGATGAACCGGTCGTAGAGCGGCGTGCGTGCTCCTGTCCCGCCGGCATCGTCGTCCCAGAACACGACCTTCCCGTCCTCGCCGCGCAGGGACAGGTGGATGTGGCAGGAGTTGCCCTCACGCTGGTCGTACTTGGACATGAAGGTGATCGCCTGCCCCCGTTGAGCGGCGATCTCCTTCGCGACCGTCTTGTAGACGCTGTGGTTGTCGGCCGTGACCATCGCCTCGGCGTACAGGAAGCCGATCTCGTGCTGGCCGAAGTTGCACTCGCCCTTGGCGCCCTCGACGTCCAGGCCGGCGTCGTACATGTGGTTGCGCAGGTCGCGGAGCAGCGGCTCGACACGCGCGGTGCCCAGGATGGAGTAGTCGACGTTGTACTGGTTGACCGGCGTCAGGTCCCGCCAGCGGCGGTCGTGGGCCTCCTCGTACGACGTGTCGAAGGCGATGAACTCCAGCTCGGTCCCCGCCAGCGCGACCATGCCCAGCTCGGCGACCCGGTCGAGCTGGGTCTTGAGGATCGTGCGCGGCGACTGGGGGACCGCAGCATGGTCCAGCCAGACCAGGTCGCACTGCACGAGCACGCTGCCGGGCAGGTGGGGGAGCAGCCGGATGGTCTCGTAGTCCGGCACGAACTCCATGTCGCCGTAGCCCTTCTCCCACGAGGAGATGGAGTACCCGTCGACGGTGTTCATGTCGATGTCGACGGCGAGGAGGTAGTTGCAGCCCTCCGTGCCCGAGGCCAGGGCGACGTCCAGGAAGTAGCGGGCGTGCAGGCGCTTGCCCTGGAGACGGCCCTGCATGTCGGTGAAGGCGAGCACGACGGTGTCGATCGCACCCTCGGCGATCCGGGTGCGGAGCTGCTCGAGAGTCAGGTAGCGGTCGTTGGGTGGCATGGGTCTCCTCGGGTCGTCCTCAGCCGAGCAGGCCGCGCAGGAGCGCGGCCGTGTCGTCGCAGTGCTCTTCCATGGTCCGGCGGGCCCGGTCGGGTCGCCCGTCCAGCACGGCGCGCACCAGCGCGGCGTGCTGGGTGTCGGAGTGGGAGATGTTGGTCTGCAGCACGGGGATCGCGCTCAGCATCTCGTGCAGGCTGGCCTGGACGGAGGTGACCGCCTCGACCGCCCGCGGTGAGCCCGACATCGACGCGATCGTGAGATGGAACCTCGAGTCGGCCTGACGGTGGCGGCCCCGGCTGCTGGCGCCGGAGACCGCTGCGTGCGCCGCCTCCACGGTGGCCCGGGCCCGGTCGTCCAGCGGGCGCGAGGCCGCGAGCGCCGCCGCACCGGGCTCGACGATGCGGCGGAAGGCGAGGGCGTCCAGCCAGTCCGCCCGCTGCTTCGCGGTCGTACGGCCGGCGGCCCGCGCCGAGGGGCCCTGGGGCTTCATGGTCACCACGGTGCCGCCGCCGCGACCGCGACGCGTCTCGACGAGCCCGGCCGTCCGGAGAGCGGCCATCGCCTCGCGCAGCGTCGCCCGCGACACCTCCAGCCGCTCGGCCAGCTCGCGCTCGGGAGGCAAGGTGCTGCCGAACGGGTAGACCCCGAGCCGGATGGCGGTGGCGAGCTGCTCGACACAGGCCTCGAACGCGTGGTGACCCCGGACGGGACGCACGACCGCCTCGGCGAGGGGCAGTGGCTCGGCGGTCACGCGGGTCAGTCTGGCAGGCCGATGGTGAGTGTCAATGGTCTGGGTTCAGACCGAATAGCGGCGTGGCTCTTTACGTCCGGATCGCGACAGGTCTAGCCTCCGGGCAACCGGATCCGTTTCTGAAAGGCTCCACTGATGCCCGAATCGCATGAACCCGTCGCCTATCATGAGCTGAGCGACGACGAGAAGCACCTGGCAAAACTCGGGTACAGCCAGGACCTCAACCGCTCGTGGTCGGGGTTCTCGAACTTCGCCATCTCGTTCTCGATCATCTCCATCCTGGCCGGCTGCTTCACCAGCTTCGCGCTCGGCTGGAACAACGGCGGGCCGGCCGCCATCGCCTGGGGCTGGCCGATCCTCACGCGCCTTCATCCTGATCATCGGCATGTGCATGTCCGAGCTGGTGTCGGCGTACCCGACCTCGGGCGGCATCTACTGGTGGGCCTCCAAGCTGGGCGGTCCAGCGGCCGGCTTCTACACCGGGTGGCTGAACCTGATCGGCCTCGTCGCCATCGTCGCCTCCGTGTGCCTACGGCTGTGCGACGTTCACCGACGCCACGATCGGCTACTTCAGCTCCTCGTGGGCGGACAACTACTCGCTGACCCGGGTGTTCATCCTCTTCGTGGTCATCCTCGGGCTGGCCGCCGTCCTGAACATCTTCTCCAGCCACTTGCTGGCCGTGCTCAACAACGTCTCCGTGTGGTGGCACGTGATCGGCGCCACGGTCATCGTGCTGATCCTGTGGTTCCTGCTCCAGGACGGCACGAGCCACGCCTCCATCGGTGACGTCTTCGGCTCGACGGTCAACAACACCGGGCTCTTCGGCGGCAAGACGAGCGGCGCAGGGCTTCCTGCTCTACGTGCTGCCGCTGTCCGGCATCCTGACGCAGTACACGATCACCGGGTACGACGCCTCAGCCCACCTCTCCGAGGAGACGCAGGCCGCGTCGACCGGGGCGGCCAAGGGCATCTGGCGCTCGATCTTCTACTCCGGGATCGGTGGCTGGATCCTCCTGCTCTCGTTCCTGTTCGCCGTGCAGGACAAGGACGGCGTCACCGCGGCGGGCGGCAGCGTCTTCGCGATCTTCGGGCAGGCACTCACCCCGCACTGGCGGGCTTCGTGGTGGCGATCTCGGCCGCGGGCCAGTTCTTCTGCACGGTGGCCTGCATGACGAGCACCAGCCGGATGTTCTTCGCCTTCAGCCGGGACGGCGCGATGCCGGGCGCCAAGCACTTCGCCAAGCTGAACAGCAGCCGAGTGCCCGCCAACGCCGTGATCGCCGCTGGCGATCATCGCGCTGATCCTGACCCTGCCCGCCCTGATCACCGTCGACATCAACGGCGCCCCGGTGCCGCGTCGCGTTCTTCGCGGTCGTCTCGATCGGTGTGATCGGGCTCTACCTGGCGTTCGCGATCCCGATCTTCCTGCGCTGGCGCCTGGGCGACAGGTTCCAGACCGGCTACCTGGAACAACGGGGCGAAGTACAAGTGGATGAACCCGATCGCCGTCGTCGAGATCGTGATCATGTCGATCGTCGGACTGCTGCCGACCGCGAGCGTCGGCATCTGGTGGAACGACGGGTTCGCGTGGAAGTACGTGAACTACGCGATCATCGTGGTGCCGACGGCGCTGATCCTGCTGACGATCTACTGGCACGTCTCCGTGAAGCACTGGTTCACGGGGCCGAAGCAGACCATCGACCCGGACGTCGTCGCGGCCTTCGACGACCGGATCTCCTGACCGACGCGGGACCTGCGACCGCCTCGCCTGCCTGGCGGGGCGGTCGAGGCGACGTCGCAGGAGCTGCCGGGCGGGCTGACCAACCTCAACCTCAGGGTGTCCCTCGAGGATCGGGACGTGGTCGTCCGGCAGGTGCGCAGCGACGCGGGCCTCCTCGCGATCGACCGGGCCGCCGAGCACGCCAACACGGTCGCCGCCGCTGCCGCAGGAGTGGGGGCGCAGGTCCTGGAGCATCGGCCGGAGCTCGGGACGACGGTGCTGGAGTTCCTCCCGGGCCGGACCCTGTCCGAGGCCGACTTCCGAGACCCGGGCGTGGTCGCCCGCGCCGCCGACGCCGTACGCCGGCTCCATGCTGGGCCGCGCTTCGTCAACGAGTTCGACATGTTCGCCCGGCAGCGGTGGTACCGCGAGGTCATCGCCCAGCACCACTTCCCGCTGCCACCCTCGTACGACGACCACGCCGCCGCCTGGGAGGACGTACGCCGGGTGCTCACCGCGACCGCGGGCCCCACCGTCCCGTGCAACAACGACCTCCTGGCCGGCAACTTCATCGACGACGGCGAACGCGTCTGGCTCATCGACTACGACTACTCCGGCAACAACGACCCGAGCTTCGAGCTCGGCAACACCTCGACCGAGTGCGAGTTCGACCCCGAGCTGACCCGTGCCTGGACGGCGGCGTACTTCGGGCGCGACGACCCGCGGCTCCTGGCCCGGGTCCGGCTCCAGGCCCTGTGCAGCGAGTACGGCTGGTCGCTCTGGGGCTTCATCCAGGCCGGGTCGAGCCCGCTCGACTTCGACTTCCACGCCTGGGGGATGCACCGCTTCGAGAAGGCGGCTCGCACGTTCACCTCGCCCGACCTCGCGAGGCTCCTCGAGCAGGTGGCCGGTGCCTGAGGCACCGCCGGCGGAGCCTGTCGAGACCCCCGCCGGCGACCGGACGCTGCCGAGCCGGGCCCGGGTCGTGGTGATCGGCGGGGGAGTGGTGGGGTGCTCGACGGCCTACCACCTGACGAAGCTCGGCGTCGCCGACGTGCTCCTGCTCGAGCAGGGGCACCTGTCCGGCGGCACGACCTGGCACGCAGCCGGCCTGGTCGGCCCGTTGCGCGCGACCGAGGCCGGGACCCGGCTGGTGCAGTACTCCGCCGAGCTCTACGCCTCCCTGGAGGCTGAGACCGGCCTGGCGACCGGCTACCGCAACGTGGGTGGCCTGATCGTGGCCCGCACCGAGGAGCGGATGGTGCAGCTGCGGCGCACCGCTGCGAACGCCGTCGCCTACGACCTCGACTGCCGGATGCTGACCGCGGACGAGGCCGGTGAGCTGTGGCCGCCGATGCGGACCGACGACCTGCTCGGCGGGATCTGGCTGCCCGGCGACGGCAAGGTGAACCCGACCGACCTGACGCAGTCGCTGGCCAAGGGCGCGCGACAGGGCGGTGCCCGGATCGCCGAGGGGGTGCGCGTCACCGGCTTCCTGACGCAGGACGGCCCGGCCGGCCGCCGGGTGACCGGCGTACGCACGGACGAGGGCGACGTCGAGGCCGAGTCCGTGGTCGTGTGCGCGGGACAGTGGTCGAAGGCGCTCGGTGACCTCGCCGGCGTGCTGGTGCCGCTGCACTCCGCGGAGCACTTCTACGTCGTCACCGACGCCGTCGAGGGCGCGCACCCCGACCTGGCGGTGATGCGGGACCCCGACGGTTGGACCTACTTCAAGGAGGAGGTCGGCGGCCTGGTGGTCGGCGGGTTCGAGCCCGAGGCCAAGCCGTGGGTGGCGCCGGACCGCATCCCGTACCCGTTCGAGTTCGCGCTCCTGGAGGAGGACTGGGATCACTTCTCGGTGCTGATGGACCAGGCCGTGCGGCGCATCCCGGCGCTGGAGCACACCGGGATCCGCAAGTTCTACAACGGCCCCGAGAGCTTCACGCCCGACAACCAGTTCCTGATGGGGGAGGCGCCCGAGCTGCGGGGGTTCTTCGTCGGTGCCGGCTTCAACTCGGTGGGCATCGCGTCCGCCGGCGGCGCCGGCCGTGCCCTCGCCGAGTGGGTCGTGGGCGGCGAGCCGAGCAGCGACCTGGTCGCGGTGGACCTGCGCCGCTTCACGACGTACGCCGGAGACCACGCGTGGCTGCGCGAGCGGGTCGTGGAGACCCTCGGCATCCACTACGCGGTCCCCTGGCCCGACCGCGAGCCGGAGACCGGCCGCGACGTACGCCGGTCTCCGCTCCACGAGCGGCTGGCGGCCAAGGGTGCCGTGTTCGGGACCAAGATGGGGTGGGAGCGGGTCAACGTCCTCGGGGCCGAGCCCGGGGCACCCTCCTGGGGCAGGCCGTGGTGGCTGGCGGCCTCGGTCGCCGAGCAGGTCGCCTGCCGGACCGCCGTGGCCGTCTTCGACCAGACGTCGTTCTCCAAGTACGCCGTCTCCGGTCCCGACGCGCCGGCCGGGCTGCAGTGGGTCTGCGCGGCCGACGTCGACGTGCCGGTCGGGCACTGCGTCTACACGCCCCTGCTCAACGCCCGTGGCACCTACGAGGCGGACCTCACCGTCACCCGCACCGGCCCGGAGTCGTTCCTGATGGTCAGCAGCTCCGCGACCACGGTGCGGGACCTCGACTGGCTACGACGGCAGCTGGCCGGCCGCGCCGTGGACGTCGAGGACGTCACCGACGCGTATGCCGTGCTCGGCGTGATGGGGCCGCGGTCGCGCGAGCTCCTGTCGCGGGTCGACCCGGTCACCGACTGGTCGGAGGAGGGGTTCCCGTTCGCCACCGGCCGCGAGGTGCTGCTCGCAGGCGCTGCTGCGCGGGCCACCCGGATGACCTACGTCGGCGAGCTCGGCTGGGAGCTGATGGTGCCGCTGGCAGGGGCCGGTGCGGCGTACGACGCGATCCAGGAGGCCGGCTCCGATCTCGGCCTGGCGGACGCCGGCTACCACGCCATCGAGTCGCTCCGGCTCGAGAAGGGCTACCGGGCCTTCCCGCGCGAGCTCAACCCCGATCTCACGCCCCTGGAGGCCGGTCTGCTCTTCGCCACCGCGCTCGGTGCGCGGGCCACGACCCACAAGGACTTCCTGGGCCGCACGGCACTCTCGGCGCATCGCGAGCAGCTCGCCGCCGGCGGTCCTCGGCGCCGGATCGTGTCGTTCGTCCTGGAGGACCCCGAGCCGATGCTGTGGGGTGGCGAGCTGGTCGTGCGGGACGGCGAGCCGGCCGGGCAGGTGACCAGTGCCGCGTACGGCGCCACGGTCGGTGCCTGCGTCGGTCTGGCGCTGGTCCGCTCCGAGGGCCCGGTCCGTCAGGATGACCTCGACGCCGCGACGTACCAGGTCGACGTGGCCGGCGAGCGCTACGCCGCCCGGGTCACGCTCGCCGCGCCCCTGCGCTGAGGGTGCTCGTCGCCGTAGGGTCGTGGCGTGCAGTCACTCCAGGACGCGGTGGACGCGGTCGCCCGCGACACGGGCTTCTCCGGGGTGGTCCGTCTCGAGCGCGCGGGCGAGACCGAGCTGTCCGCTGCGTACGGCTTCGCCGACCGGGCGCACCGGATCCCCAACACCGTCGAGACCCTGTTCGGGACGGCGAGCGCCACCAAGACCCTGACCGCGCTGACGGTGATGAGCCTGGTCGAGGAGCGGGTCCTGGCGCTCGACACGCCGGCCCGCTCGCTCCTGGGCGACGACCTGCCGCTCGTGCGTGACGACGTGACCGTGGAGCACCTGCTGGCACACCGCTCCGGCATCGGTGACTACCTCGACGAGGACGCCGTCGGCTCCGTCTCCGACTACGTGATGCCGGTGCCGGTGCACCGGCTCGCGACGACCGAGCAGTACCTCCCCGTGCTGGAGGGACACGAGACGGTGTCGCCTCCCGGCGAGCGCTTCTCCTACAACAACGGCGGCTACGTCGTGCTCGCCCTGCTGGCCGAGCGCGCGAGCGGTCAGGACCTCCCGTCCCTGGTGCAGGCCCGCGTCTGCGAGCCCGCAGGCATGGTCGACACGGCGTTCCTGCGCACCGACGAGCTCCCGGGGCGGGCCGCGTCCGGCTACCTGGCCGTCGACGGCCTGCGGACCAACGTGCTGCACCTCCCCGTGCGCGGCTGCGGCGACGGAGGCTGCTACTCGACCCTGGACGACCTCAGCGCCTTCTGGGACGCGCTCCTCGCGGGACGGATCGTGTCGGCCGGGACGGTGGCCGACATGGTGCGTCCCCACAGCGACTGGCCGGAGGAGTCCAAGCGCTACGGCCTCGGCTTCCACCTCGCCGGGACGGGAGGACGAGATCTGGCTCGAGGGGTACGACGCGGGCGTGTCGTTCATCAGCCTCCACGAGCCCTCCGCCGGCATCACCTACACCGTCATCTCGAACTGGTCCGACGGCGCCTGGCCGATCGTGCGGCTGCTCGACGAACGGTTCGGCTCCTGACCGACCCCGCCGTCGCCCCGTGAGCCACGCCGGCAGTCACGAGGTCGGCACGTGACCTGTGGCCCGGAGCTCGTCGCGCACGTACCACGCGACCCAGGTGACCGGGAAGAACAGCCCCGCGACGAGGCAGGTCGTCCCGCGGGCGCCGCGTCGCCGCTCGCCGAGCGCGGTCAGCGTCGCGAGCAGGAGTAGCGGCAGCACCAGCAGCGCGGGGAGGAACACCGGTCCAGTGTCGTCCGTCGCCCCTCTGATCGCCACCACCATCGTGCGCGAGGTCAGGAGCCGGCGTAGATCTGGCGGATCACGTCCTCGATGTCGGGCTCCTGGATCGACAGGTCGGCCACGGCGTACGACGCCGCGACGGCCGCCACGATCGGCGCCGCGCTGGCGTCGGCGGGGAAGGTCAGCCACTGGCGCGGGCCCTCGACCCGGCGCGTCGCGGCTCCCTCGACCCGGATCGGTGGGCCCTCGTCGACCAGGTCGACGACCAGCGTGCGGGTGGAGCCGCCGCGCCGGTGCAGGTCGGTGAGCGCGCCGTCGAAGACCGCGGTGCCGTGGTCGATGACGATGACCCGTCGGCACAGCGCCTCGATGTCCTGGAGGTCGTGGGTGGTGAGCAGCAGCGTGGTGCCTCGCTCGGCGTTGAGCGTGCGCAGGAAGTCGCGCAGCCGCCCCTTGCTGACCACGTCGAGACCGATGGTCGGCTCGTCGAGGTAGAGGATCTCCGGGTCGTGCAGCAGGGCCGCGGTGATGTCGCCCCGCATCCGCTGGCCGAGGCTGAGCTGGCGCACCGGGGTGTCCAGGAGGTCGCCGAGATCGAGCAGCTCGACGTACTCCTCGAGGTTGCGGCGGTGGCGGGCGGGATCGACCCGGTACAGCTTCTGCAGCAGGTCGAACGAGTCCCGGAGCGGGAGGTCCCACCACAGGGTGGTCCGCTGCCCGAAGACCACACCGATCCGCATCGCCAGCTCGGTGCGCTGCCGGCTCGGGTCCAGCCCGGCCACGCGCACCGTTCCCGAGGTCGGCACCAGGATCCCGGTGAGCATCTTGATGGTGGTCGACTTGCCGGCGCCGTTCGGTCCGATGTAGCCGACCATCTCGCCGGCCTCGATCGTGAAGCCGAGGTCGCGCACGGCCGGCACCACGGTCGCCGTACGCCGCCGCCCGCCGGTGCGCTTCTTGACCACGAACGTGCGCTCCAGCCGCTCCACCTCGATCAGCGGCCCACCGTCGGTCGAGCCCGTGCCACCGTCGGTCGAGCCTGTCGAGACCATCTCAGCTCCCCGTCGACGTGTAGTGCCGGACGCCGGTCCGCCACGCCAGCAGGGCACCGCCGAGCACGGCGGCGGCGGCGACCGGCGCACAGAACTGCAGCCACGACGGCAGCCCGAACGGGTCGTCGACCCCGAGCAGGTACAGGCACGGGTACCAGTTCACGAACGCGATCGGGAGCAGGAAGGTCAGGCTCTTGGTGAGCTCCTGCGGATAGATGGACAAGGGGTACTGGGTGATGGTGTTGCCTCCGTAGGTGAACGCGTTGGCGAACTCGGTCGCGTCGGTGGTCCAGAACTGGACGCAGGAGAACGCCACGAAGAGCCCGAAGAAGATCACGCCCGAGCTGACGATCATCGACACCGCGACCAGGACCCGCAAGGGCGTCCAGTCGACGCCGAAGCAGGCCACCGTGAAGACGATCGACGGCCTGGCTGATCTGGCCGAAGCGACGCAGCGAGAAGTCATCCGCACAGACCTGCACCAGGAGCGGGACGGGTTTGGTGAGCATCTGGTCGAGCCGGCCGGTGCGGACGTAGAGGCCGATCCGCTCGACGCTGCCGATCAGCAGGTCCGCCACGCGCAGGCCCACGCCGCTGGCGCCGTAGAGGAGGGCGATCTGCATCAGCGTGAAGCCGCCGAGGGTGTCGAGGTGGGCGAACATCAGCCACAGTGCGACGAAGTCGAGCCCGGTGATCAGGAAGCCGCTGACGGCCATCAGCACGAACGAGGTGGGGTACGCCAGCGAGGCGCGCACCCACAGGCGGGCGATGTCGCGGTAGCTCTGTACGGCGAAGGTCCAGCCTCTGTGCGGGAGTGCGGAGGAGCCGGCGTCAGCCACCCTGCACCACCACCTTGCGGGTCGCGGCGCGCAGCACGACCTGGCACAGCCCGAGCAGCAGCACCACCCAGCCGACCTGGAAGGCGAGGGCGCCCAGCAGCGCCCACCCGTCGTACTGACCGAGCCAGATGTCGTTCGGGACCTGGATGATCGCCGACCACGGCAGCACGTCCGCCAGGACGCCGAGCCAGCCGGGGAAGAGGACCAGCGGCAGCATCATCCCGCTGAAGAAGATCGCGAACGCCCCGCTCAGGAAGCGCGCACCGTTCGCGTCGAGCATCCAGAACGCCGAGGACGAGACCGCGAAGCGCAGGGCGAAGCTCACGACCACCGCCAGCACCAGGCTCACCGCGAACGCCGCGGCGTCGAGTGGGCTGGCAGGCAGGCGGATGTGGAAGAAGACCAGTCCGATGAACGTCGGGCCCAGGCCGCGCGTCACGAGGTGGTACGCCGCGCGCCCGAGGTCGCCGGCGAGGTACCACCCCACCAGTCCGGTCGGCCGGTAGAGGTCGATCGCCACGTCGCCGGTCCGGATCCGCTCGGCCAGCTCGTCGGTGGTCCCTCCGCCCCACAGCGCGACCGTCATCAGCAGCGCCTGCCCGAGCCAGACGAAGGTGACGGCGTCGATCGTGTCGTAGCCCCCCGCGTCGGGTGCCTGGTCCCACAGGGCGATGTAGGCGAAGGAGAAGATCAGCCCGAACACCGAGTTGGTGAAGATGCCGGCCAGGGTGGCAGCGGTGTAGGTGCTGTAGCGCCGGAAGGAGCGTGCCGCGACGGCGGTGTGCAGCGACAGCACGGGTCCTCCTTCCTGACCGGCCAGCACGGGGCGGATCGCGGCATGCGCACGCCGAGCGACCCCGCTTCACGATGAGGCGGGGGTGCGGAAGGCGTGCGCTGTGCGGTTGTGGGTCGCCCAGTCTCGCCGAGGAAGGACGATCCGGCAAACCGCACGACCCGGTCGGAGGCGGGCCGGCCCGGCTCAGTGCTGGTAGGTGCCCGTCACGATCGCGCGGCCGGCGGTCTTGAAGGCCAGGTTGAAGCTCATCACCGCGAACGAGGCGTCGGCGTCGATGCCGAGGCTCTCCTCGGTCACGGCGTGGACCACGAAGTAGTAGCGGTGGACCTGGTCTCCCGGTGGCGGAGCGGCGCCCATGAACCCGACCGTGCCGCCGTCGTTCCTGAGCATGAAGGCGCTGCCGGGGAGGCTCGCGCCCTCGGCACCCGCACCGGCCTCGAGCGACGTGACGTCCGGGGGCAGGTCGACGACCGCCCAGTGCCAGAAGCCGCTCGGGGTCGGGGCGTCGGGGTCGAAGCACGTCACCGTGTAGCTCTTCGTCCCTTCCGGCGCGCCGGACCACGACAGCTGCGGCGAGGTGTTGCCGGCGTCGGCGACCTGGTCGTCCTTGAGCGGCCGGCCGTCGGTGACGTCGTCGCTGGTGACGGTGAAGGACGGCACCTTCGGCAGGAGGTCGTACGGGTCGGGCTTCACGGGACGATCGAGGCTCATCGGCTCTCCTTGGTGGACGGTGGCTGCGCGCTCAACGTACCCACTCGGGTCGGTCCGAGTCGTGGGCGCCGAGGGGCCCGGCCCCCGCGCGCGCGGAAGATGGGGCGGTGAGCGACCACCCGCCGTACCCCTCGGGCCTGCGGCTCGCGGGACGGCGCGTGCTCGTCGTGGGCGGCGGCCAGGTGGCGCAGCGCCGGATCCCCGGCCTGCTCGCTGCGGGTGCGCAGGTGGTGGTGGTCTCGCCCCGCGTCACCCCGGCGATCGAGGGACAGGTGCTGGCCGGCGAGGTGGCGTGGCTGGAGCGCGGTTTCACCGAAGCGGACCTCGACGACACCTGGTACGTGATCGCGGCGACGGACGACCCGGCCGTGAACGAGCGGGCCGCCGAGGCGGCGGAGGCCTCCCGGATCTTCTGCGTCCGTGCGGACGACGCCACCACCGCGACCGCGTGGACCCCGGCCGTGGGGCGCTACGACGGACTGACGCTGGCGGTGCTCGGCCGGCGGGAGCCGCGGCGTACGGCCGCCGTCCGCGACGCCATCGTCACCGGGCTCCACGAGGGCACGATCGCGGCCAGTGAGCGACGTCCGTCCGTGCCCGGCGTGACCCTGGTCGGCGGTGGGCCGGGCGACCCCGACCTGATCTCCGTGGCCGGGCGTCGGGCGCTGATGGAGGCCGACGTGGTGGTGGCCGACCGGCTGGCGCCGCGCGCCCTGCTGGGCGACCTGCCGGCCACGACCGAGGTCGTCGACGTGGCGAAGCTGCCGCGCGGCAGGTCGGCGCGCCAGGAGGAGATCAACCGCCTGATCGTCGAGCGGGCGCTCGCGGGCCAGCGGGTCGCCCGGTTCAAGGGCGGCGACAGCTTCGTGTTCGGGCGGGGCTTCGAGGAGATCGAGGCGTGCCGCGCGGCCGGCGTCCCGGTGCACGTGATCCCCGGTCTCTCCAGCCCGCTGGCCGTCCCCGCCGTGGCCGGGATCCCGGTGACCCACCGCGGGGTCGCCCACGACTTCACCGTCATCTCCGGGCACATCCCGCCCGGCCACGGCGACTCCCTGGTCGACTGGGACGCCGTCGGCCGCCTGCGCGGGACGCTGCTGCTGATGATGGCCGTCGAGAACGCTCCCCACATCGCGCGCGCGCTGCAGGACGCCGGCCGTCCGTCCGGGACGCCGGTCGCCGTCGTCTGTGACGGCTCGATGCCGGGGGAGCGGACCGTGCTCTCGACCCTCGGAGAGCTCGGCGGCGACCTCCATCGGCACGGCGTACGCCCGCCCGCGATCATCGTGGTCGGCGACGTCGTCGCGGTCGCGCATCCGCAGGAGTTCGGCCGGACGAAGGCGCGTCCGTGGCAGAGCTGATCGAGGTCGCCGACCCCGACGACCCGCGGCTGAGCGACTACCGGGACCTGCGCGACGTGCAGCTCCGGACCCACCTCGAGGCGGAGCACGGCCTGTTCCTGGCCGAGGGCGAGAAGGTGGTGCGCCGGGCTGTCGAGGCGGGCTTCACCCCCCGCTCGTTCCTGATGGCGCCGCGCTGGCTGGACGGTCTGGCCGACGTCCTCACACCGGCGGATGCTCCGTGCTACGTCGTCAGCGAGGCCCTGGCGGAGCAGGTCACCGGCTTCCACGTCCACCGGGGGGCGCTCGCGTCCCTCGAACGCCGGCCGCTGCCGAGCATCGACGACGTCCTGGCCGACGCGCGCCAGGTCCTGGTGCTCGAGGATCTCGTCGACCACACCAACGTCGGGGCGGTGTTCCGGTGCGGCGCTGGCTTCGGCTTCGATGCCGTGCTGCTCGCTCCCCGGTGCGCCGACCCGCTCTACCGTCGTTCGGTCAAGGTCGGCATGGGGGCGGTCTTCACGACGCCGTGGACCCGGCTGCCGGACTGGTACGACGCCCTGCCCGACCTCGGCGCCCGCGGCTTCACGACCGTCGCGCTGACCCTGGCGGACGACGCCGTACCCCTGGAGGAGGCGGTCACGGGCGTGGACCGGGTGGCCCTCGTCCTGGGCTCCGAGGGGCACGGCCTGTCCCCCCGCTGGGAGCAGAGCGCCGACCGCCGCGCGATCATCGCGATGCGCGAGGGCATCGACTCCCTGAACGTGGCCGCCGCCGCAGCCGTCGCCTGCTACGTCACCGCCCGCCGCCGCCCCTGGTGAACCGGGTCGTCCGCCTGACAAGAGCCCCTAGCACCCTGTGGGGCGGACGACCTCCAGGGCCCGCTGGGTCGTCCGCCTGAGAAGCAGCCCTAGCACCCTGCTCAGGCGGACGACCCGGGTCTGGGGACGGCGGGCCAGTCGGCGGGATAGGTGTCGGCGGTCTTGTCGTGGGCCTTCTGGAGCTTCTTGCGCCAGCGGGTCGAGAGCCGGTCCCCGAAGACCGTGCCGCGGGTGTGGTCGGTCTCGTGCTGGAGGGCGCGCGCCAGCAGGCCGTCCCCGGTGAACCGGACGGACTCGCCGTCGAGACCCTGACCCTCCACGGTGGCGACGTCCGGGCGGGCGAGCGGGACGTACGCGCCGGGCAGCGACAGACAGCCCTCGTCGTCCTCGTCGAGCCTGCGGTCCCGACCCTCGGGGAGGGTGACCACCGGGTTGCAGACGACGCCGACCGTGCGCTCGTCGGTCGCGTCGTGGCAGTCGAAGACGAACATCGCCAGGTCCACCCCGATCTGGCAGGCGGCCAGCCCGACCCCCTCGGCGGCGTACATCGTCGCGACCATGTCGGCGGCCAGCGACCTCAGCTCGTCGTCGTACGCCGTGACGGGCCGGTTGGCGCGGTGCATCACCGGGGAGCCCCAGCGGACGATCGGGCGGACGCGTCCACCGTCGGGCAGGGAGCCGTACGGCGCGTGGTCGGGAGCGGTGGGCTCGAGCGGCATGCGACCGATGGTAGGGATGGCGCGCCGGTCGCCGGCACCGGCCCGGCCCGCTCCGGGACCCCGGTCGCACGCGGGCGGGCGCCTGGGTGGTCGCTACGCCAGGTGTAACTCGGAGTTACATTGTGGCCATGTCCCTGACCAGGAACCTGCGCCCCGGAGGTCGCAACGGTGTCGCCCGCGGCGAGTCGCGGGACCCGCTCGGGTACGCCGTCGCTGCCCTGAGCCGGCTGGGCGGCAGCGCGCTCCTCGACCGGTGGGGGCTGCGCCGGCACGCCGAGCGGACGGTCTTCACCGTCACCCGGGGCGGCGTCCGGACCACGACGAGAGCGAGCCGCGCCTTCACCCGCGTCGGCCGGCCCGACCGGCCCGGGGCCCGTGCCGCCGACACCGCCTCGTCAGGCGTCTTCGACCTCACCCCGACCGACGACGAGCAGCTGCTCGTGGACGCCGTCGCGGAGTTCGCGGCAGAGGTGTTGCGCCCGGCCGCGGCGGATGCGGACACGGCGTGCGCCGCCCCGACCGAGGTGCTCGCGGCCGCCACCGGGCTCGGGCTCCCGCTGCTGGGCGTTCCCGAGTCCCTGGGCGGGGTCGCCGAGGAGCGGGCCGTGATGGCAGGCACCCTGGTGGCCGAAGCGCTGGCGAAGGGTGACCTCGGCCTGGCCGTCGCCGCGCTGGCTCCCGGAGCTGTCGCGACGGCGATCGCGACGTGGGGCACCGAGGAGCAGCAGCTGACCTACCTCCCCGCGTTCACCGGTGACGACGTGCCGGCAGCCGCCCTCGCCCTGACCGAGCCGCGCCCCCTGTACGACGCGCTGGAGCCCGCCACCACCGCCACCCGCGCCGACGACGGTCTCGTCCTCCACGGCGTGAAGTCGATGGTGCCGCGCGGCGCCGACGCCGAGCTGTTCGTCGTGGGCGCCCGTCTCGACGATGCCAACGTGCTCGTCCTGGTCGAGTCCGGAACGCCCGGGCTGACGGTCGAGGCAGACCCGGCGATGGGCGTCCGGGCCGCATCGCTGACGACGCTGCGACTGGACGCCGTCCGGGTCCCCCTCAGGGCGGTCCTCGGGCAGCAACGACGGCACGACGTACGCCGAGTGCGTGCGGCTCTCGCGGCTGGCCTGGTGCGCTCTCTCCGTGGGGGTGGGGCAGGCCGTGCTCGACTACGTCACGCCGTACGTCAAGGAGCGCGAGGCCTTCGGCGAGCCGATCGCCCACCGCCAGTCGGTGGCGTTCCTGGTCGCCGACCTGGCCATCGAGCTCCAGGCCATGCGACTGCTGACGTGGAAGGCCGCTTCCCGCGCCGCGGCCGGCAAGGAGTTCTCGCGCGAGGTGGCCCTGGCCCGCACGCTGTGCGGTGACAAGGGGATGAAGATCGGCCTCGACGGCGTCCAGCTGCTCGGCGGCCACGGCTTCGTCAAGGAGCATCCGGTCGAGCGGTGGTACCGCGACCTGCGCGCCGTCTCGGTGATGGAAGGCGGGGTGCTGGTCTGATGCCCATCTCCCTCGACGACCCCACCAGGCTGCGGAAGGTGCGCGACCAGGCGCACCAGGTCGCGATGAACATGCTGCGCCCGATCAGCCGCACCTACGACCGCGCCGAGCACACCTATCCCCGGGAGCTCGACCTCCTCGCCGCCATGATCGACGGCCTGTCGGAGTCGGGCGCCGGCTCGGGCGCCGGCGCCTCCGGTGTGCGGCGCGATCCTTCCGACGCGGACGGCCCGGACGCCACGAGCGGAGGCGTCCGCAACGGCACCAACCTGGCGTCGGTGATGTCCGTCGCGGAGATGTGCTGGGGTGACGTCGGCCTGCTGCTCTCGCTGCCGCGGCAGGGACTGGGCAACTCGGCGATCGCGTCCGTCGGCGACGCGGGTCAGCAGGAGCGCTTCGGGCGGCTGTGGGCCTCGATGGCCATCACCGAGCCCGACACCGGCTCGGACACCGCGAGCATCCGCACCACCGCCGTCCTCGACGGCGACGAGTACGTGCTGAACGGCGAGAAGATCTACGTCACGTCCGGTGAGCGCTCCGATGCCGTCGTCGTCTGGGCGACCCTCGACCGGTCCCTCGGCCGGGCGGCCATCAAGTCGTTCGTCGTCCCGAAGGGCACGCCCGGGATGACCGTCGAGCGGCTCGAGCACAAGCTCGGGATCCGCGCCTCCGACACCGCCGCGATCCGCTTCGACGACTGCCGGGTCCCTGCGGAGAACCTCCTGGGCTCACCCGACATCGACACGAGCCAGGGCTTCGCCGGCGCCATGGCCACCTTCGACAACACCCGCCCGCTCGTCGCCGCCATGGCGGTGGGCTGCGCGAAGGCAGCCCTGGACCTGACCCGTGACCTCCTCGACCGGGCCGGCGTCGTCGTCGACTACGACCGCCCGGCGCTGACCCAGAGCGCAGCCGCCGCCAGGCTGCTCCAGATGGAGGCGGACTGGGAGGGCGCACGCCTGCTCATGCTGCAGGCGGCCTGGATGGCTGACAACCGGCGTGCGAACGCCCTCGAGGCCTCGATGGCCAAGGCGAAGGCCGGTCGCGTCGCCTCCGACATCACGTTGTCGTGCGTGGAGCTGTGTGGCTCCGTGGGCTACAGCGAGGGTGAGCTGCTGGAGAAGTGGGCTCGCGACTCCAAGATCCTCGACATCTTCGAGGGCACCCAGCAGATCCAGCAGCTGATCGTCGCCCGACGGGTGCTCGGTCTGTCCAGCGCCGAGCTGAAGTAGCAGGATCAGGCGTTCAGGTCGGCGAGCGCGAGCACGTCGTCCGGCCCGGTGAGCCCGCGGACGCCGACGAACACCGTGCTCACCCCGAGCGCCTGCAGCTCGGCGTAGCGGCGGCGGTGCTGGTCGGCCGTGCCCGCGTGCGTACGCCGCGCGAAGGCCGCGGCGGCGCGTCCGGCCGCGGAGCCTCTCGACCTCTGGCCCAGGAGTCCTCGCGGTCCCGGCCGACGACCGGCAGGTCGAGCACGGTGACCGCGACGTCGGCCCGGGTCCGACCCGCCTCCGCCAGGTGACGGTCGAGGACGGCGAGCTTGCGGCGCAGCACCTCGGGGTCCGACGGCAGGTTGCAGGCGTCTCCCAGGCGCGCGGCGATGGCGAGGGTGCGTCGCTCGCCGCTCCCGCCGACGATCACCGGGATGTCGTGCACCGGCCGTGGGTACGCCGTGGTCTCGGGGAGGGAGGCGCGCTCGCCGCGGTGAGGCTTGGTGCCCGGCGCCCACAGGGCGCGGCAGGTCTCGATGGTGGTCTCGAGCAGGTCGAGCCGCTCGCGCGCCGGCGGGAAGGGGATGCCGTACGCCGCGTGCTCGCGGTCCCACCAGCCGGCGCCGACACCGAGGAACGCCCGGCCCCCGGAGAGGGCGTCGAGGGTGGCGGCGGCCTTCGCGGTGATCCCGGCCGGACGGAAGGTGACCGGGGTGCACAAGCGTGCCGAGCGCCAGGTCGGTGTCGAGCCCGGCCACCAGCCCCAGGGTGACCCAGGGCTCCGGGATCGGCTGCCAGGCGCTGTCGACCTGCGGGATCTGGATCAGGTGGTCCATGAGGGCGATCCCGGCGAAGCCGGCCGTGCTCGCCGCCAGGGCCGTCTCGCGGAGCCAGGAGCCCGGGTCCTCGCCCCAGGGGAACCGCGAGAGCTGGAGGACGACCCGGAGCCCGCCGTCGGGCGCGAAGAGTGTTGCGGTTTGGTCCCCAACGGCGGAGTTGACCGGCGTGTCGCTGCGGTTGGTGACCAATCGTGGGGGTGTGGGGGAGGTGGTGTCGACGATCTCGACCGCGTCCCAGCCCTCGGCCGCGAGGTCGTCGCGGGCCGCGGCCACCCGGCGCACCTGATCGGTGAGCGTGGCGGCGGGCACGGGCCGGTCGCGCTCGGCGTTGCGGCGGCGGCAGACCTCGCCCGGGGTGTCCAGCACCACGGCGACGGCAGGGAGGCCGGCGGCCCGCGCGGCGTCGCGCCACGCCGTACGCCGGGTGGCGTCGAGCCCGAGGGTGTCGACGACCGTGGTCAGGCCGCGCCCGAGCCGGGCGGTGACGATGCGCTCGAGCAGGTCGAAGGCGTCGGTCGATGCGTCCAGGTCGGCGGGGCCGGAGCCGACGATGCCGCGCAGGTCGTCGGAGGAGACGATCTCGGCGCGGCGGTAGTGAGCGGCGGCCCACGTGGACTTGCCCGACCCCGCTGCGCCCACGAGGACGACGACTGCGGGATCGGGCAAGGGCACGATCGGATTGTGGCAGGCGGTGTCAGCCCGCGTTCTTGAACGGGTCGTGGGTGGCCAGCGCGCGGTCGAGGCGGGCCTGGTCGAGGCGACGCACGACCATCTGGTCCTCGACGGCGTCGCGGACGCACTTGGCGAGGGTGAAGCTCGAGGTGGTCAGGAACAGGGTGCCCAACGCGAGGAAGGCCTTCTCCCAGGGGTTGGCGGGCAGGTAGTAGATGGCGGCCATCATGGCGAAGAGGGACACGCCGAACGAGGCGGCGGCCTGCAGGTAGAACGCGCTGGTGTTCTTCTGGGTGGTGTCAGGAGTAGTCATGCTCAAAGCGTCGCCGCAGGACACTCAGGGCGGATCCGCCCGGACACCTAGGAGCGTCTGAGTACGGATACTCGACCAGGCGGCCCCGTGCTGGTCGGATGGGCGACATGAAGCTCTACGCCGACGCCCCGACGCGCCGTACCCGCCAGCTCCTCGCCGACGTGTTGTTCGTGCTCTGGATCGTCGGCTGGGTCTGGATCGGGCACGTCGTGCAGCAGGGGACGATGGAGCTGGCCGGCGTCGGCCGGCAGACCGACGCGTCTGCCACCTCGCTCGCCAACGGTCTGACCAGTGCGGGCGACACCCTCAGCGGCATCCCGCTCGTGGGCGACGGGGTCGCGGCGCCGTTCGACCAGATGTCGTCGGCGTCCCAGGCCCTCGCCGAGGCGGGCCGCGCCCAGGTGACCGCGGTGCACCGGCTGTCCTGGGCCTTGGGCATCTCGCTCGCGGTGATCCCGATCCTGTGCGTGGGAGTGTTCTTCGTGCCGCTGCGATGGCGGTTCGTGCGCGAGGCCACCGCCAGTGCGCGCTTCATCGACGCCGCGGAGGATCTGGACCTCTTCGCGCTACGCGCCCTCGCCCGCCAGCCGATGTACGTCCTGGCCAGGATCAGCGACGACCCGGCCGGCGCGTGGCGGGCGCGTGACCCCGAGGTCGTGACCGCGCTGGCCAGGCTCGAGCTGCGTGACGCCGGGCTCGCGGTGCCGGCCCACCTCAGCTGACCCGGTCGACCCGCGCGGCGTCTCCGGGGGTGACCACCAGGTACGCCGGCGGGGTCATCCGAGCACCGGCGAACGCCGCGGTCACCGCCTGCTGGACGTCGTCGGCGTCCTCGGCGGGGACGAGGGCGACGGCAGAGCCCCCGAATCCTCCGCCCGTCATCCGGGCGCCGAGTGCTCCCGCGCGCCGCGAGGCCTCCACCGCGAGGTCGAGCTCGGGACACGAGATCTCGAAGTCGTCGCGCATCGAGACGTGCGAAGCGTCGAGCGTCGCCGACAGCGCTGCCCAGTCCCCGGCCTCCACCGCAGCCACGGCGTCGAGCACCCGCTGGTTCTCGGTGACCACGTGCCGTGCGCGACGGAGCAGGACCGGGTCGTCCATCCGTTCCACGCTCGCCAGGTCGGCGTCGCGCAGGGAGCCGACCCCCAGTGCGGCGGCGGCGTCGGCGCACTCGGTACGCCGGTCGCCGTACGACCCGTCGGTGAGGGTGTGGCTGACCCGCGTGTCGATGACCAGGAGGGCCAGCGCGGCGTCGTGCAGCGGCAGCTCGACGGGCGTGACACCACCGTCGGCGAAGTCCAGCAGGAGGGCGAACCCGGAGCGGCCCAGCATCGCCACCGTCTGGTCCATGCCGCCGGTCGGCGCGCCGACGTAGTCGTTCTCGGCCCGGATGCAGACGTCCGCCAACCGCCGTCGCCCGGCCTCGTCGAGGTCGAGGTCCAGGAGACCCGCCACGGCGACGGCGATGCCGCACTCCAGCGCCGCCGAGCTCGACAGGCCGGCGCCGACGGGGACCTGCGAGTCGATCCGGGCCCGGAAACCCGGGACCGCGTGGCCGTCGGTGCGGAGCACGTCGACCACTCCCGCGACGTACGCCGCCCACCCGGACGGGCGGTCCTCGACCGTGCCCTCCCAGGTGGCGTCCTCCTGGGCACTGGACAGGCTGAGGACGAGGTCGTCTCGCGGCGTGAGGGTGACGGTGGTGCGCTGGGGGAGCGCGATCGGCAGGCACAGGCCACGGTTGTAGTCGGTGTGCTCGCCGATCAGGTTCACGCGGCCGGGGGCCGAGGCGACGAGCGCGGGCATGCGCGACAGCCTAGGTGCACCCGCCACGGGGTCAGCCGCGCGAGGTGTTGGCGGTGCGCCCCTTGACGACCCCTACGAAGGCCTGGGTCGTCTCGTCGTCGCGGTCGCGCAGCCACACCAGCGCGATGGTGGTGGCGGCCAGGTCGGTGACGACGCGGTGGACGACGTCCTTGCGCTGGTGGAGGCGAGCCACCGACATCGGCACCAGCACGATCCCGGTGCCGGCGGCGACGGTCTCGATCGCCTCCTGCTCGGTCATCGGCGGCCAGCTGAGCTGGTCGACCGTCGGTCGCCAGCCGGAGGCGTGCGGACGGACCAGCTGCTCGTCGACCAGGTCCTCGAGGGTCACCTCCGACGCCGCGGAGATGAGGTGGTCACGACCGCCGACGGCGACCGGCAGCTCGTCGTACAGCCGGACGCAGTGGACGTCCGACGTGTCGACCGGGAGCCGGACCAGGGCCATGTCGACCTCACCGCCGCGCAGGGCTTGCTCCTGCTCGTCCTCGGTCACGGGGACCAGCTCCAGCCGGCCTCGGCGTTGGTCCCGCCACGCGCGAGCCCACTTGTCGGGTGTCGTCCCGGTCACGAACGCCACGCGCAGCGGGTCAGGCATGGGTGCCACGGTAGGGCGCACCACCGCGGAACGACCAACCCGGAGTGGCGGTGTGCTGCGACCCCGGGGGTGGGCCGGTCGGCCCACCCCGGGTCGCGCAGGTCAGGGCGTGGGCAGCGTGATCGTGACCCGACGGTTCTGCTTCTGGCCGGAGGTCGTGGCATTGCTGGCGACGGGGTTCGACTCGCCGTGCCCGACGGACACGATCGAGACGGGCTCGCCGAGGAGCTGCGACTGCAGGTATTCCGACACCGCGTCGGCTCGCCGCTGCGACAGTACGAGGCCGTACGCCGCCGAGCCGATGTTGTCGGTGTAGCCGTCGACATAGATCTTCCCGCTGAGCCCGGCGCTGTGCACCTGGGCGGCCACCGTGGCGATCGCGGCCTTCGCCTCGGGCGACAGCCGCGCACTGTTGAACCCGAAGGCCAGGTCCGACCTGAGCGTCACGTTCGGCTTGCGGGTCGGCTTGGCCGTGGACTGGGTCCGGGTCACCGTCGGCGCCTCCGAGGACGAGGGCTGCGTGGTGGGCTCCGCGGTCGGTTGGCTGGACGGCGTGACCGTCGCGCTGGCGGACGGCTGGGGCTGCGGAGCCGTCGCCGGCCCACCGGCGTCCTGGTTGCCCTGGAGGAACCACCACCCCGCTCCGGCGACCATGGCCAGCACGACCAGCACGAGTGCGAGCCGGCCCCGCCGGCGGCGGCGTCGCGGAGGCTCGGCTGAAGCCGGCTCGGCGACCGGAGGCTCATCGACCGGTGCCGCCGGTGCCAAGCTCAGCTCGGGACGGGCGAGTCGGTGGGCCGTGAAGCCGGCTCCGACGGGCGCGATGAACGCCGACTGCACCTCGCTCAGCGACATCTCGAGCGGGTCGACGTGCTGGCCCAGGGCGCGCTTGAGCAGCGCCGCCGGGAAGCTGAGCGTGATCTCGTGCACTTGCAGGTCGTCGTGACGGACGGTCACGCGTACGGGCATGTTCAACGGCACCGCCGGCAGGGCGGCGTGCCCCGGCTGCTGCCAGAGCGAGAGTGCGGACAGCCGACGCTCCGCGACCGGCTCGTCCCACATCGGGTGGGTGTCGTCGCTGCCGGTGTACGGCGCTGCCGCCCGCTCCACGTCGCGCGGGGCGTCGGCCTGGGTGCCCGCCTCCGCCTCGGCCTGGGCTCGGCCGCGGCTCCGCCGCCTCCGCCTCGACGTCGCGGACGCGGGCCTCCTCGATGACCAGGCCGAACCCGACATGACGCGTGCTCGACTCGAACGTCAGGCCCGAGAAGCGATCCCGCGCCTCGCGGAGCATCGTCTCGACCTCGTCCGGGCCTCGGCACGCCCACGGCATGTTCTCCGCGGTGACCGTCGTCATCTGGCCGATCTCCGCGACCACGGCGCGGTCGTCGCCGTCCCGCAGCGCATCCAGCAGCCGGACAGCCGGGTTCTCCGGACGCATCTCTTCCAGATCCGCTACGTCGGCGCCATCTCGTGGCGATTTCAGCGCGCGTTCAGTCATGATCTCTCGCACCCCCCTGCGAGAGGTCCTTCGCACCCCCATGCGAAGATCCCTCCCTCCCAGAGTGTCCTGGGGCCGCCTCGAACACAATGCGACGTCCGCAGATGTGGGACCTACGTGACTGATGGGGCTGGTGGTCGGCAAAATCTCGCCGCAGGCTGCCGAGCCCGACGGAGCGTGGCGCCGGCCCGGCTCCTGTGGGGCAGCGGGACTTTCGCCCCTGGGCCGGGGTGGAGTGCTCTCCTAGCGTTCGCCGCATGTCCACGAGCGCCACCGCCCTCGGGCAGGCCGAGACGGTCTCGCCGGCGCGCGCCTGCATCGTGGAGGCCGACCGGACGGTGCAGGAGTGGCTGGCGGCCAGGCTCGGGGAGCTCGGCATCGAGGTCTGCGCCTCGTGCGGGACCATCGCCGACGGTCTCGAGGCGATCCGCAGACACCACCCCGACATCGCCGTGGTGGACAACCGCCTTCCGGACGGTCTGGGGATCGACCTGTGCCGGGAGATCTCCGAGGACCTACCGGAGGTGGCGCTCATCCTGCACGCGGGCATGGTCAGCTCGCTCGAGGAGAGCCAGGCCTACGAGGCCGGAGTCACCCGGATCGCCCTGAAGAGCATCAAGGGCGACGCCCTGCTGGTGGCCGTGACGGAGCTGGCCGGGCGGGGTCGAGCTCTCGAGAGCTGACGGAGCACGACGAATCAGAGGTGCGCCTCAGAGCTCGTCGGGCGGCTGGGAGTCCGGTGAGGTCTCGGGGTCAGCCCCCGGACCGGCAGGGTCCGCGGACGGGTCGGGGTCGAGGCTGGGCGTCACGTCAGGGTCCGGGAGCGGTTCTTGCGGTGTCGTGGTCATGAGGACCCGTACCCATCGTCGGACCCTTGACGCCCGTCGAGGGTGCGGGGTCGGGTTCGGGGTACGGATGGTCCATGACCGAGATGGCAGACCACCAGCCGCCCGTTGCCCTTCCCGACGTCCCCGGCGGGGAGGAGATCTCGCCCGCTGACGCGGCGGAACGCGTGGACGAGGAGCCCGAGGAGCAGGAGAACCGGGTCGACCCCGTCTGGTCGGAGACGGCCGCGGACCAGACCGACGGAGACCAGGCCGCCCCGGCCTCGGAGGACGCCTGACCGTCCGCATGCCGCCGGTCGGTCCGGGTACTGCGACCGCATGAGCAACGGAGTCAGCGCCCTGGTCCTCAACTGCACCCTCAAGCCCTCACCCGAGGAGTCGAGCGCCGGACTTCTGGCGAGCCAGGTGCTGGACGCCCTGCAGCAGCACGGTGCCGAGGGGGAGGTCCTCCGGGTCGTGGACCACGACGTCCGCTTCGGCGTCAGCACCGACGAGGGGTCGGGGGACGGATGGCCCGACATCCGGGCCAGGATGCTGCAGGCCGACATCGTCGTGGTGGCGACGCCCATCTGGATGGGCCAGCCGTCCTCGGTCGCCAAGATGGTCCTCGAGCGACTCGATGCCGAGCTCAGCGAGACCGACGACCAGGGGCGGTTGCTGACCTACGGGAAGGTGGCGATGGTCGCGGTCGTCGGGAACGAGGACGGCGCGCACCACGTGATCGCCGAGTGCCTCCAGGCCTTGAACGACACGGGGTTCTCGATCGCCGCCAACGCCGGCACGTACTGGGTCGGGCAGGCGATGCAGACCACCGACTACAAGGACCTCGATCCGAGTCCCGAGGAGACCACCTCGGCCACCCGTTCGGCTGCCGCCAACGCGGTGCACCTGGCCCGGCTGCTGCAGGGCTCGGAGTACCCGGCAGCGTGACCGGGCACGCGATGGATCCCAGGCCTGCGCCGGAGTCGTGCGCCGTGCTGTTCGACATCGACGGCACGCTGGTGGACTCGACCTACCACCATGCGCTGGCATGGCAGCGCGCCTTCCACGACCTCGACGTGTCCGTCCCGCTCTTCCGGATCCACCGGAGCGTGGGGATGGGCGGTGACAAGCTGGTCGGCCAGGTGGCGGGTGACCAGGCCGAGCAGCGCGTGGGTGATCGGCTTCGCGACCGGTGGCGGACGCACTACCAGGAGCTCAGGAGCGAGGTGCGGCCGCTCCCCGGGGCAGCCGACCTCGTCCACCGGGTTGCCGGTGCGGGACACCGGGTCGCGCTGGCGTCCTCGGGGGAGCCGGAGTTCGCCGCGGAGGCGGTCGAGCTGCTCGGCATCGGGGACGACGTCTCGGTGCTGACGACGTCGCAGGACGTCGAGGGCTCGAAGCCCGACCCCGACCTCGTCGGCGAGACGCTGGCTCGGCTCGACGGCGTGACGCACGCGGTGTTCGTCGGGGACACTCCGTACGACGTGACGGCGGCGCAGCGTGCCGGCCTCGGCTGCGTCGGCCTCCGCTCCGGCGGCTACAGCGAGGCGGAGCTCACCGGAGCCGGCGCGGTGCTCGTGGTCGACCTGCCCGAGGACCTCGTCGACCTCGACTGGGTCGAGCACTGCGCACCGATCGAACGATCGTGACCATCCGGGTGCGGCTGTGCCCGGAACCGGTCGTTCTGGTTAGGTGGACGACATGGACGTGACCGAGGTGATCCTGCGCGACCACGAGTGGTTCCGCAGGCAGTTCATCGCCTTGTTCGACCTGCGGGGCGGCACCGCCGACCTGGCCGCCATCCAGGCGATCTGGCAGCCCCTCGCGGACCGCCTCGACGTGCACGCCGCCGCGGAGGAGGAGATCTTCTACCCGCACCTGCTGGCTCGCGGCGAGGACGACCCGGAGGACGAGACGCTGGACGCGATCGGCGACCACAACGACATCCGCGACGGCGTCCACGACGCCGCCCGCCAGCCGGTGGCGGGCGAGGAGTGGTGGGCGGCGGTGCTGGCCACGCGCGAGGCGAACGACGAGCACATGGCCGAGGAGGAGCGCGACGGGATCGCCGACTTCCGCCGGCACGCGGACCCGGGCCTGCGGGAGCGGCTCGGCCGAGAGCTCGAGGCTTACCTGGACGGGCACCCCACCACGGCCGGCGTCGACACCGACGACAAGGACCCCGAGCAGTACGTCGACGAGATCGAGTCCCGGCTGCACCCCAACGACGACGGGTCCCGTGAGCGCCGTACCGACGGCTCGCTCGGCATCGGGAGCCTGAGAGGACCACGATCATGACGTCGGCCAACCACCTGCTGCGCGACCACGCCCCGATCCCCGAGCTCGCCTGGAAGGCGATCGACCAGGAGGCCAAGGAACGGCTCACGCCGCTGCTGGCGGCCCGTCGCCTGGTCGACTGGGTCGGGCCCGGTGGCTGGCGCCACGACGCGTTGGCCCTCGGGCGGACGGAGGCTCTCGCGTCACCGCCGGCAGGGCTGGACACGACGGGCGTCCTCCTGCGCCGGCGTCGCGTGCTGCCGCTGGCCGAGTACCGCGTGGCCTTCACGGTCTCCCGCGGCGAGATCGACGACCTGCAGCGGGGGAGCCGCGACCCGGAGCTCGACGACCTCGCCCGGGCGGCCCGCGTGGCGGCGGAGCTGGAGAACCGGGCCGTGCTCACCGGCTGGTCTGCCGCCGACATCGTGGGCATCACGAGCGCGTCCCCCTACGCTCCGGCCGTGCTGGGCGAGGACTGCTCGGCCTACCCGGGCCTGGTGGCGGTCGCTGTCGACCAGCTCCGCCAGGCCGGGATCGAGGGCCCCTACGCCCTGGCCATCGACCCGGACCGCTACACCGCGATCGTCTCCACCACCGAGCACGGGGGATACCCGCTGATGGACCACCTGACGCGGGTCCTCGGGTCGGACAGCGTCGTCCGGTCGCCCGGTCTCGAGCGGAGCCCTCGTCGTCAGCCAGCGCGGGGGCGACTTCCTGCTCGACGTGGGTCAGGACATCTCGGTGGGCTACCACCACCACGACGCCGAGCAGGTGCACCTCTACCTGGAGGCGTCGTTCACCTTCATGGTCGCCGAGCCGGACGCCGCGATCGCGCTCACCTGACCATCCCGGCCGAGGCCCGAGCGGCCTCGAGGACCGGGCGGCCCACCTGCTGATCCCGCACGGGTGCGGGCCGTGGATCGGGGTACCGGGGAGGTGGACGACCCACCGCGACCCCTGGAGGACCCCATGCGCATCGGCTACTTCCTCTCCACCGAGGAGTACGGGCCCAGCGAGCTGCTGGAGCAGGCGGCCGCCGCCGAGCGGGCCGGTTTCGAGTCCTTGTGGATCAGCGACCACTTCCATCCGTGGAACGACCAGCAGGGCCACAGCCCGTTCGTGTGGAGCATGATCGGAGCGATCAGCCAGGTCTGCTCGCTCCCGGTGACGACCGCCGTCACCTGCCCGACCGTGCGCCTGCACCCGGCCGTGGTCGCGCAGGCCGCAGCGACGTCCGGGCGACTCACCGGCGGCAGGTTCACGCTCGGCGTCGGCACGGGTGAGGCCCTCAACGAGCACATCCTGGGCGACCCGTGGCCGACGGTGGACCGACGGCTGGAGATGCTGGAGGAGGCGGTCGCGCTGATCCGGGAGCTGTGGACCGGCGACGTGGTGTCGTGGGAGGGCAAGCACTACCGCGTGGACCATGCACGCATCTACGACCTGCCCGACACCCTTCCGGAGATCCACGTGTCCGGGTTCGGCCCGAAGGCGACCGACGTCGCGGCACGGATCGGCGACGGTTACATCAGCACGGCGCCGGACGGCGAGCTGGTGAAGCGGTTCCAGGCCGCATCGGGAGGGAAGCCGGCGTCGGCCGGGGCCAAGGTGGCGTTCGCGCCGACGCAGGAGGAGGGGTGGGAGCACGCCCACCGGCTGTGGCCGAACGCGGGCCTGCCCGGGGAGCTGGCGCAGGTACTGCCGACGCCGGAGCACTTCGAGCAGGCCAGCCAGCTGGTCACCGAGGACTCCACGCGGGAGTCGGTCGTCGCCGGCAACGACCCCGCCGCCCACCGGGAGCAGCTACGCACCTACGCCGAGGCGGGCTACGACACCGTTCACGTGGCCAACATGGGCCCGCACTACCGGGAGATGATCGAGTTCTACGGCGCGGAGATCCTGCCGGGTCTCCGCGACCAGGACGGCTAGGCCGCGGACGGCGCAAGCGTCAGGGGAGGGCCGGTACGCCGCTCACGGCGCCCGGCGCACGCGTCGGTGCAGCTGCCAGATCCGCAGGCTGCCGGCCGCCAGACTGATCGCCAGGCCGACCACGACGGCGATGAGCATGGCGACCGCGAGGGGAGGGTTCCACTCCCAGCCCAGGAACGAGACGGAGACGCGCTCGGTGTTCTGAGCCACGAAGACGACCAGGAACACCAGGAGCACGACGAGCGCCGCGAGCGCGGCCCAGAACCGGCTCGCCTTCGAGGCACGCAGCGGGTCCTTCGCCGACGGGTCCTTGGCTGACGGGGCGGTCTGTGGCTCGCGCTCCGGACCGCCCTCGGTCCGCTGCTCGGTCATGCTGCCTGCTCTCGGTCAGGGGCTGCTCGCCCGGTCGTCGTCAGGGATGCCGTGGGTCACGTACCCACAGGAGCCCGTTGTCCTCACGCCGCCGCGCCGCCACCACTGCGGAACCCCGGCCGGTTCTTCGGCAGGACCAGATCTGCGACGACGCCGTAGTGATCGCTGGCCCAGACTCCGCCGACCGGCCCGTCCAGGACCCGGCGGCAGTCCGCCACCTGCAGCGTGGGGCCGTGCAGGCCGCTGCGTACCAGGATGTAGTCGATGCGCCGGGTGACAGCGGTGGCGACCTCGCCCTCGGCCACCAAGGGGTTCGCCAGGTCGAAGGTGAACCCGGCCTCGTCCGGGTGCGCGAAGTCCCAGGCGTCCTGGTAGCAGACGCTCAGCTGCCGGGACGGACGCCGGCCGCGCCAGAATCCGACGCTGGCGGAGTCGGGGGTGGCGTCGAAGTCACCCAGCACGACGGCGTGCACGTCGTCCCTGTCGCCGACGTGGTCCTCCAGGAAGCCCGCGACCAGCACAGCCTGCTCCTCACGCTCGAGCTCGAAGGGGAAGGGCCAGCTCGGCTTGTGGTGCGTCACCACCATGGGTCCGACCGGCGTGTCGAGCTCCACGACCAAGGCAGCGGACCACGGCAGCGCCTCTGCGCTGCGGCCGCTGGTCCGGAGGTCGATCTCGGTGATCACACGGTGGGGCCACCGGGTCGCCAGCACACCTCCGACGCCGTCGGCAGAAGGCCGGGAGAACGGCGCCCGGTGGTGGCACGCGCCGAGCAGGCGGTCGAGCACCTGGTCGGAACCCACCGGGACCTCCTGCAACGCACAGACGTCCGGGTCCAGCGCGCGGATGGTCTCGCCCACCAGGGCGTGCCGCCGGTCCCAGTCCGGGTTGCCGGGGCCGTAGACGTTCATGGTCAGCACCCGCACGGGACCGTCTGGTGTCCGGCCCGACGCGGTCATCGGCCCGCATCCTGTCGGGACCTCGGCGACGGCCCGGTCAGCCGGCTCAGGAGGGCGAGGTCGTCCGCCGCGACCCACACCTCGGCGATGCGTCCCTGGTCGAGCCGGTAGACGGCGAGCTCGTGGGTCGCCACCCGGCGGCCTGTGGCCGGGACTCCGTGGAAGGTGCCCCGGTGGGTCCCGGTGTCGAGAAGGTGTGCGGACAGGTGGTCCCCGTCGACGAAGAGGTGCCGGAGGTCCCAGTGGTAGTCCGGGAAGGCCTCGACGACAGTCCGCAGGCCGTCGACGTACGCCGCCAGCCCCTGCGGCTCGTCGTTGACGCGTACCTGCTCCGACACGAACTCCGCGAGCTCGTCGAAGCGGTGCTCGTTGCAACGGTTCAGATAGCGGCCGTAGAAGGCCGCGCCGCTCGGCTGCACCGCTCTCATGGACTTCCCCCGGTCGCACCCGGATCGCTGTCTGGCAGCCGCCCGCTCCGGGTGGATCGGGGCGGACGGCCCGCTGGCCACGTTGCTGAAGCCAGCGGGCCTGTCCCGCGGCGGCTCCCCGGGAAGGCGCCCGGGCTGACCACGTCGTACCCGCACGCGGCGAGACCACACGACCACCGCCGGAGATCTCGGAGCCCACCTGCCGGGGATGGGCCCCCCACCTGGTCCAGTCCAGGGGGCGGACGACGGGTGCGCGAGTTTGCCGGACCGAGCGGGATATGGCCACCATGTGCCATGCGTCGTGCCTGTGGAGTCGTTGCGGTGGCAGCGCTCATGTCGTGGATGGTCACCTTTCCCGCCTCGGCAGCACGGACGTGGACGTCGTCGTGCCAGCAGGCGATCGCGTCCCACGACCAGGCGCAGTGCAACCGGGTGAAGGTGTTCGGCCACCGGGGGGCGGAGGGCCCGGCGAGCGGCACGAACGAGAACACCCTGCGGGCACTCCACAAGGACCACCGGCTCAAGGTGGGTTGTGAGACCGACACCTGGCGTCTCGCCAGCGACTCAGGTGAGTTCGCCACAGGCGTCTCCGTGATCTTCCACGACCCGACGCTCGGCAGGGTCGTGAGCACCGACAGCCTCGCCCGGGCCGGGCTGACGCCGTCGACGCAGATCAACGGGGTGACCCTCGAGCAGTTCCGGACGTTGCGCACCAAGGGCGGGGAGCCGCTTCCCACGCTGCGACAGTGGATCAGGTACTCGGGAAAGTGGCAGGTCCGCTGCAAGGTGGAGGTCAAGAACGCTCCTCGGAACCCGGCACGGGTCGCCGGCTGGGTGACCAAGTACCGGGCGCCGGCCACGTTCTACGGCTCCCCGTGGTCGGCGGGTGTCACCCAGTGCTCGCAGAACGCCGTGCTGTCGATGCTCGCCGTCGGTGAGATCGTCGGCCTGAAGTACAACGCGAACTGCCCGATGACCATGGAGCAGATAGCGCAGGCCGGGTACTCCTACACGACGCTGCCGAGCCTCGCGAGCCTGACCGGGACCGCCGTCGAGGACGCCCACGCCCAGGGCCTCGCCATCGGCGTGTCGAGCGGAAGCGACCGGACGGTGTGGACGCAGCTGGTGGAGGCGGGCGTGAACTTCGTCATCGTGGGCCACCCGGGTGCCCTGAAGAAGTGGCTGCACTCGAACATCTGACGGCGCTCGTGATGCCGGTCCGTTGGGGGTCGCCGACCCTCTGATCTGCGGATTCCCCGCGGGTCACGCTGTGTCCGAGGGGGGACTTGAACCCCCACGCCCTAATACGGGCACTAGCACCTCAAGCTAGCGCGTCTGCCAATTCCGCCACCCGGACGAGTGCGGAGGGAACTCTAGCAACCGACGGCCCCGAGGCTCACATCGGGAGACGACCGTCGGGTGTCAGGATGGGGGCATGTCCCAGGGCACCGATGCGTCGTCGTACACACCCTCCTACGACCCGGGCGGCGAGGTGGTCGAGCTCTGTCGCGATCTCATCCGTATCGACACCAGCAACTACGGCGACGAGTCCGGCCCGGGGGAGCGCAAGGCGGCCGAGCACGTCGCAGGCCTGCTCGACGAGGTCGGCATCGAGTCCGAGCTGTTCGAGCTCGACAGCGGGCGCACCTCGGTGGTCGCCCAGTGGGGAGGGCGTCCCGGCGGAGAGGGAGCACTCCTGCTGCACGGCCACCTCGACGTGGTCCCGGCCGCGGCGGAGGACTGGCAGGTCGACCCGTTCTCCGGGGAGGTCCAGGACGGCTATGTCTGGGGCCGGGGCGCCGTCGACATGAAGGACTTCGACGCGATGCTGCTCTCCGTGGTGAGGGCCAGGGCCAGGGCCGGGGCGGTTCCCGACCGGCCGATCGTGCTGTGCTTCACCGCCGACGAGGAGGCGGGTGGGCATCACGGCGCCCAGGTGCTGGTCGAGGAGTACCGCGACCGGCTGGAGCACTGCACCGAAGCCGTCGGCGAGGTCGGCGGCTTCAGCACGACGATCCGCGGGCAACGCCTGTACCTCATCGAGGCGGCCGAGAAGGGGATGGCCTGGATGAGGCTGACGGCCCGTGGCCGGGCCGGGCACGGCTCCATGATCAACGACGACAACGCGGTCTCCCGGCTGTCGGCCGCTGTCGCCCGGATCGGGGCGCACACGTGGCCGGTGCGCCTGACCCCGACGATGCAGACGCTGCTCGCCGCCGTGGCAGACATGGCCGGTACCGAGGCGACGCCCGAGAACGCCGAGTCGCTGGTCGAGGAGTTCGGGACGGCGGCCCGGATGATGGGGGCCGTCATCCGCAACACCGCCAACCCGACGATGCTCGGCGCCGGCTACAAGGTGAACGTGATCCCGACCGAGGCGACCGCCCACGTCGACGGTCGCTTCCTCCCCGGCTTCGAGGACGAGTTCTTCGACACCATCGCCGAGCTGTGCGGCGAGGGCGTGGAGCGGTCCTTCGTCTCGCACCAGCAGCCGTGGGAGACGCCGTACGACGGTGACCTCGTCGACGCCATGACCCGCTGCCTCCTCGACGAGGACCCGGAGGCCCGCGTCGCGCCGTACCTGATGAGCGGCGGCACGGACGCCAAGCACTTCAACAAGCTCGGGCTGCGCAGCTACGGGTTCACGCCCCTCCGGCTGCCCGCCGACCTCGACTTCACCGCGCTGTTCCACGGCATCGACGAGCGGGTGCCGGTCGACGCCCTGGAGTTCGGCGCCCGGGTGCTCGACCGGTTCCTGCAACGAGGTGTGACCGGTCTGGCTCAGGTCAGCGTGGGGCGCATCCGGATGATCTTGCGACGCAGCGTCACCCGGCGGGTGCCGTCCGGTGCGACCCGCACCCGGTCGAGCTCCCAGCCGCCGTGCTCGGCCCGCTCGACCAGCATCCTGGTGACCACCGGCCGCGAGAAGTCCCGGGCGATGGTCAGCCGCTGGAACTCCCACTCCACGGCCCGCGTGGGCGGTCGGCGCAGGGTGGCTGGCACCGGTCAGGCCTCCGACACGTCGTCGAGGGCGGCCACGATCTCGGCGGGCAGGGTCAGCTCCTCGACACCCAGCAGGCCGAGCAGCTGCTTGGCGGTACGGGCCCCGACGATCGGTGCGGTCACGCCCGGCCGGTCGCGGACCCAGGCGAGAGCCACCTCCGCGGTCGACCAGCCCAGCCCCTCCGCGGCCTTCGCGACGCCCTCGACCACCGCATGGCCGCGCGGGTCGAGGTAGCGCTCCACGAAGGCGGAGTACGTCGGCGACGCGCCGCGGGAGTCGGACGGCACGCCGCTGCGGTACTTGCCGGTCAGGACCCCCCGGCCGAGCGGCGACCAGGGGAGGATGCCGAGACCCAGTGCGGCCGCGGCGGGGACGACGTCGAGCTCGATGTCGCGGTTGAGCAGGGAGTACTCCACCTGCGTGGAGGCGAGCGTCGTACGCCCCGGGACGGCGCGCTGCCAGGTGGCGGCCTGTGCGGTCTGCCAGCCCGAGTAGTTCGAGATGCCGACGTACGCCGCCCGGCCGGACGTCACCGCGAGGTCGAGCGCGGTCAGGGTCTCCTCGAGAGGGACCCCGTCCACCCAGGTGTGCACCTGCCACAGGTCGACATGGTCGACGCCGAGCCGGCGCAGCGAGCCGTCGAGGTCGGCCAGGAGCCTGCCCCGGGACGCATAGGTCTCGCGCTGACCGCTGCGGCGCGAGATGCCACCCTTGGTCGCGAGCACGATCTCGTCGCGAGCGACGACGTCGCCGATGAGCTGTCCGATCAGCTCCTCGGACGCCCCGTCGCCGTACCCCGCCGCGGTGTCGAGGAGCGTGCCGCCGGCCTCCGCGAAGGCGATCAGCTGGTCGCGGGCCTCGTGCTCGTCGGTGTCCCGCCCCCACGTCATGGTGCCCAGGCCGAGCCGCGAGACCGTGAGGCCCGTGGCACCGACCGCCCGCTGTTGCATGGGGCCAAAGGTAGCCGGTCGCCGACGCGCCGGGGGCTCACGGCTCGCACACAGGGACGAGCCCTAGCCTGGGTCCGCCCGCTCCACCCGCCGACGCCCGAAAGCACCCGATGAACTACTTCGACGCCATCGTCCTCGGCATCGTGGAGGGACTGACCGAGTTCCTCCCGATCTCGAGCACGGGGCACCTGACCATCGCCGAGCAGCTCCTCGGGCTGGAGGTGGACGACCCGGCCGTGACCGGGTTCACCGCGGTCATCCAGATGGGTGCGATCGCCGCGGTGATCCTCTACTTCCTGCGCGACATCGGACGCATCATCAAGGCCTGGACCCTCGGTCTGGTCAAGCCCGAGTGGCGTGGCCACCGCGACTTCCGGATGGGCTGGTACGTCATCGTCGGCACGATCCCCATCGGCGTCGTGGGCCTCGCGTTCAAGGACGTCATCACCAACGACCTGCGCAGCCTGTGGGTCGTCGCCTTCGCGCTGATCGCCTGGAGCGCGGTGATGTGGGCCGCGGAGCGCGTCGCCACCCAGGAGCGCGGGGAGAAGCAGCTCACCATGACCGACGCCGTGGTGGTCGGCCTCCTGCAGTGCTTCGCGCTGATCCCCGGCGTCTCCCGCTCCGGGGCCACGATCTCGGGCGGCCTCTTCCGCGGCCTCGACCGGGTCACCGCCACCCGCCTCGCCTTCTTCCTGTCCATCCCGGCCCTGCTCGCGGCCGGGATCTTCGAGCTCAAGGACGCGCTGGGCGGCTCGATCAGCGTGGGCGAGACCCTGGTCGGCACGCTCGTGGCCTTCGTCGTGGCCTACGCGACGATCGCGTGGCTGCTCCGCTTCGTCGCCCACCACGCGATCACGTGGTTCATCCCCTACCGCGTGGGGCTGGGGCTGCTGCTGATCGTGCTCCTGTCCACCAACGTCCTCTCCGCGACCTGAGCCGGGTCAGAGCCAACCGGAGCGCTTGAACCAGACCCACAGCCCGGTCACGCTCAGCACCATCAACGCGAGGGCGAACGGGTAGCCCAGACCCCACCGCAGCTCCGGCATGTGCTCGAAGTTCATGCCGTACACGCCGGCGATCAAGGTCGGTACGACGACCAGGCCGACGCCCGCCGAGATCTTGCGCATGTCCTCGTTCTGCGTCACCTGGATCTGTGCCAGGTGGGCGTCGAAGGCCGTGGAGAGCAGCTGGTCGAGCCCGTCGACCATCTCGGCGACCTTGGTCAGGTGGTCGGACACGTCGCGGAAGAACGGCGCCGCGTCCTCGTGGATCCCGGGGACGGCGCCCGTCGCGAACCGGCGCATCGGCTCGCGCAACGGCATCACCGCTCGCCGGGCCTCCGCGATCTCGCGCTTGAGGGTGTAGATCCGCGCCGAGTCGTTGGTGCGCTCGGCGGAGAACACCGAGGTCTCGACCTCGTCGACGTCCTCCTCGAGCGAGTCCATCACCGCCAGATAGCCGTCCACGACCCGGTCGCACACGGCGTACACCACCGCGGACGGACCGTGCGTGAGCACCTTCGCGCGCGCCTCGAGGTCGCGGCGGGCGGTGTGCAGCTCGGAGCCGGAGCCGTGACGCACGGTGATGATGAAGTCGTCGCCGACGAACATGTTGATCTCGCCGGTCTCGACCGCGTCGTCCGCGTCGACGTACCAGAGCGACTTGACGGTGAGGAAGAGCGTGTCGCCGTACCGCTCGAGCTTGGGGCGCTGGTGGGCGTTGAAGGCGTCCTCGACGGCCAGCGGGTGCAGGCCGAACTGCTCCTCGACGGTCGCGAGCTCCGCCTCCGTCGGGTCGTGCAGCCCGACCCAGACGAAGTCGCCGGGCTCGCACGCGAGCTTTCGGACCTGTCCGAGCTCGCTCGGCGCCAGGTCGTCGACGATGCGCAGGCCTCTGCGGTAGACGGCGCTGTCGACGATCACGGCGCTCACGCTAGTCCCTGGAGCGCTCCGGACGGTGCGCACGCCGCTGCCTGCGGGTCGGGCGCAGCCGGGCCCTACGCTCGAGCGCATGGCAACAGTGATCCTGCTCCGGCACGGGCGCACCTCGGCGAACGCCTCCGGCACGCTGGCCGGGCGCACGCCGGGCGTGCACCTCGACGACGTCGGAGAGGGCCAGGCGGTCCGGGCCGGCGAGCGCCTGGCCGTGGTGCCGCTCGCCGAGCTCGTGAGCAGCCCACTCGAACGCTGCCGGGAGACCGCCCGGGCCGTCGCGACCCGCCAAGCGGTGCGGCCGCGCGTGCGGGCCGACAAGGCGCTCACCGAGTGCGACTACGGGGAGTGGCAGGGCCGCCCCTTGCGCGAGCTCGCCAAGCTCGCGTTGTGGAAGACGGTGCAGACCAACCCGTCCGCCGCCACCTTCCCCTCCGGCGAGTCGCTCCCGCAGATGCAGGCCCGGGCCGTGGACGCCGTACGCCGGCGGGACGCCGCGGTCTCGGCGGCCCACGGCCCGGACGCCGTCTGGCTGGCGGTCAGCCACGGTGACGTGATCAAGTCCGTCCTCGCCGATGCGCTCGGCATGCACCTCGACCTCTTCCAGCGGCTCCAGGTCGACCCCGCGTCGATCTCGGTGATCCGCTACACCGAGGCCCGTCCCTACGTCCTGGCCTCCAACACCCACGAGGGGGACCTGTCGTGGCTGGCCCCTCGGCCTGCGAAGGGCAGGAGCCGTCGGCGCTCCGACCCCGGCGCCGCAGTGGGCGGAGGAGCCGGACCGTCCGCACCCCCTTCCTGACCCCTGCATAAGGTGGAGGCATGCCGGTCGTCCACGAGTTCGATCCGCCCGAGCGCTTCGTCGCGGGCACCGTCGGCGAGCCTGGCGCACGCACGTTCTTCCTCCAGGCCCGCTCGGGGCCGCGACTGGTCAGTGTCGCGCTCGAGAAGGAGCAGGTGGCGGTCCTCGCCGAACGCATCGACGAGCTGCTCGACGAGGTGATGTCGAGCAGCGGGACCGAGACTCTGGTGCCGGCCGTCGCGCCGATCGGGCTCGAGGACTCCGAGCCGCTGGAGCAGCCGATCGACGAGCAGTTCCGCGCCGGCACGATGACGCTGTCCTGGGACCCGACGATCGACCGGGTGGTGATCGAGGTGTTCCCGCTGATGGACACCTCGGACGTGGACGACGACGTGGAGGCGGAGGTCGAGCCGGACGAGGTGCTGATGGTCCGGCTCGAGGCCGGCCCGGCCCGGGCGTTCGTCCAGCGCGCCGCGCTGGTGATCGAGGCCGGACGTCCGGACTGCCCGTTCTGCGGCAGCCCGATCGACCCCGAGGGCCACCTCTGCGTCCGGGCGAACGGCTACCGCCGCCGCGACCCGGCCTGAGACAGCCGTGACGATCGACCGGGGGCTCCTCACGGGGGAGCTCACCCTCCACGGCCGGGTGATGCCGGCGTCCAACGCGACCTTCGTCGGCGAGATCGACGAGCGTCGCGTGGTCTACAAGCCGGTGGCGGGGGAGCGGCCGCTGTGGGACTTCCCGGACGGCACGCTCGCCGCCCGCGAGGAGGCGGCGTACGTCGTCTCCGAGGCGCTGGGATGGGACATCGTGCCGCTCACGTTCCGGCGCGACGGCCCGCACGGGCCAGGGATGGTGCAGCTGTGGCAGGAGCCGGACCCGGTGCAGGAGGCGGTGACGCTGGTCAGCGACGCCGCGGTGCCCGAGGGGTTCCTCCACGTCTTCGACGGGCTGGACGACCGCGACCACGTGGTGTCGCTGGTGCACGAGGACACCCAGGAGCTGCGGCGGATGGCGGTCTTCGACGCGGTCGTCAACAACGCCGACCGCAAGGGCGGCCACGTGCTCGCCATGACGGGAGGACACCGCTACGGCGTCGACCACGGGCTGACCTTCCACGTCGAGCACAAGCTCCGCACGGTGCTCTGGGGTTGGGCCGGGGAGCTCCTCGGCGACGACGACCGGGCGTGCCTGGACCAGCTCTCCGACCGGCTGGAGGGGGAGCTGGGGGAGCGTCTCCTCGGCCTGGTCCAACCGATCGAGGTCGAGGCGACCCGGCGCCGCGTCAAGCGGTTGCTGCGCGTCGGCACCCTCCCCGAGCCCGGTCAGGGATGGCGAGCCATCCCGTGGCCACCGTTCTGACAGCCCCTGCTCGGCCTCGGTCTTGCATGGCTGACACCGTGACGGCGCCCTCTCCGGTCTGCCGTAGTCTCCACGCATGCGTGCATGGCCCTCTCCGGATCTGCCTGCCCTGGACGTTCCGGGCCGGTCCACCCGGGGCCCGGCGGTGCGGGTCCACGACACCCCGACCGGCGGCCTGGTCGAGACGACCCCCGACGGCCCGGCCCGGCTGTACGTGTGCGGGATCACGCCCTACGACGCCACGCACATGGGCCACGCCGCGACGTACGTCGCCTTCGACCTGCTGAACCGCGCCTGGCGCAACGCCGGCCACGACGTCACGTACGTCCTCAACGTCACCGACGTCGACGACCCGCTGCTGGAGCGGGCCACGAAGGTCGGCGTCGACTGGCGCGACCTCGCCGAGCGGGAGATCGAGCTGTTCCGCCAGGACATGGAGGCACTGCGCGTCCTCCCGCCCACGAGCTTCGTGGGCGCGGTCGAGTCGATGGACCTGATCACCGCGCTCGTCGGACGCCTCCACGACGCCGGCGTCCTCTACGCCGTGGAGGACGACCTGTACTTCTCCGTGGCGTCGGACGCGGCGTTCGGTCAGCAGTCCCGGTGGACCCGCGAGCAGATGCTCGAGGTGTACGCCGACCGCGGCGGTGACCCCGAACGCGCGGGGAAGAAGGACCCGCTCGACTGTCTCGTGTGGCGTGCCGAGCGGCCCGGTGAGCCTGCCTGGCCGAGTCCCTTCGGCCCGGGCCGGCCGGGCTGGCACGTCGAGTGCTCGGCGATGGCGCTGGAGTACCTCGGCGAGGCCTTCGACGTCCAGGGCGGCGGCTCCGACCTCGTCTTCCCGCACCACGAGATGTGCGCGTCCGAGGCGCAGGTGCTGACCGGCCGGCCGTTCGCCCAGGCGTACGTGCACGCCGGGATGGTGGGATACGACGGCGCCAAGATGTCGAAGTCGCGCGGCAACCTGGTCTTCGTCTCGGCGCTCCGCTTCAGCGACGTCGACCCGATGGCGATCCGGCTGACCCTGCTGCGCCACCACTACCGCAGCGACTGGGAGTGGACCGACGCCGAGCTCTGGGGCTCCGTCGACCTGCTCGAGCGGTGGCGGCGTGCCCTGGCCCTGGGCGCCGGCGCCGACGCGGCCCCGGTCGTGGAGCAGGTGCTGACGGCGCTCGCCACCGACCTGGACGCGCCGGCTGCGGTGGCCGCCGTCGACGCCTGGGTCGACGCGACGCTCGGCACCCACGGGCTGGCCGAGACCGGTGACCCCGAGGCGGCCGCCGCCGTGCGCGCCGTCCTGGACTCGGCCCTCGGCCTGGCGCTCTGAGCCCTGCGGTTTGGTCCCCAACCGCAGGCTTCCGGGTCAAACTCTGCGGTTTGGGACCAAACCGCAGGCCCGACGCCCGTCACCACCCGCCGGGGTCAGGTGTCGTCGCCGCGCCGCTTGAGGTAGCGCTCGAACTCCCGGGCGATGGCCTCGCCGGTGGCCTCGGGGAGCTCGGTGGTGTCGCGGGTCTCCTCGAGCGCGCGGACGTAGTCGCGGACGTCCTCGTCTTCCTGGGCCAGCTCGTCGACCCCGCGCTCCCAGGCGCGGGAGAGCTCGGGCAGGTCGCCGAGCTCGATGCTCACGTCGAGCAGGTCCTCGATCTGCCCCAGCAGCGCCAGCGTGGCCTTCGGGCACGGCGGCTGGGCGACGTAGTGGGGTACGGCGGCCCAGTACGACACCGCAGGCACGTCGAGGCGCATGCACGCGTCCTGGAAGACGCCGACGATCCCCGTCGGTCCCTCGTACGTCGACTGCTCCAGCTTGAGCCGGTCGACCAGGTCGGGCTCGGTCGCCGTCCCGGTGACCGGGATCGGACGGGTGTGGGGCGTGTCGGCCAGCAGCGCTCCGAGGGTGATCACCAGCTCGCCGCCCAGGTCGTCACAGGCCGCGAGGAGCTCGGCGCAGAACTGGCGCCAGCGCATGTTCGGCTCGATGCCGCGGATCAGGATCACGTCGCGGTCGAGGTCCGGCGGCGAGGCGATGGCGACCTGCGTGCTCGGCCAGGTGATCCGCCGGTGTCCGAGCTCGTCGAGACCGACCAGGGGACGGTTCACCTGGAAGTCGTAGAACTCCTCGGGGTCGATCGCCCCGATGATCCGCGCGTCCCAGACCTTGATCAGGTGGTCGATCACGGACGAGGCCGCGTCGGCGGCGTCGTTCCAGCCCTCGAAGGCCGCGATGACCACCGGCTCCACCAGGTCGTCGATCTCCTCGATCTCGATCACCCGACAACAGTAGTCACCCGGTACACGTCCGGGACGCCTCGACAGGCTCCCGGCGATTTCGCGGGCCGCTCCCGGCGGTGTCACGATGCGGAAACGGGGTCCACCACTCGGACCTGCCTCCCTAGGCTGGTGGCCCACGAGAGCGAGGAGTGACCTGCCCGTGACTCATCAGTCGCACCGTCCAGACGCCACCGCGGAGCTGACCGAGCTGCTCCACGAGCGGATCCTGGTGCTCGACGGCGCGATGGGCACGATGATCCAGGGCCACAAGCTCGACGAGGCGGCCTACCGCGGCGAGCGCTTCGCGGCGTACGACCGGGACCTCGCGGGCGACAACGACCTGCTCTCGCTGACGAACCCCGACGTCATCCGCGCCATCCACCAGGCCTATCTCGAGGCCGGTGCGGACATCATCTGCACCAACACGTTCAACGGGACCAGCATCTCCCAGGCGGACTACGGGCTGCAGGACCTCTCCTACGAGCTGAACGTCGCTGCCGCCGCTCTCGCCCGTGAGGCCGTCGACCGGGTGGCGACCGCGGACCGGCCCCGCTACGTCGCCGGGTCGCTCGGCCCGACGTCGAAGACCGCCTCCATCTCGCCCGACGTCAACGACCCGGGCGCCCGCAACGTGACCTTCGACGAGCTCGTGGCGGCCTACCTCGAGGAGGCGCGTGGCCTCGTCGACGGCGGCGCCGACCTGCTCCTCATCGAGACCATCTTCGACACCCTCAACGCCAAGGCCGCGATCTTCGCCCTCGAGACGCTCTTCGACGAGCAGGACCGCCGCTGGCCGGTGATCGTGTCCGGGACCATCACCGACGCCAGCGGGCGCACGCTCTCCGGCCAGGTCACCGAGGCGTTCTGGAACTCCGTGCGCCACGTGCGGCCGCTCGCGGTGGGCCTCAACTGCGCGCTGGGGGCCGAGGAGCTGCGGCCCTACGTCGCCGAGCTGTCGCGGGTGGCCGACTGCTTCGTGTCCGCGCACCCCAACGCCGGGCTCCCGAACGCGTTCGGTGAGTACGACGAGACGCCGGGCCACATGGCGGGGATCCTGGGCGAGTTCGCGACCAGCGGGCTGGTCAACATCGTCGGGGGCTGTTGCGGCACGACGGCCGAGCACATCGGAGCGATCGCGGACGCCGCGAAGGGGGTCGCGCCGCGGGTGCTGCCGGAGATCCCGACGGCGCTGCGCCTGTCCGGGCTGGAGCCGGTCACCATCACCGACGAGAGCCTGTTCCTCAACGTCGGCGAGCGCACCAACATCACCGGCTCGGCGCGCTTCCGCAAGCTGATCAAGGACGGCGACTACGACGCCGGCCTGACGGTCGCCGCGCAGCAGGTGGAGGCGGGGGCCCAGGTCATCGACGTCAACATGGACGAAGGCATGATCGACGGCGTCGCCGCCATGGACCGCTTCCTCAAGCTGGTCGCCTCGGAGCCCGACATCTCACGGGTCCCCGTGATGGTCGACTCCTCCAAGTGGGAGGTGATCGAGGCCGGGCTCAAGTGCGTGCAGGGCAAGGCGATCGTCAACTCCATCTCCATGAAGGAGGGCGAGGAGAAGTTCGTCGAGCAGGCCCGGTTGTGCCGCCGGTACGGCGCGGCCGCGGTGGTGATGGCCTTCGACGAGCAGGGCCAGGCGGACAGCCTCGAGCGGCGTACGGCCGTCTGCGAGCGCGCCTACCGGATCCTGACCGAGCAGGTCGGCTTCCCCGCCGAGGACATCATCTTCGACCCCAACGTGTTCGCGGTCGCGACCGGCATCGAGGAGCACGCGACCTACGGTCGCGACTTCATCGAGGCCACCCGCTGGATCAAGCAGAACCTGCCGGGCGCGCTGGTCTCGGGCGGCATCTCCAACGTCAGCTTCTCGTTCCGGGGCAACAACCCCGTCCGCGAGGCGATCCACGCGGTGTTCCTCTACCACGCGATCGCCGCCGGCCTCGACATGGGCATCGTCAACGCCGGGGCGCTGGTCGTCTACGACCAGGTCGACCCCGACCTCCGCGAGCGGATCGAGGACGTCGTGCTCAACCGGCGTCCGGACGCGGCCGAGCGGCTGCTCGAGATCGCCGAGCGGTTCAACATCGCGGCCGGGGTCGGCGAGGTCGCCACCGAGGAGTGGCGCGAGCTCCCCGTCGAGGAGCGCATCACGCACGCCCTGGTCAAGGGCATCGACGGGCACGTCGAGGCCGACACCGAGGAGCTGCGTGCGCTCATCGCCGACCGTGGCGGCCGCCCGATCGAGGTGATCGAGGGCCCCCTGATGGACGGCATGAACGTCGTCGGCGACCTGTTCGGCAGCGGCAAGATGTTCCTGCCGCAGGTGGTCAAGAGCGCCCGGGTGATGAAGAAGGCGGTCGCCTACCTGATCCCCTTCATCGAGCAGGAGAAGCTCGACCGTCCCGAGCTCGCCACCGCCAAGGACACCAACGGCACCATCGTGATGGCGACGGTGAAGGGCGACGTCCACGACATCGGCAAGAACATCGTCGGCGTCGTCCTCCAGTGCAACAACTACGAGGTCGTCGACCTCGGCGTGATGGCGCCGGCCCAGAAGATCCTGGACACCGCCCGCGAGATCGGCGCCGACCTGATCGGTCTCTCGGGGCTGATCACCCCCAGCCTCGACGAGATGGTCAACGTCGCCGCCGAGATGCAGCGCCAGGGGTTCACGATCCCGCTGCTGATCGGCGGCGCGACGACGTCGCGGGCGCACACCGCCGTGAAGGTCGATCCCCGCTACGACGGCGCGGTGGTCTGGGTGAAGGACGCGTCACGCTCCGTCCCGGTCACCGCAGCCCTGCTCGACGAGCGGCAGCGCGAGAAGCTGCTGGCCGACGTGCAGACCGACTACGAGGCGCTGCGCACCCGTCATGCCGCGAAGAACGACCGCCCGCTCGCCACGGTCGCCGACGCCCGGGCCGCCCGGACGCCGATCGAGTGGCAGGGCTACCGGCCGCCCCGGCCGCGGCTGCTGCTCCAGCAGGACCACGACGTCTCGCCCAACATCGGGCTGCCCGGCGCCGGGCAGCACGTGCGGGTCTTCCCGAGCGTCGACCTGGCCGAGCTCCGCCGCTACATCGACTGGCAGCCCTTCTTCAACGCCTGGGAGATGAAGGGCTCCTACCCCGAGATCCTCGACGACGCCGAGTCGGGGGAGACCGCGCGGAAGCTGTTCGAGGACGCCCAGGTGATGCTCGACCGGATCGTGGACGAGGGCTGGCTGACGGCCCGCGGCGTCGTCGGCCTCTTCCCGGCGAACGCCGTCGGCGACGACGTCGAGATCTACCTCAGCGAGCAGCGGGGCGAGCCGCACGCCGTCCTCCACCACCTCCGGCAGCAGGGGGCGCACCGTCCGGGTGTGCCGAACCGCTGCCTGGCCGACTATGTCGCCCCCAAGGAGACCGGGCTGAAGGACTACCTCGGCATGTTCGCGGTGACGGCCGGGCTCGGCACCGCCGAACGGATCGAGCGGTTCAAGGCCGAGATCGACGACTACTCGGGGATCCTGCTCGAGTCGCTTGGCCGACCGGCTCGCCGAGGCGTTCGCCGAGCGGCTGCACGAGCGCGTCCGCCGTGAGATGTGGGGATACGCGCCCGACGAGCACCTCGACCAGCGCGAGCTCCTCAAGGAGCAGTACGCCGGCATCCGGCCGGCTCCCGGCTACCCCGCGAGCCCCGACCACACCGAGAAGCAGGTCATCTGGGACCTGCTCGACGTCGAGGCCAACACCGGCATGCAGCTGACGGAGTCGATGGCGATGTGGCCGGGCGCGTCGGTGTCGGGCATCTACTTCAGCCATCCGGAGTCGCAGTACTTCGTGGTGGGTCGGCTGGGCCAGGACCAGGTCGCGGACTACGCCGAGCGCAAGGGCTGGACGCTGGCGGAGGCCGAGCGCTGGCTGTCGCCGAACCTCGGCTACGACCCGGAGGACTGACCCCTGCGCGAGCCCGGCCGCCGGCTCGACTCCTTCGCCGCGGTCCTGTGGGACATGGACGGCACCCTGGTCGACACCGAGCCCTACTGGATCGAGGCCGAGTTCGCGCTCGCCGAGAGGTACGCCGGCTCCTGGTCGCGCGAGCACGCGCTGCAGCTGGTGGGCAGCGACCTGCTCGACTCCGGCCGCTACATCCGCGAGCAGATGGGCATCGACGTCGAGCCCGAGCAGATCGTGGACGAGCTGCTCGACTCGGTGATCGAGCGGGTCGAGCGGGCCGTGCCCTGGCGGGAGGGAGCGCGTGAGCTGCTCGCCTCCCTGCGGGCCGCGGCCGTCCCCTGCGCGCTGGTCACCATGTCCTACGCGCGCCTGGCCGAGCCGATCCTGGCGGCGTTGCCGAGCGGCACCTTCGACGCGGTGGTCACCGGCGAGGTCGTCGACCACGGCAAGCCGCATCCCGAGCCGTACCTCGCGGCGGCGCGCAGGCTCGACGTGCTGGCCGCGGAGTGCGTCGCGATCGAGGACTCCGACACCGGCGCCACCTCGGCCGTGGCCGCCGGCTGCAGGGTGCTGGTCGCACCCCTGCACGTGTCCGTGCCGCCCGGCCCGGGCCGGACGTTCACCGCCTCGCTGGTCGGTCTGGGCGCCGACAGCCTGCTGAGCGTGGCCGCGCCGTGACCCGCGACCCAATCGTTGTCGGATCGCGACCTCGCAGACCGTAGGGGTGATGGACCCGCCGGTGGGCAGGGGCTATGTTCTGCGCTGATCACCCTCTCGGATGACCTTCCGCGAGGTACGTATTTCGGAGGCGAACAAGTGGATCGAACCAAGCAGTTCGGCGCCGCGCTCGGCGCCGGCGCGCTCGCAGTGGCGTTGGCCGCCTGCGGCGGAAGCGACAGCAGCGGCGGCAGCTCGACGACCAGTGGAGCCGGTGACCCGTGGATCCTGGGCACCACCGACACGGTGACCGCGCTCGACCCTGCGGGGTCCTACGACCTGGGGTCCTCGACCCTCGAGTACAACCTGTACCAGACGCTGGTGACGGTGCCGCCCAACTCGACGAAGATCGTCGGGCGACGCCGCCAAGTCGTGCGCCTACGACGACCCCACGACGCTGACGTGCACGCTCAACCCGGACGAGAAGTTCTCCAACGGAGACCCGCTGACCTCCTCCGACGTGAAGTACAGCTTCGAGCGGGCGATCAAGATCCAGGACGCCAACGGCGCGGCCATCTACCTGCTCGGCAGCATCACGGACACCGCCAAGGACGGCACGGTCACCCTGAACAAGGGCGCGATCGAGACGCCGGACGACCAGACCGTCGTCTTCCACCTCGACCACCCCGACACCACGTTCCAGTACGTCCTCACCTATCCCGGGCGCGGCGGCGATCGTGGACGAGGACGTCTTCCCCGCCGACAAGAAGCTGGCCGACGACAAGATCATCGGCTCGGGCCCCTACCAGCTGAGCCAGTACAAGTCCGGTGAGCAGGCCGTGCTGGAGCTCAACACGAACTACACGGGCCAGAACACGGGCAAGGCGCCGCAGGTCTTCGTCAAGTACTACTCCGAGCCGTCGGCCCTGAAGCTCGCCGCCCAGAACGGCGAGGTCGACGTCGCCTGGCGGAGCCTGAGCCCGACCGACATCTCCGCCCTCAAGAAGCGACAGCAACGTCACCGTCGCCACCGGCAAGGGCTCGGAGATCCGCTACTGGGTCTGGAACGTCGACGGCCCGGTCGGGCAAGCAGCTCGCCATCCGGCAGGCCGCGGCCCAGGTCATCGACCGGGAGGCCATCGCGAAGGACGCCTACGACGGCACCGTCGACCCGCTGTACTCGATCGTGCCCGCCTGGTTACGGCGGCCAGAAGGACTCCTTCAAGGAGGCATACGGCGCGCCCGACACGGCCAAGGCCAAGCAGATCCTCCAGGACGCGGGCATCAGCACGCCCGGTGCAGCCTCACCGTGGGATGGACGCCCACCCACTACGGGCCGAGCACCGAGGACGAGGCGAACGAGGTCCAGCGCCAGCTCGAGGCGAGCGGACTGTTCAAGGTCACCCTGAAGAGCACCGAGTGGGAGCAGTACCAGACCATCTACAAGCAGGGCGCCTACGACCTGTTCCTCCTGGGCTGGTTCCCGGACTACCCGGACGCCGACGACTACCTGTCGCCGTTCATGGTCGACGGCGGCTTCTTCCAGAACGGCTACCAGAACCCGAAGGCGAACAAGCTGGTCGCCCAGGAGCAGGGCAGCGACGACCAGGCCAAGCGCGAGCAGATCTTCGGGCAGCTGCAGGACATCGCGGCGAAGGACGTTCCGTTCATCCCGTCGTGGGTCGGGCCAGAACACGGCCGTGTACGGCAAGGGCATGTCGGGCGTCGAGAGCACGCTCGACCCGTCGTTCATCTTCCGGTTCTGGCTGGTCACCAAGAACGGCTGAGCACCACCCGGTACGAGCGCACACGGTCGTGGGGAGAGACCCGAGCGGTCTCTCCCCACGAGCCGTGCCAGGAGGCCCTCTTCATGACCCGTGCTGGATCGGGATCGCTTCCCCGGTACATCCTGCAGCGCATCCTGCTGGTGATCCCGATGATCTGGGTGATCCTCACGCTCGTCTTCTTCGTCCTGCGCGTGGCCCCGGGCGACCCGGTGTCCGCAGCGCTCGGCGGGAAGCTCAACCAGCAGGCGCTGGACCAGCGGCGTGAGGCGCTCGGCTTCAACCGACCGCTGATCGCGCAGTACTGGGACTACCTCTCCTCGGTCGCTGCACCTCGACTTCGGGACCACCTTCAGCGACAACCAACCGGTCCTCCACGTGATCCGCGACAACGGCGGCGCCACGCTCACCCTCACCGTGGCCGCGTTCACCATCGCGCTGCTGGTCGGCATCCCGCTCGGCCTGCTCGCCGGCCGCTACCGCGACTCCGCGCCCGACGCCGGCATCCGGCTGTTCGGCATCCTGAGCTACGCGGCACCGGTCTTCTTCGTCGGGTTCCTGATGCAGTACTACCTGGCCGAGCCGCTCGGCCTGCCCACGTCCGGCGACGCCAGTCCGATCACCGTCTTCGAGGTCCCGACCAAGACCCACATCCTCCTGATCGACGCGTTCCTGAGCGGGAACGGCGAGGCCATCCAGGACGTGCTGAAGCACCTCGTCCTGCCCTCGGTCTGCCTCGGGCTGGTGATCTGCGGCGTCTTCATCCGGCTGGTGCGGGTCAACCTGCTGCAGACCATGCAGACCGACTACGTCGAGGCCGCCGAGGCCCGCGGCCTCAAGCGCGGCTCCGTGACCTGGCGGCACGCGTTCCGCAACGCGCTCGTCCCCGTGGTCACCGTGATCGGGCTCCAGTTCGCGCTGCTGCTGAGCGGCGCGATCCTGACCGAGCAGACGTTCAACTGGCCCGGGATCGGTCAGAAGCTGGTGCAGTACATCAACAACCGTGACTACGGCGCCGTGCAGGGGATCATCACGTTCTTCGCCCTGGCGGTCGTGCTGATCAGCCTGCTGGTCGACATCGTCAACGCGCTGATCGACCCGCGAGTGAGGTACTGATGAACCAGCCCACGATGGTGCGACGTCTGTTCTCCACCCTCGCCAAGCCCTTCACCGAGACCACCGGCCTCGCCCGCTGGATGCTCGTGGCCGGGGTGCTCCTCACGGCGGTGTTCGCGATCTGTGCGGTCTTCGCCCCGTGGCTCGCTCCCTACGGGTTCGCGCAGTCGTCGGCCCACGGCGTGGAGTTCCCGAAGGTCGGTCACCCCAGCTCGACCCACCCGTTCGGCACGGACCGGCTGTTCTTCGACGTCCTGTCCCGGGTGATCTGGGGTGCCCGCACGGCGCTGGAGGTGGTGATCCTCTCCATCTTCTTCTGCGTGGTCCTCGGCGTCCCGCTGGGACTGGTGTCGGGCTTCTACGGCGGCCCCGTCGACCGGGTCCTGGTGCTGATCATGGACGCGCTGTACGCGTTCCCGTCCTTCCTGCTGGCGATCGTGGTCTCGTTCCTGCTCATCGACATCTACGGCGGCAGCGTGATCGCGGTGTCGGTGTCGCTGACGGTCGTCTACATCCCGCAGTACTACCGGGTGGTCCGCAACACGACGCTGAGCGCCAAGGAGGCGACGTACATCGAGGCCGCCCGCGCCATCGGGGCGCGCGACATCCGGATCATGCGGCGCTACCTGTTCGGCAACGTCATCCAGAGCGTGCCGGTGCTCGCCACGCTGAACGCGGCCGACGCCATCCTGACCCTGGCCGGCCTCGGCTTCCTCGGGCTCGGCATCCAGTCGACCGAGGCGGCCGAGTGGGGGCACGACCTGCAACGGGCGCTCGCCGATGCCGGCTCCGGGGTCTGGTGGACCGGGCTCTACCCGGGGCTGGCCATCGTGCTCCTGGTGACCGGGCTGACACTGGTGGGCGAGGGACTGAACGAGACGCTCAACCCGACGCTGCGACGTCGCCGGCTGCTGCCGGTCGTGATGCCGCCGCGCGACGCGACCACACCGTTCCAGGAAGAGCAGAGCTGACATGGGCATCGACCTGACCGAGAACGTCGTCGCCCCGGACGCCGGGGCGCCGGTGATCTCCGCGCGCGACGTCCGGGTCTGGTACGGCACCACCAGGGGTGCGATCCGGGCCGTCGACGGCGTCAGCTTCGACCTGGCCCCGGGCGAGACCCTGGGGCTGGTGGGGGAGTCCGGGTGCGGCAAGTCGACGCTCGGTCGGGGCCTGATGGGGCTGCTCCCCGAAGGCGCCAAGCGCGACGGCCAGGTGCTCTTCCGGGGCCGTGACATCTTCGCGCTCAGCTCCAAGGAGTCCTACCAGCTGCGGGGCCGGGAGCTCGGGATGATCTTCCAGGAGCCCCTGACCCGCCTGAACCCCCTGATGCGGATCTCCGAGCACTTCGAGGAGACGATCAAGCAGCACGAGCCGGACCTCTCCAAGCAGGAGATCCGCGAGCGCGCCCTGGAGGTGCTCCGGCTGATGGGGATCCCGCCGACGCGCTACCGGTCCTACCCCCACGAGTTCTCGGGCGGGATGCGCCAGCGGCTGATGATCGCGCTGACGCTCGTGCTGAGGCCGGCGTTCGTGGTGGCGGACGAGCCGACGACCGCGCTCGACGTGCTCGTGGAGGCCCAGATCGTGCAGATCCTCAACGACCTGCGCCGCAACTTCCAGACCTCCTTGCTCCTGATCACCCACAACGTCGGCATCGTCGCGGAGGCCTGCGACCGGGTGGCGGTGATGTACGCCGGACGGATCGTCGAGCAGGGTCGGGTGCGCGAGGTCTTCACCAACCCCCAGCACCCCTACACCCGGGCCCTGCTGAGCTCCACGATCTCGTTGACGACCACCGGCCTGAACTTCATCCCGGGGGCACCACCGGACCTCGTCGACCCACCGGACGGGTGCCGCTTCCATCCACGCTGCACGCACGCCATGAACGTGTGCGCCACCCAGAACCCGGTGGACCTCGAGCGTCCCGGGGGCGGTCGGGTCGAGTGCTGGCTGGTGGGTCCGGACGACCAGATACCGCCGGGCGGGAAGCAGCCCCTCGAGCAGGAGGAGCTGACCGTTGTCGACGAAGCCTGACACGTCCGGTGCCACGGCACCCCTGGTGGAGATCCGCGATCTCTCCGTGTACTTCCAGCTGCGCGGGGGAAGCCTGGCCCGGTTGTTCGGCCGCGACACCGGCACGATCAAGGCCGTCGACGGCGTCAACCTGTCACTGCAGCCCGGTGAGGTCGTCGGGCTGGTCGGCGAGAGCGGCAGCGGCAAGTCGACCCTGGGCCGCGCGCTCCTGGGGCTCGTGCCCGCGACGCAGGGCTCGATCCACCTGCACGACCAGAACCTGGCCGACCTGAGCCGCCGCCGGCTCCGCGAGATCCGGCAGGTGGTCCAGATGGTCTTCCAGGACCCGAACGCGGCGCTGAACCCGTCGATGACGGTCGAGGAGGCGGTGGCCGACGCGCTCAAGGTGCACGGCATGAGGTCGGCGACCGAGCGGCACACCCGCGTCGTGGAGGCCCTGGAACGGGTGGGGCTCTCTCCGGTGGAGCTGTTCCTCAGCAAGTACCCGCGGGACCTGTCCGGCGGGCAGAAGCAGCGGGTGGTGATGGCCCGGGCGATCGTCCTGCAGCCCGAGCTCCTGGTCGCCGACGAGCCGGTGTCGATGCTGGACATGAGCGTGCGCGCGAAGATCCTCCAGCTGATGCTCGACCTGAAGCAGGACCTCGGGCTCACCTACGTCTACATCACCCACGACCTGGCCACCGCGAAGTACTTCTGCGACCGGATCGCGATCATGTACCTCGGCCGGGTGGTCGAGATCGGGCCGACCGACGAGATCTTCGCCACCCCGCGGCACCCGTACACCAAGGCGCTGCTGGCCGCGATCCCCGAGCCCGACCCCGACAAGGCGATGCCGCGGGACCTGCCGCGGGGCGAGATCCCGGATGCCGCCCAGCCCCCGCTCGGCTGCGCGTTCCACCCCCGGTGTCCCGAGGCCGTGTCCGGCTGCGGGTGGGAGTCCCGCGACCTGCGCACGCTCCTCGAGGAGCACTGGATGCGTGCCGACGCGGCGTACGACGAGGAGCAGAAGGTGATCGGCGACCTCGAGCCCCTGGACCAGCCGTCGACCACCGCGACCGTCGGCGCCGGGGGCGGCGCGGCCGTGCGCGCGATCCTGGACCGGATGAAGGCCGAGGACCCCGCCGAGCCGCTCTGGTCGGGCGTCACCGCGATCCAGGAGTCCGGACCCGGCGTCACCGTCCACTTCGAGCCGGCCCCCGCGCCCGCGCTGCGCCGGGTCGGCAACGTCGACGTCGCCTGCATCCTGTACCCCGAGCAGCCCGCCGACTGACGCCGCCGGGCGCCGGAGGTGCGCGGTTTGGGACCAATCCGCACGGTCTGGCCGGGAGCTGTGCGGTTTGGGACCAAACCGCAGGCCGGGAAGACCGACTCTCGTCGTAGTACCACCGGCCAATGGTGGTCGCGACCCCGGTCAGGGGACGGTGGTGTCACACCGACAGACCACCACAGGAGCCCCGACATGAAGACTCGCACCGCACTCGCAGCCCTCACCCTCTCCACCCTGGCCCTGCCGCTCGCGGGCATCGCCCCGGCCTCGGCCAGCCACGGCGGCGGCGACGCCGTCCGCACCCACGGCGGATGCGGCGGGCCGGCCGTCTGGAAGCTCAAGGTCAAGCCCGACGACGGCCGCATCGAGCTCGAGGCCGAGGTGGACAGCAACCGCACCGGCCAGGTCTGGGCCTGGCGGATCAAGCACAACGGCAGCCTCTCCGCGAAGGGGTCGAGCACCACCCGGGGCGCCAGCGGCTCCTTCAGCGTCACTCGCCGCATGTCCGACCTGGCCGGGACCGACCACTTCACCTTCCGCGCCGTACGCCGCGCCACCGGCGACGTGTGCCGTGGCACCATCTCCCTCTGAGCGTCGACGTGGGCTTCCCCGGCCCGCGCACCGGGGAAGGACCACGCCGTGAGGGTGCTGCGCAACCCGGTCGCGCAGTTCGTCGTCGCCAGCCTGCTGCTGTTCGCGGTGATCTGGTGGGGTACCGGGCAGCTGTCGCAGACGGCGGCCCGCCACGAGGCGGTGGCCGACGCCCGGGTGACCACCGAGCTGCTCGCCCACTCCGTCGCCGAGCCGGCGATCCCGAAGGGGCTCGTGACCGGCGACCCCGGGGCCATCGACCGGTTCGACCGGTCCGTGCTCTCGCGGCTCCTGGTGGGCGACGTACGCCGGATCAAGATCTGGCGTGAGGACGGCACGGTGGTCTACAGCGACGAGACGCAGCTGATCGGCAAGCGCTTCCCGCTCGACAGCGAGCAGAAGAGCGTCCTGAACAGCGGCGCGACCGAGGGCGGACTGTCCGACCTCCGCCGGCGGGAGAACAGGTTCGAGTCCGAGGAGGACGGGCTGCTCGAGGTCTACACCCGGATCGACTCCCCGGAGGGGGAGCCGTTGCTCTTCGAGGCCTACTACTCGGTCGCGACCGTGCAGGAGCGAGCGGCCGAGGTGCTGAACCCCTTCCGTCGGATCAGTGCGCTGGGACTCCTGGCCATCCTGCTCGCTCGGCGTGCCGATGATCGGCGTCCTGACGCTGCGGCTGACCCGCGCCAGCCGGGCGCGCGAGCGGTTGATGGAGCGGGCGATCGACTCGTCGGAGGCCGAGCGCCGCCGGATCGCGCGCGACCTCCACGACGGGGTCGTCCAGGAGCTGGCCGGGACGGCGTTCGCGCTCTCCGGCGCGGCCCGCGACCCCGGGGTGACCCCGCACGTCCGCTCCGAGCTGACCCGGGCCAGCGAGTCCCTGCGCCGCTCCCTGCGCCAGCTGCGCTCACTCCTGGTCGAGATCCACCCGCCGGGGCTGAACGCCGCCGGGCTCGGGGCGGCACTGGAGGACCTCACCGCCCAGGCGGCCACCTCCGGAGTGACGCCGACGGTGACGGTCAGCGGGATGGAGGGGACCTCGGACCACGTGGTGGCGCTCGTGTGGCGCGTCGCGCAGGAGGCGATCCGCAACGCGGTCCGGCACGCGGGAGCGAGCACGGTCCGCGATCGACGTGCTCGGCGAGGGCCACCAGGTCAGCCTCACCGTCGAGGACGACGGCATCGGGTTCGACCCGGGTGCGGACGGCCATCAGGACTCCTACGGTCTGCGAGGGTTGCAGAGCCTGGTGGAGGACGGCGGTGGCCGGCTGGAGGTGCAGTCGGCGCCCGGCACGGGCACGACGGTGAGAATGGTGGTGGACCGCAGATGAGTGACCAGACGATCCGCGTGGTGATCGTGGACGACCACGCGGTGCTGCGGGCGGGGCTCGAGCAGCTCCTGACCGGCGAGGCCGACCTCGAGGTGGTCGGCAAGGCGGCCTCCGGCGAGGAGGCCATCGACCTGGTCCGGGAGCTCCGACCCGACGTGGTGCTGATGGACCTCCAGATGCCCGGGATCGACGGGGTCAGCGCCACCCGGACCATCGTCGCGGAAGAGCTGGCCGACGTCCTGGTCCTGACGTCGTACTCCGACGCGGAGCGGATCGTCGGCGCCCTCGACGCGGGGGCCATGGGCTACCTGCTCAAGGACGCCGAGCCCGACGAGGTCCTCCGCGGCATCCGGGCCGTCGCGAGGGGGGAGTCGCCGATCAACCCGCGCGCCGCCCGTGAGCTGCTCGGCTCCCGGCGTACGACGGGCACCGCCGCCGCGGAGCTGACCCCCCGGGAGAGCGAGGTGCTGGTCCTGGTCCGGCAGGGGCTGGCCAACAAGCAGATCGCCCGTCGCCTGGGCATCTCCGAGCGGACCGTGAAGGCGCACCTGACGTCGGCCTTCCAGCGCATCGGCGTGGTGGACCGGACGCAGGCGGCGCTGTGGGCCGAGCGCAACGGACTGGGTGGGTGAGCGGCTTCTCCCACGCGTGGATCGGCCGGGTCAGGGAGCGGTGACCGCGACGTCGAGGTCCTCGGCGGTGAGCTCGCCGCTGTCTCCGGCCCGGTCCGGCAGGGGTGGGGGCGTGCCCCCGAACTCAGGACACAGGGCCTGGTGGGAGCACCAGGTGCACAGCTTGGTGCGCCGGGGCCGCCAGTCGCCGGTCTCCTCCGCCCGCCGGATGGCCTGCCAGATCGCCTCCACCTTGCGCTCGGTGGCGAGCAGGTCTGCCTCGTCGGGCACGTAGCGCAGCATCTCGCCGTTGCCGAGGTAGACCAGCTGGAGCATCGCGGGGACGACACCGCGGGTCCGCCAGATGACGAGGGCGTAGAACCTCATCTGGAACAGCGCCTTGGCCTCGAACATCTCACCCGGGGACCGACCGGTCTTGTAGTCCACCACCCGGATGGCGCCGTCCGGGGCGACGTCGAGGCGGTCGATGAAGCCGCGGAGCAGGAGCCGGGAGTCCAGCAGCGCCTCGACGTAGAGCTCACGTTCGGCGGGCTCGAGGCGGCGCGGGTCCTCCAGGGTGAAGTAGCGGTCGAGCACCACCCGGCACGAGGCGAGCCACTCCGCCACGTCGGGCCCCTCGCCGGTGAACAGGGTGGCGAGGTCGGGCGCAGCCTCCAGCAGCGTGTCCCACGTCGGCACCAGCAGGTCGCGGGCCTGGTCGGGCGTGCGGTCGGAGGCGGGCAGGTCGAAGAGGTCCTCCAGGACCTTGTGCACGAGCGTGCCCCGCAGCGCGTCGGCCGACGGCTCCTCGGGCAGGCGGTCGATCGTGCGGTAGCGGTAGAGCAGGGGACAGGTCAGGAAGTCGGAGGCCCGGCTCGGGGAGAGCGCACCGAGGACGTCCACCCCGTCGACCGGCGTCGACCGGAGCTCGGCCGGGGAGGCCGCGGACAACGGCGAGCTGCTCATGGATCCGAATCTAGGCGAGGGCACCGACACCGCGGGGACGCCGCGCGCCGTACGCCGGTCAAGTAGCCTCGGACCATGAGTGACGACCGCGGCTCCGGCGGCGCCTCCGGCCGTCCGCAGGGGACGTTGCAGGTCGGGTCGATCGCGGGCAGCCCCGTGCTCCTCAGCAGGTCGTGGTTCCTGATCGCCGGCCTGATCGCGGTCATGGTGGCTCCAGCCGTGGAGGACGCCGAACCCGGTCTGGGTGCCCTGAAGTACGTCGCCGGGCTGATGATCGCCGTGCTGCTCTATCTCTCGGTCCTCGTCCACGAGGCGTCGCACGCCCTGGTCGCGAAGCGGTTCGGGCTGCCCGTCTCGTCCATCACCCTGCACTTCCTCGGCGGGATGACCGCGATCGAGGGCGAGCCGGCGAGCCCGCGACAGGAGTTCTGGGTCTCCGTCGTCGGCCCCGTCTCGTCGCTCGCCGTGGCAGGCGTCGCGTTCGCGGCGACGCTGGTGGCGCCGGGCGGCCTGATCGGGCTGGCCGTCGCCGGAGTTGCCTTCACCAACCTGTTGGTCGGCGTGATCAACCTGATCCCGGGGCTGCCACTCGACGGGGGCCGGGTGCTGAAGTCCGCGGTCTGGCAGGTCAGTGGTGACGTGCATCGCGGCACCATCGTGGCCGCCTGGGGCGGCCGGGTCGTCGCGGTGCTGGCGATCGGCTACCCGCTGCTGATCAGTCGGGCCTTGAACAAGCCCGTGTCCACGTTCGACTTCGTCTTCGCCGGGATCATCGCGATGTTCTTGTGGAGCGGGGCGACCGCCTCGCTGAACTCGGCGAAGGTCCGCTCGCGGATGCCTCACCTGGTGGCCCGCGACCTGGCTCGCCGTACCCTCACCGTCCCCGGCGAGCTGCCGTTGGCCGAGGCCGTACGCCGCGCGCAGGAGGTCGAGGCGGGGAGCATCGTCACCGTCACCGCCGCCGGCGTTCCGATCGGCGTGGTGAACGAGTCGGCGCTGCTCTCGGTCCCCGCCGACCGCCGTGCATGGGTTCCGGTCTCCTCGGTCACCCGGACGCTCGACGACGGGCTCAGCCTGCCGGTGGGCATCGGGGGCGAGGACCTGATCCGCGCCATCAGCGCAAGGCCGGCCGGTGAGTACCTCCTGCTCGACCCCGACGGCACCATCTTCGGCGTCCTGTCGACCGCCGACGTCGACCGCGCCTTCCGCGCCCACGCCTGAGCTGAGACTCGAACGCCCGCCGTTTGGTCCCAAACCGCACGCTTTCGGCCCTGACGTTCGCCGTTTGGTCCCAAACCGCACGGTTTCGGCGCTGATCTACGCCGTTTGGTCCCCAACCGCAGAACTGACGACGGCCGCTAGGGTCGCGACCATGCCCGACCAGCCCGCGGAAGCCGCAGCGCCCGACGTCCCGAGCCAGGCCTGGGCGGGCGTCCACCGTGGTCCGCTACGGGTCGGCGAGTGGGTCCGGCTGACCGACGCGAAGGGGCGTCGTCACAACTTCGAGCTCGTCGCGGGCAAGCGGTTCTTCTCCAACCGGGGCCATCTCGAGCACGACGAGCTGATCGGCCGCGACGAAGGCTTCACGGTCACGTCCTCGGCGGGTGGTGAGTACCTCGTCTTCCGCCCGCTGCTGAGCGAGTTCGTGGTGTCGATGCCACGCGGTGCCGCCGTGGTCTACCCCAAGGACGCCGCGCAGATCGTCGCCATGGTCGACATCTTCCCGGGAGCCGAGGTGGTGGAGGCAGGCGTCGGGTCCGGCGCGCTCACCTGTTCGCTGCTGCGCGCGGTGGGGCCGCACGGCCGGGTGTCGTCGTACGAGCGGCGCGAGGAGTTCGCCGACGTGGCGCGCGCCAACGTCACCCAGTTCTTCGGTGGTGACCATCCGGCCTGGAACCTCACGCTCGGCGACCTGGCCGAGGCGCTGCCGGCGTCGGGGGAGCACGCCGACCGCGTCGTCCTCGACATGCTCGCGCCCTGGGAGTGTCTCGAGGCGGTGGCCGGAGCCCTCCGGCCCGGGGGCATCGTGTGCGCCTACGTCGCGACCACCACGCAGCTGTCGCGCTTCGTGGAGACCGTGCGGCTCCACGGTGGCTTCACCGAGCCCCACGCCTGGGAGTCGCTGGTGCGCGACTGGCACGTCGAGGGGCTGGCCGTGCGCCCTGGCCACTCGATGATCGGTCACACGGCGTTCCTGGTCACCGCCCGGCGGATGGCGCCGGGGCAGCAGCCACCGGTGAAGCGACGTCGTCCGGCGCCCGGTGCCTACGGTCCCGACTACGCAGGACCGCGACCACCCGGCGTACCGGAGGAGCCGACCGAGGACTGAGCACCACCCCCGACCCGCGCGGTGGGCGAGATCAAATCGTGAGAAACGCAGGCGGATAGCCGGGGAATCGACGACCGTGGACGGGTAGGGTCGACGCAAGGGAGGTGGGACGCATGAGCAGTGGTCAGGACGCCTCGAACGGCGCGGAGCGGAGCGCGCGCGAGCTGGCCGAGCAGGTGAGGTTCCTCGAGTCCGAGGTGACCGACCTCCGGCGCCGCCTGTCCGACTCGCCCGCCCAGACCCGTGGTCTGGAGCTCCGTCTCGCCGACACCCAGCGATCCCTGTCCGCCGTCACCTCCCAGAACGAGCGCCTCGCCCAGACCCTGCGCGAGGCCCGTGACCAGATCATGAAGCTGAAGGAGGAGGTCGACCGGCTCGCTCAGCCGCCCGCCGGGTTCGGCACCTTCATCCAGCGCAACGAGGACGACTCGGTCGACGTGTTCACCGGTGGCCGCAAGCTCCGGGTCAACGTCAGCCCCGGCGTCGAGATCGACACGTTGGTGCGCGGCCAGGAGGTCATGCTCAACGAGGCCCTGAACGTGGTCGCCGCCCTCGAGTTCGAGCAGATCGGCGAGGTCGTGATGTTCAAGGAGCTCCTCGTCGACGGCGAGCGAGCCCTGGTGATCGCGAACGCCGACGAGGAGCGCGTCGTCCGACTGGCGGACCCCCTCAAGGCCGACACCCTGCGGGCCGGCGACTCCCTGCTGCTCGACAGCCGTGCGGCGTACGCCTACGAGCGGGTGCCGAAGTCCGAGGTCGAGGAGCTGATCCTCGAGGAGGTCCCCGACATCGAGTACGGCTCGATCGGCGGCCTGGTCAGCCAGATCGACGCGATCCGCGACGCCGTCGAGCTGCCGTACCTCCACCCCGAGCTCTTCCTCGAGCACCAGCTGAAGCCGCCCAAGGGCGTGCTCCTGTACGGGCCCCCGGGCTGCGGCAAGACCCTGATCGCCAAGGCCGTCGCCAACTCGTTGGCCAAGAAGGTCGCGGCGAAGACCGGTCAGGAGGGGAAGTCCTACTTCCTCAACATCAAGGGTCCCGAGCTGCTCAACAAGTACGTCGGTGAGACCGAGCGCCACATCCGCCTGGTGTTCCAGCGGGCCCGCGAGAAGGCCAGCCACGGCACGCCGGTGATCGTGTTCTTCGACGAGATGGACTCCCTGTTCCGCACGCGCGGCTCCGGGGTCTCCTCCGACGTCGAGAACACCATCGTCCCGCAGCTGCTGAGCGAGATCGACGGCGTCGAGGCGCTGGAGAACGTGCTGGTGATCGGTGCCTCCAACCGCGAGGACATGATCGACCCGGCGATCCTGAGGCCGGGGCGGCTCGACGTGAAGATCAAGATCGAGCGGCCGGACGCGGAGTCCGCCCGCGACATCTTCAGCAAGTACCTGATCCCGGAGCTGCCGCTGCACGCCGACGACCTCGCGGAGTTCGGCGGCAACCGGGTCTCCTGCGTCGAGGGCATGATCCAGGCGACGGTCGAGCGGATGTACACCGAGACCGAGGAGAACCGCTTCCTGGAGGTCACCTATGCCAACGGTGACAAGGAGGTCCTCTACTTCAAGGACTTCAACTCCGGCGCGATGATCCAGAACATCGTGGACCGGGCCAAGAAGATGGCCATCAAGGACTTCCTCGAGCACGACCAGCGCGGTCTGCGGGTGGCCCACATGCTGCAGGCGTGCGTCGACGAGTTCAAGGAGAACGAGGACCTGCCGAACACCACCAACCCCGACGACTGGGCGCGGATCTCCGGCAAGAAGGGCGAGCGGATCGTCTTCATCCGTACCCTGATCACCGGCAAGCAGGGCACCGAGCCCGGCCGCTCCATCGACACGGTGCCCAACACCGGCCAGTACCTCTGATCTTCGCCCACTCGGACGACGGTTCTTGCGCGGTTTGGTCCCCAACCGCAGGTCTGGATCGATCCACGCTGCGGTTTGGGACCAAACCGCAGGGTCAGGCGCTGTCAGACGGCGGCGGCGCCGAGGTAGCCGTAGGTGAGGGCGGACGGCCCGGTGAAGCCGGGCAGGGCGCCGGTCTCGAGCCACTGCAGGACCATCCCCGACTCCTCGACGAGGACTCCGGCGTCGCGGGTCAGGTGACAACCGCCGGCCAGACGCTGCTGCCAGGGGTCCAGGCGGTGCTGCCACCGGGCGGTCCGCCGGTCGGTGGACAGGCCGTGCTCGAGGAAGTGGAAGGTCCCGCCCGGCCGCACGAGCCGGCGTACCTCGTGGAGGGCGGCGAGAGCGTCGGGGATCGTGCACAGCGTGAACGTGCAGAGTGCGTGGTCGTACGCCGCGTCGTCCGCGGCGACCGACTGGCCGTCCAGCCCGATCCGCTCGACCGGCACCCTGCTCCGGGCCCGCCGTCGCTCCGAGAGCCGCCAGCCGGCGTCCGAGGGCTCCACGGCCGCGACCGACTCGACCGCGGCCGGGAGGTGCACCAGGTTCAGGCCACCGCCGAAGCCCAGCTCGAGCACCCGGCCGCTCAGCCCTTCGCACGCCCGGGCTCGCGACTCGCCGATCGCCCGCCCGCGCAGGGAGGCGTCGGCGAGCCTGGGCACCACGTGCTCGGTCCACCACCCCACACGGTCACGCTAGTGGGAGGCGGCGACCGTGACCGGGACGGCTCCGGGCGGGCTGTCGCCGGCGACGCGTAGGCTCGGCCCGTGACCGTACGACGGGTGATGGGCACCGAGGTCGAGTACGGCATCTCGGTGCAAGGACAGCCCCATGCCAACCCCATGGTCGCCTGCTCGCAGGTGGTCAACGCCTACGCGAGCGCCACCATCAAGGCGCGCCGGGCCCGGTGGGACTTCGAGGAGGAGTCGCCGCTGCGTGATGCGCGCGGGTTCGACCTGAGCCGGCAGCTCGCCGACCCGAGCCAGCTCACCGACGAGGACCTCGGCCTGGCCAACGTCATCCTCACCAACGGGGCGCGGCTCTACGTCGACCACGCGCACCCGGAGTACTCCACGCCGGAGGTGACCACGCCGCTCGACATCGTCCGGTGGGACAAGGCCGGCGAGCAGGTCATGCTCGACGCCGCCCGGATGGCCGCGTTGACGCCGGGCAGCACGCCGATCCACCTCTACAAGAACAACACCGACAACAAGGGTGCCTCCTACGGCGCCCACGAGAACTACCTGATGAGCCGCTCGACGCCGTTCGCGGACATCGTGCGCCACCTGACGCCCTTCTTCGTGAGCCGACAGGTGGTGGTCGGGTCGGGGCGGGTCGGCATCGGGCAGGACGGCCGCGAGCAGGGCTTCCAGCTCAGCCAGCGCGCGGACTACTTCGAGGTCGAGGTCGGCCTCGAGACCACGCTCAAGCGACCGATCATCAACACCCGCGACGAGCCGCACGCCGACCCGGAGAAGTACCGCCGGCTGCACGTGATCATCGGCGACGCCAACCTCGCCGAGATCTCGACGTACCTCAAGGTCGGGACCACCTCGCTCGTGCTCGCGATGATCGAGGACCGGTTCATCACCACCGATCTCGGTATCGACGGCCCGGTCGCGGCACTGCGCGCGGTCTCGCACGACCCGACCCTGCGCGAGCTGATCCCGATGAACGACGGGCGCAAGCTCACCGCCCTCCAGCTCCAGGGGGAGTACCTCGAGCTCGCACGCAAGTACGTCGACGACCGGCTCGGGTCCGACGCCGACGCGCAGACGGTCGACGTGCTGGACCGCTGGGAGTCCGTCCTCGCGCGGCTGGAGCAGGACCCGATGCTGTGCGCCCGTGAGCTGGACTGGGTGGCGAAGCTGAAGCTGCTGAACTCCTACCGCGACCGCGACGGCCTCGACTGGGACAGCGCCAAGCTCCAGCTGATCGACTACCAGTACAGCGACATCCGTCCCGACAAGGGCCTCTACCACCGGCTGGTCCAGCTCGGGAGGATCGACCGGCTGCTCGATGACGCCTCCATCGAGCGCGCCATGCACGCGCCCCCCGACGACACCCGCGCCTACTTCCGCGGCCGCTGCCTGGAGAAGTACGCCGACTCCGTCGCCGCCGCGTCGTGGGACTCCGTGATCTTCGACCTCCCCGGCCGCGAGTCGCTCCAGCGCGTCCCCACCATCGACCCGCTGCGGGGCTCCAAGGCCCATGTGGCCGCGCTGATCGACCGCTGCGCCACCGCAGAGGAGCTCTTCCGCGCCCTCACCCGCTGACCCGCCTCGCCCCGGGGGCCGAGCGGCTAGGGTGAAGGCATGCCCCAGGAGCAGAAACAGCCTCGCAAGTCCGGCGAGTCGGAGGACGTCACCGAGGTCGCGCCCGAGACCGATGTCGCCGAGCGCAAGGAAGCCTTGGACGACGACGTCGACGCCATCCTCGACGAGATCGACGACGTGCTCGAGACCAATGCCGAGGACTTCGTGAAGTCGTTCATCCAGAAGGGCGGCGAGTAGTTGACGGACTCCCGACTGCCGGCGTCCTTCATGACACCCGGCACCTCGAGCTTCGCCGACTTCCTGGCGCTGGAGTCGCCCGACCTGCTGCCGTCGCGCCGCGCCGTACCCCAGGGACACGCGGGTGACCTGGCCCCGCACGGGACCACGATCGTCGCGGCGACCTTCCCGGGCGGCGTCGTGATGGCCGGTGACCGCCGCGCCACGATGGGCAACATCATCGCCCAGCGCGACATCGAGAAGGTCTTCCCGGCCGACGAGTACTCCTGCGTGGGCATCGCGGGCACGGCCGGCCTCGCCGTCGAGCTGGTCCGGCTCTTCCAGACCGAGCTCGAGCACTACGAGAAGATCGAGGGGATGACCCTGTCGATGGACGGCAAGGCCAACCGCCTCGCCGCCCTGATCCGGGCGAACCTCGGGATGGCGATGCAGGGTCTGGCCGTGGTGCCCCTCTTCGCGGGCTTCGACCTCACCGTCGGCTCCGGCCGGATCTTCTCCTACGACGTGACCGGCGGTCGGTACGAGGAGACGGCGTTCCACTCGGTGGGCTCCGGCTCGATGTTCGCCCGCGGCTCGCTGAAGAAGCTCTACCGCGAGGACCTGAGCCAGGACGAGTGCGTCACGGCCATCGTCCAAGCGCTGTACGACGCCGCCGACGACGACTCCGCCACCGGCGGCCCGGACCTGGCCCGCCGGATCTTCCCGGTCGTGCAGGTGATCACCGCCGAGGGCGGGCACCGCCTGCTCGACGCCGACGTCGCCGACATCGCCGATGCGGTGATCGCCGGGCGGATGAACCGTCCCGACGGCCCCTCCGCGGCCCTGACCTGACCCGACTGCGACGCGACCGCTCGACACCCGAGGACCCGACACCATGAGCATGCCGTTCTACGTCTCGCCCGAGCAGCTGATGAAGGACCGGGCGGACTTCGCGCGCAAGGGCATCGCACGCGGGCGGTCCGTCGTGGTCATCCAGTACGCCGACGGCGTGCTGTTCGCCTCGGAGAACCCCTCGCAGGCGCTGCACAAGGTCAGTGAGATCTATGACCGGATCGCGTTCGCGGCGGTGGGGCGCTACAACGAGTTCGAGAACCTGCGGATCGCCGGGGTGCGTCTCGCCGACATGCGCGGCTACGCCTACGACCGCCGCGACGTGACCGGACGCGGCCTGGCGAACGCGTACGCCCAGACGCTCGGCACGATCTTCTCCAGCGGCGGCGAGAAGCCGTACGAGGTGGAGATCTTCGTCGCCGAGGTCGGCGACTCCGGCGCCGCGGACCAGATCTACCGACTGACCTACCAGGGCCAGGTGACCGACGAGCACCGGTACGCCGTGATGGGCGGCGCCGACGAGGTGGTCGCGTCGTACCTCGAGGAGCACTACCGCGAGCAGGCGTCGCTCTCCGACGCGCTCCACGTCGCCGTGGCGGCCCTCGGGCACAGCCCGGACGAGTCGGGCGGCTCGAACGACCGGGTGATCCCGGCCGGCGACCTCGAGGTGGCGATCCTCGACCGCACCCGCACGCAGCCGCGCAAGTTCGTCCGGCTGGTCCCGGCCCGTCTCGAGGCGCTGCTCGGTGACCGCGGGCCGACCGAGCCCGCACCGCCCGAGCCGGCCGACCCCGACCGGGACGCCGAGATCGACCCCACCGACCTCCCCGCCGACCCCGACGCCACCCCACCCCCCCAGCAGTAGCTCGTCTGGAGTTCTGCGGTTTGGTCCCCAACCGCAGACAGACGGCCCGACGTGCTGCGGTTGGGGACCAAACCGCACGCACAGCACCCACGCCAACGACGCCCGTCCACAAGCGGCCCGGCGGGTACGGCGTACGCCCATCATCTCCGTCAGCCTGGCTGGATGAGAACGATTGACGAGCCGATTCGTGGGGAGATCAGGGTGCGCGGCTTCCGGCGCGTCAGCCATGGACTGTTCTTGGTCGAGCGACCCGAGCTGAGCGAGGACGACGAGTTCCGACGAGACCTCCGGGCGTGGTGCCTCGTGCTGCCAGACGGTGCTGTGTTCACGCACCTGACGGCGGCCCGACTCCTCGGATGGCGGCTTCCGCATCTGCCCGGCCCCGTTCCGGTCTTCGCCGCGGTTCACGGCAGCGGGCGAAGACCTCGCCGGCCGGGCCTCATCTGCTCCCGGCTGGTGAGCTCCGACGACGACGCGACGGCGACGGGCCAGGCTGGGTGCAGGGTCTCCCGGTCGACACCCCGGAGGAGATCCTGCTCCGGGCGGCCCGGGATCTCGGCCACCTGGATCTGGTCGTACTCCTGGACTCCGCAAGGGCGCTGGGCCACGTTGACGCCGAGCGACTGGGATGTGTGCTGGCGAGTCGCAGACCCGGGACCCGGGCGTTGGCCGCTGCATGGGCCGCCTCTGACCCGCGACCCGAGTCGGGCGGCGAGACGGTGTTGCGCATCTTCCACCGGATCATGGGAATCGATGTCGTTCCCCAGGTCGACCTCCTCGACGAAGCCGGCCGGGTCATCGCCCGGGCCGACCTGCTGGTGTCCGGGACCAAGGACGTGCACGAGTACGACGGAGCCGGCCACCGTTCTGCCGCTCAGCATCGGTCCGATCTTCGTCGGGACAGAGCGCTGGCCCAGGCGGGCTACGTGCGCCGGGGTTACACGCTGGACGACCTGTCGAACCACGCGGCCACCCTGATGCACGAGCTGGATCGCGCGTTGCACAGGAGTCACCGGCCCCACCGACTGCGACGCTGGCGCACTCTGGTCGACCACTCGGCGTACTCCCGGGCCGGGCAGGAAAGGCTGATCAACCGGTGGCGACGAGCGATGGGTGCCCCCGATTGGTCATGAACCGCAACTCCGGGGTGCTCATCTGCGCGGTTGGGGACCAAACCGCAGCCATTGAGGGCGCTGGAGTGGCGGGGCGCGCAGGCTTCCGGGGGCCGGGTCCTCCCGACGCAGTGTCCGTCGGCGGCATAGGCTGATCACGTGGACCGACGGATCTTCGGGATCGAGAACGAGTACGGCGTGACGTGCACGTTCAAGGGACAGCGCCGGCTGAGCCCCGATGAGGTGGCCCGCTACCTGTTCCGCAAGGTGGTCAGCTGGGGGCGCAGCTCCAACGTCTTCCTGCGCAACGGCGCCCGCCTCTACCTCGACGTCGGCAGCCACCCGGAGTACGCGACGCCCGAGTGCGACGACATCGGGGAGCTGGTCACCCACGACAAGGCGGGGGAGCGGGTCCTCGAGGGCCTGCTCAAGGACGCCGAGCAGCGGCTCCACGACGAGGGCATCGCCGGTGAGATCTACCTGTTCAAGAACAACACCGACTCGGCCGGCAACTCCTACGGCTGCCACGAGAACTACCTGGTCAGCCGAGCAGGGGAGTTCAACCGGCTCGCCGACGTCCTCATCCCGTTCCTGGTCACCCGGCAGATCGTGGTCGGTGCCGGCAAGGTGACGCAGACCGCGCGCGGTGCGTCGTACGCCGTGAGCCAGCGGGCCGAGCACATCTGGGAAGGCGTCAGCAGCGCCACCACCCGCTCGCGGCCGATCATCAACACCCGGGACGAGCCGCACGCCGACGCCGAACGGTTCCGGCGCCTCCACGTCATCGTCGGCGACTCCAACATGAGCGAGACCACCACCATGCTGAAGGTGGCCAGCTGCGACCTCGTGCTGCGGATGATCGAGGAGGGCGTGGTGATGCGCGACCTCACCATGGAGAACCCGATCCGGGCGATCCGGGAGATCAGCCACGACGTCACCGGGCAGCGCAAGGTCCGCCTCGCCAACGGCCGCGAGGCCAGCGCCCTCGACATCCAGCACGAGTACCTGTCGAAGGCACGCAACTTCGTGGACCGGCGCGAGATCTCGACGCCGATCATCGAGCGCGCGCTCGACCTGTGGGAGCGCGGCCTGAAGGCCGTCGAGTCCGACGACCTCGGCCTGGTGGAGCGGGAGCTCGACTGGGTGATCAAGTGGAAGCTGATCGACCGCTACCGCGCGAAGCACGGGCTGCCGCTGGGCCACCCGCGGGTCGCCCAGCTCGACCTCGCCTACCACGACATCCGGCGCGACCGCGGGCTCTACTACCTGCTCGAGAAGCGCGGGGCCGTCGCCCGGGTCTCCACCGACCTGAAGATCTTCGAGGCCAAGTCCGTGCCGCCCCAGACGACCCGGGCCCGGTTGCGCGGCGAGTTCATCCGCAAGGCCCAGGAGCGGCGTCGCGACTTCACCGTCGACTGGGTGCACCTCAAGCTCAACGACCAGGCGCAGCGGACCGTGCTCTGCAAGGACCCGTTCCGCGCGTACGACGAGCGGGTCCAGCGTCTCATCGACGGCATGTAGCGACACCCGGCCACCGGATGCCGCGGCCTGGTGCGCGGATGCGGGAGCGTTGGGAGCGCCCGGCTAGGGTGAGTTTTCCCGTGTCGTCAGCTGTGAAGGACCACCCGTGCGCCGTCGTACCCGCCTCCGTCTCCTGCCCGTCGCCCTGGTGGCGACGATGGTCGCCCTCGCCGGCTGCGGAGGTAACGACAGCTCGTCGGCCTCGTCGTCGGGCGACAGTGCCCTGGACGCCGTGACCATCACCGGCGAGGTGGGCACCGCGCCCAGCGTGACCTGGGACAGCAAGATGACGGCCACCGACGTCCAGAACACGACGATCACCGAGGGCGACGGCGACACGATCGAGTCCGGCGACCAGGTCTCGGCGCAGATCTGGATCGGCAACGGACTGACCGAGAAGATGGCCTACAGCACCTACGACCAGGGTGGCGCCCAGACGATCACCGACGACGACGGCCTGAGCCCGGTGCTCGCCGACGCGATCACCGGGTCCACCGTCGGCTCCCGCGTCGCGGTGACCGCACCGGCCGACAAGCTCTTCGGCGAGAGCGGCAACGCCCAGCTGAACATCGGCAACAAGGACCCGATCCTGGTCATCATCGACATCATCAGCAAGCCGAAGCCCCCGCTCGACGGACCCGAGGGCAAGCCGCAGCCGTCCCCGGCGTGGGCGCCGAAGCTCGTCACCGACGGGGACAAGGTGACCTCGCTGAACTTCAAGGGCACCCCGAAGCCCGACGGCAAGCTCCGCTCGGCCGTCCTCATCCAGGGCACCGGGGCGACGGTGAAGTCGGGCCAGACGATCACGGTCAACTACCTCGGCCAGGTCTACGACGCCCCGAAGCCGTTCGACGAGAGCTACAGCAAGTCGCCGGCCACCTTCGGCATCGGGAAGGGGCAGGTCATCCCCGGCTGGGACAAGACGCTGGTCGGCCAGAAGGTGGGCAGCCGCGTGATCCTCGCGATCCCGCCGAAGGAGGGCTACGGCAAGGCGGGTCAGCCGGATGCCGGCATCAAGGGCACCGACACGCTGTACTTCGTGGTCGACATCCTCGGGGCCGCCTGACCACCATGGGGACCATGTCGTTCCGGAGTGCACGGTGAGTCCACAGGTGAGCAACGCGTCGAAGACCGAGCGTCTGCTCAACCTGCTCATCATGCTGCTCGTCCAGCGGAACTACGTCTCCAAGGAGCGGATCCGCGCGATCCTCTACGCCGACGCCTCGGACGACGCGTTCGAGAAGATGTTCGAGCGCGACAAGGAGGAGCTCCGCAGCCTCGGTGTCCCGATCGAGGTGGGCCAGATGGACGCCTACTTCGAGGACGAGCCCGGCTACCGGGTCCGGGCCGACCAGTTCGCGCTTCCCGAGATCTCCCTGGAGTCCGACGAGGCCTCCGTCGTGGCCCTGGCCACCAAGGTCTGGGAGCACGCGCGGCTCGCGGAGGCGACCACGGACGCCGTCAGCAAGCTCTCGGCCGCGGGTCTGGCCCTCGACCTGGGAGCCCTCGACATCGCCCAGCCGCGGCTCAGCGCCGACGAGCCGGCGTTCGACGTGTTCTGGGAGGCGACCGTGTCCCGGCGCGCAGTGACCTTCGACTACCAGCGCCCCGGCTACGACGCGCCCCTCACCCGCCACCTCCAGCCTTGGGGGGTCGTGCGCTTCTCCGGCCGGTGGTACGCCGTGGGGCTCGACACCGACCGCGGCGAGGAACGGGTGTTCCGGCTGTCGCGGGTGGTCGGAACGGCGAAGGCGGTCGGCAGCCCCGGCGCCTTCGACATCCCGCCCGGCACCGACGTCCGCGAGGTCGCCCGTCGGCTGGCGCCGACGGCGCCCTCGGAGGAGGCGGTCGTGCTGGTGCGCCCCGGGGCGGGGGTGGTGCTGAGGCGTGCCGCTGCGTCCGTCGAGCCGGACGTGGTCGGCCCGGACGACGCCACGCCCTGGGACCGGCTCCAGCTGCCGAGCGGGGCCCAGGCGGACGAGCTCCTCGCGCTCGGCGCCGACGTGTACGTCGAACGGCCGGCGTCCTTGCGGGACGAGGTCGTCGCCCGACTGCGGGCCGCCGCGGGGGTGCCGGCATGAGCACCCCGCGGATCGGCACCGGCGCGGGCGCGGCCCGCGACCAGGTCGGCCGGCTCCTGCGCCTGGTGCCGTACCTCCACGGCCGCGAGCAGGTGCCCCTCGACGAGGCGGCCCGCGTCATCGGCGTACCGCCCGAGCAGCTCGACAAGGACCTCCGGGTCCTCTTCCTGTGCGGACTGCCGGGTGGCTACCCCGACGACCTGATCGACGTGGACCTCGAGGCGTTGGAGGGCGAGGGCGTGATCCGGGTGTCCAACGCCGACTACCTGGCCCGGCCGCTACGACTGACGCCGACCGAGGCGACCGCGATCATCGTCGCGCTCCGGGCACTGCGCGCCGGCGCCGACGTCGAGACCCGTGGGGTGGTGGACCGCGCCCTGGCCAAGCTGGAGGAGGCCGCGGCAGGAGCCCCGCCCCTCGTGGACCCCGGGGACGACGCGCCGTCCACGCTCGCCCTCCGCGGCCGCCTGGAGGACGCCGTACGCCGAGGCCGCCAGGTGCGCCTCACCTACTACGTGCCCGCGCGCGACGAGGAGTCCGAGCGGGTCGTGGACCCCCACCGGGTGGTGTCGCACCACGGGGTGGACTACCTCGATGCGTGGTGCCACAGTGCCGGCGCACCGCGGCTGTTCCGCCTCGACCGTGTCCACGAGGCGGAGGTCCTCGACAGCCCGGTCGTCACCGAGCCCGCGCAACCCCGTGACCTCTCGGCCGGGATCTTCGCCAGCGGAGAGGAGGCGACCCTGGTCACCCTCGCCCTCCACCCCGAGGCGCGGTGGATCGAGGAGTACTACTCGATGCAGGAGGTGCGCCCCGCCGCCGACGGCGCCTCCGAGGTGGACCTGCTCGTCGGGGACGAGCAGTGGCTGCAGCGACTGCTGCTCCGCCTGGCGCCGTACGCCCGGGTGGTGGCGCCCGCCGGCTTCGCCGGCGACACCGCGGACGCCGTCCGGCAGGCTTTGGCGTTGTACGACCACCCCGCGGGCTAGACTCGAGTAGCCCTTCCGTCTCACGTCAGGACTTGTCCATGGTGCCTCAGCTGATCGGGGGCCTCGGTACGCCGGAGCTGCTTCTCATCCTCGCGATCGTGGTGTTGGTCTTCGGGGCGTCCAAGCTGCCCGAGCTCGCTCGCGGCAGCGGCCGGGCGCTCCGGATCTTCAAGGCCGAGACCAAGGGTCTGACCGACGACGACGACGACCAGAAGACCACCTCGCAGCGGGAGCTCGAGGCGCGCCAGGCAGCGGAGCGCGACGCGCTCGAGGCCCGCCAGATGGCGGAGCGTGACAACCCGGCGACGCGGTCGGCCGACCTGCCGACCGAGCGCCGCGACGACACGACCGCCTGACCGAGGCCGATCGCCGTGTCCTTCGTCGGAGTCGTCGACGTCCTGCGCGGCAAGCCACACAACCCGGTCGGCCCCGACGGGCGGATGGCGCTCTCGGACCACTTCCGAGAGCTGCGGGCGCGGCTGATCCGCTCGGCTCTCCTCCTCGTCATCCTCTTCTTCGTCGCCATCTACTTCTACGACCAGCTGCTGACCCTGGTGCAGCATCCCTACGAGCAGGCGCAGGAGCAGCTGAAGGACCAGGTGCGGACCGAGCAGGTGGTCAACGACGCCACCGGCGGTCTGCTCCTCCAGATGAAGCTGTGCGGCGTGGTGGCCCTGATCGCCGCCAGCCCTTACTGGCTGTATCAGATCTGGGCCTTCATCCTGCCGGGCCTGCACGCGAACGAGAAGAAGTACTCCCGGATGTTCGCGTGCGTCGCCGGTCCGCTGTTCCTGGCCGGAGTGGCGCTGGGCTACTACGTCCTGCCCAAAGGGCTGACGGTGCTGATCTCGTTCACGCCCAAGGGCGTGGTGAACCTGATCGACTTCTCGAAGTACTTCTCGTTCATGATGCGGATGCTGCTGGTCTTCGGCATCGCGATGGAGATCCCGCTGTTCGTGCTCCTGCTGAACCTCGCCGGCGTGGTGTCGGGACAGCAGATCGGGCGGGCCAGGCCCTGGATCGTGATCGGGACCATGGTGTTCGCGGCCGTCGCCACCCCGTCGACCGACCCGTTCTCGATGCTCATGCTCGCCATCCCGATGCTGATCCTGTTCGCTCTCTCGGAGATCGCCGCCCGGATCCTCGACCGGATCCGCAAGAAGGGTGCTCATCGGCCGGACCGGACCGCGCAGTGGGCGGACGACGAGGCATCCCCGCTGTGACCCACGGGCCACCCGAACCTCCGTCCTACGGCGAGGTCGACCCGTTCGACCTTCCGGCCTGGCTGGGGGAGCGCGAGGTGACCTGGACCGCTGACGGCCCGCTCACCGCCGGTCACCGGGTGGCGGGGACGCTGACCGCGACGGGCGCCGACCCCCTGCCGTGCGACCTGCTGGCCATCGACGACGCGTACCCGACTCCGGTCGCCTCCGACGCGGTCCGGGTCCGGGCCCACCAGGTCTGGCAGTACGGCGAGGTGCTCCTGGTCGCGGACGGCGACCGGGTCCTGCTCGCCGTGCCCGGCTCCCGGCTGGACGCCGAGACCGCCCTCATCGCCGTGGGTCGCCTGGCCCGGGCGGTCGGCGCCGCCCCGGCCTCGTACGGCGTACGTCTCCGGGTCGGCGAGGCCGACCGCTGACCCTCGGCCGCAGAACCCGCCCGGTCCCTGCGGTTGGGGACCAATCGACGTGATTCGGGGCCGGAATGTTGCGGTTTGGGACCAAACCGCAGGCCTGA
>CAVULA010000003.1:0-229091 GCA_963742195.1 uncultured Actinomycetota bacterium
CGGCAACCAAGAAGATGGTGCCGGTGACTGTCGCGCTCACGTTTACCGATGCGCTCGCAGGGGCGGTGGTCAGTACGCGATGACGAAACTGGCGAGCGGTGAACCAGCGCAGAACGACATCGCCGGATTCGCGATCGGGTCCACGTCACTCGTTGGATCGCTCCGGGCATGGCGCGACCGACCGGCATCAGCCGCGTCTACACGCTCGGCTACGAGGGCCGGGATCGTGCCGGCAACACCGCGGCGTGCACGACGATACGCGACGGTACCGCACCAGAGACCGTGCGGTAGACGAACGATTCTCGCCGGCCACGGTTCGCGAATCGCAAATTCGCGGGCCAGCACTGCAATCGCCGATCTCTCAGCGTTCTCGAGTGGTGGCACGGAGCCGTCGTCCTCAGGTTCGCTCCGCGACGACCGCCTCGACCGCCGCTCGCACGCTGGGCATCCGCGCCAGCAGATCGTCGAACGGCCCGCGCGTCAGCGTGAGGAACGTGCTCGCCGCCAGCGTGCGGACGCTCGCGTTGCGCGGCACGTTCGTGCAGCAGCGCCATCTCGCCGAAGAAATCGCCGTCCTGGAGCACGGCAATCCGGCGCGGCGCCGCGCCGTCCGCCGCTGCCACGACACCTCGACCTTGCCGCGGACGATCACATAGAACCGATCGCCGGGATCGCCCTGCAGCACGACGGTTCTCCCCTCGGGCACGTTTTCGGTGACGAACAGCGGCGCGATCTGCGCCAGCTGCACGGCGTCGAGGGCGCTGAAGATCGGGACCGTCGCGAGTTTCTGCCGCGTCGATCGTCGCGCGCAAACCATCGTCGCTCAGCGCCATGCCCGCCTGTTTGTTCCACAGCCGCGCGTAGGCGCCGCCGCGGCCGAGCAGCGCGTCGTGCGTCCCCTGCTCGACGATCCGGCCTCGCTCGAGCACGAAGATCCGATCGAGCTGCCGCACCGTCGACAGCCGGTGCGTCACGGCGATCGACGTGCGTCCCCGGCACACGCGGGCGAGCGTCGCGTTGACCGCCGCCTCGGTGCCGGCGTCGAGCGCGGACGTCGCCTCGTCCATGAGCAGAATGGCGGGATCGCGCAGCAGCGCACGCGCGATGCCGATGCGCTGGCGCTGGCCGCCCGACAGCCGTCCGCCGCGCTCCCCCGCGATCGTGTCGTACCCGCCGGGCAGCCCGACGATGAACTCGTGAATCTCGGCCGCGACGCCGCCGCTTCGACCTCCTCGTCGGTGGCGCTCCGGACGCCCCAGCCGGATGTTCTCGCGCAGCGACGTGTTGAACAGGAAGTTGTCCTGGAACACCATGCCGATCTGCTCGCGCAGCGACGCCTGCGTGACGCTGCGGATGTCGACGCCGTCGTACAGACACGTCGCCCGGCCGATGGATCGTAGAGCCGCGCGATCAACGCGAGCGCGGTGCTCTTGCCGCAGCCGCTCGGGCCCACGAAGGCCACCGAGGCGCCCTGCGGAATCGTGAAGTCGACCGTGATCGAGGTTGACGTCGACGCCGTTGTAGCTGAACACGACGTCGGCGAACCGGATCTCGCGCGCAAACGGCGCGAGCGGTCCGGCGTCAGGGGCGTCGTTCACCAGCAGCGGCTCGTCGAGAATCTCGCGAATGCGCGCGTGGGCGGCCGCGGCCTGCTGCAGCGGCCGGAAGACGCTCGACACCCCCTGCAGCGATTCGCCGACGTACCACAGCAGCTCGGTGAACGAGAACAGCGTCCCGACCGTCATCGCGCCGCGGATCACCAGCGACGCGCCGACGCCAATGGCGAGGACGCTGATCGAGGTACCGCCGACCCCGACGGTCGCCGAGAGCAGGCCGCCGAGGAGCCCGAACCGGATGCTCGTCCGCGCGGCGCGCGTGATCTGGCCTTGAAACTGCCGGACGGCCAGGTCGCTCAGGCCGAAGACCTTGATCAGCGGCTGCGCGCCGATGTTCTCCTGAACCGGTGCTGGCAACCTCGGCGTTCTCCTCCTGCAGCTGCGTGCTCGCGCGATCGGCATGCGGTCCCAGATACCGCGGGCTCAACGACAGCAGCAGCACCGCGATCACGCTGCCGAGCGCCAGCCGCCAATCGACCGTGAACAGCATCGCGCCGCATGCGACCAGCGTGATCAGCCGCGCGATCGCATTCGGGAGCTCGCGCGAGATGAAGGTGTCGATCGCCGCCAGGTCGTTCGTGTACCGGAACAGCAGGTCGCCCGCCGGCATCCGGCCGTAGAAGCCGAGCGACAGCCGCTGCAGGTGATCGAAGATGCGCAGCCGCAGGCCGTTCATCACGGCCGCGCCGGCGCGCGCGGCGACGTATTCCTTCGCCACTTCGCCGATCAGCCGCAGGACCACCAGGGCGGACAGGAACAGCATCAGCTGCGCGAGCCGGTGCATGTCGCGCGGCAGGATCGCTTCGTCGATGATCGCGCGGAAGGCCAGCGGCTGCAGGGTGTAGAAGGCGACGCTCGGCGCGATCGCCACGCAGGACGATCAGGCACTGCGGCCAGTAGGGTTTCAGGTAGCCGGCCACCGCGCGGAGGAAGGACGCCACGTAGGCAATCACCCGGATTCGTTCGAGCGTGCGGATCGTGCGCACCGGCGATGCGCACGCCGCGACCAGCTCGGTGATGCGCTGCTGGGCGCCTTTTCCTTTACATCATTGCAGAGGTGGACTACGCTCCGCAGAGCTCCATTTCCCAAAGACACCGTGGACCAGAGACAGACAGAAACTGCCCGCGCGCACGTTACCCAGCACCGCGCTGATGGCTCCATCGGGGTCGATCCCTCGCCACGCATGTGTGGCGTCGGACGCTTCACCGCTGATGCTTGTTGCTCAGCTCCCTTCCCAAAGTGGCCCATTGGTCCGATTACATGATTGCTCCATCATGATGTCGTCCGTCAACGCCACGCCGCTCACCGTGGAAAGCGGCGGGAGAGTCGTGACTCAGGCCGAGTTCGATTCTTCAGAGGCGTGGGGGCTGCTGACCAGCATTGACATGCAGGGGTGCGACCCCGACACGATCCGCAGCAAGGAGGCGATGGGGCGTTCACCGCCACCGCCTGCGACCGGTTGGGCGTCACGCCATTCGGACCGCCTCAGAATCGTCCGGTTCGGCGCGTCGACGGAGATTTACGGGTATCCGATGGTTCAACTGATCGAGACCTCGCTCGTGTCGGCCACTTCGCTGAAACCACCAACGCTGTGTATCTCGACATCTTCAGTTGCAAGTGGTACGACGCCGCGTCGGTCGTCGAGTTCGCCATCGAGTTCTTCAAGAGCACAAGCGTCAGAATCCACACATGCCTGCGACGATGAAACATCGCCGTGGACGACGTGGCGGGCCGACGACTATTACCGGGATTATTACGGCGCGGACGTCAAACCGGACGAACGCGAGGCCGTTCGGTTTCAGGTGGAGTTTTTGCGGAGTACCGGGCGCACCTTCGCACTCCGCCGTCGAATACGGCTGCGGCCCGACACTGGGACGAGCCATCGCTGCCTCGGGCTACGTCGGGTAGTTAATGGCGGCACACCTCGAACGGAACCTCGACAAGGTGCGCCAGTGGGCGTCCGGCGATCAGCACGCCGACGATTGGAGTGCCTACACCCGTTACGTTCTCCAGTGCGAGGGAGTCGCCCGGCCCAAGCCGGGTGAAATGCGCGCCAAAGAGCGGCTCACCAGAAAGCGTCTGACGGACGTCCTCCTCACCGACGCCAAGCAGCGCTACATCCGTTGGGCCAGGGACGGGTCGGGGGGTACGACCTCCTCATCACCGGTTTCTGCGTGGACTGCATCATCGACGAGCAAGGCGGTCTGGCGGACGTGCCTGGGGAACGTCTTCACGGTGTTGCAGGACGGCGGGTCGTTCGTGGTGGCCGCACTGCGCCGTTGCAAAGGCTACCGCGTGGGTGACCGGTGGTTCCCGGCGTGTGACATCGATCGTTCCGATCTGGAGTCCGCCCTCCTTGGGTGCGGCTCCGACGCCGCCTTCCTGCAGATTGAAGAGCGGGACTTGCCGGCGCACGACGATCAGGGTTACGACGGTATTCTCCTGGCGTCGGGCCGCAAACGAACGTAGTTCTGTTTGGTCGCGCACTGCACCACACCGATTCGATTGCCCATGAAACCGGGTATGTTCGGCGCCGCCCTCGTGGCGCTCTGGATAATGGTGTCCGGCTGCGGAACGAAAGAGTCCGCGGCCTCTCGGCGACTCAATCTCTGTACATCTGGAACGACTATCTCGCTGAAGACACCGTCGCCAATTTCGAAAAGGAAACCGGCATCAAGGTGTCCGTGAGCAACTACGGCAGCAACGAAGAACTCGAGCGCAAGTTGGCGCCCCGGGCAATTCGGGTTACGACGTCGTGGTGCCGTCCGCCTCGTCCTACGAGCGGCAGATCAAAGCCGGCTACTACCAGAAGCTCGACAAGAGCGCGCTGCCGAATCTGAAGAACATGGATCCGGAGATCGAAGCGCGACTCGCGCGTGCACGATCCGGGCAACGAGTACGCCGTGCTCCACATGTGGGGTCACGACGGGCATCGGCTACAACGTCGACAAAGTTCAACGCGGCGCATGCCGGATGCGCCGACCGATAGCTGGCGGCTGGTGTTCGATCCAGCCGTCGTGAAGAATTTCCAGAAGTGCGGCATCGCGGTGCTCGACTCGGCGACCGAAATGTTCAGCATGGCGCTCGCCTATCGCGGGAAAGATCCGAACAGCCAGACGCCTGAGGATCTGGACGCAGCCGGCGACACGCTGATGAGGATGCGTCCGCTGGTCCGCTACATCGACACGCAGCGCATGATCGCGGACCTCGCGAACGGCGAGGTCTGCGTCGCCGTCGGCTACAGCGGCGACATCCTGCAAGCGCGCGATCGCGCCGATCGAGAACAAGACCGGTCAGAAGATCACGTACTTCGATTCCGAAAGAAGGCTCGATCATCGTGGTTCGACAGCTATCTGATTCCGAAAGACGCGCCTCACCCGAAGAACGCGCACGCTTCATCAACTACATGCTGCGTCCTGACGTGATTGCGGCCGTGAGCAACAAGATCAATCTACGCCAACGGCAACGTGGCTGCGACGCAGTTCGTGGCAAGTAGGTGCGGAACGATCCGGGCGTCTATCCGCCGCCGGAAGTTCGAGCGAAGCTGACGCCGACATCTGGCGGACACCGAAGAAACGACGCGCATCATGACGCGCGGGTGGCAGCGGTTCATGACCGGCAAGTAGTGCAGCGACCGATGAGCGCGACACAGAGGATGAGAGACCCGTCGGAGCTCGCGCGGCTCGGCCTACATTCGCATCGAGGAGGTCACGAAGAAGTTCGGCGAGTTCGTTGCGGTCCTGAACGACGTCTCGCTGACATCTTCCGCGGCGAAATCTTCTGTATGCTCGGCGGTTCGGGCTGCGGCAAGACGACCTGCTGCGCATGCTCGCGGGCTTCGAGCAGCCGACAGCGGGACGCATCGTGATCGACGGAGTCGATATGGCGAACGTGCCGCCGTACGACCGGCCCGTCAACATGATGTTCCAGTCGTACGCGCTCTTCCCGCACATGACGGTCGAACAGAACGTCGCGTTCGGACTCAAGCAGGAGAGGCATGCCGCACGGCGAGATCTCGGCCGCGTGTCGGCGAGATGCTGGCGATCGTGAAGTTGCAAGCGGTTCGAACAAGCGCAAGCCGCATCAGCTCTCGGGCGGGCAGCGTCAGCGCGTGGCGCTGGCGCGCTCGCTCGTCAAGCGGCCGAAATTGCTGCTGCTCGACGAGCCGCTGGCGGCGCTCGACAAGAAGCTGCGCGAACATACGCAGTTCGAGCTGGTCACCATTCAGAAGAACCTGGGCATCACCTTCATCGTCGTGACCCACGATCAGGAAGAGGCCATGACCCTGGCCTCGCGCATCGGCGTGATGAATCACGGCCGCATCGTGCAGGTCGGCACGCCCACGAGATTTACGAGTCGCCGAATACGCGCTTCGTGGCGGAGTTCATCGGGACGTGAACATGTTCGAAGGCCGCAGTCGCTCCAGGATGACCCGGACCATGCACGCATTGCCTACGCCGGGCGAACTGCGCGGTCGATCTTGTGACCACGGCGTCGGGGCCGCCGCTCGCGGGCCGATCTGGATCGGCTGTCGGCCCGAGAAGATCGCAGATCACGGCAACCCCGCAATTCTCGACTTACAACGTCGCGCAGGGGATCGTTCAGGACATCGCGTATATGGGCGACACGTCGGTCTACCTCGTGCGGCTCGACACCGGAAGCGGTCTGCGCGTCACACAGCCAAACACGCATCGGACCGATGAGTCGATCGCGCGCTGGGAAGAGCCCGTGTGGGTCAGTTGGCATCGTTCGAGCCCTGTCGTGGTGACCGAGTAGTGCAGCTGCTGCCGCAGGCGTTGCGGCGTTCGGGCCGCTCGGTGCGTCATCGCGGTTCCGTGGCTGTGGCTCTGCTGTTCTTCGTCGTTCCATTCGTCATCGTTCTGAAGATCAGCTTGCGGAAACGCGGTGGCTCGGCTCGCCACCGTACACGCCGCTCTTCGAATGGGTGGCGGGCAGCTACTGCAGCTGCAAGCTGAATGCCGGGAACTATCTCTTCTTGCTGCGGATTCGCTGTACGTCGAGGCGTTCCTCAGCTCACTCAAAGTCGCCGGCGATTTCGACGGTTTCTGCATGCTGCTCGGCTATCCGATGGCTTATGCGATCGCTCGGCCGCCTCGAATCTGGCGGAACACGCTGCTGCTGCTCGATCATTCTGCCGTTCTGGACATCGTTCCTGCTGCGCGTGTACGCGTGGATCGGGCTGCTCGGCAACAACGGCGTCATCAACAAGATGCTATTGGGCCTAGGACGTGATCGACGAGCCGATCGTGATGCTGCAGACGGACTTCGCGATGTACATCGGCATCGTGTATTCGTATCTGCCGTTCATGATCCTGCCGCTGTACTCGAACCTCGAAAAGCACGATGACGACGCTGCTCGAAGCGGCGGTCGATCTGGGTTGCACGCCGTGGCGGGCGTTTCTCCGCGTCACGTTGCCGCTTTCAGTGCCCGGCGTCGTTGCGGGCTCGATGCTGGTGTTCATTCCCGCAGTCGGCGAGTTCGTGATTCCGCGGCTGCTCGGCGGCACTAATTCGCTGATGATCGGCCGCGTGCTGTGGGATGAATTCTTCTGAACCGCAACTGGCCCGTCGCCAGCGCAGTCGCGGTGACGCTGCTGCTTGCTGCTGGTGGTGCCGATCATGATCTTCCAGCGGTTTCAAGCGCGGACCCCACCGGGGCGATGGCGCGGTGAACAGAGGCGCTCGACGTTTTTAATCGCCGCAGCTGGTGTTCGGCTTTGCGTTTCTCTACGTGCCGATCCTTTCGATGATCGCGTTTTCGTTCAACGAATCGAAGCTCGTCACCGTGTGGGGTGGGTTCTCTTTCAAGTGGTACGGCGAGCTGCTGCACAACCGCGCCATGCTCGATGCGGCGTGGCTGAGCCTGCGGATCGCAACAGTCACCGCGACGTGGCGCGACGCTCATCGGAACGATGGCCGGCCTCGCGCTTCGCGCGGTTCGGCCGATTCCGAAACGCGCACACTCTTCTCGGCGATGGTCACCGCGCCACTCGTGATGCCCGAGGTCATCACCGGTCTGTCGCTCTTGCTGCTGTTCGTTGCGCTCGCGCCGTTGCCGATGTTCCCAGACGCGCGCGGGTTCAGCACGATCGCCATCGCGCATATCACGCTGACGATGTCGTACGTGACGGTCATCGTGCAGTCGCGTTTGTCGAGCCATGGACGAATCGCTGGAAGAAGCCGCGATGGATCTCGGCGCACGGCCATGGAAGGTCTTCGTGGTCATCACCTTGCCGATCATTGCGCCGGCGATGATTTCGGGATGGCTGCTGGCGTTTACGCTTATCGCTGGATGATCTTGGTCATCGCGAGTTTCACCGCGGGGCCTTCGACGAACACGCTGCCGATGATGATCTTCTCGTCCGTGCGCCGGGGCGTTAGTCCCGAGATCAACGCGCTCGCCACCATCATGGTGGGGATCGTGACCGTCTTCGTGGTGATTGCGGGCATTTCGCTTGCGCGCCAGGAAACGCGCCGGCAGCGGGACGTGCAACTGGCGGACGAGAAGGGTTAGGAACGACGTTTAGGTTGAAGCTTCCAGGTCGCTTGCACTGATGGTTTGAGGTACCCTTCCGGCCGAGGGAGAGAGGCCGATGGCCATTCGGCACCATCTCAACGCGGTATTCCTGCTCGTACTCCTCGGCGCTGCAACGGCTGCCGAGGCGCAGGTCCAACCAGAGCTCGCCAAACGCTATTTCGAGGAAGCCACGAAGCTCTGCGAGCGAGACGCGGGTCGACTGTGGGGTGTGTCTCTCTGTGGACCGCTGGTGATCGTTGACCAAGCGACGGCAACGCGTGCCACAAGCCAGCCGGAACCGGAGGGGCAGCCGCCGCGCTTTTCGGGTTTCGTTGACGGCCCCGTCTCCTGGGGAGGGTTGCGGTGGTTCGCCATTCCCTTGTACATGCTCCCGCAGAAGGACGCCGATGTACGGCAGCAAGTGATGCTTCACGGGCTGTTCCATCGCATTCAGCCCGAGTTGGGGTTCATAACGGAGGACGGCCTCAACGAGCATCTCGATACGCTCGAAGGCCGCCTCTGGATGCAGCTCGAATGGCGAGCGCTCCGAAGGGCGATCGAATCGAGCGGGAGCGATCGGGCCGAGGCGATCGCCGATGCGCTGGCCTTCAGACGCGAACGCCGCGCCCGGTTTCCCGGCGCGGCAGAGAACGAACGGCGCGACGAGATTCGCGAAGGGCTTGCCTCCTACACCGGCGTCGCGGCCTGGGCCGATTCGCCCGCGGATGCCCATCGTGCCGCAGCATCAGCGCTCGCCGGCGGCGAATCGCAGCCGTCGTTCGTCGGAAATTTCGAAGCTGCGTCCGGGCCCGCCTACGGTGTGTTGCTCGACGATCTCATGCCGGGATGGCGCCGACAGGTTCGCGCCACCTCGGACCTTGGTGACTTGCTCGCCTCCGCAACCAACGAACCAGCGACGACGGATGTTGCCGTGGCAGCGGCGCGCTACGATGGGGCAACGCTGCGAGCGGCGGAGGAGGCGCGCGATCGGGTGCAGCAGGTCCGCGTCGCCGAGTTGCGTCGACGCTTCGTTGACGGCCCCGTGCTGACGATGCCTGCCGGCGGCACCGGCACCAGCGACACCACCGGCAGCGTAGGCATCCCGGGAGTCGGTACCGTGCTTTTTCGCAATTTCACTCTTTCCGCGCGATGGGGCCGTCTTGAGGCAAACGGCGGTGTCTTGCGCGGTGCCGATGGGTCCACACTGTCCGTGCCGGTTACCGTGCCGCTCGAAGGGGCCAGTCTGCAGGGCGACGGCTGGAGCATCACGCTGAACGCGGGTTGGGTCGTGCAACCGACGGCGCGGCCCGGCTCATTTACTATCGTTCGCGAGAAGTAGGACTCTCCTATCCCCGCTGGTTGTCACCGAGGCACTCGCGCCGCCTGGTCACAACGCTGGTGGTGTCATCGGCGCCAATGATCAGTTTTCTCGACAAGACGAAGAGCGTGCCGCTGTTCCCGATTGCGGCAGGACCAATTCCTGGCGGCACACTCGAAGACCTCTACCAGTGCGGCCTCAGCGCAAGTGCCGTTTCGCAAAGGCGCGGCCAGAACCGGATTTGAGATAGCGCTCGAATTCGGTAGCCCGTTCCTGTTTCGCGAATTGAATCGCGGCGACCAGTTTCCACGGACGTCCGGAGGATGTATGCGGCGACAGGCCGGCGTTGTGGGCGGCGATTCTGGCGTCAACGTTTGACCCACGACGTGTGTCATGGTGGAAGCTGGAAGGGCGGCGATGAGGTGCGGAAGTCGTTGCGGACGCTGGCCAGGGCTTTGGTGGTGCCGCTGCTGATGGTGATGCTGGGAGCATGCGGATCCAACAATGGCGGCGAGCCCGAGACGGGCGCGTCCATCGCTGGCGCCGGCGCTCAGGGCGACGCCTACTGCTCGACCCTCAAAGACGTGGGAGAGCGAACCTTCACCCTTGACTACTTCGCCCTCGACAGTGCTGCCGACTTCACGGACCTGCCGATCAACATCAGCGAGTTGAAGACCTCAGCCCCGGTCGAAGTGAAGGCCGCTTGGGTTGTTCTGGGCGACGAGTACGACCGTTTCGCCGAGCTGATGGACGATGCGGACCTATCAATCGACGAGCTCCTGTACTGGGACGACAACGGGAAGCTGCCCGCCAACGTCCAACAGAAGCAGTTCGCTCAGTTCTTTCGAAAGCTCATGGCGCTCGACCACACCAAGGTTGCCAAGGCTGCCCACACCATCGTGGCGCACGCGAGGGCCAAGTGCGGGATCGACCTCGATCCCGAGTGACGTTGCATGGCCAAACCAAGGCACAACGCGACGCAGCGGCAGTCGGGACTGATGAATCTCCCACGGCACCATGAGGGCCGCGGGATGCCAACACCTAGGTCGGGCTGGCAGTCCTCTCCTCGGCATGTGCGTGCGACCGGACAGCGGTATGAGGGGTCGTCACTTGCAGAGGGCAACCGGGGCTTGCGCCCGGCTCTTGTGCTGGCTGTCGGACCGCGAGCACAGTGGTGCGCACATCCGTCGTGAGGAGCAGCCCATGTGTGTACCTGCCGATGCTGAACTTCCCGACCTCCCGCTCTCGGGACCGATGCCCAACGGACAGCGAGGCTTCATCACGGCGGTGGACGGCGGGCGGAATGCTGCTTACGCCGTAACCCCGGACAGGGCTAATGGAACCGGAATCTTGATCCTTCCGGACGTGCGTGGGTTGTTCCACTTCTACGAACAGCTCGCCCGCGCTGTCGGGGCCGAGGGGTACTACGCGCTTGCGATCGACTACTTCGGACGGACCGCCGGCCTCGACCCTCGAGGCGAGGATTGGGACTCCTGGGACGAGGATATGGAAGCCACCTCGCCCGCTCAGGTGACGCTGGATCTCCAAGCAGGGCTGGCTCGGCTAAGCGAAATGGGTGCTGACCGGAAGTTCATCTTGGGGTTCTGTTTCGGTGGAGGCATGATCTTCCGCAACGCGGATCAGGACCTAGAAGTTGCCGGGATGATGGCGGTCTATGGCGTTGCCAGTGAATGGCGTCAGTACCCCGAGGCCTACGGCAACCTCGCCAGATCGGCGCATCCCGTAGTGGCGCTCTTCGGTGGTGCGGACCAGGCAAATCCACCTGAGGCGGTATCCGCCATCACAGAGGCACTCGACCACTCCCCGGCCCCACACGAGCTGCACATATACCCAGGTGCGCCGCACAGTTTCTTCGACGAGCATTTCACCGAACACGCCGACGCGTGCCGCGACGTGTGGCAGCGCCTGCTCACGTTCGCCGCCGCATAGGTCCTCTCGAACCAGCCAGGACTTACGCGCCCGCTCATCGGCATGAGAGTGCGCCCGGACAGCGGCAGTGAGGACGTTGCGCTGCGTCATAACTTTGGGGGTTGCCGAGGAAAGCCCCATGGCTCACGCTGACTGCTGAGCGCTGCGAGGATGGGGTGACACGGTGAGGAAATCCCCCATCTGGGTCGTCGGCGGGGTTCGGCGACTGATCCGTTCCATACCAGTTGTCGAGGCAAACTGCCTCTGACCTGCGAAGATACTTTGTCGGGCTGACAGGATTTGAACCTGCGACCCCTTGACCCCCAGTCAAGTGCGCTACCAAACTGCGCCACAGCCCGATGCCCTTGCAGACAGGGTCCGCTGGGCGGTGTGAAGGCTACCGCAGGTCCTCGGACGCCCAGAATCCGCCCGGCGTCCAGCCCGGCCCCGACGGACCGGCCACCGACGACGTTCAGGATCTTCTTCGGATCACGACATCGACCTCCCAGCCTTCTCACAGGGTTCTCACTGGTTCGAGGGGCTGGATGAGGGGGTGCCGGAACGAGGAGAGCCCATGGACGAGTACGACGCGCCGCCCCCGCGCGAGGACGCACCCACGCCCGAGCCCGAGCCGTCGTCGTGGGCGCCCGCAGCGCCCCCGACCCCGCCCGATGCTCCCGCGCCACGGCGTACGCGTCACCGCTCTGCTGGCAGCCGGCTCCGCCCTCGCCCTCGTGCTCGCCGCCGGTGGCGCCGGCTTCGCACTCGGTCACCACCGCGACGGAGGAGATTCGGCTGGAGCACCGCCGAACGGCTACGTGCAGCCCGGCCCGGACTCGGGTCTCGGTGACGGGGGCCTCGCCCCCTACGGAGGTACGCCGTTCGCGGGCCGGGCGAGGAGGGCGGGCGCGCCGCGCGACTCGTCGGCCGACGGTACGCCGGCCAGTGACGACCAGCTGACCGGCCTGGTCCGGATCACCACCACGTTGAAGTACCAGGGCAGCAGGGCGGCCGGCACCGGGATGATCCTCACCAGCACCGGCGAGGTCGTCACCAACCACCACGTCGTCGAGGGCGCGACCCGGATCCGGGTCACCGTGATGAGCACCGGCCAGCACTACCGCGCGAGCGTCGTCGGCACCGACGCCAAGGACGACGTCGCCGTGCTCCAGCTCGACAACGCCACCGGCCTGTCGGTCGTGCAGCCCGCCTCCACCCCGGCCGCCGTCGGCGACGCCGTCATCGCGGTGGGCGATGCCGGCGGCTCGGCGAGCACGTTCACCGCCGCCTCCGGAGAGGTGACCGCGCTCGACCAGCACATCACCACCCGCGACCAGGGCGGCAGCACCAGCGAGAAGCTGCGCGGCCTGATCGAGATCAGCAGCGACGTCATCTCCGGCGACTCCGGCGGCGCGACGTACGACGACCAGGGCGACGTCGTGGGCATGACCACCGCCGCCTCGACCGGCGATCAGCGACATCGTGGGCTACGCCGTGCCCATCGCCAAGGTCCTCACGATCGCCGACGACCTCGAGAACGGCACGGTCAACGCGCGCTACGAGTACGGCGCCCCCGCCTTCCTCGGCCTCGGCCTCGACGGCTCGGGCACCACCGTCGCCGGCGCCTACCCCGGTACGCCGGCCGCGCGCGCCGGCATCGGGGCCGGAGACCGGATCACCCGGATCGGCAGCACGAGCGTCAGCACCGCCTCGAGCCTCAAGGCAGCCGTTCGCGCCTACTCCCCCGGCGACCGTGTGCGGCTCGTCTGGACCGACGCCTCCGGCACGTCCCACGTCGCGACGGTGACGCTGATCGCGGGACCGGTCGCGTGAGTCCCCAAATCTGAGGTTTGAACCGGAGGCCGCTCGGGAAGAGGATGGACAACGCCCGACCGACGTGGCTCAGACGCCGATGGGCGATACCGGTGAAGGGCGTGCCATGACGAACCTGACCATCGCGAACATCTTTCTCTTCTTCGCGATCCTCTGCCTCACGCTCAGCGCGGCCGCCTCGGCGCCACTGATGTTCCTCTACTCGATGGGGGCCACCGCCATGGCAGGGGCAGTCCGGCACGGTCAGCTGCCGAAGAAGCCCTGAGGTCGGACCACCCGGAGGAACGCGCTACGGCGTGGCGCCGCTGTTGCGCGAGATCTTCAGCGACGACGTGTCGACCGCCACGAACCTGTCCGCCGGGATCCGCTTGAGATCCTCGATCAGCCCGACCGGCCAGTGACCGTTCTGCTCGCCCTGGAAGAACCACGGGGAGCCGTTGTCCGCCAGCACCAAGCCATAGGTCCTCATCGCCCGTACCACGGCCATCGCCCTCGGCCCGAAGCCCGAGGGGTGGTACGACGCCCGTAGCCGGAAGCGTGCCCCCATCGGCGGATAGGCCCGGCCGGTGCGCGAGCCCGCGTCGTGCCGCGCCGGCCACAGGTGGTGCGTCGAGGTGACGTCGGTGGTGAAGCGGATGGCGTGGTCGATGTCGCGGTTCTTGACCTCGTTCCAGCGCAGCAGACCGGGGAGGATCGGCAGTCCCGCGGCGTCGGCAGAGGTCCAGCCGTCGGGCCGGAGTCGGTTCGACGTCAGCGACCACACCGCGCCCGAGCCGGCGTACCAGCGCCCGTTGCGCTTCTGCGTCGCGAAGGTCTCGTAGAGCGTGCAGGAGCCGCGATCGACCACGATCGCGTGCCGGTCACCGTCGGAGTGCCGACCGCCCTCGATCCGGGTGTCGCTGCCCAGCGGGTAGCGCACGCGGTCGCTCTCGTCGGCGTAGCGGAACCGCACGCGCACCCGCGGGTGCGCCGACCCGACGACGGTGACGGGGATGCCGTAGTTCGGCCCGTCGCCGAAGGACGGCCCGAAGTCGGGGTGCAGGTCGACCGAGGTGCTCATGTGTGACAGCCACTGCGCGCTCCGCGGGTGCACCGGGAGGTGACGGATGTCGGCGTGCCAGTAGTTGTCCGCCGGGAACGTCGGGCAGTGGGTGCCGGCGACCGGGCGGCGATCGACCGTGGTCGTGGCGGAGGAGGAGCCGGCGGCGTACGCCGTGCCGGTCGCCACGAGGGCGGCGGCCACGGCCAGCGCGGCACCGCGCAGCCTCACGCGTCGGCCCGTCCGGTCACTGCCACGGCCACTCCGAGCCCGATCATCGACACGCCGCCCACCGTACCGAGCCCGCGGCCCCGGGCCGGGGAGGCGGCGAACCAGCGCCGCAGCTGACTGGCGAGCAGGGCCCAGGCGCCGTCCGAGACGAGGCGCGAACGCGAAGGCGATCAGCCCGAGGAGCAGCATCTGCAGACTCCCGTGGCCCCGGTCGCGGTCGACGAACTGCGGCAGCACCGCGGCGAAGATCACGTAGGCCTTGGGGTTGCTGAAGCCCACGACGAAGCCCTGCCGCAGCGCCGTCAGGCCGTGCACGCCGGGCCCGACTCGCGGTGCACCTCGAGCGGCTCGCGATGGCGCAGCGCCTGGACGCCGAGCCACACCAGGTACGCCGCGCCCGCGAGCTTCAGCACCTCGAAGGCCACGTCGGAGGTGGCCACCAGGTCACCGAGCCCGACCGCCACCAGCACCAGGGCCGCGAGCAGGCCGAAGGCGTTGCCCACCACCGTGGTCAGGGCGACGGCGCGGCCGTAGGTGAGCGCCCGGCCGACGGTGAACACCACGCTGGGCCCCGGGATCGCGATCAGGACGAACGCGACCACGGCGAAGCCGAGCACCTGATCCAGCGACACCATGCCCGGCATGGTGTCACGGTGGACGGTGGGGTCGCAGACCATTTCCGGCGCCGCGCTCGGCCGGGCTCAGGTGCTGCGGTTTGGTCCCCAACCGCAACATCTGGCCCCGGATCACTGCGGTTGGGGACCAAACCGCAGACAAAACCGACCGCCGGTACGGTCAGCGCTTGCGCTTCTCGCGGACCCGCTGGGTGAGGACGATCGGCGTACCGGCGAACCCGAAGTCCTCGCGGAGGCGACGCTCGATGTAGCGCTCGTAGCCCGCGTCGAGCTTGCCGGAGGTGAACAGCACGAACGTGGGCGGCGCGGTGGAGGGCTGCGTCGCGAACATGATCTTGGGCTGCTTGCCGCTGCGGACCGGGTGCGGGTGCTCGGCGACCAGCCGGCCCGAGGAACGCGTTGAGCGCCCCGGTCGAGACCCGGGTCTCCCAGCCCTCCAGGGCCTTGTCGAGGGCGACGACCAGGCGGTCGACGTGCCACCCGGTGCGGGCGGTGATGTTGATCCGCGGCGCCCACTGCACCTGGACGAGCTCGCGCTCCACCTCGCGCTCGAGGTAGTGCTGGCGCTCCTCGTCGACGAGGTCCCACTTGTTGAAGGCGATCACCAGCGCCCGGCCGGCCTCGCGGACGGTCTGGAGGATGCGCACGTCCTGCTCGGAGATCGACTGGTCGGCGTCGAGCACCAGCACCGCGACCTCGGCCCGGTCGATGGCCGTCGAGGTCCGCAGCGACGCGTAGAACTCGTGGCCCGAGGCCTCCCGCACGCGCTTGCGGATGCCCGCGGTGTCGATGAACCGCCACTCCCGGCCGCCCAGGGTGACCAGCTCGTCGACGGGGTCGACGGTGGTGCCGGCGACGGAGTCGACGACGACCCGCTCGGAGCCGGCCAGCTTGTTGAGCAGCGACGACTTGCCGACGTTGGGCTTGCCGACGATCGCGACGCGGCGGGGGCCGGCCTCCTGCTCGAAGGACTGCTCGGGCGGCTCGGGCAGCACGGCGAGGATGGCGTCCAGGAGGTCGCCGGAGCCGCGGCCGTGCAGGGCCGAGACCGGGTACGGCTCCCCCAGGCCGAGGTTCCACAGCCCGTACGCCTCGGCCTCGGCGCGCTGGTCGTCGACCTTGTTGGCGGCCAGGATCACCGGCTTCTTGGCCGCCCGGAGCACGCGTACGACGGACTCGTCGGCGTCGGTGATGCCGACGGTCGCGTCGACGACGAACATCACCGCGTCGGCCAGCCCGACGGCGATCTCGGCCTGGGCCTTGATCCGCTCGGCCAGCCCGCGGGCGTCCGGGTCCCAGCCGCCGGTGTCGACGACGGTGAAGGCGCGGCCGGCCCAGGTGGCGTCGTAGGAGACGCGGTCGCGGGTGACGCCCGGGACGTCCTCGACGACCGCCTCGCGGCGGCCCAGGATCCGGTTGACCAGCGTGGACTTGCCGACGTTGGGCCGGCCGACGACGGCCAGGACCGGCACCGGCCCGGTGACAGTGTCGTCGGCAGGGTCGATGACAGGGTCGGTGCCCGCGCCGAGGTCGGGGTCGCTCATGAGATCTCCTTCGCGGACTCGGCCGGGATCGGGCCGGGCAGCGTCTGCCCGGTCGACGCCAGGCCCGCCTTCAGCTCGTCCAGCATCCGCTCGTGCAGGGCCGCCGAGGTGGCGGCCACCAGGTTCTTGGTCCGCGGCCAGGGCCGCTTGTCCACGCGCATCGGTGCGCCGTAGACCAGGTCGAGGACGGCCCCGCGCTCCGGGAGGGCGTCCTTGCCGCCCCCGGCCGGCCGGGTGCCGAACATCATCAGCGGCACGATCGGCGCGCCCGTCACCAGCGCCAGGTACGCCGCCCCGTTGCGGAACCGGGTCAGGTCACCGGCCCCGCGGTTGCCCTCGGGGAAGATGCCGACCGCTCCCCCGTGCTCGAGCACGTGGAGGCACGCGCGGATCGCCCCGCGGTCGGTGGTGACCCGGTCGAGCGGGATCTGCCCGCTCGCCTGGAGGAAGCGCCCGAGGCGCCCCTCGAACATCTCGCGCTTGGTCAGGGCGTGCACGGGCCGGGGGCCGAAGATGGCGAGCAGCGGGCCGTCGATCACGCCGGTGTGGTTGGCCGCGATGATCACCGGTCCCTGGGGCGGGACGTGGCCGGTGCCGTGCACGCGCACGTCGTACCGCCGGCGGATCAGCCAGCGACTCGTCGGCCGCGCGCCGTGCAGGAGCCAGGTCGGTGGGTGCCGGTGCCGCGCCGTGGTGGAGGAGGCGGTGACGGTCACGGTCGTTCCTCGACCAGGCGGGCGATGAGGTCCACCACCTCGGCCAGCGTGTACGGCGTGGTGTCGACGTGGACGGCGCCGTCGGCCATGGTCAGGGGCGAGGCGGTCCGGGTGGAGTCGACCCGGTCGCGGGCCAGGAGCGAGGACTGGGTCGCCGAGACGTCGGAGCCGCCCTCCTCGGCGGCTCGGCGGGCGGCCCGAGCGGAGGCGTCGGCGGTGAGGTACACCTTGACGTCGGCGTCGGGGGCGACGGCGGAGCCGATGTCGCGGCCCTCGACCACGATGTCGCCGCCGTCGATCACGGCACGCTGGAGGTCGAGGAGGCGGGCGCGCACCTGGGGCACGGCGCTCACCGCGGAGACCGCTCCGGTGACCTCGGCCGTGCGGATCGCGGCGGCGACGTCGACGCCGTCGACGGTGATCGTCGGGGCGGCCGGGTCCGTGCCGGACACGATCTCGGGCTCGCCGCAGCGGGCGGCCACGGCAGCCGGGTCGTCGACGGAGACGTCGTGGCGCAGCATCCACCAGGTGATGGCGCGGTACATCGCGCCGGTGTCGAGGTAGCGCAGGCCGAGCCGGGTGGCGACGCCGCGGGAGGTGCTCGACTTGCCCGACCCCGAGGGTCCGTCGATCGCCACGACCACGCCGGTGCGTGCGGGAGCGCTCACGGGACCTGTCCTGACGAAGGGGGCACGGCCGACCCCGGAACCGGCGTCGGGCAGGGCCTCAGCCTACCGGCGCGGCGTCGTACCCAGAGATTCGCCAGTCTGCCGTTGCCCGCGACTACCGGTGCGTCTGCCAGCCGCCGGCCTCGAGCGAGGCCTGGAGGTGGTCGGCCCGGGTCTCGTCGACGAGGAGCTCCACCAGACCGGTGTCGCGCGCGGGGTCGTGGTCGATGTGCACGTCCTCGATGTTGACCCCGCTGGCGCCGGCGTCCGCGAAGAGCCGCGCCAGCTCGCCCGGGTGGTCGGGCAGGGAGACGAAGACGGAGGCGGTCGGCCGCGAGGGGCCACCGTGCTTGCCGGGGATGGCGCGGGTGCCGGCGACGCCGCGCTCCAGGATCTCGCCGAGCGGCAGCCGGTCGCCGGCGCTGACGGCGTCGATCAGGACGTCGAGCTGGTCGCGCACCTGGGTGAGGAGGCCGGCGACGGCCGGGGCGTTCCCGGTGACGATCTGCATCCAGAGCAGCGGGTCGCCACCGGCGATCCGGGTCACGTCGCGCACGCCCTGCCCGCTGAGCGCGAGGTGCTCCGCGGGGGCGTCCGCCAGGCGGCCGGCGACGAGGACGGCCAGCAGGTGGGGCAGGTGGGAGGTGCGGGCGACGGCGAGGTCGTGCTCCTCCGGGCTCAGCCGTACGACGCTCGCGCCGGCCAGGCGGGCCAGCGCGGTCACGGCCTCGGTGGCCGCCGGGTCGGAGCGCTCGTGCGGCACCACCGCCCAGGGCCGGCCGTCGAAGAGCGTCGGGCTCGCCGCGAGCGGGCCGGACCGTTCGCTGCCCGCCATCGGGTGGCTCCCGACGTAGCGCTCGACGCCCGGGCACGCCGTCGAGCGCCCGGAGCGGTGCCGTCTTGACGCTGCCGACGTCGGTGACGACCGCGTCCGTACGCCCTGAGAGCGCGCGCGACCTCCGCTCCGACATGGTCCGGCGGGACCGCCACCACGACCAGTCCCGGGCGCTCACCGGCGTACTCGTGCCCGGCGCCCAGGCCGCTCGCGGTCCGGACGTGCTCGGGGCTGCGGTCGCTGAGCAGCACCTCGACGTCGCGACGGCGCAGCGCCAGGCCGAGCGACGTACCGAGCAGCCCGGTGCCGACGATCAGCACCGGCCCCGGCAGGTCAGCCATCGACCGGCTCGTCCGGGACGGCCCGGACCCGGGCCAGGTCGCGCCGCAGGGCGGCCGCGCCGTGCAGGTAGACGTGGGTGATGTCGGCGCGCGGCAGGTCGGTCTCGACGTGCGCCATCATCCGGACCACCCGTGGCATGGAGCCCTCGATCTCCAGCTCGCGGGTGCAGATCAGCGGCACGTCGGTGAAGCCGAGCATCCGCGCGGCGTACGCCGGGAACTCCGAGACCAGGTCGGTGGTGGCGGTGAAGATGATCGAGATGAAGTCGTCGAGCACCCAGCCGTTCGCGTCCATCACCTGGGCGACCATCTCGGCGACCCGCTCGAGCATGTGGTCGCGGGAGTCCTCCTCGAGCTGGGTCGCACCCCGCACCGCCCTGACCGCCACGGGCAAACCCTAACGGTGCCCACACCGCACCTGCGCCGACGTCTCGACCCGGAGAACGCGGAACAACCGGCCTCCTCGATCGGCGGGTCGCTGATCTGTTCCGCGTTTTCCGCCCGAGGGACCGCTACAGGCTGGCGGCGTCGAGCAGGGCACCCAGCTCGTCGCCGGTCAGCTCGCGCAGCGCTCCGACCTTGAGCCCGGTCAGCTGGACCGGTCCGATCGCGGTACGGGTCAGCTTGCGGACCGGGTGGCCGACGTGGTCGAGCAGCCGGCGCACGATCCGGTTGCGGCCCTCGTGGATCACCAGCTCCACGATCGACTTGTCGGGCGCACCCTCGCCGATCAGCCTCGCCGCGGAGACGGTGACCGGTCCGTCGTCCAGCTCGACCCCGGCGAGCAGGGTGTCGAGGGTGGCGGGCGCGACGCGGCCGGTGACCTCGGCGACGTACGTCTTGTCCACCTCGTACGACGGGTGCGCCATCCGCTGGGCGAACTCGCCGTCGTTGGTGAGCAGGATCAGCCCGGCCGTGTCGGTGTCGAGCCGGCCGACGTGGAAGAGCCGCTCGGGACGGTCGGCCACCAGGTCGCTCAGCGTCCGGCGCCCCTGCGGGTCCGACATCGTGGACACGACGCCGGTGGGCTTGTTGAGGACCAGGTACACGTTCGGCGAGACCGGCGGCAGGCGCTGCCCCGAGACCCGGATCACCGCGCGGGTCGGGTCGATCTTGGTGCCGAGCCGGGTGACGACCTCGCCGTCGACGGTCACCTCCCCGGCCAGCATCAGCTCCTCGCACTTGCGCCGGGAGGCGACCCCGGAGCGGGCGAGGAGCTTGTGCAGCCGGACCAGGCCGTCCTCGTCCCGGTCCAGATCCGGGGTGGTCACTCCCCGGCGCTCTCGTCCTCGAGGTCGCCGAGGTCGTTGAGGTCGGGCAGGTACGGCGCGAGCTCGGGCAGGTCGTCGAGCGAGGTGACGCCGATCCGCTCCAGGAAGTACGACGTCGTGCGGTAGAGGTTGGCGCCCGAGGAGTGGTCGTGCCCCGCCTCCTCGACCAGGCCCCGGGTCAGCAGCGTGCGCATCACGCCGTCGACGTTCACGCCCCGGATCGCGGAGACCCGGGCCCGCGAGACGGGCTGCCGGTAGGCGACCACCGCCAGGGTCTCGAGGGCCGCCTGGGTCAGCCGGGCCTGCTGGCCGTCGAGGACGAACGCCTCCACGACGGGCGCGAGCTCCTCGCGGGTGTAGTAGCGCCAGCCGCCGGCGACGTTGCGCAGCTCGAAGCCGCGCCCCTGGTCGGCGTACTCCGCGGCGAGGTCGGTCAGCGCGCCCGCCACGTCGGCCGACGGGGTAGCCGACGGCGGTGGCCAGGGTGGTCTCGTCCAGGGGCTGGTCGGCGATCATCAGCAGCGCCTCCAGCGACGGGCGCAGCTCGGCGACGGCGACCTCCAGCACGTCCTCGCTCACGGGGTCTCCTCTTGGTCGTGGTCTCGACAGGCTCGACCGGCGGGCCCGAGGCGGTCTCGGCGGCACGCCGGTGTCTCGGGCACGGGCTCGGGGGCGCCCTCGAACTCGTCGATGTGGACGTCGGCCTCGACGTCGAGGTCGTCGGAGCCGGTCCAGCGGACCGTCAGCTCGCCGAGGGGTGACATCTGGTCGAAGGCGACGGCGTTCTCGCGGAACAGCTCCAGCAGGGCCAGGAACCGCGCCACCTTGGTCAGCGTGTCGGGCGCGTCGCCGCACAGCGCCCGGAACGTCATCGTGCTGGTCCGGCGCAGGCGGTCGACGATGATCTCGGCCTGCTCGCGGACGCTCACCGCGGGGGCGTGGATGTGCTGGAGCGACACCTCCAGCTCGGGTCGCGGCTCCAGCGCCCGGGCCGCCATCGCGGCGAAGGCGTCGAGCCCGATCCCGATCAGCACCTCCGGGAGCAGCCCGGCGTACCGCTCCTCGAGGCCGACGGCCCGGGGATGCCGGCGCGACTCCCCCGCCAGCCGCTGCTCGAGGACGGCGGCGACCTGGCGGAACGCGCGGTACTGCAGCAGGCGCGCGAAGAGCAGGTCGCGGGCCTCGAGCAGGGCGAGGTCGTCCTCGTCCTCGACGTCGCCCTGCGGCAGCAGGCGCGCGGACTTGAGGTCGAGCAGCGTCGAGGCGACGACGAGGAACGACGAGGTCTGCTCGAGGTCCCACTCGCCGTCGGCCGCCGCGCCCGCCTTCACGTGGGCGATGAACTCGTCGGTGACCCGTGACAGGGAGATCTCGGTGATGTCGAGCTTGTGCTTGGAGATCAGGCTCAGCAGGAGGTCGAAGGGGCCCTCGAAGTTGTCGAGGCGGACCTCGAACCCCACCTCGGCGAGGGTCTCCGACCCGGCGTCGGGCGTGGCGGCGAGCGTCATGCAGGCGTCACTCTTCGACGAGCCGCTGGACGATGAGGCTGTCGTAGCCGTGCTCCTCGAGGTCCGCCAGGACCAGCGCGATCGCCTCGCGCACGATCCGGCCCCGGTCGACGGCCAGCCCGTGCTCGCGGCGCAGCGCCAGGCGGGCGCTGTCGAGGTCGAGCAGCTCGTCGGCGGTGACGTAGACCGTCATCTTCTCGTCGTGCCGGACCCGGCCGCTGGGCCGGCGCGCCCGTGCCTCGGCAGCTCGCCGTCGGGACGTCGGCCGGCGCGGCGGGGACGGCCCGGACCCGGCGCTCGGGGCGCGGCTCCTCGACCTCGGTCGGGGACTCCGGTGCGGTGTCGGTGGGGCGGAACAGGTCGTCGGCGGTCGGGAGGCTCACACGTCGAGACACCGCAGCGCCACCTCCTTGGCCAGCTGGCGGTAGGACTCGGCGCCGCCCGAGGCGCTGGCGTACGACGTGATCGGCTCACCGGCGACCGTGGAGTCGGAGAACTTCACCGTCCGTCGGATCACCGTGTGGAACACCTTGTCGCCCCAGGCCTGCACCAGCCGCTCCATCACCTCGCGGCTGTGCAGGGTGCGCCCGTCGAACATCGTGCCGAGGACACCGTCGATCTCGAGCCGCGGGTTCAGCCGCTCGCGCACCTTGTCGATCGTGGTCTTGAGCAGGGCGACGCCGCGCAGCGCGAAGTACTCGCACTCCAGCGGCACGATCACGCCGTCGGAGGCGGTCAGCGCGTTGACCGTCAGCAGGCCCAGCGAGGGCTGGCAGTCGATCAGGATCACGTCGTACCGGTCGATCGCCGAGGCCAGCACCCGCTGCAGGGTCTGCTCGCGGGCGACCTCGTGGACCAGCTGCACCTCGGCGGCGGACAGGTCGATGTTGGACGGCAGCAGGTCCATGCCGGGTACGCCGGTCGGGACGACCACGTCGTCCAGGGTGACCTCGCGGTCCATCAGCAGGTTGTAGACGGTCAGCTCGATCTCGTGGGGGTTCAGCCCCAGCCCGACCGACAGGGATCCCTGCGGGTCGAAGTCCACGAGCAGCACCTTGCGACCGAACTCCGCCAGCGAGGCACCGAGGTTGATCGTGGTGGTGGTCTTGCCCACGCCGCCCTTCTGGTTGCACATCGAGATCACGCGGGCGTGGGTGGGTCCGGTCACCGGGGACGGGTCGGGGAAGTGCGGCATCGGCCGGCCGGTGGGCCCGAGGGGCGCGGCCGGCGCCTCCGGCGGTCGCCTCGTCGACGAGGACGTCGGCGACGGGCCGCTCGGCTGCTCGACCACCGGCTCCCGGACCACCTCCTCGGCCGGCACGTGGGTGCGGGCGAACGGGAGCGGGGCACTCATCGGGGCCTCCCTCTCCTCGGACACCGCAGGTGCGGGGGCTGGTGCCTGCGACCCAGTCTGAGGCGCAGTCTGGGGCGGGGCCTGGGGCGGCATCGCGGGAGCGCTGGTGCCGGTGTTTCCGCGGCCGAAGATCCCCGTCATGTGTGCTCCAGTTGTGTCCGTGCTGACTCGACGATTTTGTCGACTTTCCGACATCGTGCCCCGAGGCACGCCGGAACTGTAGGAGGGCGCGCCGAGCGGCCACAACCGATCTCGCCGATCCCCCAGGCTCTGCGCCACATCTGTTGAGAGCGTGTGCACTCGTCAGGAGGCGAGTGCACAGGCGACCCCTCCCCTGTGCACAAACCTGTGCAGTCGCGACGGGCGTTCCGGGGCGTCCCTCAGACCTGCGCGTAGAGCGCCGGACGGTCCTCGCGCGGCACCTCCACCCGACCCGCTCCGTGCAGCGACTCGACGGCCGAGAACGCCGCGACGTTGGCCAGGTAGCCGTCCCAGGCGCTGGGTCCGGCAGGGACGCCCGTCCGGATCCCCCGCACCCACGCACCGAGCTCGATCCGGTACGCGTCCTCGAAGCGGAGGGTCCCGTCCGAGCCCACCACCCGGCCGTCGACCCCGGAGGTCTCCGTCAGGCTGCGGCGCACCGACACGCCGTACGGCGGCAGCAGCGAGACCGTGCCCTCCGTCCCGGTCACCTCGGTGTGGACGTCGTAGCCGTACTGGGCGTTGATCGACACCTCGACGGTCACCACGGCGCCGCCGACGGTCTCGAGGACGGCCACCTGCACGTCCTTGAGGGCTCCCTCGGCGACGCGCGGGACGAACACGGTCACCGCGGCGATCGGGTCGTCGAGCATCCAGGGCACGGAGTCGAACTCGTGGATCATGGAGTTCACCAGCACGCCCTCGTCGGTGTGGCTGGGGTGCGAGTGGGCGTTGCGGTGCAGGCAGTGGGCCGCGCGGACGGTGCCGATGCTGCCGCCCACCACGGCCTCGCGCAGGGCGACGTACGCCGGGTCGAAGCGCCGCATGAAGCCGAGCTGGATCAGCCGGCGCCCGCCGGCGAGCTCGGCGTCGACGACGCGTCGGGAGGCCTCCAGCGTGGTGGCGATGGGCTTCTCGAGCAGGGTCGGCTTGCCGGCCGCGAGGCATGCCAGCGCGAGCTCCGCGTGGAGCGGGTCGGGCGCGGCGACCAGGACCGCGTCCACGTCGGCGGACCCGATCAGCGCCTCGGCCGAGGGCGCGGCGCCGGCGCCGACCTGGGCGGCGATCGCCTCGACCCTGGCGGTGTCGACGTCGAAGATCTGCGTCACCGCCGCTCCGCTGACCCAGTGGGCGAGGTTGCCGACGTGGGCGGCACCCATCGCCCCGGTCCCGATCACCCCGATGCGTACGGGGTCGCTGCTCGCGCGTCCGGTCACGGTCTCGCTGGTCATGTGGTCACCCATCGTCCTTCGTCGTAGGAACGCACCATCGCGTCGACCAGCTCCGCCGCCACCACGGCGTCGTCGATGGTCGCGCCGTGCGGCTCGCCCGTGGTGATGCTCTCGACCAGGGCGCGGCACTCGACGACCTTGAGGTCGTCGAAGCCCATGGCCATGCCCGACCCGGGCTGGAACGCCGCGAGGTCGCCGTCCCCCGCCTGCACGAGGCGGGTCTCCCAGGCCGCGTCGAGGGGGTCCTGGCCGAGGCAGAGCCGCAGCTCGCCCATCCTGCGGAAGTCCCAGGAGAGGGCTCCCTCGGTGCCGCGCACGTCGATCGCGTAGGTGCACTGCTCACCCACCGCGACCCGCGACGACGCCAGCGTGCCCCGCGCTCCGGACCCGAAGCGCAGCAGCGCGGAGGCGGTGTCCTCGTTGCCGACCGGCCCGCGCGGGCCGTCGCCGCCGCGGGCGTAGTGCGACCCCGCCCCGGTGGCGAGGGGACGCTCGCGGATGAACGTCGCCTGGTCGGCGACCAGCTCGGTGACGCGGCCCAGCGTCTCGCCGCCGACGTGGAGGGCGAGGTCGAAGCCGTGGCTGGCCAGGTCGCCGAGCACGCCGGTGCCGGCGAGCTCGGGGTCGAAGCGCCAGGACAGCGCCCCCTCGGGGTGTGCGGAGTAGTCCGCGAGCATCCGCACGTCCACCGACTCCACCGTGCCCAACCGCCCTGCCGCCACCAGCGCGCGGGCATGGGCGACGGCGGGGGCGTTGCGGTAGTTGAAGCCGACGGCCGAGCTGACCCCGCACTCGTGCACCGCCGCCGCGATCGCCGACGTGTCCTCCGCGCTGCGCCCGGCCGGCTTCTCGATCCACAGGTGACGGCCCGAGCGGGCGACCGCCTCACCCACCTCGCGGTGCACGAAGTTCGGGCCGCACACGCTCACCACGTCCACGTCGTCCCGGGCGAGGAGCTCCGCCCAGGTCTCCACGGCGTCGCCGTAGCCGTAGGCGGCCTTCGCGTGCGCCCTGCGGCCCGGATCGGGGTCGGCGACGGCCACGAACCGCGGCCGGAGCGGGACGTCCGGGTAGTGGTGCGCCAGGCGCGCCCAGGCGCGCGTGTGCACCTGGCCCATCCACCCGAACCCCACGACCGCGACACCGATCTCGCGGGCTTCGGTCATGGACGCGTGCTCTCCGGCGCCGCGTCGCCCTGAGGAGTGTGCAGCGTCTCCGCGACCTCCGAGCTCATGGTCTTGGAGACCTCCGAGTCGGGCATCTGGCGGGCCAGCTCGTGGCTCAGGGCCTCCAGCTCGGCGCCGCCGGCCATCATCTGGACGAGCTCGTCCAGCGACAGGTCGGCCTTGGGGAAGTTGCCCATGCTGCGGCCGCGACGGAGCAGCATGAACCGGTCTCCCACCGGGTAGGCGTGGTGCGGGTTGTGGGAGATGAAGATGACGCCGAGACCGCGGTCACGCGCCTTGGCGACGTACTTCAGCACCACCCCCGACTGGCGTACGCCGAGCGCGGCCGTCGGCTCGTCGAGGATCAGCACGCGGGCCCCGAAGTAGACCGCGCGCGCGATCGCCACGCACTGACGCTCGCCCCCGGAGAGGGTCCCGATCGGCTGCTCGACGTCGCGCAGGTCGATCCCCATCGCGCCCAGCTCGGCCTTCGTGATCTTCTTCATCCGCGCCATGTCGAGCCGGCTGGCCGGCCCCCGGCCCTTGGTGAGCTCGGAGCCGAGGAAGAAGTTGCGCCACACCGGCATCAGCGGCACGACCGCCAGGTCCTGGTAGACCGTGGCGATGCCGAGGGCGAGAGCCTCGCGCGGCGAGGAGAAGGAACGCTTCTCCCCGTCGACGATGAAGTCACCGCTGGTATGGGCGTGAGCCCCGGCCAGGATCTTGATGAACGTCGACTTGCCCGCGCCGTTGTCGCCGAGCACGCAGGTGACCTCGCCCGCCTTGACGGTCGTGGTGACGTCGCGCAGGGCGATCACCGAGCCGTAGCTCTTGCCGATGTCGACGACCTCGATGATCGCCGTGCCGGGAGGAGGAAGGGTCGGCCCGCCCGCCGAGACCGGCGCCTGGCCGCCCTCCACGGAGTCCTGCTCGCTGGTCCGGTCGGTGGTCATCGCACTCTCTCCGCTCGCGACTTGACGAAGTTGTTGACCAGGACGGCGCCGAGGAGCATCACGCCGAGGATGGAGTACAGCCAGTCACTGTCCCATCCGGCGTACACGATGCCCTGGTGGACCATCCCGTAGATGAGCGCGCCCAGGGCGGCGCCGATCGCGGAGCCGTAGCCGCCGGTCAGCAGGCAGCCGCCGACGACGGCGCAGATGATGTACACGAACTCGGCACCGACGCCCGTCGTGGACTGCGCCGTGGTGGTCTTGAAGAGGCTGAGCATGCCGACGATCCAGGCGCCGAAGGCGGTGGTCATGAACAGCCCGATCTTGGTCCGGAACACCGGTACGCCGACCTGCCGGGCGCTGGTCTGGGCACCGCCGACCGCGAAGATCCAGTTGCCGGCGCGGGTGCGCTGGAGGATCCACGTCGCGATCGCGATCACGGCGAGGGCCCACCAGGTGGCGGCATAGATGCGTAGGTAGCCGGTGGCCGGGATGTCGACCCAGGGCAGCCAGGTGAGGTCGATCCTGATGTAGGAGCCGAACAGCTTGTTACCGGCGTCGTAGCCCGGCGCGGACTGGAAGTCCACGACCGAGACCTGGTTGATGATCGCCTTGACACCCGCCAGGTTCACGCCGCGGAGCACGAAGAAGGTGGCCAGGGTGACGATGAAGCTGGGTAGACCCGTCTTCATCACCAGGAGCCCGTTCAGGAAGCCGATGCACAGCGCCACCACCAGCGACGTGAGGACCGCCACCCAGACGTTGATGTGCCAGTGGGACATCATGATGCCGGTGATGAGGCCGGTCGTCCCGGTCATCGCTCCGGCTGACAGGTCGAACTCGCCGCCGATCATCAGCAGGGCCACGACGACGGCCATGATCGCGAACGCCGAGGACTCGAAGATCCACGTGCTCGCGCCGGCCGGTAGCGCGAAAGCCGTGGTGCTGAACGAGAAGTACAAGAAGATGAGCAGCGCCGCGACGGTCGCTCCCACGCCGGGACGGCGCAGGACGGCCGCGAGACGGGCGTGCTCACCGACCCGCTCGTCACGGTTCGGCGGAGCCTGCTTCTGGTCTGTCGGTGGTGCGGACGTGGTGCTCATGGTGCCCTCCTCGGGCTGGTGCTGTTCCGAGACGGGGTCGGGGTCCGGCTCGAGCCGGACCCCGACCGACGAGGTCAGCGAGTGCCGCCCTTGGCGAACTCGAGGACGTCCTGCGCGTTGTCCTTGGTGATGATGGCAGGGCCGGAGTAGACCGGCTGGCCACCACCGATGTCGTTGCCGTTGAGCGCCTTCAGGTAGATGCCCGTCACTCCCAGGTAGCCCTGGACGTAGGGCTGCTGGTCGATGGCGAACAGGATCTTGCCGTCGATGATGTTCTGCACCACGTCGGCGTTCACGTCGAAGGTCCCGATCGTGATGTCGGCACCGGTGTTGTCGACCGCCTTGACGGCCTGGCCGGACATGTCGCCACCCAGGGTCAGGATGCCGTCGATCGAGGGGTCTGCCTGGATCTTCGACTCGATCGTCGACTCGGAGCCTGCCAGGTCGGTGTTGTCGGTCTGGAGGTTCGTCAGCTTGCCCGAGAACGTCGACGCGGCGCCGGAACAGCGCGACTCGAGGCCCACGTTGCCGGCCTCCTGGATGACACACAGCGCGTTCTTCACGCCGGCCTCGTTCAGCTGCTCGCCGGCCGCCTTGCCCGCCAGCTCCTCGCTCTGGCCGACGTGGGTGATGGCCCCGAAGTCCTGCCACTGGTCGATGCCGGAGTTGATCGTGATCACCGGGACGCCGGCGGCGACCGCGGCCTTGATGCTCTTCTCCAGGCCGTCGGGGTTGGCCATCGAGACGACCACGCCGTCCGTGCCGGCCGCGACCGCGTTGTCGATCAGGGTCGCCTGCTTACCCACGTCCGGGTCGCTCTGGTAGTGCAGGTCGACGCCGTCGTCCTTGCCGGCCTGGACGGCACCGGCCTTGACGACGTCCCAGAACGAGTCGCCGGGAGCACCGTGGGTGATCACGTCGATGCGGATGTCACTGGACGACGAGGAACCGCCGTCCGTGGTGCTGCTGTCGGCACTCGGGGTGCTGCTGTCGCTGCCCCCGCAGCCCGTCAGCACGAGCAGCCCGGCCGCGGCACCCGCGGTGAGCAACCGTCGGATCTTCATGGTGTTCTCCTTCTCGAACCGCCTGCGCGGACTCGTGTTACTCGGTGCACCGGGAGCCGGGTCGGCTCATCGGGCCGTAGGGAAGCTGAACTGTGCCTGTTGGTGCTCGGCGAGGTCGACGTGCGGCCAGCGGGCCGTCACGACCTTCGCCCGGGTGTAGAACGCAACGCCCTCCGGGCCGTGGATGTGGTGCTCCCCGAACAGGGAGTCCTTCCAGCCGCCGAAGGAGTAGTAGGCCATCGGAACCGGGATCGGGACGTTCACGCCGATCATGCCGACCCGGACGCCGCGTTGGAAGCGCCGCGCCGCCTCGCCGCTGGAGGTGAAGATCGCGGTGCCGTTGCCGTAGGGGTTGGCGTTGATCAGGTCGATGGCCCGGTCGACGTCGTCGAGGTGCAGCACGGTGAGCACCGGGCCGAAGATCTCCTCGCGGTAGACGTCCATGTCCGCCGTGACCTGGTCGACCACGGTCGGCCCGACGAAGAAGCCGCCCTCGTGACCGGCGACCCGCAGGTCGCGGCCGTCGACGCTCAGCGTGGCGCCCTGCTCCTCCCCGGAGCCGATCAGCCCGACGATCCGGTCCCGCGCCTCGGGCGTGACCACGGGGCCCATCTCGCTGTCCGCGTCGCGCCCCGAGCCGACCTTGACGGCCCTGGCCCGCTCGGTCACCAGCGGCACCAGGTCGGCGCCCACGCCGCCCACGCCGATCGCGGCCGAGATCGCCATGCAGCGCTCCCCCGCCGACCCGAAGGCGGCTGCGACGAGCTGGTCCGCGGCGTACTCGAGGTCGGCGTCGGGGAGGATGATCGCGTGGTTCTTGGCGCCGCCGAGCGCCTGGACGCGCTTGCCCTGCGCGGTCGCCGTGCCGTGGATGTACTTCGCGATCGGCGTCGAGCCGACGAAGGAGACCGCCGCCACGTCGGGGTGCTCGAGCAGCGCGTCGACCGCCTCCTTGTCGCCGTGGACGACGTTGAAGACGCCCTCGGGCAGCCCGGCCTCCGCCCACAGCTCGGCGAGGACCATGGCTGCGGAGGGATCGCGCTCGCTGGGCTTGAGGACGAACGTGTTGCCGCAGGCGATCGCGACGGGGAACATCCACATCGGCACCATGGCCGGGAAGTTGAACGGCGTGATGCCGACGCAGACGCCCAGGGGCTCCCGGAACGAGTACAGGTCGACCCCGGTCGAGACCTGGGCCGAGAAGTCGCCCTTCAACAGCTGCGGGATGCCGCACGCGAACTCGACGACCTCCAGGCCGCGCTGCACCTCTCCGCGCGCGTCGCTGAGCACCTTGCCGTGCTCGTCGGTGATCGCCTCGGCGATCCGGCCGATGTTGGCGTTCACCAGCTCGCGGAAGGCGAACAGCACCTTGGTCCGCTGGCTCAGCGAGGCCTGCGACCAGGTGGTGAACGCCTCGCTCGCCGCGCGTACGGCCGCGTCCACGTCGTCCCGGGTGGCCAGGGCGACCTCCGCCTGCTGCTCGCCCGTGGCCGGGTTCCAGACCCGGCCCCGACGGGTGCCTGTCGCCGCTCGCGGTCTTGCCTCCGACCCAGTGGTCGATGGTCCTCATCGTTCGTCCCTCTCGTTCGTGGCCGGGCGCAGGTGGCTGCGCTGCCGCGTCTTGTGCTTCTCGTACGCGGAGCGAGCATCCCGCGTCGAGCCCAGGGACGCGACCCCGGCCACCGGAACGTCCCACCAGGCCGGGCTCTCCGGGGCCGGGACCAGGGGGTCGGTCTCGACGTGGATGACCGTCGTGTCCGCGGCGTCCTGGGCGTCGGCGAAGGCCTTCGCGAGCTCGTCGACGCCGCTCACGGAGACCACCCGGGCACCGAGGCTGGCGGCGTTCGCGGCCAGGTCGACCGGGAGGACGTCGCCGTCCAGACCGGTCTCCGTGCGGTAGCGGTAGCGGGTGCCGAAGCGCTGCGACCCGAGCGACTCCGACAGGGCGCCGATGGAGGCGAAGCCGTGGTTCTGCACCAGGACCACGATCAGCTTCACCCCCTCCTGGACGGCGGTGACCAGCTCCTGGGACGAGCATCAGGTAGGAGCCGTCGCCCACCATCACCACCACGTCGCGGTCCTCGCCGGCGTCCAGCGCGGCCAGCTTGATGCCGAGTCCTCCGGCGATCTCGTAGCCCATGCAGGAGAAGCCGTACTCGACGTGGTAGCCCTTCCGGTCACGCGTGCGCCAGAGCTTGTGCAGGTCTCCGGGCATCGAGCCGGCCGCGCAGACGACGACGTCCTGGTCGCGGGTCAGGCGGTTGACCACGCCGATCACCTCGGACTGGGCCGGGAGGGGCTGATGACCGAGGTCGTAGGAGCGCTGCACGACGTCGTCCCACTCGGCGGCGAGCCGCCCGGCGCGCTCGGAGTGCTCCCGGGGGGCGGTCCAGCCCGGCCAGGGCCTCGGTGAGCTGCTCCAGCCCTCGGCGGGCGTCGCCGACCAGCGGCACCGCCGACAGCTTGTGCGCGTCGAAGGCCATCACGTTCAGGTTGACGAACCGGACGTCGGGATCGGCGAACACCGTCTTGGAGCCGGTCGTGAAGTCGCTGAAGCGGGTACCGACGCCGATCACGACGTCCGCCTCGGCGGCGAGGGTGTCGGCGGCGGTGGTGCCGGTCGCGCCGATCGCACCCACCGACAGCGGGTGGTCGAAGCGCAGGCTGCCCTTGCCGGCCTGCGTCTCGGCCACGGGTACGCCGGTGGCCTCCGCGAACGCCCGGAGCGCCTCGGTGGCATCGGCGTAGACGACCCCACCGCCGGCGACGACGATCGGCCGCCGGGCGCTCCTCAGCACCGCAGCCGCACGGGCCAGGGCGTCCTCCGCGACCGGCTGGCGGTCGACGTGCCAGACCCGCCGGGCGAACAGGTCGTCCTCCCAGTCCCAGGCCTCGGCCTGCACGTCCTGCGGCAGGGCGAGGGTCACGGCTCCGGTCTCCGCCGGGTCGGTGAGCACGCGCGTCGCCGCGAGCAGCGACAGGGGCAGCTGCTCGGGCCGGTTGATCCGGTCCCAGAAGCGCGACACCGGCTTGAAGCAGTCGTTGACGCTCACGTCGAAGGACCGCGGGTCCTCGATCTCCTGCAGGACCGGGTTGGCGACCCGCGTCGCGAAGACGTCGCCGGGCAGGAGGAGCACGGGGATCCGGTTCACGGTGGCCAGGGCGGCGCCGGTGACCATGTTGGTCGAGCCCGGGCCGACGGAGGCCGTGCAGGCGAAGGCCGCGAGCCGGTCCCGGTGCCGGGCGTAGCCGACCGCCGCGTGCACCATCGACTGCTCGTTGCGGGCCTGGTGGTAGCGCAGGACGTGCTCTCCAGCGCCGGCGGCGCCGTCGTTCGCGGCGTGCTCGCGCTCCAGCAGCGCCTGGCCGAAGCCGGCGACGTTCCCGTGCCCGAAGATGCCCCAGCACCCGGCGAAGAACGGCGTCTCCACGCCGTCGCGCTCGACGTACTGCACCTCCAGGAAGCGCACGATCGCCTGCGCCACCGTCAGCCGGACGCTCATCGGACCTCCTGCCCGCGGTCGGACCCGAACGGGAGTCGCGGGTCGACCGCCTGGTCGGCCCAGGTGTCACGGACCCAGCCGTGGGCCGGGTCGTCGCAGATCAGCCAGGCCCGCTCGTCGCCGGGGCCGGCCATCACGTTGAGGTAGTAGAGGTCGTAGCCGGGGACCGCCATGGACGGGCCGTGCCAGCCGAACGGGATCAGCACGACGTCGCCGCTGCGGACCTCGGCCAGCACGTCGATCTCCTTGCCCGGGTGGCCGTAGACGCGCTGGTAGCCGATGCCCGGCCCGACGGGACCGTCGGCGACCTCGAAGTAGTAGATCTCCTCGAGCTCGCTCTCGGTCTCGGTGGCCTCGTCGTGCTTGTGGGGCGGGTACGACGACCAGTTGCCGGCCGGAGTCAGCACCTCGCAGGCGATCAGCGCGTCGGCCTCGAAGGCCTCGGGGGTGCAGAAGTTGTTGACCTGGCGGCTCGCCGCGCCGGCGCCGCGCAGCTCGACCGGGACGCGGTCGGCGGCCTGGTGGCGGAACGGGAGTCGGCGCTCGCACACCGCGGAGGGCAGGGCGAAGCGTCCTCCGGCGGCGCTGGTGATCTCCACCCGGGCGTCGCGGGGCACGTACACGAAGTCGCTGGGGCCGCTGAAGACGTCGCGGCCGTCCCGCCACCGTGAGGGTCTCCCCCTCGCAGGTCACCGCGCACGAGCCCGACAACGACATCACCAGCGTCTCCGCCGGGCCGGTCTCCCACGTCAGCGACCCACCGGGTTCGAGATCGACCACGGCCAGCCCGCTGTAGCGCCAGCCGGCGGACGCCGGCGTCACCAGCACCGAGCACCCGGCATCGCCGGCCGAGCCCGCCCGCAGGTGCCGGTCGCCCTCTCGCGTCGTCGCCATCGTCGTCACATCATCTCCACGACGGCGTCGACGGCGGCGGCGACGTCGCCGTCGGGCGGGTACAGCAGGGAGCGGCCGACCACCATGCCGCGCACCTGGGGGTGGCCCAGCACCTTCTCCCAGGCCGCGAACTGGGCGTCCTGGTCGGCGGCCACCTCACCGCCGAGCAGCAGCACGGGAAGGGTGGTGGCCGCCAGGACCGGCTCCATGTCCTCGACCACCGGCAGCTTCAGCCAGGTGTGGGCACTCGTCCAGCCGAGCCCGGCGGCCACGGTCGCGGACCGGATCACGGACTCGGTCGAGAGGTCGTTGCGGACCCGCCCGTCGACGCGGTGGGAGACGAAGGGCTCGACCATCGCCATCAGGCCGCGTCCGCCGAGGTCACCGACGGCGGCGGAGCACGCCGCGAGCGTCGAGGCCGTCGCCGGGTCGTCGGGGTCGATGCGGAGCAGCATCTTGCCGCCCTGGAAGCCCATCCGCTCCACGGCAGCCGCGTCGTACGCCGTGAACCGGTCGTCGATCTCGAACGCCGTGCCGGCCAGGCCACCTCGGTTCATCGAACCGATCACGACCTTCCCCTCGAGCGCCCCCATCAGGAGCAGGTCCTCGAGCACGTCCGGCGTGCCGAGCACGCCGTCGACGCCGGGTCGGGCCAGCGCGATCTCGAGGCGCTCGAGGAGTCGGAACCGGTCGGCCATCGCCAGCCCGTCGCTCCCGGCCCGGAGGGCGCCGCGCGCGGGATGGTCCGCCGCGACGAGCATCAGCCGGCCGGTGGAGCCGGTCAGCGAGGTGGACCGGCGACGCGCGTCGGCCGTCTCACGGACGAGCCCGGGCCGCTCGGCCCGCACCTTCACCAGGTCCACGAGGTCGACGGTCACGAGACCCTCCCGAGGATGTCGTCCAGCTCGTCGGTGGTGGGCATCGCGTCGGCGCAGGCCATCCGCCCGGCAACGACGGCACCGGCCGCGTTGGCGAAGCGCAGCATCCGCTCGAGGTCCCACCCGGCCAGCAGTCCGTGGCACAGCGCTCCGCCGAAGGCGTCGCCGGCACCCAGCCCGTTCACGACGTCCACCGGCACGGGCGGCACCACCACCGCCTCGTCGCCGCGGACGCCGAGGACCCCGGCCGGGCCCTGCTTGACGATCGCCAGGTCGACACCGGCCGCCCGTAACGCGGCGGCGGCCGCCTGCGGGTCGCTCTCGCCGACGGCGACCGCGCACTCCTCGCGGTTGCCGACGGCCACGTCGGCGTACTCGACGGCGGCCCGGACGAACGGGTGGGCCTCCTGCGCGGAGGTCCAGAACATCGGCCGGTAGTCGAGGTCCAGCACCGTGATGCCGTGCGACCCGCGCGCCTCCAGCGCGGCCATGGTCGCCGAGCGCGAGGGCTCCTGGCAGAGGCCGGTGCCGGTCACCCAGAAGATGTCGGCCGCGGCGATGGCCTCGAGGTCGAGCTCGTCGGGCCGGATCTGGAGGTCGGGAGCGGTCGGGAACCGGTAGAAGTACAGGGGGAAGTCGTCGGGCGGGAAGATCTCGCAGAACGTGACCGGCGTACACAGGTCGGGAACCGCGCTGACGAAGCGGTCGTCGACACCGAACCCTCGCAACGCCCGGTGGACGTAGTCCCCGAAGGGGTCTGCGCCGGTGCGGGTGATGACCGCCGCCGACCGTCCGTGCCGCGCCGCCGCGACGGCCACGTTGGTGGGGCTGCCACCGAGGAACTTGCGGAAGGTCGTGACGTCCTGGAGAGGCGTCCCGACCTGCTCGGGGTAGAGGTCGACGCCGACGCGACCCATCGTGAGCACCTCGTGGTGCTGCCCCTGCGAGCTGACGGCGTCGGTCATCCGGTGATCCGCGTGAGGTAGTCGAGGCTGGTCCGCACGTCGGCGACGGGTGCTCGGCTCTGCGAGGGTCCGTCGAGGACGACGTCCTGCTCGAGCACGTACCAGCCGCTGAAGCCCGAGGCCTCCAGGGTGCGGACCATCGCCTCGATGTCGACGTCCCCCTGGCCGAGGGGCCGGAACATCCCGTCGCGCACCGCGGCGCCGAAGGTGGTCTCACCCGACCGCACCCTCGCCGCCATGCGCCGCGTCGACGTCCTTGAGGTGCACGTGGACGACCCGCCCGGGGTGCCTCGCCGAGATCGCGACCGGGTCGCCTCCCCCGACGATCAGGTGTCCGGTGTCGATGCACAGGCCCACGCGGGAGCCGTCGATCACCCGCTCGGTCTCCTCCCCCGACTCGACCATCGTGCCGACGTGGGGGTGGAGGGCGGCCACGACGCCGCGCCCGCCGGCATGGTCGGCGATCCGGTCGAGGTTGCCCAGCAGCGCCGCCCAGCCGGCGTCGTCGAGGTCGGGCCGGGCGTCGTACCCCTCCACACCGGTGTACGCCGCCAGCACGACGACACTCGCGCCGCACGCCAGACAGGCGTCGATGAAGCGGTCGACCTCGGGCAGGGGGTCGTGACCCGGGTCGTGCAGCAGGACGGGAAGGAACCCGCCGACGGCGCGCAACCCGTACGACGCGAGCTGCTCGGCCCGTGCGGCCGGCTCGGTCTCGAGGAAGCCCTCCGGGCCGAACTCCGTGGCGGCGAGTCCCAGCCCCCGCATCTGGTCGAGCACCGTGGCGGCGTCGAGCTGGTAGCCCCAGTCGGGCACCTCGCACACGCCCCACGAGATCGGGGCCGCCGCGATCCGCGCGCCCGACGGCGTCGAGCCGTGGACGGCGCCGGGTGCCGAGGTGCGGGTGGAGTGCTGCGTCACGACTGCGATTCTGGTCACACGTCCGCGGACCTGTCAATAGTTTGTCCTGACATATTGACGTACGTGACAAGCAGCGCCCTCATGCTGCCTGTGTCAGGCTGCGCGGACGATCGAGGAGGACCCGGCGATGCCGATGCCCGAGGTCGTCGTCAACCGCTCCAGCCCGGTCCCCCTCTACTTCCAGGTGGCCGAGCAGATCGAGCAGGCGATCCACGACGGCGACCTGGCGCCGGGCGACCGGATCTCCAACGAGGTCGCCCTCGCCGACCACCTCGGGCTGTCCCGCCCCACCCTCCGCCAGGCCATCCAGACCCTGGTCGACAAGGGCCTGCTGGTCCGCAAGCGTGGCGTGGGGACCCAGGTGGTCAACGCCCCGATCCGGCGCACGGTCGAGCTGACCAGCCTCTACGACGACCTGACCCGCAGCGGCCTCCGGCCCACCACCACCGTGCTCGGACTGGACCTCGTCGCCGCCGACGAGGTGGCGACCCAGAAGCTCAACCTCCCCACGGGGCACAAGGTCTGGCGGCTCCGCCGGCTCCGCGCGGTCAAGGACGAGCCTCTCGCCCTCATGTGCAACCTCGTCCCGGAGCACGTCACCGACCTCTCGCTGGTCGACCTGGACGCCACGGGGCTCTACGAGCACTTCCGGGCCCAGGCGATCAACCTGCGGGTGGCGCACCAGGTGATCGGTGCCCGGACCGTCGACGCCGCCGAGGCCCGCCTGCTCGGCGGTCGCAAGGGTGACCCGGTGCTGACGATGGAGCGCACGTCGTACGACGACAAGGGCCGTGCGGTCGAGCACGGCACGCACCTCTACCGTCCCGACCGCTACACCTACGAGACCACCCTCGTCGACCGCTGAGCGTGCGCGACCGCTACCGGGTCTCGCGGTCGGGGACCTCGGTCAGGATCTCGAACAGGCGACGGCGCGGGCGCCGCTCACGGGTCCGGCGTACCCGACCGCGGCGCGAGCGACGGGCGGCGGAGCGGGCCATGTCGGCCGCACCGATGAAGCCGGCGTTGGGGCCGAGCGCTGCCTGCACGATCTCGGGCTCGGTGCGGTGGCCGCGGCCGGTCAGCGAGCGGGCGAACGCCGTGCGCGTGGGGCCGATCAGCAGCTCCCCCGCGTCGGACAGACCGCCCCCGATGATGATGCAGCCCGGGTCGAACGCCGCCGCCATCCCGGCGAGCCCCACCCCGAGCCAGCGGCCGACGTCGGCGAGCAGCTCGATGGAGAGGGGATCCCCGTCGCGGGCGGCCTGGGTGATCTGGGGGCCTTCGAGGAGGCTGGCGTCGCCGCCGACGATCTCGCGGAGGTGGTGGGCCATCGGGGAGTCCGCGCGCACGAGCTCGCGCGCGTCGCGGACCAGCGCGTTGCCCGAGGCGTACTGCTCCCAGCACCCGCGGTTGCCGCACTCGCAGCGATGCCCGTCGGGGACGACCTGCATGTGGCCGAACTCCCCCGCCATCCCGTTCGCACCGCGATAGACCCGGTTGTCGAAGACCAGCGCGCCGCCGATCCCGGTGCCCAGGGTCGCGCAGAGCACGAACCGGTGGCCGCGTCCGGCACCGAACCGGCACTCGGCGAGCGCCGCGGTGTTGGCGTCGTTGTCGACGACCACGGGGAGCCGGAGGCGCCCGGCGACCTGGGCCCGGAGCGGCTCACGGCGCCAGTTCAGGTGCGGGGAGAACATCACGATGGTGCGCGTCACGTCGACGAACCCGGCGGCGCCGATCCCGACCGCCGCCACGTCGAAGTCGCGGGCGAAGCCCTGGACCAGGTCGACGATGGTGTCCTCGACCGCGCGGACGTCGTGCCCCTCGGTCGGCCGGCGCTCGAGCGCCATCACCGTGCCGGTCGGGTCGACCACCGCGCCGAGCACCTTGGTCCCGCCGATGTCGATCCCCACGGTGAGCGGCTCCCACCGCGACGGACGGGCGCGTCGAGGAACCACGACGTCGGACATGGGGATCAGGGTACTGAAGCGGCGACCCCGCCCCCGCTCGGGCGGTGCGGGGCTCTGGCCACGGCTTCACCCGGCGCTCGTCCCAGCTTCATCATGTGATGCAGTCGAACCTCCACTTCTCATGGTGAATTCACCATGAGAAGTGGAGGTTCACCCACTGAACATGATGAAGCAGAGGTCCCCCACGCAGATGTCGGGGGGGGCGCCGAGCCGGGGAGCGTACGGCGAGGGGCGGCGCTGAAGGCGTCGTGAAACCACGGCGTAACCACGGCTGCGCACACTGGTCAGATGAACGAGACCACTCCCGCTGTCCTGGCGGAGGACCTGCTCAAGACGTTCGGCACGCAGCGCGCCGTCGACCACGTCGATCTCGAGGTACGGCGCGGCGAGGTGTTCGGCGTCCTCGGTCCCAACGGTGCCGGCAAGACGACGATGCTGAAGATGCTCGCCACGTTGCTGCCCATCGACGGCGGCCGGGCCGAGATCTTCGGTCACGACGTACGCCGCAGGCCCCACGTCGTCCGGCAGCTGCTCGGCGTGACCGGGCAGTACGCCTCCGTCGACGAGAACCTGACGGCCACCGAGAACCTCATGCTCTTCGGCCGCCTTCAGGGCATCGACCGGAAGACCGCGCGCGCCACGGCCGGGTCGCTGCTCGAGCAGTTCGACCTGTCGGCCGCCGCGGAGAAGCCCATCTCGAAGTTCTCCGGCGGGATGCGCCGTCGCCTCGACCTCGCCGCCAGCCTGATCACCCGGCCGCCGCTGATCTTCCTCGACGAGCCGACCACGGGCCTCGACCCGCGCACGCGCGGGCAGATGTGGGAGACGATCCGGGGTCTGGTCAGCAACGGCTGCACGGTCCTGCTCACCACGCAGTACCTCGACGAGGCCGACCAGCTCGCCGACCGGATCGCGGTCATCGACCACGGTCGCAAGGTGGCCGAGGGGACGCCGGACGAGCTGAAGACGTCGATCGGGCTGTCCACCCTCCAGGTCGCGCTCGTCGACGGGTCGCGGCTCCACGACGCCGCCTCCGTGGTGGAGCGGATCACCGGCGAGCCTCCGGTCCTGTCGCCGGAGGTGCGACTGGTGACCGTGCCGCTCCAGCGCAGCGACCAGGCCGTCGACGTCCTCGTCGGCCTGCGCGAGCGCAGCATCGCCGTCGACTCCGTGAGCGTGCAGAAGCCCTCGCTCGACGAGGTCTTCCTGGCCCTCACCGGCCACGACACCACCGACGCCGACGACCCCACCCCCGAGACCACCCCCGAGCTGGAGACCGTCCGATGACCGCCCTGACCACCACCCTCCGCGACCCCGGCGCCGGGCTGTCCGCCCACGTCGGGCTGCGCGCCACGCTGGCCCAGACGCTGACCATGGCCTGGCGCGCCACCATGAAGATGCGCCGCAACTTCGAGCAGCTCTTCGACGTCACCATCCAGCCGCTGCTGTTCACCGCCATGTTCGCCGGCATCTTCGGTGGCGCGATCTCGGGCAGCGTCGAGGACTACCTGCCCGTGATCATCCCCGGACTGGTCGGGCAGACCGTGCTCACGGCGTGCGTGGCGACCGGCGTCCAGCTCCGCGAGGACATGGACAAGGGCGTCTTCGACCGGTTCAAGGTGCTGCCGATCGCCCGCATCGCACCGCTGGCGGGGCCGATGGTCGCCGACATGCTGCGCTACCTGATCGCGAGCACGCTCACCTTCGCCACCGGCATCGCACTCGGCTACCGGCCGGGCGGGGGCGTCCCCGGCGTGGTCGGCGCCATCCTGCTCGGCGTCGTCGCGGGGTGGTCGATGGCGTGGATCTTCACCTGGTTCGGCACCGTCGGCCGCAGCGCCCAGGGCGTGCAGGCGATCTCGCTGATGGTGATGTTCCCGCTCACGTTCCTGTCCAACGCGTTCGTGCCGACGGACACGATGCCGCCCTATCTCCAGGCCTTCGCGAACGCCAACCCGGTCTCCCACATCATCTCCGCGATCCGGGACCTGGCGAACGACGGACAGGTGACCTCGCAGGTCGGCTGGGCCCTGCTCGGCTGCGCGGTGATCGTCGCGGTCTTCGCGCCGCTGTCGGTGAAGAGCTTCACCCGGAAGATGTGAGCTCCGCGAGCGCGTCGCTCACCTCGCCCCGCAGGTCCCGGCCGCGCCGGCCGTCGTACGCCTCGATCCAGGAGGCCAGGCGGCCCGGCGCGGCCTCCTCGGCGGAGGCCGCGAGGGGCTCCCAGGCCATCACGGGGAACCAGCGGTTGTAGCTGAACGCGCGGGCCAGGGCCAGCAACCGCGCGCCCGCCTCGCGGTTGCCGCCGTCCGTGGCCAGCTGCCAGGCAGCCAGTCCCGCCAGGGCGATGCCGGTGACCGGGTAGTCGACGGCCGCCTCGGGATCCGGTGACCAGGCGCCGGACGGCCGCGACCGCTTGTCCGGCCAGCTCGTCGGTCGCCTGCCGCTGCGCCGGGGTCGAGGCGAACCTGGCGTGAGCGGTCAGTGCGGTGCCCAGCGCCACGACGCTCCAGGGCTCGTCCCCGTTGGACTCCATGCCCGGGAAGCGCGTCGTGCGCATCACCGCCGACGTTGTCGCGCCAGGCGCTCAGGGCGAGCTCCGTCTGGCCCCGTGCCAGCAGCAGCTCGGCGCGTACCTCGTGGGCGATCATGCCCCCGGTGACGTCCTTCGCCTCGGGCTCCCCCACGTCGTCGAGGATCCGCTCGGCCTCGTCCAGGTCGCCGTCGTGGAGGGCGGTCAGCGCGATGCTGATGCGCATGCTGGTCGCGTCGTCGGAGGCGTGCAGCCGTTCGCAGCAGCGGTACGGCGACCTGGGCGTGCCGCGCCGCCTCGTGATGTCTCCCGGCGTTGAAGTCGAGCATGGCGAGCTGGGTGTGCAACGTGGCGACCTGCCAGGGCGTGGTGGTGTCGTCGGCCGCGGCCAGCGCCTTCTCGACGTAGGTCCGGGCGTCGTCGATCTCGCCCTGGTTCTCCGCGAGCACCGCAGCCCACTGCCACGCCATCAGCGAGGCGGCAGGATCGGGGTCGTCGACCATGCTCAGGGCGGCCGCGGCCCGGTCGGCGGGCTGGACGCCGGGGCCGAAGACCACCTGGATCACGCGGGCCCACGGCTGCTCAGGGCGTCCCGAGCCGGTCCATCATCGCCATCAGCTCGTCGACCTCGTCGGGTCGCAGGAAGCCGACGTGGACCAGCAGGAGAGCCAGCGCCTCCAGGGTCACCTGGACGAGCTCGGGAGGAGGGTCCCAGTCGAGGAGGACCCGCTGGGCGAGGTCGGCCAGGGCGAAGAACCGCGGATGGTTCCCGGTGATCGCCCACAGCCCACCCTGAGCGGCCAGCACCGGCACGGCGCGGGCGGCGTCGCCGGCCGTGAGCAGCCGGCGCAGCACGTCGGTGAGGTTCGCCTCCTCCTGCGCCAGGGCGTCCATCACCTCGATCTGCCGCGGACCGAACACCTGCGGTCTCGCCCACGCCGCCAGGGCGACCGCCCACGCTGCCTGGGCGTCCCGGGCGTCGTCGACCTGACCGGACTCGGCGAGCCGTTGCGCGGCGTACTCGCGGACGGTCTCGAGCATCCGGTAGCGCGTGGCGCCGTCGTGCTCGACGACGGTCAGCAACGACTGGTCGACCAGACCCTCCACCTGGTCGCCGCCTCGCGGCCCGAGCACAGCCGCCGCGGCGCCGGCGGTGAACCCGTCATGGAAGACCGAGAGCCAGGCCAGGGCTCGCTGCTCCTCGTCGGTGAGCAGGTCCCACGACCAGGCGATCACGGCGGTCAGGGTCTGGTGACGGGCCGGGGCAGACCGGTCACGGCTGCGGAGGAGCGCGAAGCGGTCGTGGAGGCCGCGGCGTACCTCGTCGGCCGACATCGTGCGCACGCGCGCCGCCGCGAGCTCCACCGCCAGCGGGAGGCCGTCGAGCCGGGCCACGATCTCGTCCACGACGGGGTCGGGGAGCTCGGCATCGGGCCGGACCGCATGAGCCCGGCGCCGGAAGAGCTCCGCCCCGTCGCCCGGCGCGAGCTGGCTGAGCGGGAAGCACCCGCTCGGCGGCGATGCCCAGCGGCGACCGGCTGGTGGTGACCACGCGGAGGTCGCGGGTCGTGACCAGGAGGTAGGCGACCAACGAGGCGACCGCGTCCAGGACGTGCTCACAGTTGTCGAGGACCAGCAGCGTCGGCACCGCGTCGAGGTCCTGCGCGATGCGCGCCCGGATGTCGGCCAGCTGCGCCGGAGTGAGGGTACGCCGTCCGGTCACCGAGTTGCGTACGCCCAGGGCCGAGCCGACCTCCGACACCACGTCGTCGCCCGCGGAGACCCCGACCAGCTCCACGAAGTGAACCCGTGGCTGGGTCGCCTCGCGGGCGAGCACGTGCGCGGTGCGGGTCTTGCCGAGACCACCCGGCCCGAGGATGGTGGTCAGCCGACCGGTGCGGACCAGGGCCCGGAGCCCGACCAGGTCGGCCTCGCGGCCCAGCAGCTCGTCGGCTTCGTAGCGCACCCCGCTGCGGACCGGCTCGTCGGCGGCCAGCAGCTCGAGCTGGAGCCGCTGCAGAGCGGGGTCCGGGTCGAGCCCGAGTCGTTCGGCGAGGCCGCGACGATAGGCCTCGTAGCGCGCCAGCGCCGGCGCCACCCCGGAGACCGACGCCTCGCTGCGGAGCAGCGCCTCGAGGGCCTCGGCGTCGTCCGGGTCGGTGGCCAGCACCTCGGTCAGCACGCCGACGGCTGCCGCGTCCCGCCCGACGCGGCTCAGCGCCAGACCGAGGGTCCGCCGTACCCGGGCGGTGCGACCGCGCGCGGCCCGGCGCAGCCCGGCGAGGGCGCCGTCCCCGGACGTGTCCCCGACCCCGTCCAGCAGGCCGGTCGCCGCCTCGGCGAGGACGACCGCTTCCGTCGCCCGGCCGTCGGCCAGCGCTCGGGACGCGTCCTCGACCGCGCGGTCGAGGACCCAGGCGTCCACGGCGTCCGGTTCGAGGAGCAGCCGGTAGCCGCCGTCGGCCCGAGCCAGCGCGTCGGCACCCAGCTGGGACCGCAGCCGCGAGACGAGCACCTGCAGGGCCTTGCCCGGGACGGCGGGGCGCTCGTCGCCCCAGACGTCCTCCACGAGGCGATGGTCCGCGACGCCCGGGGGGTTCAGCGCCAGGGCGGCGAGGAGGTCGGCCGGGCGGGCTCCGGCGACCGGGACCCCGTCGTACGACACCTCGTCGAGGAGCCGCAGGCGCATGGTCACCGGGCCAGCATAGGAAGCGGGCATGGACCGACAGATGCGTGGCCCGCGGCAGTGACGCGCTCGAGCGAGATCGCGAGCTCCTGGCGCTGCGCCGTCTGGCCTCGCGACCGACAGGTGCGTGGCCTGCGCTCCTCGGGCCAAGATGGGCCTCTCTCGACCCTCCGACCACCAGGAGCCCTCGTGAAGAGCACCATGCAGGACGTCCAGCTCACCATCGGGTCGGTGATGAGGCACGGCACCACGGTGCACCCCGATGCGCAGGTCATCACGGCCACCGCCGACGGCACCCGCTCCCGGACCTACGCCGAGCTGGGCCGACGCACGGCCCAGCTCGCGCACGGCCTGCGCAGCCTGGGCATCACCGGGGACCAGCGGGTGGCGACGTTCATGTGGAACAACGCCGAGCACCTCGAGGCGTACCTGGCGGTCCCCTCGATGGGCGCGGTGCTGCACACCCTCAACATCCGGCTGTTCCCCGAGCAGCTCGTCTACATCGCCAACCACGCCGAGGACCGGGTGGTGATCGTCGACGACTCCCTGGTGCCGTTGCTCGCCCAGCACCTGGCCGAGCTGACGACCGTCGAGCACGTCCTGGTCGCCGGCCCGGACGCCGCGTCCGCCGACCTCGACGCCCTGCGGGCAGCGGGCAAGGAGGTCCACGTCTACGAGGACCTCCTCGCCGGCCGCCCCGAGGACTTCGACTGGCCCGAGCTGGACGAGCGCGACGCCGCAGCCATGTGCTACACCAGCGGCACGACGGGCAACCCGAAGGGGATCGTCTACAGCCACCGCTCGACCTGGCTGCACTCGCAGTCGGTCAACACCGGCAACGCCGGCGCGCTGACGGCCGGGGACCGCGTCCTGCCGATCGTCCCGATGTTCCACGCCAACGCCTGGGGGACGGCGTACTCGGCGCTGATGGCGGGCGCGACGCTCTGCATGCCCGACCGCTGGCTCCAGGCCGAGCCGCTGGTGCGCTTCATCCAGGAGACCCGCCCGACCATCTCGGCCGCCGTACCGACGGTGTGGAACGACGTGCTCCACTACCTCGACGGCCACGAGGACATCCGGCTCGACTCCATCCGGATGATCCTGTGCGGTGGGTCGGCGGTGCCGGTCGCGCTGCAGAAGGCGCTCCAGGAGCGGCACGGGCTCGTCGTCCGCCAGGGCTGGGGCATGACCGAGACCTCCCCGCTGGCCACCGTCGTCATCGTGCCGGAGGGGGTCGACGAGGAGACGGCGTGGCGGTACCGCGGCAGCGGCGGGCGGTCGCTGTGCGGGGTGGAGACGCGGATCGTGGACGACGCCGGCACGGTCCTCCCCTGGGACGGGGAGTCAGTGGGCGAGATCGAGGTCCGCGGCGCCTTCGTGACCGGCAGCTACTACAACGCCGACGACCCCGACGTCGGCCAGCGGTTCCACGAGGGCTGGCTGCGCACCGGCGACGTCGGCACCGTCGACCGTCTCGGCAACGTCACCCTCACCGACCGCGCGAAGGACGTGATCAAGTCCGGAGGCGAGTGGATCAGCTCGGTGGACCTGGAGAACGCGCTGATGGGTCACCCCGACGTCGTCGAGGCCGCCGTCGTCGGGATCCCCGACGAGAAGTGGGACGAGCGACCGCTGGCGACCGTCGTGCTCCGCGAGGGCGCGACGACGACGGTCGCGGACCTGCGCGACTACCTCGGCGCGTCGTTCGCCAGGTGGCAGCTGCCCGACGCCTGGGCGTTCATCGACCACGTGCCGAGGACCTCGGTGGGGAAGTTCGACAAGAAGGTGCTGCGGCGCGACTTCGCGGACGGCACGTACCAGATCAGGCGCGCCGACGACTGACCGCCGGCCCCCTCGTCCCCGCAGCTCGTCGGCTACGGGAAACGCGGAACAACACGGCCGAAGACGCTGGGTCGGGCGATCTGTTCCGCGTTTTCCGGTCTGGGGCGGGCGTCAGATGACGGCCTTGCGCTGGCTGGTGGCCAGCCGGGTGAGGGCGAACTCGGTGATCCGCACCAGCGCGCGCTTGGCCGAGGCCCGGTCACGTGCGTCGACGGTGATCAGCGGTACGTCGTCCGGAAGGGCCAGCGCCTCGGCGATCTCGTGGAGCGGGTACTTGGGCCCACCCTCGAACTCGTTGACCGCGACGATGAAGGGCACGCTCTTGGACTCGAAGTAGTCCAGGGGTGCGAACGCGGCGTCGAGACGGCCGGTGTCCACCAGGACGATCGCGCCGATCGCGCCCCGCACGAGGTCGTCCCACATGAACCAGAAGCGCTTCTGACCGGGCGTCCCGAACAGGTAGAGGACGAGGTCCTCGGCGAGGGTGATCCGGCCGAAGTCCATGGCCACCGTGGTGGTCGACTTGCCCGGGGTGCTGGCCAGGTCGTCGACGCCCTCGGACTCGTTGGTGACGAGGGCCTCGGTGCGCAGCGGCACGATCTCGGAGACCGACCCGACGAGGGTGGTCTTGCCCACGCCGAAGCCGCCGGCGATGACGATCTTCGTCGAGGCGGTTCGGGCGCCTTTAGAGAGCACGGAGTCCACGGAGGGTCCTTTCGAGCAGGTCGAAGCGTTCGTCGTCGGTGGAGCTCTCGGTCAAGGTCGCCTGCACGTGCACGTAACCCTGCTGGACCAGGTCGCCGAGGAGGACCCGCGTCACCCCGATCGGGGTCTTGACCAGGGCCGAGACCTCGGCCACGGAGCGGAGGTCGCACACGCCGATGATCCGGCCCTGCAGGTCCTCACCCCAGGCGCGGCGGGTCGCCGAGGTGTCCAGCCGCAATGTCGCCTCCAGCGGGAGGTCGACGACCGAGCGGGTGCGGCCGGCGGTCAGCGCGTACGGTCGGACGATGCGGGCAGCCGGAGGGCTGAGGTTCCGCGTCGGCTCGATCCCGGGGTCATCGTCTGCCATGGCACCTGTTACCCCCCATGGACCCGGGCCTGCGCCTGGACCATCTGACCCACGCGCTCGACGAGGAGGGCCATCTCGTACCCGACCTGGCCGATGTCGGCCGTGGCCTGGGTCAGGACCGCCAGGTGTGAGCCGTCGCCCACGCTCATCAGGAGCATGAAGCCGTTCTGCATCTCGACGATGGTCTGCAGGACGGCACCCCCCTCGAAGAGGCGGGCCGCGCCGGTCGCCAGGCTGGCCAACCCCGAGGACACCGCGGCCACCTGCTCGGCCCGCTCGGCCGGCAGCCGCACGCTGGCGGCCATGAGCAGGCCGTCGGCGGACACCAGGACGGCGTGCGCCGCACCCGGGACGCTGTCGACGAAGCGGTTGACGACCCAGTCGAGCTCACGGGTCTCGGTCTCGACCGTGGTGATGTCTGCTTGGAGGCTCTCGGTCATGCTGGGCCAGTCTCCTCGTGCGCGTAGTCGTTGCTGACCGGTTGGGCAGCTGCTGCCGCCCGACCGCGGGACACGCCGGCGGCGTGGGCGGCGAGACGGTTACGGATGGCGTCCGGGTCACGGGCGACCACCGTCGGTTCGGTGCCGATCCCACCGGGGACCAGCCGGCCGCCGGGGCGGCGTACGGGCAGTCCGGTGCGGGTGTGACCCTCGTCGGCGGTATCGGCGTTCTCGGCCCGGTCGGCAGCGTTCCAACCGCGGTCGACCTCGGCGTCGGACCAGGAGGCCTCGGCTTCGTCGTCGAGCCAGTTGGAACGGAGCTGACCGAAGATCGGCGTGTTCAGCGGACCCGCGTCCGGGACGTGCTCGTCGTCCAGGGCGGACGCCGCCGGGGTGGCGGACAGGGGCCGACGGATCGTGAGCCGGACCGGGGCCTCGGTGTGGCTCTCGAAGCCCGCAGCCCGGTTCGGCCATGGCCACCGGTGCCAGCGGCTGCTCGGGGGCCGCGACCGGGGCCGACGGCTCCTCGGTGACCGCAGCCGGCGTACCGAGGGGGTTGTCGCCCCAGGGATCGGTCCGGTCCGCCGCGCTCACCGCGACCGGCTGGTCGTACGCCGGACGTGCGTCCTGGTCGTAGGTGGGGTCGGAGCGGGGTCGGACGTGCGTCGGAGGTGGCGTCGGACCCGAGCTCGTCGTGCGGCTCCTCGTCCTCGGTCTCCTCGTGCGGCTCCACGTCCTGGGCGTCGTAGAGGTCGTCCTGGGCCTCGGCCCGGGCGTCGAACGGCACGTAGTCGGCGACGGGCGCCTCGACCGGCTCGACGACCTGCTCGACGACCTCGGTGTCCGGCTCGTCCGCGTACTCGGCGACGTGCTCGGCGACGGGGTCCGGTTGCTCGGTCTCCGCGGTCTCGAGGACCTCGGGCACCTCGTGGTCCTCGGGCGTCTCCTCGAGGGCCGTGGTGGCCTCGACGTCGGCCTCGGCGGCGGGCTCGTCGCGACGGATGCCACCGAAGACCGGGGAGACGACGTTGGACGGCTCCTGGTGGACCGCGGCCGGCTCGTCGACGACCGAGGCCGGCGCGTCCTCACGACCGGGCAGCGCCATCGGCTCGGCGGCGGCGCCGAGCGCCGGGCCCTCGTCGTCGGCCGCGAACATGCCGACGGCAGCAGCGGGTACGGCGGGTGCCGGCTCCGGTGCCACGGCCCCGGGGCGGCGGCGAGGCAGGCCGGTGACGGCGGCGATGGCCTCCTCGATGCGCTCGAGGTAGGGGTCGTACTCCTCCTCGGGCTCGTCGTCCACGACGATCTCGGGCTCCTCGACCGTCTCGGGGGCGTCGAGGATCGAGACGTGCTCGACGGGCCCGGAACCGACCAGGACGTCGGTCGGCAGGGTGATCGAGGCGATGATGCCGCCGCCGTTGGCGTTGCGACGGAGCTTGACCTTGAGGCCGTGCTCCTCGGCGAGGCGGCTGACCACGAACAGACCCATGCGACGGGCCGTGTCGATGGTGACCTCGCCACCGCTCTTGAGGGAGTCGTTGGCCCGGGCGAGCGCGTCGCCGGCCATGCCGAGACCCGAGTCGATGATCTCGATCTCGACCTTGCCGCTGGCGTCCTCGGCGGCCTGGATCGTGACCGGGCTGCCCGGAGGCGAGTAGGACAGGGCGTTGTCGATCAGCTCGGCCATCAGGTGGACGACGTCGGAGGCGGCGCGGCCCACGATCATCCGGTCGGGGGCGGCGTCGATGCGCACCCGCTGGTAGTCCTGGACCTCGGACACGGCCGCGTGGATGACGTCGGAGACGCTGAGCTCCTCGAAGCTCGCGGTACGACCCGTCGTACCGCCGAGGATCACGAGGCTCTCGGCCGTCCGCCGCATGCGGGTGGCCAGGTGGTCGAGGCTGAACAGCTGCTCGAGACGCTGCGGGTCCTCTTCGTCCTGCTCCAGCGACTCGATCAGGGCCAGCTGCTGGTTGACCAGCGTGGTGTTGCGCCGGGAGAGCGTGACGAACATGGCGCCCACCTGCGACCGCAGCTGTGCCTCCCCGGTCGCCAGGGTGACTGCCTGACGGTGCATGTCGTCGACGGCACGGGCGAGCTGACCCAGCTCCTCCTCGGTGTGCACGTCGATCGGGACGATCTCGTGGGGCTCCTCGCCCTTCCGGATCCGCTCGACCGTCTCGGGAAGCTTCACGTTGGCCACGTCGAGGGCACCGGCACGCAGGCGGCGCAGCGGGTTGATCAGGGCGCCGGCCACGGCCAGGGCGAGCAGCACCGAGGCGAGCAGCGCGAGCAGGATGATCGCGGAGTCGGTCAGCGCGCGGGACTTCGCAGCCGAGGCGCTGGCCGCGAGCCGGTCGTTGATGCTGGTGAGCAGCTTGCTGGTGACGATGTCGTAGCGGGCGAACATCCCCGGCGTCGCGGCCAGCTCGGAGACCTGCGCCGTCGTGGCCTGACCCAGCCGGGTGCCGTTGTCGGAGGACAGCGATGCCGCGGCACGACCGCCGCCATCGGTGGTCGCCCTCAGGTTGTCGAGCGCCGATCCCTCGACGCCGACCTCGGCGGCGAGCCAGACCGAGTCGAGCAGGGAGGACTCCTGGCTGCTGCTCTGGATCAGCAGCTGCTGCTTGACCAGCGACAGGCGCGCGTTCAGGGCCTGGACGAGTCCCTGCACCTGCGGGTCGGGCGTGCCGGTGGTGTTCAGCGTGGAGTTGATGAGGGCGTTGGTCAGCCGCGTCATGTCGGTGAGCTGGACCGGCGCGGTGGCAGTGATGCCGGTGCCGGTGCCGTTGCGCAGCGTCTCGCCGATCTGGGTGATCGAGGTGACGAGGTCGGTCTGGGCCTGGTCGAGGTTCGCCGAGGAGGCGGAGCGCTTGAGGTTGGCGAGGGAGGCGGTGTACGCCTTGTCGGCGTCGACGGCGTCACTCCCGCCCAGCTTGTCGGCCAGCGGAGCGGGCAGCGCGAGGCGCTCGGTGGCGGAGAGGTAGGTGAGGGCAGGGCCGAGGACGCCGGCCCGCTGCTGGTTCGTCGAGTAGTCGCTGGCGGCGGTGAGCTCCGAGGACACGCGCAGCCCACCGAACACGACGGCGAGGATCACGGGCAGGGCGAGCACGGCGGCGACCTTGCGGCGCACGGACCAGGCTGACACGCGGAAGGCGGAGAACGCGCCCGAGGTGGCGTCACGGCGTTTCTTCAACAACGGAACTCCAGGGAACATCGAGTCGAACCCGCATCTCAGACCTGTGTCCGCGATGGTCGGGCCTGGGCCGCCCGGCTCTGCCACCATAGGCATCCGATGCGTCGCCCGCCTTTGGTTTGGCAAAGAAGTAGGCCGAACGAGAGTACTGCATGGCCCATTCGGACTAGTCCGCCTCGATGCGCGCGCGGGGGTGCGCCGCGGCGAAGACCTCCCTCAGGTTGTCCACCGTGACCAGCGTGTAGATCTGCGTCGTCGTCACCGACGCGTGGCCGAGCAGCTCCTGGACGACCCGGACGTCCGCCCCGCCCTCCAGGAGGTGGGTGGCGAACGAGTGCCGCAGCGTGTGCGGTGAGACGTCACGCGTCACCCCGGCCCGGTCGGCTGCCTTCACCAGGACCGTCCAGGCGGACTGGCGCGACAGCCGGCCGCCGCGGGCGTTGAGGAACAGCGCCCCGGCGGGTGCCGCCGAGCCGGCGGTCACCAGGTCCGGACGTCCTCGGGTGAGGTAGGCGTCGACGGCCGCGAGGGCGTAGGAGCCGACGGGAACCAGCCGCTCCTTGCCACCCTTCCCGCGGAGCAGCACCGTGCCGTCCACCCGGTCGAGGTCGTCGACGTCGAGACCGACGGCCTCGGAGATCCGGGCTCCGGTGCCGTAGAGGATCTCCAACAGGGCGCGGTCGCGGAGCGCCAGGGTGGTGCCGGCCGCCCCGGCCGCGTCGAGGATCGCCTCCACGTCGGCCAGCGGGAGGGCCTTGGGCAGCCGGCGCGCCGGAGACGGCGGCCGGACCGCCGATGCGGGGTCGGCGGTGGCCAGACCGTCGGCCACGCAGAACTTGTGGAAGCCCCGCACGGCGACGACCGTCCGGCCCGCCGACGTGGCGGACAGCGGCTGGTGCTCGGCGTCCCCCTCGCGCAGGCCGACCAGGAACGCCGAGACCATCGCCTCCGTCACCGCGTCGAGGTCCTCGACCCCCGCCTCGTCGAGGTACGCGGCGTACCGCCTCAGGTCGCGCCGGTACGACGACAGCGTGTTCGCGGCGAGCCCACGCTCGACCGCGAGGTGGTCGAGGTAGGTGCGGAGGGCCGCCCGAGGCTCAGCCAAGCCCCGCCAGGACCTCGTCCGGCGCCACCGCGTCGATGCCGACGGCCTCGCCCACGGGCACGTTGGTGAGCGTGCCGTCGTGGGTGTTGAGACCCAGGGCCAGGCTGTGGTCGGCGCGGCAGGCGTCCACCCAGCCCTTGTCCGCGAGCGCGACGGCGTACGGCAGCGTCGCGTTGGTCAGGGCGTACGTCGAGGTGTTGGGGACGGCGCCGGGCATGTTCGCCACGCAGTAGAAGATCGAGTTGTGGACCGGGAACGTCGGGTCCGCGTGCGTGGTCGGGTGGGTGTCCTCGAAGCAGCCGCCCTGGTCCACCGCGATGTCGACCAGCACCGAGCCCGGCTTCATCTCCGAGACCAGCTGGTTGGTGACCAGCTTGGGCGCCTTGGCTCCGGGGATCAGCACGGCGCCGATCACCATGTCGGCCTCCCGGACCTGCTGCTGGATCGCCAGCTGCGAGGACGCCAGCCCGTGCACGCGGTTGTTGTAGCGCCAGAACGACATCCGCAGCTTGTCGAGATCGGTGTCGAGGAGGGTCACGTCGGCGCCCATGCCGAGCGCGATGTTGGCGGCGTTCTGTCCCGAGACGCCCGCGCCGATGATGACGACCTTGGCGTTGGCGACGCCCCCGACCCCACCCATCAGCACGCCGCGGCCACCCTGGGCCTTGAGCATGGAGTACGCCCCGACCTGGGGCGCGAGGCAGCCGGCCACCTCGGACATCGGGTACAGCAGCGGCAGGCCTCCACTCGGCAGCTGCACGGTCTCGTAGGCGATGCCGGTGACCTTGCGGGCCAGCAGCTCCTCGGTCAGGGGCTTGTCCGCCGCGAGGTGGAGGTAGGTGAAGAGGGTCAGGCCCTCGCGCATCCGGTGGTACTCCTCGGCGATGGGCTCCTTGACCTTGAGCACCATGTCGGCGGTGCCCCAGACCTCGTCGGGGCCGTCGAGGATCTTGGCGCCGGCGCCCACGTACTCGGCGTCGTCGATCTGGGAGCCGACGCCGGCCCCCTTCTGCACGAACACCTCGTGACCGTGCGCGGTCAGCTCATGGACGCCGATCGGCGTGATCGCGACGCGGTACTCGTGGTTCTTGACTTCCTTCGGGACGCCGACCTTCACGGGGCACACTCCTAGTCCGGTGGCCCACGCTCGTGTGAGCCGGTCCGACACTATCGAGTTGTGCGCCCGAGCACCTGCCGGGGCGGGTTCTCACCGCTCGGCGGCTCGTTCCACCTCGCGCATCGTGCGCAGGACGTTGCGGCAGCTCAGCTTCGCCAGGTCGTCGTCGGACCAGTGACGATCCCGCAGCGCGGCGAGCAGGCGCGGGTACGACGAGACGTCCTCCAGGCCCTCGGGGAGCCGGTCGACGCCGTCGTAGTCACCTCCGAGACCGACGTGGTCGATGCCCGCGACCTCGCGCACGTGCTCGAGGTGGGCCACCACGTCGTCCAGCGTGGCCAGTGGGCTCGGCGAGGCGGTCTCGTGGGCTCGCTCCACCGGGAGGTACGCCGCCAGGTCGCGCAGGTCCACCCCGGCCTCGAGCGCGCGCCGGTCGGTCTCGCGTGCCCACTCGCGCACGGCTTGGCTCACGAAACGCGGCACGAACGTGACCATGCACGTCCCGCCGTTGCGGGCCAGTCGCTCGAGCACGTCGTCGGGGACGTTGCGCGGGTGGTCGCACACGGCGTACGCCGAGGAGTGGGAGAAGAGCACCGGCGCCCGGGCGACGTCGAGGGCGTCCCGCATCGTGTCGTGGCTGACGTGGGAGAGGTCCACCATCATCCCGATCCGGTTCATCTCCGCGACCACGCCCCGGCCCACGTCGTCGAGGCCGCCGAGCACCGGGTCGTCGGTGGCGGAGTCGGCCCAGGGCACGTTGTCGTTGTGGGTCAGGGTCAGGTAGCGCACCCCGAGCCGGTGGTAGAGCCGCAGCACCGCCAGCGAGCCGGCGATCTGGTGCCCACCCTCGGCACCCATCAGGCAGGCGATCCGGCCGCTCGCCCACGCCGCCTCCACCTCGTCGGCCGTCGTCGCCAGCGCGAGCCGGTCGGCGTACCTCTCGACCATCGCGTACGCCGCGTCGATCTGCTCCAGCGTGGTCGTCACGGCCCGGTCACCCTCCTGGGTCGGGACGAACACCGACCAGAACTGGGCGCCCACTCCCCCGTCCTGCAGCCGGGGCAGGTCGGTGTGGGTACGGGTCTGGCGCTGCCCGACGTCGTAGCGGTCGAGGTCGTAGCCGACGAGGTCGCGCAGCTCCCAGAGCAGGTCGTTGTGGCCGTCGACCACGGGGTGTCGACGCAGCAGCTCGGAGATGTCCTGGGCAGGGGCCATGCCCGCACCCCATCACGGCTGGAACCCACGGCGCGACCCGAGCGCGAGCGTCAGGAGCGTCTCACCCCTCGGGCGTCAGAGCCGGTCGCGGCGCCTGAGGGCCTCGTAGGCCAGGACGCAGACCGCGATCGGGGACTCCCCGACCCGACCGTCGAGCACCGCCTCGACGAGGTCGTCGACCGGCACCCAGAGCCGCTCCATGTCGGCCTCCTCGTGCTGGAGCGCGAAGTCGCCCCGGCCGGCGGGCCGCAGGCCCCGCGCCAGGAAGCACACCTGACGCTCGCTGGTGATGCCGGCCGAGGGGTAGAGCTCGAACAGCTGCCGCCAGTCCGTCGCCTCGAGCTCGGCCTCCTCGCGCAGCTCCCGCCGGGCGGTCTCGAGCGGGTCCTCGCCGTCGGCGTCGCTCAGCCCGGCGGGGAGCTCGAGGAAGCGCCCGCGGGCCGGGTGGCGGTACTGGCGCAGGCAGCAGACGCGTTCCTGGTCGTCGACGGCGAGGACGACGACCGCTCCCGGGTGCTCGAAGACCCACCGCTCGAACGCCTCCTCGGCACCGGCACCGGGACGACGTACCCGGTCGGCGCGGAGCGCCATCAGCCAGTCTCCCCGGTAGAGGTCGCGCGAGCTCTCGACGGGCCAGCTCTCCGGGGAGTCGGAGATCTCGTCGCTCGTCTCGTCGTCGGGAGGGGGCACGCCGGAGACGCTACAGGCGCCCCGACTTCACCACGCGGCTGAGGAACTGCTGGGTGCGCTCCTCGTGGGGATCCTCGAAGATCTGCTCGGCCGAGCCGTGCTCGAGGATCTGCCCGGCGTCCAGGAAGCACACCTGGCTGGCGACCTCCTTGGCGAAGCCCATCTCGTGGGTCGCCAGCAGCATGGTGAGACCGCCGTGCGCCAGCTCCCGGACGATCTCCAGCACGTCACCGACCAGCTCGGGGTCGAGCGCCGCGGTGATCTCGTCCAGGAGCATCACGCGCGGCTGCATCGCCAGGGCGCGCACGATGGCCACGCGCTGCTGCTGGCCGCCGGACAGGCTGTCGGGGTAGGCCGGTGCCTTCTCCGCCATGCCGACCGACTCCAGGAGCCGCATGCCCCGGTCGCGCGCCTCGGTCCTCGAGACGCCCGCGACGCGGGTCGGCGCCAGCATCACGTTGTCGATCACCGACATGTGCGGGAAGAGGTTGTAGCTCTGGAAGACGATCCCGACGTCGCGTCGTAGCGCGTTCAGGTCGACGCCGGCACCCGTGACGCAGTCCCCCTCGATCCGGATCTCACCGGAGTTGATCTCCTCCAGCGCGTTCACGCACCGCAGCAGCGTCGACTTGCCGGAGCCCGAGGCCCCGATCAGGCACACCACCTCGTGCCGCTCGACGTCCAGGGAGACGCCCTTGAGCACCTCGTTGTGGCCGAAGGACTTGTGGACCTCGTCGATCTCGAGGAATGCCATCAGCTGCCTCCCGCCCGTCGCCGGGCATCACGGTCGATCAGCCAGTCCACGAAACGCGCCTGCGGGATCGTGATCAGGATGAACAGGAACGCCACCAGCGTGACCGGCGACAGGTTGAACAGCTGGGTCTCCCAGAGCTTGGCCACCAGCAGCGCCTCCGCGATCGCCGCCGTGGACAGAAGTGCGGTGTCCTTCTGCAGACTGATGAAGTCGTTCAGCAGCGGCGGGATGACCCGTCGGACCGCCTGCGGCACCAGCACGGTGCGCAGGGTCTGCACGTAGCTGAGACCCAGCGAGCGCGCGGCGGCGCTCTGGCTGGGGTGGATGGACGAGAGCCCGGCCCGGTAGACCTCCGACACGTACGCCGTGTAGGTCAGCGACAGCGCGAAGATGCCGAGCCAGACCGTGGGCATCCGCTGGAAGAAGCTCACCCCGGTCAACGGCAGACCGAACACGATCAGCAAGATCACGACGATCGCCGGGATGGCGCGGAACACGTCGCAGTAGACCACCGCGATGGCACGCAGCGGGGCTCCCGCGCGGCCGGGCAGCATCCGGACGATCGCGACGAGGAGCCCGAAGATCAGCACGAGCACCTCGGACACGCACGCGACCCAGATGTTGGTCCAGAACGCGTGGACCACCTCGCTGCGGGACAGCTTGATGTCCGTCAGGTTGAAGAACGTCGTGGCCACGCCACCGTCGTTCGCGAGGACGAAGACGAGCAGCCCCGCGATGATCACGTTGGCCGCGGCCCAGCCCATCGAGATGAGCGCCTCCTCGCGCCCGCTGGCAGCCATCCGCCGGGCCGGCACCAGCTCGCCTTGGGCGAGCAGTGCGGCCCGCTCGCGTGCCGCGGCCATCGCCTTGAAGGCCGGGACCCACGCGTAGAGGCTGAGCACCACGAGCAGGATGCCGACGGTCGTGGAGACCCAGCCGTCGTGGTTGAAGTGCCGCAGCATCATCGCGGCCTTCACCATCAGTGCCGTGGCGAGGACGGCGAGCACCAGCCCCAGCGCCGCCAGGCCCCAGACGGGGCGAGGCGGGCTCGGGGTGGGCCCTGGTTGCAGCTCCTCGTTGACGAGGATCGAGGCGCTCATCTGTCGTGCGCTACTGGATCGTCCACACCGGCACCGAGGCCGGGTCGCCACCGAAGGCGGGCCCGAGCCAGGTCTTGGACAGCTCGTCGAGGGTGCCGTCGTCCAGCAGCGTCGCGATGCCCTGGTCGAGCGCGTCCGCGTTCGCCGAGCCCTGCGGGTAGATGGCGCCGTACTGCTCACCGGTCTTGTACTGGCCGACCACCTCGAGCTGCCCGTTGGTCTGCTTCGCCTCGGCGAGCACGATCGCGGTGTCGAGGAAGGCGGCGTCCGACTGGCCGGACAGCACGCTCTGGTAGAGCGTCTGCGAGTCGGGGTAGATCTTCGAGTCGCTGCACTTCAGCTCGTCCTGGATGAAGGGCACCGACGTCGTGCCGGAGTACGCCGCACACCGCTTGCTCGTGATGTTCTCCTCGGTGACGTCCGCGCCGCTCTTCACGATCACGCCGACGTTGGAGTCGTAGTACGGCTTGGAGAAGTCGACGACCTTCTCCCGCTCGGGGGTGATCGAGATCTCCGCGAGGGCGAGGTCGAAGTCGTTGGTGTGTCCGGCGACGAGCTGGTCGAACGAGACGTTCTTGACCGTCACCGAGCTCAGGCCGGCCATGTTGGCCAGCTCGGCGGCCATGCAGTACTCGTAGCCGCTCTTGATCGACTCCGGCGTGGTGCCGTTCCACCACCCCGGCGCCGGCAGCGTCGTCTGGACGGTCAGCGTGCCGGCCTTGACCGGCGTGAGCGAGATGCGTGTTCGGCTTGCTGGTGATCTCACAGTCGCCGATCTTGGTCGATCCGCCATCGGCGGAGTCCGTGGCCGTGGACGAGTCCGAGCCGCCGCAGGCCGTGATCGTGCCGGCGAGCGCGACGGCACTGAGCAACCCGAGAGAACGCTTGAAACGCATGGAATGGATCCCTTCCGCGTAAGAGGAGGCCGAGTGGCCTGGGGGTCACAGTGGTCCGCATGGGGAGTGGAGTCAAGGACCCCATGCCGCGCTGGACACCCGATCGTTACCGTCACGTGGTCCGGTGGCCGGTTACGGTGACGTGATGAACGACCTGGCGAGCCTGACTCGGGAAGAAGCCGCGACGCGATCAGCCCTGCTGACCATCGAGCGGTACGACGTCCACGTGGACCTCCGCGGGCTCTACGACGGCGACCTGTGGGCCGCCACCTCCACGGTCTCGTTCTCGTGCAGCGAGCCCGGGGCGAGCACCTTCGTGGACTGCACCGGGCGGGTCGTCTCCGCGACCCTCAACGGCCAGGACCTGGACCCGGCGACCGCCGACCGCGGCCGTCTCCCCCTCGCCGACCTCCGCGCGGACAACGTGCTCGTGGTCAGCTCGGTCCAGAGCGACACGTCCTCCGGGACCGCGATCCTGCGCACCGTGGACCCCAACGACAAGCTGGTCTACGTCTGGTCCACCTTCGAGCCCGACATGGCGCGGTATGCGTTCGCCTGCTTCGACCAGCCCGATCTCAAGGCGCCCCACGGCTTCGTGGTCGACGCCCACGAGAGCTGGACGGTGACCAGCAACTCCGCCCCCGACCGGGTCGAGGAGGTCGAGGACGGCGGACGGCGCTGGACGTTCGGCGACACCCCGCCGCTGTCGACGTACGTCACGGTCGTCAACGGCGGCCCCTTCCACGAGCTGCGGTCCGCGCGCGGCGGCTACGACCTCGGCCTCTTCTGCCGGCAGTCGCTGCGGCAGTTCCTCGAGCGCGACGCCGAGGAGCTGTTCGACCTCACCGAGCGTGGGCTCACCTTCTTCGGCGAGCGCTTCGCGCAGCCGTTCCCGCAGGAGCGCTACGACCAGGTGTTCGTGCCCAACATGGGGGGCGCGATGGAGAACTGGGGCTCGGTCACCTGGACCGACAGCGTGCTCTACCGCAGCACGCCCACCTACGCCCAGCGCGCCGTCCGTGCCCAGATCCTGCTCCACGAGATGGCCCACATGTGGTTCGGGGACCTGGTCACCATGCGCTGGTGGGACGACCTGTGGCTCAACGAGGCGTTCGCCTCGTGGGCGTCGAACTGGGCCGGCGTCAACTGCACGGCGTTCACCGACGAGTGGGCCACGTTCCTCGCCGCGGGCAAGATGGGCGGCTACCGCCAGGACATGTCACCGGCGACGCACCCGATCCGTGGCGAGGTCCCCGACGTCGCCCAGGCGATGGCGAACTTCGACGCGATCACCTACACGAAGGGCGCCAGCGTCCTCAAGCAGCTGATGGCCTACGTCGGGGAGGACGCCTTCGTCGAGGGTCTGCGTACCTACTTCCGCGAGCACGCCTGGGGCAACACGGTGCTCGACGACCTGATGTCGGCGATCGGCGCGGCCGCCGGGCGTGACCTCGACGCCTGGACCGTCGCCTGGCTGGACCGGGTCGGCACCGACACCCTGCGGCTCACCGACGGCGCGATCTCGGCGACCTCTCCCGACGACGACGAGCCGCGACCGCACCGGCTCGACATCGCCTCCTACCGGGTGGCCGACCACGACGTCTCCGATCCCGGCGTGACGTTGCTGGGCGTCACGTCGCTCGAGACGAGCGGGACCCTCACTCCGGTCGACCTCCCCGAGGCCGACCTCCACCTGCTCAACGCCGGCGACCTCACCTTCGCCGCGGTGCGGCCCGATCCCGAGTCCGTCCGGGTCCTGCTCGACCGCGCGGCCGACCTCCCCGAGGCGGTGGACCGGGCCCTGGCCGTGGTCACCGGCTTCCAGATGGTGTCGGACGGTGAGCTCGCGGGCGACGAGCTCTTCGGCTGCGTGCTCGAGGTTCTCGAGCGCGAGCACAGCCCGGCGGTGATCGAGCCGTTCCTCACCGTGGCCCTCGAGCTGGCGCAGCGCTGGACCCGGAGGGACCTGGTCGGCGCACGACTCGAGCAGCTCGCCACTGTCGCGGCCACGCTCGCCGACGACCCGGACCTGACCACGCCGGCCCTGCGTACCCTCGCCGCCGCCGCGTCGTCCGAGCAGCATCTCGCCCGACTCGACGAGGCGGCGCGCGCCGACGTCGACCTGGCCTGGCGGGTCGCGATCCGGCGTGCCGCGATCGGGCAGTACGACGAGGCCTCGGTGGAGGCCCTCCTCCAGCGCGACCCGGATCCCGACGCCGGCGTCCGGGCCCTCGCGGTCCGCACCGCGCGCCCCCTGCCCGAGGCCAAGGACGAGGCGTGGGCGGAGCTGTTCGAGAAGCGGAACGTGCCCGGCGGCCCCATGCTCGGTGCCCTGGTCCGGGCGTTCTGGCAGCCGGAGCAGGACGCCTTGCTCCTGCCCTACGCCGAGCGCTTCCTCGACGAGATGCCGCGGCTGGCCGGGGGCGGGATGCTCATGGTGTTCGGCCTGATGTTCGGGATGTTCCCGCAGGTCGCCGACGAGGCGTTCCTCTCGCGGGCGCGCGGCATGGCCGAGGACCCGTCCTGCGACCCGACCGTCCGGGCCGCGCTCCTGATCGGGGTGGACACGATGACGCGTCGCGAACGGGCGCGCGCCCTCTGAGCTGGTCAGCCGGAGGCGGCCGCGCGGCCCTCGAGCACCGACATCCGGGTGCTGGTGTCGACGACGCGGGTGAGGGCGAGACCCGCCGCCGCGAACAGCGCGGCGTACTCGTCCTCGGTGCGCTCGCGGCCGCCCGGCATCACGAGCATGTTCAGGTCCGAGAACGCCGCCTGCACCTCGAAGCCCGGCCGGCCGAGCACGGTCTCGACGACGAGCACGACGCCTCCCGGGCGCAGGCTGCGGGCGCAGGTGCGCAGGATGTCGACGCAGCGGTCGTCGGGCCAGTCGTGCAGGATCGACTTCAGCAGGTACCCGTCGGCCTCCGGCACCTCCTCGAAGAAGCTGCCGCCCACGGCCGACCAGCGCGGCGCCAGCGCCGCACTGGGCGCCTCGGTCGCCACCGCCTGCGGCAGGTCGAGCACCGCCCCGGTCAGGTGCGGGTGCCGCTCCAGGACGGTGGCGAGCAAGGCGCCCTGTCCGCCGCCGACGTCGACCACATGGGAGATCGCCGGAGAAGTCGTAGGCCTCCGCGACGGCTCCGGCCACGCTGAAGGTGAGCGCTGCCATGTTGTCGTTGAAGTGCCGGTTCTCGTCGGGATGAGACCGGCGGTGTGCCCAGACGTCGACGCCGTGCAGGGCCTCGAAGGCGTTCTCCCCGGTGCGCACGCTGTGGGCCAGGGACCCCCAGGCCGCCCAGTGGGTCGGCGCGGACACCGTCAGCGCGAGCGGGCGCAGGCTGTCGGGCAGGTCGGAGCGCAGCCCGGCTCCGAGGTCCGTCCCGGCGTAGGAACCGTCCGGCCGCTCCTCGTAGACGCCGATCGTGGCGAGCGCCCGGAGCAGCCGGTGCAGGGTGTCCTCGTCGGTCCCGGTGGCCGCGGCGAGGTCGCTCACGCTGCGTGGCCCGTCCGCCAGCAGGTCGGACAGGCCGAGGTCCGCGGCCACGTGGACGGCGGCCGACTGCTGGAAGGCGATGATCAGGGAACGGAGACGCGCCAGGTCCGGCATGTCGTCGATCATGCTCTCCGGGCCGCCCTGGGGCCAGGCTCCGGACGGTCAGTCGTCGTCGAACTCGCGCCGCAGCTTGGACTCGTCGATCGGGAACCGCTCGGCCTTCTGGCGCTCGATCGCGGCCCCGACGAGGCCGGCGAAGAGGGGGTGCGGCCGGGTGGGCCGGGACCGCAGCTCGGGGTGGGCCTGGGTCGAGACGTAGTAGGGATGGACGTCGCGTGGCAGCTCGACGAACTCGACCAGGTCGAGATCGGTGTTCATGCCGGAGAAGACCAGCCCGGCAGCGGCCAGCTGCTCGCGGTAGTGGTTGTTGACCTCGTAGCGGTGCCGGTGCCGCTCCTCGATCCGGCCCTCACCGTAGGCCTGGCGCACGATCGTCCCGGAGCCCAGCTCGGCCGGGTAGAGCCCCAGCCGCATGGTGCCGCCGAGGTCGCCTGCGCCGTCGACGTAGGACTTCTGCTCCTCCATGGTGGCGATCACCGGCTCGGGGCAGTCGGGGTCGAACTCCGTGGACGCAGCCTTCTCGAGCCCCGCGACGTTGCGGGCGAACTCGATGACCATGCACTGCAGGCCCAGGCACAGGCCCAGCGTCGGGATGCCGTGCAGGCGGGCGTAGTTCAGTGCGCCGAGCTTGCCGTCCAGGCCCCGGATCCCGAATCCGCCCGGGACGCAGATGGCGTCGACGTCGTGGAGCTCGCGGTGCGCCCCGTGGGGGTCGGCGCACTCGTCCGACGGGACCCAGCGGATCCGGACCGCCGCCTCGTGGGCGAAGCCTCCGGCGCGGAGCGCCTCGGCCACGGACAGGTAGGCGTCGTGGAGGTCGATGTACTTGCCGACGAGCGCGACGGTGACCTCCTCCTTGGGGTGGTGCACCTTGCGGAGCAGGTCGTCCCAGGTGGTCCAGTCGACGTCGCGGAAGGGCAGGTCGAGCCGGCGTACGACGTAGGCGTCGAGGCCCTCGCGGTGGAGCACCTTGGGGATGTCGTAGATCGACGGCGCATCCGCCGCGGTGACCACGGCGTCCTGGTCGACGTCGCACATCTGCGAGATCTTCTTCTTGATCCCCTCGGGGAGCTCGCGGTCGGCCCGGCAGACGATGGCGTCGGGCTGGATGCCGATGGAGCGGAGGGCCGCGACGGAGTGCTGGGTCGGCTTGGTCTTGAGCTCGCCCGACGGCCCGATGTAGGGCACCAGGGAGACGTGGAGGAAGAAGCAGTTGTCGCGACCGATGTCCTGGCGCACCTGGCGGGCGGACTCGAGGAAGGGCAGCGACTCGATGTCGCCGACGGTGCCGCCGATCTCGGTGATCACCACGTCGACGTCCGGCGTACCGCCGTGGCCACCCATGGCCAGGATCCGTTCCTTGATCTCGTTGGTGATGTGGGGGATCACCTGCACGGTGTCGCCGAGATAGTCCCCGCGCCGCTCCTTGGCGATCACGCTGGCGTACACCTGCCCGGTCGTGACGTTCGCCTTCTGCCCGAGCTCGGTGTCGAGGAACCGCTCGTAGTGGCCGATGTCGAGGTCGGTCTCGGCGCCGTCGTCGGTCACGAAGACCTCGCCGTGCTGGAACGGGTTCATCGTCCCGGGATCGACGTTCAGATACGGGTCGAGCTTCTGCATGGTGACCCGGAGCCCGCGGGAGCTGAGGAGCCGCCCGAGGCTGGAGGCCGTGAGGCCCTTACCGAGTGAGGAGGCGACGCCTCCGGTGACGAACACGTGCTTGGTGACGGGCGCCTGCTTCACGGGATTCCATCCTACCCGAGCGGAGCCGATCCGTCGGATCCCGACGCACCGTAGGCGCCGCCCTGCTTCGACCACGAGCGGATCAGAGCCAGGACGGCCGCCACCCGGCCGGCACTGGTCTCGGTCCCGTCGACGGTGGCGACGTGCCTGGTCACGCCGTCGGCGGCGAGCCCGAGCACGTTGGCGGCCGCGGTCGGCCCGACCGCCACGACCCCGCGCGCCCGCGTGGCGAGCCCGGACAGGAGACCGTCGGCGATGGCCTGGTCGACCTCGGACCCGGTCACGACCAGGACCAGTGGAGCCGTCTGCGGATCGTTCTTCGGGAGCGCCAGGAGGTCGGCCGCGACCAGGCTCTGGCGGACGGCGGTCACGTCGTCGTCCAGCTGACCGGGCGAGGTCCCCCGGGTGGCGACGGCGATCCCCAGCAGCTGGCCGATCCGCGGGTAGGTGCTGGTGTCCGGGTCGACCAGGCCGTGGAGCTGCTTGCCCAGCTGCACGCCGAGCGTGTCGACCAGGCTCTTCTGCTCGGCGTCGACCAGCTGGGAGCCGACGGGGTAGGTACCGGCGAGTGACCCGCCGGCGAGCTCGATCTGGGCCGCCAGGGCCGAGACGGTCGCCTTGTCGGCACCCGGGAGGGTCACCAGGGCGACCGGCCGCCGGGAGAGCCCGTCGGCGTACAGCCGGGACGCCACGGACGCGGCGAACGCGTCGGGGTAGGTGGCGTCCGGCACAGAGGTGGCGGTCGCCGGGGCGGGCTCGGCACTGGATCCGGTCGTGGTGAACGGCCCGGCCCCGAGCGCGATGCCGGTGGCCAGGGCCAGGAGCACGGCGACGAGCGGGACGGCGTACGCCCGCGAGCGGATCACGAGAACCGTCCGCGGAGGTCGGTGAGGAGCTGCTCGACCTGGTCGCGCAGGTCGAGGGCCCACCCGTGACCGACCTGGGTCGTGGCGAGGGCGGCCGCGACCGCGACCAGGCCGATCAGGAGCACGAGATAGGCGTGCCGTGCCCGCAGCTGACCGGAGTAGAGGAACGGCACGGCGGTGGCGTCCACGAGCGTCGGGCCGACCTTGAGGCGGGTGACGTAGCCGCTGCCGAGCCCGTCGCGGCTGGTGTCGAGGAACTCCTCGAGCGTGCCGCGGAGCCCGACGCCGACGATCGGACGGGCACCGGCTCCGTCGGCCAGCAGGAGGCCCGCGTCCGCCGGGGACGCCGTGGTCTGCATGACCACCGTGCGGACGCCGATCCGCTCGAACCGTTCGGTGCTCGACCCGCCCCGGGCGGATCCCGGCGGCTCGGTGACGACGACGTCGCGGGCTGACCGCAACGCGCGCGCCGCGGGGAGCTCCTCGGTACGCGCGTCGAGCACCACGACGTCGGGGGTGAGGCCGGCCCCGCGGGCGACGTCGAGGCCGTCGCCGGTGACGATCACCACCGGATGCATCTCGCGCAGGTAGCGCCGCAGGCCTCGTAGCTCGGCGGCGTCGTCGGGACCGTGGCCGATCACGACCACCGGCCGCCCCTGGAGCTTGGTGCGGAGACGGGGCAGCCCCTGACCGTGCAGGAGCAGCGACTCCTCGCGGCGGATGAACTCGGCACTGTTGTGCGTCAGCGTCTGGAGCTGGGTGACCAGCCCGGCGTGCGCCGCCTCGAGCTGTGCCTGCACGAGGTCGTCGGTCACCTCGCGGCCCTCGGCGACCACCTCGTCGCCGACCAGCACGGACCCGCCGAGCACTCGCACCCGGCTGCCGTCGCCGATCACCGACAGGGGGTCCCGGTCACCCGTGGCCACGAGTCGGTCCACCATCGCGATGCCGGCGTCGGCGAGGATCCGGGGGCCGCGGTTGGGGAACCGGCCCGAGATCATCTCCGAGCGGTTCAGGACGGCCACGACGCCGCGGTCCACGAGCGCGTCAGCGGTCGGTCCGTCGAGGTCCACCTGGTCGAGCACGGCCACGTCACCCGCGGAGAGGCGCGCGAGGAGGGCCGAGGTACGGCGGTCGGTGCGGGCGGTTCCGGTGACGCCGGAGGCGTCGGGCCGCAGACGTGTCCTGAGCTTCACCACTCGCGTCATCGTGCCAGGGGGTCCGGCAAGTCCTGGCAGGCCGCGGTCCGGGCGCGTCGTGCGTCGCGGCCGCTCAGGAGGTGGTGCGACCGGCCGCCTCGAGCAGCTCGCGGGCATGCGCCAGGGCGGTCTCGGACTCCTCCATCCCGGCGAACATCCGGGACAGCTCACGCTCGCGACCCGGCGCGTCGAGCAGGGTGAGGCCCGAGGTCGTGACCGAGCCGTCGCTGGCCTTCTCCACCACGACGTGGCGATCGGCGTACGCCGCGACCTGGGGCAGGTGGGTCACCACGAGGACCTGCGCCGACTCGGCCAGCTTCGCCAGGCGTCGACCCACCTCGACGGCGGCCTTGCCCCCGACCCCGCTGTCGACCTCGTCGAAGACGAAGGTCGGCACCGGGCTGGTCCCGGCCAGGGCCACCTCGAGGGCCAGCATCACGCGCGACAGCTCACCGCCCGGACGCCCCCTTGTGGAGGGGACGCGGCTCGCTCCCGGTGTTGGCGGCGAGCAGGAACTCCACCTCGTCGACGCCCGAGGACCCGAACCGGAGGGTGCGCTCGCCGGCCGGCAGGCCGTCGTCGGTCTCGGTCTGCCGGACCGCCACGTCGAGCACGGCGTGAGGCATCGCCAGGAGGTCGAGCTCGCCGGTGAGCTCGGTGGAGAGCCGGGCGGCGGTGGCGGTGCGCGCTTCGGACAAGGCCAGCGCAGCAGGGCCGAGGCGCTCGCGCAGGTCGTCGCGCTGCCCGCGGAGCCGCGTGATCCGGTCGTCGGTGTCGTCGAGCTGCGTCAGCCGCGCGGCCGACGTCTCCGCCCAGGCCAGGACGTCGGCGGCGGTCTCGCCGTACTTGCGGGTCAGCGCGGTGAGCGCGGCCCGGCGCTCGGAGACGGCGGCCAGCCGGCCGGGGTCGGTCTCGAGCCCCGAGGCGTAGGACGCGACGTCCGCGGCGAGGTCGGAGAGCAGGTAGGTGAGCTCGGCGACCCGGTCGGCCAGGGCTGCGGCGGCTTGGTCGTGGTCGCGCACGCCGTCGAGGAGGCTGCGCGCGGCCGCGACGGCGGCGAGGGCGTCGGGCGCGCCGTCGTCGGAGGAGAGCGCCGCTCGCGCGGACTCCGCCGCCGTCCGCAGGGTGTCGGCGTGGCCCAGCCGCTGCTCCTCCTCCGCGAGCGTGGCGTCCTCGCCGGCCTCCGGGGCGACCGCCTCGATCTCGCCGAGCCCGAAGCGCAGGAGGTCTGCCTCCCGGGCCCGCTCGCGTGCGCTGACCACCGTCTCCGTCAGCTCGCGCTCGGTGTCGAGCAGCTCCGCGTGCAGGCGGCGGTAGTCGGCGAGCAGCGGCGTGATCGTCGCGCCACCGAAGGCGTCGAGGGCCTCGCGCTGGGCCCGGGGCTGCAGCAGGCGGTGCTGGTCGGCCTGGCCGTGCACGGCGACGAGCGGCTCGGCGACCGACGCGAGCTGCGAGACCGGGACGGACGCCCCGCCCACGAAGGCCCGCGAGCGGCCCTCGGCCGAGACGTTGCGCGCCAGCAGCACGTGGTCGCCCTCGACCTCGCCCCCGGCCGCGTCGACGGCTGCCGCGACGCCGGGCAGGGAGCTCACGCGGAGCGACCCCTCGACCCGGGCCGCCCGACTGCCGGAGCGTACGGCGCCGCTGTCGGCCCGGCCTCCCAGCAGCAGCCCCAGCGCCGTGACCACCATCGTCTTGCCGGCACCGGTCTCGCCGGTGATCACCGTCAGCCCGGGCCCGAGCTCGAGGGTGGCCGCCTCGATCACCCCGAGACCGGTGATCCGCAGCTCCTCAAGCATCGTTCCCCCCGCGGCGGCGGCGTTCGCTGGCGCCGCGCCACCCCTCCACGGGCAGGTCGAACTTGGCGACCAGCCGGTCGGTGAACGGCGCCTCGTGCAGCCGCACCAGCCGCACCGGCCGTGCGCCCCGGCGTACCTCGATCCGGGCTCCCGGAGGCAGGTCGACGGTGCGCCGCCCGTCGCACCACAGCACGCCGGACGCCTGACGGGAGATGACCTCCACGGCCAGCACGGAGGTCGGGGCGACGACGAGCGGCCGCGCGAAGAGCGCATGAGCGCTGATCGGCACCATCAGCAGCGCCTCGACCCCGGGCCACACGACCGGGCCGCCGGCGCTGAAGTTGTACGCCGTGGAGCCGGTCGGCGTGGCACAGACGACGCCGTCGCAGCCCCAGCGCGAGAGGGGCCGGCCGTCGACCTCGACGACCACCTCGAGCATCCGCTCGCGCGCGGCCTTCTCGACGCTGGCCTCGTTGAGCGCGAAGGTGCTGGTGACCAGCTCGCCGTCGCGGAAGACCGAGACGTCGAGGGTGAGCCGGTCCTCGGCGGTGTAGCTCCGGTCGACGATCGCGTCGATGGTGGCGCCCACGTCGTCGTACTCGGCCTCGGCCAGGAACCCGACATGCCCCAGGTTGACCCCGAGCAGGGGGGTGCCGCTGTCGTGGGCGAGCTCGGCGGCGCGCAGGATCGTGCCGTCACCGCCGATCACCACGACCAGCTCGCACCCGGCACAGGGGTCGCCGCCGTCGTCGAGCTCGAGGCCCACCAGGTCGCTCAGCCCCAGCGCGGTGGCCTCGTCGCGCAGCACCCGGACGTGGATGTCGTGGCCGGTCAGCGCGTCGGCGAGCTTGCGCGCCACGGCTCGCGCCTCGCTACGCCCGAGGTGCGCGAGGAGGAGCACACGTCGCTGGTCGGTCACGGTGACACCTTCTCACTGGGCACCCCCGGCGCTCCGGCCGACACCACAGCCTCGATGTCGGCCCGGTCGACGGCCGCGGGTCCGCGCCGCAGCCACAGGAAGAACTCGACGTTGCCGGAGGGCCCCGGCAGCGGGCTCACGGTCACGGCGCGAGCCCCCCAGCCCCGGTTCGCGGCGGCGTCGGCCACCGTCACGACCGCGTCGGCCCGCACCGCCGGGTCGCGGACGACGCCGCCCTTGCCGACCCGCTCCTTGCCGACCTCGAACTGAGGCTTCACCATCAGCACGAGATCGGCTCCGTCGTCGGCCACGGCGATCAACGCGTCGAGCACCAGCGTCAGCGAGATGAACGACAGGTCGCCCACCACCAGGTCGACCGGTCCCCCGACCTTCTCGAGGTCGAGGTCGCGCACGTTCGTGCGGTCCCGGACGTCGACCCGCTCGTCCTGCTGCAGCCGCCAGGCCAGCTGGCCGTAGCCCACGTCCACGGCCACCACCTCGCGGGCGCCCTCGCGCAGCAGGACGTCGGTGAACCCGCCGGTCGATGCTCCCGCGTCCAGGCAGCGGCGGCCCGACACGGTGAGTCCCTGGGGCAGGAACGCTGCCAACGCTCCGGCGAGCTTGTGGCCACCGCGCGAGACGTACTCCTGGCCGCCGCGGAGCGCCGGGTCGGGCGCCACCACGAGCGCCACGTCGGTGGTCACCGCCGTCGCCGCCTTGGTGGCGGTCGCGCCCGAGACCGTCACCCGACCATCGGCGATCAGCTCGGCGGCATGGTCGCGGGACCGCGCGAGCCCTCGGCGTACCAGCTCGGCGTCGAGCCTGAGACGACGCGCGGCCACCGACTACGCCGGCTCGCTCGGATCGGCGTCCAGGGCGGACCGCAGCGCCTGGTGAGCGCGCTCGAACTCGGCGAGGTGCTCGTCGAGGGGCCGGTCGTCGAGCTGGTCGACGCTCGCGATGACCGCGTCCACCTCCGGGATCCCGGTCTCGAGGGGCTCCGGCGACGAAGGGCCGAGGTCCTCCTCGGCTACGTCGTCCGCCGACCGCCCGAGCTGTCGTCGGGGGCCGGCGGTGGTGCGTGCTCGGTCATGGCCGCAGGTTACCCCGCCGCGGTGCCCTGCCCCGGAGGCGACAGGTCCGAGACGTCGACCGGGTCGCCGGAGGCGTCGAGGTGTGCCCAGGCCGCGGCTCCCGCCGCCGCCCACCAGCCGTCCGGACCGCCCGTCCCCTCGAGCAGCAACCGGCCGCCGTCCACCGTCGCAGACCACCCGTCGGCCTGCCACCGGCCGTCGTGCTCCCGGGCCGCGCAGCCCGACCGCGCCAGAGCCGTCAGGTCCTGCCCGACCCACGTCGGTCGCTGGTCCGGACGGGCGGTGACCAGCTCGCGCAGGCCGGTGACGCCGGTCAGCACCAGGAGGGAGTCGCTCCCAGCGCGGTGTGCACCAGCGATGTCGGTGTGGAGGCTGTCGCCGACCATCAGCGGCCGGTCGCCGCCGACCCGGCGCACCGTCTCGTCCAGGAGCGGACGCTCCGGCTTGCCGGCGACGTCCGGGCTCACGCCGGCGAACCCGCTGATCATCGCCACCAGCGCCCCGTGGCCCGGCGCCGGCCCGGCGCCGGTCGGCAGCGTCGGGTCGGTGTTCGTCGCCACCCACGGGAGGCCGTTCCTGATCTCGAGCGCGGCTCGCATGATCGTCTTCCACCGGACCTCGGGGGCATACCCGGTGACGATCGCCGCCGCGTCCGGGGCTCCGACGCCGACCGGCTCCAGTCCCGCCTCCCGGAGCGCCTCCCACAGCCCCTCGGCTCCCAGCACGGCGACCCGCGCGCCGGTGCCGTGGTGATCCACGAGCAGCCGCGCGGCGGCCTGGGACGAGGTCACCACGTCCTCGGCCTCGGCGCCGATCCCGAGCTCTCGCAGGTGTCGGGCCACCTCCTCGGGCGTGCGTGAGGCGTTGTTGGTGACGAAGGCGATCCGGGCGCCGGCCTCTCGGGATGCCGCAATGCCCTCGGGCGCATGGTCCACGGCGTGACCGTCGAGGTACACCACCCCGTCCAGGTCGAACATCAGCAGGTCGTACGACGCCGCAAGGCTCTCGTCCCCTGGATCGGCCACCGTCTTGCTCCTTGCTGCGTGCCCCTACGATGCACCGATGGAGTCCGGTCGCCCCACGGTCCCGCCGTACGTCGCCGGCCCGCTCCAGCTGTCGCCGTTCCGGGCGCTGTCGCTGGCGCCGCCGCGGGTCGGTGACCCGGCCTCGGCACGCGCCTTCGCGCGACCCTATCGCGGCGTCCAGCAGCGCCTGCAGACCTGGCAGCGACGCGGTCTGGCGGCCCGCGACGACGAGCCGGCGCTCTACCTCCACGAGTACTCCGACTCCGGGCTCACCGTGCGCGGCCTCGTCGGCTGCCTCGACCTCTCCCACGTCGCCGCGACGTCGGAGGAGCGGCAGGTCTTCCCGCACGAGGGGGTGCATCCGCAGCAGGTCGTGGAGCTGGCAGACCGGATGAGCACGATGCGCCTCAATCCGGCGCCCATCCTGCTCGTGCACCGCGGCCCGGCCGTCATCCGCGAGGTGAGCCGGTCGGTGCGTGCCGGCACTCCCGACCGCGACTACGTCGACCACGCCGGCCAGCAGCACCGGGTCTGGGCGATCCGGGACCCCGACCAGCAGCGGGCCATCAACGCCGCGCTGGAGGGGGCGCGGCTGCTGGTCGCCGACGGGCATCACCGTTACGCCGCCTCCGTGGCACTCCAGGACGGCGACCCCCGACAGCTCCACCGCGACGGTCTGGTGATGATCATCGACCAGGACGAGACTCCGCTGTTCCTCGGTGCGATCCACCGGCTGCTCCACGGCACCCGCCTCGGCGACCTGGTGTCGGCCGCTCGCGCCTCGGGGGCCGTCGTGACCACCCTCGACGACGCAGACGCGGCGGTCGCCACGCTCGCGCAGGACACGGTGGTCCTCACCGACGGCGAGGACTGGGCCTCGGTCCGGCTCGAGGTGACCCCGGGGCACGCCGTCGTCCAGCTCGTCGAGCCCGCGCTGCTGGCTGGTCTCCCCCGACGCCCGTCGAAGGTCACCTACGCGCACTCGCTCTCCTCGGCCCTGGCCGCGGTGAAGCCGGGGAGGATCACCGCCGCGCTGCTCCCGGCGGTCGAGCTCGACCACGTGGTCGAGGTGGTGCGGGCCGGAGGGCTGCTCCCGGAGAAGGCCACGTCCTTCCAGCCGAAGCCCAGCCTCGGCTCCTTCATCCGGTTGCTCGACGAATGAGCCGGGCCGAGGCCACCTCCACCTCGCACCGGGACACCCGGCCGCCGCCGGCCGGTGCGAAGAAACGTCGCCGCAGGCTGCCGCGGACCTCCACCACGTCGCCGCTGCGCCAGGTGGCCACCGACCGGGCGGGACGCTTCGCCCACACCACACAGTCCAGCGCGTCGACGGTCGCCCGCCCAGCCGCGACGCCCTGTCGTCCCACGATGACGCGGAACTTCCACAGCTCGTCGCCGCTCGGGAGCACCTGTTCCTCCGCCGGCTGCGACACCCGGCCGACCAGGGTCACCTCGTTCACCTCGTCGACCTGACTCTCGTGAGCGCTCATGCGCCTCACCTCCTCGAGCGCCAGCCTTCGGCGCGCCGCCGACATCCTCGGCCGGCCCGGCCGGGACCGGTGGAGCACGCCGGTCGACCACCCGGTTGGGGAAGGAGAACGGGCCTTCGGAGACGCTCGGAAATGCACACAGGGGCCACCTCGCGGTGGCCCCTGTGCAAAGAATGTTCGGCGGCGTCCTACTCTCCCACATCCTGTCGGGTGCAGTACCATTGGCGCTGGCTGGCTTAACTTCCGGGTTCGGGATGGGTCCGGGTGTTTCCCTGCCGCTATGGCCGCCGTAACGTGGTGAACCGTTGTTCTGTTGTGTACAGATGACCCTGTGTCCCCCGGTGGTTTTGTGTGGGGGGTGGGTTGTTGGTTCAGATTCTGGGTAGTGGACGCGGTGTTTGTTGTAGTTGGTGGGTGGGTGACAAGCCCTCGGCCTATTAGTACCGGTCGGCTGGGCATTGCTGCTGTACACCTCCGGCCTATCAATCCCGTGGTCTGCGGGTGGCCTTACCCCATCTTGTGGGTGGGAAACCTTATCTTGAAATGTGCTTCCCGCTTAGATGCGTTCAGCGGTTATCACGTCCGGACGTAGCTAACCAGCGGTGCCCCTGGCGGGACAACTGGCACACCAGAGGTTCGTCCATCCCGGTCCTCTCGTACTAGGGACAGCTTTTCTCAAGTTTCCTGCGCGCGCGGCGGATAGGGACCGAACTGTCTCACGACGTTCTAAACCCAGCTCGCGTGCCGCTTTAATGGGCGAACAGCCCAACCCTTGGGACCTACTCCAGCCCCAGGATGCGACGAGCCGACATCGAGGTGCCAAACCATCCCGTCGATATGGACTCTTGGGGAAGATCAGCCTGTTATCCCCGGGGTACCTTTTATCCGTTGAGCGACACCCCATCCACATGGTGGTGCCGGATCACTAGTTCCGACTTTCGTCCCTGCTCGACATGTCTGTCTCACAGTCAAGCTCCCTTGTGCACTTACACTCGTCACCTGATTGCCAACCAGGCTGAGGGAACCTTTGAGCGCCTCCGTTACATTTTAGGAGGCAACCGCCCCAGTTAAACTACCCATCAGGCACTGTCCCTGGCCCAGATCATGGGCCTAGGTTAGACATCTAATACGACCAGAGTGGTATTTCAACGTTGACTCCGCCCTCACTGGCGTGAGGGTTTCACAGTCTCCCACCTATCCTACACAAGCCGTACCAAACACCAATACCAAACTATAGTAAAGGTCCCGGGGTCTTTCCGTCCTGCCGCGCGTAACGAGCATCTTTACTCGTACTGCAATTTCGCCGAGTCCATGGTTGAGACAGCGCCCAAGTCGTTACTCCATTCGTGCAGGTCGGAACTTACCCGACAAGGAATTTCGCTACCTTAGGATGGTTATAGTTACCACCGCCGTTTACTGGGGCTTAAGTTCGAAGCTTCACCTCCACCGAAGTGGGGTTGACTCGTCCCCTTAACCTTCCAGCACCGGGCAGGAGTCAGTCCGTATACATCGTCTTGCGACTTCGCACGGACCTGTGTTTTTAGTAAACAGTCGCTTGGGCCTGGTCTCTGCGACCCTTCACGCTTCCCCCAGCTAGTGGGTTCACGCTCCGGGTCCCCCTTCTCCCGAAGTTACGGGGGCATTTTGCCGAGTTCCTTAACCATGGTTGTCTCGATCGCCTTGGTATTCTCTACCTGATCACCTGAGTCGGTTTGGGGTACGGGCGGCGCATGGCTCGCTAGAGGTTTTTCTTGGCAGCATAGGATCACCCACTTCGCCGTAGACGGCTCCGCGTCAGATCTCACACTCCACATTGAAGTGAGGGCGGCGGATTTGCCTACCACCCGTGCTACGTCCTTGCCCGTGGTCTACCATCGCCACGGTTGGGCTACCTTCCTGCGTCACCCCATCGCTTGACTACTACCGGTTCGGGTCCCACGCTCTGCCCCACCGCCGCGCCCCGAAGGGTCTGGTCGGTGAGGTTTCGGATGGTTAGCATCACCGGGTTCGTCAGGGGCGCCATGTTGCCGGTACGGGAATATCAACCCGTTGTCCATCGACTACGCCTGTCGGCCTCGCCTTAGGTCCCGACTTACCCAGGGCAGATTAGCTTGACCCTGGAACCCTTGATCATTCGGCGCACGTGTTTCTCACACGTGATTCGCTACTCATGCCTGCATTCTCACTCGTGCCGCCTCCACCCCTGGATCACTCCGGGACTTCACTGGCGGCACGACGCTCCCCTACCCATCCACACACCTGAACCAACCAGGACAGGCCCGGCGGCTTGGTACACGCGTGAATGCCATAGCTTCGGCGGATGACTTGAGCCCCGCTACATTGTCGGCGCGGAATCACTTGACCAGTGAGCTATTACGCACTCTTTCAAGGGTGGCTGCTTCCAAGCCAACCTCCTGGTTGTCACTGCGACTCCACATCCTTTTCCACTTAGTCACCGCTTAGGGGCCTTAGCTGATGGTCTGGGCTGTTTCCCTCTCGACTACGGAGCTTATCCCCCGCAGTCTCACTGCTGCGCTCTGACTTACCGGCATTCGGAGTTTGGCTAACGTCAGTAACCTGGTCGGGCCCATCGGCTATCCAGTGCTCTACCTCCGGCAAGAAACACGCAACGCTGCACCTAAATGCATTTCGGGGAGAACCAGCTATCACGGAGTTTGATTGGCCTTTCACCCCTATCCACAGGTCATCCCCCCAGTTTTCAACCTAGGTGGGTTCGGTCCTCCACGTCGTCTTACCGACGCTTCAACCTGCCCATGGATAGATCACTCCGCTTCGGGTCTTGATCGTGCTACTCAAGCCAAAAATGGCTACGCCCTGTTAGGACTCGCTTTCGCTACGGCTCCCCCACACGGGTTAACCTCGCAACACAACACAAACTCGCAGGCTCATTCTTCAAAAGGCACGCCATCACCCACCCACCCCTGCCACAAGGACAGAAACGTCAGGCTCTGACGGATTGTAGGCACACGGTTTCAGGTACTATTTCACTCCCCGCCAGGGGTACTTTTCACCTTTCCCTCACGGTACTTGTCCGCTATCGGTCATCAAGAAGTATTTAGGCTTGACGGGTGGTCCCGCCAGATTCACACGGAATTTCACGAGTTCCGTGTTACTTGGGAAACGCGTTCACGAAGAGTACAGCTTATGCTTACGGGACTATCACCCTCTACGGTGCCACTTTCCAATGGACTTCAACTTCACCACACCTTTTTGACTCCGCAACCGGCCGGCAGACCAGTAACAAACACGCCCCACAACCCCGCACACACAACCCCTGCCGGGTCTCACATGTGCACGGTTTAGCCTCCTCCGCTTTCGCTCGCCACTACTCACGGAATCACTATTGTTTTCTCTTCCTACCGGTACTGAGATGTTTCACTTCCCGGTGTTCCCTCCACACACCCTATTTCATTCAGGCGCGGGTAACTGGACATGACTCCAGCTGGGTTTCCCCATTCGGACACCCCCGGATCAACGCTCGGTTGCCAACTCCCCAGGGCTTATCGCAGGCTCCTACGTCCTTCATCGGCTCTTGATGCCAAGGCATCCACCATGTGCCCTTCACAGCTTGTCACACACACCACCAACCCCACCCACCCCCCCACAACACCCAACACGAAAAAGACCCCACCGACCCGACCGAAGCCAGGAACCAGCAGAGCCCTCAACACATTCGACACCGTGAACCAGCCACGCGACCAGTCCATTCAAACCAGCCACGTGAACAGTCACAGGAGATGAATCAGGTATGGCAGTGCACACAACACACTACAAAGATGCTCGCGTCCACTATCCAGATCTCAAACAACAACCCCACACCGACCCGAGGCCCACACACGCAGACCCCGACTCGGCCGGGTCACCTCCGGGTACGAAACCCGGACCGAAGCCCCAGACCACTCCCCGCTACCGGGAAGGCGGCCTGATTCCTCAGAACCCCAACAGTGTGCCCCCACCCACCCCGACCAGACACCGGGACGCCCTCGGCCGGCAGACGCCGACCGACCACGTCCCAGACCAGGTCTGAGCACACGGGCAGGGGAATGTCGATGATTCCACTAGTGAACACCACCACGATGGCGACACCACTGCGCCCATCCCTGGACAACCAGGTCCGGACACCCAGCAGACGCTGGGCACGGGTGCGATCGGGCGTGTGCTCCTTAGAAAGGAGGTGATCCAGCCGCACCTTCCGGTACGGCTACCTTGTTACGACTTCGTCCCAATCGCCAGCCCCACCTTCGACCACTCCCCCCAGCAAGCTGGTTGGGCCATGGGCTTCGGGTGTTGCCGACTTTCGTGACGTGACGGGCGGTGTGTACAAGGCCCGGGAACGTATTCACCGCAGCGTTGCTGATCTGCGATTACTAGCGACTCCGACTTCATGGGGTCGAGTTGCAGACCCCAATCCGAACTGAGACCGGCTTTTTGGGATTCGCTCCCCCTCACGGGATCGCAGCCCTTTGTACCGGCCATTGTAGCATGCGTGAAGCCCTGGACATAAGGGGCATGATGACTTGACGTCATCCCCACCTTCCTCCGAGTTGACCCCGGCAGTCTCCCATGAGTCCCCAGCCACCCCGAAGGGTGCTGCTGGCAACATGGGACGAGGGTTGCGCTCGTTGCGGGACTTAACCCAACATCTCACGACACGAGCTGACGACAGCCATGCACCACCTGTACACCGACTAAAAGGGGCTCTATCTCTAGAGCTTTCCGGCGTATGTCAAACCCAGGTAAGGTTCTTCGCGTTGCATCGAATTAATCCGCATGCTCCGCCGCTTGTGCGGGCCCCCGTCAATTCCTTTGAGTTTTAGCCTTGCGGCCGTACTCCCCAGGCGGGGCGCTTAATGCGTTAGCTGCGGCACGGAACCCGTGGAATGGATCCCACACCTAGCGCCCAACGTTTACGGTGTGGACTACCAGGGTATCTAATCCTGTTCGCTCCCCACACTTTCGCTCCTCAGCGTCAGGACATGCCCAGAGAACCGCCTTCGCCACCGGTGTTCCTCCTGATATCTGCGCATTTCACCGCTACACCAGGAATTCCGTTCTCCCCTGCATACCTCCAGTCTGCCCGTATCGAAAGCAAGCCACCAGTTAAGCCAGTGGATTTCACTCCCGACGCGACAAACCGCCTACGAGCCCTTTACGCCCAATAATTCCGGACAACGCTCGCACCCTACGTATTACCGCGGCTGCTGGCACGTAGTTGGCCGGTGCTTCTTCTGCACATACCGTCACCACCTTCACAGGCGCTTCGTCTGTGCTGAAAGAGGTTTACAACCCGAAGGCCGTCATCCCTCACGCGGCGTTGCTGGATCAGGCTTCCGCCCATTGTCCAATATTCCCCACTGCTGCCTCCCGTAGGAGTCTGGGCCGTGTCTCAGTCCCAGTGTGGCCGGTCACCCTCTCAGGCCGGCTACCCGTCAAAGCCTTGGTAGGCCATTACCCCACCAACAAGCTGATAGGCCGCGAGCACATCCCCCACCGAAAAAACTTCCCACCCCACACCATGCGGTGCAAGGAGAATACCCGGTATTAGCCACCCTTTCAGGCAGTTATCCCGAAGTGGAGGGCAGATTACTCACGTGTTACTCACCCGTTCGCCGCTCGAGTACCCCCGAAGGAGCCTTTCCGCTCGACTTGCATGTGTTAAGCACGCCGCCAGCGTTCGTCCTGAGCCAGGATCAAACTCTCCATCGAAAACGTAAAACCGTTTCAACCAAAAGCAACTCCAAGCCAAAAAACGAAAAACTAGCTATCGCCAGAATCATCGTTCGTCAACTCAAAAAGAAACCACCACCACAACCCCAAAAAAGGCCATGGCAACGGGATCATACAAACCAATTCATCGACAAACACACTGTTGAGTTCTCGAAAATCAGACGCGCACCTGAGCGACCTCTCTCGAGGTGTCTCGGGGGCAACCTTGGAGAACTTACCGGTCCTGCCGCACGGGCGTCAAATCGGATACCGGTCCGTCCTCGAGCCGCTCACCCGGCCCTGCCGGAGACCGGCGGGCACCACATGAAGCAACGTCTCGAGGGTACCTCGCGCGCCGGCCGGAAGGCACGTCCGGGGTCGGCTCACGAGACGGGCTCGGGGTCCTCCAGCCGGTACCGGACGAACGAGGGCGCGAGCGCGGTCGACAGGCCCAGTCCCACGAGCACGAGCAGGCCGCCGATCCCGGCCGCCCAGGCGGTGCCGACCACCGACGCGGCGGCTCCGTGCAGGACGTCGGCGATGCGCGGGCCGCCGGCCACCACCACGATGAACACTCCTTGGAGGCGCCCGCGCACGGCGTCCGACGCAGCGCTCTGCAGCATGCTCGAGCGGAACGCCGCCGAGGCCATGTCGGCTGCTCCTCCCACCACGAGCAGCAGCACCGAGACGACGAGCATCGCCTGCTGCGCCTGCGGAGCCAGTCCGATCGCGGCTCCGAAGCCGGTCATCGCAAGGCCCCAGACCGCGATCGCCGCCACCACCGCGCGACCCTGCCCGCGCACCCTCGACACCCAGCCCGAGAACACCCCGCCGAGGACGGCGCCGACCGGGATCCCGGCGTACAGCAGTGCGAACGCCAGACCGCCGTCGACCGGTCCGCCGAAGCTCTCGTGGGCCACCTGCGGGAAGAGCGCACGCGGCATCCCGAAGACCATGGCGATGATGTCGACGACGAAGCTCATCAGCAGGACCGGGTGACCGCGCAGGTAGCCGAACCCGTCGAGCACCGCGGAGAGCCCGGGGGTCCTGCCGGTCGATCCCTCGATCGGCAGCCTGGGCAGCCGGATCACGGCCCAGAGCGTCGCGAAGAGCGTCAGCGTGTCGACCAGGTAGAGCACCGAGAAGCCGAGGACGGGGATCAGCGCTCCACCGACCAGCGGTCCGGCGATGGCGCCGGCTCCCATCACCGTCATGTTGAGCGAGTTGGCGGCCGGCAGCTGCTCGGGCGGCAGGAGCCTGGGCAGCACGGCGCTCCGCGTGGGCTGGTTGATGGCGAAGAACGCCTGTTGCACCGAGAAGAGGCCGAGCAGCAGCCACACGTTGTCGGCATGGAGTGCCGCCTGGGCCCAGAACGCGGCGCTGGTCAGGATCAGGCCGACCGTGGTGACCTGGAGGATCGTGCGCCGGTCCATCACGTCGGCGAGCGCGCCGCCCCAGAGCCCGAAGACCACCAGCGGCACCAGGCCGAACAGGCCGGTGAGACCGACGTACGCCGAGGAGCCGGTGATCGAGTAGATCTGCGCCGGGACGGCGACGACGGTGAGCTGGGCGCCGATGACGGTGACGATGTTGGCCGACCAGAGCCGGCGGAAGGCGGGGGTGGCCAGCGGGCGCGTGTCCGCGAACAGCCCCCGGAGATGCACGGAGAGGACCCTACGACTCGCGGCGACGCGGGACGGCGGGGCGGTAGGTGCTCACGCTCGGCTCGCCCGCCGACCAGAAGCGCCAGGGGCGGTCGGCGGCCAGGCGCAGGCCGACGCGCGGTCCGCTTCGGACGTCACCGCGGGCACGCGGCGGGCGGGGTCAGGGTGAGCGGTTCCTGACGTCAGGTCGTGGCCGTTCTCCTGGGCACCGATCGCCAGCGCCCGGCAGAGGTTGGCGGGGCCACGCGCCAGGTCGCGGTCGCCCTTGGCCGTCGTACGGCGCGACCGGGCGACGTCGAGACCGTCGACGATCTCGCCGGCTCGCAGCAGCACGGCGCTCGCCGATCCCTCCGGCCCGCACACCACGTTGCAGCAGTAGTGCATGCCGTAGGTGAAGTAGACGTAGAGACGGGCCGGGGGGCCGAACATGACCGCGTTGCGCGCGGTCGGTCCGCGGTAGGCGTGAGAGCCGGGGTCACCGGAGCCGTCGTACGCCTCGACCTCGGTGATCCGGCAGGCCACCTCGCCGTGCCGGAGCACCGCCCCGAGCAGGCGCGGAGCGACGTCGAGGACCGGGCCGCGGAGCAGGTCCGCGAGATCAGCCGAGGGACGCACGCAGCTCTCCGGCTCTCGCCACCGCCTCCGCGACCTGTTCGCGCACCCGGTGGGGCGCCGTACCTCCGCGGCCGGTGCGGGAGGCGACCGAGCCCTCGACGGTGAGGACGTCGCGCACCCGCGGGGTGAGATGGGCTGAGACCTCGGCGAGCTGGTCGTCGGAGAGGTCCGGCAGGTCGCAGCCGAGCTCCTCGCACCGGCGTACGCAGGCGCCGGCGACCTCGTGGGCCTCGCGGAACGGCACCCCCTCGCGCACCAGCCACTCCGCGACGTCGGTCGCGAGCGAGAAGCCCTGCGGGGCGAGCGCGGTCAGGCGTGCGGTGTCGAACGTGAGCGTCGCGACCAGCCCGGTCATGGCCGGAAGCACGACGAGCAGGGTGTCGACGGAGTCGAAGACCGGCTCCTTGTCCTCCTGCAGGTCGCGGTTGTAGGCGAGCGGCAGGCCCTTGAGCGTCGCGAGCAGGCCCGTGAGGTTGCCGATCAGGCGTCCGGACTTGCCGCGGGCCAGCTCGGCGATGTCGGGGTTCTTCTTCTGCGGCATGATGCTCGACCCGGTCGACCAGGCGTCGTCGAGCCGGACGAAGCCGAACTCGGCGGTGGACCAGAGCACGATCTCCTCGGCGAGCCGGCTGAGGTCGATGCCGGTCATCGCGGTGACGAAGGCGAACTCCGCCACGAAGTCGCGAGCGGCCGTCGCGTCGATGGAGTTGGCGCTGGAGTCGGTGAAACCCAGCTCCGCGGCGACGGCCCGGGGATCGAGGCCGAGACTGGATCCGGCCAGGGCACCCGAGCCGTACGGCGAGTCGGGAGCCACGCGCGCGTCCCAGTCGCGCAGCCGGTCGACGTCGCGCAGCAGCGGCCAGGCGTGCGCCAGGAGGTGGTGGGCCAGCAGGACCGGCTGGGCGTGCTGGAGGTGGGTGCGGCCGGGCATGACCACGTCGAGATGGTCCCGTGCCCGGGCCACCAGGACGTCCACCAGGTCGAGCGTCCGCGCCGCCACCGCCCGCGCCTCGTCGCGCAGGTAGGCCTTGAACAGGGTCGCGACCTGGTCGTTGCGGGACCGACCGGCCCGCAGCCGACCTCCCACCTCGGCGCCGACCTGCTCGATCAGCAGCCGCTCGAGGGCGCCGTGCACGTCCTCGTCGGAGGGGTCCGGGCGCAGCGACCCCCCGGCGTACAGCTGGGAGAGGGTGGTGAGGCCGTCGAGCAGCGTACGGTGGTCGTCGTCGGTGAGGAGCCCTGCGGTGTGCAGGGCGTTGGCGTGGGCGCGCGAGCCGGCCAGGTCGTAGGGCACGAGACGCCAGTCGAAGTGGGTCGAGCGCGACAGGGCCTCGAGCTCGGGCGACGGGCCCGCCCGCGAACCGGCCGCCCCAGAGCTTGCCCTCGTTGGTGGAGCTCATCGGCGTACCTCCCTCTGGGCCTCGAGGACGGCTCGCACCGCTGACCGCATGATGTCGGGCAGGTCGGGTTCCACGGCGGTCCCGTCCATCGCCAGCGCCGCGGCGTCCCACCAGCCTGCAGCCACGACGTTGCCGACCTCCGACGCCTCGAGGTGCTCGAAGGTGACCTGCGTGTCCCGCGGCAGGGGCATCGCGAAGAACGTCGTGTCGGAGACGAAGCTCCATCCGGCCCACGAGAACCGGTAGGTGCCGCGGTGGACGGGCTCGGTCAGGGCACGCGGCGGAGGCCGCGATCCCGGTCTCCTCACGCAGCTCGCGCAGCGCGGCGTCGACCAGGGACTCGCCCGGGTCCACCGCGCCGCCGACGGTGCCCCACCGGAGGATGCCCGGCCGGGCGGGGTCCTGGTCCTGGAGCAGCAGCACCTCGCCCGTGGGGCTCACCGGCAGGACGCGGGCTGTGAGGCGCACGGTCGGAGTCACGGCACCTTCCTATCAGTCGCTGTTCGCCGAGTCGTCACGTGCCGACTCGGCGTCATTTCGTTGCCTCTTTGCGCCGACTCGGCGTGATTTCTCTGCCTGTTCGCGCCGACTCGGCGTCAGTCGGTGCCGACCTCCATGGCGGCGTGGTCGAGGGCGCTGTCGCGGTCGTCGCCGGCCAGGGCGGGGTTGCTCGCGATCCGGTCCGCGCCGCCGGCCGGGAGCTCGCCGAGCAGGTGGCCGTGCTCGACCAGGACCTGGCCCTCGTCCAGGGGCTGGGTCGCGTACAGCTCGAGCTTGCTCCGCGAGTCGGCGATGTCGAGGTTGCGCAGGGTGAGCTGGCCGATCCGGTCGGTCGGACCGAAGGCCGCCGACTCCACCCGCTCCATCGACAGCTTGTCGGGGTGGTAGGAGAACGCCGGGCCGGCCGTGCGCAGGATCGAGTAGTCCTCGCCGCGCCGGAGCCGGATCGTCACCTCGCCGGTGACCAGCGACGCGATCCACCGCTGGATCGACTCCCGGAGCATCAGGGCCTGCGGGTCGAGCCACCGGCCCTCGTAGAGCAGGCGGCCGAGGCGCCGTCCCTCGAAGTGGAAGGTCTCGAGCGTGTCCTCGTTGTGGACGGCGTTCAGCAGCCGCTCGTAGGCGATCCAGAGCAGCGCCATGCCCGGTGCCTCGTAGATGCCGCGCGACTTGGCCTCGATGATCCGGTTCTCGATCTGGTCCGACATGCCGAGCCCGTGCCGGCCGCCGATCTCGTTGACCGCGTGCACCAGGCGCACGGCGCCGTCGGCCCCGTCGTACGTCGTGCCGTTCACGGCGACGGGGCGGCCACGCTCGAAGCGGACCCGCACGTCCTCGGCGGCGATCTCGACCGCCGGGTCCCAGAACCGCACGCCCATGATCGGCTCCACCGTCTCCAGCGAGACGTCGAGGTGCTCGAGGGTCTTGGCCTCGTGGGTCGCGCCCCAGATGTTGGCGTCGGTGGAGTAGGCCTTCTCCGCGCTGTCGCGGTAGGGCAGGTCCGTGCGCGGTCAGCCACTCGCTCATCTCGTGACGTCCGCCGAGCTCGGAGACGAACGCCGCGTCGAGCCACGGCTTGTAGATGAGCAGGTCGGGGTTCGCCAGCAGTCCGTAGCGGTAGAAGCGTTCGATGTCGTTGCCCTTGAACGTCGAGCCGTCACCCCAGATGTCGACCCCGTCCTCGTGCATGGCCCGCACCAGCATGGTGCCGGTGACCGCCCGGCCCAGCGGGGTGGTGTTGAAGTACGCGCGGCCGGCGGACCGGACGTGGAACGCGCCGCACGCCAGCGCGGCCAGGCCCTCCTCGACCAGCGGGCCCTTGCAGTCGACGGCGCGTGCGATCTCGGCGCCGTACTCCACGGCCCGGCTCGGCACGGTGTCGATGTCGGACTCGTCGTACTGCCCGATGTCGGCGGTGTAGGTGCACGGGATCGCGCCCTTGTCGCGCATCCAGGCGACCGCGACGGAGGTGTCGAGGCCGCCGGAGAAGGCGATGCCGACGCGCCGGCCGACGGGCAGGGCGGTGAGGACCTTGCTCAAGAGATGTCCTTGCGTGGGAGGTCGGGTCGGGTGGGGCGGGGGTCAGGGCGCCGGCTGCTGGGCCAGCGCCAGCAGTCGTCGGGCCAGGTCGTCGCCCCCGGCCGGGTCGCGACCGATCAGGAGCACCGTGTCGTCGCCGGCGATGGTGCCGAGCACCTCGGGGTACTCGACCTTGTCGAGCGCCGAGGCCAGGAACTGCGCGGCACCCGGCGGGGTCCGCAGCACGACCAGGTTGGCACTGGCGTCGGCACTGACGAGCAGCTCGGCCAGCAGCCGGCCGAGCCGGTGGCCGGAGGCGGCCGTCTCCCCCGGTGCGGCCGGGCGTCGGTCGCCGCCCTCGGCGGGCACGGCGTACACGAGGGCGCCGGTGGTCGACCGGACCCGGACCGCGTCGAGCTCCACCAGGTCGCGCGAGAGCGTCGCCTGGGTGACCTGCATGCCCTGCTCCGCCAGGAGGTCCAGCAGCTCGGGCTGGGACCGCACCTCGTGGCCGGCCAGCAGGTCGACGATCAGCTGGTGGCGCGAGCTCTTCGTCGTGGGCCGGCGGGCGGTGCCGTTCACGACGGCTCCTCGTCCGGGAACTCGGCCGACGCCTGGAGGAGCCAGGTGATGATCGCCTTCTGGGCGTGCCGGCGGTTCTCGGCCTCGTCCCACACCACGCTCTGCGGCCCGTCGAGCACGTCGGCGTCGATCTCCTTGCCCCGGTACGCCGGCAGGCAGTGCAGGACCACGGCGGAGGGCGAGGCGAGCGACAGCAGCTCGGCGGTGACGGTGTAGCTGCCGAACGCCGCGAGCCGGGCGGCTGCCTCCTCCTCCTTGCCCATCGAGACCCAGGTGTCGGTGACGACGACGTCGGCGCCGGTGACGGCCTGCCTCGGGTCGACCATCACCTCGGCCGAGCCACCGGTCTCCGCTGCGATCTCGCGAGCTCGCGCGACGTACTGGTCCTCGGGCTGGTGACCCTCGGGCGCGGCGACGCGGACATGGAGCCCGGCGGTGGCGCCGCCGATCAGCCAGGAGTTGCCCATGTTGCAGGCACCGTCGCCGACGAAGGCGACGACGAGACCGGCGAGCTCGCCCTTGTTCTCCCGGATCGTGAGCAGGTCGGCCAGCAGCTGGCACGGGTGGAACTCGTCGGTCAGCGCGTTCACCACGGGGACCCCGGCGTACGCCGCCATCTCGTCGAGGGCGGTCTGCGCGTACGTCCGCCAGACGATCACGGAGGCCTGCCGGCCGAGGACGCGCGCCACGTCGGCGACCGACTCGCGCTTGCCGATCCCGGCCAGCGACCCGTCGACCATCATCGGGTTGCCGCCGAGCTCGGCGATGCCGGCCGCGAAGGACGCCTGCGTCCGCAGGGTCGGCTTGTCGTAGATCGTCGCGACCGTCCGCGGGCCCGCCAGGCTGTGGGAGCCGTACGGCGCCTGCTTCAGCGTCGCGGCGAGCGCCAGCACCTCCTGCTGCTCCGCCGGGCTGAGGTCGTCGTCGCGGAGGAAGTGACGGGTCATGGCTGGGCTCCTGTCCTGGCAGCGTCGTCGAGGATCGCGGGCCACGCGGCCCCGAACGCGTCGACATCATCGTCGCCGAGGACGAGCGGCGGAGCGAGACGCACCGTACGAGGACCTGTCGCGTTGACGATGAAGCCGTGGGCACGGGCGGCGACCACGACGGACGGCGCGTCGACGGTGACGTCGAGCCCGATCAGGAGACCACGGCCGCGGGCCTCCGTGACGCGCTGGTCCCGGGCCAGGGCGGTCGCGCAGCCGGTCGCCGACCTCGGTCACCCGGGCGAGCAGGCCCTCCTGGTCGATGGTGTCGAGGACGGCCAGGGCGGCGGCGCACGCGACGGGGTTGCCGCCGAACGTCGTGCCGTGGTTGCCCGGTTGCAGCAGGTCACCGGCGGCGCCCAGGCCGAGGCAGGCACCGATCGGTATCCCGCCGCCGAGTCCCTTGGCCACGGTGACCACGTCGGGCTCGACGCCCGGCTCGGGTCGCGGCCGCGAACCAGGACCCCGTCCGTCCGATACCGGTCTGCACCTCGTCCAGCCACAGCAGTGCGCCGTGGTCGCGGGTGATCCGGCGGGCGTCGGCGAGGTACGCCGGCGGAGGGACGACGACGCCGGCCTCGCCCTGGATCGGCTCGAGCACCACCGCCGCCGTCTCGTCGGTGACGGCCGCCGCCAGGGCTGCGGAGTCGCCGTACGGGACGAAGGTGACGTGGCCCGGGCAGGGGCTCGAAGGGCTCGCGGTAGGCCGCCTTCGAGGTGAGGGCGAGGGCGCCCATGGTGCGGCCGTGGAAGGAGCCCTCGGCGGCCACCAGGTGGGTCCGGCCGGTGAGCCGGGTCAGCTTCAGCGCCGCCTCGTTGGCCTCCGCGCCGGAGCTGGTGAAGAACACCTTCCCCGGAGCGGCCTCCCCGACCTGTGGGGGGGAGGCCAGGTCGAGGAGGCGCTCGGCCAGGGAGATCTGGGGTTCGGAGGCGAAGAAGTTGGAGACGTGCCCGAGGGTCGACAGCTGTCGGGTGACCGCCTCGACGACGGCCGGGTGGGCGTGGCCGAGGGCGTTGACGGCGATGCCGCCCAGCAGGTCGACGTACTCGTTGCCGTCCTCGTCCCAGACGTGGGCGCCCTTGCCGCGGGTGAGCACCAGCTGCGGCGGGCCGAAGGTGTTCATCAGCGCGGCGGCGTACCGCTCCTGGCGATGGCTCATGCCCGGGCCTTCCTGGTCTTGGTGGCGACACCGGGCAGGACCTGCGTCCCGACGCCCTCGTCGGTGAACAGCTCGAGGAGCACGGCGTGGGGCTCGCGCCCGTCGACGACGGTCGCCCGGGGGACGCCGCCCTGCACCGCCTGGAGGCAGGCGCCCATCTTCGGCACCATCCCGGAGGCGAGGGACGGCATCAGGTCGGCCAGCGCCTCCGGGCTGATCTCGCTGATCACGTCGTCGCTGTCGGGCCAGTCGCGGTAGAGGCCCTCGACGTCGGTGAGGACGAGCAGCTTCTCGGCGCCGAGGGCGACGGCGAGCGCCGCGGCCGCGGTGTCGGCGTTCACGTTGTGGACGGTGCCGTCCTTGTCGGGGGCGACGCTCGAGATCACCGGGATCCGGCCGGCCTCCACGAGGTCGAGCACCGCCTCGGGACGGACGTGGGCGACCTCGCCGACCAGGCCGAGGTCCACCTCCTCGCCGTCGACGATCGTGTTGGTGCGCTTGGCGGTGAAGAGCCCGGCGTCCTCGCCGGAGAGCCCGACCGCGAGCGGTCCGTGCTCGTTGACCAGGCCGACCAGCTCGCGCTGGACCTGACCGACCAGGACCATCCGGACGACGTCCATCGCCGGAGGCGTGGTGACGCGCAGGCCGCCGCGGAACTCCGACTCGATGCCGAGCCGGTCGAGCATCGCCGAGATCTGCGGGCCGCCGCCGTGCACGACGACCGGCTTGAAGCCGGCGAACCGCAGGAAGGCGATGTCCTCGGCGAAGGCGCGCTTGAGGACGTCGTCGGTCATGGCGTTGCCGCCGTACTTCACCACCACGATCTTCCCGTGGTAGCGCTTCAGCCAGGGCAGGGCGGCGGCGAGGGTCGCGGCCTTGCGGGGATCGGGGGCGTTCACGACGAGTACGCCGAGTTCTCGTGCACGTAGGCGTGGGTCAGGTCGTTGGTCCAGACCGTCGCCCGCGCGTCTCCGACCTTGAGGTCGATGGTGACCGTGACCTCGCGGGGCGTCAGGTCGACGGTGGCCGGGTCGGCGGCGGGGGTCGACGTCCGGCACACCCAGACGCCGTTCAGGGCGACGTCGAGATCGGCGGGGTCGAAGGCCGCCTGCGTGGTGCCGATGCTGGCCAGCACCCGGCCCCAGTTCGGGTCGTTGCCGAAGACCGCGGCCTTGAACAGGTTGCTGCGGGCGACCGAGCGGGCCACCTCGACCGCGTCGTCCTCGGTGGCCGCGTTCAGCGACCGTGATGGCGATCTCGTGGTCGGCGCCCTCGGCGTCGGCCAGCAGCTGCATGGCCAGGTCGGTGCAGGCACGGGTGAGCGCGTCGGTCAGGTCGGGCAGGGTCGGCGTCGATCCCGCTGGCGCCGCTGGCGAGCACCGTCACCGTGTCGTTGGTCGACATGCAGCCGTCGGAGTCGAGCCGGTCGAAGCTGACCCGGGTGGCGGCCCGCAGGGCGTCGTCGAGGTCCTGCGCGGAGGCGACGGCGTCGGTGGTGAGGACGACCAGCATCGTGGCCAGCTGGGGCGCCAGCATCCCGGCTCCCTTGGCCATCCCGCCGACCGACCAGCCGGCGCCGTCCACGACGACCTGCTTGGGCACGGAGTCGGTGGTCATGATCGCGTGGGCGGCGTCGTCCCCTCCCCCGCCGCCGCCCGAGCCCAGCGCGTCGTACGCCGCGTCGACGCCGGCGAGCACCTGGTCGCGGTCGTTGGCGAGGCCGATCAGACCGGTCGAGCAGACGACGACGTCGATCGCGCCGGTGCCGAGGTGCTCACCGACCCGCTCGGCGACGGCGTGCGTGGTCAGGAAGCCGGCCGGGCCGGTGTAGCAGTTGGCGCCGCCGGAGTTGAGGACGACCGCGCGGACCACGCCGTCCTTGACCACCTCCTTGCTCCACAGCACGGGGTTGGCCTGGCACCGGTTGGCGGTGAACACGCTCGCCGAGTCGTACGCCGGGCCGTCGTTGACGACGAGCGCGACGTCCTTGGCTCCGGTCGACTTCAGGCCGGCGGCGACACCGGCGGCCCGGAAGCCCCGGGGGTGGGTGACGCTCACGGCGCCACCCCCACGGTGGTCAGGCCGAGGGTCTCGTCGAGGCCCAGGGCGAGGTTCATCGACTGGATCGCGCCGCCGGCCGTGCCCTTGGCGAGGTTGTCGATCGCCCCGACCACGACGAGCGCGACCGGCCGCGTCGTCGACGGCCACCTGGAGGTGGCACGCGTTGCTGCCGTGGACCGCCTTGGTCTGCGGCCACTCCCCCTCCGGCAGGACGCGGACGAAGGGCTCGGCGTCGTACGCCTTGAGATAGGCCTCGCGGACCTCGGTCACGGTCGTGCCCGGGCGTCAGCGGCGCCGAGCAGGTGGCGAGGATGCCGCGCGCCATCGGGACGAGGAGCGGCGTGAAGCTCACCCGCACCTCGGCCTCGGTCAGGGCCGACAGGTTCTGGACGATCTCGGGGGTGTGCCGGTGGGTGCCGCCGACGCCGTACGCCGACGCGTTGCCCATCACCTCGCTGCCCAGGAGGTGGGGCTTGGCCGCCTTGCCCGCCCCGCTGGTGCCCGAGGCGGCGACCACCACGACGTCGGGGGTCACCAGGCCGGCAGCCACCGCCGGCGCGAGCGCCAGCGTGGAGACCGTCGGGTAGCAGCCGGGGACGGCGATCGCGACGGGCGTGGCGGAGGACGTCGCGATGGCCGGGGAGCTCGGGCAGTCCGTAGGGCCAGGTGCCGGCATGGGTGCCGCCGTAGAACCGCTCCCACTGGTCGGCGTCGCGCGAGCCGGAAGTCGGCCCCGCAGTCGACCACGAGCGTGTCGTCGCCGAGCTCGGGCGGCCAGGGCTCCCGACTGACCGTGCGGCAGGGCCAGGAACACCACGTCGTGGCCGGCCAGCGCCTCCACGGTCGTGTCGACGAGGACGCGGTCGGCCAGCGGTGTCAGGTGCGGCTGGAGCCGGCCGAGGGTCTCCCCTGCGTTGGCACCCGGCGGTCAGCGTGCCGATCTCGACCGCCGGATGGCCGAGCAGCAGGCGCAGCAGCTCGCCGCCGGCGTACCCGCTGGCGCCGGCGACCGCGGCCGTGATCGTGGACATGTGCATGATCATACATATCCATGCATGTTCACTCGCATCCGGGATCCGCGGGACGGACCTGATGCGCTTGTCGGCCCGCCTCGCTAGGTTCGGGGCATGAGCCGTCTCGACCCGCCGACGTACCTCCAGCACATCCGCGACGAGTCCCAGAAGTTCCGCGACGTGCTCGCGGACTGCGACCCGGCGGCGGCCGTGCCGTCGTGCCCGGACTGGCGTGCCGACGACCTGCTCTGGCACCTCGGCGAGGTGCAGCACTGGTGGACGTGGATGGTGGTCAACCGGCCCAAGGGTCCCGACGACTACCCCGAGCCCGAGCGGCCGGCGGACCACGCGGGGCTGCTGTCGTTCTTCGACGAGCAGTACGCCGCCCTGGTCGACGCCCTGGCCGTGGCCGAGCCCGACCGACGAGGCCTGGACCTGGCACCCCGAGCTCAAGACCGTCGCGTTCATCCTCCGCCGGCAGGCGCACGAGGCGCTGATCCACCGCCGCGACGCCGAGCTGGCCGCCCACACGATCTCGCCGTTCCCGCCCGACCTGGCGGCCGACGGCGTCGACGAGGCGCTCGACGTGATGTACGGCGGCTGCCCGCCCTGGGGTGAGTTCTCGCCGCTCCCCCACTACATCCGGGTCGACATCACCGACACCGGCGAGCAGCGTGTGGGTGCAGCTGGGCCGGTTCCACGGCACCGACCCCGACGGGATCGACCACGACGAGGACGACCTCCACGTCGTGGCGGACCCCGGTGTCGAGCCCGACGCCGTGATCAGCGGCACGGCCGAGGTGCTCGACGCCCGCATCTGGCGTCGCGGCGACGGCGCGGACACCCACCTGGCCGGCGACCTGGCGATCATCGACCGCTTCCGGTCGGTGATCCACCAGCCGATCACCTAGGCGGCCGGCGGCCTCACTCCTCGAGCCAGGTCGCGAACGCCTCGAAGCCGAACGGCCGGCCGAGGAAGTCCTCCACCAGGTCCGCGGCGTCGTGGCGCCCGCCCTGGGCCAGGATCCGGTCGCGGTAGCGGGCGGCGATCTCCGGGTCGAAGAGGTTCTCCCGGTCGAACGCCGAGAACAGGTCCTTGGCGATCACCAGCGACCACATGTAGGTGTAGTAGCCCGACGAGTAGCCGTCGAGGTGACCGAACGCGGCGTGGAAGTGGGTGTCGGGCAGCGGCGCGACCATCGAGTACGCCGCCTGCAGGTCCTGCGACAGCACGCTGATCGCCGGCGCCGTCGGCCGGCGGGTCCTGGTGGATCCGGTAGGACAGGGCGGCGTAGAACATCTGCGTCGCGCGCGTGCAGGCCCTTGCCGAAGTCCTCCGCCGCGCGCATCCGCGCCACCAGGTCGGCGGGGATCGGCGTACCGCTCTCGTCGGTGGCGAAGCCCTCGAGCACCGTCGCGTCCCACGCCCACTCCTCGAGCAGCTGCGACGGCGCCTCGACGAAGTCCCACTCGGTCGCGACGCCGGCGAACCGGGTCCAGCGCTGGTGGCCGCCCAGCACGTGGTGGACGAGGTGTCCGAACTCGTGGAAGAGGGTGACGACGTCGTCGTGCTCCATCAGCCCGCGCGGGAAGTTGCACACCAGCACGCCCTCGGGCAGCTGTCGCCCGGTCACGCCGTCGGTCAGCGTGAACTGGGCGGCGTGGCTGAACTTGTTGGCGCGCGGGTGCAGGTCGAGGTGGATCCGGCCGATCCGCTCGCCGCCGAGCGAGACGTCGTACGACGCGACGTCGGCGTGCCAGGTCGGGACGTCCACGCGCTCGTAGCCAGCCCGAACAACCGGCCGGTCACGTCGAGCAGCCCCTGGCGGACCCGGTCGAAGGTGAAGTAGCGGCGCACCTCCTGGGCGTCGACGCGGTGCTGCTCGCGCTTGATCGTCTCGGTGTAGAAGCGGCTGTCGGCGGCGTCGAGCACCTCGGCGTCGGGACGGTCCTGGCGCACCCGGGCGAGCAGGACGTCGCGGTCGCGGAGGGCGGAGGACTCGGCGGCCTTGCTGATCTTGTCCACGAACGTCGCGATGGCGTCGCCGGTCTCGATCATCTTGACCTCGGCGTCGTACGCCGGCCACCCGTCGTACCCGAGGCAGGGTGGCGTGCTCCTGCCGGAGCGCCATCAGCTCGACGAGCACGTCGTCGTTCGCCGGCCAGGCCCGGTTGTTGAACGCCGTCGGCGACGGCGACGCGTGCCTCACGGTCGGTGGCGAAGGTCAGCATCGGGACCACGTCGGGGTACTCGAGGGTCAGCTCGACCAGGCCGTCGTCCCCGACCGGGTGCGACTCCACCCAGTCCGCCGGAAGACCGTCGAGCTGGTCGGGACGCACCTTGACCGTGGTGTCGTCGTCGCGGATGTTGCGCTCGAAGGTCTGGCCCAGCTCGGTCTCGCGCTCGTTGATGGCCCGGAGCCGGTCGCGCGTGGCCTCGTCGCGGTCCACGCCGGAGCGGCGGAAGTCGCGGAGCGCGAAGTTGCGGACGCGCTCGGCCTCGTCGTCCAGGCCGGAGGTCCGCTGGTCGGCGTCGTCGACGACGAGCAGGTCGTACACCTCGCGGTCGAGCGACAGGTCGGTCAGCAGCCGGTGCGCCTCGACCTCGGCGGCCTCGGCCTGCTCGCGCACGGCGGCGTCGGGATGGACCTGCTGCACCAGGCTGCCCGCCGCGAAGGCGTTGCCGAGGGCGAGGCCGATGTCGTTCCAGCGCTCGAGGAGCACCGCCGCCTCGCGCGGCCGCTCGGCCTTGAGGGCGGCGATCAGGCCGCGCGCGGCGTCGAGCTGGTCGGTCGTCCGGGTCGTCAGCCAGGCGGACCAGGCGTCGGTCCCGGCGTCGGCGGCGGGCAGGGTCAACGGGGCGAGATCGGTCACGCCCCGAAACTACCCGTTCGACGCCCGCCGAGTCGTCACCTGCCGACTCGGCGTGATCTGAGTGCATCTTCGCGCCGACTCGGCGTGATCTGTGTGCCCCTTCGCGCCGAGTCAGCGTTGGACGGCGCCGACCGCGGTGGTGGCGGCGGCGACGGCGGCGTCGCGGGCGGCGCCGGCCTCGCTCTCGGTCAGGGTCCGGTCGGGCGCCCGGAAGCGCAGGGCGAAGGCGAGCGACTTGCGACCCTCACCGACCTGCGGACCGGTGTAGACGTCGAAGAGGCGCACCGACTCCAGCAGCTCGCCCGCCCCCGCCCGCAGCGCGGCCTCGACGTCGGCGGCCGGCACGGACTCGTCGACGACGAGCGCGACGTCCTCCTTGGCCACCGGCTGATGGGAGAACGACGGGGCGCGGCGGCACGTCGACCGCGCGACGCATCAGGGCGTCGAGGTCGATCTCGAGGGCGGCCGTCCCGCGGGGCAGGCCGAACCGGGCGCAGACGCGCGGGTGCAGCTCTCCGGCGTGGCCGATCTCCTCGTCGTCGACGAGCACCCGGGCACACCGGCTCGGGTGCCAGGGCATCCGGGCGGCGGACTCGACCCGGATCTCCACGTCGAGCTCGGCGGCCACGGCGCGGACGACCTCGAGGGCGTCCGACCAGTCGGCCGCGCGTCCGGCGCCCCACCAGCCCGACGGCTCGCGCTCGCCGCTCAGGACGCCGGCGAGGAACAGCGGCTGCAGCGGGAGGGCGTCGAACAGCTTGCCCAGCTCGGCCTCGGTGGGACGCCAGTCCACGCCGTACACCGGCGCCGGGCCGCGGTCGACGGGGAAGGCGACCGTGCCCGTCTCGAAGAGGGCGACGCCGGGGGCACCGCGACCGAGGTTGCGGGCGGCGGCGTCGAGGACGCCGGGCAGGAGGGTGGTCGTGTAGAGCGGCTTCTCGGCGGAGAGCGGGTTCGACAGGCGTACGGCGTGACGCAGCACGTCGTCGCCGGGCAGCCCGAGGGCGTCGAAGGTGTCGTCGCCCACGAACGGGAAGCTGACCACCTCGACGCAGCCGGCGCCGGCCAGCGTGCGACCGATCCGGCGGCGGAGCCGCTGCTCGCGGGTGAGCCCACGACCGGCCGGCGGGGTCGGGAGCACCGAGGGCACCTGGTCGTAGCCGACCAGCCGGACGACCTCCTCGACGAGGTCGTAGGGGTCGTGGAGGTCGGGCCGCCAGGGCGGCGGCACCACCGCGAGCGGGTCGTCACCGTCGACCTCGGCCCCGATCGCACGCAGGTGCGCGACGACGGCGGCGCCGTCGATCGGCGAGCCCGCCACCTGGCCCGGAAGCGCCGCGCGGAGCTGGATCGCGGGCCGGGACGGCGGCGTGCCGACCACGGTGACGCCGGGGGCGACGGTGCCGCCGCCGTAGGTCGTCAGCAGCTCGGCCACGCGGTCGGCCGCCACCTCGCAGATCGTCGGGTCGACGCCGCGCTCGTTGCGCTTGCCCGCCTCGGAGGTCAGCCGATGACGCTTGCCGGTCCGGAACATCGCCACGGGGTCCCAGTGGGCGGCCTCGATCACGACGGTCGTCGTGGTGTCGGACATCTCGGTGGCCTCGCCACCCATCACCCCGCCGAGCCCGATCACGCCGGAGTCGTCGGTGACGACGAGGTCCTCGGTGGACAGCTCGCGGTCCACGCCGTCGAGGGTGGTCAGCCGCTCGCCCTCGCGGGCACGGCGGACGACCAGGGGGCCCTGCAGCCGGTCGCCGTCGTAGCCGTGGATCGGGCGGCCGAGCTCGAGCATCACGTAGTTGGTCACGTCGACGGCCAGCGAGATCGGGCGCATCCCCGAGAGGCGGATGCGGGTGGCCAGCCAGTCGGGCGTCGGGGCGGACGGGTCGAAGCCGGTGACGGTGCGGGCCACGAAGACCGGGCAGCCGAGGGGGTCCTCGACCCGGACCGGGTAGCCGTCGTCGTTCGCGGCCGGCACGTCACGCAGCGCCGGGTCGGTGTACGCCGCCCCGAAGCCGAGCGCCGCCTCGCGGGCGACGCCGCGCAGCGACAGCGCGTAGGCCCGGTCGGGGTTGATCTCGAACTCGATGACCTCCTCCTGGAGGCCGAGCACCGGCCGTGCGTCGTCACCGGGGACGCCCGCGTCCGCGGGCAGCACGATGATGCCGTCGTGGTCGTCGCCGAGTCCCAGCTCGGCCGCGGAGCAGATCATGCCCGCCGAGACGTGGCCGTAGGTCTTGCGCGCCGAGATCTCGAACCCGCCGGGCAGCACCGCCCCGGGCAGCACGACGACGACCAGGTCGCCGGCCGCGAAGTTGTGGGCGCCGCAGACGATGCCCTGTGGTTCCTCCGTGGCCGTTCGCGTCCCCGACGTCGACGGTGCACCAGTTGATCGTCTTGCCGTTCTTCTGCGGCTCGGGCTCGACGGTCAGCACGCGACCGACGACCAGCGGCCCGCTGATCTCGGCACCGGGTCGTTCGAGCGCCTCGAGCTTGAGGCCGAGCGCGGTCAGGCGCCGCGCGAGGTCCTCGGTCGACAGGTCGTCCGGCAGGGCGGCGTACTCGCGGATCCAGGAGACGGGTGTCTTCACCTCACCACTCCGTCCCGAAGGCGGCGCTGAAGCGCACGTCGCCCTCGAAGAGCGCGCGCAGGTCCTCCGCGCCGGTGCGGAACATCAGGGAGCGGTCGATGCCCATCCCGAAGGCGAAGCCGCGGTAGCGCTCGGAGTCGACGCCGCAGGCGGCCAGCACGCGGGGGTTGACCACGCCGCAGCCGCCCCACTCGATCCAGCCCTCGCCCTTGCAGGTGCGGCACTGCTCCACCTGGCCGGGCACGCCACGGCAGACGAAGCAGACCAGGTCGACCTCGGCGGACGGCTCGGTGAAGGGGAAGTACGACGGGCGGAAGCGCGTCACGATCCCCTCGCCGAACATCTGCTGGGCGAAGTGGTCGAGCGTGCCCTTGAGGTGGGCCATGGTGATGCCCTCGTCGACGACCAGTCCCTCGACCTGGTGGAACATCGGCGAGTGGGTGGCGTCGTACTCGTCGGTGCGGAAGACCCGACCGGGGCAGATCACGTAGATCGGAGGCGTCCGGCTCAGCATGGTCCGGGCCTGCACCGGCGAGGTGTGGGTGCGCAGCACCAGGTGGTCGGACGCCGGGTCGGTCCAGAAGGTGTCCTGCATGGTGCGGGCCGGGTGGTCGGGACCGAGGTTGAGGGCGTCGAAGTTGAGCCACTCGGCCTCGAGCACCGGCCCCTCGGCGACCTCCCAGCCCATGGCCACGAAGAGGTCGGCGATGTAGTCGGACATCAGGGTGATCGGGTGGCGGGCCCCGCGCGGGTGGCGGTCGGTCGGCAGGGTGACGTCGACGGTCTCCTCGACGAGCATCCGCTCCTCGGCCTCGGCCTCGAGGGTCGCGGTGCGCTCGGCGATCGCCTGGTTCACCGCTCCGCGCGCCTGACCGACGCGCTGGCCGGCCTCCTTCTTCGCCTGCGGCGGGAGCGCACCGATCTCGCGGTTGGCCAGGGCCAGCGGGGAGCGGTCGCCGGCGTGGTCGATCCGCGCCTGCTTGAGCGCGTCGAGGTCGCCGGCGGCGGCGATCGCGGCCAGCGCCTCGTCGCGCATGGCCGCGACGTGCTCCGCCTGCAGCGGGGTGACCTCGACCGGGTCGTACTGGGTGTTCGGGCCCGACATGGGTGCCTTTCGCGGTGCTGTGGAGCTGCGGGCGGGCGCGGCTGCGCCGCACCAGTCTAGGAAGGCCGCTCCTGGCGCTGCGACGGGGTTTCGCCGGTGGACGGTCCGTCGGTCCCGAACGCGGGCCAGGTCATCACGATCCGCGCACCGCCCGCGGGAGCGTCACCGATGGTCACCGTGCCGCCGTGGGCGCGGACCAGACCGTTGACCAGGTACAGCCCCAGGCCGGACCCGCCGCGCTGCCCGGTGGTCCAGAACTTGGTGAACGCGCGCTGCCGGACCTCCGGCGCGATGCCGTCCCCGGAGTCGTCGACCTGGACGGCGACCAGGTCGCCGTCGCGGCTCGCGGTCACCGTCACCGGGTCGGAGCCGTGCCGGATCGCGTTCTCGAGCACGTTGGTGAGCACCTGGGTGAACTTGTCGGGGTCGGCCCAGATGCCCGGGAGGTCGTCGGGGGCGACGTACTCGATCCGGTGCGGAGCACCGGCCCGGACGCTGTCGATCACGCGGTGGGTGAGCTGGGCGACGTCGCAGGGCCGCTGGTGCATCGAGAGCCGGCCGGTGTCGAGCCTGGCCACGTCGAGCAGCTCGGTGATCAGGCGGCTGAGCCGGTCGGAGTCGGCGTGGACGGTGGTGAGCATCAGCTTCTTCTGGTCGTCGCTGAGCCGGTCCCACCGGTTGAGGAGGGCCTGGACGAAGCCCTTGACGCCGGTCAGGGGCGAGCGCAGCTCGTGGGCGACGGTGGCGACGAGGTCGGAACGGTCGCGGTCGAGGCGGGCGCGCGCGCGGCCGGAGCGCAGGCTGACCGCGACCTCGGTGACCGGACCGCGGCCGGGTGACCGGTGGAACCGGGCCGCGACGAGCACCTCGTCGCCGGTGGGCAGCACCCACGACTGCTCGGGGACGCCGGTCCGGATGACCAGCCCGTCGTAGGGCCGGACACAGGCGCACCAGGCCGCGCCCTCCTGGTTGGTGACCCCCAGCACGTCGTCGAGGGGCCGACCGACGGCGGAGTCGGGGCTGACGCCCGAGCATCTGGGCGGCCCGCTGGTTGAGCAGGCGGACGCGCCCGTCGCCGTCGGCGATGACGACCCCGTCGGGCAGGAGGTCCACGTCGCTCTGCGCGCTCAGAGCACCCTCGGGGACGTCCACGCGCGGCAGCCTAGTCAGAGATCACGTTGCTGGGGCGGCCCCTCCCCCCGGTGGGGCCGGCCCGCAACGTAGGTGGACGGACCCTCCCCCGTGGGACCCGCCCGGTGTTCGCCTCTCGGGAATGCGAACAAGGAGTAAGATAGTGGCGGTATCCACCTCCGCACAACCGATTTCGCAGGATTTTCGCGAATTTTGCCATGAATCGAGTGAGAACGATGCTGGTGTCCGAGCTGGCCGACCGTGCCGACGTACCGCTGGCGACGGTGAAGTACTACCTCCGCGAGGGGCTGCTGCCGCCCGGTGAGACGGTCGGGCCGCGCCGCGCGGAGTACGACGAGACGCACCTGCGCCGGCTCCGCGTCCTGCGGGCGCTGCGCGAGGTCGGCGGCGCCCCGGTGTCGGCCCTGCAGGTGATCGTCGACGGCGTCGAGGACGACTCGCGGCCCTCCCACGAGGTGCTGTGCGAGATCTCCGACGCGCTCAGCCCGCCGCTGCCGGAGGCGCCTCCCGGCTCCGGAGCTGTCCGCCAGCGTGGACGCCGCGATCGACGCGATCGGCTGGAGCGGCGTCCGCCCGGACGCCGCCGCCCGCCGCCGGCTGGCCGCGGTGGTCGAGCTGGGCGGCGCCGAGCTGCTGACCGTCAACCCGGAGATCCTGGGCTACTACGCCCACCTCGCCGACGAGCTGTGCCGGACCGAGACGCCTGCTCGTCGACCTCGCCAAGGACCGCCAGGGCACGCTCGAGGACATGGTCGTCGGCGAGGCGGTCTTCGGCGAGATCCTCACCCTGTTCCGCCGGCTCGGGCACGAGCACTACGACGAGCAGCGACGTCCGCGACCGCCGCGGAGGCCGCAGCGGCTGGGCGGGTCAGCGCACCCGGACGCTCTCGTGGAGGCAGATCGCGGCGGCGGTGGCGAGGTTCAGGCTCTCGGCCCGGCCGGGGATCGGGATCCGCACGCGGTGGTCGGCCAGGGCGGCCAGCTCGGCGGGGAGCCCCCACGCCTCGTTGCCGAAGAGCCAGGCGATCGGACCGGCCAGGATCGCCGCCGGCGTCGGACAGCGCGAGCTCGCCCGCCCCGTCCGCGGCCAGCACGACCAGCCCGGCCGCCTGCGCGGCGACGACCGCCGCCGCGGGGTCGGGCTCGACGCCGACCGGCAGGTGGAAGACGCTGCCGACGCTCGCGCGCACGGTCTTGGGGTTGTAGAGGTCGACGGAGTGGCCGGCCAGCACGACCGCGTCGGCCCCCAGCGCGTCGGCGGTGCGGACGAGGGTGCCGGCGTTGCCGGGCTCGCGCACGTCGGCAGCGATCACCACCAGCGACGATCCGCTGCGGGCGGCGGCGAGCGCCGACTCCGGCGGGACGTCGAGGAACGAGCACACGGCGACGATCCCGGCCGGGGTCACGCTGTCGCTGAGCGAGGCCAGGGCACGGTCGTCGACCAGGGAGACGCGCGGGCGCCGGCGCCACCAGCGCGGCGTACCGCTCGGAGGCGTCGGGGGTCGCGAAGACCTCGACGACGCAGCCCGCCTCGAGGGCGCCCTCGACGCGCCTTGGGGCCGTCGGCGAGGAACAGCCGCCGTTCGGTGCGGACCGAACGGCGGCTGAGCCTGCGCGCGTCCTTGACCCGGCGGTTGCCGACGGTCAAGGGGGTCATCCGTGGTCTCGACAGGCTCGACCGACGGTGGGCACGTGACCGAAGGCCTCAGGAGGCCTTGGGTGCGTTGACGTCCTCGGGCAGGGCGGCCTTGGCGGTCTCGACGAGCACCGCGAAGGCGGGCGCGTCGTTGACGGCGAGGTCGGCCAGGATCTTGCGGTCGACCTCGACGCCGGCCAGGTTGAGCCCCTGGATGAAGCGGTTGTAGGTCATGCCGTTGGCGCGGGCAGCGGCGTTGATCCGCTGGATCCAGAGCCGGCGGAAGTCGCCCTTGCGCGCCTTGCGGTCACGGTAGCTGTAGACCAGGGAGTGGGTGACCTGCTCCTTGGCCTTGCGGTAGAGGCGCGAGCGCTGGCCGCGGTAGCCGCTGGCGCGCTCGAGAGTGGTACGACGCTTCTTGTGGGCGTTCACTGCCCGCTTGACGCGTGCCATGGTGGTACTCCTTGCGGTGGGATCTTCGGATCTGGAGGTGGTGAGGTCGCGCGCGAGCGCGGGCCTCCTAGCGGCCGAGCAGCTTCTTGATGCGCGGGACGTCGTTCTTGGCGACGTCGGCGTCGCCCGACAGGCGGCGGGTCACCTTGGAGGGCTTGACCTCCAGGTGGTGGCGCTTGCCGGCCTTCGCGCGCATCAGCTTGCCCGAGCCGGTCACCTTGAACCGCTTGCTCGCGCCGGAGTGCGTCTTGTTCTTCGGCATCGTTTTCTCTTCCTCTTCTACGAACTCTCGTGGTGGCTCGCGGTGCGGGCACCGGCCACCGAAACTCGGTGTGGCTTGTCTGTGCTCGATCGACACCTTCGCTGCGCTCGGGAGTCGATCTCGAGTCCTTCGCTTCGCTCAGGCCTCGATCTCGGGATCCAGGTTCTCGCTCCGTCCGCGTTCCTTCTTCTGGGCCACGGCGTGCCCGGCGTTGTGCGCGGTGCGCTCGGCGCGCTCCTCGGCCTCCTCGGCGGCACGGGCGGCCATCCGGTCGGCCTTCGCCGCCTCCATGTCCACCTTGGCCTCGGCCTTCTTCTTGTGCGGCCCGAGCACCATGATCATGTTGCGGCCGTCCTGCTTCGGCGCGGACTCCACGAAGCCCAGCTCCGTGACGTCCTCGGCCAGACGCTGCAGCAGCCGGAACCCCAGCTCGGGGCGGTGCTGCTCGCGACCGCGGAACATGATGGTGATCTTGACCTTGTCGCCGGCCTTCAGGAACCGCACGACGTGACCCTTCTTGGTCTCGTAGTCGTGCGCGTCGATCTTGGGACGAAGCTTCATCTCCTTGATGATCACGTTCGTCTGGTTCCGGCGCGCCTCACGGGCCTTCTGGGCGTTCTCGTACTTGAACTTCCCGTAGTCCATGAGCTTGCAGACCGGGGGCTTGCCCATCGGGGCGATCTCGACGAGGTCGAGGTCGGCTTCCTGGGCGAGCTTGAGGGCCTCGCCCGTGGGAACGATGCCGACGGTCTCGCCGTTGGGTCCGACGAGCCGGACCTCGGGTACCCGGATCCGGTCGTTGATGCGTAGCTCGGTGCTGATGTGTCCTCCATGGGTCGAACGGTGGGATGACCGCCACGGGGTGGACCCTCGGATACGACGAGAGCCCCCGCGCGACGCGCGGAGGCTCGAGGTGCACCGAGGGTGCGACGGCATGCGTCACACCTGCGGTGCGGACCGAACCCGACGACCTGTGCCCTGTTGCCAGCGCTGCGGTCGGTGCGGGTGGGAGTGAGCCTCCACTTGTCGGACCGAGCCCGGCTCCCGGTGGATGCAGAGTGCGCCCGATCGGTCGGGAACAAGGGTATCAACGACCCAGGTCAGGTGGCTATTCCGCGACCGACCGCCAGACCGGCCCGTCGGGGGTCCGGGCGAGCAGCCACCCGCGCGCGAGGCCGTCGAGCAGGTCGCCCTCGACGGCGTACGTCGTCGGGCCGGCCACGTCGACCACGAGCGCCGCCGCGCCCTCCTGCAGCGCGGACCGGGCAGCCAGCGGTGCCGCGACCGGCACCGGACGCGCGTCCGGGCGCCACGCGGCGAGGGTCTGCGAGGCTCGTGAACGCCAGCAGCGCCTGCCTCCCGTCGCGGCCGGTGAGCAGGGCCGTGGCCATGTCACTGGTCTTGTCGTGGGCGAGTCCCGCCTCGTCGACCTCGACCTCGCCGAGCACGGCGACGACCGGGACCAGCAGGCGCGAGCGCTGGAGGGCGAGGAACACCTCGAGGTGCCGTCCCGGGTCCGCGCGCGTACGCCGCGAGGGCGGCCGTGAGGTCAGGGGATCGCCGAGCCGTCGTCGCCCGCGAAACCCGGGTCCGGGATCGCCCGGCCGGTGCCGGCGGGATCGGGCTGGTGCGACATGGGGCGGATCCTGCCACGCCGCGCCCTGGGACCTCTCGACAGCGACGGCCTACGCTGGAGGGGTGAACGACGTGTCCTGGGGAGCGCTGGCCCTGTCGCTGTCGGTGCGTCGGCGGCATCTACACCTGGTGGGCGCTCCGGCACCGCGGGATGGTCGCCGCCGTCCGGGGTGCCGGGCTCACCCTGCTGCCGATCGCCGCCTGGCTGACCGGACTGCTCGAGGTCTTCGGCGACATCACCGACACGCTGAGCAACTGGTTGGCCCACCTGGTCTTCAGCCCCTCCACGCTGGCTGGGGATGATCATCGGCTTCGTCGCGTTCGTCCTGATCGGCGGCGCGAGGATGCTCGGTCGCCGTCAGAAGCCCGAAGACGCGCCGGCGGTCGGGCGGACCTCCGCGCCCACGGCCATCGGGGCCACGAAGAGCCCCGACCCGCTCATCGACGACGAGATGGCCGAGATCCAGGCGATCTTGAAGAAGCGCGGCATCTCCTGATGCCCGGCACGACGACCGGCGACTCCCACGTCGCCCGGAACCGCCTGTGGTCGCGGCTCACCGGGGCCGTGGCGGCCCTCGACCCTCCCCCGCCGACACCGCTGATGGTGGTCGACCTCGACGCCTTCGACGCGAACGCGGCGGACCTGGCGCGCCGGGCGGGCGGCAAGCCGATCCGGGTCGCCTCGAAGTCACTGCGCGTGCCCGCCCTCATCGAGCGTGCCCTGGCCACCCCGGGCTTCTCCGGCGTCCTCGGCTACACGCTGCGCGAGGCCCTGTGGCTGGAGCAGCAGGGCATCGCCGACGACATCGTGATCGCCTACCCGACGGTCGACCGGGACGCCCTGGCGCGGCTGGTCGCCTCGCCCTCGGCGGCGAGCCGGATCACGCTGATGGTCGACGACGTCGCCCAGCTCGACGTGGTCGACTCGATCCGCTCCTCGCGACGCAGTCCGGGTCCGGGTCGCCCTCGACATCGACGCCGGGCTCCGGATGGGCGGACAGCACGTCGGCCCCAAGCGGTCACCGCTGCACGACCTGGAGGACGTGCTGCGCCCTGGCCCGCCACGTCACCGAGCGCGCCGGGTTCGCGCTGGTCGGCGTGATGACCTACGAGGGCCAGGTGGCCGGGGTCCCCGACGACGTCCCGTCGCAGCGCGCCAAGTCGCTCGTCGTACGCCGGCTCAAGGCCGCCTCGATGGCACAGCTCGCCGAGCGCCGACGGGTGATCGCCGACCGGCTGGCCGACCTCGTGGAGCTGGAGTTCTGGAACGGCGGCGGCTCCGGCTCGGTCGAGGCGACCGCGGCCGACCGCGCCGTCACCGAGATCGCGGCCGGGTCGGGGCTCCTGGTCCCGGGCCTGTTCGACCACTACCAGTCGTTCTCGCCGCGCCCCGCGGCGTTCTACGGCCTGCCGGTGACCCGGCATCCGTCGCCCACGATGGCGACGGTGCACGGCGGCGGCCTGATCGCGTCCGGGCCGACCGGCGCCGACCGGGCGCCGGTGCCCTGGGCTCCGCCCGGACTCCACCTGACCGGGCTCGAGGGCGCCGGCGAGGTGCAGACCCCCGCTCACCGGCTACCCGGCGGCGATGCTGCGGATCGGCGACCTGGTGTGGTTCCGGCATGCGAAGTCCGGCGAGCTGTTCGAGCACACCAACACCGTCCGGCTGCTGGCCGGCGACGCCTTCGTCGACGAGGTGCCGACGTACCGCGGCTGCGGGAACGCCTGGTGAGCAACGCCGCCGAGGTGCTGGCGCTGGCGCGATCGCGTCCGCCCAGCCTGGGCACCGGCCGGCTGATCTGCGTCGACGGGCCGGCCGGGTCGGGCAAGACGACGCTCGCCGACGAGATCGCCTCGCTGTCGGGGGCGCCCGTGATCCACATGGACGACCTCTTCGAGGGCTGGGACGGGCTGCCGCGCGTCACCGACCAGCTCGACACCCTGCTGCCGCCGCTCGCGGCCGGGTGGCCGGGCAGCTACCGGCGCTGGGACTGGCCGGGCCATGCCTGGGCCGAGACGGTCGTCGTCCCGCCGGCGCCGATCCTGGTGCTGGAGGGCGTCGGGTCCGGAGCCCTCCAGCATGCCGGGCTGATCACCGTGCTGGCCTGGGTCGAGGTGCCCTACGACCTGCGGATGGCCCGGGGGCTCGAGCGCGGCGGCGTCGGCGTGGCCGAGAACTGGCGGCAGTGGGCGGTCGACGAGCAGGAGGTCTTCGACGCGCGAGCGCACCCGCGAGCGCGCCGACGTCGTCCTCGACGGCAGGCTCGGCTCCCTGCGGGGCTGAGTGGTCGGCGCGCCTGTGCGACGGTAGGTCGATGGACCCACGCATCTCGTTCGTGACCCTCGCCGCCCACGACCTGGCGGCCACCCGGGCGTTCTACGTCGACGGGCTGGGCTGGACGCCGGAGCTCGACGTACCGGGTGAGGTGGTGATGATCCGCGCCGGCGAGCGGCTGGTGCTGTCGCTGTGGGCCGAGACGGGCTTCGAGGAGGAGGTCGGGCCGGTGCGCCGGGGACCCGGCGTACCTCCGTTCACGCTGGCCCACAACGTGGCGACGCGGGAGGAGGTCGACGAGGTGCTCGGCGAGGCACGCGCCGCCGGTGCGGACGTGACCGGGCCCGCCGAGCGCGACTGGGGCGGCTACACCGGCTACTTCGCCGACCCCGACGGCGTCCGGTGGGAGATCGCCTGGAACCCCGGCCCGATCGGGCTGTCGGTCCTGCCGTAGACGGCGCAGGTCGGCGGCGGTGCCGCCCAGCTCTCGGCTCGGCAGACGCTAGTCTCGCCGCCATGACGGCGCCGTCGGGAGAGCAGTTCGAGGTCACGGCCGGCGACTACCGCGCCGTGGTCACCGAGAGCGGGGCCGCGCTCCGCGTCCTGGAGCACGCCGGTCGGCCGCTGCTCGACGGGTTCGCCGAGGACGAGATGTCGGCGGGCGGGCGCGGCCAGCTGCTGGTGCCGTGGCCGAACCGGATCCGCGACGGCGCCTACTCCTTCGACGGCCGTGACCTCCAGGTCGGACTCACCGAGCCGGCTCGCCACAACGCGATCCACGGGCTCGCCCGGTGGGCGTCCTGGACCGCCCAGGAGCACACGGCCACGTCGATCACGCTCGGGTACCGGCTGATGGCCCAGACCGGCTACCCCTGGACCCTCGACCTCCACGTCGTCTACGACCTGTCGGCCGACGGCCTGACCGTGACGCAGACCGCGACCAACCTCGGCGACCAGCCCGGCGCCGTACGCGTCGGGCGCCCATCCCTACCTCAGCGCCGGGCCCGGACCGGTCGACGACTGGGAGCTGACCCTGCCGGCCTCGCTGCGGATGCTCTCCGACGAGCGGTCAGCTGCCGACCGGTGACGAGGACGTGAGCGGGACGCCGTACGACTTCCGGGTGGCCCGGCCGGTCCGCGACACCGTGCTCGACCACGCGTTCGGCCGGCTCAGCCCGCGACGCCGAGGACGTGGCGACCGCCTCGGTCCGCGACCCGGCGACCGGTCTCGGGGTCGCCCTGTGGGTCGACCGGCACCATCCGTGGCTGATGGTCTTCAGCGCCGACGACGGCTACGCCGCGTGCCCGGCAGGCGCTCGCCGTGGAGCCGATGACCGCTCCGCCCGACGCGTTCCGGACCGGACGCGACCTGATCACCCTGGCGCCGGCCGGCGAGCCGGGCGACGAGGTGTCAGTCTCCTGGGGGATCCGGGCGCTCGAGTGACTCCGAGGCGGTGCGGGCGAGCAGCATCCGCAGCTGGCGCACCGCGATCTTCGCGCGGTCGCCGTCGGCCGACTGGATCGCCAGCGCCTGGCGGCTGGTGCCGTCGGCGAGGTCGAGGATCATGAAGGGCGCGCCGGTCGGCAGGTGCACCGCCAGGACCTGCGCCCACTCGTAGGCGTGGCGGCGGTAGCCGTTGACGATCTCGAGGCCGGCGGCCGTGGCGGTGACCTTGCAGCGCATCAGGCCCCAGGCGAGGACGCCGGTCATCGCGGCGAGCAGCAGCATCGTCAGCTGCTGGTAGATGTTGACCCGGGCGCGCACCTCGGGGCCGACGGCGTACCAGGCGGCGACGCAGACCACGACGAGCAGGCCACCGAAGAAGCCGAACGCGAGCCGCACGCCCAGGGGTCGCCAGGTGTGGGGCAGCGACGGCTCAGAGACGGCAGGCATGGATGTCGGTCACCAGGATGCCGCGGGCGCCGATGGTCCAGAGCTCGTCCATCACCCGGTGGGCACCGGCGCGGGGCACCATCGCGCGCACCGCGACCCAGCCCTCGCGATGCAGGGGCGAGACCGTCGGGCTCTCGATGCCGGGGGTCAGGGCGACCGCCCGGACGACCTGCTGCTCGGGGATGTCGTAGTCCATCATCACGTAGCTGCGGGCGACCATCACGCCCTCGAGCCGGCGGCGGAAGACGTCGAGACCGGACGGGGTCTCGCTGCCGCGGGTGATCAGCACCGCCTCCGACTCCAGGATCGGCGTCGCCGAAGGTCTCGAGCCCCGCCTTGGCCAGGGTGGTGCCGGTCTCCACCACGTCGGCGATCACGTCGGCGACGCCGAGCTGGACGCTGGTCTCGACGGCCCCGTCGAGGCGGTTCACGGTGGCGTCGATCCCGCGCTCGGCGAGGTACTGGCGCACGATCCCGACGTACGACGTGGCGATGCGGGTGCCCTGGAGCTGCGACGGGTCGGCGTACTGCCCCACCGGGCCGGCGAAGCGGAAGGTGCTGCGACCGAAGCCGAGCCCCAGCACCTCCTCGGCCTTGGCGCCGGAGTCGAGCAGGAGGTCGCGCCCGGTGATGCCGACGTCGAGCGTGCCCTCACCGACGTAGAGCGCGATGTCGCGCGGGCGCAGGTAGTAGAACTCCACGCCGTTGTCGGCGTCGACCAGGGTGAGCTCCTTGGTGTCCTGGCGCTGCCGGTAGCCGGACTCGCGGAGCATCTCGATGGCGGACTGGGACAGGGCACCCTTGTTGGGGACGGCGATGCGCAGCAGCGCGCCGTCGTCGGGAGTCGTCGAGACCATCAGGACCTCACAGGTGCGCGTAGACGTCGTCGAGGGACAGGTCGCAGGCGAGCATCAGCACCTGGGCGTGGTACAGCAGCTGGCTGATCTCCTCCGCGGCGCGCGACGCGGACTCGTGCTCGGCGGCCATCCACGCCTCGGCCGCCTCCTCCACGAGCTTCTTGCCGATCGCGTGCACGCCGGCGTCGAGCTCCTGCACGGTGCCGGAGCCGTCGGGCCGGCGCTCGGCCTTGTCGGCGAGCTCGGCCCACAGCTGCTCGAACGTCTTCACGCGAGAAGGGTAGTTCTCGGTTGACCCACGCTCCGCACCCCGTCCAGGGTGACGACATGGAGGAGCCCACGCCGTTCGAGCGGCTGACCTGGCCGGTCCGGACCGAGCGGCTGCTGATCCGGCCGCTCGCCCGCGACGACATCCCGGCGATGTTCGCGATCCGCCGGCAGGCCGAGGTGGCGCGGTGGATGACCGCGGCGCCCGACGACTACGCCGAGTTCGCACAGGCCTTCTCGGAGCCGGCCCGGACCGACAGCACGCTCGTGATGCTCCGGCGACGGTGTCCCCATCGGCGACCTCTACCTCGCCGTGTCCGACGCCTGGAGCCAGCGGGAGGTGGCCGAGGGGACGAAGCGCACGCAGGCGGAGATCGGCTGGTGCGTCGACCCGGCGTACGCCGGTCAGGGTTACGCGAGCGAAGGGGCCGCCGAGCTGCTGCGCCTGTGCTTCGACGGGCTCGGGCTCCGCCGGGTGACGGCGGGCGCGTTCGCGGCCAACACCGCCTCGATCCGGGTGATGGAGAAGATCGGGATGACGATCGAGGGCCGCGGCCGGCTCGGACTCCCTGCACCGGGACCTGGGCTGGGTCGACGGGGTCTCGGCGGCCGTCCTGGCCGACGAGTGGCGCAGCCCGGTGAGCGCGGGCACCGCGGTGACCTTCGAACGGACCTCCTGGCCGCAGTCCACCGAGCGCCTGACCATCCGTCCGCTCGAGCCCGCCGACCTGCCGTCGACGTACCCCTACCGGCGCAGATCCCGACGTGGCGCGCTGGCTCCCCCGTCGGCCGACCTCGTGGGAGGAGTACGCCGTCGCGATGGAGAAGCCCGAGGTGCTCGACCTCACGCTGGTCGTCCTCCTCGGTGACGAGATCATCGGTGACCTGTACCTGCGGGTCGAGGACGCCTGGGCCCAGGCCGAGGTCGCCGAGGTCGGGAAGGGCGCCCAGGCGGAGCTGGGCTGGGCCTTCGCCCCGGCTCGTCACGGACACGGCTACGCGACCGAGGCCGTGGCGGAGCTGGTCCGCATCTGCTTCGAGGAGCTCGGCGTACGACGGGTGACGGCCATCGCCTTCTCGGAGAACACGCCGTCCCTCGCGGTGATGGAGCGGCTCGGGATGCGCCGCGAGGCGGAGTACGTCGAGGACTCCTACCACCGCGACCTCGGCTGGGTCGACAGCGTCGGGTACGCCCTGCTCGCCGACGAGTGGCGGGCGAGACGGTCCACGGCCGGGTAGTGCCCGGTCAGACGTCGTGGGTGGTGCGGAGGGAGCGGAGGGCCAGGGCGGTGCGGAGGGCCGCGGCGGTGGCCTCGTAGCCCTTGTCCTCCGAGGAGCCGGGGAGGCCCGCCCGGTCGAGGGCCTGGGCGTCGTCGTCACAGGTGAGGACGCCGAAGCCGACGGGGGTGGCGGCATCGAGGGCGACGCGGGTGAGGCCGTCGGTGGCGGCCGAGCAGACGTACTCGAAGTGGGGGGTGCCGCCGCGGACCACCACGCCGAGCGCGACCACCGCGTCGTGGGTCCGCGCGAGCTCACCGGCCACGACCGGCAGCTCGAAGGTGCCGGGCACCCGCACCTCGGTCACCCGCTGACGGAGTACGCCGCCAGGGCACGGCGTGCGCCCGCGACCAGGCCGTCCATGACCTCGGTGTGCCACTGGGCCGCGACCACGCCGACCCGGAGCTCGCTGCAGTCGACCGGCTCGTCGGCCGGGGCGCCGTGCCCGCTCATCGGTCCGCCCCGCTCGGCAGCCCCGGGGAGGCTGTGTCCCATCCGGTCGCGCTTGGTGCGCAGGTAGGCCAGGTTGTGCTTGTTGGGGCGCGGCGTGAGCGACAGCTGCTCGTCCACGCGGATGCCGAAGTCCTCGAGGCTCTCGGACTTCTCGGGGTTGTTCGTCAGGAGCCGCACCCGGGACACCCCGAGGTCCCGGAGCACCTGGGACGCCGCGCCGTAGTGGCGCGCGTCCGCCGGCAGACCGAGGTCGAGGTTGGCGTCCACCGTGTCGCGCCCGGCGTCCTGCAGCGCGTAGGCCTGCAGCTTGGCCACCAGCCCGATCCCCCGGCCCTCGTGGCCACGGAGGTAGACGACCACGCCACGCCCGGCCTCGGCGACCCGCTCGAGCGCCTCGTCGAGCTGGGGGCCGCAGTCGCAGCGCTGGGATCCGAACACGTCGCCGGTGAGGCACTCCGAGTGCACCCGGGTCAGCACCGGCTCGTCGCCGGTGAGGTCGCCGTGGACGAGGGCGAGGTGCTCGGACCCGTCGATCGTCGACCGGTAGCCGTACGCCGTGAACTCACCGTGCCGGGTCGGCAGCCGGGTGGCGGCGACGCGCTCGACCAGCACCTCGGTGCGGTGCCGGTAGCGGACCAGGTCGTCGATCGAGATCATCGCCAGCCCGTGCTCGTCGGCGAACTCCCGCAGCTGCGGCGACCGCTTCATGGTGCCGTCGTCGTTCACCACCTCGACCAGGACGCCGGCCGGCGTGAGACCGGCCAGCCGGGCGAGGTCGACGGCCGCCTCGGTGTGCCCGCGCCGGACCAGCACCCCGCCCCGGCGGTAGCGCAGCGGGAACACGTGCCCGGGCCTGGTCAGCTCCCAGGGCTCGGTGGCCGAGTCGGCCAGCACCCGCGCGGTGTGGGCGCGGTCGGCGGCGCTGATCCCGGTCGTGACGCCGTCGCGGGCGTCCACCGAGATCGTGTACGCGGTCCGCATCCGGTCGCGGTTGTGCGGCGTCATCAGCGGGATCTCGAGCCGGTCCAGCATGTCGCGCGGGCATCGGCACGCAGATCACGCCGCTGCTGTGCCGGATCGTGAAGGCCATCAGCTCCGGCGTCGCCTTGGCGGCGGCGAAGACGAGGTCGCCCTCGTTCTCGCGGTCCACGTCGTCGACGACCACGACCGCCTTGCCGGCCGCGATGTCGGCGATCGCGCGTTCGACGGTGTCCAGCCGGATGCTCGTGCCGGTCATGCCAGGGCCTCCTCGAGTGCGGGGTCTCGCTCGGTCCGGCTCGCCTTGAGCCACACCACGAAGCCCCAGACCACGAGGCCGCCGTACACGACGTACAGGATCGCGGTCGGGTAGTAGTGGCTGTGCCACAGCAGCGGTACGCCGACGAGGTCGACCGCGATCCAGGCCAGCCAGAAGTCGGTCCAGCCCCTCGCCATCGCGAACGTCGCGATCATCGAGCCGACGAAGATCCAGGCGTCGCACCAGTAGTACCAGCGCGGGGCGGGCCAGCCGGCGCCGATCACCGAGAACAGCCACTGGAAGACCAGCAGCCCCGCCAGCCACACCAGGAGGTAGCCGGCCCGTTCGCCCGCGGTCGCCCAGCGTGGCGTGATCGCGGGCGCGGAGTCGGCGCGGTGGGACTTGATCGCGTGCCAGCGCCACCAGCCGTAGATGCTCATGATGATGAAGAACACCTGCCGCCCGGCCTGCCCGAACAGCGGCTGCTGGGCGTCCGCCTCGAAGGTGGCGGCGATGAAGACGCTGAAGAGCAGGACGTTGCCGATGATGCCCACCGGCCAGGCCCACACCCGGCGTCGCAGGCCTCCGACGGCGGAGGCGAACCCGAAGCCGTTGCCGAGGATCTCGCGCCACGTGATCGGGTGACCGGCGATCGTCACCTGGGCGTCGTAGAGCCATTGCAGGAGGTTCACGAGGGAGTCCCTTCGGAGGGTCGGAGCCGCGCCAGCCGCGTGTCGAGCTGGGCGTCGAGCTGGCGGGCGACGTACTTGCCGATCACGTCGACCTCGAGGTTGACGGGGTCGCCGGGTGCGCGGAAGCCGAGGGTGGTGCGACGCAGCGTCTCGGGGATCAGGCTGACGGTGAAGGTCTCCTCGCCCGCCTCCACCACGGTGAGGCTGACGCCGTCGACGGTGACGGAGCCCTTGTCCACGAGGTACGGCGCCAGGTCGGGCGGCAGCGAGATCGTCACGACCTCCCAGTGGTCACCGGGGTCGCGACGCACGACGTGCGCGACGGCGTCGACGTGGCCCTGGACCAGGTGGCCGCCCAGGCGGGTCCCGGCGGTGACCGCACGCTCGAGGTTGACGCGGTCGCCCGGGGCCAGCGCGCCGAGACCGGTCTTGTCGAGGGTCTCCGCCATCACGTCGGCGGTGAACAGGTCGACCGAGCCGGTCGAGCCGCGGTCGAGCCGGTCGAGACCACCGTGAGGCAGCAGCCGTTCACCGAGATCGAGTCGCCGAGGGCGACGTCCTCGAGAACGGTGGTGGCGCGGACGGTGAGACGGACGGCGTCCGACTGCTGCTCGATCGCCGCGACGACGCCCAGCTCCTCCACGATCCCGGTGAACATGCTCAGCCCTCTCTCTGGGTCTCGACGGGCTCGACCTGCGGTCCCGTCATCGTGATCCGCACGTTCACGTCGTCGCCCTCGGCCCGTGGGGGCAGCACGGTGACGTCGGTGACCGAGAGGTGCAGCGCCTCGGTGACCGTGGTGATTCCCAGGTCACCGACGGCGGCGGTGCCCGCTCCCAGCAGCATCGGCGCGACGTACGCCACGACCTCGTCCACCAGACCTGCTCGCAGGAACGCCGCGGCGAGCGTCGGGCCACCCTCCAGGAAGACGTGCTGCCGGTCCCGCGCGAACAGCTCCTTGAGCGCGGCCTCGGGGTCGCGGGTACGCAGGTGGAGCGTCTCGGCCGCGTCGTCGAAGATCCGCCGGCCGGCGTCGAGGTCGCGCTCCCCCATCACCACCCGCAGCGGCTGGTGCGGCAGCGGGACGCCGGCACCGTCGCGGACGGTCAGGTGCGGATCGTCGACGGCGACGGTGCCGGTCCCGACGAGCATCGTGTCGCAGAGCGCGCGCAGCCGGTGCGTGTCCAGGCGGGCCGCCGGGCTCGAGACCCAGCGGCTGGTGCCGTCGGCGGCCGCGCTGCGGCCGTCCAGGCTCGAGGCGAACTTCCAGGTCACGAACGGTCGTGCCGTGCTCCACCGCGAACGTCCAGACCCGGTTCAGGGCCCGGGCCTCGTCGCCGAGCAGACCCGTGTCGACCTCGACGCCGGCCGCCCGGAGCGTCTCCGCTCCCCCGGTGGCGACCGGGTTCGGGTCGGGCTGCGCCACGACCACCCGGCGTACGCCCGCGGCGATCAGCGCCTGGGAGCACGGACCGGTGCGGCCGGTGTGGTTGCAGGGTTCGAGCGTGACCACGGCCGTCGCCCCGTGCGCCGTGCCGTCGGCCCGCGCGAGCGCGTCCACCTCGGCGTGGGGTGAGCCCGCGCCACGGTGGTAGCCCTCGGCCAGGGTCCGTCCGTCGGCGTCGAGCAGGACGCACCCGACGCGCGGGTTCGGCCCGAGGGGTACGCCGTCCGTCGCCGCCAGCGCGAGGGCGCGGCGCATCGCTGCGCGCTCGGCGTCGCTGTAGGTCGGCTCGACGGTCCTGCTCACGGTCGCTGCCTCTCCGGTCCGGTCGCGGACTCCGGGGCAACGGGGCGGGCCGTGGTCGACGCTCGACCGACGGCCATGACCCTGCGTGCGCTTCCCATCCGGACTTTGACCGTCGGTCCAGGAGTTCCACCTGGTCAACCGGCCTCTGGCTGAGACCGGGTCGCGGACTTCCGGGTCTCCCCAGTCACCGCCGGTGCGGAGTTTCACCGCCCCCAGAGCACGCGAGCACGTGGCTTGCTGCGCCCAGCCTACCCCCGCGGCTGCCCGCGTCTCACGGGGTGGTGGTCAGACGTCCTCGCCCTGCGCGGCCCGGCGGAGCGCGGCCACCATCGCGTCGGGGTCGTCGGCGTCGAAGACCGCCGAGCCGGCGACGAACACGTCGGCCCCCGCCTCGGCGCAGCGCCCGATCGTCTCCAGGCTCACGCCGCCGTCGACCTGCAGCCAGGTCTCGACGCCGTGCTTGTCCATCAGCTCCCGAGCCCGGCGGAGCTTGGGCAGGCACAGGTCGAGGAACTTCTGGCCGCCGAACCCGGGCTCCACGGTCATGATCAGCACCATGTCGAGCTCGGCCAGCAGGTCCTCGTAGGGCTCGATCGGCGTGGCCGGCCTGAGGGCCATGCTGGCGCGAGCGCCTTGGTTGCGGAGCTCGCGGGCCAGCCGGACGGGGGCCGCCGTGGCCTCGACGTGGAAGGTCACGCTCGCGGCGCCGGCCTCGGCGTACGCCGGCGCGTTGCGGTCCGCGTCGGTGATCATCAGGTGCGCGTCGATCGGCACGGCCGTGCTGCGGGCCAGGGCCTCGACCATGGTCGGGCCGAAGGTCAGGTTGGGCACGAAGTGGTTGTCCATCACGTCGACGTGCACCCAGTCCGCGCTGGGGATCCGGGCGAGCTCGGCGCCGAGGTCGGCGAAGTCGGCGGTCAGGATGCTCGGCGTGATCTGGAGGCCCACGGGGCTGATCCTAGGGGCCGGTCAGCTTGTCGAGGCGCGCGCGGAGCGCGGTGGCGCGGTGGGCGTTGCCGTGCAGGTCGACGTAGGTCGGCCCGTACGTCGCGAGCAGGGCGTCGTCGAGCCGGCGCACGGCGCCGGGCGGGTAGCGGTAGTCCATCCGCTCGCGGATCAGCTGCTCGTCGGTGGCACGCAGGATCTCGCCGAGCTCGTCGAGCGAGGTGATGCCGAGCTCGAGCAGCAGTCCGGACACCCAGTCGTAGTGGTCGGCGCGCGACCAGCCGGCGTCGGCGTACTGGCCGGCCAGGAAGGCCGCGAGCTCGCGGGCGTCGAGGCGCGGGTCGTCACCCAGGGTGACGGGGTCGGCGGGCTCGGCGCTGGCCACGGGGCCGCGCAGCCGGTCGCGGATGGTCGCGAACTCCTGGTCCGCCAGCTCGAGCAGGCCCGCGGCGAGGGTGAAGCGCCGGTCGAAGTCATGGGCGTGCTCCGGCGGGACCGTCCCCTTGTAGCGGATGTCGTGCTCGAACTCGGCCCAGGCGTGCTGGAGCACGGTACGGATCTGGACCTGGACGTTGCGGCCGGCCAGGTGCGCGTAGGCGGGCTGGCCCACGCGGGCGGCGTCGAGGGCGATCTGGAGGTGGCGGCTCGCGTAGCCGAACCGGCCCTCGCTGGCGGTCTCGCGGCCGAGGTCGCGGTCGTCGTTGACCACCACCTGGTCGGCCAGCAGCTCGGCGACCGCGTCCACGTCGTCGCGCACGTAGGTGATCACGCGGACGCCGAGCTGGTCGCCGATCTCACGCAGCGGTTGGGTGTAGAGCCGCACGCCGTCGACGGACCGGACCGCCTTCTCCGCGAAGGACGCGACGCTCTTGGTGCGCCCCGAGACGGTCAGGTAGTTGATGCCCGCCTCGTCCAGCAGGCTGGTGACGAGCTCGACCGCCTCGGCGCCCGCGAGCACGAGGTCGGCGTGCCCGGCGGCGTACACCGCGACGGCGGCGGGCGCGGGGTCCCCGGCGTCCGGCTGGTCGGGGCCGTTCGGAGCAGGGGGCACGCGGCGATCCTAGGGCGGGTGGTGCCCGGCAGCGCCGTCAGCCGTCAGCCTGCGTCCTCGTCGCCGGCCCCCTGGGGGCCGGTGGTGGAGGTGAGGCCGGCCGCCTCGTCGCGGTCGGCCCACTCGCGCAGCGGAGCGAGGTCGAAGACGTGGTCGTCGATGTCGTGGTGCAGGTCGCCCAACGCGGCAAAGCGCTCCGGGACGGTGAAGATCGTGAAGTCGTGGGGGTCGCAGTCGTCGACCTCGTCCCAGCGCACCGGCGTGGAGACCCGGGCGTCCGGGAAGCCGCGCACGGAGTACGCCGCCGCGATGGTGTGGTCGCGGGCGTTCTGGTTGTAGTCCACGAACAGGTGATGGGGGTCGCGGTCCTTGCGCCACCACAGCGTGGTCACGTCGTCGGGCATCCGGCGCTCGACCTCGCGGGCGAAGGCCAGGGCGGCGCGGCGTACCTCCTTGTGGCCGTGGTCGGGCCGGATCCGGACGTAGACGTGCAGCCCCTTGCCGCCGCTGGTCTTCGGATAGCCCACGGCGCCGAGCTCGTCGAGGATCTCGTGGGTCACCCCCGCGACGCGCTGCACCTGGGCGAAGTCGCTGAGCGGGCCGGGGTCGAGGTCGATCCGCCACTCGTCGGGCTTCTCGGGGTCCTCACGGCGGCTGTTCCAGGGGTGGAACTCCACCGTCGACATCTGGACCGCCCAGATCACCGCGCCGAGCTCGGTCACGCAGAGCTCGTCGGCGGTGCGGTTCCAGCGCGGGAAGTGCAGCTGCACGGTCTCGACCCAGTCGGGTGCGCCCGACGGGAGCCGCTTCTGGTGCACCTTGTCCCCCGACAGCCCGGTCGGGAAGCGGTGGAGCATGCAGGGTCGCTCGTACAGGGCGTTCACGATGCCGGGGCCGACGCTCAGGTAGTACTCGACCAGGTCGAGCTTGGTCGCCCCGCTGTGGCCGTCGTGAGGGGGGAAGTAGACGCGGTCGGGGTTGGTCACCTTCACGACACGGTTGTCCACCTCGATCTCGGTGAACGGGCTCGCCATGCGCCCACGCTAGCGGCGTACGGCGTACGGTGCCGCCGTGGACTTCGACCAGCCGCCCGTCGTGCGGGTCGAGGCCGACCCGGAGCACCCGCTGCCGGGCGACGACTGGCCCGCCGACATCCCGGCCGTCGCCCAGGTGCTGCGCGACGGTCTGAGCCTCGCGTCGGGGATCACCTTCCTGGTCGGCGAGAACGGGTCGGGCAAGTCCACGCTCGTCGAAGGCGTGGCGATGGCCTACGGACTGGGGAGAGAAGGTGGAGGCACGGGCAGCCGGCACGGCACCCGGGGCTCCGAGTCGCCCCTCTCACGGAGCCTGCGGCTGCGGCGCGGACTGGGCGCGGGTCGCTGGGGGTTCTTCCTGCGCGCCGAGACCATGCACGGCTTCTACACCTACCTCGAGGAGAACCCGGGCTCCCCGAAGGACGAGCTCCGGAAGGACCCGGTCTTCCACGAGCTCAGCCACGGTGAGTCGTTCCTCGCGGTGATCCGTCGCCGCTTCGACTCCCCGGGCTTCTACTGCCTCGACGAGCCCGAGGCAGCCCTGTCGTTCACCTCTACGCTGAGCCTCATGCACTCGCTGCTGTCCGTGGTCGCCGATGGTGGGCAGGTCCTCTGCGCGACCCACTCCCCCGTGCTCGCGGCCCTCCCCGGCGCCACCGTGCTGGAGGTCGGCGACTGGGGGCTCCGGGAGCGGGACTGGGACGACCTGGAGCTGGTCGGCCACTGGCGACGCTTCCTCGACACCCCGGACGCCTACCTGCGGCACCTCACGGAGGACTGACCCGGGCTCAGGCGCGGCGGAGGAGCGCGACGAACATGGCGTCGGTGCCGTGGCGGTGCGGCCAGAGCTGAACGGTGCCCTGGAGCGGGCCGCCGCACCCCGGAACGTCGCTGCGCAGACCGGCGGAGGCGGTCATCAGGGCGGTGGCGTCGCGGAGCTTCACGTCGTCACGCTTGACCAGGAGCGAGCCGACGACGTCGCGGGTCTCCGCCAGTACCGGCGAGCACGTGGCGTAGAGCGACCACGCCGCCGGGGCGGACCAGGTCGACCGCCGCCGACAGCAGGGCGCGCTGGAGCGGGACCAGCGCGGCCAGGTCCTCCGGCTGCCGCCGCCACCGGGCCTCGGGCCGGCGGCGCAGGGCGCCCAGGCCCGTGCAGGGCGCGTCGACCAGGACGCGGTCGAAGGACCCCGGCTCCCAGGGCGGGGCGGTCCCGTCGGCGACGGTGACCTCCTCGACGCCCGCCGCCCCGGCGAGCGCCCGGCGTACCAGGTCCGCGCGGTGCGGCTGGACCTCGTTGGCCACGACGCGGGCACCGCGCTCGGCCGCCAGCGCGGCGAGGAGCGCCGCCTTGCCGCCCGGCCCGGCACACAGGTCGAGCCACCGCCCGTCGCTGCCCTCGAGGGGAGCGGACGCGAGGGCGAGAGCCACCAGCTGCGACCCTTCGTCCTGGACGCCGGCGCGGCCGTCGGCGACGGCCGCGATCGCACCGGGGTCACCGCCCGCCGACGCCACGCCGTACGGCGAGTAGCGCGTCCGCGACCCGGGGAGCTCGTCGGGCGTGGAGCGGCCGGGTCGCGAGACGAGCGTCACCGCGGGTGGTGCGTTGTCCGCGGCCAGCAGCGCGTCGATCTCTCCGGCCCCCGAGGACTCCGCCAGCGCCTGCTCCAGCGCGTCCACGATCCACGGCGGGTGGGAGTAGCGGGTCGCCCGGTCGGCGTCGATCCGGGTGAGCCAGGTGTCCAGGTCGTGGGCCGAGACCTTGCGCAGCACCGCGTTGACGAACCCGGACGGGCCCGGGCCCGACCTCGGAGCGGACCAGGTCGACGCTCGTGCTGATCGCGGCGTGCGGCGCGACCCGCATCCCGAGCAGCTGGTGGCAGCCCAGCCGCAGGACGTCGAGGACCTTGGCCGCGGTGTTGGCCAGCGGCCGCTCGGTGCAGGCGGCGAGGATCGCGTCGTAGGTGCCCTGGCGCCGGATGGTGCCCGACGACCAGCTCGGTGGCGAAGGCCGCGTCGCGCCCGGTCAGCCGGTACTTGCCGAGATGGTGGGGCAGCACGAGGTTGGTGTAGGCGTCCTTCACCCGGACCGCCTTGAGCACCTCGAACGCCGCGCGGCGAGCGGGGTCAGGAGTGGTGGTCACGACGTCTCGCCCGTCGGCCGGCCGGGCCCGTCGAGACCACCGGCCAGGAACTTCTTCGCCAGGGACTTCGGGGCCACCGCGAGCCAGGCGTCGGTCAGCACCTCGCGCAGCTCGTCGACGTCGACCTCGCCCAAGCGGCTCTGCTGCACCAGCACGGCGTTGTAGCTGCGGAAGTGGTCGATGGTGAAGAACGGCCCGTCGGCCTCCACCAGCGCGGCCTTGTCGTCCGCGCCGGGGGTCCGGATCACCAGCAGGTCCTGGTACTCCTCGCCGGTGTCGGGGTCGACGGCGTCGTGCCGCGGCGCCCGGGCGAGCACGAAGCCGCGTGGCTTCGGCTTCTGCCTCACCAGGTACGTCGGTCGGTCGCCCCACGACGTGCCGAGCTCCACCTCCGGAAGCGACCGGCAGATCGCGTCGATGTCGGACACCCGCGCCGGACGGCTCACCGGAGGACCTCGCCGCCGGAGAGCCGGAGGCCCGCGCGCCCAGTCGGCGGCCGCCATCGGACGCTTGCCGACCGCCTGCACGTCACCCGAGTCGGAGCGTGCCGGTGCCGGTGCCGACGACGACCGCGTTCTTGCCGGCCATCAGCTCCCCCGGCGGCAGCTGAGCCGTCGGCGGCCGTGAGCGGGCCGAGCTTGAGCCGCTCACCGGCGTACGTCGTCCAGGCGCCCGGCGCCGGCGTACAGGCACGGACCTGGCGGTCGATCAGCGCCGCCGCCCGCGACCAGTCGACCCGGGCGTCGTCGACGCTGATCTTCGGCGCGAACGACACGTCGTCAGCCGACTGCGGCCGCGCCTCCAGGGACCCGTCGGCCAGACCGTCGAGCGTGGCGACCAGGAGCCCGGCGCCACCCTCGGCGAGACGGGCGAGCAGGCGCACCGGCGGTGTCGTCGGGGCGGATGGTCTCGGTCATCAGCCCGTACGTCGGGCCGGCGTCGAGCTCGCGGACGATCCGGAAGGTGGTGGCGCCGGTGACGTCGTCGCCCGCCCAGATCGCGTGCTGCACCGGGGCCGCGCCGCGCCACGCAGGCAGGAGCGAGAAGTGCAGGTTGACCCACCCCAGGGGTGGGATGTCGAGCGCCGACTGCGGCAGCAGCGCGCCGTACGCCACGACGGGGCAGGCGTCGGGGGCCAGCTCCCGCAGGGCGGCCTGGAACTCCGGCTCCCGCGGGTGCCCCGGCTTCAGCACCGGTACGCCGAGCCCCGCCGCCACCTCGGCCACCGGCGAGGGCGTCAGCCGCCGGCCGCGCCCGGTCGGTGCGTCCGGACGGGTGACGACCCCGACCAGGTCGTGGGCGGAGTCGGCCACGGCGGCGAGCGCCGGCAGCGCCACCTCGGGAGTGCCGGCGAAGACGACGCGCATCAGGGCTTCCTCACAGGCCGAGCCCGCCGGTCGGGTGCGGCGACACCTTGATCGTCGGCGCCCCCGCCAGGCCGAACCACTCGGACTCGCGGATCTCCTTCATCGCCAGCTTGCGGTTCGCGGGGTCCAGCCGGTCGAGGAAGAGCACCCCGTCGAGGTGGTCGGTCTCGTGCTGGATCGCCCGCGCCAGGAGCTCGGCTGCCCTCGATCGTGACCGGCTCGCCGTACTGGTCGAAGCCACGGGCGACCACCGACAACGCCCGCCGGCAGTCGATGGACAGGCCGGGGATCGACAGGCAGCCCTCCGGCCCGTCCTGCTGCTCCTCCGACAGGTCGAGCACCGGGTTGACCAGGTGCCCGACCTCGCCCTCGACGTACCAGGTGAAGACCCGCAGGCCGACGCCGATCTGCGGCGCGGCCAGGCCGGCGCCGGGCGCCTCGAGCATGGTGTCGGTGAGGTCCTGCGACCAGCCGCCTGAGCTCGCGGTCGAAGTCGACGACCTCCAGCGCCGGCTTGCGCAGGACCGGGTCGCCGAACAGGCGGATGGGCTGGATGGACACGGGACTCCTGGCGGTCGGGGGCGACGCGCGCCAGTTTAGGAGCCGGCCGCGACCTGGCTGAACTGGGCGAACCCCTGCTGCGACGTCGAGCTCCCCAGGAAGGTCGTCCACTCCCCCCGGCGCCGACCAGCCCTCGCCTGGGGTCACGAGCCAGGGCGACGGTCCCGAGGGCGGAGTTCGCCTGGGGAGCCCAGTCCGTCAGGGTGCCGTCGGCTGCGGCGACGGCGGCGAACTTCCATCGCGGCGCGCTGGCCGGCGAGACACTGTCCTTGCGGTCCCGTGGCGGCAGAGACGCAGACGTGGTCGAAGTGCCCGCCGGCGTAGAGGACGCCGCCGAGGAGGGTCAGCGCCTGGACGGCGCCGTCGGCGGTCACGTTCCACCGACTCGTGCCGTCGAGGTCGAGGGCGCGCAGGTGGCCGCCCGGGCCGTCGGCCGCCGCGAAGATGGTCGTCCGGGTGACCACGACGTCGAGGACCGGGTAGTTCACCGCCGACCGGTACCCGCGCTTGAGCCGTCCCGGTGATCGCGTTCAGCGGGGCCAGGTGTCGCACCGCGCTGGACGCCGTTCATCGCGGAGAACCGGCCGCCGACGTAGACCACACCGCCCCGGACCGCCAAGGTGTCGACGGCGTTGTTCGGGACGGGCATCCAGTGACGACGCAGGGCTCCGGCTGCGGGTCTCGAGCGCCGCGAGGTAGGGGCGGCTGCGGCCGTTCACGCGACGGAAGGCGCCGCCCACGTAGATCGTCCGGCCGGAGACCGCCAACGGCGGCCACCGGGCCGTTGGCAGCCGGGCGGAACCGACGGTCCACCCTGCCGCTCGGCGTCCGCACGCGGGCCACGTGGGCGTGGGCGCGCTTGCCCACCTTGGTGAAGGCGCCGCCGAGGTACGTCCAGCGGTCGGTCACCCGGAGCGCCGACACACTGCCGTTGGTCCGCGGCGCCCAGGGAAGCAGCCGGCCGGTGGTCGCGTCGACGGCGGCGAGGTGCCGACGAGGGACGGTCACGCCGTCCTGGACGGCTGCGGTGAAGTCACCACCGAGGTAGGCCACCCCGCGGTGGTAGGTGACGGCCCGGACGACGCCGTTGAACGAGGCGGTGTGGTCGGGCGTCTCCGAGAGGGCCGGGGCGGTCGACGCGCCGGCAGGAACGATCTCGCAGGCCATCATGACGACGAACAACAGCGCCACCGCACCGCTGCGCGCGCGAGCAACCGACGACATCCCCCACCCCATGCGGGCACTCGTAGAGGCCGGCACCAAGCCCGGCACCCCGAATTGGGGGGAACCGGCGCTCAGAGGCTCAGCGGGTCGACCTGGATCCGGACCGGGTCGAGCTTGCGCGCGGAGCGCACGCGCTGCACCTCACCGAGCGCCTGCGACAGGGCGGCGGCATGGGCTCGGGGCACCCGGACGACGACGCGTGACGCACCGTCGTCCACCTCGACCGGGCCGAGGACCTCGGTGCCGGGCGGGCTGGTCGAGCAGCGTGACGGCGTCGTCGACGGCACCCGGCTCGCCGGTGATGGTCGCGAGCCGGCTGGCGGGCGGCAGGTGGGCCTCGGCGCGCGCCGCGGCCTCGCGCCGGGCGAAGCCGGCAGCGTCCCAGCGCACGAGCGCCTGGACGACGGGAAGGGAGGGGTCGCCGACCACCACGACGGACCCACCGGGTCGGACCAGGCCCGCGGCGCCGCACCAGCGGCGCAGGGCCTCCTCCTCGGTCCGCAGGTCGGGCCGCGACAGGGCCAACCAGGTGTCGAGGACGACGACGGCCGCGTAGCCGCCCTCGGCCACGGGCTCGGCGCCCGGCGTGGCCACCACGATCGCGGGCCGGTCGGGCACGGAGGCGACGACGTGGTCGCCACCCGAGGTGACGACCGGGGTGGAGGCGAACGCCCGGCCCAGCTCCTCGGCGGTGCGTCGCTCGCCCACCACCGGGGCCCGCAGACCCCGGTCGCCACACACGGCGCACGCCCAGGCGTCGACGACGGTGCCGCACCACCGGCACGCCGGCGGGGACGCCGGACCGGGCACGCCGAGCGGTCCGCTGCAGACCCGGCACCGCGCCGGCGTCCGGCACCGCTCGCACGCCAGGGACGCGGCGTACCCGCGTCGCGGGGTGTGCACGAGCACCGGGCCGCGGACCAGACCGGACGACAGGGCGTGCGTGACCTGCTTGGGCATCCGTGCGGCACGGGCCAGGGGGTCGCGCTCGAGCTCGAGGTCGGTGGCTCCCGGTGACGGACACGGTCACGGCCGCGCGCAGCGCCTCGCGGGGCGCGGCGAGCTCGTGGGCCCACCCGCTCGCCAGCAGCTGCTCGGCCTCGACGCTCCGGGCGAAGCCGCCGACCAGCGCCGCGGAGTCCTCGATCGCGGCCCGGGTCAGGAGCACCTCGCGGGCATGGGGGTACGGCGCACGCGGCTCGGCGTAGAGGTCGTCGCCGTCGTCCCAGATCGCGACCAGCCCGAGGTCGTGGACGGGCGCGAAGGCGGCGGCGCGGGTGCCGACGACGATCCGGCGCCGCCCGCGGGAGACCGACAGGAACTCGCGGTAGCGCCGGGCCGGCCCGGCTCCGGCGGTCAGGACGACGTGGTGACCGGGCCCGAGCACCTCGGTCAGGGCCGCGTCGAGCCGGGTGACGTCACGGTGGTCGGGAACGCACAGCACGCTGCCCCGGCCCGCGTCGAGGGTGGTCGCCGCCGCCTGGGCGAGGAGCCGCGGCCAGGCCTCCCCCGGCAGGGCAGACCAGACCGCGCGTGGCGAGCCTCCGCCGGCGAGGTGGGCGAGGAACGCGCCGGCGGCCGGGTAGGCACGCCAGGCCTCCGCGGCCGCCTCCGGTCGACGGTCAGCGGCTCCTCCGGCACGGACGGCTTCTTCTCCGTGGTCGCGTGACGAGGCGGGACGGCGAGCCGGAGGACGTCGGCACGGGTGCCGGCGTAGCGCTGCGCCAGGAGGCCGGCGAGCTCGGCGATCGCGGGACTGAGCACCGGCTCGGCGCTGACCACCCGCCGCAGCGGGGTCAGGGTGCCGGTGTGGTCGGTGTGCGCGCTGCGCGGACACGACGAAGCCGTCGAGGTCCTTGCCGGCGAAGCGCACCTTGACCCGCGCACCGGGCACCGCGGTGTCGGCCAGCGAGGCGGGGACGGCGTAGTCGAAGGGCCGGTCGAGGTGGGCCAGCGGGGTCTCGACGAGCACGTGCGCGACCGGGTCGACGGCGGCAGGCGGCTCGGCCGCGGGCAGGGCTCGGGGACGCCTGCGCGAGGCGCGGACGGCCGCCCTCAGGCCCGGAAGGGCCTCGGGAGGCGGCTGCCCGGCGTCGGCCATGGGCGCAGTTCTACCAGCGGCCGCCGACGCGGCGGTGGTCGCGTCGGCCGCGAGGGAGCCTCAGCCGTCGAGGCCGGCGGCCTTGCGCAGCTCGTCGACCCGGTCGGTGCGCTCCCAGGTGAACTCCGGCAGCTCCCGACCGAAGTGGCCGTACGCCGCGGTCTGGGCGTAGATCGGCCGGAGCAGGTCGAGGTCCTCGATGATCGCGGCCGGGCGGAGGTCGAAGACCTCGAGGACGGCGCGCTGGATCTCCTCGTCGGGGATCACCCCGGTGCCGAACGTCTCGATGAAGACGCCCACCGGCTGGGCCTTGCCGATCGCGTAGGCGACCTGGGCCTCGCAACGCCGGGCCAGGCCCGCGGCGACGACGTTCTTGGCCACCCACCGCATGGCGTAGGCCGCGGAGCGGTCGACCTTCGACGGGTCCTTGCCGGAGAACGCACCGCCACCGTGGCGGGCCATCCCGCCGTAGGTGTCGACGATGATCTTGCGGCCGGTCAGGCCGGCGTCGCCCATCGGACCGCCGACCACGAAGCGGCCGGTCGGGTTGACCAGGAGGCGGTAGCCGTCGGAGGGGATGTGGAAGGTCTCGAGCACCGGGTCGATGACGTGCTTCTTGACGTCGCTCTCGAGGGTGTCGAGCTCGGTGTCGTCGGAGTGCTGGGTGGACAGCACCACCGTGTCGACGCGCACGGGCCGGTTGTCGGCGTCGTACTCGATGGTGACCTGGGTCTTGCCGTCGGGACGCAGGTAGGGCAGCGTCCCGTCGTTGCGGACCGCGGTCAGCCGCTCGGCCAGGCGCTGGGCCATCGTGATCGGCAGCGGCATCAGCACGTCGGTGTCGTCGCAGGCGTAGCCGAACATCAGGCCCTGGTCGCCGGCGCCCTGCTTGTCCATCGCGTCGACCGAGCCGGTGCGCGACTCGTGACCGGTGTCGACGCCCTGGGCGATGTCGCCCGACTGGCCGCCGATCGCCACCATCACGCCGCAGGACTCGCCGTCGAAGCCCTTGTCGGAGGAGTCGTAGCCGATGGTGAGGATCCGGTCGCGGACGATCTGCTTGATGTCGACGTAGCCGGTCGTGGTGACCTCGCCGGCGACCACGACGAGGCCGGTCGTCAGGAGGGTCTCGACGGCGACGCGGCTGTGGGGGTCCTGCGCGAGCATCGCGTCGAGGACCGAGTCGCTGATCTGGTCGGCGATCTTGTCCGGGTGTCCCTCGGTGACGGATTCGGAGGTGAAGAGGCGTCCGGTCACGGTGTCGATGCTCCTGTTTCGGCGAGGTGATGTCTCAGCGGGAAGCTGGGGTGTGGCTGCGTCGGAGGTCAATCTTGCAGCCTGTGGGCCACTTCGTCCCAAATGACGTGGGCCAGCGCGGTCTTCGAGCCGAGGGGTACGTCGCGCCGGCCACCGTCGGCGGACAGGATCACGGCCTGGTTGTCGTCGGCCCCGAAGACCGCTCCGCCGCTCACGTCGTTGACCACGAGCAGGTCGCAGCCCTTGCGCACGAGCTTGGCGCGGGCGTGGTCGAGCACCGACCCGGACTCGTCGCCGGTCTCGGCGGCGAAGCCGACCACCACCTGGGCGGGGCGGGCGCGGTCACGGGACAGCTCGGCGAGGATGTCGGGGGTCTGGGTCAGCTCGAGGACCGGCGCGTCGTCCCCGGACTTCTTGATCTTGGCCGTGCTGGTGGTGAGCGGCCGGAAGTCGGCCGGGGCGGCCGCCATCACCACGGCGTCGGCCGACCCGGCGGCGGAGACGACGGCGTCGCGCAGCTCCTCGGTGGTCTCGACCCGGACCACCTTGACGCCGGCGGGGTCGGGGAGCGACACGTTGGCCGCCACGAGGGTGACGTCGGCACCGCGCGCGGCGGCGGCGCGAGCCAGGGCCACGCCCTGCCTGCCCGAGGACCGGTTGCCCGAGGAACCGCACCGGGTCGATCGGCTCACGGGTGCCGCCGGCGGACACGACCAGGGTGCGCCCGGTCAGGTCCAGCCGGTCGCCCCCACCGCCGCGGGCCAGGACGTCCTGGCACAGCGCGAAGATCTCGTCGGGCTCGGGCAGCCGGCCCTTGCCGGTGTCGGCACCGGTGAGCCGGCCGACGGCGGGCTCGATCGACCAGCGCGCCCCGCTGCCGGAGCGTGGCGACGTTGGCCTGGGTCGCGGGGTGCTCCCACATCTCGGTGTGCATGGCGGGGGCGAGCACGACCGGGCACCGGGCGGTCAGCAGGACGTTGGTGAGCAGGTCGTCGGCCCGGCCGGACGCAGCGCGGGCCAGCAGGTCGGCGGTGGCGGGAGCGACCACGACCAGGTCGGCAGCCTGGCCGAGCCGGACGTGGGGCACCTCGTGGACGTCGCTCCAGACCTCGGTGGTGACCGGCTTGCCCGACAGCGCCGCCCAGGTGGCAGCGCCCGACGAACTGCAGCGCCGCGGCCGTCGGGACGACGGTGACGTCGTGGCCGCTCTCGGTGAACCGTCGCAGCAGCTCGCACGCCTTGTACGCCGCGATGCCGCCGGAGACCCCCAGGACGACGGAAGGCCGCGACCCCGCCCCCTCGGGGACGTCGGTCGCGGCCACGTTCGTCATGGTCGGACGAGGATCAGCTGTCGGTCGAGAAGCCGGCTTCGAGGGCGGCGGCCTTCTTGGCCTCCTCCTCGGCGGCGAGCTCGGCGGGGTCGACGTCCTCGCAGGTCAGCAGGTCGTCGTTGATCTCGCGCAACGCGATCGACAGCGGCTTCTCCTGCACGTGGGTGTCCACGAGCGGGCCGACGTACTCCAGGAGGCCCTCACCGAGCTGGGAGTAGTAGGCGTTGATCTGGCGCGCCCGCTTGGCGCTGTAGAGGACCAGCTTGTACTTGCTGTCGGTCTTGGTCAGCAGGTCGTCGATCGAGGGGTTGGTCACGCCCTCGGCGGCGGGGGTGGGTGCAGACACGCAGATGCCTCACAAGTCGTCAGAGGTGGATGGGCCGGAGAGCCCAGTCATCAAGGTTACCAACTCCTCTGCTGCAGCGTGAATTTCGCGGTTCACGATGACGGTGTCGAACTCGGGCTCGGCAGCCAGCTCCAGCCGGGCGCTGGCGAGCCTGCGCTCGCGCTCCTCCTCGCTCTCGGTCCCGCGGCCGACGAGCCGGCGTACCAGCTCCTCCCACGAGGGCGGCGCCAGGAAGCAGAAGAGCGCGTCCGGCATCCGCTCGCGCACCTGCCGGGCCCCCTGGAGGTCGATCTCGAGCAGCGCGGGACGGCCGGCCGCGAGCATCTCCTCCACCGGCGCGCGGGGCGTGCCGTAGCGCGCTGCGCCGTGGACGACGGCCCACTCCAGCAGGGCGTCCTGCTCGACCAGCGCGTCGAACTCCGCCTCGGAGAGGAACCAGTAGTGGACCCCGTGCTCCTCACCGGGCCGGGGGGCGCGCGTGGTGACGGACACCGAGATCCAGATCTCGGGATGGTGGGCCCGGATGTCGGCCGAGACCGATCCCTTGCCGACCGCGGTCGGGCCGGCCAGGACGGTCAGCCGGGTACGACGGGGCGCGGGGTGCGGAGGAACGGGGAGGCTCACTCGCCGGGGGCGAACTCGCGCTCGAGCGCGGCGACCTGCTTGGTTCCCAGACCACGGACGCGACGACTCTCGGCGATCCCGATCCGCTCCATCAGCTGACGGGCACGGACCTTGCCGACGCCCGGCATCGAGCACAGCAGGTCGACGACCCGCATCTTGCCGATGACCTCGTTGCCCTGGCCCTCGTGCAGCACGTCGGAGATCGAGGCACCGGAGTTCTTGAGGCGGTTCTTCACCTCGGCGCGCTCGCGCCGGGAGGCCGCGGCCTTGTCGAGAGCGGCCTGGCGCTGCTCGGGCGTGAGCGGTGGGAGAGCCAAGGCACTTCCTTCGTCGTCTCGAGAGTCCGCGGGTCGGCCGCCAATCTAGTCAGCAACCGCGCGGAGCGGCAACGCGGACCCGTGTTCCCGGCCAGCGGCGTCTCGAGCCCCGGACGCGCAGCCACGCCGGCGACGGACGTCGGGTCAGCCGAGCAGCTCGCGGAGCCGGTCGTTCTGCCGGTCGGCGGCGGCCGCCAGGCCGTGCGGGGCCGGCGCCGAGCAGCTCGCGCGACGTGCTCGGCAGGACGTGGCGGGCCGCCGCTCCGAAGATGCGGTGCAGGTCGGCGAGCGTGCCGCCCTGCGCGCCGTAGCCGGGCGCCAGGATCGGGCCGTCGATGTCGAGCCGGTGGTCACCGGCGTCGATGGTGGCGCCGACCACGGCCCCGAAGTCGCCGAGCGGGTCGGCGTCCCGGTTCAGCTCGCGCAGATGGTCGAGCACGACGTCGGCGACGGTCCCGGCGCCGGTGCGCGCCTCCTGCACCTCCGGACCCTCCTTGTTGGAGGTCAGGGCGAGCACGAAGACGCCGCACCCGTGGCGGCGCGCGGTGTCGATCATCGGGGTCAGCGAGCCGAAGCCGAGGTAGGGGCTCGCGGTGATCGCGTCCACGGCCAGCGGCGAGGACGGGTCGAGGTAGGCGTCGGCGTACGCCTGGCTGGTCGAGCCGATGTCACCACGCTTGACGTCGAGCAGGACCAGCGCACCGCGGTCGCGGCAGGCAGTGACCAGGCGCTCGAGCACGGCGATGCCCCGGCTCCCGAACCGCTCGTAGAACGCCGACTGGGGCTTGACGACCGCGACCCGCGGCGCCAGGGCCTCGGCGGCGGTGAGCGCGAACCGCTCGAGGCCGGCGACGTCGTCGCTCAGCCCCCAGTCGGCCAGCAGGGAGGCGTGCGGGTCGATCCCGGCGCACAGGGGACCCCGCTCCTGCACGGCCGCGTGCAGCCGGCTACCGAAGCTCGTCATGGCTCGTCTCCTTCGGACAGGGCGTGCGCGATCCGGTGCGCCGCCGTCGGGTCTGGAACGGTCATCCGGCCAGCCCGGCCAGCCCGGCCACGATCCGGCGCGGCCACAGCGGGCCGCCGTAGACGAAGCCCGTGTAGGCCTGCACCAGGTCGGCGCCGGCGTGGAGGCGCCCGCGCGCGTCGTCGACACCGGTGATCCCGCCGACGGAGACGAGCGCGATCTCGCGGTCGTGCGCGCGCAGGATCCGCAGGACCTCGAGCGAGCGCTTCCGCAGGACCGGTCCGGACAGGCCTCCGGGCCCGAGCGCCTCGACGGCGGCGGGATCGGTCCGCAGACCGTCGCGGGAGATCGTGGTGTTGGTCGCGATGATCCCGTCGAGGCCCTGGCTGCGGGCGAGCTCGGCGACGTCGACGACGTCGTCGTCGGCGAGGTCGGGTGCGATCTTGACGCAGAGCGGGACCGGAGCGCCCCGTGGCCTCGTCGGCCACCCGGCGTACCTCCTCGAGGAGGGGGGCCAGCCGGTCGACGGCCTGGAGACTGCGCAGGCCGGGGGTGTTCGGTGACGAGACGTTGACGACCAGGTAGTCGGCGTACGGCGCGAGCAGGCGTGCACTGAACGCGTAGTCGGCCAGCACCGCGGCCTCGTCGTCCTCGGGCACCACCTTGGTCTTGCCGATGTTGACGCCGAGCACCGGACGGAGCCCGGCGCCCTGGCCGATCCGGCCCCCCGAGCGGCGGTCGCGTCGGTCGAGGCGGGCCCGGCGCCGCGCCAGCCGCTCGGCCACGACCTCGGCGCCGTCGTTGTTGAACCCCATCCGGTTCACGATCGCCCGGTCCTCGGTGAGCCGGAAGAGCCGCGGCTCGCGGGTTGCCGGGCTGGGGCCGCGCGGTCACGGTGCCGACCTCGACGAAGCCGAAGCCCGAGGGCCGCCAGGGCGTCGATGCCGACGGCGTTCTTGTCGAAGCCGGCCGCGAGGCCGAGCGGGTTGGCGAAGCTCAGCCCCATCGCCGACACCGGGACGCCGGGCACCCGGTGCGCGAGGGCGGACCGGGTCAGCGGGGCGCCCGGCGCGGATCGCGCGGAACCCCAGCTCGTGGGCGCGCTCCGGGTCCGCCCGGGTCAGCACCCGGTCGAACAGCGCGTCGTACGCCGTCATCGTGGCCGCCCGGCCGGACCGGTCAACGCCTCGCCCAGTCCTGGAGCGAGCGGACCCCGATGTCGCCGCGGATCCGGGCCTCGATGCCCTGCACCGCCGCGCCGAGCCCCTGGACGGTGGTGATGCAGGGGACGTTGGCGCGCACCGCGGCGGTGCGGATCTCGTAGCCGTCGACGCGCACCGACCCCCCGCTGCCCGACGAGCCGTGCGGGGTGTTGACCACCAGGGCGACGTCGCCGGAGGCGATCAGCTGCACGGTGGTGGGCTCGCCGTCCGGGCCGGGACCGTCGAAGTGCTTGCGGACGACGGTCGCGTGGACGCCGTTGCGCCGCAGGACGTCGGCGGTGCCCTGCGTGGCGAGGATCTCGAAGCCGAGGTCGGAGAGCACCTTGATCGGGAAGATCATGGTCCGCTTGTCGCGGTTGGCCATCGAGACGAAGACCCTGCCCGAGGTCGGCAGCGGCCCGAACGCCGCGGCCTGGGCCTTGGCGAAGGCCCGGCCGAAGTCGGCGTCGAACCCCATCACCTCGCCGGTGGACTTCATCTCCGGCCCGAGCACCGTGTCGACGTAGCGGCCGTCGGGCTGGCGGAACCGGTTGAACGGCATCACCGCCTCCTTGACCGCGATCGGGCAGTCCGCCGGAAGGCTGCCGCCGTCCCCGGAGGCCGGCAGCAGGCCCTCGGCCCGCAGCTGCTTGATCGAGTCGCCGAGCATCACCCGCGCCGCGGCCTTCGCCAGCGGGGTCGCGGTCGCCTTCGACACGAACGGCACGGTCCGGCTGGCCCGCGGGTTGGCCTCCAGCACGTAGAGGACGTCGGAGCCGAGCGCGAACTGGATGTTGATCAGGCCGAGCACGCCGACCCCCCGGGCGATCGCCTCGGTCGCCTGGCGGATGCGGTCGATCTCGCGGTCGCCGAGGGTGATCGGCGGCAGGGCGCACGACGAGTCGCCGGAGTGGATGCCGGCCTCCTCGATGTGCTCCATCACGCCACCGAGGAAGAGCTCGTCGCCGTCGAAGATCGCGTCGACGTCGATCTCGACCGCGTCGTCGATGAACCGGTCGACCAGGACCGGGTGCTCGGGGCTGATCGCGGTGGCGCGGGCGATGTAGCCCTCGAGCGCGCCGTCGTCGTACACGATCTCCATGCCGCGGCCGCCGAGCACGTACGACGGACGGACCAGCACCGGGTAGCCGATGTCGGCCGCGATCGCCGCCGCCTCGTCGTACGACGACGCCATGCCGTGCAGCGGCGCGGTGAGGCCCGCCTCGTGGAGCACCCGCCCGAAGGCGCCGCGCTCCTCGGCGAGGTGGATCGCCTCGGGAGTCGTGCCGACGATCGGGACGCCGGCGTCCTCCAGCCCCTGCGCGAGCCCGAGCGGCGTCTGCCCGCCCAGCTGGCAGATCACGCCGGCCACCGGACCGGCCTGCTGCTCGGCGTGCACGATCTCGAGCACGTCCTCGAGCGTGAGCGGCTCGAAGTAGAGCCGGTCGGAGGTGTCGTAGTCGGTGGAGACGGTCTCGGGGTTGCAGTTGACCATGATCGTCTCGAAGCCGGCGCCGCCCTTCGCCCTGGCCCGAGCGCCATCGAGGCGTGGACGCAGGAGTAGTCGAACTCGATGCCCTGGCCGATCCGGTTCGGGCCGGAGCCGAGGATGATCACCGCCGGGGTCGTGCGCGGCTCGACCTCGGTCTCCTCGTCGTACGTCGAGTAGTGGTACGGCGTGGCCGCGGCGAACTCGGCGGCGCAGGTGTCGACGGTCTTGTAGACCGGCCGGATCCCGAGGGCGTGGCGCACGCCGCGCACGACGTCCGCGGACATCCCGCGGATCTTGCCGATCTGCGCGTCGGAGAAGCCGTGCCGCTTGGCCAGGCGCAGCAGGCCGGGCGTCAGCTCGTCGGCCGCGGTCACCTGCGCGGCGACCTCGTTGATCAGCGCGAGCTGGTCGAGGAACCACGGGTCGATCGCCGTCGCCTCGAAGATCTCCTCGGGGCTCGGCGCCGGCGCGGATCGCGTCCATCACCAGCTTGAGCCGTCCGTCGTGGGGGACGCGGATCTGCTCGAGCAGCCGGTCCTTGTCGAGCTCGACCCACTCCTGGTGCCAGTCGAAGACCGCGCGACGGGCTCTCCAGGGAGCGCAGCGCCTTCTGCAGCGCCTCGGTGAAGTTGCGGCCGATCGCCATCGCCTCGCCGACCGACTTCATGTGGGTGGTCAGCGTCGGGTCGGCGCCCGGGAACTTCTCGAACGCGAACCGCGGCACCTTCACCACGACGTAGTCGAGCGTCGGCTCGAAGCTGGCCGGGGTGCTCTGGCCGTCGGGCCGCGTGGTGATGTCGTTGGGGATCTCGTCGAGGGTGTAGCCGATGGCGACCTTGGCGGCGATCTTGGCGATCGGGAAGCCGGTCGCCTTGGAGGCCAGGGCGCTGGACCGCGAGACGCGGGGGTTCATCTCGATCACCACGATCCGCCCGTCCACCGGGTTGACCGCGAACTGGATGTTGCAGCCGCCGGTGTCGACGCCGACCTCGCGGATCACGCCGATCGAGATGTCGCGCAGGCGCTGGTACTCCCGGTCGGTCAGCGTCAGCGCCGGGGCGACGGTGATCGAGTCGCCGGTGTGCACGCCCATCGGGTCGACGTTCTCGATCGAGCAGACGATGACGACGTTGTCGGCGCGGTCGCGCATCACCTCGAGCTCGTACTCCTTCCAGCCGAGGATCGACTCCTCGAGGAGCACCTCGGTGGTGGGGCTGAGCGAGAGGCCGAGACCGGCGATGCGGTGCAGGTCGTCCTCGTCGTAGGCCAGGCCGGAGCCGGCGCCGCCCATCGTGAAGGACGGCCGGACGACGACCGGGTAGCCCAGCTCGGCGGCCGCGGCGAGGCAGTCGTCCATGGTGTGACAGATCCGCGAGGCCGCGACCTCGGCACCCCACTCCTCGGGCAGGCCCTCGACGATCCGCTTGAACGACTCGCGGTTCTCGCCCTTCTCGATGGCCTCGATGCTGGCGCCGATCAGCTCCACGCCGTAGCGCTCCAGGACGCCGGCCGCGGCCAGGCTCATCGCGCAGTTGAGCGCGGTCTGCCCGCCGAGCGTGGCCAGGAGCGCGTCCGGACGCTCCTGGGCGATCACCTGCTCGACGAACTCCGGCGTGATCGGCTCGACGTACGTCGCGTCGGCGAACTCCGGGTCGGTCATGATCGTGGCCGGGTTGGAGTTCACCAGGACGACCCGGAGCCCCTCCTGCCGCAGCACCCGGCACGCCTGCGTGCCGGAGTAGTCGAACTCGCACGCCTGGCCGATCACGATCGGCCCCGACCCGATCACCAGGACGCTGTGGATGTCGTCGCGCTTCGGCATCAGACGCTCTCCGGTCGTCGGTCGAGCCTGTCGAGACCATCGCCGCTCGTGGTCCCGACGGGCTCGACCGACGACGCATCAGGTCGCAGAAGCGGTCGAAGAGGTACGCCGCGTCGTGCGGCCCGGCGGCCGCCTCCGGGTGGTACTGGACCGAGAAGGCCACCAGCCGCCCGTCGCGCCGGAGCTCCAGCCCCTCCACCACGTCGTCGTTGAGGCACACGTGGGAGACCGTCGCCTCGCCGTACGGCGTCCGCGTCGCCCCGTCCAGCGGTGCAGCGACCGCGAACCCGTGGTTGTGCGCCGTCACCTCGACCTTGCCGGTGGTGCGGTCCACGACCGGCTGGTTGATCCCCCGGTGGCCGTAGGTCAGCTTGTAGGTCTCGAAGCCGAGCGCCCGCCCGAAGAGCTGGTTGCCGAAGCAGATCCCGAAGTACGGGATGCCGCGCTCGAGCGCTCCGCGCAGCAGCTCGACCTGGGCCGTGGTCGCCGCCGGGTCACCCGGCCCGTTGGAGAAGAACAGCCCGTCCGGCGAGACCGCCAGCACGTCGTCGAGCGTCGAGGTCGCCGGGAGGACGTGGGTCTCGATCCCCCGCGCCGCCATCATGCGGGGGGTGTTCGCCTTGATCCCGAGGTCGAGCGCCGCGACGGTGAAGCGCCTCTCGCCGGCGGCCGGGACGACGTACGGGTCGGCGGTCGAGACCTCGTCCGACAGGTTGGCGCCGGCCATCAGCCCGGACTCCAGCACCCGCGCGAGCAGCGCCTCGGCATCGGTCTCGGTCGTGGAGATGCCCACCCGCATCGCGCCGCGCTCACGCAGGTGCCGGGTCAGGGCCCGCGTGTCGATCCCGGAGATGCCGACGACGCCCTGCTCGCGCAGCGCGGAGTCGAGCGAGCGCCGGGAGCGCCAGCTCGACGGCACCCGGGCCGGGTCGCGCACGACGTAGCCGGCGACCCAGATGCGGGAGGACTCGGGGTCCTCGTCGTTCAGGCCGGTGTTGCCGACGTGCGGAGCCGTCATGACCACGACCTGGCGGTGGTACGACGGATCGGTGAGCGTCTCCTGGTAGCCCGTCATCCCGGTGGCGAAGACCGCCTCACCGAAGGTCTCGCCCTCGGCGCCGTAGGCCTCCCCACGGAAGGTCCGGCCGTCCTCGAGGACGAGCAGAGCGGGCGCATGCAGGGGCACGCCGTACCTCCTTCTCCGCCTCACGGGACGGATCGTTAAAGGATGTCGAGCGACGCCGACCCTACCAGTGACCCGACCCCCTCCCGGAGGCGCGACTCGTCACACGGACGCGGACGAACGCCGCGATCTCGGCGAGCGTCCGCTCGTCGCCCTCCAGGTGGGGCAGGTGGGCGACCCCGGGCAGCTCCACCAGCCGGGCGTCCGGCATCTGCCGCGCCGCGTGCGCACAGCCGTCGCGGATCTCCAGCAGGTCGAGCTCACCCACCAGGATCAGGGTCGGGACGGTGATCTCGCCGAGCCGGTCCCAGGCGAGGACCCCCGAGTCGTCGTCCCCCGGGTCGGCCGCGGCCAGGGCGCGTCCGTTCATGTCGAGGAACAGCTCGCGGGCCGCTCCCCCGACCCGGCCCTCCGGGACCAGCGGACCGTCCAGCCAGACGTGGGCCTCGAGCCGGTTCACCTCCTCGAGGTCGCCCTCCTCGTCGGCCGCCACCAGCGCCGCCTCGAGCGGCTTGACGCCCTCCTCGACGTCGACCTCCGGAGCACCGCTGATGGCCGGGCCGATCAGGACGAGGGCCCGGACCCGGTCCGGGTGCAGCAGCGTCAGGTCGAGAGACGTCTTGCCGCCCATGGAGGCGCCCACGACCACGGCCCGGTCGACGCCGTACGCGTCGAGCACCGCGAGGGCGTCGGAGACCTTCGACCAGCCCTCGTCCTCCTCGTACGTCGTCCGCCCGTAGCCGCGGGCGTCGAACGTCAGGCAGCGGTGCTCGGGCAGCGCCTCGACGACCTGTCGCCAGCTGCGTTGGTCGGTGACGCCGGCGTGGACCAGGAGGACGTCCGGTCCGGACCCTGTCTCCTCGGCGGCGAGCACGGCAGAGCCTGTGGGATCTCCATGCCTGCGAGCCAAGCGGACGCCGCCGCCCACCACAACAGGTTTACGGCGTGCGCGCCCTGTCGGCGGGCTCGGCTAGCGTCACGGCCATGACCGAGGTCCACCGCCTGTCGCGCCAGGAGGCACGGCGCATCGCGGTCCGTGCGCAGCTGCTGGCAGGCGACCGACCGACCGATCTGCTCGCGATGGTGCGACCACCTGACCGCCCTGCCCGGTCGACATGACCGCGGCCGTCGCGACCGCCCCCGACCTGGTGGCCTGGAGCCGGATGGGCGATGCCTACGAGCCGGCGGACCTCGAGGACGCCCTGGCCGGCTCACGACCTCTACGACGACGGCGACGCCATCCGCCCGATGGCCGACCTCCCGCTGTACCTGGCCGACATGGCTGCCTCGCCGCCGTGGGAGAGCACCCGCGACTGGCTGGAGGCCAACGAGCTGTTCCGCAACGAGGTGCTCGACATCCTCGACGCCGACGGCCCGATGCTGTCGCGCGACATCCACGCCTCCGCCCAGGTGCCGTGGAGGTCGAGCGGGTGGAACGCCGACCGCAACGTCCGGATGATGCTCGAGTGCCTGCTCGGCCGCGGCGAGGTCGCGATCAACGGCCGGCAGGGCAACCAGCGCCTGTGGGACCTCGGCCGAGCGCGTGTACCCGACGGGCATCGAGCCCGTCCCCCGTGAGGAGGCGAAGCGGATCCGCGACGAACGCCGGCTCCGCGGACTCGGGATCGCCCGCGCCACGGGCACGGTCCTGCCCGGCGAGCCGATCCACGTCGGCGACGCCGGCGAGCCGGCCGTCGTCGAGGGCAGTGCCGGTGAGTGGCGCGTGGACCCCGACCAGCTGGGCCGACCCTTCTCCGGCCGGACCGCCCTGCTCTCGCCGTTCGACGCCATCGTGCGTGACCGGAAGCGGATGGAGGACCTCTTCGAGTTCGACTACGTCCTGGAGATGTACAAGCCGGCCGCGAAGCGCCGGTGGGGCTACTTCGCGCTCCCGGTCCTCCACGGAGACCGGCTGGTGGGCAAGCTCGACGCCACCGCCGACCGCAAGGCGGGCCGGCTCTTCGTGGACGCCGTCCACGAGGACGTGCCCTTCACCGCCGCCATGACCCGTGCCGTCGACGCCGAGATCGCGTCGCGCTCACTCGCCTGACGCTGATCTGCGGGCTGGCCGGGACCTGCGGTTCGTGACCAATCGAGGTCCGGCGGTCGAGCCGGTCGCGACCCCGGCTGACACGACCGATGGTCACGACCGCCCGGCCGTGCACGCGGTTGGGACCGCCGCAGGCCAGCTCCGGCGCGCAGCTGCCCAGCGGCGGCGCAGCCAGCGGTCGTGGGTGGCGACGACGACGGTTCCCGCGGTGGTCTCCAGGGCCTCCTCGAGCTCGCTCGCGAGCGCGAGGGAGAGGTGGTTCGTCGGCTCGTCGAGGAGCAGCAGGTCCGGGGCGGCCGCCACGGCGACCGCCAGCCCCAGCCGACGACGCTGGCCGACCGAGAGCAGACCCACCGGGGTGGCGTGGCGGTCCGGCCGGCAGCAGACCCAGGGACCGCAACGGCGTCAGCGCCGCCCGCTCGGCGCCGACGAGCGCCTCGTACGTCGCGCGGGCGCTGCGACCCGGATCGTCGAACCGGACGTCCTGGACGAGCTCGGAGACCCGTCCGCGCGGCGACGCCGACCGAGCCGGACGTGGGAGCGAGGCGTCCCGAGAGCACGCCGAGCAGGGTCGACTTGCCGGAGCCGTTGGCCCCCGACACGAGCAGGTGCTCCCCTGCCTCGACGTCCGCCCGGCGGCACGGACAGCCGCCCGGCGACCTCGAGGTCACGCACCTGCACGAGCCTGCCCGCGCGGCCGGCCGTGGTGAGGTCGGCCCGCAGCTCGAGCGGCGGCCTCGGCCTGCGCACCTGGTCGCGCTCGGCGATCCGCAGTCGCCGGTCCGCGTCCCGCTTGCGCCGGGCGAGCGTGCGGTCGACGTTGGCTCCCTTGAAGCCGTAGATGTACTTGTCGTTGTCACGCGGGGGCCGGTTGTGCGCGATCGACGAGGTCCCGACCCGCGTCGCCGCCCGGAGCCGGTCCAGCTCCTCCTGCTGCGCGGCGTAGGTCTCCTCCCAGCGACGCCGGGCGGCCGCCCGGTGCTCCTCGTACGCCGTCCAGCCGCCCCCGAACCGCCGGCCGCCCTGCCCGTCGGTGCCGAGCGTCGGACGGGTCGAGGTCGAAGAGGTCGGTGCAGACGTCGTCGAGCAGGACCCGGTCGTGGCTGGCGAGGACGACCACGCCGGGCAGGTCACGCAGGAACGCCGTCAGCATCTCCACGGCGTCGTCGTCGAGGTGGTTCGTCGGCTCGTCCAGCAGGAGGCAGGTCGGACGGGTCGTCATCACGGTGGCCAGTGCGAGGCGGGTGCGCTCGCCGCCCGACAGCGACCCCACCGGACGTCCTGGGTCGAGCGCGCCGAGCCCGAGCCGCTCGGCCGCCTCGGCCGCGCGGCGGTCCGCGTCCCACGCCTCGTGCGCGACGGCGAGGTCCAGCGCCTCGGCGTACGCCGTCTGCCCGGCCTGGTCGCTCAGGTCGTCCGAGAGCCGCTCGACGTCGGCGACCATCCGGCGCAGGGGCGCCAGGGCCCCGGCGAGGACGGCGCCGATCGTGGCGTGGTCGCGGTACGGCGGCTCCTGGCCGAGCATCACCACGTCGGCCGGCGCCTGCGACGGTGCCGGAGACCAGGGCCCGCGGCGGGAGCGATGCCCGCGAGCGCCCGCAGCAGCGTGGACTTGCCGGAGCCGTTCTCGCCGACCAGCCCGGTGCGGCGGCCCGGCGAGACGGTCAGGTCGAGGCCGTGGAGGACCTGACGGGTCCCGAACCAGACGTCGAGGTCCGCGACGTGGACGGAGGGGAGGGAGAGGTCGGTGGAGGCAGGCATGCGGAAGCCCTTCGGTGGCGGAGGGAGGACTCGCCGGGCGGTGCCGCGGGCGCGAGTCGGGTCAGCCGAGGATCCACATGATGTGACCATCCTAGCCGCGCGACGACCATCCGCTCGACCGATTACCCGGTGGTCGAGCACGCGGGATACTCGAGCGGTGACGGTGCGGCTGGCCCTGTGTGGCGACCTCACGGTGACCCGGGACGGCGTGGTGCTCACCGGGCCCCGGCTCGGCACCCGCAAGGCCAGGGTGTTCCTCGCCGCGCTGGCCGGCGCCCGGGGAGCACCGATGCCGGCCGACCGCCTCGTGGAGGCCGTCTGGCCCGAACGGCCGCCCCGCGACCCGCAGGCCAACCTCGCGACGTTCGCGAGCCGCCTGCGCAAGGTGGTCGGCAACGGCTTCGTGGAGCCCGGGGCGTCGTCGTACGCCCTGGGCCGCGGCGTGGAGCTCGACCTGGACGTCGCCGACGAGCTGGTCGCCTCTGCCACGCGCCCGCCTGGCCCGCGGCGAGCCCACGCTGGCCCTGGCCGCCGCCGGCCGCGCCCTCGACGTGCTCGGCGACGGCGAGGGACTGGCCGAGGAGTGCGACGGTCCCTGGGCCGACGGCCTGCGCCACCGGGCCACCGAGCTGCGGCGCGACGCCCGCCATGCTCGCACCGTCGCGGCGACGGCCACGGGACAGACCGACCTGGCGCGCACGAGCGCCGCCGCGGCAGCCGAGGCCGATCCCTACGACGAACGCGCGCACCGCGACCTCATGACGGCCCTGGTCCACGACGGACGGACCACCGCCGCCCTGGAGGTGTACGCCGCCCTGGTGGCCCGGCTCGCCGACGAGCTCGGCACCGATCCCGACCCCGAGACGCAGCGCCTCCACCTGGCGGTCCTCCGCGGCGAGCCGGTCGACGGGTCCCCCTCTGCCACCACCTCCGTGCCCGCCGGGACGCTGGTCGGGCGCGACGACGAGCTCGGCCGGCTGGACCGGGCGTGGACGCTGGCCGCGGCCGGCACCCCCTCACTCGTCCTCGTCGCCGGCGTTCCCGGCATCGGCAAGACGCGCCTGCTCGCCGAGGTCGCCCGTCTCGCCGCGACCAGCGGCGGCCTGGTGCTCACCACCCGGTGCCGCCCCGGCGAGCGGTCCCTCTTCCTCCAGCCCTTCGTCGAGGTCCTGCGTCCCGTGCTCCTCTCCCTCCCGTCACCTGCTCTGCGCACCCTCCTCGGCGAGCACCTGTCGGCATGGACGCGCCTGCTCCCCGAGCTCGGTGAGCTGTACGGCGGGGAGCCGGTGACCGAGATGTCCGGCGACCTGGCCCGCCGGCGTGCCTTCGACGCGATGGTGGCGGTCGTGGTCGGCCTGGCGGAACGTCGGCCGGTGCTGCTCGCGATCGACGACCTGCAGTACGGCGCCGACGTCACGGCGGACCTCGTGGCCCACCTGGCGGCCGTGGTGGACCGGGCACCGGTGCTCGTGGTCGCGGCGACCCGCACCGACGGGCTGCCGGGGCTTCCGCAGCTGACGGCCGGGACCGAGCCCCTGGTCCTCGGGCCGATCCCGCCCTCCGCCGTCGACGCCCTGGCCGGCGCGGCGGGGTTCGGCGCCCGCGCGACCGAGGTCCGGGCGCGTAGCCGCGGGCACCCGCTCAGCGTCGTGGCCAGCCTCCAGTCGCTGGCCGCGGGGACGGAAGGGGTGCCCCACGACCTCGCCGACGCGGTCGTCGGACAGCTGGGCCTGCTCGAGCCGGAGGAGGCGCAGCTGGTCGCCGCGGCATCGGTCCTCGGCACCCGGGTGGACCCGCTGGTGCTGGCTCGGCTCGTCGACCGCACCGAGGTCGAGGTGGTCCTCGCCTGTGAGCGGCTGGTCAGGTCCGGGCTGCTGACCGCGGCCGGCTCCGCCTACGACTTCGCCAACGACCTGGTGCAGGAGGCCGTGCTCGCGACCGTGCCGGCGCCGCTCCGCGTGGCCTTCCACCGGCGGGCGGCCGACCTGATGACGGACCGGCCCGAGCGCATGGCACGGCACGCCCACGACGCCGGCGAGCTCGCCCGGGCCGCGGGCGGCTACCTGGAGGCCGGCCGGATGGCCCGGCGGGCGGCGGCGCTGGACGACGCGCTGGCCCTGTTGACGCTCGCCCTCGGGGACGCAGAGGGTGCCGGCGGCGCGTCGCTGACGGCCACGGTCCTGCTCGAACGGGCCCGGGCGCACGAGGCCCGCGCGGACTACGAGGCGGCCGAGGCCGACGTGCACGCGGCTCGGACCGTGCTCGCCGGAGCGCGTGAACCGCGGCTGGAGCTGCGGAGCCTGCGGCTGCTCGGCGGTGACATCGCGGTGGCCAGACGCCATCCGCTGGTCGAGGTCATCGACCGCAACCGGGCAGGCCGCGGCCTGGCAGCGGAGCTCGGCGACGCCGTGGCCGAGGCGATGTTCCGTACCCGGATCGTGGTCCTGGAGGCCACCCGGCTGCGGCTGGGCGTCGCGTCGGAGCTCGCGGTCTCCGGAGTCGCGGAGGCGCGACACACCGGCTCCCCCGAGGCGGTCGCCCGGTCCCTGGACGGCCTGAAGTCGGCACACGCATCGTGCGGCGACGCGACCGCGCTGGGGACGGTCGTCGACGAGCTCCTCCCGCTCCTCGGTCGCCTCCGCCTGCCGTGGCTGATGCAGTGGGCCCTGCTCGAGTCGGCCCTCGTGCCGGCGGCCGAGGGACGCTGGGAGAGCGCTCGACGCCGGGTCGACGAGGCCCTGGCGGTCAACCGGGCCACCGGGTACGACGCGTACGCCGGCTTCTTCCGCGCCCAGCGCGGGTGGCTGGCCAGGCTGGCCGGTGACCTCGACGCGGCCCTGGACGACGGCCGGCGATCGGTCGCCGACACCTCACCCGCGGTCCACCCCTGGTGGTACGCGACGGCGGTCGGGACCTACGCCTCCACCCTGCTCGAGCTCGACCGGCCCGACGAGGCCGCCGAGCTGTGCGCGGCCGGGCTCCGGGCGCTGGGCGACGAGGCGGGCGCGGCGTACCGGCTGCGCTGCCTGGCGCCGCTCACCGCAGCCACCGGCGAGCGGTTGCACGAGGCGGACTCGCTGCTGTCCTCGGTCCAGGCCCCGCCGGGGCGGGCCTGGGTCGTCGGCGCCGACGCCTACCTGGGGGTCGCCGCCGGCTGGGAGGCGGCCGGAGAGCCCGAGCGGGCGCGGACGGCGCTCGCTCCCCTGCTGGCCGCCACGAGCACCCGGAGCTGGGCCGCGATCCACACAGCCGTGCGTCAGAGGAGCTCGGCGAGCAGCTGAGCCGCCTTCGCCGCACCGTCGGTCGGCACCGGCGCGTAGTCGACCTCGCGCGAGAGCTCCTCCACCAACGCCTGCGCGATCGTGTCGGGATCGGCGGTGGCGTAGTCCATGGCCCGCCCGGCCCCGTGGCGCTCGAGGCGGTGGCGGACGTGGACCTGCTGCTCGAAGTGGTGGCGCAGCGGGAAGTAGAGGAACGGCCTGCGGTTGGCCGTGAGCTCCATCGTGGTGGAGAGCCCCCCTTGCACGATCGCCACGTCGCACGCCGCGTGGTGCAGGTCGAGGTCGGGCAGGAAGCCGTGGACGCGGACGCCCGGCGGTGCCGGGAAGTCGGTCGGGTCGAGGCGGGGCCCGGTGACCACGTGCAGGCGCAGCTCCGGCACCCGCGCCGCCGCAGCGTCGTAGGAGTCGATGATCCGGCGCAGCAACGGCGCGCCCACCCCCGAACCGCCGACGCTGGCCACGCAGACGACCTCGTCGTCGGCGTAGCCGAGCCGGGCGCGCAGCCGCCCGCGGTCCTCCGGGTCCGGCCGGTCGCCCATCACGTAGCCGCTGAACGCGAAGTGCTCCACCGTCCAGTCGCGGATCGAGGGGAGCCCGGGCCCCAGCGGATCGCCCACCAGGTCCTCGGGGTCGCCGACGAAGACCGACCGGTCGCGCAGCCGCGGGTGGCGAGCGACGTGCTCCACCATCTCCGCGTTGTAGTCGGAGGTGAGGAAGGCCTCGTGCTCGCCCCCGTCGGCCATCGGCACCCAGCCGACGAAGTCGGTCATCCAGGCGAAGGGCGCCCGCTTGAGGCCCGGGTTCTCGTGCAGGAAGTGGTCGAGGTCCCAGGCCTCGTCGCCGACCCAGAGGTCGTAGTCGCGGTCGCGGACCAGGTCGTCGAAGACCATGAAGTTGGCGACGAGGATCTCGTCCATCCGGCGGATCGCCTGGAAGGCGTGCAGGTCGTGCTCCCCCGACTCGGACTCGATGTGGCCGCTCTCGCTCGCCAGCCACCGCGAGGCCGGGTGGACCTGCTCTCCGGCCCGCTCCAGGAAGTCGGTGACCGGTGACTGCGAGAGCCACTCGATCTCCACGCCGGGGCGCTGCTTGCGCAGCTCGTCGGCGATCGCGAGGTCGCGGCGAACGTGGCCCAGACCGATCGGCGACGACAGGTAGAGCACGCGCTGAGGACGCCGGCTCGCCCGTTCCCGGTGCTCGCGCGGCCGCGGCGCCGTGGCCGCGGTGAGGACGTCGTCCAGCGTCCGGTTGAGCGCCACCGGCTCCCTGCCCTGCGGGGCGTGACCGGTGCCCTCGAACGTCACCAGGGTCCCTCCGGTGAGCTCCGCGAGCCGGGCGCCGGCCTCGTAGGGCACCACCCGGTCGTCGGTCCCGTGCACCACGACGACGGGGCACCGCACCTGGGCGCACTGCTCCTCCACCGAGCGCTCTCCGACGAGGCGGCCCCGCTCGGCCCGGACGAGCGTCTCACCGTCGGTGCCGCGGCCCCAGCCCGCGAGGTCCTCGAGCAGCTTCGTGGAGTGCTCCTCGGGCACGAGCTGGTCGAAGAAGAAGTCGAGGAAGCCGGGGTAGTCGCGAAGCCAGGAGTAGCGGTTGTAACGACCCCAGCCCTCGTCGTCCTCGGTGTCCTCGGCCCACCGGTCGAACGACGTCTGGCGGTCCGCGGGGAACGGTGCGAGGTCCCGGATCGCCGGCGCGACCGCCACCCAGGCGGCGACCCGCTCGGGATGGTCGGCTGCGAGGTCCAGCGCGTGCAGGTTGCCCATCGAGAGCCCGACCACGACGGCCCGCTCCGTCCCGGTCGCGTCGAGCACGTCGAGGGCGTCCTGGGTCTGCTCCGCGCGGTCGTACGCCGAGGACCGGGCCGGGCGGTCGGACGCACCGTTGCCCCGGGGGTCGAACGTGATCACCCGGGTCCGCCGGGCCAGGAACGGCACCTGGAGCTTCCACACCTCCGCGGGCACGATGCACCAGGTCGGGAGCAGCAGCACGGCCGGGTCCCCCGGGCGCCCCGGCTCGCCGTACACCTGCCAGGCGACGCGGACCCCGTCGCGCTCGACGTACCCCACCGTGTCCGGCTCGCGTGCCTTCATCGTGCTCTCCTCCAGTGCTGTCGGGACGATCCGGACCCGGATGGCCCCTTCCTGTCGGGACGCCTCGCCGCGCTCCACCCGGTCGGCGAAGTCGGCGATGGCGTGGTTCACCACGACCGGGTACCTCGCCTGGGGCAGGTGTCCGGCTCGCCCGAGCACGAGGAGCTCGGCGCCGGCGAGGCGGGCCAGGTGCACCCCGCGGGCGAACGGCTGGCACAGGTCGTGGGTGCCGTGGATGACGAGGACCGGGCAGGAGATCGCGGCCAAGGTCTCCGCCACCGCTGTCTGGTCGTCGCCGACGTACTCGGCGTTCGCCAGCGAGATCATCACCTCGCCGTCGGTCTGGCAGGCCCAGTCGACGACGTCCTCGTAGATCTTCGTGCTGTGCGGGTCGTTGCAGATCTGGGAGAAGAAGAACCGAGGGAACGACGGCCAGTCGCGCCGCCAGACTCCCTCGTTGTACAGCTGCCAGCCCTGGGGGTCCACCAGGTCCGCGCTCCAGTTGGCCGCGATGTCGAGGCCACGGTCGTGCCTCGGCGTCCCGTCCACGGCGCCCGGGGCGATCGCCACGACCCCCGTGATCCGGTCGGGGTGGCGCCCCGCGGCCAGGAGCCCGTACCAGGCGCTGTCGCAGAGCCCCACCACCAGCGCCCGGTCGATGCCGACGGCGTCCATGACGGCGAGCAGGTCGCCCACCGCGAGGAGGTCGGTGTAGTGCTCGGGACCCACCGGCCGGTCGCTGAGCCCGTTCCCGCGCGGGTCGATGACCACGACCCGGTGCCGCCGCGCCAGGTGGGCCACCTGGGCCTTCCACATCCGGGCGTCGACGATCGTGTCGGCCGGCGTGAAGACGATCGGGCTCCCGCCGTCGCCGTAGACCTCGTAGTGGACGCGGACGCCGTCGCGATCGACGTACGCCGAACGGCCGGGTTGCTGTGCCCTCACCGCTTCCTCCTCGAACCGCCGGACCGTGCCCCGGCCCGGACACAGCGTCGACGGCCACCGTTGCAAGCAGGTTGCAAGGCGCGCGACGCAGGCTGCCCGTCACCAAGCATCCACCTCTGGAAGGGATCACCACCATGGCCATCGACACCGACAAGCTGATGGAGTTCGTCGGCCGCTTCGCCGGCGACCTGGGAGCCACGGTCGCTGCCGGCAACGTCGTCCTCGGCGACCGGCTCGGCCTCTACCGGGCCCTCGCCACCGGGCCCGCCACCGCGAGCGAGCTCGCCCAGCGGACCGGCACCGACGCCCGCTACGTCACCGAGTGGCTCCGCGGCCAGGCCGCGGGCGAGTACGTCGAGTACGACGCGGGCAGCGACCGCTACTCACTGACCGAGGAGAAGGCGTTCGCACTGACCGACCCCGACGGGCCGCTCTTCCTGCCGGGCGCCTTCGAGCTGGCGCTGGGCTCCCTCGCCGCCGTACCGCGGATGGAGAAGGCCTTCACGACCGGCGCCGGCCTCGGCTGGCACGAGCACGACGACCAGGTCTTCTCCGGGTGCGAGAAGTTCTTCCGTCCCGGTTACCACGCCCACCTGGTCGACGAGTGGATCCCGGCGCTCGACGGTGCCCGGGCGAAGCTCGAGGCAGGAGCGCAGGTCGCCGACATCGGCTGCGGTCACGGTGCCAGCACGGTGCTGATGGCACAGGCCTTCCCGGCCTCCACGTTCGTGGGGTCCGACTACCACGAGGGGTCGGTCGCGCAGGCGAGCAAGCGCGCCGCCGAGGCCGGGGTGGCCGAGCGCGTCACCTTCGAGGTCGCCGGTGCGCAGACGTTCTCGGGCGCGGGCTACGACCTGGTCACCAGCTTCGACTGCCTCCACGACATGGGCGACCCGGTCGGTGCGGCCAAGCACGTCCGGAGCACGCTGGCCCCCGACGGTGCGTGGCTGATCGTGGAGCCGGCTGCCGGCGACACGGTCGCGGAGAACCTCAACCCGGTCGGTCGCGTGTACTACAACTTCTCGACCTTCCTCTGCGTGCCGAACGCCCTGTCCCAGCCCGGTGGGTACGCGCTCGGTGCGCAGGCCGGCGAGAAGGCCATCCACCAGGTGTGCACCGACGCCGGCTTCACCCGGTTCCGGCGCATCGGTGAGACGCCGTTCAACCTGGTCTACGAGGCCCGCCTCTGACGCCTGCCGGCTGGGGGCCGGCGGCGCCGGCGGCGCCGGCGAAGGGGTCGTGTGCCGGAACGGCCCCCGTGCGCACGGGGGCCGGCACACGACTCAGTACTGCGCCCCTCCTCGGATCGGCCCGGGTCGGCCGTCGGGGTCGTGGACGACCTCCAGCGGGACCCGGGCCAGGAGCCGGGACGTCGTCGACAGGGACGGCAGCGGGATCGGGCGCAACCGGCCCGGCGGACGGTCGCCGGCCCGGCCGCCCCGGTGCCAGGCCTCGAGCCGCGCCGCACTCGTGGCGTACGCGTCGTACTGGCCGGCCGGCTCGACGCAGTCCGCCATCACCTCGTGCAGGCCCCGGCGCTCCACCTCGCCGAGACGGTCGAGGTGCTCGGCGGCCAGGGTGAGGCGCAGGTCGCGGGCGTACTCCTCGTCGAGGACCACCGCGCTCAGCTCGGAGTCGTGGGTCCACGAGCGCCGGTTGAAGTTGTCCGATCCGGTGCTGGCCCACAGGTCGTCGACGACGCAGACCTTGGCGTGCACGTAGACGGGCGTGCCGGCGTGGTTCTCGATGCCGTACGCCGCCACCCGGCCGGGCGCGACCCGCATCAGCGTCTCGATCGCACGCTCGCGGCCGAGCTGCTGCGCGACCCGGTTCAGCCCGCCCACGTCGGGGTAGAGCGGGATCACCACGAGCAGTCGAAGCTCGGGATGCTGCCGCAGCGTCGGCGCGAAGACGTCGGCGACGTCGTTGCCCCAGAAGTACTGGTCCTCGACGTAGACGATCCGCTCGGCGCGGGCCACCGCCTTGGAGTAGCCGCGCGCGACGCTCCGCTCGCCACCCCGGGCGAACGGGTAGTCGCGGCCGTGTCGCAGGTTGGGGTAGGTCCGGAGCAGCTGGACGACGTGGTGCCCCGCCTCCGGCGGCGCGGGCCACTGCTCGGGCAGCGGGTCGGGCGAGGTGTCGAGCCGGCGCAGCTTGTCGGCGAGCCGGCGCCAGGGTGCCTGGGACAGCGGCGTCGGGTCCTCCCAACGCTCCCGGAAGACCGTCTCGACGTCGTGGACCGCCGGGCCCTGGATCGCCACCTGCGCGTCGTGCCACGGCGGGTGCTCGCCGTACTCGTCGGTGAGCGGCTGCGGCTGCGGGTCGCCCCCGTGGTCGGCGTCGTCGCGCCGGTTGTGGGCCAGGTCCATCCCGCCGATGAAGGCGATGTCGCGGGTCGGGTCGTCGCGGTGGCGGATCACCACGAACTTCTGGTGGTGGGAGCCGCCGGTCCGGACGCGCATGTCGAGGAGCACCTCGGCGCCACGCTTCTGGAGCTGCTCGCCGAGGTGCCGGTTCTCCCGGGAGAAGAAGCCGGTCTGGTCCAGGTGGGAGCGCCACACCAGACCGCGGACGTCCACCCCGCGCTCGTCGGCACGGCCGAGCACCTCCACGACCTCGCTGCCCGGCTCCCCCGTCAGCCGCTCGTCGGCGTCGCCCTGCCAGTCGGTGAAGAAGACCAGGTCGCCCTCGCGGGTGGCCTCGATCGCGTCGTACAGCGCCGGGAAGTAGCGCGAGCCGTGGATGAGCGGCCGGACCAGGTTCCCCTCGGACCACGCCTGGTCGCCGGGATGGGCGTCGTCGAGCCGGGTCTGCGCGTTCGCGCGCTCGGTCTTGGTCAGCATCCACTCCGAGGGATCCACGGCCCGAGCATGCCGCATTCCTGGCTGTCAGGGGGTCGCGGGCTGGCGTCCCGTGACGGCGTACGACGCGCCGACCCGCTCGAGATAGCGCTCGGCGGCGCGGGCGGCCGGGTGGGCGACGATCGCCGCGACCACCGCCAGCGCGCCGATCACGGCCCAGCCGGGTGCGCCCCACTCGTTCATCCGCCCCGACACCGGGTCGTCCGCCTGAGAGGCCGGTAGGGGCTCCTGTCAGGCGGACGACACCCAAGAGGCCCCGAGAGGTCAGGCGAGCTTGCCGTCGAGGACGGTCGGGGTGCCGCGGAGGAACGTCGCGACCACCCGGCCGGGCAGCTCCCGGCCGGCGTACGGCGTGTTGCGCGACAGCGAGACCGACTCGGCCGCGTCGACCACGCGGCGTACCGACGGGTCGTAGAGCACGACGTTCGCCGGTGCACCGTCCTCGAGCGGCTGGCCGTGGTCGGCGACCCGGCCGATCCGGGCGGGCGCGTACGACATCCGGTCGGCGACGTCGGCCCAGGTCAGCAGGCCCGGGTCGACCATCGTCTCCTGCACGACCGACAGCGCGGTCTCCAGGCCGAGCATCCCGAACGCCGCGGCCGCCCACTCGCAGTCCTTGTCCTCGAGCGGGTGGGGCGCGTGGTCGGTGGCCACGATGTCGATCGTCCCGTCGGCCAGCGCGGCACGCAGCGCCTCGGTGTCGGCGGCCGTGCGCAGAGGCGGGTTCACCTTGTAGATCGGGTCGTACGACCCCGCCACCTCGTCGGTCAGCAGCAGGTGGTGGGGCGTGACCTCAGCGGTGACGTTCCACCCCGACGCCTTGGCCTGGCGGACGATCTCCACCGACCCCGCGGTCGAGACGTGGCACACGTGCAGCCGCGACCCGACGTGGGCCGCCAGCAGGCAGTCCCGGGCGACGACCGCCTCCTCGGCCACGGCCGGCCAGCCGGCGAGGCCGAGCCGACCGGACAGCTCCCCTTCGTTCATCTGGGCGCCCTCGGTCAGTCTCGGCTCCTGCGCGTGCTGGGCCACGACACCGTCGAAGGCCTTCACGTACTCCAGCGCACGACGCATCAGCACCGCGTCGTTCACGCAGTGGCCGTCGTCGCTGAAGACCCGCACCCGGGCGGCGGAGTCGGCCATCGCCCCGAGCTCCGCGAGCCGCTCCCCCGCCAGCCCGACGGTGACGGCCCCGACCGGGTAGACGTCGCAGTAGCCGCCTTCGCGGCCGAGCCGCCAGACCTGCTCGACCACCCCGGCGGTGTCGGCGACGGGCTCGGTGTTGGCCATCGCGTGCACGGCCGTGAACCCACCCATCGCCGCCGCCTGGGTACCGGACAGCACGGTCTCGGCGTCCTCCCGGCCGGGTTCACGCAGATGGGTGTGCAGGTCGACCAGGCCGGGCAGGGCGATCAGTCCGGTGGCGTCGACGACCTCGTGGTCGGCCTCGCTCCAGTCGCCGTCGAGGTGGACGCGGCCGTCCTGGAGCAGCACGTCCGTCGGCTCACCGCCGAGCACCGAGGCGCCTCGGATCAGGTAGCTGGTCATCTCAGGCCTCCGTGGTCTCGACAGGCTCGACCGACGGTTCGGCCGTGCTGACGGCGGGCTCGCTGCCCCCGAGCAGCAGGTACAGCACCGCCATCCGCACGGCGACGCCGTTGGTGACCTGCTCGACGATCACCGACCGCGCGGAGTCGGCGACGTCGGCAGTGATCTCCATGCCACGGACCATCGGGCCGGGGTGCATGACGATCGTGTGGTCCTGGAGGGTGGCCATCCGCCGCCCGTCGAGGCCGTACCGCCGGCTGTACTCCCGAGCGGTCGGGAAGAACCCGCCGTTCATGCGCTCGCGCTGGACGCGCAGCATCATCACCGCGTCGGCCTTCGGCAGCACCGCGTCGAGGTCGTACGACGTCTCCACGGGCCAGGTGTCGATCCCCACCGGCAGCAGGGTCGGCGGAGCGACCAGCGTGACCTCGGCGCCGAGGGTGTGGAGGAGCAGCGCGTTGGAGCGCGCCACCCGCGAGTGGAGGACGTCGCCGATGATCGCGATCCGCTGGCCGTCCAGGGTGCCGCCGTTGCGGGGGCCGAGGTGGCGCCACATGGTGAAGGCGTCGAGCAGCGCCTGGGTGGGGTGCTCATGCGTCCCGTCGCCGGCGTTGACCACCGAGGCCCTCACCCAGCCCGAGTTGGCGAGCCGGTGCGGGGCGCCGCTGGCGCCGTGCCGGCAGACCACCGCGTCGCACCCCATGGCCTCGAGCGTGAGCGCGGTGTCCTTGAGCGACTCCCCCTTGGAGAGGGAGGAGCCCTTGGCCGAGAAGTTGATGACGTCGGCCGAGAGCCGCTTGGCGGCAGCCTCGAAGGAGATGCGGGTCCGCGTGGAGTCCTCGAAGAACAGGTTGACCACGGTCCGCCCGCGCAGCGCGGGCAGCTTCTTGATCGGACGGTCCGCGAGCGACCGCATCTCGTCGGCGGTCGCCAGCACCAGCTCGGCGTCCTCACGGGTCAGGTCGGCGGCGGACAGGAGGTGCTTCTTCATGCGCCGGCCCCCTCGATGATCACCGCGTCCTCGTCGTCGACGCCGGTGAGGTGGACCCGGACCCGCTGGACCAGCGAGGTCGGAAGGTTCTTGCCGACGAAGTCGGCCCGGATCGGCAGCTCCCGGTGCCCGCGGTCGACGAGGACCGCGAGCTGCACCGCCCGCGGCCGGCCGACGTCGTTCAGCGCGTCCAGCGCGGCCCGGATCGTGCGGCCGGAGAAGAGGACGTCGTCGACCAGCACGACGACCTTGTCGTCGATCCCACCCTCGGGGATCTGCGTCGGGAGCAGCGTGCGGGCCGGCTTGAGCCGGAGGTCGTCGCGGTACATGGTCACGTCGAGCGAGCCGCCGGGCACGGTGTCGCCCTCGACGGCGGAGATCCGCTCGGCGATCCGTTCGGCCAGCGGTACGCCGCGCGACGGGATGCCGAGCAGGACGAGGTCCTCGGCGCCCTTGTTGCGCTCGAGGATCTCGTGGGAGATGCGGCTCAGGGCCCGGGAGATGTCACCGGAGTCGAGCACGATGCGGCCATCGACGGGGCGGCCGTCGTCGGGTCGGCCGGTGTCGTCGGCCGGGGTTGTCGCAGGCGCAGGCATGAACTGCCGGACCTCCTTCTCCGCCTCACGGGACGGCTCGTTAAAGGATGTCGATCGCGGCGACCCTAGCAGGAGGAAGGAGCACCACCTGCCAGGGCCACCGGCACGTCCGACCGGTCGGTCTCAGCCGAGCGGGATCTTGAGCACCTGTCCCCCCGTCGGCGCGACGGCTCCGACGGAGACGTACGCCGCGCCGCGGTGGATCGCCACGCCGTACGGCGCGAAGAAGCCGCTCGCGATCGGCTTCGCCGGCTTGCCCGCCGAGTCCGGGAACACCCGGTTCAGCGAGCCGACAGGGCCGTTGAGCAGTCCGGTGTCGGCGATCTGGACGGCGTACAGCTTGCGGCCGTCGAAGGCCATGCTGGTGACGTTGGTCAGCCCGGACGCCCAGACCCTCGGCTTGTGGCCGGGGACGACGCGCCAGATGCGGGCGGCGCCCTCGATGAACGGGAAGCCGGTCAGCTCGCTGACGTAGAAGGCGCCGTCCGGGCCCTGGACGACGTCGGTCGGGACCGACTGGTAGGGCACCGGGTCGGGTCCCGTCACCGGGCTCGTGCCCATGCGGTCCTGGAACGCGGCCACGGTCTTGACCCTGCCCGCCCTGGCGCCGACCAGCGTGTTGCCGCCCGAGTCGGTGACCATCCACCGGCCCCGGCCCGCCCTCGCCAGGCCGGTCGGGTCACTGTCCTTGTTGTCCACCGGGTTGGTCCTCGCCTCGTGCGCCGCGAGGTCGCCCCACGAGGTGGCCTTCTTCGAGCGCAGGTCGAAGGCGAGCAGGTGCCCGAGCTGCCGCTGCCCCACCTTGGGCAGCAGGGCGCGGTTCTTCGGCGCGCTGCCGAGACCGAAGCTGACCACGAGCGTGTGCTTGCCGGTGAACGCGAGGTCCGCCGGACCGATCGCGGACTCGCCGGTCCCTTCGTTGCCGAGCGAGGCCAGGTCCTTCAGGACCCGCCTCTGCTGACCGTCGCGGACCCTCGTCACCGAGCCGGTCCGGCCGAAGCAGGAGGGGCCCTCGCCGCCCGCGATGCAGGTGCCGGCCCCGCCGGCGCCCGCCTCGGCGACGTACATCGAGCCGTGGGCGAAGATCAGCTGGCGTGGGTTGTGCAGCCCGTGGGCGACCACCTTGTAGACGGGGGCCTTGGCGGCCGGCCGGGGGCCGCCCGTCGCGTCCGCGGGCATCGTGGCGGTGGCGGCCAGGGCCGCTGCCGCGGCGGCTGTGCCGATCAGGATCTTGCGCATGGAGCACCTTCCTCTGTGCTGCTCGGGTCCTGCGAGTCTCACGTGGCCGGGACTAGCCGACAATGGTCACGACGGGCCAGGGGCAGCCGTCACCTGCCTCCGAGACTCTCGGCCAGGTCCTTGAGCACGGTCTCGATGGCCCGGTGGTACGTCGGGTAGGCGAAGTGCATGTGGAGGAACGTCGCCAGGGGCACCTCGGCGTGCACGGCCAGGGCCAGCACCGACAGGATCTCGCCGCCGGCCGGGCCGACCACCGTCGCGCCGACCAGGATCTCGCGGGAGCGGTCGGCGACCACCTTGATCAGGCCCTCCTCGCGGGCGATCCAGCCGCGGGAGCCGAGGTCACCGGTGGCCACCGCGACGTCCAGGCCGGCCTCGCGGGCAGCCCGCTCGCTCAGCCCGACCGAGGCGACCTCGGGCGCGGTGTAGGTGACCCGCGCGACGGCTCGGTAGTCGGCCCACGGTCCGTCCCGGCCGAGGAGGTCGTTGACCACGACCGCGCCCTGGTACATCGACACGTGCGTGAAGGCGCCCTTGCCGGTGATGTCGCCGATCGCCCAGACCCCGTCCGCGACGCGCATCCGCTCGTCGGGGTCGAGCACCTTGGCCTCGGGGTCCAGCCCGACGTTCTCCAGGCCGAGGCCCGCCAGGTTGGTACGCCGACCGGCCGCGACGAGCAGCTTCTCCGCGCTCACCTCCTGGTCACCGAGGTCGAGGGTGAACTGCCCGTCGGCGTACGCCACCGACGCGATCGAGGCACCGGTGAGCACCTGGATCCCCGCCCCGGCGAACGCCTTCTCCAAGGCCTCGCTCGCCTCGGGCTCCTCCGGCGCGACCAGTCGGTCGGCCACCTCGACGACGGTGACCCGCACGCCGAACAGCGCCATCACCTGCGCGAGCTCGCAGCCGATCGCGCCCCCGCCGATGACCACCAGCGACGACGGCAGCTCGCGGAGCTGGACCGCGTCGCGGTTGGTCCAGAACGGCGTGTCCGCGAGCCCGTCGATGGGCGGCGCCGCGGGGGCCGTGCCGGTGTTCACCACGATCCCCTTCGTCGCGGTGTACGTCGTGTCGCCGACCTCGACCCGGCCGTTCCCGGCCAGGACGCCCCGGCCCCGGACGAAGGTGGCGCCGCTGTCCTCCAGCCGCTTGACGGCGATCGCGTCGTCCCAGTCGTCGGTGGCCTCGTCGCGGATCCGGTCCGCGACCGGCGTCCAGTCGGGAGTCACGGTCGCCGTCCCGGCCATGCCGTCGACCCGGCCCGCGCCCCGCAGGGTGTCGGCCGCGGCGATCATCATCTTCGAGGGGACGCAACCGAAGTAGGGACACTCGCCGCCCACCAGGCGTTCCTCGACCCCGAGCACCCGCAGGCCGGCCTCGGCCGCCTTGATCGCCACGTGCTCACCGCCGGGGCCCAGCCCCACCACGATGACGTCGTACTCGGTACCGGGCTCGCTGTCGGGCTCGCTGCTGTCGCTCATGCCCCTACCCTTCCATCGCGGCGGTGAGACGTCACCCGGCGTCGAGGTCGCGGAACCACGACTCGGTCACGTAGTCGCTCACCCAGCCCATCGACAGGTAGAGCCCGTCCGCCCTCGTCGGCGAGTCCGCGTCGACCTCCAGGGCGACCCGGTCGTGTCCGCGCCCGGCCGCGTCCGCGAGCACGGTGTGGAGCAGGCCCTTGGCCACGCCGCGGCCCCGGGCCGCCCGGTTGACGCCGATGTAGTCGACGTAGGTGCCCTCGGCGCCCGTCCGGTCCGCCGGCAGCACCGAGCAGACGATGGCTCCCGCCGGCACCTGGCCCGCGTCCGGGCCGGCGTCGCGGGCCGGCATCGGGACCGGTGCCGGTCGAGACGAAGGCCAGCCACCAGTGGTCCCACCGATGGCCGGGGTCCTCGCGGAGCCGTTGCACGAACTCCGGGAAGCTCTCCCGGTAGGAGTTGAAGTGGTCCTGGAAGGACTCCTCCAGCATCAGGTGCACGATCTGCAGGTCCGAGGCGACCGGTACGCCGTTCGGGTGCCGCGCCACCCGGCGGACGGTCACGCCGTCGCGCAGGGGCGGGAGCGGCTCGGTCGGGTCGAGCGGACGGCTCATGTGCAGCCAGCGGCGCCGGCAGGCATAGCCGGCAGCCTCCAGCCAGCGGCGCTGCTCGACGTCCTCGGCGAACGGCGAGGCGTCCATCCGGGTGCGCTCCAGGCCGCGGAGACCGGCGATCGCGCGCCCTTCGGCGTCCGCCCAGGCGTAGAGGCCCGCGGCCACGGCCGCCGCGTCGGCGACCTCACGGTCGAGCCACAGCGCGACCACCGTCCGGCCCGCGGCGCGGTCCTGGACCGAGATCCAGCCACGCAGCCGGCCCTCCGGATCGCAGACCACCCGCTGCCGGCGCGTCCACGAGGCCTGGCCCACCACCTCGGACTCCACCGCGGCCGCGTCGACGGCCGGCTCGTCGGTCCACGGCGCCCGGTCCGCGAGGCGCAGCGCGACGAGGTCGGCCACGTCGTCCTGGTCCGGGAGCCGGGCGGTCCAGCCGTCGGGCAGAGGCGGCGGGGCCGCCGGACGGGTCACCGGGACAGGTGACGGGCCCGGGCGAAGCAGAACACCCCGTAGCAGGCGATCCCGGCGGCGATCAGGATCAGCAGGACCTGGCCGAACGGGTAGCCGAGCAGGGTCTGCAGGGCCTGGTCGAGGTTGCCGGACTTCTTCGCGTCGTGGGTGAAGGCCGCGACCACGAACAGGCCGCCGATCAGGATGAACGAGACGCCCTTGGCGATGTAGCCGACCTTGCCGATGATCCGGTAGGCCTTGCCGGTGTCGCCGCTCGACCCCCGGGCGTCGAGGTTCTCCATGAACTTCTCGGTCCAGCCGCGGCGGATCTGGGCCACGCCGTAGGCCGCGATGGCCACGCCCACCAGGCCCACCAGGAAGCGCCCGAAGGGCTGGTCCATGAGCTTGGCCGTGGTGGAGTCGGTGCTGCCCGAGGAGCCGGCGCCGATGGCGAAGCGGAAGGCGGGTAGGAGACGTAGGCGTAGATGACGGCCTTGCCCGCCGACATCAGCCGCTTGCGGGTGCGCTTGCCGCCGTCGTACTCCTGGTGACCGAAGATCGCCTCGAGAACGCGCCAGACCACCAGCACGGCGAGGCCGATGGCCACCAGCCACAGCAGCACGGGCCCGAAGGTCTGCTTGCCCAGCATCTGCATCGCGCCCTTGTTCGACGCGTTCGCGCTCTGGTGGCCGAGGGCCAGCTGGAGGGCGAGCCAGGCGATCAGGAGGTAGACGACCCCGTAGCAGATCATCCCGAACCGGACGCCGCGGTCCAGCCACTCGCTGTTGTCGGCCTTCCGGCCGACCTGCTCCGCCTGGTCGCTCACGTCTGCCATGCGGGTGACAGTAGCGCCGCGAGCGGCGCCTCTCGGACACCCTACGGGGTGAGGGAGCCCCGATCGCGGAGCATGCTGCCGAGGACCCCGTTGACGAAGGCGGGAGAGTCGTCGGTCGACAGGTTCTTGACCAGGGCGACCGCCTCCGTCACCGCGACCTCCGGCCGGCACGTCGTCGTCGTAGAGCAGCTCGAAGACACCGATCCTGAGCGCGGTCCGGTCGACGGCCGGCATCCGGTCGAGGGTCCAGGCCTGCGAGTAGGTCGTCAGCAGCTCGTCGATGCGCTCGCGGTGCTCGGTGACGCCGCGGACCAGGGCCTCGGTGTGCGGGTTGGTCGGCCCCTCGCCGTCCGCGATCGCCGTCTCCATCGTCGCGACGGGGTCCTGCCCGCGCATCTCCGCGGCGTACAGGATGTCGAGCGCGCGCTTGCGGGCTTTGGTGCGTGCGGCCATCAGGGGGTTCCGACGGGGTTCAGGACTTCACGCGGCCGAGGTACGACGAGTCCCGGGTGTCGACCTTGACCTTCTCGCCCTGCGTGATGAAGAGCGGGACCTGGATCTCGTGCCCGGTCTCGAGGGTCGCCGGCTTGGTCCGGCCCGTGGCGCTGTCGCCCACGACGCCGGGCTCGGTGTAGGTGATCTCCAGCTCGACCGACGCGGGCAGCTCGACGTAGAGCACGCGGCCCTCGTTGGTGGCCACGATCGCGTCCTGGTTCTCCAGCAGGAAGTTCTTCGCGTCGCCGAGGAGGTCGGGGCCGATCTCGAGCTGGTCGTAGGTGCCGGTGTCCATGAAGACGTACGACGTGCCGTCGTTGTAGAGGTACTGCATGGTCCGCTTGTCCACGCTCGCGATGTCGACCTTCACGTCGGCGTTGAACGTCCGGTCCACGGTCTTGCCGGACTCGACGTTCCGCAGCTTCGACCGCACGACGGCGCCGCCCTTGCCGGGCTTGTGGTGCTGGAACCAGATGACCTGCCAGAGCTGGCCGTCGAGGTTCAGCACCATGCCGTTCTTGAGGTCGTTGGTGGTGGCCATGAGGGAGTGCCTCTTCTGGTAGCGGGGCGAGAGCTGGCGGGCCCACCCCCGTTGCGCGGTCCGGGCGGGCGACCTCGGATTCTAGTACGGCGGCCACCCGGGCCCGGAATCGCCGAGCGGTGACCGGCTCAGCCGAACGACCACTCGATGCGCACGGTGACGGCGAGCTTGTCCCTGCCTGCACGGATCGGCAACGCTCCCGCCAACGAGTCCATCGCCGCCCGCTCGAAGTGCAGCGCCTGCGGCGCGACCGGGGTCGCGTGCACCTCGCGCAGCGACAGGACCGGACCCAGCGGCTGGCCGGTGGCGGCGGCGTACTGCTGCGCCTCGGCGGTCGCCTGCTCCACGGCGGCGTCCCGCGACCGGGCCAGCAGGCCGTCGGTGTCCGCGATCCGCAGGCCGATGTCACCGACGCGCACGTCGTTGCCACCGGCCCGGACCGCCGCCGTCACGGCCTTGCCGCCCGTCGCCAGGTCGCGGACCAGGACCTGGGCCTGCTGCCCGACGCGGTAGCCGCGCAACGTGGGCGGGCCGTAGGAGTGGTAGTCGTAGACCGCGTGCATGTCCAGCCCCGTCGTCTGCACGTCGGCGGTCCTGACACCGAGGCGGTCGAGGGAGGTGAGGACGCGGTCCATGGTCGCGTTGGCGTCCGCGAGCGCCGTGCCCAGGTCGGGGCGCACCAGCCCCACCGACAGCGAGAACGACACCTCGTCGGGTACGCCGACGGTGCGACCGGTGCCCGTGGTGACCAGCGTCCGTGGCCGGTCGCCGCCGGCCGCGGCGGTGGACTGCGGAGCCGCCTGCGCGGTACCACCACCGTTGCCCAGCAGGTAGGCGACGAGGAGGGCGAGCGCGGCGACGAGCGCGACGAGCACGCCCTTGGTGCTGAGGGTGACCGATCGGTTCATGAGGGCTCCTGGGTCCGTCCGTGTCCCGGTCGGACGGCCCGCGGGCCCGGGCGGTTCCGTCACCTCGGCGCTCAGGCGGCGGACCGCGCCGCTGCGCGCGAGCAGGAGAGCCGCGGTGAACCCACCCAGGGTGCCGAGCGCCTCGTCACCGAGCGTGTCGGTGTACGCCGTGTCGAGCTCGGTGCCGTGCCGGATGAACGTGAACCACTCGCTCAGCTCCCACCCGATCGCGAGCACGGCTCCGATGCCGGTGACGAGCAGGACCAGGACCCAGACCGGCCGGACCACCTGGCGCTCGAGCAGCAGGCCGATGCCGAAGCAGAGCAGCAGCCAGTTGACGTAGTGGTTGGCGTCGTCCCACCACTCGAGCGTGTCGTAGAGGTCGAGCGTGTTGCCGGTGACGTCGACCAGGAACGGCGACGCGATGAACGCGAACCCGGCCCAGGGCAGGGCCCGGTCGTCGCCGCGACGGCGGGCGACCAGCCACCAGATGGCCGGTGGCAGGAGCATCGCGACCGGGTAGGCGACCAGGCGGGACCCGAACGCCTTGCCCTCGAACTGCGGCAGCCCGCTCGACGAACGTCGCGACCGCCCAGCTGCCCGACGGTCAGCAGCAGGATCACCAGGTACGCCGTGCGCGCGTGCCGGTCCACCTCGCCCCTCCTGCCGTCGACTCGCGGGCAGCCTAGGGGTCCGCTGCGGTGACGATTGCCAAGCAGGGGCGCAGGGCGCATCCTGAGGGGGCACCCGCGGAGGTGACGATGCGCTTCAGAGAGCAGTTCGACGACGCCCAGTGGCGCAGTCTCCAGCTCGCCCCCTTCCTGGTGCTCAGCGGTGTCTCGGGTCGCTACCGGGACTTCGGCGTCGAGGAGCTGGTCGTCTTCGAGCGATGGCTCGACGAGGCGGCGCGCGCGCCCGGGGCTCTCAACCGCGAGGTGCTGGGCTCCGTGGTCGCCGGCATCACCGACCTCACGGCCGACTACGCGCGGTACGAGGGGACGATCGTCAGCGGTCTCACCACCGTCGGCGACCTCCTGGCCGGGCAGCCGGCGCCGGAGATCGACGGCTTCCGCACGGCGTTGATCCACGTGCTGGGTGCCGGGATGGCCCGGGCTCGTGGCCCCTACGGGCAAGTCACCGACGACCGAGGCGGCGCAGATGCTGACGATGCTCGACGAGTTCCTGCGGCCCGGCGTCACCTTCGCCGCCTAGCCGCGGCCGGCGGCGCGCGAGGGCCTCTCGACACGGAGGCTCGCGGGGTCGGTGTTCGCGCCGCAGAGGACCACGACGACTCGTTCGTCCGCCGCGGGCCGGTACGCCCCGCTGGTGAGGGCGGCCAGCGCGGCTGCGGCACCGTGCTCGACCACGATCCGGTGGTCCTCCCACAGCAGGCGCCGGGCGCGGACGATGTCGTCGTCGTCGACCAGGACCGACCGCACGTCGGTCCGGGCGGCGACCGCGTAGGCGATGTCACCGAGCCTGCGGGCACCGAGCGAGTCCGCAGCGATGCCGGAGACGGCCACGTCGGTCGGCCGACCCTCGGCGAGCGCGGTGTGCAGCGTCGGGATGGACGACGGCTCCACGCCGACGACGCGGGCCGAGCCCTCGGTCGCCGCGGCGACGCCGGCCATCAGTCCGCCGCCGCCCGACCGCCACGACGACGGTGTCCACCTCCCCCGCCAGGTCCTCCTGGATCTCCAGGGCGAGCGTCCCGGCGCCGGCGGCGATCGCGGGCTGGTCGTAGGCATGGCAGTACACGGCACCGGTCGCCTCGCGCGCGCTCGATCGCCGCGGCATGGGCGACGGCGTACTCGCTGCCTCCGCAGGACCACCTCCGCGCCGTACGTGCGCAGCTTGTCGACCTTGAGGGCCGGGGCGTTCTCGGGGACGAACACCGTCGCCGGTACGCCCAGGGCGCGAGCCGCGAAGGCGTTGGCCAGTCCGGCGTTCCCCCCGGAGGCGACCACGATCCCCACCTCCGGGTCGAGGCTGCCGTCCTCCGACGCGGCGAGGATCCGGTTGAACGCGCCGCGCGCCTTGAAGGTGCCCGTGTGCTGGAGGTACTCCAGCTTGAGCCACCCGGTGCCACCGAACGCCGCCCCGACGGCCAGCAGCGGGGTCCGGCGCACCCGTGCGCCGACCCGCTCGCGAGCGGCCTCGACGTCGGCGCGGGTGATCATCCTGGCTGCCCCTCGGCCGCGGTCCGCTGCATCCGAAGAGCCTAGTGACGCCGGTGGAGCCCGAGGACGCCGTGCCACCGAGGCGCGCGATCGTCCGGCTCGATCGGCCCGGCTGTGGGAGACCTGTCGACGTGGGCATGCCGGCACCCTCTCCCTCGGATCCGCTCTTCGAGGGGCTGACGTACAGCCGGGCCAAGAACGCGTTCTGGCTCGGGTTCTTCTCGGTCTTCTGCGGCGGTGTGCTCACCGGGATCCCGGCCGATCTACGTGGGCGCGCGGGCTGTCGCCGACATCGAGGCCTCCGGCGGTCGCCTGACCGGCCGCGGCACGGCCTGGTTGGGCATCGTCCTCGGGGCGGGTCGGGATCCTGCGTCAGCGCCGGCGTCGGCTACCGCCAGATCCACTGACCATGGCCGAGCTCTCGGAGGTTCCCTGGCCGCCGGACCCGATCGCGACCACGCGGCTGCTGCTCCGCCGTACCGAACGCCCGGGACCGCGACGAGGTACGTCGAGCTGAGGTGCTCCGGCGACGTCTGGCGCTACCTCGGCGGGCCGATGGCGCGCGAGGACGTCGAGCACGTCGTCCCGGCCGTGCCCGGCGACCGTCCCGGGGTCTTCACCGTCGAGGTGGGCGGCGGCCTCGATCGGCACCGTCACCGTGGACCGCCGGGATCGCGGGCGCCCGGGTCGGCTGCGGCCGCAGGGCGGCGACCTCGAGGTGAGCTACCTGTTCCTCCCGGAGTTCTGGGGCAACGGCTACGCCACCGAGGCGGTGACCGGGGTCCTGGCCTGGGTCGGACCGGGTCCTGCCCGGCGAACCCGTCGTCGCTGTGCACGCAGTCGGCCAACGAGGCGTCGATCCGCCTCGCGGAGCGGGTCGGCTTCGTCGAGCACGAGCGGTTCGTCGAGTTCGGGGCCGAGCAGTGGTTCGGGGTCCGGCCGCCGCCAGGTCAGGCGGACGGCGTCGACGAGCGCCGCGAGGGCCTGGCGGTAGCCGTCGACACCCTGGCCGGCGACGACCGCCTTCGCGTACGGCGTGACCACGGACGTGTGGCGGAACTCCTCGGGCCGCGAGGCCGGGTCGCTGATGTGGATCTCGACCAGCGGCGCGGTCAGCTGGGCGCAGGCGTCGGCGAGCGCGTAGGAGTAGTGGGTCCAGGCGGCCGCGTTCAGCACGACCGGGGTGTGCTCGTCGGCGGCGGTGTTGAGCCAGTCGAGCAGGTCGCCCTCGTGGTTCGACTGCCGCACCTCGACCTGCAGACCGAGGTCGCGGCCCCAGCCGACGCACAGCGTGACGAGCTCGTCGTACGTCGTGTGGCCGTAGATCTCGGGCTGGCGGCGGCCGAGGCGACCCAGGTTGGGACCGTTGAGCACCAGCACCCTCATCGCGCCGCTCCCGTCATCGCGGCGTACGCCGCCGCAGGTCGTCCTCGCGCGGGCCGGCCAGGATCCGGGGCTGCGGCCAGGTCGGAGAGCACCACGAACCGCAGCTCGGAGCCGCGCGACTTCTTGTCGACCGCCATCCGCGCCCGGAGGTCGTCGTACGACGCGCCGTCCCAGCCGGTCGGCAGCCCGACCCGCGCCAGAGCGGTGTGGTGCCGGTCGGCCACCGCGTCGTCGAGGACTCCGGCGGCCCGGGCCAGCTCGGCGGCGAAGACGCAGCCGATCGCGACCGCCTCGCCGTGCCGCAGGGAGTAGCCGCTCGCCAGCTCGACCGCGTGCCCCATGGTGTGACCGTAGTTCAGCACCTCGCGACCGGGGTGCCCTGCGTCGCCGCCGGTCTCGGTGAGGTCGTCGGCCGACCACCGCGGCCTTGACCCGGACGGCGCGCTCCACGAGCTCTCGCAGCACCGGGCCGCCGGCGTCGACGTCGGAGCCCTCGACCAGGCGCAGGATCTCGGGGTCGGCGATGAAGCCGCACTTGACCACCTCGCCCAGCCCGGAGCGCAGCTCCGCGGCGGGCAGGGTGCGCAGCAGGCTCGAGGTCGCACAGCACGCCCGCAGGCTCGTGGAACGCACCGACCAGGTTCTTGCCCGCGGCCGTGTTGATCCCGGTCTTGCCGCCGATCGCGGCGTCGACCATGCCGAGCAGGGTCGTGGGCACGTGCACCACGCGTACGCCGCGCAGCCAGGTCGCGGCGACGAAGCCGCCGAGGTCGGTCGTCGCTCCTCCGCCGACGGTGACGATCGCGTCGCTCCGGGTGAAGCGCGGCCCGGCCCAGCGCCTCCCAGCACCGGCCGGCGACGGCCTCGGTCTTGGCCGCCTCCCCCGGCGGCAGCGACAGGTCGAGCACGTCGTAGCGCTCGGCCAGCAGGGCGCGGACCCGGGCCGGCGAGGTCGGGCAGGTCCTCGGGGAACACCAGCCCGACCCGCTGCGTGCGCTCGCCCAGCAAGGGTCGCCAGCTCGTCGACCACGCCCTCGCCGACCAGCACGTCGTACGGCGCGGCGGTCGCGACGTGGATGACCGTCGCGTCACCGGGACTCGCCACGCAGCACCTCCTCGACCAGGTCGGCGACCTCGTCCGGCGTCCGTCCGTCGGTGTCGACGGAGCCGGTCGAGACCGACTCGTAGACCGGCGTGCGCTCGTCGAGCAGCGCCTTCATGGTGCCGCGCACGTTGCCCAGCAGCAGCGGCCGCGAGGTGCCCAGCCCGACCCGGGCGGCGGCGTCGGTGAGCCCGACCCGGAGGAAGACGACGGCGTGCCCGGCCAGCGCGGCCCGGGTCTCCTCCGACATCACGGCACCGCCGCCGAGCGCGAGCACGCCGGGGTGCTCCGCGAGCGCCTGCGTGACCGCCGCGCGCTCGAGGGCGCGGAAGTGCTCCTCGCCGGAGTCCACGAAGATGTCGGAGACGGTGCGCCCGTCGGCCTGCTCCACGACGTCGTCGGTGTCGCGGAAGGGCACGCCCCAGCGCTCGGCGAGCAGCCGGCCGACCGTCGTCTTGCCCGCGCCCATCGGGCCGACGAGCACCACCCGCGGTGCGGTCATCGCACCTTCAGGTGGTCGGGCAGGTGGTCGAGGTAGCTCTCCACGTTGCGGCGCGTCTCCGCGACCGCGTCGCCGCCGAACTTCTCCAGCACCGCGTCGGCCACCACCAGCGCCACCATCGCCTCGGCGACGACACCGGCAGCCGGCACGGCACAGACGTCCGACCGCTGGTGGTGGGCCACGGCGGCCTCGCCGGTGGCGACGTCCACGGTGCGCAGCGCGCGGGGCACGGTCGCGATCGGCTTCATCGCGGCCCGGACCCGCAGCACCTCGCCGGTCGACATCCCGCCCTCGGTCCCGCCGGAGCGGCCGCTCGACCGGCGTACGCCGTCACCGGACGGCTCGATCTCGTCGTGCGCGAGGCTCCCGCGGGTCGCAGCCAGCTCGAAGCCGTCGCCGACCTCGACGCCCTTGATCGCCTGGATGCCCATCAGGGCCCCGGCCAGCCGCGAGTCGAGCCGGCGGTCCCAGTGCACGTGGGAGCCGAGCCCGGGCGGCAGGCCGTGCACGACGACCTCGACGACGCCACCCAGCGTGTCGCCGTCGCGGTGCGCGTCGTCGATCGCGGCCACCATCGCCGCGCTCGCCGCCGGGGTCGAGGCAGCGCACCTCGTCGGCGTCGAGGCGTGCCACGTCGTCGGGCCCGGGGATCACCCCGGCCGGGGCGCGGACGCCGCCCAGCTCGATCACGTGCGTCACGAGCCGGGCGCCGGTCGCCTGCTCCAGGAAGGCGCTCGCCACCGCGCCCAGCGCCACCCGGGCCGCGGTCTCGCGGGCCGAGGCGCGCTCGAGGACCGGACGCGCCTCGGCGAAGGAGTACTTCTGCATGCCGGCCAGGTCGGCGTGCCCCGGCCGCGGCCGGGTCAGCGGAGCGTTGCGGGCCAGGTCGGCGAGCACGTCGGCGTCGACCGGGTCGGCCGACATCACCTGCTCCCACTTGGGCCACTCGCTGTTGGCGATCTCGATCGCGACCGGGCCGCCCTGGGTCTCGCCGTGGCGGACCCCGCCCAGGATCGTGACGCGGTCCTGCTCGAACTTCATGCGGGCCCCGCGGCCCCGACCGAGCCGTCGGCGGGCCAGGGCCGCCGACACGTCGTCGGTGGTGATCGCGACGTGCGCCGGCAACCCCTCCAGGATGGCGACCAGGGCGGGGCCGTGGGACTCCCCGGCAGTGAGCCAGCGCAACATGGGCGTCAGTCTTCCATGCCCGAGCGAGGACCCTCCGCCCGGCAGCGCCGGGGCGGAGGGGCCGCAGCGAGCGGCGACGCGAGCTTGCTCGCGAGCCCGACGGCGTCCGAGTCGGCTAGCCCGAGACGAGGGACGACCACAGGGGCTCGCCCCACAGCAGACCGACCAGCGCGCCGAGCAGCATGAACGGTCCGAACGGGAAACCCTTGCGTTCCACGATCTTCAGCACCGACAGCAGGCCACCGAGGACCCCGCCGAGCAGGAAGCCGGCGTACACGCCGACGAGCACGCGGACCCCAGCCCACCCAGCCGAGCGCGATCCCGAGCGACGCCGGCCAGCCGGACGTCGCCGAACCCGAGCCCGCGCGGGTAGATGAACCACAGGACGGCGTAGAGGCCACCGGCCACCAGCCACCCGCAGGCGGCGCGCACCACGGCATCGGAGTCGCCGGTGACCGCCCAGCCGAGCAGCACGAGCACGACCAGCACGCCGTACGTCGGCCGGAGCACGGCGGTCGGCAGCAGGCGGGTCCGCCAGTCGACGACGGCGAGGGCGACGGACACCGGCACCAGCGGCACCCACAGGACGAGGGCCCAGGTCCAGCCCAGCGCGTAGCCGACGACGGCGCCGGCGGCGGCGGCCGCCAGCGCGCTCTTCCAGCCGAGCCCGGGCAGCCGGGCGATGTCGGGGTACGGCTCGGGCGGGTCGGGCGGCACGCTCGGGTCCGGCAGCGGCGTCGCGTCGACGGTGCCGTCCACCTCGGCCCCGGCCGGCGTGGGCTGGGCAGCCGTCTCGACCGGCACGTGCGGGGGGATGCGTGCGATCAGGGCCGGGACCAGGAACCCGCCCAGACCGGCCACCACGGTCGCGACGACGACGGCCAGCAGGGTCGACTCCACGGGCTGAACCCTAGTGAACGGACGACGCGTCAGCGGTGCCGTTCGGCGAGTCCCGCCTCGCCCGCGTCGCGCATCGCGGCCACCGGGACGTCGAAGCGACCGGTCATCGCCCGCACCTGGTCCACCGCCTGCCAGAGCAGGAGGTCGAGCCCGCCGACGAGCGACCCGCCCGTCGGCGCGGGCCGCGGCGGCCACGGGCGTCGGCCACGGGTCGTAGACGACGTCGAACACGACCGGCGCATCGGCCACCGCCGCCAGCACCTCGGCGGACTGGGCCGCGGCCGGGATCGTGGAGACGACCACGTCGGCGCCCCGGCCGTCCAGCTCGGAGAGCAGCACGGTCTCCAGGCGGGGTGCGTGCGGGTGCCGGCGCTACCGCCGTCGAGCGTCTCGGCCGCCCGCGCCGGGTCGCGGACCGCGAGCACGGCGGAGCCGCAGCCGAGCTCGGCCAGAGCGAGCAGCACCGACGTCGCGGTCGCGCCGCCGCCGAGCACGACCGCTCGGTCGACCGACGCCGGCGTCGCCTCGCGCAGCGCCGCGATCGCACCGGGCACGTCGGTGTTGAGCCCGTGCACGCCGTCACCGTCGAGCAGCAGGGTGTTCGCGGCGCCGGCCAGGTCCGCCCAGGCGTCGCGCGAGGCGAGCAGCGGCATCGCCTCGCGCTTGAGCGGCATCGTCAGCGACAGCCCGCGCCACTCGTCGTCGAGGCCCGCCAGGAAGGCCGGCAGCCCGCCGCTCGGCACCCGCACGGCGTCGTAGGTCCAGTCCAGGCCCAGCGCGGCGTACGCCGCTCGGTGCAGGGCCGGCGACAGCGAGTGCTCGACCGGGTCACCGAGGACGGCGCAGCGCACGGCCCGTCCTCAGCACGCGTCCGACGTCTCGCAGTACGCCTTCAGCTCCTGGCGGTACTGCAGGAAGGTGTCGTAGCTGTCGGTGAACTTGGTCTCCCCGGTCCTCAGGTCGACCGTCACGTAGAACAGCCAGTTGCCGTCCGCCGGATCCACGCGCCGCCTTGATCGCCTCGTCGCCGGGCGAGTTGATCGGCCCGGGCGGGAGGCCGACGTTCTGGTAGGTGTTGTACGGCGAGTCGGTGTTGTCGATCTCGTCCTGGCTGACGGCCACGACGCCCTTGCGGTCGAGCGCGTAGTTCACGGTCGCGTCGATCTGGAGCTTGCCGAACGTCGGGTAGCCGCTGGTGTCGAGCCGGTTGTAGACGACCCGGGCGATCTTCGGCATGTCGGAGCCGCGGCCCTCGGCCTGCACCAGGCTGGCGATCGTCATGATCTCGGCCGGCGTCCTGCCCTGCGCCTTCGCCCCGGCCAGGAGGCCGTCCTCCTCCGCCGCCTGCCGCCAGCGGTCGACCATGGCCTTGAGCATGTCGGCCGGCTGGTCCTTCGGGCCGAACGCGTACGTCGACGGGAACAGGTAGCCCTCCGGGTTGCCCTTCGCGTACGGCGGCAGCCCCAGCGCCGCGGTGTCCTGGAGCGCCTCGTCGAACTGCGCGGTGGAGAACTTCGTCTTCGCGGCCAGGATCGCCACGGTGTCGGCGACGCGGAGCCCCTCGGGGACGGTCACCGAGGTGGTGAGGATCTGGTCGGGGTCGATCAGGATGTCGAAGGCGTCCTGGGCCGCCATCTTCTTCTTCAGCTGGTAGTAGCCGACCTGGATGCCGGTCTTGCCGTCCGAGGCGTCCATGAACGCCTGGACCGACGCCACCACGCCCTGCGACTTCAGCTCGCGCCCGATCTCGGAGACGGTGTCGCCGGACTTGACCTGGAACAGCACCTCACCGCGGCCCGGGCCGGGGTAGTCCTCCGCCGACGACAGGTGGTCCTTGAGGTAGTGGTAGCCCTTGTTGCCCACGAAGTACGCGCCGCCCAGGACGACCGCCAGCGCCACGATCACCGCGAAGCATCCGGAGAACCCGCGCTTCTTCTTGCGCGAGCCGCCGAGGTAGTGCGGGTCGTAGGCGTCACCGTCCTCGGCCGACGTGTCAGCGGCCGGCCCCGGTTCGGTGTCGGGGATCGCGCCGTCGTACGCGTCCTCGTGGGCGTGGCTCATGACTCTCCTGTGACCATCTCTCCTGGTGGACGACCGGTCTCGCGCTCGGTGTCCAGGGCGTGTTGCAGGATGAGCACCGCCGCAGCCTGGTCGACCACGGCCCTCCGTGAGGCACCCTTCTTACCCCGGTCGCGCAGCATAGCCTCCGCCGCAACGGTCGTCAGACGCTCGTCCTGCAGCCGCACCGGGACCGGGGCCACGCGGGCCGCCAGGGCATCGGCGAAGTCGCGGGCCTTGGCCGCGGCCGGGCCCTCTCCTCCGGACAGGGAGCGCGGCAGGCCGACCACGATCTCGACCGCCTCGGCCTCCCGCACCAGGCGCGCGATGCGGGAGAGGTCGCCGCGGCCCCGGCGCACGGTCTCCACCGGGGTCGCCAGGAAGCCGGTCGGGTCGCTGCGGGCGACGCCGATCCGGGCGTCACCCGGATCGATGCCGATGCGTACGCCGGGCCGCAACGCCTCAGGCCCCGGCGGCGCGGGCCACCGCGGCGCTCGCGGCGGCCAGCGCCTCGTCGATCCGGGTGGTGTCGGTCCCGCCGCCCTGGGCGACGTCGTCCTTGCCGCCGCCGCGCCCCCCGACCAGGGGCATCACCGCGGCCAGCACCTCGTTCGCCTTGACGCCCCGCTCCCGGGCGTGGTCGTTGGTGGCGACGACGACCGAGACCTTGCCGTCCTTGACGCCGATCAGCACGGCCGCGCCGGCCTGCTCCTGGCTCAGCCGGCTGCGGAGGTTGACCGCCATCGTGCGCACGTCGCCTCCGTCGGCGCCGTCGACCCGCAGGCTGATCAGCCGGACGCCGTGGACGTCCACGGCGTCGGCGGCGAGCTGGCCGCCCTGCGACAGCAGCTGCGCGATACGGGTCTGCTCGAGCGCCTTCTCGGCGGCCCGCAGCCGCTCGACGATGTCGTTGACCCGCTCGGGCAGCTCCTCCGGCCGCGCCTTGAGCGCCTCGGAGAGCTGGGCGACGAGCACGTGCTCGCGCGCCAGGAACCGGTACGCGTCGGCGCCCACGAGCGCCTCCACCCGGCGTACGCCGGAGCCGATCGACGACTCCCCCAGCAGCTTGACCACGCCGAGCTGACCGGAGCGGCCGGCGTGGGTGCCACCGCACAGCTCACGCGCCCAGTCGCCGACCGAGACGACGCGCACCTGGTCGCCGTACTTCTCGCCGAACAGCGCCATCGCGCCGGAGCGGACCGCCTCGTCCTGGGTCATGATCTCGGCGTGCACGCCGAGGTCGGCCAGCACGAGGTCGTTGACCCGCGCCTCGACGTCCTGCATCACCGAGACCGGGATCGCCCCGGTCGCGGAGAAGTCGAACCGGAAGCGGCCCGGCGCGTTCTCCGAGCCGGCCTGGGTCGCGGTGTCGCCCGAGCGCCTCGCGGAAGGCCTTGTGCACCATGTGGGTCGCGGTGTGCGCGCGCGAGATCGACTTGCGACGCTCGATGTCGACGTGCGACTGGGCCGCGATCCCCGGCGTCACCTCGCCGCTGAGCACCCTGGCCGAGTGCACCACCAGGCCGGTGATCGGCGTCTGGACGTCGCGCACCTCGACCCGGGCGCCGTTGTCGAGCTCGATCACGCCCCGGTCGGCGAGCTGGCCGCCGCCCTCGGCGTAGAACGGCGTGCGGTCGAGGACCAGCTCGACGTCGTCGCCCTCACGCGCCGCCTCGACCACCTCACCGCCCCAGAGCAGCCCGCGCACCGAGCCCTCCGAGACGACCTCGCGGTAGCCGGTGAACTCGACGGGGCCGGCGAGCTCGTCGGCGATCCGGCGGTACGCCGCGGTGTTGACGTGGCCGCCCTTCTTGGCGCGCGCGTCGGCCTTCGCCCGGTCGCGCTGCTGGTCCATCAGCTCGCGGAACCCCACCTCGTCGACGACGAGCCCGTGCTCCTGCGCCATCTCGAGGGTCAGGTCGATCGGGAAGCCGTAGGTGTCGTGCAGCGCGAAGGCGCGCTCCCCGCTCAGCACGGTGCTCGCCGGCGCGCTTCACGTCGGCCGCCGCCTGGTCGAAGATCGTGGTCCCGGCCCGCAGCGTCTGCCGGAAGGCGTCCTCCTCGGCGTAGGCCACCGCGGAGATCCGGTCCCAGTCGCGGTGCAGGTCGGCGTACGTCTCCCCCATCTTGTCGCGGCTGACGGGCAGCAGCTCGGGCAGCACCCGGTCCTCGGTGCCGAGCAGCCGCATCGACCGGACGGCCCGGCGCAGCAGGCGGCGCAGCACGTAGCCGCGGCCCTCGTTGCCGGGGGTGACGCCGTCGCCGATCAGCATCAGGGAGCTGCGGATGTGGTCGGCGACGACCCGGAAGCGGACGTCGTCGTCGTGGCCCTGCTGCACGGCGCCGTACCGGCGCGACGTCAGCTCCTCCGCGCGCTCGATCACCGGGTACATCACGTCGATCTCGTACATGTTGTCGACGCCCTGCAGCAGGTACGCGACGCGCTCCAGGCCCATGCCGGTGTCGATGTTCTTGCGCGGCAGCGGCCCGACGATGTCGAAGTCCTCCTTCGACCGCACCGCGCTCAGCTCGTCCTGCATGAACACGAGGTTCCAGAACTCCAGGTAGCGGTCCTCGAGCTTGGCCGGCATCGCGATCCGGTCGGTGGTCTCGAACTCGCCGTCGGGCCCGTGCTCGGGACCGCGGTCGTAGAGGATCTCCGAGCACGGACCGCCCGGGCCCGGGACGCCCATCGACCAGTAGTTCTCCTTCGGCCCGAGCTTCACGATCCGCTCGGTGGGCAGGCCGGTGACCTTCATCCACAGGTGCAGCGCCTCGTCGTCGCCGTGCAGGATCGACGGCCAGAGCCGGCTCTCCTCCAGGCCGAAGCCGCCGTCGGCCTGCGACCTGGTGACGAGGTCCCACGCGAGCTCGATCGCGCCCTCCTTGAAGTAGTCACCGAAGGAGAAGTTGCCGCACATCTCGAAGAACGTGCCGTGCCGGGTGGTCTTGCCGACGTCCTCGATGTCGGGCGTGCGGACGCACTTCTGGACGCTCACCGCGCGGTCGTACGGCGCGCGTCTCCTGGCCGAGGAAGTACGGCTTGAACGGCACCATGCCGGCGTTGACGAACAGCAGGTTCGGGTCGTCGACGATCATCGACGCCGACGGGCACGGCGGCGTGCGCGGCGCGCTCGAAGTGAGCCACGAACCGTCGCCGGATCTCCGCGGTGTCCATCAGTCGTCGCCTTCCTGTCGTGTCGCTCGTCGGTCGAGCCTGTCGAGACCATCGGCCACGGCAGGTCGGTCCCCGCACCGAGCTCGGGTGGTCCATGAGGCACGAGACCGAACCGTTCGCGCAACTCGGTTTCGGCCTCGGCCTGGCCCTGCGCCACCTCGTCGCGGAACATGCGGAGCGCCGAGGCGTCACGGCGTGCCACCGGTCGCTGGAGACCGTCGGCGGTGAAGGCCTCCTTGACGCGGCGAGCGCGCACGGAGGCGTAGACCCCGGCGCCGGCCCCGGCCACGAACCAGAATCCGCGTCTCACGAGGCAGCCTCCGTCTCGTCGCCGACCATCGCGGCGCGCTGGCGTGCGTGCAGGTCGCGCTGGGCGGCCTTGAGGTCGGCCCGGCGCTGCTTGCGGGACCGGCGTACCTCCTGCTTCATCTCGAAGCGGATCCGGTTCCGGGTCGCCGGCGCGAGGCCACGACGTACGCCGTGAGCCAGCGAGGCGGCCATCACCACGGTCTCCTTCAGCACGATGTCGGCGAAGGCCGGCGCGTCGGCCGGCGGCGACCGGCGTGGCCTCGGGCTCGACGTGCGGCTGCCGAGGTCGGTGATCACGAACTCGACCGGTCGCCGCCGGTCTGCGCCGCTGGTCGCGCTCGCAGCGGGCGGCTCGAGCGGGACCGGCCGTCCGCGACCTGCGTCTCGAGCCGTTCCAGCCGCTCGCGCAGCGCCTCGACCTGCGCTCGGGACCGTGCGGCACCGGCGCGCAACCGGAGCACGACGACCAGCAGGATCAGGCACAGCAGCGCCAGCCCGCCGACGGCGAGCCACACAGCCTGGTCCCGGGTCACAGCGGCCGACCCTATCTCCCGCGGATGAGCCGCCGGATGCGCTCCCAGCGCTCCTTGACCGCGGCCTCGGCGCCGAGCGAGGTGGGCTGGTAGTACTCCGCGTCGGCGATCACGTCGGGGGCGTACTGCTGCTCGGCGATGCCGAAGGGCTCGTCGTGGCTGTAGGTGTACGACGTCCCGTGGCCGAGGCTCTTCGAGCCCTGGTAGTGCGCGTCCCGCAGGTGCGGCGGCACCTGCCCGATCTTGCCGGCCCGGACGTCGGCGCTGGCGGCCTCGATGGCCTTGATCACGGCGTTCGACTTCGGGGCGACGGCGAGGGCGATCGTGGCCTGGGCCAGGTTGAGCCGTGCCTCGGGCATGCCGATCAGCTGCACGGCCTGGGCGGCCGCGACGGCCGTGGTCAGGGCGGTGGGGTCGGCCAGGCCGATGTCCTCGCTGGCCAGGACCACCAGGCGCCGCGCGATGAAGCGGGGGTCCTCCCCGGCCTCGAACATCCGGGCCAGGTAGTGCAGGGCGGCGTCGGCGTCGGAGCCGCGCAGCGACTTGATGAAGGCCGAGATCACGTCGTAGTGCTGGTCGCCCTGGCGGTCGTAGCGCACCGCCGCCCGGTCCACCGCGGTCTCGGCGATGGCGAGGTCGATGACGTCGACGCCCTGGGTGCCGGCCGCCCCGGCGGCCGCCTCCAGGTAGGTGAGCGACCGCCGGGCGTCGCCACCGGCGAGGCGGACCAGGTGCTCGCGCGCGTCGTCGGCCAGGGTGAACGCACCGGCGAGCCCGCGCTCGTCGGCCAGGGCCCGCTCCATGACCTCGGCGACGTCGTCGTCGGTCAGCGAGTCGAGCTGGAGCAGCAGGCTGCGCGAGAGCAGCGGAGAGATCACCGAGAAGAACGGGTTCTCGGTGGTGGCCGCCACCAGCGTCACCCAGCGGTTCTCCACGCCGGGGAGCAGCGCGTCCTGCTGGGCCTTGCTGAACCGGTGGACCTCGTCGACGAACAGCACCGTCTCGCGGCCGCGGTGGGTCAGGTCGCTGCGGGCACGCTCGATGGCGGCCCGGACCTCCTTGACCCCGGCCGAGACCGCGGAGACCTCGACGAAGGACCGGTCGGTCTGGCCGCTGACGATGGCCGCGATCGTGGTCTTGCCGGTTCCGGGCGGACCCCACAGCAGCAGGGACAGCGCCTTGCCGCCCTCGATCAGCTGGCGCAGCGGTGAGCCCTCGGCGCGCAGCTGCGGCTGACCGACGAGCTCGTCGAGGGTCCGCGGCCGCATCCGGACCGCGAGCGGTGCCGAGGCGTGCGTGTTGGCCTGCAGCGAGCCCGCCCCGGGGGTCGTCGGGGCGACCGGCCGCAGGCCCTCGACCTCGAACAGCTCGTCGTCGTGCACGTGGTGCAGCGTAGGCGGTGTCCCGAGGAGCCGAGGGACGGCGTCAGTTGGTGGTGACCGACTTGGTGCTCAGGTCGAACCACTGGTCGGCGAACCCGGGCGCGTCGTACAGGTCCTGGGCCGGAGCCGCGTGGCCGTCCGGGTTGCCCTGGTCGTCGACCCCGAGCAGGCCTGCGGTCACCGGTCGGTCGGGCTGCTGGCCGTACTCGCCGGCGAAGTGACAGGCGACCTTGTGCTTCTTGCCGATCTGCATGAGCGGCGGCTCCTGCTTGGCGCAGATCTCCTGCGCCATCCAGCAGCGGGTCCGGAAGCGGCAGCCGCTCGGCGGGTTGATCGGCGACGGCACGTCGCCCTCGAGCCGGATCCGCTCGCGACGGCCACCGATCGCGGCCTGCTTCACGTCGGGCGCGGCCGACAGCAGCGCCTGGGTGTAGGGGTGGTGCGGGTGCTCGTAGATCGTCTCGCGGTCGCCGATCTCGACGATCTTGCCGAGGTACATCACCGCGACGTCGGGGCAGAAGTGGCGGACCACGGCGAGGTCGTGGGCGATGAACAGGAAGGCGATCCCGTACTCCTCCTGCACGTCCTTGAGCAGGTTGACGACCTGGGCCTGGATCGACACGTCGAGGGCGGAGACCGGCTCGTCGGCCACCAGCAGCTTGGGCTGCAGGGCCAGCGCGCGGGCGATGCCGATGCGCTGCCGCTGGCCACCGGAGAACTCGCTGGGATAGCGGTTGTAGTGCTCGGGGTTCAGGCCGACCACCTCGAGCAGCTCCTGGACCCGCGGCAGGACCTTCTTCTCCGGCACCATGTTGTGCACCCGCAGCGGGGTGCCGACGATCGTGCCGACGGTGTGACGGGGGTTCAGCGAGGAGTACGGGTCCTGGAAGATCATCTGGATCTCGCTGCGGATCGGCATCATCTGCCGCCGCGACGAGAGCCGAGATGTCGGTGCCCTCGAAGTTGATGGCGCCCGAGGTCGGGTCGTACAGCCGGGTGATCAGCCGACCGGTGGTGGTCTTGCCACAGCCGGACTCACCGACCAGGCCCAGCGACTCGCCCTTGCGCAGCGAGAAGGAGACGCCGTCCACGGCCTGGACGTGCGCGACGGTACGGCGTACGACGCCGCCCGACTTCACCGGGAAGTACTTGGTCAGGTCACGGACCTCGAGCAGGGGTTCACCTGACGGTGCCCCGGACTGGTCCGGGGCACGCTCGACGTCTGCGTTGGTCACGGTGCTCATCCTGCCCTCAAATGTCGTCGGGGTCGACTGCGGCCAGCTCCGGGATCAGCTCACCGGTGGTCGGGGTCGATCAGATTCGGCGCGATCTCGGGCAGGACCTCCTCGGTGTAGATCTCCCCCGGGTTGGCCAGGTGGCAGCGCTTGACGTGGTTCTCGCCGCGCTCACCGGGCACCAGCTCGGGGAGCGTGGTCCGGCACAGGTCGCCCGGCACCTTGTCGATGTGGGGGCACCGCGGGTGGAACGAGCAGCCCGTCGGCGGGTTGAGCAGGCTCGGCGGTGTGCCCGGGATCGGGATCAGGCGCGCGTTGGCGTCACCGCCGACCTCGGGGATGCTGCCCAGCAGACCCCAGGTGTAGGGCATCTCGGGGTGGGTCAGGATCTCGCGGGTGGCGCCGTACTCGACCGCGCGGCCGCCGTACATCACCATCGTCTGGTCGGCCATCTCGGCGATGACCCCCAGGTCGTGGGTGATGATGATGACCGCGGAGTTGAACTCACGCTGGAGGTCCTGGAGGAGGTCGAGGATCTGCGCCTGCACGGTCACGTCGAGCGCGGTCGTCGGCTCGTCCGCGATCAGCAGCTGCGGGTCGTTGACCAGGGCCATGGCGATCATCGCGCGCTGCCGCATACCGCCGGAGAACTGGTGGGGGTAGTCGTCGACGCGGCGGTTGGCCTGCGGGATGCCGACCCGGTCGAGCATCTCGATCGCGCGCTTCTTGGCGTCCGCCTTCGACACCTTGTGGTGGATCCGGTAGCCCTCGGAGATCTGGTCACCGATCGAGTAGAACGGGTGCAGGGCGGTGAGGGCGTCCTGGAAGATCATCGCCACGTTGTTGCCGCGGATCTTGCGCATCCGGTCCTCGGAGGCGCCGATCACCTCGAAGCCGTCGACGCGGATCGAGCCGGACAGCCGGGTGTGCTTCGGGTCGTGGAGACCCAGCACCGCCATCGACGACACGGACTTGCCCGATCCGGACTCCCCGACGATGCCGAGCGTCTTGCCGCGCTCGACGGCGTAGGAGAGGTCGGTGACCGCCTGCACGAGACCGTCGTGGGTCGGGAACTTGACGGTGAGGTTCTCGACGACGAGGAACGGGTCGTCGGGGTTCGCCGGCGCCGCCATGTCGTCCGGGCGCTCGCTGATGTCCGCGCTCATGCAGGGTCCTCGTTCGTGTGGGCGGGAGCGTGAGCGTGCCGGACGGGTCGGTCATCCGACACTCACCCGCGGGTCCAGGAAGCTGTAGAGGATGTCGACGAGCAGGTTGGCGATGACGATCAGGACCGCGGCCACCAGCACCGTGGCGCTGATGACGTTGATGTCGATCGGCGTCGACAGCGCCTGCAGGCCCCAGTGGCCGATGCCGTCGATGCTGAAGATCTGCTCGGTGAAGATGGTGCCGCCCAGCAGGGTGGCGAAGTCGAGGCCGAAGATCGTGATCACCGGCACGATGGCCGCCCGCAGGGCGTGCTGGAACAGCACCTTGTTGGTCCGCACGCCCTTGGACGTGGCGGTGCGGATGTAGTCCTCGTTGAGGGTCTCCACCATCTGGCCGCGGGTGAACCGGGCGTACGACGTGCAGTTGGTCAGGCCGATCACCAGCCACGGCAGCATCATGTAGGAGACGGTCTTCGCTGGATTCTCGGTGATCGGGTAGTACCCGGTGTTCGGGAAGATCTTCAGCTGCAGCGAGAGGTAGATCCAGGCCAGCAGCGCGACGATGTAGAAGGGGATCGAGGAGACCAGCAGCGTGCCACCCACGAGCAGCCGGTCACCCGAGGTTCCCCGCCATCGCGCGGCCATGGCGCCGAGGACCACGCCCAGGGTCAGGTAGATGGTGGCGCCGCCGACGGCGAGCACCAGGGTCGCGGGGTACTTCTGCTTCAGGTCGGTCCACACCGGCTGGCTGGTCGTGATCGAGATGCCGAGGCACGGTGCGGGGCAGTCGTAGAGCTTGCCGTCCTGGTAGACGTGCGTCGCGGCCGACGAAGATGCCCTTCGCCCACTGGCCGTAGTTGTAGACGAGCGGCTTGTCGTAGCCCATCTGGTGCTTGATGGAGTCGAGCTTGGCCGGTGCTGCACTTGCCCGGGCCGAGCTTCTCGCAGTAGTTACGGGCGGGACTGTCGCCGAGGCCCTTGAAGAAGAGAACGAACACGAACATCGAGGTCAAGATGACCACGAGGACCGAGGTGAGCAGTCGGCGAACGATGAATCCCGTCATCTCTGCTTCCTAGCGGGTTGTGGGCGTTGTGGCGGTGGTGCCGGGTGGTGGGGTACGGCGTGAGCCGTACCCCACCACCCGTTGACCTGATCGGTCAGGAGACCGATCTGTCGATCATCTGGTCACTGGGAGATCCAGATGTTCTTCCAGGTCGGCATTCCGACGGTGTTGTCGTCGAAGTCGCCCTGGATCTTCGATCCGTGCGCCTGCGCGATACCGGTGTAGTAGGTCGGGAACAGCGGGAAGAACTTCTGGGCAATCTCCTTGTCCAGGTGGTTCCACGCATGCGGCCTGCTGGTCCAGCGGCATCGTCTGGATCGCGTCCATCTTGGAGTCCATCGAGGCGTTGCCGAACGCAGAGTAGTTGGTACCGAACGAGTTGGTCTTGTCCGGGTTGGTCGAGCCGAGCACCGTCGGCAGCCAGGTCGCACCTGACGGCCAGTCGGAGCACCAGCCCGCGGAGCGGACGTTGATGTCTTCCTTGGTGTTGTCACGCGCGACGACGTAGTTCGCGGTCGTGGTCGGCACCGGGGTGGCCTTGAAGCCGGCCTCGGTCAGCGCCTTGACGATCGCGTCCTTGACCTTGATGTTGATCGGGTCGTCGGTACGGAACAGGAACTTGATCTCGTAGCCCGTGGCGTTGGCCTGCTTCAGCAGCTCCTTGGCCTTGGCCGGGTCGGTCTGGAAGTCCTTGTGACCGGTCGTGTTGTACGGGGTACGACCGGGCAGGCCCGGAGGCATCAGGTTCGACGCCGGGATGGCGTTGACGCCCGGGATCAGACCGGCCGCGAGGATCGCGTTCTTGTAGGGGTAGGCGAACTGCAGTGCCTGACGCACCTTCTTGTCGGTGATCTTGCGGTTGTCCGGGCGCCCAGTAGTAGGTGCAGGGCGAGCCACCGAGGGTCAGGCGGTCCGGAGCGGTCTGCTTCATCTTGTTGAAGTCAGGCGCCAGCAGGTCGTCGTAGGTCAACGTCGTCTGACCGTCACCGGAGTCGGCGATCAGGATCTGGTCGATCTTCTCCGAGGGCTGCTGCAGCTTGAAGTCGTACCCGTCGGGGTACTGCGTGCGCGCCGGGTCCGTGCTGGCGTCCCAGTAGGGGTTCTTCTCGAGCACGAGCTCCTTGGCGGGGCTGAACTTCTTGATCATGTAGGGACCGGCGGACCAGCGGGTGGTTCTTGTAGGTCTTGGGGTCCGAGACCTTGCCCTCGGGGATCGGGCCGTTGGCCGGGAAGGTGCCCCAGTACGGCATGTCCGGGAAGGGCTTGTCCATCTTGATGGTGATGGTGTCGCCGTCGACCGTGATGCCCTTGTAGCTGGAGCCGGGGTCGGTGTACATGCCCTTGTAGTCGGCGCCGCCCTTGAAGTAGGCGTTCGAGTAGTACTGGCAGGCGCCGGTCGGGAAGGTCGCGGCGTCCATGCAGCGGGTCATGCCGAAGGCGACGTCCTTGGCCGTGATCTCCTTGCCGTTCTCGCCCCACTTCACACCGGGGCGGATCGTGAACGTCCACTTGGTGTAGTTGTCGTTGTGGGTACCGAGGTCGGTGGCCAGGTCGGGGACCAGGATCATCTGCTTCGAGGTCGGGTCGTACTTGTACTGGGTCAGCGAGCGCGTGATCAGACCATTGAGGATCGACGAGGTGTCGGTGTAGTACGACTCGCTCGGGTCGATCGTCGTGGTCAGACCGGTCAGGGTGAGCACCGTGACGGTGCCGCCCTTCTGCGGCGCCGTCGATGGTGACCGGCCCCGCAGCCTTGGCGTCCTGACCGTTTCCGGTGTCGCCGCAGCTTGTCATTGTCCTGCGAACCATCATCTGCGTTGCTGGATGACCCGGAGCCGCCACAGGCGCTCAGGGCCAACATTCCGACAGCGGAGATGGCGATCAACGGTGATTTGAACCGCATAGCCCACCCTTTCCGTGGATGTTGCATTTCTCCCGGTGAACCGATCACCGGCGAGTCTTGGGGTCGAAGGCGTCCCGGATGGAGTCACCCAGCAGGTTCAGCGCCACGACCAGGATCGAGATCGTGAGCACCGGAGCCCAGAGGTACAACGGGTACTGCGTCCCAGTACTGCTGCGCGTCGGCGATGGTCTGGCCGAGCGAGGGGTAGCCGTTGATACCGATGCCGAGGAAGGACAGACCGGCCTCGGCGGTGATCAGGCCCGGGAGGGCCAGCGACGTGGCGACCACGATGGGCGCCACCAGGTTGGGAAGGAGCTCCTTGAACAGGATGCGCCGTGTCGGCACGCCCATGACCTGGGCGGCCTGCACGAACTCGCGCTCGCGCAGGGACAGCACCTGACCACGGATCAGGCGGGTCATGCCCATCCAGCCGAAGATCGTGAGGATCGCGACGAGGGCGAAGAACTGCACCTTGTAGAGGGTGTCGAGCTGTCCGGGCTTCTGGAACCGCTCGACGATGATCGGCGCCATGGCCAGCGCACCGAGCAGGAACGGGAAGGAGAGGAACAGGTCGGTGATGAACATGATGATCCGGTCGAGCCAGCCGCGGGAGAAGCCCGCGACGCAGACCGAGGATGACGCCGATGCTGATGCTGAGCACCGTGGCGATGGTCGCGATCAGCAGGTCGGTCCGCAGGCCGTAGAGCAGCCGCGCGAGGTTGTCGACACCGGTGGTCGGTGCGAGACCCAGCGGGTGGGCGGCCCAGAAGCCGTGGTTGGGCGGCCCGTTGATCGGCATGCCGTTGTGGTTGCCGCCGAACTCGAGGACGTCGCTGGCCTGGTAGGGCAGCGACGCGGTCGTCGGATAGATGCTGAGCGCCTTGCAGATCCACGGCGCGAACACGGCGGCCAGCACCAGCAGGGCGACGATGATCGTGCAGACGATCGCCAGTCTTGTCCTTGCGGAGCCGCTCGAAGGCGATCTGGGTCGGTGACCGGCCGGCGAGCTTTTGTCCCTCGGGTGCTTCTTCGGCACCACTCGGGGCTTCGGCAAGCTCTGTCGCGCTCATGCCCATGGTCGACCCTTCCTGCGCCTAGAAGATCATTCGTCGCGGCTGGGACCCGTGTTCGTCACGCTGCCGGGTAAGGCAGGTCACGGGACCCGGGCCGAAAGGGACTCTAGATGACCGTCAAGTGATTTCAACGCGGCCCGAGGTAACGATTCTGTCTCAGGGGGTGGTCACCTCCGGCCGTGCGTCGACACCGGCCTCTCGCCGTTGCGCGATTGTGATCTGAGCCGGGGCACCGGTCAGCGGGTCGTAGCCTCCGCCCGACTTCGGGAACGCGATCACGTCGCGGATCGACTCGGCCCGCGACAGCAGGGCGACGATCCGGTCCCAGCCGAAGGCGATGCCGCCGTGCGGGGGTGCGCCGTACTGGAAGGCGTCGAGCAGGAAGCCGAACTTCTCCTGCGCCTCGGCCTCCTCGAGCCCCATCACGGCGAAGACCCGACGCTGGACGTCGGCCCGGTGGATACGGATCGAGCCACCGCCGATCTCGTTGCCGTTGCAGACGATGTCGTAGGCCCAGGCGAGCGCGTTGCCGGGGTCCTGGTCGAACGTCTCGAGGTCCTGCGGGCGAGGTGAAGGCGTGGTGGACGGCCGTCCACTGGCCGCTGCCCACGGCCACGTCGCCCGCCGCGGTCGCCTCGTCGGCCGGCTCGAACAGCGGCGCGTCGACGACCCACAGGAAGCTCCAGGCGTCCTCGTCGATCAGGCCGCCGCGGCGGCCGATCTCGAGGCGGGCGGCACCGAGCAGGGCACGGCTCTGCTTGACCGGACCCGGCGGCGAAGAAGACGCAGTCACCCGGGCTCGGCCCCGACGTGGGCGGCGAGGCCGGCCCGCTCGTCGTCGCTGAGGTTCTTGGCCACCGGGCCGCCGAGCTCGCCGTCGGCGCCGACGGTGACGTAGGCGAGCCCGCGGGCGCCGCGCTGCTTGGCCCACTCCTGCCAGGCGTCGAACTGGCGTCGCGGCTGGTCGGCGCCGCCGGGCATCACCACGGCACCGACGTAGGGCGCCTGGAAGACCCGGAACTCCGTGTCGGCGAAGTACGCCGTGCAGTCGACGAGCTCCAGGCCCATCCGCAGGTCGGGCTTGTCGGAGCCGAAGCGGGCCATCGCCTCGGCGTAGGTCATCCGCGGCAGCGGCGTGGGCACGTCGTACCCGATCAGCTGCCAGAGGGAGACGAGCACGTCCTCGGCGACGGCGATCACGTCGTCCTGGTCGACGAAGCTCATCTCGATGTCGAGCTGGGTGAACTCCGGCTGCCGGTCGGCGCGGAAGTCCTCGTCGCGGTAGCACCGGGCGATCTGGTAGTAGCGCTCCATGCCGGCGACCATCAGCAGCTGCTTGAACAGCTGGGGGCTCTGCGGCAGGGCGTACCAGCTCCCGGGCTGCAGCCGGGCCGGCACCAGGAAGTCGCGGGCGCCCTCGGGCGTGGACCGGGTCAGGGTCGGCGTCTCGATCTCGACGAAGTCGTGCGCGTCGAGGACGTCGCGCGCGGCCTTGTTCACCTTGCTCCGCAGGCGGATCGCGGCAGCCGGACCGCTGCGACGCAGGTCGAGGTAGCGGTGCTTGAGCCGCGCCTCCTCGCCCACGTCGCCGCCCTTCTGCGAGCCGGCGTCGTCGATCGGGAACGGCAGCACCGCGCTCGGGTTGAGCACCTCGACGTCGGTGGCGATCACCTCGATCTCGCCGGAGGCGCAGGGCGGGGTTGGCGTTGCCCTCGGGACGCCGCGCGACCTCGCCGGTGACCTTGAGGCAGTACTCGCTGCGCAGGCTGTGGGCGACGGCCTCGTCGCGGATCACGACCTGGGCGACGCCGCTGGCCTCGCGCAGGTCGATGAAGGCCACGCCGCCGTGGTCGCGCCGGCGCGCCACCCAGCCGGCGAGCGTGACGGTCTCCCCCACGTTCGCGGCGGTGAGCGTTCCGGCGTCGTGCGTGCGGATCACGAGGAGGTCTCCTGGGGGTCGGGGGTGACGGCGTCGGGTCGAGCGCGGTCGAGACGATGGTCGGGCGGAGGTCGTCGTCGGGCGGCGCCCAGGTGGCGGGGTCGGCGTCGACCTGGTCGCCGGAGCGGATGTCCTTGACCTGGTCGGGCCGTCGCCGCCTCCCTGGGCGGGGAACCAGACGAACGGGATGCCGCGCCGCTCGGCGGCGCGGATCTGCCGGCCGTACTTCTGCGGGGCGGCGGCCACCTCGCACGGGATCCCGCGCCGCGCGCAGCGCGTCGGCGATCCGCTCGCTCGCCGGGCGGCTCTCCTCGTCGGCGAGGGCGACCAGGACGGCGCTCGGCACCGCTCGGCTGCCGGCGAGGACGCCCTCGGCGATCAGCGGCACGCAGGGTGCGCGAGACGCCGAACGAGATGCCGACGCCGGGGTACGTCGTACGCCCGTCGTCGGCGAGCGCGTCGTAGCGTCCGCCGCCGCCGACCGACTTCAGCCGCTCGTAGCCCGCCATGAAGATCTCGACGACCGTGCCCGGTGTAGTAGTCGAGACCCCGGGCGATGCGGAGGTTGGCCTCGACCGTCACGCGCGTCGTCGACGACGTCGGCGCAGCCCTCGAGCACGGCCGACGAGCTCGGCGAGGCCGCGGTCGAGCAGGTCGTCGGTGACGCCGAGCGCCTGGACGCGCTCGACGACCGAGCTGTCGGAGACCCGGATCGTCGCCAGGTCGAGGCAGCGCTGCGCCTGCTCGGGCGTCGCGCCGGCGTCGCTCGACGAGCAGGTCCGCCACGGTCTCGGCCGGCAGCTTGTCGAGCTTGTCGATGGTGCGGATCGCGGCGGTCACGTCGGGGATGCCGAGGCCGCGGTAGAAGCCCTGGATGAGCTTGCGGTTGTTGACCTGGAACGACAGCGGAGGCAGCGGCAGCGCGCCGAGCGCCTGCACCATCACCCGCATCACCTCGACGTCGTGGTGGAACGGCAGCTCGTCGCGGCCGACGATGTCGATGTCGGCCTGGGTGAACTGGCGGTAGCGACCCTCCTGGGGGCGCTCACCGCGCCAGGCCGGCTGGATCTGGAACCGGCGGAACGGGAACTCGAGGTGCCCGGCGTTCTCGAGCACGTAGCGGGCGAACGGCACGGTCAGGTCGAAGTGCATGCCCAGGCCGGTGTCGTCGCCGGCGTCGGCGGACTGCAGCCGGCGCAGGACGTAGATCTCCTTGTCGATCTCGCCGCCCTTGGCCAGGCGGTCGAGCGGCTCGACGGCGCGGGTCTCGATGTTGGCGAACCCGTGCAGCTCGAAGGTGCGCGACAGCGAGGCGATCACCTCGCGCTCGACGACGCGGGCGGACGGCAGCAGCTCGGGGAAGCCGCTGAGCGGCGTGGGTCTGCTCATGGGTCAGAGTCCTCGGGTGACCTGGCCGGCGTCGTCGTGGTCGACGAGGTCGAGCAGGAACGGGTTGGTGGCGCGCTCGCGGCCGATCGAGGTCTGCTCGCCGTGACCGGGGAGCACCACGACGTCGTCGGGCAGGGTGAGCACCTTGTGGCGCAGGGTCTCGCAGCATGGTCGCGTGGTCGCCGCCGGGCAGGTCGGTGCGTCCGATCGAGCCGGCGAACAGCAGGTCGCCGGAGAACATCACCTCGGAGACGTCGCTCGCCGGGGTACGGCGTACGGAAGGTGACCGAGCCCGCGGTGTGGCCCGGGCGTGTGGTCGACCGTGACGCCGAGCCCGGCCAGCTCGAGGCTCTGCCCGTCGGCCAGCTCGGCGACGTCGTCGGGCTCGACGAACTCGTAGCGGCCGCCGAGCAGCATCGCGGCGGTCTCGCGGCGAGATGCCGGCCATCGGGTCGGCGAGCAGGTGGCGGTCGGCCGGGTGGATCCAGGCGGTGGCGTCGTAGGTGCCGGCCACCGGCGTGACCGACCACATGTGGTCGATGTGGCCGTGCGTGAGCAGCACCGCGACCGGCTTGAGCCGGTGCTCGCGGACGATCTCGGCGACGCCGGCGGCGGCGTCCTGGCCGGGGTCGACGACCACGCACTCCGCGCCGGGGCCGGTGGCCACGACGTAGCAGTTGGCGGCCCACGAACCCGCGGGGAACCCGGCGATCAGCACCCCGGCAGACTATCGACCGCTCCGGTGCGTGGCTAGCATGGGGCGTTGCCGACGGGAGTGAAGAGGAACACTGTGACGACGAGCGAATGGGGACGCGTCGCCGAGGACGGAACCGTCTACGTCCGGACCGGCTGACGGCGAGCGGCCCGTCGGGCAGTACCCCGAGGGAACGCCCGAGGAGGCTCTGGCCTTCTTCGCCAAGCGGTACGACGAGCTGGCCGGCAGCGTGCACCTGCTCGAGCAGCGGGTGCAGGCCGGCGTGGTCTCGCCCGACGAGGCGACCGAGTCGGTCCGCACGCTGCGGACCCAGGTGGTCGACGCCCACGCCGTGGGCGACCTGACGTCCCTGGTCGGCAGGCTCGACGCGCTCGGCCCGGTCATCTCGCAGCAGCGGCAGGCGCGGCGCGCCGAGCGCGCCGAGAAGACGGCCGCCGCCAAGGCCGAGAAGGAGCGGCTGGTCGTCGAGGCCGAGAAGCTCGGCGACGGCAACGACTGGCGCAACGGCGCCAACAAGCTGCGCGCAGCTGCTCGACGAGTGGAAGGCCCTCCCCCGGATCGACCGGGCCTCCGACGACGCGCTGTGGAAGCGCTTCTCCGGCGCCCGGACGTCGTACACCCGGCGCCGGAAGGCGCACTTCGCCGAGCAGAACGAGAAGCGCGAGAGCGCCAAGGTGGTCAAGCAGCGGCTGGTCAAGGAGGCCGAGGCGATCGCCGGCTCGCGCGAGTGGGGGCCGACCTCGTCGACGTACCGCGACCTGATGCGGCAGTGGAAGGCCGCCGGCCCGGCGCCCCGCGACGTCGAGGACGAGCTGTGGACCCGCTTCCGCGCCGCGCAGGACACCTTCTTCGGGGCGCGCGACGAGGCGATGGCGGCGCAGGACTCCGAGTTCGCCGCCAACGCCGAGGCCAAGGAGAAGCTGCTCGTCGAGGCCGAGGCGCTGCTGCCGGTCACCGACGTGGCGGCTGCCAAGCGCGCGATCCGCGACCTCTCCGAGCGGTGGGACGCCATCGGCAAGGTGCCGCGCGACAAGATCCGTCCGCTGGAGGACCGGATGCGCGCCGTCGAGCAGGCGATCCGCGGGCTCGAGGAGGAGCAGTGGCGGCGGTCGGACCCGGAGAAGTCCGCCCGCGCCGACGACATGGTCGCCAAGCTCGAGCAGGCCATCGGCAAGGTCGAGGCCGACCTGGAGAAGGCTCGCGCCGCCGGTGACGCGAAGAAGGTCGCCGACCTGGAGGAGAACCTCGCCTCCCGCCGGTCCTTCCTCGAGATGGCCCAGCGGGCCTCCGCCGACTACTCGGGCTGACCGATCCCGTCGGGCGCGAGGTCGCCGGCGTAGCGGCGAGTCGACTCGCTTCATCATGTGCAGGTGTCGAACCTGCCGCTTCACATGGTGAATTCGCCATGTGAAGCGGCGGTTCACCTGCATCGACGATGATCGAGAGCGGCGGCGCGCGGCCGGTCACTGCGTGACGCGGTAGGCGTCGAAGACGCCGGGGACGCCGCGGACGGCGCGCAGGACGGTGTCGAGGTGCTTGGCCTCGGCCATCTCGAAGGTGAACCGGCTCTTGGCGACGCGGTCGCGGCCGGTGGAGAGGGTCGCGCTGAGGATGTTCACGTGCGCGTCGGAGAGGACCATCGTGATGTCGGAGAGCAGCCGGGCCCGGTCGATGGCCTCGACCTGGATGTTGACCAGGAACGTCGAGCGCGCCGTGGGCGCCCACTCGACGTCGAGCAGCCGCTCGGGCTGACGCTGGAGCTCGGCGGCGTTGGTGCAGTCGCGGCGGTGCACCGACACCCCGCCACCCTTGGTGACGAAGCCGAGGATCGCGTCGGGGGGCACCGGCGTGCAGCACTTCGCGAGCTTGACCCAGACCTCGGGCGCGCCCTTGACGACGACCCCTGAGTCACCCGGCGGCGGCCGTCTTGGCGCGGGGCCGGGAGGTGGTGATGCTGACGCCCTCGGAGAGGTCCTCCGCGGCGCCGTCCTCGCCGCCGTGCAGCTCGATCACCCGGCGTACGACGGCCTGGGCGCTGAGGTTGCTCTCCCCCACGGCCGCGTAGAGCGCCGAGACGTCGGCCAGCCGGAAGTGGAGGGCCGCCTCGGTCAGCGACTCGTGGGACAGCACCCGCTTGAGCGGCTGGCCCTCCTTGCGCATGAGCTTGGCGATCTGCTCCTTGCCGCGCTCGATCGCCTCCTCGCGCCGCTCCTTGGTGAACCACTGCTTGATCTTGCTGCGGGCCCGCTGCGACTTCACGAAGCCCAGCCAGTCGCGCGACGGCGCGGCGGTCGGCGCCTTGGAGGTGAAGATCTCGACCACGTCGGAGTTGTCGAGCGTCGACTCCAGCGGCACGAGCCGGCCGTTGACCCGGGCACCGATCGTGCGGTGGCCGACCTCGGTGTGGACGGCGTAGGCGAAGTCGACCGGGGTCGCACCCGACCGGCAGCGCGATCACGTCACCGCGCGGGGTGAAGACGAAGACCTCGGCCCGGTTGATCTCGAAGCGCAGCGACTCCAGGAACTCGCCCGGGTCCTCGACCTCGCTCTGCCAGTCGAGGAGCTGGCGCACCCAGTTCATGTCGTCGAGGTCGCCGAGCCGCTCGGTGTCGACGCCGCTGCGGCCGTTCTCCTTGTACTTCCAGTGCGCCGCGACGCCGTACTCCGCGCGGCGGTGCATGGACTTGGTCCGGATCTGCATCTCGACCGGCTTGCCCTGCGGGCCGATCACGGTCGTGTGCAGCGACTGGTACATGTTGAACTTCGGCATCGCGACGTAGTCCTTGAACCGGCCGAGCACGGGGTTCCAGCGCGCGTGGATCACGCCCAGCGCGGAGTAGCAGTCGCGGTCCTCCTCGACCAGGATCCGCAGCCCCACCAGGTCGTAGATGTCGGTGAAGTCGCGGCCGCCGACGATCATCTTCTGGTAGATCGAGTAGTAGTGCTTCGGCCGGCCGCGCACCACGGCCTTGACCTTGGCCTCCTTGAGGTCCTCCTCGACCTGCTCGATCACCTGGGTCAGGAACTGGTCGCGGGACGGCGCCCGCTCGGCCACCATCCGCACGATCTCGTCGTAGATCTTGGGGTGCAGGGTCGCGAACGCGAGGTCCTCGAGCTCCCACTTGATGGTGTTCATGCCGAGCCGGTGGGCCAGCGGGGCGTAGACGTCGAGCGACTCCGTGGCCTGCCGCTCCTGCGTCGACTGCTTGACGTAGCGCACGGTGCGCATGTTGTGGAGGCGGTCGGCGAGCTTGATCACCAGGACCCGGATGTCGCGCGACATCGCCACGATCATCTTGCGGATCGTCTCGGCCTGCGCCGAGTCGCCGTACTGGACCTTCTCGAGCTTGGTCACCCCGTCGACGAGCACCGCGACCTCGTCGCCGAAGTCGGTACGCAGCTGGTCGAGGGTGTACGCCGTGTCCTCGACCGTGTCGTGGAGCAGCGCGGCGACGAGGGTCGGCTCGGTCATGCCGATGTCGGCGAGGATCGTCGCCACCGCGAGCGGGTGGGTGATGTAGGGGTCGCCGCTCTTGCGCATCTGGGAGCCGTGGAGCTCCTCGGCCGTGCGGTAGGCGCGCTCGATCAGGGCGAGGTCGGCCTTCGGGTGGTTGGCCCGGACCGACCGGAACAGCGGCTCGAGCTCCGGCTTCTCCGCCGGGCTCCGGGCACCCATCCGGGCCAGCCGCTTGCTCATGGCCCGGCGGGACGGGAGCCGGTCGACCGCGCGGTCGCGCGCAGACGCCGCGGCGGCACGCTCCGGTGCCGCGGGGAGACTGCTCTCGGTCGCCATACCCCGAGTCTACGGGTGGCGGCCGGGCCTCAGACGGTCATCAGGCTGGTGAGGGGGAGGTCACCGATCGCCTCGCGGCCGGGCAGGAAGCCCAGGTCCATCAGCACGGCGACGCCGTGCGGGATCGCGCCGCACCTCTCGACCAGGCGACAGGTCGCGGCGACGGTGCCACCGGTGGCGAGGACGTCGTCGACCAGGAGCACCCGGTCACCGGGCTTCAGCCCGTCGCGATGGGCCTCCAGCGTGGCCTCGCCGTACTCGAGCGCGTAGGTCTCGGCGTACGTCTCGCGGGGCAGCTTCCCGGCCTTGCGCACCGGCACGAAGCCGGCGCCGAGGGCGAGGGCCACCGGCGCGGCCAGGATGAACCCGCGGGCCTCCATCCCGACCACGTGGTCGACCACCGACCGGCCGGACGCGTCGCGCCCGGCCTCGGCGAGCGCCTCGATCACCGCCGCGAAGGCGGCCGGGTCGGCGAGCATCGGGGTGATGTCCTTGAACACCACGCCGGGCTCGGGGAAGTCCGGGACGTCGACGACCAGGCCGCGCAGCAGCGCGGCCGCGTCGACCGTGCCGGGTGGGGTCACTTCTTGCCTCGTTTGGACTTCGTCTGCCGCGTGGGCTGGACCCGCCCGGACGAGGAGCTCGGCTTCACCGGACCCCGCGACGGAGGTACGACGCGTCCGCGGCCCGTCGCGTCCGTCGCCGGGAGCGGCCGGTTGCCGCCGGTCGTCGCCCCGGTCGGCTCCTCCACCGGTCCGGGTCCGGGGGCCTGCGTCGGGGTCCGAGCCGATCGGCAGGTCCTCGGTGAAGACCGGCACGGAGGCGTAGCGGTCGGCGTCGTGGCGACGACGTGCCTTGATCCGCTTCTCCTGCTCCTGGACACCGGACTCCTTGGACTTCATGTGCGCCAGCAACGGGGTCGCGATGAAGATCGAGGAGTAGGCACCGGCCGCCAGGCCGACGAAGAGGGCGAGCGCGAGGTCCTTGAGCGGTCCGGTACCGAGCTGGACCGCTCCGACGTAGAGCAGCGCACCGACCGGGATGAGCGCGACGATCGAGGTGTTGATGGAGCGCACCAGCGTCTGGTTGACCGCGAGGTTCGCGGCCTCGGCGTAGGTCTGGTGGCTCTCCCGGAGGTTCTTGGTGTTCTCCCGCACCTTGTCGAAGACGACGACCGTGTCGTAGAGCGAGAACCCGAGGATGGTGAGCACGCCGGTCACTGTCGCCGGGGTCACCTCGAAGCCGGACAGCGCGTAGATGCCGATCGTGATGAGCAGGTCGTGGGCCAGGGCCACCATGGCGGCCAGCGACATCTTCCACTGCCGGAAGTAGCCCCAGATCAGGAGCACGACCAGGACGAGGAAGACCGAGAGCCCGATCAGCGAGCGCTTGGCGACCTCCTTGCCCCAGCTGGGCCCGATCTCGTCGACGGAGAGGTCGGCCTTGGTCACCCCGACGGTCTCTTGGATGGCCGTGGAGATCCGGGCCGTCTCCGGCGGCGTCAGGGGCTCGGTCTCGACCAGGATGGAGTCCTTGCCGGCGAGCGTCACGATCACCTGCTGCGCCGCCGGGATGCCGGTGTCGGCGACGGCGCTGGCGAGCTCGTCGGCGTTCGACTGCGTCGCCTCACCGCTCGGCATCGACACGGTGTACTGCGCGCCACCGACGAACTCGATGCCGAAGTTGAGGCCCTTGAAGTAGAGGCCGAGGACCGCGGCGATGATGATCACGCCCGAGGCGGCGTACCAGACGTGGCGCCGGCCGACGAAGTCGATCGACTTGCGGCCCGTGTAGAGGTCGTTGCCGAGGCGGCTGAACTTGCCCATCAGGCCCTCCCTCCTGCCGGGAGCCGGTCGAGGCCCAGGCTCTCCGCGTCGAGACCGGACAGCTTGTGTCCTCGGTTGAAGAACCGGAACCTGGTCAGCCACGACACCATCGGGAAGGTGAACCAGAAGAACACGGCCAGGTCGATCAGGGTGGACAGTCCGAGCGCGAACGCGAAGCCCTTCACGACGCCGGCCGCGAAGATGTAGAGCACGACGGCGGCCAGGATCGAGATGGAGTCGGCCGCGACGCAGGTGGCCCGGGCCCGGATCCAGCCGGCCTGGACGGCCACGCGCATGGACTTGCCGGATCTCATCTCGTCACGGATGCGTTCGAAGAACACGATGAACGAGTCCGCGGTGATCCCGACCGCGACGATCAGGCCGGCGATGCCCGGCAGCGTCAGGGTGAAGCCGGCGCTCTTGGCGAGCAGCAGGACCAGGGCGTACGTCGTCGCACCCGCCACGAGCAGGGAGGCCACCACGACCGTGCCGAGGCCTCGGTAGTAGATCAGGCAGTAGAGCATGACCAGGATGAGCCCCACGATGCCCGCGGTGATGCCGGCCTGGAGCTGGTCGCCGGCGAGCGAGGGCCCGATCACCTGGATGGTGGTCTTGCTCTTGTCGAAGGTGATCGGCAGGGCGCCGTACTTCAGGCTGGTGGCCAGGCTCTTGGCCTCGTCCTCGGAGAAGTCACCGGTGATCTGCGAGGTGCCGTTGGCGATCACGGACTGGAAGTACGGCGTCGAGATGACCTGGCCGTCGAGCACGATCGCGAACAGCTTGTTGGTGTCGCCGGCCATCGCCTGCGAGAGCTTGCGCTGGACGTCGGCACCCTTGCTGTCGAGCTGGATGTTGACCGACCACTGCACCTGGCCCTGGTTGGACCCGGGAGCGCCCGCGGAGGCGGAGTCGATCTGCGTGCCCTCGATCAGCGCGGGCGACAGCAGGAACTTGTTGTTCTGCGCGTCGCAGGTGACCAGCGGCAGCGTCGGGTCGTCGACCACCGGCGTCGCCGGCGGGCAGGTGAACGCGTTGTAGACGGCCACCGACTGCGGGTCGGGGTTCTGGAACCAGGTCAGCGCGTCCTCGTACGCCTTCTGGTTCGCCGCGGTGTAGTCCACCTCGCTCGTGGAGGTGGGAGCGTCGCCCTGGGCCGGCGGGGTCGTCGGTGTCGCCGTCGGGCTGGCGGTCGCCTTCGCCTTCTGGTTCTTCTTGTCCTTGCCGAGGAGGGCGGGCGGCCGGTTCTTGCCGCTCGGTCCGGTGGTCGCCCCGGACTTCGACGGAGCGGGGCTCGACGGGCAGCGGGGCCGGTGCGGTCTGCGGGACCTGGGCGACGAGGCGGAAGCGCAGCTGCGCCTGGCGTACGACGGTCTCGACCAGGCTGTCCTGGGTCGCACCGGGCACCTGCACCACGATCTGGCTGTTGCCCTGGGTGTTGACCGTCGCCTCGGTGACACCCGAGCCGTTGACGCGGCTGTCGATGATGTCGGCCGCCTCGTTGAGGTTGTCCTTCGACACGTTGCCCTTGGCGGTCAGGATGATCTGGGTGCCGCCCTCGAGGTCGAGACCGAGTGCGGGCTTCCAGGTGCCGACCAGGGCGACCAGGCCGTAGGCCAGTGCCAGACCGATGAAGAACACCGCGACGGTGCGCCCCGGTCGAGCCTTGTTGCGTGCCATCTACTGCTTCTCCTCCGGCTCGTCGGTGACGAGCTCCGTGTCGTCGTCCTCCAGGGAACGAGCCGCCGGGGTCACCACGTTCCCGACCGCGGCACGGAGGACCCGCAGGGTCACCCCGTCGGCGACGACGAGCGAGAACGAGTCGTCGTGCAGGGCGCTCACCGTGCCGAAGATGCCCGAGGTCAGCATGATCTCGTCTCCGACGGTCAGGGCACGCTGCATGTCTCCCATCGCACGCTGCCGGCGCTGGGCGGGCCGTACGAACAGCAGCCAGAAGAGGAGTGCGATCCCCACCAACGGGAGGAAGGGCACAAGGTTGCTCACGACGATCCTTCGACAAGGGGCTGGGGGCTGGGGACGGCCGGCGAGACGAGGTCGGGCCGAACGAAGGTGAAGTGTAACCGGGTGGGGGCGACCACCCACACTTCAGGACTCGAACAGCGTGAGGTCCGGAGGCTCCTCCAGCGGCTGGGCCGGCGGGGCCGCCAGGCCGAGGTGCTCCCACGCCGAGCGCGTCGCGACCCGCCCTCGCGGCGTACGGGCCAGGAAGCCGTTGCGGACCAGGAACGGCTCGGCCACCTCCTCCACCGTCTCGCGTTCCTCACCGACGGCGACGGCCAGCGTGGAGATGCCGACGGGCCCGCCGCCGAAGCGCCGGCACAGGGCGTCGAGGACCGCCCGGTCGAGCCGGTCGAGGCCGAGGGCGTCGACCTCGTAGAGGTCGAGGGCGGCGTGGGCGATGTCGCGCGTGACCACCCCGTCGGCGCGGACCTGGGCGTAGTCGCGCACCCGGCGCAGCAGGCGGTTGGCGATCCGTGGGGTACCCCGCGAGCGGGAGGCGATCTCGGCGCTGCCCTCGGCGTCGGCCTCGACGCCGAGCAGCCCGGCGGAGCGCCGGATGATGGTGTCGAGCTCGTCGGGCTCGTAGAACTCCAGCTGGGCGGTGAAGCCGAACCGGTCGCGCAGCGGCCCGGGCAGCAGCCCGGCCCGGGTGGTCGCCCCGACCAGGGTGAACGGCGGGATCTCCAGCGGGATCGCGGTGGCGCCCGGCCCCTTGCCGATCACGACGTCGACCCGGAAGTCCTCCATCGCCAGGTAGAGCATCTCCTCGGCCGGGCGGGACATCCGGTGGATCTCGTCGACGAACAGCACGTCGCCGTCGTTGAGGCCGGACAGGATGGCCGCGAGGTCGCCGGCATGGGTGATCGCCGGGCCGCTGGTGACGCGCAGCGGGGTCGACATCTCGTGGGCGATGATCATCGCCAGCGTGGTCTTGCCGAGCCCGGGTGGGCCGGAGAGCAGGACGTGGTCGGAGGCCCGGCCGCGGCGGCGTGCGGCCTCGAGCACGAGTCCGAGCTGCTCACGGACGCGCCCCTGGCCGATCACCTCGTCCAGCGTGCGCGGGCGGAGGGCGGCCTCGACCGCCCGCTCGTCCCCTTCCGCCTCGGCGGTCGTGAGCGAGGCGAGGTAGGCCTCCTCGTGCGCCTCGAGCTCGTCGCGGGGCGTCATCTCAGGCCTTGCTCAGGGCTCGGAGGGCAGCACGCAGCAGCGCCGCCACGTCGGGCGAGCCGTCGGCGGTCGAGCTCGTGGGGACCTGGTCGGCGACGGCCTCGATCGCCTGGTCGGCGTCCTTCGCGGACCAGCCGAGGCCGACCAGCCCCTGCTGCACCTGGTCGCGCCACGGTTCGGAGGCACGGACCCGCGCCACGGCGCCGGACGACGTCGGCGTGCCGATCCGGTCCTTGAGCTCGAGGATGATCCGCTGCGCGCCCTTCTGCCCGATGCCGGGGACAGCGGTGAGGGTGCGTACGTCGTCGCCGGCGACGGCGCGGCGTACGGCGTCGGGCGTGAGGACGGCGAGCATCGCCTGGGCGAGCTTGGGCCCGACCCCGCTGGCGGTCTGCACCAGCTCGAAGACCTGCTTCTCGTCGTCGTCGGCGAAGCCGAAGAGCGTGAGGGAGTCCTCGCGGACGACCATGGACGTCGGCAGCGCGGCGACGTGGCCGACGCGGAGCTCGGCGAGGGTGTTCGGGGTGCACATCAGCTCGAGGCCCACTCCCCCGACCTCGAGGATCGCGCTGGTGAGGGTGAGGGCGGCGACCTCGCCCCGGACGAAGGCGATCATCGCCGGACCCTTCCGGAGGTCGACCCGGCGACACCGGCCGCGGCGAGGGCGGCGTCGATGCGCGCCTGCGCTCCACCACGCCAGATGTGGGTGATCGCGAGGGCGAGGGCGTCGGCGGCGTCGGCGGGCTTCGGCGGTGCGTCGAGCCGCAGGATCCGGGTGACCATCGCGCCGACCTGGGCCTTGTCGGCCCGCCCGCTGCCGGACACGGCCGCCTTCACCTCGCTCGGGGTGTGGAGCGCGATCGGCAGACCGCGGCGTGCCGCGGCCACCATCGCGATCCCGCTGGCCTGGGCGGTGCCCATGATCGTGCTGGAGTCGGAGCGCGCGAAGACCCGCTCGATCGCCACGGCGTCCGGCTGGTGCTCCTCGAGCCAGGCCTCGATCCCGCGCTCGATGTGGACCAGCCGGAGCGAGACGTGCTGGTCGGCGGAGGTCCGGAGCACGTTGACGTCGACGAGGCGCAACGGCCGCCCGACCGTGCCCTCGACCACGCCCATGCCACAGCGGGTCAGTCCGGGGTCGATCCCCAGCACGCGCATGTGGTCACCTTCCGTCCGAACACCTGTTCGCACGGTCACGCTAGCCGGAGCCGTCGCCCGGCCGGCGGACGACACGCGTCAGGCGTCCAACTCGGCCAGCACCTCGTCGGGCACGTCGACGTTGGTGAAGACGTTCTGCACGTCGTCGAGGTCCTCGAGCGCGTCGACGAGGCGGAACACCTTGCCGGCCGCATCGGCGTCGACCGGGATGTCCATGCTGGCGACGAACTGGACCTCGGCGGAGTCGTAGTCGATGTCGGAGTCCTGGAGCGCACTGCGTACGGCGACCACGTCGGTCGCCTCGGAGACCACCTCGAAGGACTCGTCGAGGTCGTTGACGTCCTCGACGCCGGCGTCGAGGGCGGCCTCGAGGACGTCGTCCTCGCTCACCTCGCGCGCCTCCTGCGCCTTGGGGACGACGACCACGCCCTTGCGGTTGAACAGCCGAGAGACCGAGCCGGGGTCGGCCATCGTGCCGCCGTTGCGGGAGACGGCGGTACGGACCTCCATCGCCGCACGGTTCTTGTTGTCGGTCAGGCACTCGACGAGGACGGCCACGCCCTGCGGGCCGTAGGCCTCGTACATGATCGTGTCGTACGCCGCTCCCCCGGCCTCGGCGCCGGAGCCGCGCTTGACCGCGCGGTCGATGTTGTCGTTGGGGACCGACGACTTCTTGGCCTTCTGGATGGCGTCGTAGAGCGTGGGGTTGCCCGCGACGTCGCCTCCGCCCATGCGGGCCGCGACCTCGATGTTCTTGATCAGCTTGGCGAACATCTTGCCGCGGCGGGCGTCGATGACCGCCTTCTTGTGCTTGGTGGTCGCCCATTTGGAGTGGCCGGACATGCTCCCTCTTCTTCAGTGCGGTGGTCGAGCGGGCTCGAGCCCCTCGACCAGGTCCAGGAACAGCCGGTGGATGCGACCGTCGCCGTCCACCTCCGGGTGGAAGGAGGTCGCCATCAGCGACCCTTGCCGGACCGCGACGATCCTACCGGCGGCCCCCGGTGGGACGCCCTCGGCCGCCGGGTCGTCGTCGATCCGCGCCAGCACCTCGACCTCGGGACCGGACTCCTCGACCCACGGCGCCCGGATGAAGACGGCGTGCACCGGGTCGTGGAGACCGCGGAAGGCGACGTCACCCTCGAAGGAGTCGACCTGACGACCGAACGCGTTGCGGCGCACGGTGATGTCGAGCCCGCCGAGCGTCTCCTGGTCGGGGGTGCCGTCCTCGATCCGGTCCGCCAGCATGATCATCCCGGCGCAGGTGCCGAAGACCGGCAGGCCCTTCCTTGATCCGCTGCCGGATCGGCTCGAAGAGGTCGAAGGTGCGGGCGAGCTTGAACATGGTGGTCGACTCGCCGCCGGGGATGACCAGGCCGTCGCACGCCTCGAGCTCGCTCGGCCGGCGTACCCGGACCGCGGTCGCGCCGAGCGACTCCAGCACCCGGAGGTGCTCACGGACGTCGCCCTGCAGGGCGAAGACTCCGACACGAGGGCTCATCCCGATCAGGCGCGGCCCTACCAGCCGCGCTCGGCCAGACGGTGCGGCTGCGGGATCTCGTCGACGTTGATGCCGACCATGGCCTCGCCCAGCCCGCGGCTGACCTTGGCGACGACGTCGGGGTCGTCGTAGAAGGTCGTCGCCTTGACGATGGCCTCGGCACGCTGGGCCGGGTTCCCGGACTTGAAGATGCCGGAGCCCACGAAGACACCCTCGGCCCCGAGCTGCATCATCATCGCGGCGTCGGCGGGCGTCGCGATCCCGCCGGCGGTGAAGAGCACGACCGGCAGCTTGCCGGCCTCGGCGACCTCGCGGACCAGGTCGTACGGCGCCTGGAGCTCCTTCGCCGCGACGTACAGCTCGTCCTCGCTCAGGCCGTGGAGTCGGCGCAGCTCGGCGCGGATCGTGCGCATGTGGGTGACGGCGTTCGAGACGTCGCCGGTGCCGGCCTCGCCCTTGGAGCGGATCATCGCCGCGCCCTCGGTGATGCGGCGCAGCGCCTCGCCGAGGTTGGTCGCACCGCACACGAACGGCACGGTGAACTGCCACTTGTCGATGTGGTTGGCGTAGTCGGCCGGGGTCAGCACCTCGGACTCGTCGATGTAGTCGACACCGAGGCTCTGGAGCACCTGCGCCTCGGCGAAGTGCCCGATCCGGGCCTTGGCCATCACCGGGATCGAGACGGTCTCGATGATGCCGTCGATCATGTCGGGGTCGCTCATCCGGGAGACGCCACCCTGGGCGCGGATGTCGGCCGGGACCCGCTCGAGGGCCATCACGGCGACCGCGCCGGCGTCCTCGGCGATCTTCGCCTGCTCGGCGGTGACGACATCCATGATCACGCCGCCCTTGAGCATCTCGGCCATGCCGCGCTTGACGCGGTTCGTGCCGGTGCCGGGGGTGTGCAGGGTGCTCTCGGTACTGCTGTCGGTGGTGCTCTGGGCCATGGTCCGATCCTACGGCCGAGGGCCGAGCGGCCACTATTCGGTGGGCGTTCCGAGCGCGATCGCCTGCGTGCGTACGACGAGGATCCGCTGCACCACCGTGATCGTGCTGGCGACCGCGAGCAGCGCCAGGGCGATCGGGATCGCCCACAGCACCTTGTCGTCGACGCCGAGGAGCCGCAGCAGGTCGGACAGCCCGACCGCCGCCAGGATCAGCACGAGGCGGTCGGCGCGCTCGGCGATGCCCACCTTCGCCTGCATCCCGAGCGACTCGGCCCGGGCCCGGGCGTACGACGTGACCGAGCCCATCGAGAGGCAGTAGACCGCCAGCGCGGTCCACCAGCGGTTGTCACCGGGGCCGACGTAGTACATCGCCAGGCCACCGAAGACCGCCGCGTCGCCGATCCGGTCGAGGGTCGAGTCGAGGAAGGCGCCGAACGGCGACATCCGGCCGCTGGTGCGCGCCATGTAGCCGTCGAGCATGTCGCTGAAGACGAAGACGGTGATCACGAGGACACCGGCGAACAGCCAGCCCCGGGGGAAGCAGACGAGTGCACCGGCGCAGACTCCGAGGGTGCCGACCACGGTCACGGTGTTGGGGCTGACGCCCAGACGCAGCAGGAGGTCGCCGAGGGGCGACCAGACCTTGGTCCAGAACTGACGGAAGCGTTCGAGCATGGCGGCACGAGGGTATCCGTCCGGCCGCCTCGGGACGCATTCCGCCCGCGACCGACCGCTCCCCGGCGGCGACCCTGCAGATCCTCCGCTGGGCGTACGGTGGGGGGCGGAGCCATCCAGGCTCCCGACGATGGAGCCACGATGAGCGACAAGTCACCGCGACAGGGCATGTCCAAGAAGTCCTCGAAGTCGATCAAGGAGAAGCGGGCCGAGAAGCGCGCCAAGGGTCACACCGAGACGCTCTCGGACACGATCCACCCGACGAAGAAGCGGTGAGCCTGCTCCGACTGGGGGTCATCGGGCGGTCGGCCAAGGAGAACGAGTTCCGGCTGCCCCTCCACCCCGACCATCTGTCCCGGCTCGATGCCGACGTGGCGGCCCGGATCACGCTGGAGCACGGGTACGGCGAGAAGTTCGGCTACGACGACGCCGATCTCGCCCCCCAGGTCGCCGGCCTGGCGTCACGGGAGGAGATCCTCGAGAGCTCCGACGTCGTCGTCCTCCTCAAGCCGCAGCACGAGGACGTCGCCGCCTTGCGCGAGGGGCAGACTCTGTGGGGCTGGCCGCACTGCGTCCAGGACGTCGAGCTGACCCAGCTCGCCATCGACCAGGGACTGACCCTGATCGCCTTCGAGGCGATGAACCACTGGACCCGCGACCAGGCGGTCGGCCTGCACGTGTTCCACAAGAACAACGAGCTGGCCGGCTACTGCTCGGTGCTCCACGCACTCCAGCTGATCGGCTCGACCGGCGACTACGGCCGCCGGCTCACCGCCGCGGTGATCGGGTTCGGCGCCACTGCACGCGGTGCGGTGACGGCTCTCAGCGCGCAGGGGATCCACGACGTGGCGGTGCTGACGACCCGCGGCGTGGCGGCGGTCGCCTCGCCCATCCACTCGGTACGGATCGTCCACCTCGACCACGACCCCGACGGCGGTCCGGGCCACGCGATCACCAGTCGCGGACGGGTGGCCCTCGCTCCCTTCCTGGCCGAGCGGGACATCGTCGTGAACTGCACGCTGCAGGACCCGGCCGCTCCCCTGATCTACCTCCGCGGCCCCGACCTCGACGGCTTCCGCCCCGGGAGCCTGATCGTCGACGTCTCGTGCGACGAGGGGATGGGCTTCGACTGGGCCCGGCCCACCACCTTCGAGGACCCGATGTTCGACGTGGGCGACCGCATCCACTACTACGCCGTGGACCACACCCCGTCGTACCTGTGGAACTCCGCGACCTGGGACATCAGCGAGGCCCTGATCCCGTTCCTGCGGCCGGTGCTCGAGGGTGCCGAGGCGTGGGAGATGGACGAGACGCTCAGCCGGGCCATCGAGATCCAGGAGGGGCGCATCCGCAACCCCGCGATCCTCGACTTCCAGAACCGCAGCGAGGAGTACCCCTACCTGATCGGCTGACCGCGGGTCACGGTGGCAGGACCGTCCCAGGCCGACGCCAGCAGCTCGCGGGTCTCCTGCAGGAGCTGCGGCAGCGTCTTGGTGTGCCCGATGACCGGCATGAAGTTCTGGTCACCCACCCACCGCGGCACGACGTGCTGGTGGAGGTGAGCGGCGATGCCTGCCCCGCCGGCAGCGCCCTGGTTCATCCCGACGTTGAAGCCCTCGGCGCTCGACACCGAGCGGAGCACCCGCATCGCGGTCTTGGTGAGGACGCTCATCTCCTCGGCCTCGGCAGCCGTGGTGTCGGTGTAGTCCGCGATGTGCCGGTACGGGCAGACCATGAGGTGGCCGGGCGCGTACGGGTACAGGTTGAGCACGACGTACGACACCTCGCCGCGGTGGACCAGAAGGCCCGCGGCGTCGTCGCCCCGCTTCGGGATCCGGCAGAACGGGCATTCGCCGGCGGAGTCGTCCGCCGGCTTGTTCTCCCCACGCAGGTAGGCGATGCGGTACGGCGTCCACAGTCGCTCGAGGCCGTCGGGCCCACCGATCCCGTCCTGGAGGGACGGCTCGGGCTCGGGCATGCCGTCGATCCTAGGCATGCGGCCACCGCGGTCGACGTCCAACCCCGTGGGGACGTCGACCGCGGATGATCCCCGCTAGCCGACCTGGGCGGTGAGGTCGGTGCAGAAGTATGGCGCGGAGGATGACACGCGAGCGCCTTACGCTTCGAGCGTGAGCGACCCGATCCTGCGTCCTGCGACGGTTGACGACATCGAGGCCGTGACCACTGTGTTCCACCAGGGCTGGCACGAGGTGCACCCCGGCCGGGTCCCCGACGGGCTGACCGAACGACGAACCGTCGAGGCCTTCCGCGACCGCGTGACGCAGCGCATCACCGAGACCGACGAGACGACCGTGGCCGAGGTCGACGGGGTCGTCGCCGGATTCGTCATGGTCTCGGCGGACGAGGCCGAGCAGGTGTACGTCGACCGTCGCTTCCGCGGCACGTCGGTGGCGGCTCTCCTGCTCACCGAGGCCGAGCAGCAGATCGCGGCGAGCGGGCACGACGTCGCGTTCCTCGTGGTCGTGCGTGGCAACGACCGCGCCCAGGCGTTCTACGCGCGGCAGGGCTGGACCGACGAGGGCGACTACGACTACCCGGTTCAGGCACTGGGTGAGGACTTCATCTCTCCCTGCCGGAAGCTCACCAAGCGCGTGCGCTGACTCAGACCTGTTCGCGTGACGCGACCGCTGCCACGACCCGCTCGATCGCCTCCTCGATGGGTACGCCGTTGTCCTGGCGACCGTCGCGGTAGCGGAACGACACCGCACCCTCCTCGAGGTCGCGGTCGCCCGCGATCACCATGAAGGGCACCTTCTGCAGCTGGGCGTTGCGGATCTTCTTCTGCATCCGGTCGTCGGACTCGTCGACCTCGACCCGGATCCCGCGGGCCCGCAGGCGCCGGGCCACGTCGTACAGGTAGTCGTTGTGGCGCTCGGCGATCGGGATGCCCTGCACCTGGACCGGTGACAGCCACGGCGGGAAGGCGCCGGCGTAGTGCTCCACGAGAACGCCGATGAACCGCTCGATGGAGCCGAACTTCGCCGAGTGGATCATCACCGGCTGCTGACGTGACCCGTCGGCAGCGGTGTACTCGAGCCCGAAGCCGGCGGGCTGCCCGAAGTCGTACTGCACCGTCGAGAGCTGCCAGGTCCGGCCGATCGCGTCCTTGGCCTGGATGGAGATCTTCGGACCGTAGAAGGCCGCGCCACCGGGGTCGTCGACCAGGTCGAGACCGGACTCGTCGGCCGCCTGCTGCAGCACCGCCGTCGCGGTCACCCACTCCTCGTCGGAGCCCTGGAACTTGTCGGCGTTCTTGTCGTCACGGGTCGAGAGCTCGAGGTAGAAGTCGTCGAGGCCGAAGTCGCGGAACAGCCCGAGGCAGAAGTTCAGCAGGTGCTTGATCTCGTCCGACGCCTGCTCGGCGGTGACGTAGGAGTGGGAGTCGTCCTGGGTCATCCCGCGGACGCGGGTCAGGCCGCCGACGACTCCCGACTTCTCGTAGCGGTAGACGCCACCGAACTCGAACAGGCGCAGCGGAAGCTCTCGGTACGAGCGGCCCCGCGACTGGTAGATCAGGTTGTGCATCGGGCAGCTCATCGCCTTGAGCTGGTACTTCGCGCCGTCCAGCTCCATCGGGGGGTACATGGTGTCGGCGTAGTAGGGAAGGTGCCCCGAGGTGTGGAAGAGACCGTCCTTGGAGATGTGGGGGGTACTGACGTACTCGAACCCCTCCTCGATGTGGCGCTGGCGGACGTAGTCCTCCATCACCCGCCTGATCACGCCGCCCTTGGGGTGGAACACGACCAGCCCGGGCCCGAGCTCCTCGGGGAAGGAGTAGAGGTCGAGGTCGCGCCCGAGCTTGCGGTGGTCGCGCTTCTCGGCCTCCTCGAGCCGGTGCAGGTGCTCGGCCAGGGCCTCCTTGGTCTCCCAGGCGGTGCCGTAGATCCGCTGCAGCTGCTTGTTCTTCTCGTCGCCGCGCCAGTACGCCGCCGCGGTGCGCATCAGCTTGAACGCCGGGATCCTCTTGGTGGTGGGCAGGTGTGGGCCTCGACACAGGTCCTTCCAGGCCAGCGTGCCGTCACGGCGGAGGTTGTCGTAGATCGTCAGCTCACCCGCGCCCACCTCGACGTCGGACCCCTCGGCGGCACCCTCACCGTGACCGGACCCCTTGAGCCCGACGAGCTCGAGCTTGTAGGGCTCGTCCCGGAGCTCGGTCAGCGCGTCCGCGTCGCTGACGACGCGACGAGAGAACCGCTGACCATCCTTGATGATCTTGCGCATCGCGGTCTCGATCTTGTCGAGGTCCTCGGGCACGAACGGGGTCTCGACGTCGAAGTCGTAGTAGAAGCCGTTCTCCACCGGCGGCCCGATGCCCAGCTTGGCCCCGGGCCACAGCTGCTGCACCGCCTGCGCCATGACGTGGGCGGTGGAGTGGCGCAGGATGTCGTGGCCGTCGGGGCTGTCGATCGCGACCCCCTCGACCTCGTCACCGTCCCGGAGCTCGTAGGCCAGGTCCCGCAGGTCGCCACCCACCCGGACGGCGATCACACCCGCGTCGTCGGCGTACAGCTCCCAGGCCTTGCTGCCGGCCGTCACCGTCCGCTCCTCACGCGCATCGGCGTGGGCGAGGACGATCTTCAGGTCGGGCACGACGGCTCCTGGGAGGGACGAGGACGGGACCTGTTGATGCTATCGACAGCCCTCGCAGGGCTTCGCGCGGATTACCGCCGGGTCAGGCCCCACAGTGTTTACTCGTGCCGTGCCGTTGCCCTCCTCCTCCACCGAGTCTGCGTCCGAGCCCGTGGCTCGCGACGCCGGTTCGGCTGGGCGACGCCGCTCCCGCACGAGCCGCCCTCGACGTGGGCGGGTCGTCGTCCTCGTGCTCCTCCTGCTCGCCGTCCTGCTCGTCTGCCTCGGCGTGCTCGCCATCCCTCTCCTGCAGGCCCGTAGCGAGGCCAGGGCCGCCCAGGCTCATCTGTCCGAGGCGCAGACCGCGTTGTCGGCTCACCACCTCGGCGCGGCCCGGTCCTCGGTCAAGAGCGCCCAGTCGGAGATCGCGGCAGCCCAGGACCACGCCAACGGGCTCGGGTCGGACGTGTGGAGCGTGATGCCCGTCGTCGGGGGCGCCGTGGACGACGCCCGGCACCTGGTGGACGCCCTGGACGAGGCCACCACGGTCGGGGCGCTCGGCACCGAGGCGTACGCCGGCGCCATCGGGCCCGACAGCACCCTGGTCACCGGCGACACCGTCGACATGCCCGCGCTGCAGGAGCTGGCGGCGACCGTCGCCAGCATCGGTCCGCACCTCGAGGCGGCGCAGACGGACGTGGACTCGATCCAGGGCGACGCGCCGTTCCTCGGCTCCAAGATCACGGCGCTGCGCGACGACGCGAGCTCACAGCTCACCAGCGCCCAGAGCTCCTACGACACGTACGGTCCGCTGCTGAAGCAGCTGCCCGGCGTCCTCGGCGCCAACGGCCCGCGCCAGTACCTGGTCGCGATGATGAACCCGGCCGAGCAGCGCTACTCGGGTGGCGCGACGCTCACGATGTCGCTGCTCCGCGTCTCCGACGGCCGGATCTCGTTCGGGAAGAGCTACAACGCGGCGGAGATCGGCTCCCAGGAGCCGTTCCTGAGCTGGCCCCGCGTGCCCGGCAACGTCCTGCTGCACCCGGGCCCGCGTCGCCTCACAGCGGCGACGTTGTCGCCCTGGTGGCGGGTGTCCGGCGAGGAGCTCAGCCGCGCCTGGCAGGCCCAGACCGGACAGCACGTCAACGGCGTCTTCGCGATCGACCTGCAGGCCCTGGCCGGCCTCTTCGCGCTGACCGGGCCGGTCGACGTCCCGGGCTACGGTGAGCTGAACTCCGACAACCTCGTGAGCACCCTCGCCGGGAGCTACAACCAGTTCGAGGATGCCGAGCAGCGTCACCGGCTCAACCTCGCCATCATCCCCGCGTTCCGGGAGAAGTTCCTGTCCGGCGGCAAGTTCGTCCAGAAGGGTCAGCTGCTGCTGTCGGAGGCCCGGGCTCGGCACGCCGCGCTGTACTTCCGCGACCACGGCGCCCAGAAGGCGTTCCGTGCCATCGGCTTCAGCGGCGACCTCGCTGCCACCAGGTACGACTACATCGGGGTCTTCAGCCAGAACCTGAACGGCAGCAAGACCGACTACTGGCAGCACCGCGAGCTCACCTCACAGGTCGATCTGCACGCCGACGGCAGTGCCGACGTCGGCCTGAGCGTGGACGTCGCGAACCTGGCGCCGCCGTACACGCTCCCGGTGCCGGACCCGCAGGTCGGCTACTCGACCCGCTACCTCGGCGCCCTCATCGCCGTGTTCCTCCCGCGCTTCGCGACGCTGGGCGACGTCACCGCCGACGGCGCGCCGTACACACCGCAGCTGCACCGGCCGAAGGTGACCGACGTCCTCAACCGCAAGTACTTCCAGTACAAGACGCTGCTGCCCCAGAACTCCTCGGTGAACCTGACCGCCGACTACACGGTGCCGTTCGCTGCCGAGAAGACCAGCGACAGCACGATGACCTACATGCTCGACGTGGACCCGCAGGACCTCGTCGACCCGGAGACCCTGGACGTGTCGGTGACGTTCCCGAAGGGCTGGTCGGCGACCTCGCTGCCTGAGGGTTGGCAGCAGACCGCGAAGGGTGCTCGCTGGACCGGCCCCGTGACCACCAAGCTGCACGTGGAGATCCCGCTGGAGAAGACCGCCGCCTCGTCCTGATCCCGGTCACCGCGGTCGATCGGACGGGAGCAGCGCCGCATGGCCTTCCCGGCGACGGGTACCGAGGTCTCAGCTGAGAGACGGAAGCGCGCTTCGGCTTCTCGGTGAGGTCCGCCGGGCTCGAACAAGACGGGCCGGCGGGCCGCCCACCGGGCCGTAGGACTACTTCGCCCGGACGGTGACGCCCTTGGTCTGGCTGCTGACGTTGCCGGCGGCGTCGAAGGCCTGCACCTTGAAGGTGTAGGACTTGCCGCTGCTCAGCCCGGTGACGGCGTACGTGAGCGTGCCGCCGCTGACCGTCGCGATCCGGGTGGTGCCGCGGTAGACGCGGTAACCGGCCACGCCGACGTTGTCACTGCTGGCCGACCAGCTGAGCGTGACGGTACGAGCGATGGTCGACGTCCCCTTCAGGTTGAGCGGGGTCGACGGTGCCGCCGTGTCGGGGACCGTCAGCGTCGTGCTGCTGGGAGACGCGGCGCTGCGGTTGCCCGCCGCGTCGACCGCGGCGACCTGGTAGCTGTAGCCGCTGCCTTGCTTGACGCTGCTGTCGGTGTAGGTCAGCCCCGTCGTCGACGTCAGGAGCACGCCGTTGCGCCACAGCTGGTAGCCGGCCACCCCCAGGTTGTCGGTGACGGCCTTCCAGGTGATCGTGATCCTGCCGGAGCTCAGTGTGGCCGTCGGCTGGGCCGGCGTGGCGGGTGGGGTCACGTCCGGAACAGTCTGCGCGAGCGCCGTGGAGCTCGCGCTGACGTTGCCGGCCGCGTCGTAGGCTCGGACCGCCGACGGTCTGGAGCCAGGGCAACCGCGGGCGCCATTTGTACGGTGGGGAGTCCCTCTCGCTCCGGAGGTCCCATGGCTCAGCCGACACGCGTCTACGTCGACATGGTCGGCGACCTCTTCCATCCCGGCCACGTGGCGCTGCTGCGAGCCGCCCGCGCCTTCGGGGATCGGCTCGTCGTCGGAGTGCTGTCCGATGACGTCGTCACCGCCTACAAGAGGCGACCCATCATGACGATGTCCGAACGGCTGTCCGTGATCGAGGCTTGCCGTTATGTGGACGAGGTCATCCCGGACGCTCCCCATCTGCTGACTCAGGAGTTCCTCGACGAACACGACCTGGCTCTCGTCGTGCACGGCGACGACGTGGGCGCCGACGGATTCTCGGAGGTGTACGGCCCGGTCGTGGCGGCGGGCAGGCTTCGTCTCGTGCCACGCACCGACAGCATCTCCACCACCGCCCTCATCGCACGGATACGCGACTCCGGGGAGTCCTGAGACCTGCTGGTCCTCCCACGCCCGCTCATCGGGACGAGCGAGTAGGGGGCAGCGCCTGTGCGCGCGATGACGAAGCGTCACCCCGTGGTCGTGGGAGGCCACTCGACAATGGGTTTACCGATCTCCCACTCATGACCCGACGGATCGACAACCCGGCCGACAAGCCACCCGTGCTCCTCATCGACGGGTGACTTCTCGGTGGCGCCGGCCGCAACCGCCCTACCCAGCACGGCCGCGGGATCGGCGACGACAAGCAGGATGCGACCCGTCGACCCGCCGACGTTCCGAGGAACCATTCGCTCGGAGCTCGCGCCGGCGGTGACAACCCAGAAGACGGCCTCGTCGATCGCCAGCTGAGCAACGACGTCTTCCCCGTCGCCCACGATGTGAAGCCTTCTGGCTCCGAAGGCGTCCTCGTAGAAGCTGACCGCGGAGGCTCCGGCCTCTACCCACAATTGAGGCTGGATGGTCGTCATCCCCGTAGTGTCCAACAGCTCACACCGCGCACGCACCGGCATGCTCGAGTACCGGACAGCGGCGTCTGAGGCGTTCGTGGCAATGTCTGTCACGTGATCGACGACGCCGCGAAAGCCAATCTGTACGGCTACCTGAAGCGCGAGCGCGAGGCAGTGCTCGCGAAGCTCGACGGGCTCTCGGAGTACGACGTTCGTCGCCCGCTGACCCTGACCGGGACCAACCTGCTGGGCCTGGTCAAGCACCTGGCAACGTGGGAGGCCAGGTACCTGGGCGAGGTCTTCGGGCGCCCCTTTCCCGAGCCGCTGCCTCGGTGGGACGTCGAGGCAGAGCGACTTGCGGACATGTGGGCTGGCGAGCACGAGTCCCGCAGTGATGTCGTCGACCGCTACCGGCGCGTGTGGGAGCACAGTGATGTGACCGTGGGCGCTCTAGCCCTCGATGCGACCGGCCGCGTCGCCTGGTGGGAGAACGCCGAGGTGCCCCTGTTCAACATCCTCACGCATCTCCTCGCCGAGACCAGTCGTCACGCCGGCCACGCCGACATCCTCCGCGAGCAGCTCGACGGAGCGGTCGGAACCGACGCAGAGAGCATGGCGATGAAGCTGCACGACGCGGCCTTCTGGGCCGAGCGGAACGAAGCGATCGAGGCGGCCGCGAAGACAGCGAGCTGACCCTTGCTCTAGGAACGTGCACGGAGCACGGTAGGCACCCGGAGTGATGCCGGGTTGCTGGGCTCGCAGAGCGGCCACGTCATCCGTCGCGGAGGGCTCGACGTCGGGCCCGCGGAACGTCCGCAGCGTCGGTCCCGAGAACCACCACCCGACCGCCAGCACAGCGACGACGAAGACCATGCCGCCGGAGCAGCCGGATGTCAGGGCGATGGGGCTCAGCTGCGCATGGCGTCGCGGCTTGCTCGAATGAGATCGAGGACCGCGGCGTCCGGGAAGTCGTCGAAGGGCGTTCCGCGAGTTCGCACGCGCACGGCCTCGAAGTCCCCGTCACGCACCAGCCGATGGCACGTGGTGCAGAGACCAATGCGCCCAGGCACTGCGATGGGCAGGCCGCGTGGCTGCACGAACACGAACGCGGTGTCGACGTCGTTCGCGTTGCAGTAGATGCATCCGTTCACAGGAATCGAGGCGTACGAGGAACGCTCCTCCTCCTCGGAAGGCTCGGACACCGAGATGACGTCGAACCTGCCACTCGCGTCTGGCTGCGACCAGTCGAATGACGACCGGCTGAAAGAACCGGAGTGCATGCCGTCATGGCCCTCGGGCCGCTCGCATCGAACTGTCTCGACGTCCTGTTGCAGCACCGCCTCGCAGTCCACATCGCTGGTCATGGCGGACAGGGTAGCGGCGCTGGCCCTCCAGAGATCGTGACGAAGTGCGCCCTCTCTTCGGCAGATCCGGGCGCGACAGCGGCATGTGAGGAGGTGTCAACCCTGACTGACGTGCCGGACGACATCGTTCTCGTCGAGGTGCAGGTTGACCGGTTCGCACGGCACGTTCCGGTCGGACGTCCCGCGCCGACAGCGGCAGGAACGGACAGTCGGCGCTCAGCCCGCGGGGAGCCCGCGCTCATTGCGGTAGCCCCGAACGCCCGTGATGAGTCCATCAGCCACCGAGAAGATGTGGCACACCATGCTGACGTGGGTGCCGTCGCCGTCGACGATGGTCGACAGCTGCTCGACGTACACGTCGTCACCGGCTTGTTGCACGGAGACGTTCTCCGTGGTGAGCGACGTGGCCTTGTTGATGGGCGCTTGCAACCTGGTGATCCAGGCATCGGCTCCAGAGTGCATGACCTGCCACGGCTCGTCGGTCCACGGGCTGGCGCCCTTGACGGTGAAGTCGGAGGCCAGGAACTCACGGATGGCCTCGAAGTCTTCGGGTTCCCCGGACGCCCGCGCCCGCTGGATCGCCTCGATGTAGCTCTCCACGAGCTGGATCGAGGGCGTGTCGTCGGCCATGTGCCACCTCCGGTCCGGAGACGATGGCACGCGATCGCTCTTGCGACAAGGACCATGCCTGCCCGCCTGCATGCACGCGATGATGCATCCGCTCATCGGCATGCGCGTGTGCCCGGGCAGCGGTAAGTCCCGGCCAACGGGAGAGACGGAGAATGCGCAGCCGGCCGTGTTCTGACCGCGCAGGGGTTGCCTGGGATGGGAAGCCCAGGAGCATGCAACGGTGGCCCTGCCTGAAGGCAACATGGGTCGCGGCGGGCTGGGTACGGGGACACCAGCTGAGAGACGGAAGCGCGCTTCGGCTCGTCAGTGAGGTCCGCCGGACTCCAGCCAGCCGGGCCGGCGGACCGTCTCTCATTCTCCCGGGAATGGGGGATGGCGTGCCTCACCCCCAGAGGTGCCAGTTGTAGCGCCACTCATGACAGCGTGCGTCCGTAGCGGTCCATCACTTGGCCCACGTTGGTCATACACCATTCGGGTAAGCCGTAGGAGACTGGTCGGTTTCCAGGTGTCACTTGGGATGGGAGCTCACGATGTTGCGAACGAAAGCGACAATCTCGATTCTCGGGCTCATGGGGCTCGGCCTGACCCTGACCCCGATCGCACCGGCCCAGGCGCGCGCGGAGGTGACCACGTTCACCGAAACCCACACGTTCACCTTCACCGGCCCGTCCGACTTCTGTCTGCCGGAGGACCAGATCGGTGCGGTGACGATCACCGAGGTCGTAACCGGCCAGGTCACCGACACCGGGCACGGCGTGTTCCAGGTTCACGGCGTCGACACCTTCGACGTTCGACAAGAATTTCCCGATGGCACTTTCATCCAGAGCACCAAGGACCGCGACCTGTTCTCGTTCCGAGTCAACGGTATCCACGTGGTCTCCCACGTGGTGACCCTCGACGTGCGCCCCATCTACGACGCGGCCGGCAACCAGATCGGCAAGATATCGGTGCATGCCGTGTCGCAGGCCAGTTACCACGATCTGAACGACAACGGAGAACCCGACCCCGGCGAAGTCAAGGCAGAGTTCCAGAAGTTCCGAGTGACCTGCTCCTAGCACCAACGGCACACCGGTTGGGATGGATTGTCGACCGAGGGAGGCAGGAACCTCCGCTCATCAGGTAGATGCGTGCGGCGGACAGCGGCATCAGAGGACACTGCGGGGCTCCCGGGTCGACGACCTTCCCGTGACCGAAACGGACCATATCGGGGATCAGTCGAGCGCCGCATGATTGTTCTGTTTGACCCAGCAAAACTGCCGGGTGACATACAGCAGGGACGGGGGTCCTCTCCATGCGCAGGCACCATGGATTCACCTTGGCTGCGGCAGCCATCGGCTTGGCGATCGGTGCTGCTCCGGCTCCGGCCGAAGCTGGACCACCGGAAGTCCAAGTTCACTACAGCGACGTCTACGACGTATTGCTGCCCGACCCCTCGGACCCGGAGGGCTTCTTCTGCGGCGGGCTCACCAGTGTCCCGCTGCACGTCGAGATCGACGGATACTTCTCCATCAAGGACCACGGACCCAACGCGCCGTCACCGTACTTCGCGGACCGATTCCGCTCGACCATGGTCTATACGAATCCGCAAACGGGACTCACTTACACGGTAGTGCGAGTCCGGCAGAGCAAAGATCTGAAGATCGTCGACAACGGCGACGGCACACTGACCTTGACCGGGCTCAACACCGGCTCCCTATGGGCCTACGGCCCGGACGGGCAGCTCCTGGGCCGGCAGAACGGTCTGACACGGGAGACGGCTCTGGTCGACACCCTGGGCACACCGGACCCCAGCGACGACGTGTTCCTCCCCGAGGGCGATCCATTCACCGCGGGCTTGGTGACAACCACCAACTTCTGCGACGACTTCTTCAGCGCCACCTCCTGACGCCCGGTCGCAACCACCGGTGCCCACGGCACCACTTCGATGAACAGATCATCCGCTCATCGGCAGGTGACGACGTTCGGCGCGTGGGCGGCACGTTGGCTGTTCGCCGCGAGAGCGGACCCCGCGGAGGTCGGAACGCACATACCCCGGCCATGGAGCCTTCCTTGCCGCCACGGTGCTGTGCCCACGCGGCTGCGGCAAGGGGCCTCCGTCGCACCGGACGTCAGATGGGATGGTGCTGCTCCACGCGGATCTCGGTCGGGCAACCCCGGCCCGGGAACGTGACGACGAACCTGACCGCCGCCGCCACGAGGCCGGGTGACACCGTGCCCACCTTCACATCCTGCGCGCGCACATCCGACCAGACACCCTCGGCCAGTCCCCGCAGTCCGTGCTTGCTGGCGACGTACGCCGCATTGTCAGGGAAGGCCTGTCGGGCAGCGCCGGAGCCCACGTAGACCAAGGCGCTCGGCGCGTCGGCCACCAGTCGCGGCAACAGAAGCGCGGTGGCGGCCGCGGCCGCGGTGAGGTTGAGGTCGAGGAGCGCACGGCACGTCTGGGGATCCGCCTCCGGGGCCGGACCCCACTCGAAGGTGCCTGCGGCCCACACCACCGCCCGCAACGGCTCCGACTGCGACAACGATTCGCGGCGTCCACCAGGTCCTCGTACCGCGTGACGTCCACGACCCGGGTGGCCGGCCGACCACCGTCGGTGAGGACGGCGTCGTGGCTGCGTCGCAGACCAAGCGCGAAGAAGAGCCGGGTGGTGGGCTTTGAGCCATTCCGCGCCGCCGCAGCGGTCGGCTGTGCCGCGCCCATGACTCACTCTATCGAGCACGTGTTCGAATGTGTCCCTTCGCCGCCTCCTGGGTCCGGCCCCGTTGCGACTTGAGGCGTACTTCATGACGCGGTTGCCGACACATTGACCGCTTCATCGGCCGGCGTGTGCCTAGTCCGAGATGATCCAGGCAATTGTCAGGGTTGGCAGTCTCGCTTGAGTCAGCGTCAACCCCACGGGGTCGTACCCTGCCGGCACCGGGGGGAAGCTGGCGGGGTACGGCTTCGAGTAAGGCACTGGTGCGCCCCGGCGATGAGAACGCCCGCCGCGCTGTGCGAGCAGGAGAGGCCACCACAGACACCCGGACCAGCTGCCTCGAGCGCTTACCGGTGGAGGCGGGGCGGCGGGGCGACCCGAGAGACGCCCCGCCGTCGTCCTGCGCGCGCCGGCGGAGCATTGCCCCCGGTGCCAGTCCCTCGACCTCTCCAGTGCCCTGACCAAGCGCCTCCAAACGGCGTGGGGTCGCTAGGCGGGGTCGGACCTGGCTCCGGAACGGGTTAGAGAGAGGTTGCGACGGGTACAGAAATGGTCTGGACCAAGGGAGGAGTCACGATGAGCAACGTATGGAGCTACAAGGACGTTTCCTGGACCGAGGGCAAGGACATCGTCGGCTACGACGTGGAGGCGACCGACGGTTCGATCGGCAAGATCGACAAAGCGACCAACGACACCTCAGCCTCGTACGTCGTGGTCGACACCGGTCCCTGGATCTTCGGCAAGAAGCGCCTTGTGCCAGCCGGCGCCATCCTTGACGTGGACCACGGCGACCACAGGGTCCTGGTCTCGATGACCAAGGATCAGATCAAGTCGGCGCCGGACTACGACGCGTCGGACTGGAACGAGACATCTCGCGACAGGCACGCCGACTACTACCGCGATTACAGCTGGTAACTGGTCGGCCCAACGCACGATGCCCGCCGGCGCTCGGGCGACCGGCGGACATCGAGCCACGTGTGGGTGGCGTCCCGTCGGGCCCCTCACGACGGGATGCTTCCCCCACACCTCTCGTGCCCGCCAGCAGGCCCCTGAACGCCAGGACGCGCGTGGTCAGCGCGAGGCGATGGCATCCCGCTTGGTCTTGCGGGGCTCCAGGAACGCCATGAGCACGAGGAGCGCCACGAGCGCCAGGAGCGCGACGAGGACCGTCAACAATGCGGGGCCCACAGCGCCATGTACGGGCACTTCATCGGTCCTACTTGCGGCTAGATGCTGAATCTGGGTGTGAAGCACGGTTGTCACCTCGACGTTTCTTCCAAGGTCGACGTGCCCGCTTGGCCGTGCCGCCAAACTTTCCGTTGGGTAAAGAAAGGGACGCCCGCCGGCAGCTCGGGGGAGAATGCCGGCGGGCGACGGGATCACCGTATGACTGACAGGCTCGGGCAGCCACCAAGATCCCGGTCAGAACGTCACGCAGCTCGTCCACGCCGCGGTCCTCGTCACGGTTCAGAGGGTCACGCGTCCGACCAGCGGCCTGAGGTGCAGTCGACGGCCGGCACAGTCTCGTGGGTGGTCGCGGACAGATGAAGACAGCCCCTGCTCCTGCATTGACGCAGGTCAGGGGCTGTCTTCGTCTGGTGGGCGATACTGGGATCGAACCAGTGACCTCTTCCGTGTCAGGGAAGCGCGCTACCGCTGCGCCAATCGCCCAAGGACGGGCCTTCTTCGAGGTGGGTACGGGATTTGAACCCGTGTACACGGATTTGCAGTCCGTTGCCTCGCCTCTCGGCCAACCCACCGCTGGATGGGCTCGAGACCCGCTCCGAGCGGACGACGAGGCTCGAACTCGCGACCTCAACCTTGGCAAGGTTGCGCTCTACCAACTGAGCTACGTCCGCTTGCTTCTCCGCACCCGAAGGCGCTCCCGGAGACGCGAAGAGAACCATAGCCGATGCCCTCAGCACCACCAATTCGGGTACGCGCGGGTAGTTTCGCCCCATGCGCACCTGGGCGAACGGCCGGCTGCTCACCGACCCTGAGGCTCCGGTGGTGGGTGTCCGAGACCACGGCCTGACCGTCGGCGACGGCGTCTTCGAGGTCCTCAAGGTCGTCGACGGACGGACCTTCGCCCTCGACCGGCACCTGGCCCGGCTGGCGCGGTCCGCGCAGGGTCTCGGCCTCCCGGCCATCGACGAACCAGAGGTACGCCGCGCGGTCGCCGCGGTCCTCGACGGCGATCCGCTGCCCCTCGGCCGCGTCCGCATCACCTGGACCGGTGGCCCAGCACCCCTGGGTTCCGACCGCGGTGACGGACCCCCGTCGTTGCTCGTGGTGGCGGCGCCGATGGACCCCTGGCCCGACAGCACCGCGGTCGTGACCGTGCCGTGGCCGCGTAACGAGCGTGGAGCCCTCGCCGGCCTCAAGACCACGTCGTACGGCGAGAACGTGCGCGCCCTGGCCCGGGCTCGCCAGCGGGGGGCCAGCGAGGCGGTCTTCGCCAACCTGCAGGGACATCTGTGCGAGGGCACCGGCACCAACGTCTTCTACGTCGTCGACGGGGAGCTGCGGACCCCGACCCTCGCTGCCGGCTGTCTGGCCGGGATCACCCGCCACCTGATCCTCGAGTGGTACGGCGCCAGGGAGGTCGACGAGCCGATCGAGGTGCTGGCCCACGCCAGCGAGGCCTTCCTCGCCTCCACGACCCGCGACGTCCAGGCGATCGCGCGCTGGGACGACCGAGGCCTCGAGGCCCCCGGCCCCGTGACGACCGAGGTGCGCAAGGTGTGGCAGGAGCACGAGGCAGACCTGTTCGGACGCTGACCCGCCGATGTGGTCCCGTCGGGGCCGTGCGCTAAAGTCTCGCTCCGCAGCACGAGGGCGCTCCGCGCGCACTCAGGGGCGATTGGCGCAGTGGTAGCGCGCTTCGTTCACACCGAAGAGGTCACTGGTTCGAACCCAGTATCGCCCACAACAGTGAAACAGCCCCTGACCTGCATCGGACCAGGTGCAGGGGCTGTTTCCGTAGGGCTCGTGTCCGATACGTGTCCAACAGTCCCATCATTCGAAGGGACTGCTCATGACCATCACCACAGCCACCCAAACCACGCAGGAGACTCTGCCGGCCGTCGACTGCACCACCTAGTGCGAGGACGGGACCGTCACGCCAACGCGGACGCACTCGAGGACCAGTGGTGCTGGGCAGCCAAGCACGTCGTGAACCTCACTGGGATGCCCGATCGTTCTACGGCAAGGACGGGACTCGTGAGCAGTGGCTGGACAACCTGAACGTGTACCTGTCCAAGGAGGCCGAGGGTCGGACGCATGTGACCCTGAACCGTGACGAGGACCGCGGCGTCGAGCTGACCATCGGTGAGGTGGAGCAGCTGCGTGACGCCCTGACCGAGCTCCTGGTGGCCGCCCGCGCCTGACAGTTCCTACGCTTCACTCGATGCCCGCCGGAACCCCGAGACCCGGCGGGCATCGCCATGCCCTCCCCGAACGTCCTCTCATGCCGAGATCCGTGCATCCGTTCAGCGAGTCGCTCGCCGACGCCCGGCTGGTCAGTCGAAGAACTTCCTCCGCATGGCCCGCGCCTTACTACACCGTGTAGTAAGGCGCGGTCGGTCGCGCGTCCTCAGTCAGCCACCCAGGGCGGTCCCTAGGTCAAACCATGTCGCCGGGTTTGCCGTGCCGACCGTCAAGTCGGCGAGTACCTGCTTCAGGTCGTCGATGGGCGGCTTCGGTTCGGCGTCGCCGAAGTCGATGAACACTTGGGCGTCGTCAAGGCTGAGGCCGATTTGCTCGCCGTCCGCGAGACAGCCTGGGTGCCCGCGGTAGGTGAAGCTCGCCTTGTGGTAGCTGCCGTCGTCGGCTTCGCAGACGACGCTGCCTGTCTCGGCAGTGGCGTGGATCTGGATGGCGTCGTCGAGCGACAGCCACCACTGCCAGTTGCCGTCCCAGTCCAGCAGCCTCACTTCCTGAGCGGCCCTCAGGGATGGGAGCGATGCGGGCAGCGTGTCGACGCGGACCGGGACACGCAGTGCCTCGCCTCCGGGGCGGACAGCCTCGGCAGCGGTGAGCATCTTGCTGCGCAGGTCCGACGGCAGCACCGCTTCGATCCAGCCTGCCTTCACGGCGGCCCACGAGTCCGGTGCGTACTCCCAGGCCAGCATGGCCGCGTGGAACCTGCCGCTCTTCTGCTCGATGTAGGTGCCGGGGACCCCATTGACGGTGACGGGTTCGCGGGTCCCGGTCCTGGGCAGCTTCAAGTGCCGGCCCTGGTAATACACCTCGACCTGCAGTTCCATGCCGTTGCTATCGCCACCGAGGACCTGGACACCGGCCCACTGCCGGTCCCGGTCGATCGCCCAGTCGCCAGCCACACTCAGGTCGGGTGCCGACTCGATTTGGAAGCCGAGCTCGGACACGTCGAACGGGGACTGCGGCGCAACCAACGGAGTGGTCAGCCCTGGTGAGTGTGCCGGCTGCGGCTCGTCAGCCGAACGGCCGCCTTCGGACAGCGACACCGCCGCGATCATCGAGACAACCCCAAGAGCCGCGCCCGCGGCGAGCAGGCCGCGGTTACGTCGGACACGGCCGCGACCACGGCGGAGGTCGTCGGCGAGGGGCACGAGGGGCGCGGAGATGTGGTCGTGGTAGTCCACCAGCTGGCTCAACACGTCGTGTTCGTCGTTCATCGTTCTTCTCCTTGCCCGAGTGCGGCCCCGAAGGCCGGGGCGAGTGCCCGCCGGAGCGCGGCGACCGCGTCGGCGCTCTGGCTCTTCACGGTTCCCGTGCTGATCCGCAGCTCCGCGGCGGTCTCCTCGATGGTGAGGTTCCAGATGTGGCGCATCACGATCACCCGGCGTTGGCCCAGCGGGAGTGCCCTGAGCGCGGCCCTAATCGCGTCGGCGTCCTCGACCGGGAACCCCGGTTCGAGTGGTACGTCGCGGGGCTCCGACGGCCTTTCACGCCGCCACGGCCGGCGCCGGTCGCTGTAGTGCGCGTTCACGATGATCGAACGCACGTAGCCGTCGATGTTGTCCATCCGCTCGACCCGGCCCCACGCTGCGTACAGCCGTGTCAGGGCGTCCTGGACGATGTCCTCCGCACGATGCGGATCGCCACACATCAGACACGCGGTCCGGAAAAGCCGTGGCCGACGTGCCGCCACATAGTCGATGAACGCTGATTCGTCCATGGCGGCCCCCTTTCGGACACCTAACGCACCAGCATGGCCGAACTGTTGGGCCGAGGAGGCAACAATTTCTTGGCCGGACGCTCTTGCCGCAATCTCAGGAGTGTCCGCTCATGCCGCTGTCCGGTCGCCACATGCCGATGTGAGTGCGCTGCGAGCGGCGCCACGGGTCCGGGCCCGGGCTCGGGCTCGGAGGGGAAGGCCGCGCAGCGGATGTCCCGATCTAACGGGTGCAGAGGGCCTGGGCTGTCCCAGATGCTCTCGGTGTCGAAGCGGACCTTCAGTGGAGGGGTCGCGAAACCCACGGCGATCTGCCTCTTGTGTGCTGCGGTGGCCTCCTTGTAGAAGTCGACCCCGTCGGCGCTGGCCTCTAGCCAAGCCTCGCCGCCCTCGTCCGAGTTGTCCGACAACCCGAAGGTGCCCCGGAACTGGATGCACCTCCGGCCGAGGTCGAACTCAACCGTCCCGCTGCTGGGGACGTCCGGGTTGAGGATGCTCCTCGCCTCCAACGACGCGGGATAGACCATTCCTCCCATCGATACCGACGCCACGGTCTCGAAGTTGCTCTCGTTGGCTGGCGGTCGCAGGGTGAGGTTGCTCCAGGCGTACACCTTCACGGTGCGCATGGGGCTCACTCCTCGGGCGTGAGCCGCCGTGGCCGGCATTACCACGCGGTACCTGCGGATCGTGTTGGTGGACGGCTTGGCTCTGACCAGGTAGCGGCCCAGGTCGTTGATCCGATCGGTGGCCACGACCCTCCACGGGTTTGTCGGACCCTGCCCTCTTCTGTTGGAGCACCACCTTCAGCCCGGCCGCCCGGGCCCTGGGAGTCACCTTGCCGGTGAACCTGAACGTGTGGCCAACCACGCCCGATACGTTGTCGACATGAATCGTGACCAGCCACGGGACTCCGGCTTCAGCCGGAGCCGCCGGGGCACTCATCCCGCCAGCGGCCAACATCGCAAGTTCCAAGATGCCGCTCCGGACTTCAGCCCTTGGAACCCGGCAAACTTTGGAATGGACGTACTCGCCGCCTACATGGCCGCTGGCACGTAGAACGCCACCGGACAGCGGCATGAGAGGGCGATCCGGCGTCTGCCTCGCAGACCTACCCAAAGTCTCCGATCGAGTCCATGCTTGGCGCGTGACCGAGACCCCGTCACGCGTTTGACTCGCCCTGGATGTCCTTCACCAGGGTTGCACCGGTTGGGCCCGAGCGACGTGACGGGGGATCGGCCACGCCAGCGTTTCTTCCGACCTAACGAGGAGGACCTCATGTCGCAACCGACTTCCACCGGGCAAACCTGGGCCATGGGCCTGACTGCGTTCGCCGCGGCTTTCATGATCGTTTCCGGCATCCTCACGGCGATCCAAGGCATTGTGGCCTTGGCGAACTCTGAGTTCTACGTGGTGGGCCGGGAGTACACCTTCAAGTTCGATGTCACGGCGTGGGGTTGGATCCTGCTGATCCTCGGCCTGGTCGTGGCGGCCGTCGGGGCCTTTCTGGCCATGGGGCAGACGTGGGCTCGCTGGGCCGCCCTCGTCGTCGTGGCCCTGTCGATGATCGCCAACTTCGCATGGGTTCCGTACTACCCGGTCTGGGGCATCATCGTCCTGGCCCTTGACGGTGCCGTGATCTGGGCCCTGACCGTCGACACCCGCGAGCGGTTCTAGGGCTCACCTTCGTAAGACCGTCACGATTACGAGTGCCGTGCCCCCATCCGCTCATCGGCATGTGCGCGTGCCGGACAGCGGCATGTGAGTGCGTCGCCCGTGCGCCAAGGCCCTCGCCAGCGGATCTATGGTCCTGTCATGACGACCACGCTGGAGACGCTCAACGATGCAGTGAACGCTCACGATGCACAGCGGCTGGCGTCGCTATTCGCTGAGGACTATCGAAGCGCGCAACCGCTGCACCCGGGTCGGGGGTTCGGCGGGAGCGCGCAGGTGCTCGAGAACTGGTCGTCTGTCTTCGATGGGGTGCCGGACTTCAGTTCAGAACTGGTCGCTGTATCGGTGGACGGAGAAGTCGAGTGGGGGGAATGGCACTGGCACGGTCACCACGTGGACGGGTCACCTTTCGCGATGCGTGGGGTCACGATCCTCGTCGTGCGCGACGGCCTGATCGCTGAAGGGCGTTTGTACATGGAGCCCGTGGAGGCCGATGGCGGAGACATCAAGGCGGCCGTACAGGAGCTGTACAAGCCTCCACCCGAGTGAGCCGGACAGTGGCATCTGAGCGAGTTGCCTCAGGCACAGTCGGCGGCGCGCAGCGCTTCCCTCGCCGTCGCTACTCCGCCGTCAAGAAGAAGCAGGCCTGGTGACGGCCGACCTGGTCCAGCCCCCGTCGACGAGGCGAAGTATCACCCAGGGCTGGAGCAGCACGACCGCCGCCAAACCCGCCACGCAAGCGCCGAGCCCCAGCTGGTGGAGGCCGGTGAGACCGCTCGCGTTCGTCACCTCCTGGACGCCGATACTGGTCGTGAAGAAGCCGAGCAACAGAGTGCCCAACGCTCCCGCGGCGAACCGGGCGCCTCGGCGCGCCGTCAACTTCGCCGTCACGCCCAGTGGCACCGCTGTGATCGAGAAGATGAGCATGATCCCGAGGGTGGCCTCAAGACTGAACGCCGGGATCTGCTCGGTGGCCAGAGCCACCCCGCGCATCAGCAAGCGGGCCATGCCCCCGTCGAGAACGCCGGCCACCACCGCCACGACAAGACCGAGACCGATACGCATGACCACGGTCATGTGGCACCTCCCTGGAGTCGCTCACCCGCACAGCGCAGGAAATGGTCCCATCGGTCGCAGACGTGCGGGAATAGCACGAGGCGGCCCCCTGGGGCTGGGGGCGAACCGCCTCGCTACTGTGCGGGCAACACTTGAGCGTGCCCGGCACCGATGCATCCGCTCATCGGCATGAGCAGCGACCGGACAGCGGCATGTGAGAGCGCTAGTCGAGGTAGCCGGTCTCGCGATTGATCGACTTGAGAAAGTCACTGATGGCGGCCTCGTGCTCGGCAGCGGAGGGCTGATGGCCGTCGGAGAAGACACTGGTGAGTCCGTAGCCGGCGTTCGGTCCGCTGGTCCATGTGTAGTGGCAGCCGCCAGGTTGGCCGGGTGCTTCGGAGACGTCGAACACCTCGGTGTCAACGATCAATCGGAGTGGTTCGTGAGGGCTTGAGGTCACGGGTCCATCATGCGGCTTGAAGTCCCATTCGCTGGTCCTCACTCGTCCGTGCAGCGGCATGTGGCCAGCACGGACAGCGGCATGAGCGTGCGTTGCTCTACCTGTTCGCCCCATCACCCGACCATGGGAGCAGATCCTGGGGGTTCGGAGTATGTTTGCAGTGGCGAGAGTGGCCGCGCCGACCGTCGAGGCGGAACGCAACGTTAGCTCTTCTCCAGTAAGCGAAGCCGTCTCCGAGGTACGCCCTCCAGGGGGCGGTTTTTGCGTCCCGGGAATCGCGCCCTGGCACGGCGCGTCGCCGACGAGCCGCAGCGGGAGAAGGGCCAGAGGCACTTACAGGACTGCGCCGCGGGGCGCGACCTCCACAGCGGCGACACCCCTCGCATACAGCACCACGAGTCGCTCGCCGTGTCGACAGCGCAGAACCCCCGAGGCCCCGGACAGCGAGGAGACGACATGGTCGATGGCCTCTCCTTCGCTACCCGCATCGCGATCCTCGTAGGTGACATCAATGTTGTCACCGCTGATGAGCCGGACACGAAGCACGATCGCTTCCATGTTCCGCACACTACGACGCCGCGACGACGCCCGCCGGGGTTCTCGGGTCTCCCGGGGCTACCCCATCGACGCTTGGGCGGACTCTGCGCAGAGAAGGTCCGGATTCCGGTCGGTCAGGAACGTGTGGTTGGGAACAGCTACAGCCTGGAGAGCTTCTCCCCACACAACGACACGGAGTCACCGTCTCGGTAGGCGTGTTCGATCCCGTGTGGGACCCACTGGGCCTCCTGGCCCGCGCCGCCGCTTCCCCAGGTCATGAGCTCGCGCCCTTCGGCAGCCACTCTGTATGCCATGATCCACACGATAGGGCTTGAGCATGACGACGCCCGCCAGGCCTCGGGTTCCAGCGGGCGTCGGCTCAAGCGCAGGGCCGCTAGGTGCCGTCGGCGACATGCGTTGAAACGGACGCCCACCTGCGGCCCCCATCGTCCCGCTCCAGGACGATCTCCCACGCTTGGACGGCAGGGTGCTGATGTGCGTAGTCGAACCACCACGCGACGGCTTCTCGATCGTTGTCAAACGTCCCGGCCTCGCCCTCGAGGTCCGTATCCGTGTGACGGATTCGGTACTCGGCCATGGAGCGAGAACCTCCGCGTTGGGACGCAACGACGCCCGCCGAAGTGTCGGGTCTCAGGGTCCGGCCCATGTTCGCCATGTAGTGCGCGGTCTGCATCAGGACTCCCCGGGCCTCAGTCGGTTGTGCTGTCGGGCCCTCAGAACGAAGGTAAGACCCAAGGCCGCTTTGCTGTAACGCCAAATTCGGTGAACTCGTGCCGAAGCCGGCTGGAGGTCTTCGGTCTTCAGCGGGCCTGGGGTCAGCAGTCCCCCCAGCGACCCCGCTGGTCAATGGGGCGGGCCGCCCGCCGATCCCCCCGACAGCGTGCGGCCCGCGTTTGAACGATGCCAGGGAAGACGTCCTCGCTCGTGTCGCGGGCGTTAACACTGGCAGCGGCCCGCCGCTATCGGCATGTGACCGAGCCCGGACAGCGGCATGTGAGGACGTTGAACTGATGAGTGAGTGGTGCCGACCGAGCGGGTCAAACTTTCCAGCCGAGTGCTCGACACCAGGGGAATGCGGCGTATGACGCCGGCGACTCTGCCCATTCTTGCCATGCCTCGCGCATAGTCCTTAGATCGTGAAGGGTTGCGAGTCCCTCGCGTTGAGCCGACTCGGCATACCAGTCGTCGGCGCAGTCCTCGGCTCGGCCGATGCCGAACTCCCGGATCGCGTCCGGGTTCCCGTAGCAAATGTATTTCGATGTCGCCTCTACGTGTCGGAACCCGCTCGCCACGAGCAGTCCACGAAGTTCGCGGCCACGGTAGGGAGAGACTCCTTCCTGCTGCCACAGTTGCTCCCGGATCGCGAAGAAGCGGCCGACCAGAGGCTCGTGCGGGCCGGCGAGGATGAGCCCCCCGTAATCGACACAGGCAACTGCCACGACGCCGTTCCTCGTCAACACCCGTCTCATCTCCGCGAGGGCCACAGCCGGCCTGTCGAGTGCTTCCAGGACAGAGTGAGCAAACACGGCGTTAGCTTCGCTATCGGCCAATGGCAGAGCGTAGGCGTCGCCGACGGCGAAGGCCGCGTTGCTTGTCGATGACGCTTCGGCTGAGGAGCGGGCCAGCTCTATCTCCGCGGGGTCGCCGTCGATGCCGGTGAGGTGCCCGACCTTCGCAGCCAGTTCCAGTGACAGTTCGCCCGAGCCGCACCCCAGGTCAATCAAGTGGGTTTCCCTAGTCAGATGAGGTAGCAGGAAGTCCCCATAGACCTCAGCGCTTCGCGACGGTGCCATGCCCCAGCATCCCAGGCCGCGAGCCATGCCCCGTCCGCCCATCGGCACGTGCGCCCGCCCGGACAGCGGCAGATGAGTGCGTTCAGGTTGCGGCCTGAACCGCGTACAGCAAAGCCAGGCCGAGGGCCAGAAGACCGAGTATCGTCCGCAGCAACTTCTCGGGCATCCGGGGTTGGAGGGACGCGCCGAGGTAGCCCCCGCACAACCCACCGAGGCCGCACGCGATGCCGAGCGACCAGTCCGGGGCGATGGACCCCGCCACGTTCAACTGCAGGACCGCAAAGGTGGCGACTCCGACGATGGACGTGACGAACGTGCTTGCGAGCGCGGCTGGGGCCACCACGCTGACCGCCATGCCGGAGCCGACCAGGATCGGTCCGAGGATCGACCCACCCCCGATCCCGTAGATGCCTCCCACGATCCCCACGACGAACGCGGCCAGGGTGATCGTCCTCGGGCTCAGGTGTGCCCTCGTCAGGCGGGTGCCGCTGCGCCGGGTCGAGAGCAGGATGAACAGACCGGTGGGCGCGAGCACTGCTGCAGCGATGAGTTTGAACACGGTCGGGTCGTCGGCCACGTAGACCCGCAACACCGCACCGATGATGACGCCGGGAGCTGAGCCCAGCACCAGGCTGCGGGCGAGCGGCCCGCGCAACTGACCCTGACGGGCGTACCTGACCAGAGCACCCGGCCCGGACAGCACGTTGTAGAGAAGATTGGTCGGGGTGACCTGTGGGTTGGGGACGCCGAAGACCGTCAACTGGACCGGGAGCAAGAAGACCGCGCCGGAGACGCCGACCGGGCTCGTGATCGTGGCGATGACGAAGCCCGCGACGAACCCCAACAGGTCGCGCTCCACTGCCACCTCCGTCCCGTGCGCGCATCCTGTCAGGAGGCCACCTCGGAGAAGCACTCACATCGGCATGTGGGGACGCCCCGACAGCGGCATGTTAGTGCGCTTCGGATGGCCGACCGGGGCCGCCGGTTAGCCGGCGCGGTCAGGGGGCGGTGACGCGGATGATGGTCCCCCCGGAGATCCACCCGCCGGGTCTGGCGACCTTGGTGGTCAGGTTGTAAAGACCCGGGGCTGCCCCGGCGGGGATGCGGAGGAGTGAGACGGGCGCCTTCAAGGTCCGGTCCGTCACCTGCACCGGCGAAGCAGTGATGTGATCGGTGCCTCGGGCGGCTGGGCCCTTTGCCTGAGCGACCCCGGCGAACGCCCCTTCCAGGTGGGCGGTGAGCGTGAGGGGGGTCGCCGTGCTCGGGGCGACAGCCTCGGACGTCTCTCGGATCCAGTGGATGGTGACGACGTCGCCAGGGTGGTAGGCGTGGTTCACATCGTTCCCAGTGCAACAGGTGAACGTGGAAACTGTTTGCCGAGTGCCATGTTCGGCAGTCGTCCCGGCGCAGGCTGTAAGGGTCAGGGCCAAGGTTGCACGGGCAATCACCGGACGCAGGGACACGGCGGCAGGGTAGCGGTCAACCGCCCGACTCGTCCGCTCATCGGCCTGAGCCCGCACCGCTATCAGGGTTTTGCTGCTTCCGGTCGGAGCACCTGCTCACGGGGCCGTACGGAGGTGCTTGCCGGCGTACCTGATGAGCCGCGGGGCCGCGACCGACATCTCGACCGGGTCGTGTCCGCCTGGAATCAGGTGGGCCTGCACCCTCACGCCGGCTTGGCGAAGGCCGTGGACGTAGGCGAGGTCGTCACGGCGCCATTCGTCGTACCGTCCCACGAACAGCTGAACGGGGATCCCACGGAGCATCTCCGGGTGTCGCGACACGTCGGTGGATCCGGCGCCGCCAGAAGGCCCCACGGCCGGGGCGAAGACGCCTACGCTGTGTGGCGCCAGGCGGCCGTTGCCCGCCAGGCGAAGCGCCCCGTATCCGCCCATCGACGCCCCCGCAAGGCTGATGGTGTCGATGTCGAACCCGCGGCGGGCGAGCAGGGGCAGGAACTCCTCGATCAACATGCGCGATCCGTCGATCCCGCCGGGCTGAGGTCTCCACCAGGAGTCGAGGCCATCGACGGTCGCAATGGCGAACGGCGTGCCACCGGCAGCCACCCAGCTTTCGAGCTTGGCGTCCAGGCCCATGTAGGTGAACGGGGAAGTGTGATCCGCACCTAGCCCGTGCAGGTAGAGCAACACCGGAAGTCCCGCCCCGGTGTTCCCTGGGGCGGCGATCGCCCATCCCAACCTCGATCTAAGGAATCTCGACCGGAAGACACCGTCTTCCAGCGCCACCGGTGTTTCAGACGAGGAAGAATCGACGGTGGGCGCGTGGGCGGTCTCCTCGGAGGAACGTCCATCGGGCTCGCATGCGGCGAACATGCCTGTGGCCGTCCCCAGCCCCAGTCCGAGCAGCGCCCGCCTTCCCAGCAGTCCGCTTACGACCTCCTCCCTCACGACCTACTCCCTCCCGGCGACAGTCCCTCGAGCAGAACACGCCCGAACGCTGCAACTGGTTCCCTCCATGAGCGAAGTCGGTCCACAGGCTTCTGGAAAAGCCGCCCCACGAGTTGGATGAGGTCCGGCAAGGTGGCCATCCGTTTACAGGGTGTAAACACCGCGACCTATGGATCTGTATTGTCGAACAACTCCGGGCATCGGGAGGCCCGTCGATCCCGGACCGCCACGGTCACCCCGTCCGCGGCCGCGACCGAGTCGCCGCGCCGATGCCGTCACTATCCGTGTGGAACCGAAGCCCGCTCGGGCGCGTGTCCCTTCCATCGCGGGAACCACCCGCCTTATCTGGGAGGGACGCCATGTCGGGAGCACGGAAGTCGAAGGCAGTAGTGGGACCGGCCCAGCGGCTTGCCCTGGCAGTCGTCGTCGGGCTGGGGGTGGCGATGACGCTGCAGCCGGGGAGCGCGCAGGCGACGGAGCCGACGCGGCAGACCGTCGTGCAGGTGCTGCACAGTGGTGCCGTGTGCCCCAGCGGCGTCGTCCTGCAAGGGTTGTTCGACGTCACCCGCCGGATCACCACGTTCTACGACGCGGACGGCACGCCGGTGACACAGCTCCAGGTCAACTCGGCCGTGGGCACCTGGACGAACCCGAGCACGGGCGCCTCGCTGGATGCGGTCGTCGTGCGTGAGATCCACACCGACCTGACCACCGGCGCGTTCTTCTCGACCGGGACCAACGCCCGCACCTTCCTGCCGGGTGGGGGCGGGGTCGCGATCGGCGGGGCCGGCCTCCAAGTCTTCGACGCCACGGGCCACCTCATCGAGCACTTCGGTCCAGACACGGACACCGAACGGGCCCAGCTCTGCACGGCCCTCGGCGCTTGAGATCCGCGCCGGCCACAGGAGAGAGAGCACCTGGAGCGCTGACAGGTGCATCCACCTGGCGCGATGATGGAACCGTTGCAGCGTCGCGCGCGTGTTCCTGTTCGAGCGGCAGGGGACTGACGGTGGCAGATCAGGGTGACTTCGACGAGTTCTACCTCGCCACACGCACGCGTCTGCTGCGCCAGCTGACGGTCATGACCGGAGACGCCGAACAGGCGGCCGACGTGTTGCAGGAGGCCTACGCCAGGGCTTGGCAGCGGTGGCGACGCGTCTCGAGGCTGGACGAGCCGGCCGCCTGGGTGCGCGTCGTCGCCTGGCGGATCGCTGTGAGCCAGCATCGGCACACGGTCGTGGGCAAGGACCGCGTCCGGCGGTTCTTCGGTGCGGACGACGCCGTCGAGCAGCCTCCTCACAGTGATGAAGTGATGGACGTCCGCACGGCGCTGAAGCAGCTCTCCGGGGAACACCGACGGGCCTTGGTGCTCTACGAGATGTGTGGGTTGTCGATATCCCAGGTGGCCGTCGAGACCGGCGTCGCTGAGGGCACCGTCAAGAGTCGACTGGCGCGCGCCCGTGCCGCGATGGCGGCCGCGCTGGGAAGCCGGTACCTCGACAGCACCACCCGTGACGCCGCCGATGCGGCCATCGAGAGGGAGTCGTTGTGAACCTGGACGACCTCCTCAACCAGGTGGCCGACGACGCCACGGGTCGGACGCTGCCGGAGCCGAGCGAGATCCGGAGAGCCGGGGACCGGCTCCGGGCCGGTAGCCGTCAACGAACGCTGCTCGCGGTCGCTGCGGCTGTCGCAGCACTCGCGCTCGTCGGCACGGCCGCGGTGCTCGCCGATGACAACGAGGCGAAGATGGAGCCTTCGCAACCGCCGGAACTCCGGGTGACCGTCTTCGACCCGAACGGCGACGTCTCGTCGGTCGCAGGCAACGGCACCCGGGAGACGGTCCCGCTGAAGGACGCCGACCGGTTCGCCCTCTCGCCTGACGGTGACCGGATCGCCTACACGACACCCGACAGCACAACCGTCAACCGACGACTATGGATCGCCGACGCCGACGGCAGCGATGCTCTTCGACTGCCGGCGCCGTGCATCGGCTGCCAGCCCGGGTACGGCATCGCCTGGTCCCACGACGGCACCCGGCTGGCGTACGTCGCGTGGACCCCAGGCCACAGGCGCGCGCAGCTGCGCATCCAGACGCTCGACACCGGCCGTGAGCAGGTCGTCCGGATGCCGGCGGGCGTCGAGCCCCGGGGCCCGAGCTTCTCGCCCGACGACTGGGAGCTGGCCGTGAACGTGGTCGCGGGCAGCGGACAGTACATCGCCACGCTCGACCTGGCCGACGCACGTCCGTCCCCGACCCGGCTGAGCGACGACTTCAACCAGGTGCAGCTCCCCTCGTGGAGCGCGGACGGTCGGACGGTCTACTTCACGGCCACCACACGGGGCGAGGACAACAACGACATCACCGGCAGCAACGACCTCTACGCGGCCCCGACCGACGGCTCGGAGGCGCGGCAGGTCACGCACGCCGGCCGGGGCGTGCGCTACTTCGGCGTCACTACGTACGGGCAGCAGTTCCTCATCAGTCGCGCCGTCACGACCGGCCCCTGGGTGGTCGGCCTGCTGAACGGCGATGGGACGACGTTCACCCCGCTCGAGGGTCCCGACGGCAAGCAGATCCTGGGCACCGCAGCCGAGCTCCAGCCCTGACGCGCTCCGTCCATTCGTCGTCGGGGTCGTCCGGAGTCGGCCGAGCGGGACCTCACGGGGGATTGGCCGGCGTCGACGAGTTCCGTGGCTTGGCGGGACACCTGTTCCCATTGAAGGGACTCTCGCAATGGACCTACCCGTCTTCGGCTGAGTGCACGCGCTTACTTCGGGCCGCGAGCTTGCGCACCAGCCCGGTGCCGAAGTTCGACGACGACGGACCCGCGTACCCCGCCCCTCGGCCCATCGATTCCGACCCGAGGAGCCCGAAAACCCCGGTCTGGACAGTCCGAGACCCAGTAGGCGACGGGTGCCGGCGCTCCCGAGCGTAGAGGTCGTGTTTCCGGGCAGCGCTTCTGCGGACAGACCAAGGCTGTGATGTGCCATCCTTGTCCGGTGAGCTGACCTGGCGTCGGCAAAGCAGGCCGACCTGTCGTGGCCACGTGGGCCATCAGAGCTGCCGTCCTGGCTGGCGTCCTCCTTGTGCTTTCCTCGCTGGTGTCCTTCGCCTACCCGTGGCTTGTGGCCAGCGGCGTCATCGGCTGACTTCTACTGCTTCAGGAGTCGCTTCGGCCATCCGCTCATGCCGCTGTCCGGGCGCACTCACAGGCCGATGAGCGGATGTCGGAATGGACCTGAAACGGGGGTGCACTTCCAGCTCTGCTCAGGCAGGGTCAGTCCGGTGAATTACCCAGACGCCGAGATGAAGGCCTACTACGCCCAAGGCAAGGAGCAGGACCGCCTTGGAGCCCCCAAGGGCACTTTGGAGTTCATCCGGACCCAGGAGATCGTCCTGCGGGGGCTACCAGCGGCACCGGGGATCGTGGCCGACATCGGAGGCGGGCCGGGCCGGTACGCCGTGTGGCTCGCCGAGCTCGGCTATGAGGTGGAGCATCGCGACGTGATGGAGCTGCACGTCGAGCAACTCCGAGCGTCAGGGCACCCACTAGTCCGTACCGCCGTAGGCGATGCCCGCAGTCTGGATCTACCCGACTCCTCAGTCGATGCCGTCCTGCTTCTGGGACCGCTGTATCACCTTCGCGAACGCGCAGAACGGGTCCAGACCCTGCGAGAAGCTCGCCGCATCACCCGCAGGGGCGGACCCATCTTCGTCGCCGCGATCTCGCGGTGGGCGGCTCGCCTGGACGGAGTCCTCCAAGAGCGGTTGTACGAGCACTTTCCCGACTGCCTGGCCCTTCTGCCCGAAGCGGAACGCACAGGCAACCTGCCGCCAATCGAACCAGACGGATTCCTCGGCTACACCCATCGGCCTGGTGACCTCGCGGACGAGATCGCCGAGGCGGGTCTCCGACTTGACGACTTGGTGGGCGTCGAAGGTTTGCCGCTCTCGAGCGACGACATGGAGGGGCGGGTCGGCGACCGCACCGCCTGGCAGGTCGTCTTGGATGCCGCACGGGCCGTCGAGCGCGTTCCTGAACTTCTCGGGTTAAGCCCGCACATGGTCGCCACGGCCACCCTGGTCGATTAACCGTCAACGCACTCTCATGCCTGCGGGCTCAGGCGGTCAACGCAACACCTCGGCCAGTGCTTGTGATGGTGTCTTGAACCCGAGGGTCTGTCGAGGGAGTCGGTTGAGCTCGTCGGCGATGGCGTCGAAGTCGGCTTGGGTCAGGGTGCGGAGGTCCAGGGTCCGGGGAGGTATTGGCGCAGGCAGTCCGTTGGTGTTCTCATTGCTGCCGCGCTGCCACGGCGACTGGGGATCGCAGAAGTAGACCTCGACACCGGTCTCCTCGGTGAACCGGACGTGTTCGGCCATCTCGTGGCCCTGGTCCCAGGTCAGCGTCCGGGTCAGTGCCGCGGGCAGGGTGGTGATCTTCGCGGCAAGCGCGTCAGCGACCAGGTCGGCCTTGTGTCCGTCGGGCAACGCCACCAACATCACAAAGCGAGTGGACCGCTCGACGAGGGTGGCCACGGGGCTCGATCCGTTTGCCGAAGACCAGGTCGCCCTCCCAATGTCCGGGGACCGCCCGATCGTCTGCCTCGGCAGCCTCACAGCCCAAGCCCGTGTTTCGCCCGCAATGGTGACGCGCTCGTGCCTCAAGAAGGGTTTCCTGGGAAGGGCATCTCTACGTAGGCGTCCTCCGTATGAGGGCGCCTCCGCCCAGTGGAGTGCTGGCGCCCCGTCGCTCCTGCTCACACAGCGCGGCGGGGCCTCTTCATGCCTCTCGGGAAGGTCCTCATGCCGATGAGGTCCTCGTCACTCTCTCGCGGCCTGCACTGCGTTCAGCGTGGATTCGGAGCCCTCGCCTCCTGCTTTCCGGCGACGACACCGTTGGTGTCATGACCCCAGGTAGGTGCAGAGCTCGTCGAGGCCCTTGGTGACTCCGTGGGTGGGCACGCTGATGTAGTCGGTCTGCGCGGCCAGCGAGTCGGCCTGACCGGAGACCTGGAAGACCCCGCCGGTGGGCAGCGGGATCCGGACGATGATCCCGGTCTGGCTGGCTTTGACGATGTTGCCGTTCTCGTCCACGGTGACCTTGATGTTGAAGGGGTAGGAGCCGGTCGCGGTGTTGCCGTTGGCACTGAATATGTCGGTCTCGACCAGATGGGTACGAACGATCGCCCCCTGGCCGGTGGCCACCGTCGTCTGTTTGCCTACGACGTGGGCGTCGATGGTGACAGGGAAGGAGCACAAACTATTGACGGTGAACTGGCCCACGGCGTCGACGGGCTCACTGTTCCCGCCGGGCGTGGCGCCGGCTGAGGTGAAGGGTATAAGCGTCAGGCCGAGTCCAGCCGAGGTCAGCAGGAGAGTTCGCAGGAACGTGCGCATGTGGATCCCTTCGCCGCGAAGGCACTTTGTTTGTCGTGATTCGGTGGCGGGGCGCGAGCCCCGTTGGCCCCGTTGTTTCTGAGATCTCTCAGGGCTGCTACGAAGGTATGCAGCATCATGGGCACGCGAATCATGCAAATGGCGCATGAGGAGGAAACATGCGGGGGGCTTGCCAGGTGTCCAGGCGTCCCTCCGAACGGTCATCGCCGACCGCCTCGAGTTCCCCGCCAGCGCGACGCCGCATCTGCCGCTGTCCGGGCCGCCTGCTAGGAACCGAGACCACCGGCGTCGTCATGCTGCGTTAAGAATGCATAGACGGCGAAGTGCGGGACCGGAGACGCCTCTACGCTCTCCCGCGTGCCCGGGCTCCCCCGTGCGCCGGGGCACGCTCCGATGCCCCGGCGACCCAAGACGTCGGGGCATCGCCACGTCCGCGCGACGTCCTCACATGCCGATGAGCGTGCACCGTGTCTCCCCGCGGCCTCGTGATGGGCACCAAGCGCTTGTGGCACTCGCAGACCAGCGCTGAGCGCGCTTGAATGAGCCATGACACAGCAGTCGAGTGATTACGACCGCGGTTTGTCGATGGTCGGAAGTGCCTCCAACGCTTTGGACGGGGCAGGGCTTGAGCACTGGTTCTTCGGGGGGTGGGCCGTCGACCTGTGGGTGGGCCGGCTCACTCGACCGCACGAGGACATCGACGTCCTGGTCTGGCGACGCGACGAGGGCCGTGTCCACGAGGTGCTCCAGGAAGCAGGCTGGGTCCACACGCCTACTCCAGAGGACCTGGTTGGCACCAACTACGCACGCGACGGTTACGAGTTCCAGCTCACGTTCGTGGTGCCCGGTGACGAAGGAGGTGTCGTCGTGCCCCTCCCCGAGCAACCGATGGTGCTCTCGAGCGGGCCGTTGGCGTTCGCACGCCGGACCATCGACGACCTATCGGTAAGAGTGCTGACGCTGGAGATGATGCTCGCCATTAAGGGCACTCCGCGTCCCGACGAGGGGGGCGGTAGTAAGGATCGCGCCGACCTTGCGGTCCTCCGCTCAGTGGCCGTGTCGCCTTCATAGCCGAGTGCCATCCCGCTCAGGCTCTCAGCGACAACGCTGATCCAAGAGCGCGCCCGAGGTCGACCGACGGGTGAGTCAGCGGGGATACCCATCGCACGATCATGCCGCCGTCCGATCGCACATGCAGATGCAGTGTGCCATGTCGTCCAACGCGCGCACCCTTGCCGTGCTCGAGCCGCCAGGCGGACACTGGTCGGGTCCGGTTCGTTGGACCTTGAGGGCGGTCATGCGCGGTGCGGTGGTGCTGCTGCCGGCGGGCGTGCTCCTCGTTGGGGCGTGCGGTGGTGGCGAGGACGGCGCCGCGGAGACGAGCGCGGACTCGGATGACCTCGTGATCAAGACGAGCGTGGTCGGCGCAACTACTCCCGGCGCGGAGCCGATCGCCACTGGCGAAGTCGTCGAAGGATCGAGCTTTCGGAGGTTCGCCGTTCTGCATTGGCGGGACCATCCTGGACTCCCACGGAAGCTCCGATCCGGACGTGTCGTTGATCGCCCGGACGATCACCTGCCCCGAGGGCAAACTGCGGATGGATATCTCGCCTGAAGTGTCTCAGGGAGGAATGTCGCAGGACCTGACCCAGACGGGATCCTGGACGATCGTCAGCGGCACCGGCGCCCTCAAGGGTCTGCACGGGAGTGGCGAGATGGAGATCGTGTACGACCCCGACCCCAACGCGCCGGCGCGGGGACGTACACCGGGACGGCCACGCGCTAACCCCTTCACGGCCAAATCGAACACCCTCGCATGCCCCAAGGCGCCGCGTCTGCCTGAGCCTTCGCGGCGTCTCGTGGGGTGCGGGTGGGGGCCCGTCACTGCACGGGGCGTCCCTTCCAGCACTGTCGGTGCCCGACGGTACGTTCCGTTGCATGACAGTGATCGACCCGGCCGCCGTCGACTGGACGGCCCTGGGTGAGCTCTCGGTGATCTCAGCGGCCCGGTGCGGCATCGGGCAGGCGATCGACGAGGGGCTGCGCCGCGGCCTCTGGTTCGAGGGCGAAGAGCCGCCCGACCCGCTCGCCGGCTGGTTCCGGGCGGAGAAGGCCGGCGCCGGGGACAGGTTCGAGCTGCGTGCTCGAGAGACGTCGTGCTCGTGCCGCCGGTGCCTCGCCACGGGTGGCATCCGTCAGGCGTCCGTGACGGTGAAGCCGCTTCCCCACGAAAGAGAAGCGGCTTTCAGTTCCGGATGAGGGAACGACTTCAGGCTAGGTGGGTCCGATCCTGAATGTGGCAGAACAGCCCACAACGTTGCCCGCCACGCGGCCGTCGCCACGCCTTCCCTACCCGGGCCGGGCAGTCCCAGCCGAGCAGCTTCGCGCCGTTGGCGCCAGGTCGACCACACGGCGCCGAGCGGACGAGCGTGCCGATGAACAGGCGACGAAGAATGCCCCCACCCAGGGCTGCCATCGGACGGAGACGACGGCGAGACCGGCGAGAGCGATCAGCCAGACGACATACACCACCAGCGTGAGCACCTGCCGCCTCCGGGTGACCATGCCCGTCACGCTACTCATCTGCCGCTGTCATGCGACCGACCGGCCGCGTGGGGTGGCTGTCGGGTCGCGGACGGTCTACCTCTGCGAGGGCACAGCCGTGCCGATCGCAAGGCCGGTCCCCACCATCACGGCACCGAAGACCGCGAGGATCCAGCCCGACCGCCAGGGACTCGGCGACGCGAAGCGCGAAGCGTTCGAGGGTCATGTGGGCTCCCGGGGCGGTGGCTGCGAGGACGCGTGGCGAAGCCATTGTCGCTCGGAGGAGTAACGAGGCGGCGGCGACACACAAGGCACTGATGTCGCGTCGGGGAGGAGGATGCTTCCATGGCTGTGGATCTGACCTGGCACGAGGCGGTGCGGGACGCGTGCCGAGCCGGTGTTCGCCTCGGTAGACGTCGGCTTCGTGTGGAACCGCGCGACCTTCGACGCCGCCCAGCCAACGCTCCTGGGAAGCGGACCCCGAGCGGTTCGCCGCTCGCTACCCGGACAGCGGGATCGAACGCTCGTACGGCGATCAGTGGCCGCCCCCCTGCATCGACCACTGGGTGTACGTCGATCCCGAGACGATGGTGGCTCGGCTCTCGGTGGAGGGATGAGCACATCGTCGAGCTGAGCGGCGACGGGCTGACTGACGGGCAGCTTCTGGCGACCGCCTTCGCCGCGATCCTCCGTCTCCCGTCGCCCTGATCGACGATCAGCCGTCGAGGTGCGGCTCCGGTCGGGCCACACGTGCAGGTCGTGCTCGCCGAGAGGTAGAGATTCTGCCAACCGTGACGCTTCCGGGACAGCGGCGCTGTTCTCCGTGAGGCTCGACCTCGGATCGCCCCATCCACGAAGGACAAGACCATGACCCGGTTCGTTCCACTGCCGTCGCGTTCGTCGCGACCGTCGCCCTCGGCTCCGTCGCCTGACCGGCAGCCCGACGGCGTTCGCCGACGAGACCACCGACACGCCCTGCGCCACCGCGCAGGCTCACGTCGACAAGGCCACCGCGAAGTGGAGCAGCTGCAGGCCAGTTACGCAGCTCACCCCACGAAGAAGGTGAAGAAGGCCAAGAAGGCTCAGGCCCAGCGCGTCGCACACGCGACCGCCAGGCTCGACACGTGCCTGGCCTCGGTCGCCGGCTGACCTCGCGACAACGGCCCGTCGGATCCTCCGGCGGGCCGTTGTCATGCACCAGCGGACCCGGTCGACGCCGCACGTGCGTCGTCCCGGCCGGGTTCAGCTCTGGTGAGGAACGAAGTGCCGTCCGGCGCCATCGCCGGCGACCACCGGCCCGAAGGTCGCCGCCACCACCCCGGACCTCTCGCGGACCCGCACCTCGCCCGACGAGCCGTCGGAGACGATCACCTGGAAGGCGATGACGCCGCTGAATGACGCGTCGACCGGGAGGAGGTGGGCCCGTACCTGGATGCCGGACCCTGCCGGACCAACTCCACCTGTCCGCCGAGAGACGTCGAGACGCACGCACGGATGACGACCGGGACGCCGTACTCGTCGTGCTCCGCCGACCAGTCGGTGCCGAGCAGGATCCCGGGCTCGCTCCGGAGCGCCGGCGGCGTCGTTCAGTCGGCTGCCCGGGTCGGTCCAGCGTGCGGACCAGGACGGGATGCCCTGGATAGCCCGTCGCCGGCTACCGGCACACGCCGTCGCCGGTCCCAGGACAGCAACGGCACGCCCAGCCCCGTAGAAGGGGTCACGTCACTCCGACACCGCAAGGCGGCCGGCGTCCACCACGACGTTCATTCGGAGGCCCCGTCGCGACATCCCGGGGCCGGACGCCGTGAACAGTGCCGCCACTCGGTTCCGCACCGTCTCACGTTGTTTTCCAGGGGGTGACGGACGGTGAAGATCCACGACGCATGGATGTGCAGGACAGAACATTTCTGATCAGCGGGATCGTGCTTCGGATCCTGGTCAGTATCTTCACGGCCTCGGTATGGTGGTCACGAGCCCGGCGACGATGCTGATGGGCGGTTGGAGCCCGTCGCGCCCCAAGCCAGTTACCGCTTCCTCCTCGCCACCGTCACGCGAGACGGACCAGCACGCAATGCATCGATGCAGCCCCGCCGCTGCAGGCCGGCCCTGGCCCGCGCGACTGAGCATGAGCCAGTCGGAGGTCCACGTCGGCGCCATGAACCAGCTCGTCGTCGGCACCATCTACCTGCGGCGGGCCACCACGTACTGGAACCAGCACGTCAAGGCCCGCGAGCGGTCACGGCCTTCGACCGGCCTCGGCGGGCGCGAACGGCGCAGGCTCGACTGTCCGCGGCGAACCTGCTCCCGGCCCACGTCTCCCGCCGGTGCGAACCTGCTCGTGAGGTCACCGACGACATGAGCGCGCTGCAGACCACCCACTCCGCCGTCCCCGCCTGAGCCACCACGTGCATGCCATGGAGATGTTCAGGATGGGCGAGCTGTCGCCGGCTGTTGCCACCGACCTCGCTCGCCATGTGGCAGCACGGCACGGCGGTTCGCGACCTATCGCTCCGCCGCACGGTCCGCGCGCGTGGCCCGGTGCGCCGCTGACGCCACTCCGTCGGCGTCATCGTCCGCGTCGGCGTCCGCCTCCCCGTGGCTCAGGCGGGACGGGGGCGCGACAGGCCGTCGTGAGCACCGACGCCAGGTGCGAGTCACTGCCACCCCCAGGCCCGGGCAGGGAAGGGTCCGAGCGTGATGCGCAGGAACCTGCGCTCTCGC
>CAVULA010000004.1:0-127687 GCA_963742195.1 uncultured Actinomycetota bacterium
ACCGAGTACCCAAGTCTGGCGTGATCCATACAGAACCCGGCGCTGTTTGAGCCATCGGGGCTGCTTTACCTTGGCGCGATGCCAACGCTCAGACGTACAGGCAAGAGCGACGGCGCGCAGGCCCACCACATCGACCCGCGCCACGTCGAGTAAGTGAGCAGCGGTAGGAGCAGGTACCCGGAGACCGCGTCCGGCGCGAGGGTCTACGGAAACACAGCACACGTCACGGCGGCCCCACCTAAACGAGGTAAGCCCAGGACACCCATGACGAAGCCCGCTGGGCTCTCAGGTCTACAGCGGGCTTCGGGGCGAGTGTATCGGCCGGCTGGCGCACTAGCCGGACAGTTCCGGTGGGCATCGAGTCATGTGGGTGGGTGACGTCCCGTCGGCTCCCGCACGGCAGGACGCTTTCCCCCTGGCCTCTAGTTCCCCGAAGTGCCGCCCTCAAACGGGCTCATGCATGCCCTAAGCAACCAGCGGGCCTAGACGCCCCGCCGCGCTGTGTAACCAGGCGCGGCGGGGCGCTGATCCTCTCGGGAATGAGAAGGACCTATAGCTTAAGTAACTTCGCTTGCTTGCAGGCTAGGGGCTCAGTGTCAGACCCCTCGGCCACCACGGACCCGAGAGAAGATGAAGAGGGCCAGCGCGACGATCACCAAGATGATGAGGATGGTCCACAACATTGGAACTCCGGCTCTACACCGGCTGGACAGGATTACCTGTCCCTCACAAGGTTGCCCTCCTGAACGAGGATTCAAGAATCTTCTCCCGTTCGAACGTGACGAGTAGCCGCTCCGCTCCGGGGTGATGAACCGGAGCCGCCACCCTTCGGCGGCGTGGGCGCTGAGGGCGTCTTGGAGCGCCGTCTCCGAATAGCTGTGGCCCCCGAGGGCCTTCGCCCGGACCGCCACTACGAGGTATTCCATCGTCAGTCCTTCGTTGTTGGTCCGCGCTCGTGGTCGCGACCCAACTCGAACGCGTTGCGGTCGGCCGCTCGAAGCGTCCGGGTGCTGACCACGGTAAGGCTGGCCACCCTCATACGGCCGTCTCGGAGCGTCACCGATCCAACGGCGCCCCGCCTCCGCTGGCCGTGCGATGATCGGGGGAGCGGGTGTCCCGTGGACATAGTTCCTCCTGACGAACCCTCTAACAGAGGGGGATTGGAGTCCCGAAGGATCAGGGTCCCCGCGTGAATCGTCAGCTAGCACAAGGGTTCTGAGGTTCAGTCCTCATAATCCTTCGGTCCTGGGTTCAAGTCCCAGTCGCCCCACACCTGCGAAGAACGTGAGTATCAGATCCCGCCGAGGGTTGTACAGAGGCGTGTAAGGGTCAGCGCCAACGGTTGCACGGGCAACCACTCGACGCAGGGGCCACGGCGGCGGGGTAGCGGCAAACGCCCGACCAATCCGCTCGTCGGCAGGTGCGTGCGCCTGGACAGCGGCATGAGAGGACGTTCGAGATGAGCAGGCGGCAGGACTACTGGCCGACGTTGAACCTGTACGTCGCCGGGGATTGCTGATCATCACGCACCGTCGCAGTGCCCGCACGCGTCGCAACGGGCACGTGCACCTCGGTGGAGAATCCCATGTCCTTGCCGCTGGGGTTGAACTCGTCGAGTTCCTGGACATCGCCCCCCGGAAGCGTGACGGTCAAGTGCACCGTCGGCAGCGGCTTCAACGGGTCGTCACCGCCAGTGTCGTTGCAGGTGCTCGTGTACCAGTGCCCATAGATGGTAATCGTGGCCCCCGGGGTCGCTGTCGGCACAGGCCCGCGGAACGGACCGCTGGGCGGCTGGTCGTTCAAGTACGGCCCGACGCAGGATGCGTTCGAAGTGCGTCTGGCGTTCGAATCTACGTTTGCGCTCGACGTACTGGTCGCGTTCGATGGGCCGCCGCAGGCCGCGCCCAGGAGCAGCAGCCCCAATGCTCCGAGCAGGCGAACACGAGGTGGGACGTTGTCCATGCGTATGTGGACGGATTGCTGCACGCTTCGGTTCCACCGGCATGACTCCAATGATGGCGGTTCGCTCGACCGCTCATCGGCATGTGAGCGCGCACGGACAGCGGCACGGGCGTGCGTGTGATTCAACGTCATGAGGCCTGGACAAGCCCAGCGAGAGATGGGTGACCACGGGGCTCGACCGGCGTAGGCTTTTTGCCCCTTGAGGGGGTGCGAGTGTCGTGGTGCCGATTGCGGAGCTTCTGTTCGTGTTCGTGGTGATAGCCCTCGGAGTGCGGTGGTACCTGCGGACGCCGATGCACCACGCACGCAAGCACTCTGGTGTGCACTTCCCGACTCAGCTGGCCGGACACATGGGGTTCGGCATGTACAGCCCAAGCGGCCCGACCCCTCCGCCCCACGCGCTCCATGGCTACATCAAGGGGTCCAGCGACAAGCAAGAGCCCGGCACGGACCCCATTCCCGAGCCGGGCGACGCCTAAGTCTCGCCGGTGCCCGTTCACAAGTGGTCCTCGGGCGTGCCATCTCCCACGCCCAAAGGCTTCGCCGCCCACGATGCTGCCCAGAGCCCGTGCCTTAACCTGCCGGACAGCGGCATGTGAGGACGTTCAGGCGATGTGTTGGCGCGGGTAGTCATTCGCGATCAACGTTGCTCAGTCCGCGCCGGCCTAGGCTGACGGCGTGACCATCTGGGCAGATGTCGAGCGAATCGCGCTGTCCTTGCCTGAGACCGCGCACGGTGAGGCGCACTCCGGCGAGCCGGCTGTGCTCGTGGGAACGCGGATCTTCGCGCGGTCAAGGGAGGAGAGCAGGGTGCTGCAGTTCTGGGTAGCCGACGCACGACTGGTCGACGGGTACATAGAGTCCGACGGCATGACGTTCTGGGGAGCTGGGGCTACTCGCGCATGGTCGTGATGGCCAGGCTGTCTGGTCTCGACGAGGGCTGCCTGCGTCAAGTGCTCGTCGAATCTTGGCAGGCGCGGACAACGGCCACGTTGCGCAAACGGCACGCCGATCTCGAGTGATTGCTCGGGGCTGCGCATCCTGCCTTCGCTTGCCACGCGCACCAGCGCCCTCCTGATCGCTGCGGACCGCCGAGCCGAGTCAAGCGTCACGGATTGCCTGACGCGACCGAACGACACCCTCACATCGGCGCGAGCGGTAGACCGGACAGCGGCATGAGAGGGCGCCCGTTCGTTCGCTGGTCGACTTGCGCACACGCGGAGCCACGTCTTGCTGGCGCTTGGAAACCGCCCCAACCGGCAGAGCCAGCCAAGACGGTCCCCGTCCGAACCGCTCGGGCCGGACTGGTAGCTCCATCTCATCCCCCGCGGGAGTAGGAACCACTGATGTGAACGTACCGGCCGCGGGGTCAGCGGTGCAGAGCCGTAAGTCCCGCGGTTGCCTAAGGCCCGCCCGGACAGCGGCATGTGCGGACGTTCAGGCCTCACTCCAGTGGATAGCGGAGGCTCGGTCCACAGGTGGTGGCCCGTGACCTGGGGTCTTCAGATCGAGCACGATCAAGGTACACGTGGGGCTCGTCGTCCACGCGATACGGTGTTGCCAGTTCGTCGCCGCATAGACGACCCGGTCGCGAAGTCGGATGTGGGATTGCGCAGGGCCAAGTCGACGGGATACCTCGTCCGAGAGGGGCGGGTGCTCCTTCTGGTGCTCTACTCGCGGTGTGCCAATGAAGTGACGGTCGTGCCCGTTCGGGCGCATTGTTGCCAGACCCTCTGCAAACGTGGTCGCCGTGTCGGGTCCGTCGAGGAACAAGATGAGACCGCCATCCGGCGGGAACACGGGTCGGAAGAGAAGTCAAGGTCGTCGCCAACGCGACTGGCATTGTGGGTGAGATTGCGCAGGTGGCTGCCGTCAGGCCGGACCACGTACACGTTGGCCGGCGTGTTGGAGAACTCGTCGAAGTTGGTTTCGAAGACGATGCGACCACCGTTCGGAGACCAATCTGCGTCTCCGGCGAGCAGGTTGAAAGGCGTGACTCGCCGCAGCCCGTTACCGTTCGGGCGGACCAGGAACAATGCGGACTCCTCGAGCTGTGGCTGGCCCGGGTCCCGGTCGACCAACCGGTATCTGCTGAACAGCAACCAGCGTCCATCGGGCGAGAACCTGGGTGCCAAGTCGAGCCAAGTCCTTCGCCGCGCCCTCACATCGGCATGTGAGGACGTTGCGCTGATGAGTGAGTGGTGCCTTCCGAGCGAGTCGAAGCTTTCCAGCCGAGTGCTCGACACCAGGGGAAGGCGGCGTACGACGCCGGCGACTCAGACCATTCCTGCCATGCATCGCGCATGGTCCTCAGATCGTTCAGGGTTGCGAGTCCCTCGCGTTGAGCCGACTCGGCATACCAGTCGTCGGCGCAGTCCTCGGCTCGCCCCATGCCGAACTCCCGGATCGCCTCCTGGGTTCCCGTAGGCAAGCGTACTTCGATGTTCGCCTGAACGTGCCAGGAACCACGGTCTATGAGTAGTCCACGGAGTTCGCGGCCTCGATAGGGGGAGACACCTTCGTGCTGCCAAAGCCGTTCCCGGATGGCGAAGAAGCGGCGGACCAGGGGCTCGTGCGGGCCGGCGAGGATGAGCCCTCCGTAGTCGACGCAGGCAGCTGCCACGACTCCGTTCTTCTTCAAAACACGGCTCATCTCGGCGAGGGCCTCGTCCGGCCTGTCGAGTGCTTCCAGGACAGAGTGGGCAAAGACGGCATCAGCCCCGCCCTCGGCCAATGGCAGCGCGTACACGTCACCAACAGCGAAGGCCGCGTTCATGGTCGATGATGCTTCGGCTGACGAGCGGGCCAGCCCGATCTCCGCGGGGTCGCCGTCGATCCCGGTGAGGTGCCCGACCTCCCCGGCCAGGTCCAGCGACAGTTCGCCGGAGCCACACCCCAAGTCAACCAAATGAGTTTCCGTGGCTAGATGAGGTAGCAGGAAGTCCGCGTAGACCTGAGCACTTCGCGACGGCGCCATGCCCCAGCATCCCAGCCCGCGAGCCATGTGCGTCCGCCCATCGGCATGTGTAGACACCCGGACAGGCATGTGAGCGCGTTTCAGCCAACCAACTCAAAACCGGAGGCTCATTCCAGCCAGGGCCTCGACCTGGGCGAGGATGCCGGGCGCGACGAGCAGATGGGTCAGCTCGTGCGGCGTACGACGGCCAATGCGACGTCGTCCTCGACGCTGTCGTCGCCGAGTCCTTCGGCGACGATCCGGGTGCAGGCTGTCTCCGCGTCATCAGCGGCCGCGAAGACGTGTCCCACGAGCGACAGTCGCTCGAGGTACGGGTCCTGCTGGTCGCGAAAGCCCTTCCGCCGCTCGAGCAGGCCGTCGGTGTAGAACGCGAGCGACGCGCCCGGCGGCCAGGCGATCGTGCAGGCTGTCCGGGGTGAATCCGGATCTAGCCCAAGGAGCACGTCGGTGCCGAGGCCGGGAGGCGAGGCGGCCTCGGCCCCGGGTTGGGCCAGTAACGGCAGCGGGTGGCCGGCGCTGGACACGGTGATGGTCTTGAACGGGGCTTCGGCGACGGCGTAGGCCACGGTGGCAGTGAGGCCAGGTTCGAAGTGGCTGATCTTGCGGTCCAGTCGCCGTAACACCTCCGCCGGGTCGTCGTAGTCGAGAGCGTAGGCGCGCAAGGCACTGCGCATCCTGCCCATCACGACCGCCGACCTGAGGCCGTGCCCTTCGACATCACCCATGACGACGCCGACCTTGCCCGAGGGCAACTGGAAGATGTCGTACCAGTCGCCACCGAGGTCGCCGTCGGCCGGGAGGTACCGGACGGCGATCTCAAGCCCATCGATCAACGGAGGTGCCCCCGGAAGCAGGCTTCGCTGCAGCGCGAGCGCTGCGACGTGCGCGTCGTCCTCGGTCCGTGCCGACAGACGCCGGCCGATGTCGGTCGCGGCCCGTTCAAGGTGTGCAACTGCATCTGGCGTCAGTGGTTGGGGTACACGCCATCCGGTATGCAGGACGCCAAGTATCCCGTCCGTTCCGACTACAGGAACTCCGAGAAGCTGCCGGAGCCCGAAGTCGCGGAGGATGGGATTGAGCACGGTGTGCTCGTTGATCTCGGTCAACAGGAGTGGTTCGCCCGTCGCTGCGACCCGTCCAGCGAAACCAGACCCCACTGGGACGTGGGTCGCGCCCCGCCATCGCCGACCGAGGCCGGCAGAGGCAGCCGGTTCAAGAACCCTTCCTGTTCTGTCTAACAGAAGCAGGGTCGAGGTGTCCGACCCGAGGAGCGTCCTGACCTCCTCGACCAGCGTCTGGACGGACTTGGGGTCAACGACCACCGGCGCTGCGTCGTCAAGCACCGGGCGCGACTGGGACCGACCGGTGGGCTTCATGGGGGGCACATAATTGCACAGCGGCGGCTCCGACGCCGCTCTGTCATCGCAACGCCTCGCCCCTCGGCCGCATCGGGATTCCCCGGACCCGGCGGGCCGCGGCGGCAGGGGGTGATCCCCTTCGAGCGCGGGACCAAGGACGCCTCACGGTCCTGTCGACTCCGCACGCTCATCGGCATGAGCGGACGCCTGGACAGCGGCATGTGAGGACGTCTATTTCGGCGTGCACGTCGCATGCACATCGGGGCGCGAGCGTGTCTCCGGAAGGACGATTCGATGGGAACGGGGCTGCTCCGTAGCCTCCGACGGCGCGAGTGGTGCGGTCGGATGGGTGCATCAGCTGGACTTCGCGGGTTGCCAGTCCGGTTGGGCCACGTCCCCGCTGTCCACGATGGTGCGGCGCTGGCTCCCGTCGCGCAGCATCGACTCCAGGTCGCCCCCGCCGTCACCGCCGGCCCACAGGATCCGTTTGCCGTCGGGAGACCAGGTCAACGCGACGCCGGTGCTGCAGCCGCGGGTGAGGCGGTTCAGGTGACGGGCGAAGGGGTCGCTGGTGTAGATGCAGCCACCGTCGAGGTCCGCTTGGAAGACGAGGGTCCTGCCGTCCGGGGAGTAGGCGGCACCGGAGCCGAAGTCGCCCGGCTCGGAGCGGAGCAGGTGTCGGTGGCTGCCGTCGGGGTCCATGCGGGCGAGGGCGAGGCCCCCGCCGTCGTCTGTAGCGATCAGCAGCGTCTGTCCGTCCGGTGACCAGGCTCTCATCTCGGCCCAGATCGGCCCGTGACCGCTGGTGAGGATCGCTGTGTCGCGGGAGCCGTCGGCGGACATCACCCGGATCGACCACGGGGGTTCGTCTTCGTGGCGGGACCTGCTGTAGGCGATGCGTCGGCCGTCGGGGGACCAGACGGGCATGCCTTCCCATTCCGGGGTGTCGGTGAGCTGCCGCAGACCGGTGCCGTCGGCGCGGACGGCGAAGAGGTCCCGCTGCTCGGCAGTGCCTCCCTGGAAGGCCACCCACGTGCCGTCCGGGGACCAGGCTGGTGAGGTGTCCGATCCGGCGGTGTCGACCAGACACCGTCGATCGGTGCCGTCCGGCTTCATCAGGTAGATGGCGGTGCTTCCGTCGTCGCGGACCTGGGTGAAGGCGATGCGCCCCACCGGCATGTCCGGCAAGGGATCGCACGCGACGGCCTCAGACGGGGATTCCTGGATGCCGGCAGAGGGGGCGGCCGATCCGTCGGAGGTGTCCGAGCCGCTGCATCCGCAGACCGTGAGCAGCACGAGGATCCCCAGGGTGCGAACCGCTGTCGGCTGTCTCATCGGGTGCTCCCTTTCCTCGCGTCCTGCGATGAACACGCGCCGGTCCCGGAATCGGGACCCCTGGGTCAGCCGGAAGTCTCCAGGCGCAGGCCGGCGAGAAGCTCCTGCACCGCGCCGTCGAGCACGGCGAACTCCTTCTCGGGTGCCCGATAGAAGACGACGAGCTGATGGCCGGCCGGACCGAGGACGAGGAACCGGGCGCGCTGGCCGACCTCGACGTCGACCAGCTCGCCGTCACCGGCGACCCGACCCAGGACCACGCATCGGGTGGTGCATTCTGGGGGCGTGGTCGTCAGCGGCCTGACCACTCGCACGTCCACCGCGGTGGCCGTGCGGCCTCCGACCTCGACCTGGGTCGGGTGACTGGTCGACAGGCGAGGGTCGGCCACGAGCCACGCCATGAGGTCGGCAGGTGGTTTCTGCTGTGCACTGGCGTCGCCTCCCGGGGGCACGATGCTGTTCCACACCTGCAGGTGAAGCATGTACTGCCGGAACGTCAGGGCCAGCCAGTCCGGTTCGACAACCGCCGCGCCCCACGCGTCGTCCCGGGTCGTGAGCAGAACGTCGTACGAACCGACCCTTCCGACATACGTCCCGGGCTCGAGGAGTCCCTCTCGGATGCCCTGTGGCGAGGCGTCGGCAGTCGGGGCAGGGTTGACCGGGTCGACGTCGACCGCGCCAGGCTCGGTCACCATGGCGCTGGTCCCGGCCCAGACGGCCAGGGCCACCGCGAGCGTCGTCGCCCCAGCCGCGACGCGCCTTCTGATCACACGCGGTCGGGCTCGGCGCAGGATCGACTCGACGTCTGGCAGGTCGGGGGGATCTCCGGCGGCTCCGTGCAGCAGGTCTCCGAGCTCAGGCATCTTGTGGCACCTCGAAATCCATTCCGATCTGCTCGCGCAGCGTCACCAGGGCACGGGCGGTCAGCTTCTTGACGGTCCCTTCGCTGCATCGCATGACGGACGCCGTCTGCTCGACCGAGAGGTCGTCCATGAACCGCAGAACGACCGACTCCCGTTGCCTCGGAGTGAGGTGCAACAGCGCCGTGCGGACGACCATGCGCGGCCGCGGCGTCGGTACCGTGCGTCCACTCCACGGCCCCCACCAGCTGCGATCGTGCTGACCGCTCCACCCGGACGTGCCGGAAGTGGGAGTTGGCCAAGTTGACCGCCACCCGCCTCAACCACAGGTCCGCTCGATCCATCTTGCGAACCTTGCGCCAATGCACCCAGGCGCGCGCCAGCGTCTCCTGCGTCAGGTCGCGTGCCACCTCCCGATCACCGCAGTACAAGGTGAGCATGCGGATCAGCGCAGTGTTCTGCCGCAAACAGAACGCCTCGAAGTCCACAGTGTCCGCCACGTCGCCGCCCTCCTCACTCCATTAGACGCACAGAGACGACCGCTTCGGACCCCTCCATCCGACTCGCCCTCACATCGGCATGTGCGTGCGACCGGACAGGGCGTGTGAGTGCGTGACTGGCTCGTGAGCGCTCCGATATCCCGGGTCACCTGCCGCTGGCGAGTCGGCGAAGATCTTGACTCATGAGAGGGCGAGGGACGTGCCGGAGCCGTCTCCTCCAGAGGAAGCATCACGCTGAGTGAGCGCGGACAGCGGCATGAGCGGTCACGCGATGCCGTCATGGCAGCAGCAGGGCTAGACGCGGTTTGCCACATATTGGGCATGTTCCCCAGCGCACCGGTGCGGTTCACTGAGGAGAACCGGAGTCGCACGAACGGAGTGGCACGATGACCACCATCTCGAACGTCTCGAGGCGCATAGAGGAGACGGGCGATCTGCTGGAACGCGCCATCACCGTGATGTTCCTTGCCGCTGTCGTGGTCGTCATCGGGTGCGTGATGGTTCTGGCTGCGGCGTTCACGTTCGCCGCGCTTCACAACGGTGACGACTTCGACTACAACGGCTTCGGTAATCCGTCCGGCGCCGTAGAGGGCGACATCATCGTCCTGCCAGCACACCTGCTCTAGGCCACCGGCACCTGTTGCTCGACTGCACGTTGCGGACCGTGACTACGACCGGGGAGGTCACGTTGATGAGCGCGACGGCTTGGTCAATCACGGGACCACGTCAGGCGGCGGCGCCATCTACACGGTCGCGGACAACCATGGCACCGAGGTTGTCATCTGCGTACGCGACGGAGACCAGCTCTGGCAGTACACGCTTTCTGGGCCCGCGAGACCACGATTCATCGACAAGGTCGAACCTCTCACATGGCGGGTGAGGACCTTCCCCTCGGAACCTAGGTGAAGCGAGGAACCGTCCTCGAAGGAGAGCTGGACGTCGTCGAACATGAACACTGGCGTGTCGCCACATCTCCAGGCCTCTGTCACCTGGGCTGATCCGTCGCTCGGCAGGTACACGGGCGCTCGACTCAGCGCGGCCAGCGTCATCGCATCAGCGTGGACCGCCGGGGGGCCGTCAGGATCCCCGAGAAGCTCGAGGACCTTGCGCGCGACTACGGCGGATCCGTCGAGACGATCCAGGGCCTCTCGGCATGGGTGTCCCCGAGCTCTGCATCTGCGTCGAACGACGAGCTCCCCATGGTGAAGGACCGCGCGGCGATCAGGTTGTTGGCACGAGGAGACGTGCCCATCGGGCATGTCGTGGCAGTGGCGAACAGTCTCGATCTCCGTGCGCCCGTCACCGGCTGAGCTCTGCGGATTGGTCCCAAACCGCAGAGTCTTGGGCCAGGGGACGGCGGTTCGTGACCAATCGACGGGGCCGCCGAGCCGGCGCGCGCAGCCTCGGCAGCGTGGCACATCCAGCAGGGCACTCGGTGCTGTGAGAGACACGACGTCGAGGACGCCACGGTGCGCGGACGTGGCCAAGGCCTCGCGGCCCTGACATGATCGCGGCGCCGACGGACTCTGCGGATTGGTCCCAAACCGCAGAGTCCGGGGCCAGGGGCTGCGGTTCGTGACCACTCGACGGGGCCGGCGATCCGACCCGTCGTGCCGGCAACCAACGCCGCGCCTCGTGGCCGGGATCGTCTTGCCGAGAACGCCTACCGATGGCGGGGAACGGTGGCCTCTCGGCCACCGGCGAGAGGGGCCCGATGCAGCGGACCGCGCACGAGAACACGGGTCCGCAGCCGCGGGGCAGGGCGCCGGGGAGACTGTGCGGACGCGTGCCCTCCGCGGCCTGGTCCCGAAGACCCCGATCGCCCGCCAGCCCCTGCTACAGTGCCGCGCGTGGTCGAGCGGTGAAGGTCCAGATGCTCGGCGTGCGTGGCTCCACGCCCGCCCCCGGCGCTGACTTCGTCCGCTACGGCGGGCACACGTCGTGCGTCACCGTCACGGCAGAGGGCGGCGCCCGGCCGACCCTGGTGCTCGACGCCGGGACCGGCCTCCGATCCCTGACCGGACTCCTCGACGGCACGGCCTTCCAAGGCTCCATCGTGCTCACCCACCTGCACTGGGACCACATGCAGGGGCTGCCGTTCTTCGCCGCAGGCGACCGCAACGAGTCGCACGTCGACCTGTACCTGCCGGCCCAGGACGATCGGTCCGGCCGTGACCTGCTGGCGCAGTCGTTCGCGCCACCGTCGTTCCCCATCCCGCCGGAGGGCCTGCACGGCACCTGGGCGTTCCATGCCGCTGGCCGACGGCGCGCACACGGTCGAGGGCTTCACCGTGACCACGGTCGACATCGAGCACAAGGGCGGCCGGACGTACGCCGTACGCGTCGACGACGCGCACGGGTCGCTGGCCTACCTGCCCGACCACGCGCCGGCCGCCGGAGTCTCGCCGGCCCTCCTGGAGGTGCTGGCCGGGGTCGACGTCCTGGTCCACGACGCGCAGTTCCTCGAGGGGGAGCGCCCGGTGGCGGTCGACTACGGCCATGCCACGGTGCAGGACGCCGTCAAGCTCGCCCAGCAGTGCGATGCGGGAACCCTCGTGCTGTTCCACCACTCACCGGCGCGGACCGACGCCGCGCTGGACGACATCGCCGCCTGGGCGCCGACCCTGGCCCCGGACCTCCCGATCGTGACGGCCGTGGAGGGGATGACCCTCGACGTGCGCCGGCCGGCGTAGCCGGAGCCGAGCGGCTCGTCAGGCGGACGGCGCCTCCTCGAGGGCGGTGGCCGGTGGAGGGCTCTCCGCCTCTGCGACGGCACGAGCAGGAGCGCCGAGGTCGTCGCCCGCCTGCTCGAGCAGGGCCCGAGCCGCCGCTCGGCCGGCGACGACCATCCGGTCGAGCTGGTGGAACTCCAGCAGCCCGACGCCCAAGGTCGGGGGCGTGACGACCCACGCTCCTTCGCCGCGGGCCGCAGCCACCGCGCCGCCGCTGCCGATCATCATCGTGCGGAGCAGGGTCTCGCCGAGGGCCGGCACCCGCGGCCGCCCGCTCCGCGCCGCACCACCACCGGTGCCGCCCATCGAGATGTTGACCGCCACCACCGGCCCCTCGTCGCGCTCGGTCAGCAGGTCGGCCGGCAGGTTGTCGAGCACGCCCCCGTCGATGAGCAGGCGGCCGTCGTCGTCGGGCATCGGCGCGAAGAGCACCGGCAGCCGTGCCGAGGCGATCACTGCCCGCGCCAACGGTCCGCGCCGATGAACCTGGCGGGTGCGGCTGATCAGGTCGGTGCTGACGATGTGCAGCTGACGCGGGAGGCCCTCGAACACCGTGTCGCCGAAGTTCCGCACCGCTGCGTCGTACATGCGCCGGCCCTTCGCGAGCGAGGCGGTGGGCAGGCCCCAGTCGGAGAAGAGCCTGCGACGTACGAACTCCGCATAGCTGATGTCCTCGAGCGCCTCACCGTCGTTGCCCGCGGCATGGAGAGCCGCGATGATCGCCCCGACGCTGCTGCCGGCCACCCGGTCGACGTGGAGCCCGCGGTCCTCCAGCTCACGCAGGACACCGACGTGGGCGAACGCCCGCGCGCCACCGCCTGCCAGCACGAGCCCGAGCGAGCGACCGGCCAGCCGGTCCGCCAGTGGCCGCACCCCGGGGACGAGGTCGCCGTCCACGACGGACACCTGCCAGGCGTCGGTCGCCGCCGCCCACGCCGCGAGGTCGGCGGGTGCCGGTGCGGTGCCCAGGAGTACGACGTCGGGCTGGCGCAGGGGAGCGGGTGTCACCGGCTCGTGAGGGACGGCGACGCCGGTGCGCGACACGAGGACCACGGCGTCGGCCTGGCGCAGGCAGTAGTCGCGCCAGCCGGGCTGCGCGGGGTCGTCCACGCTCGGGGCGACGAGCACGACCCGGTCGTGGTCCTGCTCGGCCCGGGCGAGACCGTCCGGCCCCACCATGCCGAGGGTCGCGACGCGCAGGTGGACCGCCAAGCGTCGAGCGAGAGCCTCCGCGACCTCCGACGTCCCGGCTCCCGGATGCAGCCCCACCACCGCGACCACGGTCGGCTGCGTCGGCCGCACCTTCTCGGCCGAGGCGCCGGCCGTCCGGAGCTGCTGCGCGACCTGGGTCAGCACCAACCGGGAGGCCGTCGCATCGGTGGCCAGGAGGTCGTCGAAGGCGTCGCGCGGCAGCTCGAGCACTGTTGAGTCACGGCGCGCCCGGATGCCCGCTGATCGCTGCTCACCCGTCAGCAGGGCGAGCTCACCGAGGATCGCGCCGGGGCCGAGCTCACGCACCAGCCGGCCGTCCACCTCGACCTCCAGGCGCCCCTGGCGCACGACGTACGCCGACCCCGCCGGGTCGCCGGCCCGGATCAGCGCGGTGCCTGCCGGGACCGCCACCAGCCGGGCGGCTGCTTCGAGCCGGGCCCGTGCGTCCGGGGGGAGCGCCGAGAGCAGCGGGAGGTCGGACAGGTCGGTGCTGTCGGGCGAGGCGACCGCCGTACCGACCGGCCGGAGGTCCGCGTGCAGCGGGGCGTGGACCGTGGGTGGGCGCTCGTCCTCTCCGCTGCTCACCTGGACCGCGCCCCTCAGCCGACCCAGCGGCAACGAGACCACGGCCACCCCGAGGAAGGCGCAGATCGCCAGCACCCAGCCGTGGTGGAACGCGGTCACGGCCGTGAGCGGGGTCGGGTCGCCGAGGATCACGACGAGGATCGCGATGCCGAGCACGCCCCCCAGCTGACGGACGCTGGACACGACGGCCGAGGCGGTCGCGTACCGGCCGCCCGGGACGGCGGCGAGCGCCGCGCTGCCCAGCAGGGGGAGGGTGGCGCCGACACCGATGCCGCTGAGGACCTGCCCGGGGAGCCACTCGGTCCAGAACGCCGGCACGAGCCCGACCTGCTGGTGGTACCAGAGGTACGCGCCGGCCCAGATCAGGGCGCCGGGCACCACGAAGGGCCGGTAGCCGTACCGATCGGCCAGGGGTCCCAGCCGGGCGGCGACGATCGCGGCGACCAGCGCACCGGGCACGAGCGCCAGGCCGGCCTCGAGCACGCTGTAGTGCCAGACGTACTGCAGCCACAAGATGTTGGTCAGCAGGTAGGAGTAGAAGCCGATCCCGGCCAGCAGCGTGGCGAAGGACGCGATGCTGAACGACGGGATCCGCAGGAGCGCGGGATCCAGGAGCGGCGAGCGGTGGCGTCGCGAGCTGAGCACGAACAGCGCGGTGAGCACGCCGGTGGCCACGAACGAGACGATCACGGCCGGGCTGTCCCACCCCCAGTCGCTGCCCTTGACGATGGCGAGGTTGAGAGCGGCCAGGGCGGCGGCGAGGAGGGCTGCGCCGCGTAGATCGGGCAACCGTACGCCGGCCGGGCGCGCGGCTCTCCACCAGCTCGTGGCGCGCCACCCAGGCAGCCGCGATCCCGAACGGGATGTTGATGAAGAACGCCCAGCGCCAGCCGCCGAGCTCGACCAGGGCACCGCCCAGCGGCGGTCCGAGGCCTGCGGCGACGGCCGCGGTGGCGCCCCAGAGGCCGATGGCGTGGGCGCGGCGCTCCTCGGGGAACGCCTCCACCACGAGGGCCAGCGAGGCCGGCACCAGCAGCGCCGCCCCGAGCGCCTGCATCACCCGCGCGGCCACCAGGAACCCGACCGAGGGCGCGGCGCCGCACAGCAGGGACGCGACGGTGAACACGACGATCCCGGTGACGAACGCGCGCCGCCGTCCGAGCAGGTCGGTGAGCCGGCCGCAGACGATCAGGAAGGCCGCGAAGACGATGTTGTAGGCGTTCAGCACCCACGAGAGGTTGCCGATGGTCGTGCCCGGGAAGGAGTCCCGGATCGAGGGGAAGGCGACGTTGACGATGGTGGCGTCGAGGAAGGCCAGGAAGGCACCGAAGGAAGCAACCAGCAGGACCCGAGACGCGGAGACGCGCGCCTGTCGATTCCCTGCCATGGACCCCCCGCCCGGAGCGGCACGCTGCCGCTTCCGCAGTGTGGCCCAGGGAGGAGACCGCCGCAAGAGACGCGTGCGTCAGGGGCCACGTCGTCCGAAAGAGCGGCACAGAACGATGCTCACCCTTGGCCGAGTCGGACCATTGCCCTCTGGCCCGGACCGCTAGAGTCTGGAAGTCTGTCTCGGGTCGTCTACGGAAGTGACTGCCATGAGTGCTGTACGGGGATCTCGGATGCGACTGTTGGCTCTCGCCCTGGCCGGCTGTCTGGCCGCTGCTGCGGGCCTGTTCGCCACGAGCCAGGCGACGGCGGCTACGACCGCGTCGCAGATGGTGATCACCAGCATCGAGGGTCCGGCCACGATCCAGGTCCCGTCGGGCATCCCGGGAACGTCGGTGCCCTACGTCGTCGTGCAGGCCGGCCCGGTGTCGAACCCGTCGAGCCAGTTCACGGTGCACGTCAGCTTCTTCGACACCGCCGGGAACCCGGCGCCGTTCGGCAACAACCCAACGACGTTCTCGATCACGAGCAACCGCGGCGCGCTGTCGCCCTCGACGGCGACGGCACCGGGCGGCGCGACCTCCGTCGACATCGTCACCAGTCTCGGCGACGGCCGCCAACCAGGTCGCGGTGACCGTCAGCACCGGCAAGGGCAACAAGGCCGTCAGCACGACCTCGAGCCAGAGCCAGCTCTTCGACGTGGTGAAGTCGTTGAAGACCATCCCCGACCGTGACCGGGGCCGCCTCGGCGGGCATCGGTGGCGACGACAACTCCTGCACCCAGGCGACGACCGCGAACCCGGTCTGCGGAGTGCTCGTCCTGCCCTACGGTGCACCGTCAGGAGTGCTGCTCAGTCTCGGTGCCTGCGACACGACGTATGCCAAGTGTGGCAGCACCAAGGGTGCGGTCGTGCAGGCGCTGGTGGACCTCTCGGGCGGGTCGTACTCCAAGACCTCGCCGGCCACCCTGGTGGTCAAGTGCGACAAGTCCCTCTGCGGCGGGGGTGCGATCCAGAACGTGCACCTGAACTTCTCCTTCGACGGCAACACCCCGCTTGCACCGGCATCCGCGTGCCCGGCGAAGTCGACGGTCGGCCCGGACCAGGAGGCCTGCGTCGACTACGTGCAGAGCAAGCGGGACGGCTCGGGCGACACCCACCTGTACCTGCTCTTCGCCCGCGACCTCCGGGGCGGGATCAGCTGACTCGAGCGTCACCGTCAGCGCGGTGCGGCGACGCCGAGTGCCTCGAAGAGCTCCGTCGGCGCGCCGCTCGTGCTCCTGGTCGGTCCGGCCCTCGAGACGGTCGAGGGCGGCCAGCTGGTCCGTCAGCAACGCCTCTTCCAAGCGATCATCGGATCGCCGGGCCGCATCGATCCCGGCGTCCAGCACCGAGCGAGCCTCGTCGGCCCTGCCTTCGGTGAGGTACTGACGACCGAGCAGGCGATGCAGGACCGGCTCGTCGGCCACGACGCCGTCGCCGGACTGGACCAGCTGCAAGACCTCCCGGGCCTCGGGGACCCGACCGTCGTCCTGGAGCAGGTCGGCGAGCGTGAGATCGGTGGCGCGCACCTCTGCAGACAGCGCCGAGCTCCGCGAACCGTTTCCTGGCGTCGCGCAGCACGACGAGTGCCTGCGTCGAGGTCCGCGGATCCGGCCAGGACCCGAGCACGCTCGCGCTGCGCCAGGGCCACGAGCTCGTCGTCCTCGACGGCACGGGCGATGCGTTGCACGTCGGGAAGCAGCTCGCCCGCCTCGACGTAGCGACGCTGTCGCACCAGCAGCTCGGCCTGGTTGTAGCTGGCGTTGCCCTCGACTGCAGAGTCACCGACCCGGCGGAAGATGTCGGTCGCGCGACGCAACTTCTCCAGCGACTCGTCCCACCGACCCGCGGCGAAGTCCTGGAGTGCCAGGTTGTTCAGGCAGCGGCCCTGGGGGCGCAGGTTGCCCAGCTCGACGTAGGCCTGCAGGGCGAGTCGACCGTAGGGAAGCGGCTCGTCGCGACCGGAGCTGGCGAAGATGTAGTTGAGGATCTCGTACGCCTGGGCGAGGGTCGCCTTGTCGACGGACTCCTCCGCCGCGCGGGCCGCGAGCTCGGCCCAGTGCAACGCGTCGTCGATGCGACCCTGCCGGAACCGGCTGTCTGCGTAGCGGCGCGCCAGCAACGAGCGGGCCATCTCCGCCTGCGGCACCGGGGATGTCCTCGAGCTCGTGCAGGCCCCGCGAGATCCGGCGCAGGGCCTGGCTGTGCTTGCGACGGCGCTGGTCGATCCGCGCCTCCTTCTCGATGATGCCGGCCAGCCGGACCGGGTCGCCCCGGAGCTGCTTGCGTGCCTGTGCGTAGGACTCGGCGGCACCCTGCGGCAGACCCACCAGCCAGCGGGAGTCGGCCAGCAGCTCGTAGACGCGGCCCAGCTCGGCCGGCGGCACCTCGCCGTGGTGCTGGGTCGCCTGGGTGGCCCGGGCGAAGAAGTCGACCGCTTCGCCGTGGGCGAACTTGGCGAGGGCGCGTTCGCCGGCGAGCACGCGAGTATCGCCATGCCCGCTCCTGCCGACCGGCGTGGAAGAAGTGGAGAGAGAGCAGCTCGCACTGCGCTCTCCGGCTGCGGTGTGGCTCGCTCGATGGCGAGACCGACCTGGTCGTGGAGCAGTCTTGCGCTGCCGGAAGGGAAGACCCTCGTAGGCGACGTCGCGGATCAGGGCGTTGCGGAACCGGATCCGTCCGGGGCCGTCCCGCACCAGGAAGTCGCTCAGCCGGTCCAGCGCACCACGCGGCACCCGTGCATCGTGCTCGTCGAGCAGCGTGACCAACGCGGACTCGTCGACCACGAGCCCCAGGACCGCGGCGTACCGGAGCACGGTGCGGTCCGCCGGGTCCAGCCGGTCGATCTGGCTGGTGACCAGTCCTTCGACCGACTCGGGCAGCTGCTCCAGCGAGCCCGACCGGCCGGCCTCGACCACCAGCGCCTGCGAGGAACATCGGGTTCCCGCCGCCGCGTTGGGCGAGCGCGGCCAGGGCCTGGGGCGTCAGGGGATGGTCGTCGAGGGCCACCTGGACCAGCGCGACGGCTGCGGTCGCGATCGAGAGGTGCCGGGCGCAGCGAGGAGAAGCGTGCTGTCGGGGTCGGGGACGAAGCCGGTCGACTGGTCGCGCCGGGTGACCACGACCAGCATCGGGCGGTCGTCGATCCGGTCGACGAGCCGCCGCAGCAGGTCGGCGGAGGCGTCGTCCATCACCTCGGCGTCCTCGATCACCAGCGACGGTGGGGGTGGGCAGCAGGTACCCGAGCAGCTCGGTCAGCACCTCCTCCAGCCGGCCCTTGCGGAACTCCTCGTCGAGCTCCTCGGACTCCCGGGTCGACGGCAGCGAGACGTCGAGCGGGATGCCGAGCAGCGGCACCCACGGCAGGAGGTGCGGCGCGGCCGCCGCGACCCGGTCGGCGAGCACGGCCGCTACGGCGTCCGCGCATCGGCATCGGCCGGTACGTCGAGCACGTCGCGGAGCAGCCGGCGGAAGGGGAAGTACGCCGTCGACGACTCGTACTGCTCGCACGGCGCCGAGATCACGCGGACGTCGTCGACACCGGCCAGCAGCTCGGTGACGAGCCGGGACTTGCCGATGCCGGCGTCGCCGACGATCTCGACGAGGCCTCCGTGCGCGGCCCGCGCGCGGTCGAGAGCCTCGCGCAGGACCGCCATCTCCTCGGCTCGCCCGACGAGCGGCATCGTCTGCCGGTCGTCGCTGCGCTGGCCGACGAGTGCGCCGATCGCCGCCGCCCGCACGGGCTGGCGTCTTGCCCTTGACCGGGAAGGGCGGCAGCTCGGTGGTGCGGAACACGGTCTGCGACCGGGCCACGACCTCCAGGGTCGCGAGGGCCTGCCCCGGGGCTGCCTTCCCCATCACCCGGGCGGCCAGGTTGATGGCGTCGCCCTTGACCGAGTAGGTCCGCCGGAACGGCGGGACCGAAGTCACCGGAGAACACGTGCCCGCGGTTGATGCCGATCCGGAGCGGGAGCCGCCCCGCACGGTCGAGGACCAGCCGGGCGACGCGCAGCATGCGTTCCTCGTCGTGGTCCGCGCTGCGCGGCGCGCCGGCGGTCAGCATGATCTTGCCGCCGTCGCGGTTGATGTCGGTCTCGAAGAACGTGACGTCGTGGTCGGCGCACGCGTGCTGCACGTTGCGCACCACCTCGTCGAGCGCGTCGGCGAGCGCGCCCGGGCCCGCCGTGAGCAGCAGCTCGTCGGTCCCGGAGAACTGCACGAACGCCACCGTGATCAGCCGGTGCTCGGGGTCCACCGTCGCCGTCGAGCAGGTGGCGCCGGATCGGCGGCGGGAGGACCTGCATCGGGTCGGTGACGTAGGTGTCGTCTCCGACGGTGGCGGAGCGTCGCCACCACCGGCGCCGTGCGCAGCAGCCGGCCGTCGAGCAGCGGTGCACCCAGGAGCCGGGGTTCGAGCAGCGCGGCCGTCGCCGCGCTGAGCGCCGATCTGGTCGGCCGCGGCCGCCGCCTCGGTGTCGGCGGTGACGCTGGCCGCCGGGCCGCTGATCAGCAGCTCCCGGTGGATCTCGGGGTCGCCGACGAGGAAGAAGTCGAAGTCGCCGCTGTGGACGCCGACCGACATCCGCAGCGTCACGTTGCCCGACGTGGTCGGCACGCGGCCGATCACGCGGAGCGTCGCGCGCATCCGGTGGGCGGCGCGGGCCGCGCGCAGCGCGTGGTCCGGCCCCTGGAAGAGCAGCAGGATCGCGTCGCCGCCCCACTTGACGAGGTCGGCACCGTCGTCCCGGGCCTCGGTGAGCAGCCCGGCGAAGGTCGCGCTGAGGATGTCGCTCATCTCCTCGGCGCCGACCTTGCCCTTGCGGGCCAGTCGCTCGGTCAGGCGCGTGAAGCCGGAGATGTCGACGAAGGCCAGCGTGCCGGTGACGCGCAGGTGTCGGACGTCCTCGCCGGTCGGTGCCCAGCCCAGCAGCAGGTCGGGGACGTAGGGGAGCAGCCGTTCGTCGATCCCTTTCGACGCGTCCAGCGTGCTCATGGTCGATCTCTTCCCCCTGGCGGCACTCTAGCCGGGCTGGTGCTCCGCGGAGCCCGCCCGCGCGCTGGACCGCCCAGCACGAGCAGACCGCTCCCGACCTGCGGCGTGCAGATCGGGAGCGGTCTGGTGCATCTCGAGGTCGGCTCGCGGGTCTCCCGCGGCCGGCACGGCCACGTCAGGACGTGGCGAGCGCCTTGGCCTTCATCTGGTCGAACTCGGCCTGGGTGATGGTGCCGTCGTCGAGCAGCTTCTTGGCCGCTGCGATCTCGTCGGCGCTGGAACCGCCGCCGCCCGTGCCGGCCACCGAGCGCACGTACTCCGCCTGCTGGGCCTGCAGCTGCTTCTGCTGCTCGAGTGAACGCTGGGTCATCCCGCTGCCGCGCGCGATCAGGTAGGCGAAGACCCCGATGAACGGCAGGAAGATGATGAACAGCGACCAGACCGTCTTGGCCCCGCCGCCCAGGTCGTGGCTCCGGAAGATGTCGGAGAAGATGTAGAACAGGCACATCAGCCATGCGAAGAAGATGAAGAACTCGAACATTGCGAGCAGGAACGACCCGTTGTCGTCGAACATCTAGCTGCCTCCAGTGTGGTTGTTGCGCGGCGAAGCGCGGTGAATCGGATCCCGATGACCCTTGGTGCGCCGTACTCCGCACAGCGTGCCCCCATCCGACCGCTTTCCCGTGGAGGCGGGCGTCACCCGCGCCGGGTGATTCGCGGCCGCGTACCACCGAGCGTCGGGCGGTGGGCCCCATCCATCCGGGTCGTCGGTGCTGGGTTGCGAGAGCGACGGGCGCCCGGGACTCGAACAACCCTGGGGACGACGCGACTCAGCCCGGGTTCGCCCAGGCGGTCGGGATGTCGGCGCCGCCCTCCTGCGACATCCGGGCGCCGAACTTCACGTACGCCGCGTGGGGGAAGAACTTGCCGGCGACCAACGTCTCGCCGAGCCCGAACGTCGTCGCCCGCTGGATCAGGCTCGGAGGCACGAAGGAGAAGGTGTCGCTCAGGTAGCCCAGGTCGGCCTCGGAGTTCATCCGCATCAGCAGCAGGTTGTCGCACTGCGACAGCACCTCCTCGTTGACCTTCTGCGGACGCTGCGTCGAGGTGAGCAGGTACAGCCCGAACTTGCGGCCCTCGGCGGCGATCAGGGCCGCGTAGGAGGTGGCGAGCGCCGTCACCGCATCGGCGGGCTTGCTGGGGCAGACGTTGTGGGCCTCGTCGATGACGACGAGGCAGGGCTCCCGGCGGGTGCGGTTGCGCCACAGGGTCGACAGCACCGTCTCGGAGATGAGCCGCTGCTCCTCGACGGTGTCGAGGGACCCGAGATCGACCACCAGGCACCGCGAGGTCGGGTCCTCCAGCTCGTCGACCAGGGACCGCCCCTGCCCTTGGCTCCAGACCGACCAGCCCAGGACACCCAGGTTGGCCGCGCGCAGGCCGAGCTGGTGGACGTCGGGGTTGTCCGAGGACAGCAGCGCGTCGAGGCCGCTGATCAGCGCCTGCCCCTTGCGGGCGCCGGCCAGGATCCCGGACAGGGCCGCGTACTCCTCCCGGTCCTGCACCGGGTCCAGCCCGAGGAGGGCGGCCTGGGCCGCGGAGTCCACGTCCGCGAACTGCAGCCGCAGCGGGCGCTCGGCGTCGGGCGCGTTCTGCCAGACCGACACGTCGGCGGCCGCGGCGGCGTACGCCGTGGCAGCGGGCGATCCGCTGGTGTCGCGCAGCTCGGCCAGCCGGACGTAGTCGGAGTTGGGGTCGAGGATCACCATCCGCAGGCTCGTGGACACCAGCAGCTGCTCGAGGACCAGCCCGAGCGAGTACGTCTTGCCGGAGCCGGACTGACCACACATGAAGGTGTGGCGGTTGAAGCCGCCCGCGTCCAGAGCGGCCGGGACGCCGGGCGCGAGGAGCAGGTCACCGATGCCCAGGGCGGACCGCCGGGGGCGCACGCCCACGAACCAGGCGTCCACCTCGTCCGGCGTGGCGGGCCGGGCGAGGGCGTCGTGGAAGGTCTGCCCGTCCCCGTCGAGGATCACGCCCTCGCCGCGGGCCAGTCGGATCGTGATCCGGGCTGCGGACGCAGCGGCCCCGGGCCGCGGGGCTTCGGCGGAGTCCGGTCGCAGGGTCAGGATCTGGCCGAAGGAGGTCTGCCCGTCCCGCTCCAGGACGACGTACCCGCCGGTCTGCAGGGCGAGGCCGTGCAGGGAGGCCTGGAAGGTGAACTGCCGCCCGTCCACCGAGGTCGCCAGCGGCCGGATGCCTCGCTCGACCTCCTCGATGGCCCGTCGGTAGTCGTCCACGGGCGTCGTGACGGACTCTGACATCTGGGTTCTCCTTGCTCGTCCCGGCGGAGGCACCATCGTGGCCGCGCGCGGCACGGCCCGACATCACCCGGCACGGGTGGCGGCGCCACCGGAACTCGGTTGACGCTGCGCCTAGGTTCCCTCGTATGGAGCTGTCCGTCTGCCGCACCGACGACGACTACGACGCGTGGCGCCGGGTCCGGATCGCGGTCGTGCCGGGGGAGCGGTGCGACACCGTGGCGGAGATGCGCGCGGCAGGACTCGCCGGACCGACTGCTGCTCCTCGCCACGCGTCGACGGCACCGTGGTCGGGTCCGGGGTGGCCGACCGGTCGGACACCGGGCGGTGGCTTCGTGGCGCCGCGCGTGCTGCCCGGAGCATCGGCGCCGTGGCGTCGGCTCGGCCCTGCTGACGACGGCTCGCCGACCACGTGGCCGACGCTCGGGCTCCCCGAGGTCCGGTCCATGGTCGAGGACCCGGGCTCGCTGGCGTTCGCCGAGCACGTCGGGTTCGAGGAGGTGGACCGCCAGATCGAGCAGGTGCGCGCGGTCGGGGACGAGCCGCCGCCGTCGGCGCTCCCGGACGGCGTCGAGGTGATCACGCTGGCCGACCGGCCGGAGCTGTGGGCGGCGTGCTTCGACACGTTCGGCCGCGAGGCGCTCGCCGACTTCGCGCTGTTCCAGCCGCTGCAGATCAGCGCCGAGCAGTGGACCACGTCGTGGGCGGGCGACCCGATGTTCCTGGCCCTGTACGGCGGCGAGGTGATCGGCTGCGCCGGACTGGACCGCGACACCGACCGCCCCGAGCGCGGAGAGAACGCGCTGACCGCCGTACGCCGGGACTGGCGCGGTCGCGGGATCGCCTCCCACCTGAAGCGCCGGACGCTCCGCTGGGCCGCCGAGCACGGCCTGACCGAGCTCTACACCTGGACCCAGGCCGGCAACACCTCGATGCTGCGGCTCAACGAGCACCTCGGCTACGTCACCGGGCTGACCAGCATCACGGTGTCGCGCCCGCTGCCCCTGTGACCCGACCCGCCGACGGACCGGGGCCGCGGTCACCGCGACCGGGTGACCACGACTCCGTCGCGCGCCGGGCGTGACCCGCCAGACCCGCCCGGCGCCCGCGACGTCACCGTCCGGGAGCAGCGTCGTGCACTCGTCGAGAGCCAGCGCCGGACGGCACCAGGCCGGACTCGACGGCGGCGACCAGTCGGGACAGGTTGCCCCACTGGGCGGCGTGGACGTCGACGGCACCCTCGACCAGGCCGAGCCCCTCGACGACGGTCACCGGCCCGAGGTCCTCGTTGCTCTCCTCGGGACAGACCGGCACCCCGTCGACGAGCCAGCCACCGACGATCGCCGTGGTCGCCGCGATCGCCGCGCCCGCCGAGAACCCGGCGTACGGGAGCCCACTCCGGACCAGCTCCCGGATGCGTGGGTACGCCGGCTCGAGGGACGCGTGGTACGCCGGCATCGGGCCCGCCGCCGACGAACGAGACCGTCGATGCCGTCCAGCACCGCGGGGTCCAACGACCGATCCCTCCGCGACCCGCTCGACCACGCAGGTCGGTGACCCCGACCCGGCCGAGGACCCGGACGAACCTCTCGTGGTACTCCCGCGCCTCGTCGTCGACGCCCATCACCACCAGCAGCACCCGGGGCGGTCTCCGTCGGGGCGTGCGCGCGCCGCCGCCACGACGAACCCGCCGAACATGTCGTGCGCCGCCGCGTCCGACCAGCCACCGCCCACCAGGAAGACGTCCATCGCGCGACTGTAACGATCTCGGTGGCGCGGGCGGCCCGGACGGGTGGATAGTCGCCCCACGAGGTCCGCGAGCACGTCGCCTGTCAGCGACGACACCGCGGACCTCGCAGCGGAGGTGCTGATGGTCGGGCCACAGGGCAAGCCACGCCCGGCGGTGGTGAGATCGTGAGCGGCCGCCGCAGAGGCGGGGGTCGCGGCGAGGTCGTCCGTCATGCGCTCGGCAACCCGGACCTGCGGCGCGCGCTGGCGGCCTTCTTGATGTTCAACATCGCCGAGTGGGCCGTCTGGATCGCCCTCCTGGTCTGGGGCTTCGGCGTCGGAGGTGTCCGCGGGGCCGGCGCGATCGCGCTCATCCAGCTCGTGCCGGCAGCGCTGCTCGCGGCTCCGGTGGCGGCACTCCTCGGGCGGCTCCCGGGCGGCCGTGCACTGGCCGTCGGCTACGCCGCGCAGACCGTCGGCTACCTGACGGTCGGCATCGCCCTGCTCGCGGATGCTCCGCTTGCGATCGTGGCCCTGGCGGCGGCCGCCTCGGCCGTCACCGTGACGACGACCCGGCCCACGCACAACGCGCTCCTGCCGGAGATCTCACGCACCACCGGTGACCTCACCGCCGGCAACGCGGTCTCCGGCTCGCTGGAGGCGCTTGCGACCTTCCTGGGCCCGCTGGCCAGTGGGCTGGTCCTGGCCGCCTGGGGTGCCGACGGGGTGCTGCTCGCGATGAGCGCCTGCACCGCGGTGGCCTTCGTGCTGACGGCACGGCTGGCCACGGCTTCGCGCCGGGGCGTGGGGGAACGTCGCTCCGGGGGCGCGTTGGGCACGGTGCTGCGGAACCCGGCGGCGCGGCTGATGACACTCCTGATCGCGGCGGAGTTCGCGCTCGTCGGCATGATGGACATCCTGCTCGTCGTGCTCGCCCTCCAGGTGCTCGGCATGTCAGACGCCGGCCCGGGCATCCTGAACTCCGCGATCGGCGTCGGCGGGTTCGCGGGTGCCGCCCTCACGTTCACCCTGATCGGGCGCTCTCGTCTTGCCGGGCCGTTGGTGCTCGGTGCCGTGGGCGCCGGCGTCGCGTTCGCCCTCGCCGGACAGGCGCAGCTTCCCGTGGTCGCCCTGGCTCTCGTGGCGGTGTGCGGCGCGGGCATCCGGTTCTACGACGTCGCCTCCCGGACCTTCATCCAGCGTCTGCTGCCCGACCACCTCCTCACCGCGATGTTCGGTCTGCAAGAGGCCTTCGCCATGACCGCCATCGCCCTCGGCACCCTGGCCGCGCCGGCCCTCGTCGGCCTGCTCGGCGCACAGGCCGCGTTCTTCGTGGCCGGCTGCTTCCTGCCGGCCACGGCGGCCGCGTCGTACGGCGTGCTGCGCCGTCTCGACACCGAGGCGACCGTCCCGGCCGAGGTGCTGGCCCTGCTGATGCCGATTCCCGTCTTCGCCGTGCTCGCGCCCCGCGTGGTGGAGCGGCTCGCGCGCGACGCCGTCGCGGAGCAGGTGACCGCGGGGGAGTGCGTCGTCCGGCAGGGCGACGCCGGCACCCGGTTCTACGTGATCGCCTCAGGGACGGTCCGCGTCGACATCGACGAGACGCAGGTGCGCGAGCTGGGGCCCGGTGACTGGTTCGGAGAGATCGCGCTGCTGCGCTCAGTGCCTCGGACGGCGTCGGTCACGGCAACCACCGAGGCCTGCCTGTGGGGGGTCGACCGGGACTCGTTCCTGACCGCGGTGACCGCGGTCCGCCGCTCCCTGGAGCTGGCTGACACGCACATCCGTGACAAGTACGTCTGAGCGCGCCGGCACGAACTTGACCGAGCGCTCGCGTCATGGGCGAGGGGACGGAGCGTCTCACCCGCGGGGCCACGGCGCCCATGCCTTCGGGCCTCTTGACGTGTGCCCCGCGGAACGGACACCCCGCGGGGTGCACCGCACGGAAACGCGGAAGGAACGGTCGAACCGGGGATTGTCCGGCCCGCTCCTTCCGCGTTTTCCTGCGCCCGCGTCAGGACGACGGGTCCGGCAAGGGCGGTAGTGGCCGTCGAAGACGGTGGTCCAGGTGGCGCCGTCGTCGGCGCTGCTCTCCCAGTGCTGGCGTACGCCGTGCTCCTCCGGACTCCACGTGATGCGTTGGAGCAGCATCGCGGACGGGTCCTCGCCCGGCGCCATCCCCTCCAGCACCATCGCGTCGCCGACCGGCCCGCCGTCCAGCATCAGCACGCCGCCGGTGGAGTCGAGCCAGGTCTGGTGCCAGTGGCCGCGGGTGGCGTCGTAGGCGTTGAGGCTGCGTCCCTCGAACCCGCCGTCGCCGTGCCAGTGCTCGGCGAGGGCACCGGTGCCGAGCACGGCGGCGATCGAGCTGGTGCCTAGCCGACTGCCCTGGGGCCCGACCACCTCCCACTCGCCGATCCAGAAGTCGAACGCGTGCGTGGGGCCGGGCGAGGTCGTCATGGCCCGACGCTAGGGACCGGGCGACTGCAGGTCAGCCCGCCGGCACGAGTCGTGACGCGACTGCAACGAGACCGTGACTCCCTCAGCCGGCCGCGACGAAGCTCTCGCTGGCCCACCAGCGGCGGTAGACCTCGGGGCCGACGAGGTCCTCGAGGGGTCGGGTCTGCGAGGCGTGGGCCCGGAGGGCCCGATGCTTGAGGACCAGCAGGTCGTCGGTCGGGCGGATGTGGGCCGCGAGGTCGGCGTACGGGGTGACCGGGGGCAGCGACCCGTCGAACCACAGCCCCACCTCGTCGTTCAGGGCGCCCCACTCGGCATGGAACTCCGGCGTCAGCGTGGCGTACCAGAGCGCGGCGCGGCGGCCGGTGAGCTCCCAGGCCTGCGTCACCCAGGCCGAGATCGCCCGGTGGTCGGCGTGCCCGGTCATGCCCTCGGGGCCGAACGTGACCACGGTGTCCGGGTCGAGCCGTTTCAGGAACGGGACCAGCTCGCGGGCGCCCTCCACGAGCGGTACGCCGGACAGCTCGCCGTCGCGGTGACCGAGCCAGTGGTGCTCGGTCACCCCGACCACGTCGAGGCTCGCCCGGAGCTCGCGCTCGCGCTGCTCGGCGAGCCGCTGGGGCGGCCAGCGACCCGGGTCGTCGGTGCCGTTCTCGCCCCGGGTCGCGGTCACCACCACGACGCGCGCCCCGTCGCGGCGTACCGCCGCCATCAGGGCCGAGGACAGGTACGCCTCGTCGTCGGGGTGCGCCCAGATGCCGAGCAGGGTGCGGACCCGGGGGATCGCGTGGTCGATGCTCACGGTCAGGCCCCCTTGCAGACGTCGTGCTCGCCCCGGGCGGGACGGGCGGCGCTGAGGGAGACCACGAGCTCGGCGGTCTCCCGGTTCACCTCCGCCTGCTCGACGTCACCGAGAACGCGTCGCACGAGCCCGGCTGCCGCCTGGTTGTCGCGGGCCATCAGGACCGAGAAGCGGCGGACCCCGAGCTCCTCGGCCCGGCGGACCAGCGACGACGCGAGCACCGTCCCGAGGCTACGCGACTGCCAGGCGTCGACGACGACGACGGCCACGTCGGCGGTCTCGGGGTCCTGGGGGCTGCGTACGAACCGGGCCACCCCCACCGGACGCCCGTCCTCCACCGAGAAGGCGACGACCGCCTCGTGGTCGCGGTGGTCGACCGCTGTGAGCTGTCGCAGGTCGGACGCCGTCAGCGTGTGCTTCGGCACCAGGAACCGCCGTTCCCGGGAGCGCGGGCCGAGCCGGTCGAAGATGTCGAGCAGCAGGTCGGCGTCCTCGGGCTCCAGCGGACGGAGGGCCACCGCCGACCCGTCCGGCAGGGTCACCCGGACGCAGGGGTTCGGCGCGCACAGTGAGGTCACGCCGGCCATGGCGACGAACCCCGTCTCACGTCTCGCTGTCTCGCACGTCGTTCCGCGCAGGCACGCTGGCGGCTGGTCCGCCGGGCGCGGTGCACGCGATCGAGGGCCGTGCGCTGGGAGGCCAGCTGCACCAGCAGGTCGTACGTCATCACGGGTCTTCTCCTTCACGGGGCACGGCGTCCGCCGTGGTCGCAACCCTGGGTCGCGCGACGCGCGGGCACATCGGGGTGCACCACGGATCCGGGCGTTTCCGTGGTGCTCTCCGTGCCGGCCACGGATGCGTCGGGCCGGGACCGGGCCGCACTGTTCTGGAGGCCGCCCGGCTCGGGCGGCCCACGACGTACGACACCTGGACGGGAGTCCGGGAAGGAGCCACCGATGACCATGACCGACACGCCCCGCCTCGACGAGGCAGGCCCTCGAGCAGTTCGTCCACCAGACGGTCGGGGACCTCGCGGCCGCCATCAGCGGGCTGATGGTCCACCTCGGGGACCGGCTGGGTCTCTACCGGGCGATGGCCGGGGCCGGCCCGCTCACACCGGCCGCGCTGGCCGCTCGGACCGGCACCCCGAGCGCTACGTGCGGGAGTGGCTGGCCAACCAGGCGGCGGGCGGCTACGTCGCGTTCCAGGCCGCCGACGGCACCTTCGAGCTGAGCGCGGAGCACGCGATGGTGCTCGCCGACGAGACCAGCCCGGTCTTCCTCGACGGCGCCTTCGAGACGATCGCCTCCTGCTACACCGACCACGAGGCCTTCGCCCGGGCGTTCACCACCGGCGAGGGCATCGGGTGGGGCGACCACGACGACCGGCTCTACACCGGCGCGCTGCGCCTGTTCCGCCCCGGCTACGAGGCCTACCTCGTGGACTCCTGGCTCCCGGCCCTCGACGGTGTCGTCGAGAAGCTCCGGGACGGCGCGAGCGTCGTCGACGTCGGGTGCGGGCTCGGCGCCTCGACGATCATCCTGGCCCAGGCGTTCGAGCACTCGTCGTTCGTCGGCTACGACATCCACGGGCCGTCGATCGAGGCGGCCCGGAAGGCCGCCGCGGAGGCCGGCGTCGAGCGGCGGGCGCGCTTCGAGGTCGCCTCGGCGCAGGACTTCCCGGGCGACGGGCTACGACCTGGTCACCCTGTTCGACTGCCTGCACGACATGGGCGACCCGGTCGGCGCGGCCCGCCGGATCCGCGAGGCGCTTGCGGACGACGGCACGCTGCTCCTGGTCGAGCCGGCGGCGGGGGAGCGGCTCGAGGACAACCTGAACCCGGTGAGCCGCCTCTACTACGGCCTGTCGACGGTGATCTGCACGCCGTCGTCCCTGGCCCAGGACGTGGGGCTCGGGCTCGGCGCGCAGGCCGGCCCGAAGCGGCTCGAGGAGGTGCTGCACGAGGCGGGCTTCTCCCACGTGCGGGTCGCCACGCAGACGCCGTTCAACCTGATCATCGAGGCCCGGGCCTGACCCAGGGCATCGGCGTCGCACCGAGCGCGGCGAGCTCCTGCTCGCCGCGCTCGCGGTCGTCCCCGCCGAGCATCACCAGCGTGCGTGCCCACTGGTACCTGGCCCCGAGCGCGCGCAGGGCCGTGGCCGCGCCGACGAGGTCGGCGCGGCCGGCGTCGGCTCCGGCCACCAGCCCGGCCGCCCGGCGTACCACGGCCTGGGCGACCGGGTTCCCGACCGTCAGCGGCACCGCCCGAGCGACCCGGTGCGCGGCGTCGGGGAGCTCGGCCAGGACCGCGGCCTCGGCCCAGGCCGACGCGTACCACGGGCGCCACATGCCGTTGTAGTGGTTGACGAACTCCTCGGGCGGCTCGTCGAGCAGGGCCACGGCCTCCGCGGGCTCGCCGCGGTGGAGCAGCACGAGAGCGTCGAAGAACTCGCCGAAGTGGATCGTCTCGCGCGGCCGCCCGGGCGTGGTCAGGGTGGCGGACACGTCCATCCAGTGCCGCCGCCGCTCCTCGTCCCCGCGGAGCGCGTGGACGGCGGCCGCGGCGTACGGCGCCGGGCTGAGGTTGCCGGCGATCGGCCGGCCCGCGCGCTCCCAGCCCCGCTCGGAAGAGCTCGGAGAGCTCGACCGCCTCGTCCCAGCCACCGCTCAGCAGACCGACCACGATCAGCCGGGACGTCGCGAGATGGTCCTCCTCGCGGTAGAACGGCAGCTCGCAGAGACCTTCGCCCAGCCGGTGTGCCGTGCGCAGGTCACCGGCGGAGACCGCGCACGCAGAGCCCATCTGGAAGGCGTCGAAGAACTCCAGCGCGGAGTCGGCGGTCACCGGCACCCGCGCCAGCAGCTCGGTCCGGCGTACGGCGCAGGCGAGCGCCTCGATGTGCTCGCCGTGGGCGGTGTGGATGGTGGACAGCATGTCGAGCGCCGCACTCTCTCCCATCAGGTCTCCGGCAGACCTCGCCAGCTCGATGGCCCGCAGCACCAGGGCCCGGGTCGCTGGATCCCGCTCGTCGGCGTCGAAGGCCATCGCGGTCAGCAGCCGTCCCTCCGCTGCAGGGTCGCCGGCGACCAGGGGACGGGCCCGTTCGATCAGCCGCGCCACCTCGTCCTCGGGAGGCAGCGTGGCGATGATGCCCGGTCCGCGCCGGATCAGCTCGGCCGCGCGGGCGAAGTCCATGCCCGCCCCGGTCCGGTCACCGGCCCGCAGGGCCGACTCGGCGGCCAGCACGCGCAGGCGCAGCGCCTCGTTGCCGAACTGCCGCCCCTCGGCCGCACCGGCGGCCAGGCGCAGGGCCGCCGTCCTCGCGGCGTCGTCGGGCGCCAGCTCCGCGGCGAGCTCGTAGCGCCGCTGGGCCTCGCCGGGGCGGCCGCGGGCGAAGCTCAGCTCGGCGAGCAGCAGCGACACCTGGTACGCCGGGTCCCGCTGGTCCGCCACGTACCGCGCCCGGGGCAGGGCCGACCCGCGCCTCGGCCGAGAGCACGTCGAAGTCCGCCCGCCAGGCGTCGCCCTCGGGGCCGTCCATCACCGGGGGGAGCATGCGTCGCGCGGCGTCGAGGATCCAGGCCAGGTGACGAGCGTGGAGCATCCTGGGTCTCGCCGGCGTCCTCGACGAGCGTCGCGCCGTACTGACGGATCGTCTCGAGCACGCGGTAGCGGGTCCCGCCCGGGGTGGTGGTCGTGACCAGCAGGCTCTGGTCGACCAACCGGGCCAGGATCGACGGCACGAGCTCGACGTCGCACCGGCGCCCAGTCCGCCGAGCACCTCGGCCGCGGACGCCGCGGCGAACGCTCCGGCGAACACCGACAGCCGTCGCAGCAGCGCCCGGTCGGGCTCGTCGAGGAGGGCATAGCTCCAGTCCAGCGCCGAACGCAGCGAGCGGTGGCGGTCGTCGAGGCGCGAACCGCCGGTCAGCAGGACCAGCCGGTCGGCGAGACCCGACTCCAGCCCGTCGAGACCGAGCGACGGGAGCCGCGCCGCCGCCAGCTCGATGGCCAGCGCCATGCCGTCGAGACCGCGGCACAGCGCGACCACCCGGTCGAGGTCGTGGTCCGGGACCGCGGCGCCACCGGCGGCGGCCCGCCTGAGGAACAGCTCGACGGCGTCGGCACGGCCGCTCGGGGTGGGGGCCACGGAGAGTCCGGGCACCGGGAAGGCCTGCTCGAAGGGGAGCAGCAGCCGCGCGCGGCTGGTGGCGAGCACCGTGAGGTGCGGGCAGGCCGCGAGCAGCCGCTCGAGCAGCACGCCGACGCCCTCCAGGACGTGCTCGCAGTTGTCGAGCACGAGCAGGACCTCGCCGGGTCCCCATCCACCCGGTGATCACGTCCTCGACCGACGCGACCCTGGCTCTCGCCGAGCCCGAGGGCCTGGGCCACGGCGAGCCCGACCAGGCCGGGGTCGGTGACCGTCACCAGGTCCACGAACCAGACGCCGTCCGGGAACGCGTCCTCGACGTCGCGGGCGACCCGGAGGGCCAGCCGGGTCTTGCCGACGCCACCGGGACCGATCGCGGTGACCAGCCGGTGCTCGGCCAGGGCCGCCGTCAGCGCCGTGACCTCGGCCTCCCGGCCGACGAACGACGTCAGCGGGACCGGGAGCGAGGCCGGGCACGTGGCGGTCCGGCCACTGCGACGACGGGCACCGACAGGTACCGGTCCGCGGCGGCGGCCAGCTCACGCCGGTCGGCGACCTGGAGCTTGCGCAGCAGCGACGAGACGTGGCTCTCGACCGTGCGGACCGAGATGAAGAGGCGAGCAGCGATCTCGGCGTTCGTGAGGTGGTCGGCGACGGCCGCGAGGACCTCGGCCTCGCGCGCCGAGACCGCGGTGTCCGCCGACGTGCGGGCGCTGGTCACGTCGATGGATTGTGCACCCTGGCGAGACCCCGGCTCATGTCCGTTCCGGCTGCGGCTCCGGCCCGTGACGCTCACCCACGGCGGGTGATCCCCCGCTTCGGCCCCTGCGGACCGATATTGTCCGCGTGCCGGACCGGCGACGACAGGGAGTGCTCCATGCTCGTACGACTACTGATCGCGTGGGCCGTGGTGGCCGCGGCGATCGGCCTGGCGGCGGCGCTGCTCGACTCCGTCACCGTGAACGGCGGGCTGGTGTCCCTGCTGTGGGTGTCGCTGGTCTTCGCCCTCGTCCACGCCCTCCTCGGACCGATCCTGAGGCTGGTGTCGGCGCCGCTCACGCTGATGACGCTGGGGCTCTTCTCCCTGGTGGTCAACGCCGTCCTGCTGGCCATCACGGCCGGGCCTGACCGACTCCCTCGACGTCGGCGGCTTCCTCGGCGTGATCGTCGCGGCGTTCGTGATCTCGGTGATCGAGGCCGTGCTCGGCTTCGTCCTCGACAAGCTGATGCCCTCGTCATGAGCACTCCCGTGACGGGGCGCGCCCCGCTGCCTCGCACCCTCGTGATCCTGCTCGGGTTCGCCGCGGCGACGATCACGGCGGCGGGCATGAAGGCCGTCAACGACTTCCTCGCGCCGACGCATCCTGGCCCTGGTGCTGATGATCACCGTGTACCCGATCCGCACCTGGCTGGAGCGCAAGGGCGTGCCCGTCGTGGCTGTCGGCGCTCGTCACGATCCTCACGGTCTACCTGATCGTGATCACGATGATCGTCTGCCCTGGTCGTCTCCGTCGCGAAGCTGGCGCAGCTCGTGACGCAGTACACGCCCCAGCTGAACGACCTCACGGCGAACGTCGGCAACTGGCTCGAAGTCCCTCGGCGTCGACCAGAAGCAGATCGACTCCGTCACCAGCTCGCTCGACTCCAGCAAGGTGTTCGACCTGGCCACCACGGTGCTCACCGGGACGCTCGGGGTGCTCTCGAACATCATCTTCCTCGGGATCCTGACCATCTTCCTCGCGTTCGACGCCGGCAAGCTGCCGGCGGTCTTCGCGTCCACCGGCCCCGACCACTCCCGCGTCGCCCGAGTCGCTGGGCACGTTCTCGCACGGCACCCGCACCTACTTCGCCGTCTCGGCGGTCTTCGGCCTGATCGTGGCCGTGATCGACACGATCGCCCTGCAGCTGATGGGCGTCCCCGGTGCGTTCGTGTGGGGCGTGCTCGCGTTCATCACGAACTTCATCCCCAACATCGGGTTCATCATCGGGCTGGTCCCGCCGGCGCTGCTCGCGCTGCTCGAGGGCGGCGTGTGGAAGATGGTCGCGGTGATCGTCGTCTACTGCGCGATCAACTTCGTGATCCAGTCGGTGATCCAGCCGAAGTTCCAGGCGGACGCCCTCAACCTGGGCGTCAGCCTGACCTTCCTGTCGCTGGTGTTCTGGACGTTCGTGCTCGGCCCGCTGGGCGCGCTGCTCGCCCTGCCGATGACGCTGTTCGTCCAGCGCCGTGCTCGTGGACGCCGACCCGACGGCGCGCTGGGTGGACCCGCTGCTGTCGCTCGACGTCCCGTCGGAGGACCCGCCCGACCAGGCGCCGGAGCAGGTCGCCGAGCAGGAGCGCCTAGCTCACCGGGTCGGTCAGCGCCGGTGCGCGTGACCGAGCGACTCGAGCATCTCCACCAGCACCCGGTGCAGGTGGTCGGCGCCCTCGATCCGACCCTCGGGCAGCGCGCCGGCGAGCTCCCGCGGCACCAGGAGGACGGCGCGGTCCTGCCAGCCGCCGAGCCCACCGTGGGCTCCCACGAGCGGCTCGAAGGCGGCGATGTCGAGGGTGTCGGCGTCGACGGTGCTGTTCATGTAGAGGTCCGGGGCCCTCGGCCAGCATCACCGCGCGGTGCAGCACGCGGGCCGCGTGCTCGCCGTACGGCGCCAGCGGGTCGTCGCCCTGCACCTCGCCGGTGTCGAGGGCGACCCGTCCCTCGGCACCGATGGCCCAGGGGCGACCCGCCGCGTCGATGCCGGCCACGAACCCGACGCCCTCGTGCGCGGCCAGGCCGGGCACCAGGGCCGGCCACCGCTCGGCCAGGTCGTCGAGCGTGAGCCGGGTGGGCTGGTGCACGTAGAGCAGCCCGAGGTTGCCCGAGCCGAGCACGCTGATGTCGGCCTCGGCGACGGTCGCCTCGTCGTCGAGGTGGCGCTGGGTGACGTCGGAGGCGCGTCCGGCGACGCGTCCGGTGACCCCGGCGGTCCCGATGCCGTCGGCCACCGCCTCCGCCCGGCCCCAGCCCTCGACCGGGGCGTCGACCGACTCGACCTCCTCCTTCATCAAGGTGCCGCACAGCGTCGCCAGGTCGACGCCGTAGCGGTCGGCGAACACCTGGCCCTGGGACTGGCCGTGGTCGGAGACGATCACGAAGTGGTAGCGCCGCGCGCCCGACTGGGCGAGCCGCTCGAGGGTGGCCAGCACGCGGTCGAGCCCGTCGAGCGCCGCCAGCGACTCAGGGCGGAAGATGCCGGCGTGGTGGGCGATCTCGTCGTAGTCGACGTAGTCGACGTAGATGCTGCGGGTCCCCTTGCGCATCTCCTCGGTGATGATCGCGGTGTTGAGGTCGCGTCCGAGCACGTTGGTCGCTGCCCGCAGCACGGCGAAGGTCCAGCCGCGGTGGACCCGCGGCATCAGGTCGCGTCGTACCTGACGACGGGCCTGGAAGCGCTCCTTGACGATCTCGGCGATGGTGCGGACGAGGGCGCGCATGAAGCCCTGGGGGTCGGTGAGGAACCCGGCGAAGGTCCGTCGCTTGCCGACGTCGCTGCGTCCGAGCTTGGCCCTGCTCATGGTCAGGAAGGAGCGCTCGGCGTCCCCGGTGAAGATGTTGGAGACCGACACCCCGCCGTCGGCGAGGAGGCCGCGCCCGTTGCTCGCCCGCTCCTCGATGATGGCGGCGTCGGCGGGGCGGTTGGCGACGAGCAGCCGTCCGAGCTCGCGGTCGTACCACCGGAAGGCCGGCACCCGGTCGATGGTGCCGTGGAGGATGCCCAGCTGGCTGGCGGGCGTGGTGCAGGGCAGCTGGGGTGTCCACTCGCGCAGCACGTGGTCGCCGGAGGAGAGCCAGCGACGCATGGTCGGCACCGAGCCGGCCGCGATCGCCCAGCGCAGGACCGGGAACGGGAGGCCGTCGAGCTGGATGAAGACGATGCCGTCGACCTCGGGGTCGTCGACCGTCGTCACGCGCCGGCGCCCGCGCTCCAGCGAGAGGGCGAAGGCGTCGTCGGTGCCGGACGTCGTGAGCCAGGCGACGGCGGTCCCGGTCGCGGCCACGATCCAGGAGGCGACGATGGCGGCGCCCACCGTGGTGGTGATGCCCGGGGAGAGCTCGAGGGCCACGTAGGTCACCAGGGCCTGGCCGAGCAGCCCCGCGAGCACCACGGCGATCCAGCCGACGTACGCCGAGACGAGCACGATCACGGGACGGATCAGCAGGCCGACCACGGCGGTGACGGCCGAGGCCCAGAGCACGTCCCAGAACGAGTTCGCCGTGAGGTCGTCGAGGAGCCAGACGGCGACGCCGAGGGCGAGGGCGGAGAGCAGCCACGACACGAGCAGTCGCACCACGTCACCGATGCGCAGTCTGCTGCGGTCGAGTCGGGCCGCTTGGATGTCGTTCGACCCCGCCATGGCAGGAGTGTGGTGCACCGGACGGAGCCCGCGGGTCACCCCGTCCGGGTGAAGAGGGTTCGACTCTGGCGCTCGCAGACTGATCGGATCAGCTGTCACCGGCCTGCAGGAGGATCGTCATGTCAGTCGGACCCATCGAGGTCATCGTCGTCGAGTTCCCGGGGAACCGGTTCAACGGCAAGATCATCCCCGAGCTCCGCCGGCTGGTCGAGGCGGACACGATCCGGATCGTCGACGGGCTGCTGATCAGCCGCGAGGAGGGTGACGAGATCACCATCCTCGAGATCGACCAGGTGACCGGTGACACCGACCTGACCGCGCTCGCCGAGCTCTTCGACACCATCGACGCGCTGGTCTCGGACGAGGACATCGAGGCCCTGTCGGAGACCCTCGAGCCGAACAGCTCCGCGGCGATCCTGGTCTTCGAGCACACCTGGGCGATCCCGTTTCGGGACGCCATCGTCGATTCCGGCGGCGTTCTCGCGGCGGCTGTCCGGATCCCCGCTGACGTCGTCGACGACGTGCTAGCCGCGCTCGCCGAGACCGCCTGACCACCTGCACCGACGCTCGTAGGACCGACGAAGGAGACGCATCATGATGGGACGACGGATGGGCCGCCCGGGCCTGGTCGGCATGGCCGCCCGCACGGCGGTGGTCGCAGGGACGGCGACCGCCGTGTCGGGTGGCGTCGCACGACGCCAGAACGCCCGGGCGCAGTCCAAGGCCGACGAGCAGTACGCCCAGCAGCAGGAACAGCAGCAGTACGCGCCGCCGCCGCAGGAGTACGTCCAGGCCGCGCCGGCGGCCCCGGCCGAGCCGGAGGCGTCCACCGACGACCTGATCGCGCAGCTGAAGAAGCTGGGCGACCTCAAGGAGGCCGGCGTGCTCGACGACGCGGAGTTCCAGATGGCGAAGGCCAAGCTGCTCGCCGAGATGTGACTGGCGGCTGACGACCCGGGCAGGCCGCCCGGGTCGGGCGGGCGCGCGATCGCGGCGGTCATCAGCCGAGCGCAGCCCGCTCCCCGTGGCCGAGCACGAGCGGCGCCACGTCCGGCGCGCGCTCGTGCAGGGCGTCGACGAAGCGCGGGCCAGGGGTGACGAAGAGCGTGGTGTGGCGGGCCGGCGTGATCCTGGACAGCGCCACCGGCCAGAACGTGCCCCAGTGCACGGGCACGGCCCAGCGCGCGCCGACCCGCTGCACCGCCTCGGCACCCTCGTCGGGATCCATGTGGAGCGGACCCAGCGTCGGACCCCACCCGCCGACCGGGACCAGCGCCAGGTCGACGCGGCCCACCTGCGTCATGTCGTCGCGGAGCCCGGTGTCACCGGGGAACCAGAAGGAGTGGCTCCCCGCCGACACCCGGAAGCCGAGGGCCGGTCCGCGCACCTGCGAGAGCGGGGAACGGCGTTCGTCGTGGGTGGCCGGCAGCACCTCGACCGTGGCCCCGGCCACCTCGACGACGTCGCCGGGCTCGACGGTCCGTACGTCGTCCAGCCCGAGCCGGCGCAGCAGTCGCCGAGCACCGTGCGGCGCGACGACCGGCACCTCGGGCCCGAACCGCCGCAGCGAGCGCAGATGGATGTGGTCGCCGTGCAGGTGGGAGAGCAGGACCAGGTCGGCCGTCGCGGCCTCGGGCCGCGGGGTGACGCCGTAGCGACGGAGGTGGAAGAGCCGGTCCACGAGGACCGGGTCGGTGACCACGCGGAGCCCACCGATCTCGACGGTCGCGGTCGCATGGCCCCACCAGGTGACGGCGAGGTCGTCGCGGGCCGGCGACGGAAGGGTTCACGGTCGCATGATGACAGGAGACCGGCGCGGCCTCCTCCGGCCAGAAGGTGGGACGTACGGCGTCGACGGTGCCGACCAGGTCGCGGAGCCACCGGACGAGCGAGCCGGGAGTCCGGGACCAAGGGGGTCCGTCGATGCCCGAACGGCCCTTTCCCCGGCGGCGGTTCCGCGGTGTGCTGGAGGTGGACCGGAAGCAAGGTTCCACAGCCCGGACCCACCCGAGGCCCAGGGCCGGAGGAGGGGAGGAAGCATGTCCAGGACTCACGAGACCATCAGCGTCGTCGCCGCCACGGACGGCTCTCGTGGCGCACGCGCCGCGGTCGTGTACGCCGCTCAGGAGGCACGTACCCGCGGACTTCCGCTGGAGGTCGTGACCGTGATGCCGGCCTACCTGCCGGCAGGTCCGTTCCCGGTCGCGCCCGACGCCTCGATGCACAAGGCTGCCCACGCCGTGCTGGACGAGGCCGCGGACCTCGCCGAGGCCACGGTCCCCGGGCTCGACGTCACCACGACGTTGCTGCTGGGCTCCCGGGTGGACGCGCTGGTGCAGCACACCACCGACGCGGCGCTCCTCGCCGTCGGCGCCCCACCGCACGGTCTGGCCGAGCGGTTGTGGACCGGGTCCACGGTGACCGGCGCGGCCGCTCGCGTCCGGTGCCCGCTCGTGATCGTGCCGCCGGAGCAGGGCTCGGCTCCGCGCACCGGCCGCGTCGTCGTCGGCCTCAAGACGACCCGGCACGCCGAGCACCTGCTGGGAGCCGCCTTCGCAGTGGCCCAGCAGACCCAGTCAGACCTCCGGGTGGTCCACGCGTGGCGGATGCTGTCCGGCTACGACGACATGATCGCGGACCGGACCACCACGAGCGAGAAGGTCACCGAGGTCGTCCGCTCGATCGAGGACAACCTGATCGACCTGCGGCTCGCCTACCCCGAGGTGCAGGTCGAGGTCGAGGTCCTGCACCGGCAGGCGGCCTTCGCCCTCACCGAGGAGTCCGGGGACGCGGACCTGCTGCTGATCAGCCGACCGGCCCACGGCGGCTTCGTGCACTACCTCGGCTCCACCGCCCGGGCGGTGATCCGCGAGGCGAGGTGCCCGGTCGAGGTGGTGCCACCGGTGGACGAGACCCAGGACGTCGAGCACGTCGCCACCGCCGACGCCCTCGTCCCCTGAGCGGGCCACGACCCTGCGTCGAGGAGCCCCACCGGCACGATGCTCAGCGTGGTCGACAGATGTCTGACCCCGCGCGGCGCGCCTGAGAGACGTGGGTCCCGACGGGCCGGGACCATGGCCCGGTGCCCCGCCGGACAACCTTCTCGGAGGCTGGGACGTCACAGACGTGTCCGCACGGCCCCGAACGGGTGTCCGCCTCTGCAGAAAGCCCGCCATGACCTCCAGGAGCGCCCCGGGCACCCCCGTGTCCGAGGCGTCCGGCCGTACGCCGGCCCGCAGGCCGGGTGGGGCGCGGCGGGGGACGCCGAGGTTCCGGCGTGCCCAGGGCGTGGGCGGCGCGCTCGCGGTCACCCTGATGTCGGCGGTGGCGCCGGGCACGGGTTTCTGGTGGGCCGGCCGCCGGGTGCTCGGCCTGGTCACGATGGTGCTCGCGGCGGTGACCCTGGTCGGGTCGGTGCTGTACCTGCCGCACGACGTGCAGGGTGCGCTGGACTTCGCGTTCGACCCGGCGCGGCTCGAGCTCAGCTCGGTGGCGCTGGGCGTCGTGCTGTTGCTGTGGACCCTGGTCGTGGTGCTCACGTTCTTGATGGTCCGTCCCTTCGGCGTACGGCGCTGGGAGACGGGGGTCGGTGCGGTCGTGGTCGCCGCCGTGATCCTGGCCGTGGCCGTTCCCACCGCGGTCGCCTCCCGGTACGCGACGGTGCAGGCGGGTTTCGTGCAGCACGTGTTCGAGAACAACCAGAGCGCGACGGCGCCGCACGTGGAGCAGGAGGACCCCTGGGGTGGCCGGGACCGGGTCAACCTGCTCCTCCTGGGCGGCGACGGCGGCCCCTACCGCGACGGCGTCCGTACCGACTCGATGATCCTGGTCTCGGTCGACACGAGGACCGGGCGCGCGGTCTCGTTCAGCCTGCCGCGCAACATGATGAACGCGCCGTTCCCCGTGACCAGCCCGCTGCACGACGTGTTCCCGGACGGCTTCACCGGTGCCGGTGATCCCGGCAGCTGGATGCTCAACGCGGTGTACAAGGAGGTGCCGCTCCTCTACCCGCACATCCTCGGGAAGTCGGCGAACGAGGGTGCCGACGCGATCAAGCAGGCCTTCGAGGGCGCTACCGGGCTCCCGGTGGACTACTACGTGCTGATCAACTTCGAGGGCTTCGAGCAGATGGTGGACGCGATCGGGGGCGTGACCGTCAACATCAACGAGCCGGTCGCGGTCAACGGCAACACCGACGCCGGCATCCCCCCGACCCGCTACCTGCGAGCCCGGCCCCGACCAGCACCTCGACGGCCTGGACGCGCTGTGGTTCGCCCGCGGCCGCTACGGCTCGGACGACTACCAGCGGATGGACCGCCAGCGGTGCGTGATCTCGGCGATCGCTGAGAGGGCCGACCCGCTGAACCTGCTGCGCAACTACCAGGCCGTGGCGAAGGCCGGCCAGGAGCTGATCCGCACCGACATCCCGCGCGAGCTGCTGCCGGCGTTCGTCGACCTGGGCCTGAAGGTCAAGGAGCACCGGCTGAAGTCGGTGGTGTTCCGCTACGACGACAGCTTCAACCCCGGGGACCCGGACTTCGGCTACGTGCAGGACACCGTCGCGAAGGCGCTCGCCCCGCACCGGCACCGTGCCCATCGACCTCCCGCCGAGCAGAACACCCGCGACGCCTGCGCCTACCACCCCGCCGGCTGAGACGACGCCGAGCCGAGTAGGGGAAGGAGGAACCGTGCCACGACCGTTGGAGAAGGGGTCGACGTACGTCCCGGGGCTCGACGGGATCCGCGCGCTCGCGGTGATCGCGGTGCTCGGCTACCACTTCGGCGTCCCTCATCTCGGCGGCGGCCTGCTGGGCGTCAGCATGTTCTTCACCCTGAGCGGGTTCCTGATCACCGGGATCCTGCTGGACTCCTGGCGCGCCACCGGAGGCCTCGACCTCGCCCGGTTCTACCGGCACCGGGCCCGGCGGCTGCTGCCGGCACTCGGGGTGCTGCTCGTGGTCGTGCTGATGGTCACCGCCCTGGTCCGACCCGACGTCCTGGCCCAGCGGTTCGGTGAGGCCGTGTCCGCGGCGCTCTACGTCGGCAACTGGACGGCGATCGCCGACGGCTCGTCGTACTTCGACTACTTCGCCGGCCCCCAGCCGCTCGAGCACCTGTGGTCGCTGGCGATCGAGGAGCAGTTCTACCTGGTCTGGCCGCTGGTGCTGCTGCTCCTGCTCCGACTCGGGAAGGGGGAGCGCCGCCTGGCGCTGCGGGTCACCACCCTGCTCGCTGCCGCGTCGTTCGTGTGGATGGCGCTGCTCGCCACGCCGGGCCTCGACCACACCCGGGTCTACGAGGGCACCGACACCCGCGCCGGTGAGCTCCTCGTCGGGGCGGTCCTCGCGCTCCTGTACTCCGCGGAGCGGCGGGTCCGTCCCCGCGCCTGGTGGCAGCGCCGCGGGCTCGACGTGTCGGGGCTGCTCGCCCTGGCCGTGATCGGCTTCCTGGCGGTGACGACCTCGGCGTACCGGATGACGATGTACCACGGCGGCCTGCTGGTCCTGGCGGTCGCGACCGCGGTGCTCGTCGCGGTCGTGTCCACCCCGGGTACGGCGGTGGGCTGGCTGCTCGGCCGCCAGCCGTTGCGCTGGGTGGGGGAGCGGTCCTACGGGATCTACCTGTGGCACATGCCGGTCGTCGCCCTCACACCCCAGAGCCTGGTCCGGGGGTTCTCGGTACCGCTCGCCGTCTTCCACGCCGTGCTGACCCTTCTCCTCGCCGCTCTCTCGTGGTCGCTGGTCGAGGACCCGATCCGCCGCCACGGGTTCCGGGGAGCCCTCCGGTCCGCCGTACCGCACCGGCTGGTGGGCGGCCGGATGGTGCGCCCCGTGCTGCTCGGTCTCAGCCTGGTGCTCCTCGCGTCGGTCGCGACGCTGACGGCGTCCTCCCAGCTCACGCCGAAGGCGACCCTGAGCGCCGCACCGGGACTCGGGGATGCCGCCCCTCCCGCCGCTGCCGGACCCGAGCGTCACTCCATCGCAGCCCGTCTCGTCGTCCCGCTCCGACCGGCCGCCCGCGCAGGCACACCGGCACCGGTCACGGGACCACCACCAGGGAACCTCCCGCCCCGCGACGCCGCAGACGTCCTGCAGGGCCGTCGTGCACGTGGGCGACTCGACGTCGGTGGGTCTCGCGAGCAGGGCCTACCTGCCGCAGGCGCGGTACCGGATCGACGCGCAGTACCGTGAGGTAGGAATCCGCCACGTCCACCTCGACATCTCCGGAGCGAGGTCGATCGTGGAGACCTACCACGGGGAGCCCAATGCCTACGAGGCGACAGCGGGCCGCATCGACGCCGGCTACGACGGGTGCTGGGTGTTCGCGATGGGGACCAACGACACCGCCAACCAGTACGTCGGAGGCGTGGTCCCGCTCGGGGAGCGCATCGCCCGGGTCATGGACGAGCTCCACGGCCAGCCGGCCCTGTGGCTGACCGTGCGTACCCGGCTGTCCTCGGGCCCCTGGGCGGAGTCGGAGATGCAGAAGTGGAACGCCGCGCTGACCGCGGCCGCGCGGACCTACCCGAACCTGCGGATCTACGACTGGGCACAGGACGCGCGCGACTCCTGGTACCTCTCCGACGGCATCCACTTCACCAGCGAGGGGTACCGCGCCCGTGCCCACCTGATCGCCTCGGCCCTGGCGACGGCCTTCCCGGCCGCCGCGCCCCGGCACCGGTGAGCCGACGCCATGACGAGCCTGGTCGGTCGCCGGGCGCTCGCCGCGGCGCCTCGCCGCGGCAGCCGGGCTCGTCCTCGTCTCCTGCGCCCACGCCGCCCCGCCCGTGGTCGCTGCGCCGCCACCCGGTCCGGCCTCCTCGTCGACGCCCTCGCCGGAGGCCACCATCGCCGACCCCTTCTCCGCCGACCCACGTCCGCCGACCCCTCCGCCGGGCGGTCCGCCGCCGGGCCGTCGTCCGGGCGGGACGCCCGCGCACGGCAGGTCTCGGTGGCGCTCAGCGGCGACGTGCTGGTCCACACCGGGGTCTGGCAGACCGCACAGCGCGACGCCGCCCGCCGAGGGGAGACGGCTGCCCGACTTCAGGCCGATGTTCGCCGGGGTCCGGAGCCGGATCCGGTCCGCCGACCTCGCGCTGTGCCACCTGGAGACACCGCTGTCGCGGCCTCTCGGGCCGTACCGCAACTACCCGATCTTCTCCGCCCCTCCGACCGTGCTGGACGGCCTCGTCGCCACCGGCTACGACGGCTGCACGACGGCGTCGAACCACTCCGTCGACCAGGGCTTCCCCGGCCTGGTCCGCACCATCGACGCCCTCGACCGCCGCCACCTGGGCCACACCGGCACCTTCGCCACGCCCCGCGCCGCCCGTCGACCCCTGGTCTTCGACGTCCACGGGGTCCGGATCGGCCTGATCTCGATGACCTTCGGCACCAACGGGCTCCCGGTCACCGAGCCGTGGTCGGTGAACCTGATCGACGTCCCGCGAGCGGTCGCCCAGGCCCGCGCGATGCACCGCGACGGGGTCGACATCGTGATGGTCGGCGTCCACGCCGGCGACGAGTACTCCCACGTGCCCAGCGCCCAGCAGGTCTCGGTCTTCCACGCGCTCGCCCGCTCGCCGTACGTCGACTTCGTCTACGGCCACCACTCCCACGTCGTGGAGCCGGTCGAGAGGGTCGAAGGGACGTGGGTGGCCTACGGCCTCGGCAACTTCGTGGCCCAGCAGGAGACCTCGAACCCCGACACCTACCGCGGGGTGATCGCCCACGTGGTCTTCGAGCAGCGCGCCCGACGGGACCTACGCCGCGCGGCGCCCCACGTACGCCCCCACGGTCATCACCGACCCCCACACCTACGGCGCCACCCGCGTGCTCGACGCCGCCCGGCTCCTCACCCGGCCCGGCGTGCCGACCTCGCTGCGCCGTCTCGCCGCAGCCTCCATCGCCTCGGTCCGCGCCATCCAGGCCCAGGGCTGACCTGACCGCCGAGACGGCGCCCGCGTGCTACTCGGCGACCACCAGGACGTGGGTCCCGCTCCGCACCACCACGACGTCGGCCTCCTCGCCGGAGGCGTCGACGAGCGCTGCGAACAGGTCGCGCATCGACACGATGCCGGCGATCTGACCGTCGCTCGAGGACCGGCAGGTGGCGCACCTGGCCCTCCTGCATCACCCGCGCCGCGTCGATCAAGGTCGCTTCCGGCCCGATCGTCAGCAGGTCGGAGGACATGACCTCGCCCGCCGTCAGATGAGCGGGGTCGCCGCCCGCGGCGAGATGCGTCACCACGTCCCGCTCGGAGACGATCCCGGCCAGTGCGCCGTTCTCGACCACGCACAGGGCACCGACCTCGTCCGCGGCGAGCCCCTCGGCGACCTCGGTGAGGGTGGCGACGGTCTCGACCGTGGCGACCGGCCACATCATCACGGTGTGCACCGTGTCCGTGGGCCGCACGACGTGCGCCGTTCTGCCGTACATCTCGACTCCTTCTTCGTCCCCGAGGTGGTGGCTGGTGGTGGCTGGTCCCGAGCGGAGGTCCGGTCAGGCGGTGCGGGTGAGCACGACCTTCAGCGCGCCGGTCTCGGCCGGCCGGCTGAAGACGTCGTACGCCTCCATCATCTGCTCGATCCCGAACCGGTGCGTGATGAGCGGGCCCGGGTCGAGGTGGTGGTCGGCGAGGAGGCGCAGCAACCGCGGCGTCGTGCTCGTGTCGACCAGACCGGTGGTGATGGTGACGTTCTTGATCCACAACGTCTCGAGGTGCAGCGTCGCCGGCGCCCCGTGGACGCCGATGTTGGCCACCCGGCCGCCCGGCCTCACCAGCCGCGTGGCGAGCTCGAAGGTCGAGGGGATGCCGACGGCCTCCATGACCACGTCGGCACCGAGGCCGTCGGTGAGGCTCTGGACGACCTCGAGCGCTGCCTCGGGCTCGGCGTCCAGGACGACGTCCGCGCCGATCCGCTTCGCGGCGTCGCGGCGCGGCTCGGCCGGGTCGATCACGACGAGGCATCCGGGGGAGTAGAGGCTCGCGGTCATCACGGCGGCGAGGCCGATGGGACCGGCGCCGACGATGACCACGACGTCCCCGGGCCGTACCCCGCCGTTGAGCACCCCGACCTCGTAGCTGGTCGGCAGGATGTCCGCGAGCAGCACCGCCGCCTCGTCCGGGACCCCCTGGGGGAGCAGATGGAGGGACAGGTCGGCGAAGGGCACGCGGGCGAACTCCGCCTGCACACCGTCGATCGTGTGCCCGAGCGCCCAGCCGCCGCCCCGCAGGCACTGCCCGTAGTGGCCCTGACGGCAGAACGTGCAGGTGCCGCAGCCGGCGATGCACGAGACGAGCACGTGGTCACCGGGGCGCACCGAGCGGACGGCGCTGCCGACCACCTCGACGGTGCCGACCGCCTCGTGGCCGAGGACCGTGCCGGGCGTCACCTCGGGGACGTCGCCCTTGAGGATGTGGAGGTCCGTGCCGCAGATCGTGACCGCGTCGATGCCGACGACGACGTCCGTGTCGTCCTTCGAGCCGGGGGTCCGGTACGTCCTCCCACGAGCGTTCTCCAGCACCGTGGTAGACCAGCGCCTTCATCTCAGCACCCCTCTCGAGAGACGTTCCTTCGATCCCACCCTCGACCCGCCCCCAGGTGCTGTCTCGGGGCGAACGTCACCTCGGATCGGCCGTTCGGCCCGGGACCGGGGCCACTACGCTCGGCGGCATGGTCGACCCCTCCCACGCCCCGGGCACCACCTCCTCCGGGGCCGCCCGGTGACCGACGACGCGCGGCCCGGCCCGGGGGCGTTCGAGCAGGCGACCGGCCGTGGGCTCGAGGACTCCTCGGGGTCCGACCAGCGTCGCTACCGGGCGTTCCAGCTCGAGCTGATGCGGCCGTACCTCGGTCCGACGGTGCTCGAGGTCGGCGCCGGACTGGGCGAGTTCGCCGCCCAGCTGACCGGCCTGGACCGGCACGTCGTCACCGACGTCGACCCCGCGGCCGTCGCGGCGATGGCGGGCCGCTTCGAGGACCGGCCCGAGGTGGAGGCACGGGTCCTCGACCTCGCCGCGGGGCTGCCCGACCTCGGCGAGCCGGTCTCGACGGTCGTCGCCATCAACGTGCTCGAGCACATCGACGACGACACCAGCGCCCTCCGGGAGCTGGCCCGCCTGGTCGAGCCGGGTGGCCGGATCGTGCTCTGGGTGCCGGGCTACATGCAGCTGTACGGCGACTTCGACCGCGCCGTGGGCCACGTCCGGCGCTACACGCCGACCACGCTCGGCGCTGCCGTGCGGCACGCCGGGCTCACCGCGGAGGTGGTCAAGCCGGTCAACCTGCTCGGGGGCATCGCCTGGTGGGCGACGGTGCGACGCGGAGGCGTGGGTTCACCGCGCCCCGGACTGGTGCGCACCTACGACCGGTTCGTGGTGCCGGTGACCCGGTTCGTCGAGCGCCGGGTCACGCCGCCGTTCGGTCAGTCGGTGCTGGGCGTCGCCGTCGTCCCCGGCTGAGGGGGAGACGAACGACGTGGCAGCCGCAGCCGGGTCCACCCCAACGCCGCACTCAGGGGGAGCAGCGTGATCAGCGGCAGCTGGTAGCGCCAGACGAACTCGGCCGTCGCGTCCGGCACCAGGACCAGGGTCAGGGGGAGGGCCAGCAGGAGCACCGCCAGAGGCCGCACCGACCGCGCCTCCTCACGGCGTACGACCAGGCCGGCGACCGCGAGCCCGAGCAGGGCCAGCAGCAGCGGTCCCGGTACCCGGACCCATCGACCGTAGTCGGCGAGCCGGTCGGCGAGCGGGTGGCGGGTCACCGGCATCGTCCCGCCGTGGGCGGCGAACGCCGGCGCCGTCCATCCCGGGGTCGGGCGGTAGTCGACGTAGGTGGAGAAGTCCCACTTCACCCCGGTGGAGTACTCGTAGCGGTCGTCGCGGTGCCACGCACGGAACGGCAGCGCGGCGTCGCGGGCGACGACGCGGAGGTAGTCGAGCGGCTGCGCCGTGATGGCACGGACCGCGAAGTCGCGCATCGCCTGCTGCTCGGTGACCCCGGCCGGCAGGCGGAGCGCCGGCAGGGTGTTCGGGTCGTGCCAGCCGTACCAGGTCGGGTCGAAGCGGTCACCCAGCGGCTCCCCGGGGCACAGGGGCCGCTCGTACGCCGGCAGCGTCAGGCGGGAGCAGTCGACGAAGGTCGTGGTCCGCATGTAGAGCGCCCGTCCGGAGGCCTGGGTGATCGCGAAGGTGCCGTTCTCGTGGTGGTACCACGCGGCGTACGCCGTGAGCGGGAGCAGGAACGCCACGACGACCACCGCGCTGTGGACGAGGCGGGCGCGCCAGGTGGTGGCGGCGAGCAGGAGGAAGAGCACCGCCACCGCGACGGTGGGCTCGCCGACGACCCGGACCAGGGTCGCCGCCCCCAGCACGCCGCCGGCCACCGCGGTCGTCCACAGTCGCGGGACGTGCCACCAGGCGAGCACGGCGACCGCCAGCATCACCAGGAAGCCGAACAGCACGTCGCTGAGCACCGTGTGCTCCAGCAGCAGCTGGAGCGGGTCGAACAGCAGGGGGAGGGTGGCGAGGGTGGCCACCCAGGACGAGACGCCCCAGCGCCGCAGCAGGACGTAGGCGAGGAGGGCGGTCGCCAGCCCGAGGACGAGCTGGGTGGCCGAGACCAGCGCGAGCGACCGCGTCGCCCACGACAGCACGCGGAGGAGGACGCCGTAGCCGACCGGCCGGTCCGGGGACGGGACGAGCCGGTCCACGAAGCCGAGGTACGTCGGGCCGTCGCTGACCAGGAACGCCGGCGGGAACGCGACGACCACGAGGATGCGGAGGAGCAGGGCCGCGGCCAGGGCGACCACGAACGGAGCCTCGGAGCGCCACCGACCGCGCAGCTGTCCGGACCGGCCCATGTCAACGAGTCTGACGTAGGGCCGGTGCGATCTCGTGACCGGACGCGGGCAGCCCTCGCGCCACCAGGTGCCGGTCATCGCAGCGGCGTACCGACGGCCGTAGACCAGGTTCGTCCCCTTCTTCGTGCTGCCCGCGGACCGGACGTGCATCCGTCCCGGCACCTCCTCGACGCGGTAGCCGTGGGAGAGCACGCCCAGCAGGAGCTCGGAGGACTGGTACTGCGGCTGGTTCAGGGTCACCGACGACGTCACCTCGGCCCGCATCGCCCGCAGGCCGAACGACGTGTCGGTGAGGTGCCGCCCCGTCAGGACGGTGGCGAGGGCGGCGAACACGTGGACGCCGAGCCGGCGCACCCGGTCCCGGGTCTGCTGGTGGCCGAGCACCCGGGAGCCCGAGACGAAGTCGGCCCGGCCGTCGAGGAGCGGCTGGAGGACGCGGGGCAGGTCGTCGGGGTCGTACTGGCCGTCGGCGTCGGTGGTGACGACGTACGCCGCCCCGCGCTCGCGCGCGATCCGGTAGCCGAGCCGCAGGGCCGCGCCCTGTCCACGGTTGGCGCGGACAGCGCGCCACGACGGCTCGGGAGGCGGCCAGCGCGTCCGTGGTGCCGTCCGTGCTCCCGTCGTCGACGACGACCACGTCGGCGTGGAGCCCGCACACGTCGGAGGGGAGCGTCCCGAGCACGGCCGGCAGCCCGTCGGCCTCGTTGTAGGCGGCGATCACGATCACCACCGGGCCGAGCGCCCGGTCGCCGTACCGGTCGCGGACGCCCGCCAGCGCGGCCTCGTCGACCTCGTCGGACTGGGGACGTGCCGTCGCCCGGCCGCGCCGGCCGCGCAGCACGGCGGTGACCCCCAGGGCGCCCGCGGCCGGCCACCACACCACCTCGGCCAGGCCGGACGACGCGCCGGCGACGACAGCGGCGACGGCGGCCAGCCGGAGGGGGAGGGGATCCGCCCGGCCGACCCCGAACGCGGCCGCGAGTCCGGCCAGGGCCGCGAGCCCGGTGACCGGGACCGGCACGTGCAGGGAGGGGACGCTCGGGGCCGTGGGACGAGACCGTGGTGCCCACGGCGAGGGCCAGCCCGGCCAGCCACAGCGCCAGCGGGACGGCGAGCGCGCCGACCGGCTCGCGCAACCCGGACCAGGCGAAGCCGAGCAGCCCGACGGACACCAGGACCAGCGCGCACCACGGGCGGAAGCCCTGGGCGGTCAGCGCGCGGGGGTCGACCAGGGCGGGCACGAGCGCCAGTGCCGCGAGCCACCGCCAGCAGCCCCAGCGCACGCACACGACGTACGCCGCCGCACCGGCCAGGAGGCAGGCGAGCGGTGCCGGCCACCGGGCCGTCCGCCGAGCGGAGCCGCAGCACCAGGCCTGCCGCGAGGAGCACGACCAGCAGCCAGTGCCGGGCGAGCAGGCGTCCGAGGTCGGGAGCGGACACGGCTCAGGTCGTCACGGACGGCGCGAAGTCGGCCCACGCCGTGCGGAGGCCGTCGACCAGCGACACCCCGGGGCTCCACCCCCGGGCGGCGGCCCGCGACACGTCGACGACGACGGCAGGCATCTCGCCGGGCTTCGCCGGGACGTGCTCGGTGCCGATCGGCCGGCCGGTCGCCTCGCGCGCGGCGTCGACCAGCTCGAGGACGGTGCGGGAGGAGCCGCTGCCGACGATGACCGGCCCGCTGGGCCAGCCCACGACGGCCGAGGCGAACGCGCGTGCCACGTCGCCGACGTGGACCAGGTCGCGCCGCTGGGTCCCGTCCCCGTAGACCTGGACGCCCCCGCCCTCGGCCGCCGCCCGCATCAGTCGCGGGACGAAGGAGTCCTTGTGGTGCATGCCCGGCCCGTAGACGTTGGTCAGCCGGAGCGACGGCGTCCGCATCCCGTAGGCGCCGGCATACCCGGACAGGAGCATCTCCGCCGCCGCCTTGGTCGCGCCGTACGGCGTGAGCGGGGCCAGGGGCACCTGCTCGGTCATGGTGCCGTCGAACGACCCGACCACCGCGTTGGTCGAGGCCAGGACGAACGCCGGCACGTCGCGCTCGCGGCACAGCTCGAGCAGGGCCGCGGTGACGTCGACGTTGACCCGGTGGACGTGCGCGGGTCGGTGCACCGAGCCGAGCACCGAGGTCTCCGCCGCCAGGTGGACGACGGCGTCGGTGCCGGCCGTCACCGCCTGGTGACGGACGGCGGAGTCCTCGAGCTCGCCGGTGACCTCGTGCACTCCCGGGTCGCCGAAGGGCATCCGGTCGACCACCGTGACCCCGTGGCCGTCGGCTCGCAGGGCGGCGACGACGTGACGACCGATGAAGCCCGAGCCGCCGGTGACGAGGACGCGCAGCCGCCTCGTCGTCGGGTCCAGTGTCACGAGCGGCTGCGGAGCGACTGCCGCCAGTCGACCGTCGGCGCCAGCAGGTCGAGGTCGACCCGGTCGCGGTGTGCGGCGATCACGTCGAACATGTGGTGGAGCAGCGTCTCGGACAGCAGGTGGGCCTCGAGGCCGAGCGACGGCAGAGCGGTGTGCGTGAAGGTGTAGTGGTGGTTCTCGATCTCCACGCGCGGGTTGTCGACGTACTCGATGTCGACCTGGCCGGGGAAGCTGTTCTGCACCACCTTGGCCATCTCCTCCAGCGAGAAGCTCTCGGTGGCCTGGTTGAAGACGCGGAACTCGCCGCGGTCTGCCGGGTTCTCGCACGCCAGCCGGATGCACTCGACGGTGTCGCGGATGTCGAGGACGGCCCGGGTCTGCGTGCCACCGCCGTACACCGAGAGCGGTCGGCCGAGGACGGCCTGGATCGCGAACCGGTTGATCACGGTGCCGAAGACCGCGTCGTAGTCCAGGCGCGTCGCCAGGCGCGGGTCGATCGCGGTCTGCTCGGTCTCCTGGCCGTAGACGATGCCCTGGTTGAGGTCGGTGACCCGGAGCCCCCAGATCCGGCACCCGAACTCGAGGTTGTGGCTGTCGTGCACCTTCGACAGGTGGTAGAAGCTGCCAGGGCGCTTCGGGAAGAGGACGCGGTCCTTGCGGCCCTTGTGCTCGACCTCGAGCCAGCCCTCCTCGATGTCGATGTTGGGCGTGCCGTACTCGCCCATGGTGCCCAGCTTGACCAGGTGGATGTCGCGGTCGATCTCCCCGATCGCGTACATCACGTTGAGGGTGCCCACGATGTTGTTGGTCTGGGTGTAGACGGCGTGCTTGCGGTCGATCATCGAGTACGGCGCGGCGCGCTGCTCGGCGAAGTGCACGACGGCGTCGGGGGCGAACTCCCGGATCGTGTCGTAGGTGAAGTCGGCGTCCAGCAGGTCGCCGAGGTAGCAGGAGATGCGCGTGCCGGTGAGCTCCTGCCAGGCCTTGGTGCGCGTGCGCAGCGACTCGATCGGGACCAGGCTGCCGGAGCCGAGCTCGTGGTCGTACTGGCGGCGCACACCGCTGTCCAGCACTCCGACCTCGTGCCCGTGCGCGGACAGGTACATCGCTGTGGGCCAGCCGAGGTAGCCGTCGCCACCGAGGACCAGGACTCGCATTGCGTCTTCCTCTCTCACCGACGGACGCCGCGAGCATATCCACGCGACCGCCCGGTGGTGACCCGGCGTCCCCGACCGCGCGCCGGGACGAAGTCCCACCGGCAGCCGGGCGCAAAGACCCTGCTCCCTGCGCCGGTGGCGGGGCAGGGTGGGCACGTCTCCGTCAGGAGGATGAGCCATGGCAGCCGAGCGCCTGCCGACCGGAACGGCCGTGACGGCAGCCCCGGCGCGTCGTACCGTGTCAGGACACGGGTGGGAGCTGGGTGACGATGTCCGACCACGACGACTACGACGACCAGGGCGACGAGCGGCGGCTGCGGGACCATGTGGTCGCAGGCACGGCCGGTACGCCGGCGGCGCGGTCCGCGGTCCGGCACGCGGCGCGCGAGGCCGACGCTCGCCGGGTGACCCTCGAGCTGGTGCACGTCCTGCCCACCGAGCGGCCCGACGACGGCTCCGCCCACGCGTTCGCCGTGCAGTGCCTGGAGGAGAGCCGTCGGGTGGCCCGCGCCGAGGTGCCGCACGTGCGCGTGGACCTCAGCCTGATCGGCGGGCCCGACGTGGAGCGCCTCGTGGACCGGGCTGCCGGTGCCCAGCTCCTGGTCGTCGGCGCACCGTCACCGGGCCCGATCGAGCGGCTGCGTCCCGACTCCGCGGCGCTCGGGGCGGCGGGCCGGTCCCGGTGCCCGGTCGTGGTGGTGCCGGCCGAGCAGCATGCCGTCCGGCAGCTCCGCAGGATCGTGGTCGGACTGAAGTCACCGGCGCGTGCCGACGAGGAGCTGCTGTCGGAGGCGTTCGCCGAGGCGCTGCGCCACCGCGCCGAGCTCGCCGTGGTGTACGCCTGGCAGCCCCAGGCACCCCACGCCGACGCCGTGGTCAGCGCCCGGCACGACCCGGGCTGGCTCCCGGGCGAGGCGGCCCTGGTGGACGAACGGCTGGCCACGCTGCGGCACGCGTTCCCCGGCGTCCAGCTGCGGGTCGACGTCGTGCGAGGCACCGCCGCCGATGCGCTGGTGGCGGCGTCCGCGGAGGGAAGCCTCCTCATGCTGTCGCGCTCCCGTGTCCGCGGTCCCGCCCGGGCGCTCGGGCCCACGGCGCGCGCGGTGCTGCAGCGGGCGCGGTGCCCGGTGGAGCTGGTCCCCGCCTCTCGCACGCACACCGACGTGCGGCCGCGCACCATGGCGGGCCTCGCCCACCACTGACCCCGCGGTGGTCCCCGACCACGCCGATGGCACGATCGGGGCATGCGCACCGCAGTGCTCGGAACCGGGATCATGGGGGCCGCGATGGCCCGGACGCTGGCTCGCGAGGGTCACGACGTGGCCGTCTGGAACCGCACACCGCAGCGGGCCGAGGCCGTGGCAGCCGCCGGCATCACGGCGTACGCCGACCTCGCCGAGGCGGTCAGTGGCGCCGACGTGGTCGTGACCATGCTCTTCGACGCCGACAGCGTGCTCGAGGTGACCGCCGACGTGGTGGCCGCCCTGGGCACCGACGCCGTCTGGGTGCAGTCCACGACGGTCGGCCCGGCCGGCATGGCCCGGATCGCCGCAGCGGCGGCAGGGGTCGGCGATCGGCTGCTCGACGCACCGGTGCTGGGCACCAAGCAGCCGGCGGAGAGCGGCAACCTCGTCGTCCTGCTCTCCGGTCCTCCGGACGCACGCGACCCGCGCCGGCGCCGTCCTGGACGCGGTCGGCGCCCGCACGCTCGTGGTGGGCGACGAGGTCGGTCCCGCCAGCGCCCTGAAGCTGGTGTGCAACTCGTGGGTGGCGTCGATCAACGCGGCCACCGCCCAGGCGCTGGGCTTCGCCGAGGCGCTCGGCCTGGAGCCGAGGACCTTCCTCGAGGCCATCGAGGGCGGGGCCGCCGACTCGGCGTACGCGCAGCTCAAGGGCGGGATCATGGCCGACCGCTCCTGGGACGACCCGTCCTTCGCCCTCGACAGCGTGCGCAAGGACGTGGGGCTGATGATCGACGCCGCACGTGCCGCGGGCTACCCCGACGACCTGCTCACCGCGCTGCTCGCGGTCTACGACCGGGCCTCCGAGCGTGGTCACGGCGGCGACGACATGGCGGCGGTCCGGGCCGGGTTCGACTCCTGAGCGACCGCGCGCGGAGGAGAGCCGACAGGCGAGTAGGTTCGGGGACGTGAGCGAAGACCAGCTGCAGCCCAGCGACACCCTGGACGACCGAGGCGTGGAGGACGTGCTGGACGAGGGCTACTCGCCGCCCGACCGCGAGCCCGGACACCTCCGGCACCCGCACGAGGTGGACGAGCCCGAGACGCTGGACGAGCGCCTGGCCGAGGAGGAGCCCGACGTCGGGGTCGGCGTGGACGAGGAGAGCGACGACTACCTCGACGACGGCGAGGTGGGCGACACGCGCAGCGGCCGCCTGGTCGCGCAGGACGAGGGTTCGGCCGACGACGAGGACTCCCAGCTGTGGGCCTCGGACCGGGGCATCGACGGCGCCGGCGCCAGCGCCGAGGAAGCCGCCATGCACGTCATCGACGACGAGTGAGCCGCGACCCGGACGCACGCGGTTGAGTCCCGTGGGCCGGTCCACCCTCGGCTGAGCGGGCGTCCGCGCATGGACGTGGCTGCGCAGGGGTACGAGGGCCCCTGTGGAGTTCGACCAGCCGCTTCGAGTGGCGCTTGTCAATGAATGCGAGCTCGTCCATGTGGGCGTCTCGGCGATGCTCGCGGAGCACGCGGACCGCGTGACGGTGCTGCCCAACCGGCATCTCGCCGCGACGGCTGCCGACCTCGCCCTCTTCGACCCGTTCACCCGGCGCAGCGGCGTCGTGGGCTCGGCCCAGGTCGCCCGGCCGCCGGGCGGCTCCAAGGTCGTCATCTACACCTGGGAGACCCGGTCGGGGTTCGTGGAGCGCGCGATGCACGCCGGCGCCCACGGCTACCTCTCCAAGGCCCTGCCCGCCGCCGAGCTCGTCGCCGCGCTCGAGAAGGTGCACCTCGGGGAGCGACTGGTCGCCGTCGACGAGCCACGCAGCCGGCACGAGCGGAGATCCGTCATCGAGATCGGGCTGACGCCGCGGGAGACCGACGTCATCGCCCTGATCGCCGCCGGGGCTCCCAACAAGGAGATCTCGCGGCGCCTCGAGCTCTCGATGAACACCGTGAAGTCCCACATCCGGACGGCCTACCGGTCGATGGGCGTGACCAGCCGGACCCAGGCGGTGCTGTGGGCCGTCGAGCACGGCATCACCGCGCCTCGCGTGGACGTCGCCCGAGCGCGCGTCCTGAGTCAGCGCACGCGCCGCGTGTCGTCGGGCAGCCGCACCGTGCGGCCGGTCCGGTCCAGGTAGGCGAGCAGCGGCAGCACCACCCGGCGTGACGTCTCGAGGGTCCGGCGCGCGTCGCTCGTCGTGAAGGGCTGCGGCAGGCGGGCGAGGCGGGCCACGGCGACGTCGTCGCTGCCCGGCTGCAGCGCGACGCCCTCGCCCACCACCAGGAGCTCGCCCGCGCGGGCCAGCCTGCCCAGGGCGGCGCGGTCCAGGCCCAGCTCGGCCAGCCGTTCTGCCCCGGGTGCCCCGAACGGGGCACCCTCGAGGTCCACGCGCAGGGTGTCCAGGGCCGCCCGCAGGGACGCCGGCAGGTCGGCGTCCAGGACGAGCCGCCCGCCGCGCCGCCGTACCGGGTCGAGGACCAGGGGCGCGAGCAGGTCCGGGTCGGGAAGGTCGAGGTGGCGGACCGCCTCGCTCGGTGACAGCCCGTCCTCGGCGGCCCGGACCGCCTCGACGAGGCGAGTGCGCCAGGAGTCCGCCAGCGTGGCGGAGACCAGCCAGTCGCCGACGACCAGGACGTCGCCCGAGAGCGGTTCGTCGGGAACGCCGAGCCGCCTGAGCCGGCTGCGCCTCACGGCCCCGCGTGCCCGGACCTCGGCCTCGAGACCGCGTCCTCGCCGGGTGAGCGCGTCCGCGCGTGCCCGGGCGGCGCCACGGCGGGTCAGCGGCGGGGGAGCGGCGTCCACGACCTCGGCTCCGCGGAGGTCGCGGCTCCCGGGATCGCGCAGCACGAGGCGGTCGCCGTGCCGGAGGGGGAGTGGCTGCTCGAGGCGCAGCCTCGCGTGACCCGCCCCGAGCGGGCGCGCGTGCACCGACTGCCGGGTGCTGCCGACGTGGAGCAGCGGACGCTCCGGGAGCGGCCCCTCCTGGCGCAGCCGTACGTCGACCTCGGCGACCTCGTCGAACGCGTCCGGCGTCACGAGCACCGACCCCCGACCGAGCCGCCCAGGGCCGCGCCCGCCCAGCTGCACGGCCACCCGCGCCGGGCCGGTCACCTCCTGGACGGTCCGTCCGAGACACTCCAGACCGCGGACCCGGACCGGGTCGGGCCCGAGCATCAGCACGTCACCGGGACGGAGGGTCCCCGCCGGGAGGGTGCCGGTGACGACGGTGCCGGCTCCTCGGACGTGGAACGCGCGGTCGACCCAGAGCCGGACGTCGCTCGCCGGGTCCGGCAGCTCCATGGCGGCCAGGACGGTGCTCAGCGCCGACCGCAGGTCCGCGAGCCCGTCGCCGGTGCGCCCGCTCACCACGACGGCCGGCGCCTCGGCCAGCGAGGTCCGGGCCAGCTCGTCGCGCGCCCGGGCCAGCGCCGGGCCCGGGTCGGCGAGGTCGGCCCGGGTCACCGCCAGCACCCCGTGCCGGACGGCGAGGGCGTCGAGCGCCGCGAGGTGCTCGGCCGCCTGGGGCATCCACGGGTCGTCGGCGGCGACCACCAGCAGGGCGGCCGGCACCGGCCCGAGCCCGGCCAGGGTGGTCGACAGGAAGCGCTCGTGACCGGGGACGTCGACGAACGCCACGTCGCCGACCGGGGCGAGGTCGGTCCAGCAGTAGCCGAGCTCGATCGAGAGCCCGCGGCGGTGCTCCTCCTCGAGCCGGTCCGGGTCCTGACCGGTCAGCGCCCGGACGAGCGTCGACTTGCCGTGGTCCACATGGCCCGCCGTCGCGACGACGTGCACCTCAGACCCCGGCCGCCCGGCGTACGGCGTCGATCAGGGTGTCATCCAGGTCGGCCGGCACGGTGAGCAGGTCGAGGAGGAGCCGGTCGCCGGCGACGTGGCCCACCACCGGCGGCTCGCCGCTGCGCAGCGGTCCGGCGAGCCGTGGCGGCACCGCGACGGCCGCACTGGCCAGGACGACCCCGGGGGCGCCGCCGCCACCGACGGCACCCTCGGACGGCACGGCCTCCGCGAGGCCTCCCAGGGCCGCGGCGATCACCCGGGCCCGCGCCATCAGCTCGGTCTGCCGGGCCGCCAGTGCGATCGTCGACCGGAGGTGGTGGACCGGTGAGCGTCGCCTCGAGCGCGGCCAGGGTCAGCTTGTCGACGCGCATCGCCCGGGCGAGCGGGAAGCGGCGTACCCGTTCGACGAGCGCCGCGTCGCCCAGGACGAGCCCGCACTGCGGCCCTCCGAGCAGCTTGTCGCCGGAGGCCGTCACCAGCGCCGCGCCGGCGCGGAGCGTGGTGGCCGCGTCCGGCTCGTCGGGAAGTCCCGGATGGGGCGACAGCAGACCCGAGCCGATGTCGGCGACCACGGGTACGCCGAGCGCGGCGAGGTCGCCCACCGGGACCGACGAGGTGAAGCCCTCGACCCGGAAGTTGGACGGATGCACCTTGAGCACGAACGCCGTCTCCGGGCCGACGGCCCCCGCGTAGTCGGCCTGATGCACGCGGTTGGTGGTGCCGACCTCGCGCAGCCGCGCGCCGACCGACTCCAGGAGCTCCGGGATCCGGAACCCGTCGCCGATCTCGACCAGCTCGCCCCGCGCCACCACCACCTCACGACCCGCGGCCAGCGCGCAGGTCACCAGCGCGAGCGCGGCCGCACCGTTGTTGACGACGTGGACGGCCTCGGCGTCGGGGACCGCGGCCGCCAGCGCGTCCAGCGTCGCGCGGCCCCGTGCCCCGCGCCTGCCGGTCGCCAGGTCCAGCTCGACGTCGGTGGCCCCGGCCGCCGTGACGACCGCGTCGACGGCAGCGCGCGACAGGGGAGCCCGGCCGAGGTTCGTGTGCACGACGATCCCGGTCGCGTTGACGACGCTCCGCAGGGACGTCGCCGAGCCGGGGAGGACGGCCAGCACGCGGTCGACGACGTCGCCGGGATCGAGCGCTCCGGCCCGGCACTCCTCGAGGGCGGCGGCGACGACCGTCTTCACGGTGGACCGGCCCAAGCGCTCGACGGCGGCCTGGACCCGCGGGTCGCCGAGCACCACGTCGGTGCGCGGCGTACGCCGGCGGGAGTCGGACTGCGCGGACCTCACGGGGTCCACTCTCCCACCGGCACCCGTCGACCTCGTGACGAGAGGCTCGACCTAGGCTGGCGTCGGAGGCGTTCCTCGTCTGGTGACGGGCGCGGTCCTCAACACCGTAGTGACCGGGTATCCCGGTCAGGCGGGTTCGATTCCCGTCCGCCTCCGCCACGTCCTCCGGCGCGCCGGGACGTTTGAGACGGCGCTGCGATGGCTACGGAGGGACGTGGGTCTGACGTCGCGCCTCGGTGACTGGTCGTTGCTGAGGCAGGTCACGGGCAAGGACCGCCTGGGCCGCGGCGAGGCCGCGCAGTCCGCGCGGAGCCGGACTCTCCGGCCGCGCACGGTCCAGGCCGACCGGGTCGTGGACTCGGTCTGTCCCTTCTGCGCGGTCGGCTGCGCGCAGAAGGTCTTCGTCAAGGACGAGAAGATCGTGCAGATCGAGGGCAACCCGGCCAGCCCGGTGTCGCGGGGGCGGCTGTGCCCCAAGGGCAGCGCCAGCCTGCAGCTGGTCACCTCGCCGACCCGCGTCACGACGGTGCGCTACCGGCGCCCCCACGGCACGGAGTGGGAGGACCTCGACCGCGACACGGCGATGGACATGATCGCGGACCGGGTGATCGCCACGCGCAGGCAGTTCTGGGAGTGGGAGGACGACCGGGGCCGGCGGACCCGACGCACCCTCGGCATCGCGAGCCTCGGAGGAGCGACCCTCGACAACGAGGAGAACTACCTCATGAAGAAGCTCTACACCGCCATGGGCGCGATCCAGATCGAGAACCAGGCGCGCATTTGACACTCCTCCACGGTGCCCGGTCTGGGTGCCTCGTTCGGCCGTGGTGGGGCCACCACCTTCCTGCAGGACCTCAGCAACAGTGACTGCATCCTGATCCAGGGCTCCAACATGGCCGAGGCCCACCCGGTGGGCTTCCAGTGGGTGATGGAGGCCAAGCGCAAGGGCGCCACGATCATCCACGTCGACCCGCGCTTCACGCGCACCTCTGCCGTCGCCGACCTCCACGTGCCGCTCCGTGCCGGCTCCGACATCGCCTTCCTCGGTGCGCTCGTGAACCACGTCCTCAGCAACGACCTCGACTTCCGCGAGTACGTCGTGGCGTACACCAACGCGGCGAACGTCATCGACGAGAAGTTCCAGGACACCGAGGACCTCGACGGGCTCTTCTCCGGCTTCGACCCCGAGGCGGGGCTCTACGACCCGATCAGCTGGCACTACGAGCCGCCCGAGCAGCTGTCCGAGGACGACCGGGAGGCCGCCGAGCAGCTGGCCCGGGACGAGAGCGGCGGGGCCGAGGCCAAGCAGTCGCACCAGGCGGCGCACTCCGAGACCCACGGCTCCGGAGGAGCGCCGGTGAGCTGGAAGGGGCGGCGCGACGAGACGCTCCAGCACCCGCGCTGCGTCTACCAGATCCTCAGGCGCCACTTCGCGCGCTACACCCCGGAGATGGTGCAGGAGGTGTGCGGCGTCACGCCGGACCAGTTCGCCCGGGTGGCCGAGGCGCTGACCCGCAACAGCGGGCGGGAGCGGACCAGCGCGATCTGCTACGCCGTCGGCTGGACCCACCACAGCGTGGGCTCGCAGATCATCCGCACGGCGTCGATCCTCCAGACGTTGCTGGGCAACATCGGCCGGCCCGGCGGCGGCATCATGGCCCTGCGGGGACACGCGAGCATCCAGGGCTCGACCGACATCCCGACCCTGTTCAACATCCTGCCCGGCTACCTCCCGATGCCCCATGCCGAGCAGCACCAGTCGCTGGACGAGTGGGTGGAGGACGACGAGGGCAAGGCCGGGTTCTGGGGCAACGTCCGGCCCTACGCGGTGAGCCTGCTCAAGTCCTACTGGGGCGACGCCGCCACCGCGGAGAACGACTTCTGCTTCGACTACCTGCCCCGGCTCACCGGTGACCACTCGACGTACACGACGGTGAAGGCGCAGATCGAGGGCCGCTGCAAGGGCTACTTCCTGGTCGGGGAGAACCCGGCGGTCGGCTCGGCCAACGGCAAGATGCAGCGCCTCGGACTGGCGAACCTCGACTGGCTGGTCGTCCGCGACCTGCAGATGATCGAGTCGGCGACGTTCTGGAAGGACGGCCCCGAGATCGAGACCGGGGAGCTGGTGACCGAGGAGATCGGCACCGAGATCTTCTTCCTGCCGGCGGCCGCGCACACCGAGAAGGCCGGCACGCTTCACCCAGACCCAGCGGATGCTGCAGTGGCGCGACCAGGCCGTCGAGCCGCCGGGCGACTGCACCAGCGAGCTCCAGTTCTACGTCGAGCTCGGCGACCGGATCCGCGAGAAGCTGCGCGGCTCCACCGACGAGATGGACCGGCCGCTGCTCGACCTCGCCTGGGACTACCCGGTCGACGAGCACGGGGAGCCCGACGGTGAGCAGGTGCTGCGCGAGATCAGCGGTACCGGGCCCGACGGCGAGGCGCTGTCGGCGTACACCGAGCTGAAGTCGGACGGCTCGACCGCCTGCGGCTGCTGGATCTACTGCGGCGTGTACGCCGACGAGGTCAACCAGGCGCGGCGGCGCAGGCCGCACTGGGAGCAGGACCTCGTCGCGCCGGAGTGGGGATGGGTGTGGCCGGCCAACCGGCGGATCCTCTACAACCGCGCGTCGGCCGCGCCGGACGGGACGCCGTGGAGCGAGCGGAAGAAGTACCTCTGGTGGGACGCCGACGAGCAGCAGTGGACCGGGCCGGACGTGCCGGACTTCATCCCCGACCGTGCCCCCGACCACGTCCCGGCCCAGGGCGCGCACGGACCGGACGCGATCGGCGGCCAGGACCCGTTCATCATGCAGACCGACGGCAAGGCCTGGCTGTTCGCGCCGCTGGGTGTCGCCGACGGTCCGCTGCCCACCCACTACGAGCCGCCCGAGTCGCCGGTGCTCGAACCCGCTGTACGGGCAGCAGAACAACCCGGCGCGGCGCACGCTCGACCAGGCGGCCAACCCGATCAACCCGAGCCTCAGCGACGTCTTCCCCTACGTGTTCACCAGCTACCGGCTGACCGAGCACCACACCGCCGGCGGCATGAGCCGCACGTTGCCGCTGCTGACCGAGCTGCAGCCCGAGCCGTTCTGCGAGATCTCGCCGCGACTCGCCGACGAACGCGGCCTCGAGCACGGCGGCTGGGCCACCGTCGTCACCGCCCGGGCGGCGATCGAGGTGCGGGTGCTGGTCACCGAGCGGATGCGGTCGCTGCGGCTGGGTGACCGGTGGGTCGAGCAGGTCGGGCTGCCCTACCACTGGGGCCGCAACGGGATCACGCAGGGTGACTCCCAGAACGACCTCGTCAACGTGCACGATGGAGCCGAACGTGTACATCCAGGACAAGGTCGGGACCTGCGACATCCAGCCCGGGCGCCGGCCTCGCGGCGCCGGCCCTCACGGCGTACGTCGAGGAGTACCGGCGCCGGGCCGGCGTCGGCGACCGAGCAGCAGGAAGGGGAGGGCTGATGGGCAGGCTCGCCGGCCGGCTCGACGACGTCACCGGGGACGCCGGCTACGGCCCGGCCGCGGAGCACCCGCCGCGGATGGGCTTCTTCACCGACACCTCGGTGTGCATCGGCTGCAAGGCCTGCGAGGTGGCGTGCAAGGAGTGGAACGACGTCCCCGACGACGGCTACCTGCTGACCGGGATGTCCTACGACAACACCCAGGAGCTGGGCGCGAGCACCTGGCGGCACGTCGCCTTCGTCGAGAAGCCGACCTCTCCGGCGGTCGAGCCGCGACCGGACCTCGGCATGCCCGGCATGGGGCCGGGTGGGGGTGACGCGAGCGACGACGCGAGCGGCGTCCGCTGGCTGATGTCGTCGGACGTGTGCAAGCACTGCACCCACGCGGCCTGTCTCGACGTGTGCCCGACCGGCTCCCTGTTCCGCACCGAGTTCGGCACCGTCGTCGTCCAGCCCGACATCTGCAACGGCTGCGGCTACTGCGTCCCGGCCTGCCCGTACGGCGTGATCGACCTCCGGCCCGAGGACGGCCGCGCGTTCAAGTGCACCCTGTGCTACGACCGGCTCAAGGAGGGCGAGACCCCGGCGTGCGCCCAGGCCTGCCCGACGGAGTCGATCCAGTTCGGCGAGCTCGCCGAGCTGCAGGAGCGCGCGGACCGCCGACTGGCGGAGCTCCACGAGAAGGGCGTCGACGTCGCCCGCCTGTACGGCCGGGACCCCGAGGACGGCGTGGGCGGGGACGGTGCCTTCTTCCTGCTGCTCGACGAGCCCGAGGTGTACGGGCTGCCTCCCGACCCCGTGGTGACCACCCGTGACCTCGGGTCGATCTGGAAGCACGTCGGTGCCGCCGCCGCCGCGCTCACCGGGCTCGGCGTGGCCTCCTTCGCTGGGCAGGCGGCGATGAGTCCCCGCGAGCAGGCGATGGTGCCGGAGGTCGCGTTCGAGTCCTACTACGGCCGCCAGATCCTGAAGACCCCCACCTGGAAGACGCCCGACGTACCGCTCTACCTCTTCCTGGGCGGCCTGGCCGGCGCGTCGTCGGTGCTCGCCGAGGGGGCGGCCCTCACCGGCCGCCCGGACCTCGAGCGCGTCGCCCGGCTGGCCGCCGCCGGGGGAGCGGCCGCCGGGACGGTCGCCCTCGTCCACGACCTCGGCCGTCCCGAGCGCTTCCTCCACATGCTGCGCGTCTTCAAGCCGACGTCGCCGCTGTCGGTGGGGTCGTTCATCCTGGCGCCGTTCAGCGGGCTCTCGGCGGCCGCGGCGGCCTCGCTCGTCTCGGGTCGGCTGCCCCGCCTGGGGCGCCTCGCCGGTGTCGGCGCCGCCGCGTTCGGCCCGCCGCTGGCGACGTACACGGCCGCCCTGATCTCCAACACCGCGGTGCCGGCATGGCACGAGGCGCACCGCGAGCTTCCCTACGTCTTCGCCGGCTCCGGGGCCACCGCGGCGGGGGGACTGGCGATGGCGTTCACCCCGGTCGGTCAGGCGGGCCCGGCCCGGAAGATGGCCGTCGCGGGTGCGGCGATGGAGATCGTCGCCGCCGAGTCGCTGCTCCGCCGGGTGGGCCTGGTGGGTGAGCCCTACCGGCAGGGCCGCGCGGGGAGACTGATCAGCACCGCGCGCACGATGACCGCCGTGGCCGCGGGCGTGACCTTCCTCGCCGGCCGCCGCTCGCGCACGGTGTCGGTGCTGGCCGGCGCCACCTGCGTGGCGGCCTCGGCGATGACCCGGTTCGGCGTCTTCGAGGCCGGGCTGGCCTCCGCCCGCGACCCGAAGTACGTCGTCGTCCCGCAGCGCGAGCGGCTCGCCGCCCGCGAGGCCGCCCGCACCCCCGCCGCCCCCGATCGCCCCCTGATCGCCGAGTCGGCACCTGCCGACTCGGCGGGAGATCGTCGTCGTTTCGCGCCGACTCGATGCAGATCGGAGGACCCTTTGCGCCGACTCGGTGCGAATGGGTGGGGTGTGGTCCTCGGCCAGGGTGGTACGAACGCAGCATGACCGCCGACCTGCCCCGCCGCCTGACCCAGTACGCCGCCGGCGGGGGGTGCGCGTGCAAGGTGCCGCCCGGTGAGCTCGAGCGGGTGCTGGCCGGGCTCCCCGGGGGCAGGGCAGCGGACGCGCTGCTCGTCGGCCTGGAGAACGGGGACGACGGCGCCGTCGTACGGCTCGACGAGCGGCGTGCCGTGGTGGCGACCGCCGACTTCTTCACCCCCGTGGTCGACGACCTGCGCGACTGGGGCCGGATCGCCGCGGCGAACGCCCTGTCCGACGTGTACGCGATGGGTGGCGAACCACTCGTCGCCGTCAACCTGCTCGCCTGGCCCCGCGACGAGCTGCCCTTCGAGCTGGCTGCCGAGGTGCTGGCCGGGGGAGCGGAGGTCACCGAGGAGGCCGGGTGCCACCTCGCCGGCGGGCACAGCATCGACGACCGCGAGCCGAAGTACGGCCTGGCGGTCACCGGCCTGGCCGATCCCGAGCACCTGCTCCGCAACGACGCCGGACGTGCCGGCGTACCCCTGACCCTCACCAAGCCGCTCGGCCTCGGCATCCTCAACAACCGGCACAAGGCGACGGGCGAGACGTTCCCCGAGGCGGTCGCCGTGATGACCCGGCTCAACCGGGACGCCTCCCGGGCCGCTCTCGACGCCGGCCACACCTGCGCCACCGACGTCACCGGCTTCGGGCTGCTCGGCCACCTGCTCAAGCTGTGCCGGGCGAGCGGCGTGGACGCCGTGCTCGACCACGCGGCCGTTCCGGTGCTCGACGGCGCCCGCGCCTCGCTGGCCGACGGGTTCGTCCCGGGCGGCTCCCTGCGCAACCTCGCGTGGGTGCGTCCCCACGTCGACGGTGCCGCCTCCGAGGACGACCTCGTCGTGCTGGCCGACGCCCAGACCTCCGGAGGGCTCCTGGTGGCGGGTGAGCTGCCAGGGCATCCGGTGATCGGGCAGCTCGTGGCCCGCGGCGGTGCGGAGGCGTCGATCACGGTGCGCTGAGCCACCGTGCGGGCCATCGTCCCGGCCGCCGACGACCGATGGCCCGGCTGGTGCGGGGGCCCCCGGTCCAGGATGGGACTGGTTTTCGAGCGCGGAGGAGAGCTCGTCGCCGGACCGTCTGCTGCAGGGCGTCGTCCAGCGCCGGGTCGGCGCATGGCGGGTCGGGGCCACGCCCTCGGCCGGCTGACCTTGCTCGGCCGGGGCCAGGGACGCCTCAGCGCGTCGATCTCACCCCTCAGGCGGCCTGCATGAAGCCGAGCGTCTCGGCCGTCAGACCGGGGAACACCGTGCCGACCGGCGCCCCGAAGCGGGTGGTGACCACCTCGGCCAGGACGTTGCGGTAGTCGGTGGTGACGTGGAGGTCGGACTCCAGGTCGTCGCTGAGCGGCTTCCAGCCCTGCTGCTGGTTGACGTAGTAGGAGCCGCCCTTCACGCCGGCGCCGGCCACGAACATCACGTTGCCCCACCCGTGGTCGAGCCCGCGGTTGCCGTTCTCCAGGACGCGCCGGCCGAACTCGCTGATGGTGACGAGCGTGACCTTGCTCGCCTGGTCGCCGAGGTCGCCGAAGAACGCCGCCAGCGCGGTCGCGAGGTCGGCGGCGTTGGCCCGCATCTGTCCGCCGTTCAGGTCGCCGAGGTCGACGTGCATGTCCCAGTCGCCCTGGTCGACGGTGATCACCTCGGTCCCGACGTTGCCGCGGATGATCCGGGCGGCTGCGGCGAGGGCCCCGCCCAGGTGGGACCCGCCGTACTGGCTGCTGTTGTCGGCCGCGTCGACGGCCGGGGCGATGTCCGCGGTGGCCTGGAGGGTGGCCCGGACCGCGGTCCCCATCGCGCTGCGGTCGGTGTCCCACAGGGTGTGCAGCGAGCGCCGGCGCTTGCCGGCCGGGTCGGTGTCCCACTGCGTCGTCCGCCGCGATGGAGGCGTCGTCGAGCGAGCGGACCGTCATCAGCGGCAGCGGGCCCGACAGCTCGGTCGGCGGCGCGCCGTTGACGATGCCGACACCCTGCAGGGGCGAGCCGTCGGAGTTCGTGCCCACCAGGCGGTTCAGCCAGCCCACGCGGGCGCTGGAGCCCGGGTGCGCCTCCTCCACCTGCTCCATCGCCGAGAAGTGCGAGCGGTTGGCGGTCGTCAGACCGGTGGCGTGGACGGCCGCCAGCCCGCCGGCGTTCCACATCGGCAGCAGCGGCGCCAGCGCGGGGTGCAGCCCGAAGTACCCGTCGGTGCGCGAGGAGCTGGTTCTGCGGTACGGCGATGGTCGGCCGCGCCGAGTAGTAGCCGGGGTCGCCGTACGGCACGACCAGCGACAGCCCGTCGGCGCCACCGCGCAGCGAGAGCACCACGAGCACCGACGACGCGGGCGTGGGCGAGGAGGCGGAGGCCGACACGGTGGCCGAGCCGACCACGAACGTGGCACCGCCGAGGGCGAGAGCGCCACGCAGCACGCTGCGCCGGGACATCGCGGCGAACTCGGGACAGCAGGCGTCGTCCGACGGGGGAGTGGGCCGGGTGGTGAGGAAGGGATCGATCACGGACATGGGGTCGTCACCGCCGGAGGAAGTCGGGAGAGTCGAAGAAGGTGGTCAGCAGCCGCGGGAACAGCCACCGCATCACCGGGTGGTCCTGGTCGATCTGCTCGTGCGCGCCCACGCCGACGGCCTCGCGGCACGCGTCCTGCAGCGCGGTCGCCGGCATGCCGGTGGAGGATCTGCTGCGCCAGGTGGTCGACGAGGTGGTCGAACCTCGTCGTCGCCTTCGGCAGCCACGACGTCGGGCGCGGGGTAGTGGATGCCCTGGCTGGGCCACCAGCCGCCTGCCATCGAGTAGTGGGTGCCCATCGAGCCCATCACCCGCGACGGCGACGCCCAGGCGGCGCCCACGATGGGCTGCCCGTTGGGTGCCGGCCACGACATCGGCATCATCCCCATGGTGCTCGGCCTGCCACAGCAGCTGGTGGGCGGCGCGGTCGTCGCGCGTCGGGCTTGGCGACCGTCACGTTCATCAGGCGGTAGGTCGCCACCAGGTCGTTCTCGGGGTCCCGGATCTTGGCGCCCACCGAGTCCCGGAAGGCCGACGAGCCCACCAGCGCCTGGAGCACGGGCCGGATCCGGGTGCCGTGCGCGAGGTAGACCTTGGCCAGGTGGTTGACCAGGGACCGCGGCGGGTCGTCGCTGACGAAGGCCGAGCGCCAGCTTGCCGGCGATGTGCTGGGCGGTCGCCGGGTGGTGTGCGAGGTAGTGGAGGTAGTCGCGGGTGACCTGGCGGCCGTCGGGAGAGCTGTTCCGGCTGCGGAAGCCGAGGACGCGGACCGGCTGGTGGTCGTGCGAGCCGGGGTCGTAGAAGGCGGCCCAGGTGTCCCACAGGTCGACCCGCCAGCCGGTCAGGATGCGGGCCGAGTCGACGACGTTCGCCTCGGTGTAGCCCGCGCCGAGCCCGACCGTGTGCAGCTCGAGCAGCTCGCGGCCCTGGTTCTCGTTGGGATGGTCCTTGTCGGAGACGGCGTTGCCGAGGTAGATGCCCATGGCCGGATGGACGGTGACGGCCTGGAGCAGCGACTCGAACGAGCCGAGGGCGCGGGCCCGGATCGCGTTCCCGTAGTGCACCCGCCAGGTGTAGACGCCGTCGGCGCTCACCGGCACGTTGAAGTGGTTCTCCCAGAACTCGGCCATGGTCTCGAGCACCTGCCGCTGGCTCCTCATCCGTCGCAGCAGCAGCGAGTTCTGGTAGTCCGCCATCACCTCCCAGCCGCCGACCCGGCCGCTGTCGTTCTCGTCGGCGATCCTGCGCCGGCGACCACTTCAGGTGCGGGAACCAGGAGTCGAGCGCGTCTCCGGCGGTGTCCTTGACCCGGCCCGGCGTCAGCTGCCACTCGAACCACTTCTGCGCGCCGCCACGGGCCCGCACCTGCCGGGCGAGCGCCGGGGTCACGCCGTAGGAGAACCGGCCGACGAGGTGGCGGGCCTGGGTCGACAGCAGCGGCGCGCCGGCGAGCCGGGCGTCGGTGGCGCCGTACGCCGCGCCCTCGAGGCCGGTGACCAGAGAGGCTCCGGCGGCCAGTCCGGCGCCGGCCAGCACCGTGCGTCGGGCGGTCGGACGTCCCGCGGTGTCGGCGACGGCCATCGTGGGGCTCTCCCGTCCTGCGTGCGCCGCGTGGAGCCCCCCGGATCACGCGGCCAGGTGTGTCTGCGAGGTCACGGGACACGGTAGGGGCTGGCACGCGGTCGCCGGGGGCGAAACGGTGAAGGTGCTCCCCTCAGGGCCTCCGCGGGCGGGCAGATGTCATCCACCGTCGGGGGGATGCGGAATGTGGACCCCCGGGTTAGCGTGATCTGACGATGAGGTGGGGGAGATCGACGACTCGGGACCTGCCACGGGCCAGCAGCCCGCGGCGGGCGCGGCTGCGCGCCGTCGCGACGCCGTGCGTCGATCGCCGTCGTCGCCGCGTTCATGGTCGGTGACCGCCAGCTGCCCGGTCCAGGCCGATCCTGGCCGACGGTCCCGCCTCGCACGGCTCCGGCCGCGCCGACACGCCCCGGTCGAGCGTCCCGCCCGGGCTGCACGTCCCGGGCTCGCGCGACGTGCGGTCGCCGGCCTCCGTCTCCCCGTCCGACACCCTGCCGGCCGGGCTCGGCCTGCAGTCGGTCCCCGACGCGCGCCTGACCGCCTACCAGCGCGCCGCGGTCGTCATCGACGCCGCCGACCACGGCTGCCGCCTCGACTGGGCACTGCTGGCCGGCCATCGGCCAGGTGGAGTCCGACCACGGTCAGGTCGGCGGCAGCCACCTCGACCGCCAGGGGGTCGCCCGCCCCGCGATCGTCGGGGCTCCGGCTCGACGGCCGGCACGGCACCTCGGTGGTGCGCGACACCGACGCCGGCCGGCTCGACGGCGACCGGCGCTTCGACCGGGCGGTCGGACCGATGCAGTTCCTGCCGTCGACGTGGGCCGCCGTCGCGGTCGACGGTGACGCCGACGGCACCCGCGACGTGCAGGACATCGACGACGCCGCGCTCGGGTCCGCCGTCTACCTGTGCGCCGGCGGCGGCGACCTCTCGACGCCTGCCGGCGCCCGCGCCGCCCTGCTCCGCTACAACCACAGCCAGGCGTACGTCGCGCGGGTGATGGCGATCGCCCGCGCCCTCCGCACGACCAACCTGTTCACCGTCGTCGACACCCAGCCGGTGACCACACGACTGTTCACCGCTCCCGAGCCCTCCGCGACCCAGGTGTCCGGACCGGGCGGTCACGCCGAGGCCGTCCCCGAGCACCGACCCGCAGCCCGCGCCGACCCAGCGGCCCGGCGGGCCGACGGCGAGCCCGAGCTCGACACCCACGTCGGCGCCGACCAGCAAGCCCACGGCGTCCCCGACGACCGAGCCCGACCGAGCGAGCCCGACCACGCAGCCCGACCAGCGAGCCCGACGCTCCGTCCCCGACGAGCGAGCCGACGAGCAGCCCGACCACGAGCCCCCGACGAGCGAGTCCCGACGAGCAGCCCGACCGCGACCCCGACGGACCCGCCGGTGATCCCGGACCCGGTGCCCGACGCGCTCGCGGACCTGACCCCGGCCCAGATCCAGGCGATCGACGACGGCTGGCTGGTGTGCGTCGGCACCCTCCCCGAGGACTGGACCTTGGACGAGATGCGGGACTGCCTCGCCGAGCAGCTCGACGTACCCGTCGACGACCCGGACCTGGCGATCTTCCTGCTGTGGGCCGTCCGACCAGGGCCTCGTCCCCGGCCGCGAGGAGTCCTCGGGCACCCCCTGACCCCGGCCCGCCGATTCCCGCTCGACCCAGGGGTCGCTCGGTAGAGTCCCCGTCAGCATCTCCGAGTCCGAAGGACCCTGACCCGCCTATGGACGGCTCTGACAGTCGCCCTCATCCCGCTCTGCCCCTGCCCCGCGGGTGATGTCCCGTGCTGACCGCGTGGCTGCTCCTCGGGGTCTCGCTGCTCCTCGTGGTCGCCGCCGGCGTCTTCGTCGCCGCGGAGTTCTCGTTCGTGACCGTCGACCGCAACAAGGTCGCGCGGGCCGCCGCGGACGGTGACGCGTCCGCGGCCGGCGTGCAGCGCGCCCTGCGGTCGCTGTCGACCCAGCTCTCCGGCGCCCAGGTCGGCATCACGATCACCAACCTGGCGATCGGCTTCCTCGCCGAGCCGGCGATCGCCGAGCTCATCGACGGCCCGCTGAGCGCCGCCGGGGTGCCCGAGGGGGCCGTCCGGCCGATCGCGGTGGCCATCGGGCTCACGGTCAGCTCGCTGGTGACGATGGTCTTCGCCGAGCTGGTGCCCAAGAACCTCGCGATCGCGCGCCCGATGGAGACCGCGCGGGCCACCCAGGGGTTCCAGCGCGCCTTCACCGCGGTGATGCGGCTGCCCATCCGGCTGCTCAACGGCTCGGCCAACGCGATCGTGCGACGGCTCGGGATGGAGCCGCAGGAGGAGCTGCGGTCGGCGCGCTCCTCCACCGAGCTGGCCTCCCTGATCTCGCGGTCGGCGGACTCGGGCACCCTCGACCCCGACACCGCCGAGCTCATGGAGCGCTCGGTGGAGTTCGGCAGCCGGACCGCCGGCGAGATCATGACCCCGCGCGTGCGCACCATCAGCCTCGAGACCAACGACCGCGCCTGGTCGATCATCGAGCTGGCTCGCGAGACCGGCCACTCCCGCTTCCCGGTCCTCGACCACGACGACACCGTGGTCGGCACCGTCCACGTGAAGCACGCGGTCGCGCTGCCGATCGCGGAACGCCAGACGACCCGGGTCAAGCACCTGATGACGCGACCGATCGTGGTGCCGGACTCGCTCCGGCTCGACCCGCTGCTGACCCTGCTGCGTCAGGAGGGCCAGCTCGCCGTCGTCCTCGACGAGTACGGCGACCAGGCCGGCATCGTGACCATCGAGGACGTGATCGAGGAGATCGTCGGCGACATCGCCGACGAGCACGACCGGCTCGGCGCCCGCGCGCGGCCGCGGCCCGACGGCTCCTGGTCGCTGTCCGGCCTGCTGCGTCCCGACGAGGTCGAGGACCTCACCGGCATCGAGCTGCCCGACCACGAGGACTACGACACGGTGGCGGGGCTGGTGCTCCAGGTGCTCGGCCGCGTGCCCGAGCGCGGCGACGTCGCGGAGGTCCCGGTGCCCGACCGCTCGGACCCCGACCAGCCCGAGCGCCAGCAGCTCGCCGTCCTCACCGTCGAGCACATGGACGGCCTGCGCATCGACCGGCTCACGCTGCGGTTGCTCGAGGGCTCGAGTCCTCCGGTCCCGGGTCGGCCCCCGGCGCACCGGGGGTGAGGACGCATGAGCAGCAGCACGGCGGTCCTCCTCGCGATCCTGCTCCTCTTCGGCAACGCCTTCTTCGTCGCCGCGGAGTTCGCCCTCGTCTCGGCGCGGCGTACCCAGATCGAGCCGCGGGCGGAGCAGGGGTCGCGCTTCGCCCGCACCACGCTTGCGCGCCATGGAGAACATGTCGCTGGTGATCGGCGTCAACCAGCTCGGCATCACCGTGTGCTCGCTGGTGCTCGGCGCCGTGGCGGAGCCCACCATGGCCCACCTGCTCGAGCCCCCGCTCGACCGCGCTCCACGTCCCCGAGTCGTTCGTGCACCCGATCGCGTTCGCGGTCGGGCTGGCGGTCGTGGTCTACCTGCACGTGGTGCTCGGCGAGATGATCCCGAAGAACATCGCGCTGGCCGGACCCGACCGGGCCGCGCTGGTGCTCGGCACCCCGATCTGGGCCATCGTGTCGGTGACCCGCCCGGTGATCACCGGCGTGAACGCCCTCGCCTCGGGGGTCCTCAGGCTGTTCGGCGTGCGCCTCATGGACGAGGTCAGCTCGACGTACACCCGCGAGGAGGTGGCCGCGCTCGTCGAGGAGTCGCGCGGCGAGGGCCTGCTCGAGGACGGCGAGTACGACCGGCTCTCCGGCGCCCTCGGCTTCACCGAGAAGACCGTCGAGACGGTGCTGATGCGCCCCGAGACGCTGGAGACCGTACGCCGTGGCTCGACGGGGGCGGACGTCGAGGCGCTGTGTGCCGCCACCGGCTTCAGCCGCTTCCCGGTGGTCGGCGACGAGGGCGAGCTGCTCGGCTACCTCCACATCAAGGACGTGCTCGAGACCGACGAGGACAAGCGGCAGCGGCCGATCGAGGACAAGTGGATCCGGCCGTTCGCGCTGGTCCGCGACGACGACCTCCTGCACGACACCCTGGAGAAGCTGCAACGGCGCGGCGCCCACATGGCGAGGGTCGTCGAGGCCTCGGGCGCCACCCTCGGCGTCGCGACCCTGGAGGACGTGATCGAGGAGCTGGTCGGCGAGATCCGCGACAGCGCCCATCTCGAGTCCTCGACACCGCCGCGGGGCGGGGGGACGCATGGGACGGACGGTTAGGGTGTCCCCGGCGGATCTGACGGCCCGGTCGGACGGTCCGGAGCGGGGCCAGAGTCGGAGCGGGGCCGAGGTCGGGGAAGGTGCAGGCGGCAGTGGCGGACGAGAAGACGCGCGACGCAGCGCGTGTGGACCGTCCCGAACGCGCTCAGCGTGCTGCGGCTGCTCGGGGTCCCACTGTTCCTCTGGCTGGTCCTCGGGCCCGAGGCCGACGGCTGGGCGCTCGTCGTCCTGATGCTGTCCGGGATCACCGACTATCTCGACGGCTACCTCGCGCGCCGGCTCAACCAGACCTCCCGGCTCGGGCAGATCCTCGACCCGGTGGCGGACCGGCTCTACATCCTGGCGGTGGTGATCGGGCTGGCCCTGCGCGACATCGTGCCGTGGTGGTTCGCGATCATCCTGCCGCTGCGCGACGTGCTGCTGTGGGGCCTGGTCCCGATCCTGCGGACCCGTGGCTACAGCGCGCTACCGGTCCACTTCCTCGGCAAGGCGGCGACGTTCAACCTGCTCTACGCGTTCCCGCTGCTGCTCCTCGGCGACGGCACCGGCGCCGCGGCGACGCTGGCCAAGGTGTTCGGCTGGGCCTTCGCGGGCTGGGGGATCGGCCTGTACTGGTGGGCGGGGATCCTCTACGCCTACCAGGTCTACAAGCTGGTGAAGACGACCGAGCCCCGGGCGGTGGCCCATGGTTGAGACGCCCACGGCGCCGCCGGCCCCGCGCCCGGACCAGACGATGCCCCTGCTGACCCTGATCACCCAGCGCTCGCTGGACGCCGACTACGAGCACGTGGCGGCCCGCAAGCGCGCCGCCGGGGAGGACCCCTCCGAGAGCCGCGTGACGCTCCGGACGGCGGCCCTGGTGCTGCTCGCGTTCGGGCTGCTCGTCACCGTGGCGGCCGTCCAGACCTCCCGCAACGCGTCGGACGACGAGGCGAGCAGGGCCCGCCTGATCGACCAGATCAACCTGCGCCGAGAGTCCGTGGACGGCCTCCAGCAGCAGCTGTCAGGCGAGCGGCGCGACCAGCTGGCGCTCCAGCGCGCGGTGACCAAGGCACAGACCGAGGCCCAGGCCGCGCAGGCGCGCGTCGGCCGCGTCGCGGCCCGGACCGGGTTCGCCCCGGTCACCGGGCCCGGCATCCAGGCGACCGTCGACAGTGCCCCGGGCAGCGACAACAACCAGCTGGTCCGCGACTCCGACCTGGCGCTGCTCACCGACGCCCTGTGGGCCTCGGGGGCCGAGGCGATCAGCGTGAACGGCGAGCGGCTCACCGTGCTGAGCTCGTTCCGCAACGTCGGCGTCTCGGTGCTGGTGAACTCGCGGCCGGTCAACCCGCCCTACGTCTTCGACGTGGTCGGCGACCCCGACAACCTGCCCGCCGACCTGCTCTCGAGCTCGGTGGGCGCCCGCTGGTACGCCCTCAAGAACAGCCTGGGCTTCAGGTTCGACGTCCGCAACGCGGGCAGCCTGAGCCTGCCCGCGGCCCAGCCACCACGACTGCGGTCGGTCAAGGCGGTCTCGACCGACGACCTCGACACTCGTCAGCAGGGGGACAGCGCGCCATGATCGCCGCCATCGGACTTCTCATCGGCGTCGTCCTCGGGTTGATCTTCACCCCGGACGTGCCCGGCCGGGCTCGACCCGTACCTGCCGATCGCCGTCGTGGCGGCCCTCGACGCCGTCTTCGGCGGCGCTCCGCGCCTATCTCGAGGGCATCTTCGACGACAAGGTCTTCGTCGTCTCGTTCGTCAGCAACGTCGTCATCGCGGCGGCGATCGTCTACCTCGGCGACAAGCTCGGCGTCGGTGGGCAGCTGTCGACGGGCGTGATCGTCGTCCTGGGCATCCGCATCTTCTCCAACGTCGCCCAGATCAGGCGGTACGTGTTCCATGCCTGACGACCTGCACGAGCAAGCGCCCCCGGTGCCGCCGCCGCGGCCTCCGGCGAGAGCCGGCGCAAGGGCCGGCGGAGCCGGACCGCGTCACGCGGTCCGCCGAGACTCCGCCGCTGCCGGACGAGGCGCCCGGGTCCGCAGGGCTCGAGCGGCTCCGCAACGCGCTGCTGCGGCCCTCACGCGCCCAGGTGGTGGTGGGTGTGCTGCTCGCGGTCCTCGGGTTCGCGGCGGTCACCCAGGTCCGGACGAACACCACCGACAACAGCTACGCCGGCTACCGCGAGCAGGACCTCGTCGACGTGCTCTCGGCGCTGACCGGCACCTCCCAACGCGCCCAGTCCGAGATCGACCGGCTGGAGGCGACGCGCCGGCGGCTCGAGGCGGACCAGCAGGCGCAGGCCGCAGCGCTCGCCGCGGCCCGCAAGCAGGAGGACGAGCTGGCCATCCTCGCCGGCTCCGTCCCCGTGACCGGGCCGGGGATCCGGGTCACCGTGACCGAGGGCCCCCAGCACGTCGACGTCGACGCCGTGCTCGACACCATCGAGGAGCTCCGCTCCGCGGGGGCCGAGGCCATGCAGGTCAACGGCAAGGTGCGCCTGGTCGCCCAGAGCTCGGTGCAGGCGACGCCCGCCGGCCTCGAGATCGACGGGGTCGAGCTGACGTCGCCGTACGTCTTCGACGTGATCGGCGACCCGCACACCCTGCGCGGGGCGCTGACGCTTGCGGGACGGGCCGATCTCGGAGTTCGAGGACTCCGGCGCCACCGTCGACGTGCAGGACCAGAAGGCCCTCGACATCACCGCGATCCACAAGCCCGGGTCGTCCCGGTTCGCCCAGCCCGACTGACCCCCCTCCGCCTCTACGAGGGCGCGCGACCTGCCGGTAGCCTGCCGGGCAGCACGCCGTCGCCTCGCGGCGGCACGTGAGGGCCCCGACGAACCGCCGGGACATCGAGCCATCGAGAAGGAGAGCCGTGTACCCCGACGACCTGAAGTACACCGCGGAGCACGAGTGGGTGCGCACACCCGGAGAGACCCAGGGTTCGGTGCGGGTCGGGATCACCCACTTCGCCCAGGACGCGCTGGGCGACATCGTGTACGTGTCCCTGCCGGCCCCCGGCGACACCGTCTCCGCCGGCGCGGCCTGCGGTGAGCTCGAGTCCACCAAGTCCGTCAGCGACGTGTACGCGCCGGTCGACGGCGAGGTGGTCGCGGTCAACGACAACCTCGACGCGACGCCCGAGCTGGTCAACAGCGATCCGTACGGCGGCGGCTGGCTCTACGAGCTCGTGCCGTCGGACGCCTCGGCCCTCGACGCCCTGATGGACTCCGCCGCCTACCAGGCGACGCTCGGCGACTGACCTGTCGACCGTCGGGCGACCGGTGCCGCTCGCCCGCGAGCGAAGTGGCGCGGGGTGAGGATGTGCCTGATAAGTTCGCAACAACCATCAACCTCAGCCCCGTGCTGAGGGTTCGGACAGGAGACGATCACCGATGCCGTACTGCACCAACTGCGGCAACGCGAACCCCGACGAGGCCCGCTTCTGCTCGAAGTGCGGTTCGCCGCTGGTGGCCGACGGCCTCGGGGACTCGACCGCGACCATCAGCATCGCCGGCTCGGAGCGCTCGGAGATCTCCTCCGACCGGCAGCTCAACCCGGTGGACGCCGCGGCGGTCGACGCCCTGCCCCGGGGTTCCGCGCTCCTGGTCGTGCAACGAGGGCCGGGCGCGGGCAGCCGCTTCCTGCTCGACAAGGACGTCGTCACCGCCGGCCGCCATGCCGACAGCGAGATCTTCCTCGACGACGTGACGGTCTCGCGCCGGCACGCGACGTTCACCCGTGAGGACGACACCTTCACCGTCGCCGACGCGGGCAGCCTCAACGGCACCTACGTCAACCGCGACCGCATCGACACCGTCGTGCTCAAGGACACCGACGAGGTGCAGATCGGGAAGTACCGCCTGGTGTTCTTCCAGGGCCACGAGAACCAGTGAGAACGGTTCGGTGACCGAGTCGTTCGGGGCCGGCGCCACGGCCTCGGGCCGGGTTCGGCTGAACATCGGGGAGGTCCTCGACCGGCTCCGTCCGGACTTCCCCGGGATCACCATCCCCAAGATCCGCTTCCTCGAGGACAAGGGGCTGGTCAAGCCCGAGCGGACGCCGTCGGGCTACCGCAAGTTCTCCACCGACGACATCGAGCGGCTTCGCTACGTGCTGCGGATGCAGCGTGACCACTACCTGCCGCTGCGCGTCATCGGTGAGCACCTCGACGCCATCGACCGCGGCCTCGCTCCGCCGCCGATCGAGCCCGTCGTACCCACCGTGCCGAGGGTGGCGCTCGCGGCCGACGGGCTGCCGTCGGCTGAGTCGTTCGGGCGGCGGGACCAGGTCCGTCTGTCGCGCAAGGAGCTGCTCAAGATCGCGGAGATCTCCGAGGAGCTGCTCGCCCAGCTCGAGCAGTACGGACTGGTCACGCCCCGCACCGGCACCGGTCACTTCGACACCGACGCGCTGGTGATCGCCACCACCGCCCGCGAGCTGGCGGAGTTCGGCTTCGAGCCGCGTCACCTGCGCGCCTTCAAGACCTCCGCGGACCGTGAGGTCGGTCTGGTCGCCCAGGTGGTGGCACCCCACAAGCGCGGCCGCGACACCGCCGCCCAGGCCCGGGCCGAGGAGACCGTGAACGAGATCGCGGCGCTGTCGGTGCGGCTGCACGCGACGCTCGTCAAGGCCGGGCTGCGCGCCACCTGACCGGTCGGCCCGGTCGGTCGACGGGCGCTGACGACCCTCGTCGGGGCGCGTGCGTGCGGGGGTAGTGTGAGGACATGCGCGAGGTCGACGTCCTGGGTGTGCGGGTCGAGATGCCGTCGAACAACCCGATCGTGCTGCTGCGCGACGTGGAGGGACAGCGGTACCTGCCGATCTGGATCGGTGCCGTCGAGGCGACCGCGATCGCGTTCGCCCAGCAAGGCGTCGTCCCCCCGCGGCCGCTGACGCACGACCTCCTCAAGGACGTCCTGGAGTCGACCGGGAACGAGCTCACCGAGGTGCGCATCACCGAGGTCAAGGACGGCATGTTCTTCGCCACGCTCGTGCTCGCCTCGGGGGTCGAGGTCAGTGCCCGGCCGTCCGACTCGATCGCGCTGGCGCTGCGGACCGGGAGCCGCATCCTCTGCGCGGACGAGGTGCTGGACGAGGCCGGCCTCGACGCGCCGGCCGAGCAGGAGGACGAGGTGGAGAAGTTCCGCGAGTTCCTCGACCAGGTCTCGCCCGAGGACTTCGAGACCCGCTGAGCCACGTCGCCGGACCCTCACCCTCAGGTAGAGGTTGAGGGTTGCGACACGCCGCTGTCGTCTTTGACGAGGGTCAGTCGCAGGCTTACCTTGAACTGTCCTCGTTGTAACTCCACCGATGTCGTTGCCCTCGCAGCCGCACGGATTCCCCAGGGGTCACGCAGCACGAGGTAGCCGACGGAGGTCGTAGTGAACGACAACGAGCAGCACGCGGGCCAGCACCGGGCCGAGCAGGAGGCCGAGGCGCGGCTGGCGGCCGAGGCGGCGGAGGAGCAGGGTCTGCTCTTCACCGACGACGTCTCTCCGCTGCCCAGCGACACCGGCTACCGCGGCCCGACGGCCTGCAACGCCGCCGGCATCACCTACCGCCAGCTCGACTACTGGGCCCGGACCGGCCTCGTCGAGCCGACCGTCCGGGGCGCCACCGGCTCGGGGTCCCAGCGGCTCTACTCCTTCCGCGACATCTTGATCCTCAAGGTGATCAAGCGGCTGCTCGACGCCGGCATCTCGCTGCAGCAGATCCGGACCGCCGTCCAGCACCTGCGCACCCGCGGCACCGACGACCTGACCCGCGTCACCTTGATGAGCGACGGCGCCTCCGTCTACGAGTGCACCAGCAGCGACGAGGTCATCGACCTGCTCCAGGGCGGCCAAGGTGTGTTCGGCATCGCCATCGGCGGCGTGTGGCGCGAGATCGAGGGGACGCTCTCGGAGCTGCCCAGCGAGCGCACGGTCGACGAGCAGCCGAGCAACGACGCCGCCGACGAGCTCGCCGCCCGTCGCGCCGCCCGCAAGCTCGGCTGACCCACCCGCCCCGAAGCCGGCGTACGCGGAACCCTCCGCGGCGCCGGCTTCTTGCTGCGGTTTGGTCCCCAACCGCAGCAATTCGGCCCCAGGTCGTGCGGTTCGTGACCAAACGGCGTGCTCTGTGGGCCACCCGCGACGTCCAGCCCGCGACGTCCAGCCGCGTCCGCGGCGATGCGGGGCGGGCGGGGGAGCGGTTGTTAGAGTGAGGACGCTGACAATCCCGCACGGGAGAGTCTCTGCCCGAGCAGCCGCCTCACGGCGTACGTCCGGGAACGGAGCGCCGAAGGGGCAACCCCTCCCCGGAACCTCTCAGGCGCCAGGACCGTGCGGATCAGGCAACTCTGGAGCGCACGTGACAGAGGGGGAGGCGAATCGACCCGTCGAGGAGCCACCCGTGACCGTGCCGCACACCTTCGCCGATCGCCACCTGGGGCCTCGCCCCGACGACGTCGCCCGCATGCTCGAGGTGGTCGGCTTCGACTCCCTCGACGACCTGATGGACGCCGCCGTGCCGGGGTCCATCGCCTCGCGCACCCTGGACCTCCCCGAGCCGCTGTCGGAGTACGACGCGGCCCGGGAGCTGCGCCGGCTGGCGGCGGCCAACCGGCCGGCCGAGGCGATGATCGGCCTGGGCTACCACGCCACGGTCACCCCGGCGGTGGTCCGGCGCAACGTGCTCGAGGACCCGAGCTGGTACACCGCCTACACGCCGTACCAGCCCGAGATCTCGCAGGGCCGGCTCGAGGCGCTGCTCAACTTCCAGACCGTCGTCGGCGACCTCACCGGGCTGCCGACGGCCAACGCCAGCCTGCTCGACGAGGGCACGGCCGCCGCCGAGGCGATGACCCTGGTACGCCGCGCCCAGCGCGGCGCGACCGGCGCCTTCGTCGTCGACGCGGACGCCCTCCCGCAGACGATCGAGGTGATCGAGCACCCGGGCCGACGCGATGGGCATCGAGGTGGTCGTGGCCGACCTCACGGCGGGTCTGCCGGACGGTGACCTGTGCGGCGTCCTCGTGCAGTACCCCGGCGCCTCGGGCCGGATCCTCGACCCACGACCGCGTGATCGACGCCGTCCACGAGCGCGGTGGTCTCGCCGTGGTGGCGGCCGACCTGCTCGCCCTCACCCTGCTCGAGTCGCCCGGAGAGCTGGGCGCCGACGTCGTCGTCGGATCCTCGCAGCGCTTCGGCGTCCCGATGTTCTACGGCGGTCCGCACGCCGGCTACATGTCCGTCGCCTCGGGTCTCGAGCGGCACCTGCCCGGCCGCCTGGTCGGGGTCTCGATCGACGCGGAGGGCCGGCCGGCCTACCGGCTCGCGCTGCAGACCCGCGAGCAGCACATCCGTCGCGACAAGGCGACCTCCAACATCTGCACCGCCCAGGTGCTGCTCGCCGTCGTCGCCTCGATGTACGCCGTCTACCACGGCCCCGACGGGCTGCGGGCGATCGCCGAGCGGATCAACCAGCACGCGACCGGCATGGCCGGTCTCCTGGAGTCCCAGGGCGTCGAGATCGTCCACGACCACTTCTTCGACACCGTCCTCGCGCGGGTGCCGGGCCGCGCCGCCGAGGTCGTCGCGCGTGGCCGCGACCACGGTCTCCACCTCCGCCTCGTCGACGAGGACCACGTCGGCCTGAGCGTGGGCGAGACCTTCGACGGACGCACGATGGCCGCGGTGCATGAAGGCCTTCGGCGTCCACCACGAGGGCTCGGCCGGCTTCAGCCGGGTCGAGCCGCTCCCCGAGGCCGCTGGCCCGCACCACGCCGTACCTGACCCACGAGGTCTTCCACGCCCACCGCTCCGAGACGCAGATGCTGCGCTACCTGCGCACTCTGTCGGCTCGCGACTACGCGCTCGACCGCGGCATGATCCCGCTCGGGTCCTGCACGATGAAGCTCAACGCCACCACCGAGATGGAGCCGGTCTCGATGCCCGGCTTCGCCGACCTCCACCCGTTCGCACCGGCGTCCGACGCCGAGGGGTACCACGAGCTGATCGACCAGCTCGAGGGCTGGCTGGCCGAGGCGACCGGCTACGACCGCGTGTCGATCCAGCCGAACGCCGGCTCGCAGGGCGAGCTGGCCGGCCTGCTCGCGATCCGGGGCTACCACCGGGCCAACGGCCAGGAGGGCCGCCGGGTCTGCCTGATCCCGTCCTCCGCGCACGGCACGAACGCCGCGTCCGCGGTGATGGCGGGCATGCAGGTGGTCGTGGTCAAGGCCGCGGACGACGGGTCGGTCGACGTCGACGACCTGCGCGCGCTGTGCGAGAAGCACGCCGACACCCTGGCGGCCCTGATGGTCACCTACCCGTCGACGCACGGCGCCTACGAGGACAACATCACCGAGCTGTGCCGGATCGTCCACGACGCAGGAGGGCAGGTGTACGTCGACGGCGCGAACCTCAACGCCCTGCTCGGCCACGCCCGCCCCGGGGAGTTCGGCGGTGACGTCTCGCACCTCAACCTGCACAAGACGTTCTGCATCCCGCACGGCGGCGGCGGCCCCGGGGTCGGCCCGGTCGGCGTCCGCGAGCACCTCGCGCCGTACCTGCCGAGCCACGGGCAGCACCCCGACCCCGAGCGGCGCGACGGCATCGGCGCGATCAGCGCCGCGCCGTACGGCTCGGCGGGCATCCTGCCGATCTCGTGGGCCTACATCGCGATGATGGGGGCCGACGGCCTCCGGCGCGCGACCGCCACCGCCGTGCTGTCCGCGAACTACGTGGCCGCCCGCCTCGACGACGCGTTCCCCGTGCTCTACAAGGGTCACGGCGGGCTCGTCGCCCACGAGTGCATCCTCGACCTGCGCGGCCTCACCAAGGCCTCCGGCGTCACCGTCGACGACGTCGCCAAGCGCCTGATCGACTACGGCTTCCACGCCCCGACCATGTCGTTCCCGGTCGCCGGCACGCTGATGGTCGAGCCGACCGAGTCCGAGGACCTCGGTGAGATCGACCGGTTCTGCGACGCGATGCTGGCGATCCGGGCCGAGATCGAGCAGGTCGAGCGGGGGGAGTGGAGCGCGGACAAGTCGCCGCTGCGGGGCGCACCGCACACCTCCCGCGCGATCGTCGGCGACTGGGACCGCGCGTACCCGCGCGAGGTCGCGGTCTTCCCGACCGGTCCCGATCCCGACAAGTACTGGCCGCCGGTCGCCCGGATCGACCAGGCGTACGGCGACCGTCACCTGGTGTGCTCCTGCCCGTCACCCGAGGCGTTCGCCGAGCCGGTCGAGGACTGACCCGACGGCCGGGTCCGGCCCGCGGTCCCGCGCGAGGGCCGCCGGGACCCTTGCCCGGGCCTGGCCCTCGCCGACGAAAACCTGCGGTTGGTCCCAAACCGCAGGCCCGGGGGCGGAAATGATGCGGTTGGGGACCAAACCGCAGGGATGGCGACACCGCGGGAGGGGTCGGGGTCAGTGCGCCTGCGACACGCTCGACATGGTGAAGTCGGGCACGCGGAGGGCGGGCATCGCGGTGCGCGAGAAGTAGTCGTCGCCCCACTCGCGGCTGAACGCCGGCCCGGTGGCCGAGGCGTGGGTGAACCGTCGGAGCAGGTCGACCGGGCTCTCGTTGAAGCGGAAGTTGTTGACGGCCCCGGTGATCTCGCCGTTCTCGACGAGGTAGACGCCGTCGCGGGTCAGCCCGGTCAGGAGGAGGGTCTGCGGGTCGACCGCGCGGATGTACCACAGGCAGGTGAGCAGCAGCCCGCGCTCGGTCCCCGCCACGACGTCGTCGAGGCCGCCGGTGGCCCCCTCGACCTCCAGCACCAGGTTGTCGATCGCCGGCGTGACCGGCTGACCGGTGAGGTCCGCGGTCTCGCGGGTCTGGCGGAGCGCCGCCAACCGGCCCGCGTCGATCCAGGCGGTGCGACTCAGCGGGAGCCCGTTGTCGAAGACCGACTCGTCGTTGCTGGAGGACTCCACGACGAGCCGCGGCGCACACTCGAGTCCCGGGTGGGCCGGGTCGGAGTAGAGCGTCACCTCGGGCCGGACCAGCTGGTCGCCGATCCGCGTCCCCCCGCCCCGTCTGCTGTAGACCGACTGGCCGTCGTGCGCGTCGCGTGCTCCGGCGGCCCAGTAGGCGTCGATCATCAGGTCGGCCACGGCAGTGGGCGGCAGGATCGTGTCGTACCGGCCGGCCGGCAGGTCGATCGTGCGCTCCGCCCATCCGAGCCGCTGCTCGAGGGCGGCCTCGACCGCGAGCGGGTCGACGCCGACGAAGTCACGGGTCGCACCTCCGACCCAGGCACTGTTCGTGAGGTCGGTCGTCTTGCCCGTGCACGCGTAGTGGCCGGTGGGCTGCTCGTGCCGCAGCCGCAGCCCGGTCGAGGAGCCGACGTAGGTGGTGGTCACGTGGTGGTCGACGAAGCCGTAGAGGATCCGTCCTCCGGCGCGCGCCCGGCCGAAGGCCTCGCCCAGCGCCGGCGCGAAGGTGTCGAAGACGTGGATGTCGGTCTCGCCGGGGATGACGTCCCACGACGCGTCGGCCGAGCCCGGCACCAGGTCGTGCGCGTCCGGCGACGGGTCCGCGGCGCGCGCGGCGGCGTCCGCGGCCACGACGAGGGCGTCGACCTGCTCCACGGACGCGGCGCTCCCCGACACCGAACCGACACAGACGCCGGCAGCCGTTCGTGCGAACGACACCACCGTGACGTCGATGCCCCGCATCACCCCGTTGGTGGTGAGCGTGTTGTTGGCCCAGCGCAGGTTGGCGCTCGTGGCGTGGTGGGCGACGACCACGCAGTCGTCGGTGGTCGAGACGGCGAGGGCACGCTCGACGAGGTCCTGGACGGTCGTGGCCATCAGTGCGCTCCCTCGTCCTGGGTGTTGAGGACCCGTACGTCGCGGAACAGCGCCGTGGGGCAGCCGTGGCTCACCGCGGCGACCTGTCCCGGTTGCGCCTTGCCGCAGTTGAAGGCGCCCCCGAGCACCCAGGTGTCCGGTCCGCCGACCGCTTCCATGGAGTTCCAGAAGTCCGTCGTCGTGGCCTGGTACGCCGCGTCCCGGACCTGTCCGGCCAACCGGCCGTCCTCGATCCGGTAGAACCGCTGCGCGGTGAACTGGAAGTTGAAGCGCTGCATGTCGATCGACCAGGACTTGTCGCCGACCACGTAGAGGCCCTGCTCGACCCGGCCGATCAGGTCCTCCGTGGACACGTCGTCCGGCCCGGGCTGGAGCGAGACGTTGGCCATCCGCTGGATGGGGATGTGCCCGGGGGAGTCGGCGTAGGCGCACCCGTTGGAGCGCCCCTGCCCGTCCGCGGGGTTGAGCTCGGGGTGCAGCGCGGCCATCGGCCGGTCCAGCTGGTAGCCGACGAGCACGCCGTCGCGGATGAGGTCCCAGCGCTGGGTCTCGACGCCCTCGTCGTCGTAGCCGATCGTGGCCAGCCCGTGCTCGACGGTGCGGTCACCGGTGACGTGCATGACCGGTGAGCCGTACTGCAGCGTGCCCAGCCGGTCGAGGGTGGCGAACGACGTGCCGGCGTAGTTGGCCTCGTAGCCGAGGGCCCGGTCCAGCTCGGTGGCGTGACCGATCGACTCGTGGATGGTCAGCCAGAGGTTGCTCGGGTGGATGACGAGATCGAGCACGCCGGCCTCGACGCTCTTGGACACCAGCTTCTCGTCGAGCAGCTCCGGTACCTCGGCCAGCTCGGCGTCCCAGTCCCAGGCGCCGTCGGCGACCGACCCCACGACGTACTCCCAGCCGCGGCCGGCCGGGGGCGCGATCGAGCTCATGTCGTCGAAGGTGCCCGGTGTTGTCGTCGGCGCCCATCGCCGTGAACACGGGCATCAGCCGCACGCGCTGCTGGGTGGTGCGGGTGCCGGAGAGGTCGGCGTAGTACTTGTTCTCGCGGACCTGGAGGAGGTCCGCGGTGGCGTGGGCGACGGCCGGATGACGGCGGAGCCGCTGCGTCCACCCGACGAGCAGGGACGCCTTCTCGGCGACGGGGACCTCGAACGGGTCGATCACGTACGACGACACCCACTCGACGTCGTCGTGGACGGGCTCCGGCGCGAGCTCGACGGGGACCGTGGTCATCGCCGCGGACACCCGGGCGACGGCGACGGCCGTCTCGGTCACCCGGACCGCCTCGTCGGCGGTGAGGTGGACCCCCGACGCGAAGCCCCAGGCGCCACCGTGGACGACCCGCACGGCGAACCCGAGGTCCTCGACGTCACCGACGCCTTGGACGGCACCGTCGCGGACCCGGACGTCCTGGTAGCGCACGCGTTCGAAGCGGAAGTCGGCGTGGGTCGCGCCGAGCTCGCGGGCGCGGGCCAGGGCGGCGTCGCCCAGCGCGCGGTAGGGGAGCTCGGTGAAACCGGGGTCGAGTCCAGGCATGCGACCGAACCTAGCGGGGTCAGCAGGAGATCCGGACCGTGGACCCCGTGCGTGCCTTGCTCACGACCAGCTGCGTCGGGATCCGGTCGCGCATCTCGGCCACGTGACTCACCACCCCGACCGCGCGGCCGTTCTCGCGCAGCGTGTCCAGGATGTCGAGGACGTCGTCGAGGGTCTCGGCGTCGAGGGAGCCGAACCCCTCGTCGACGAACAAGGTGGCCAGGTCGGCACCACCCGCCTCGTGGGCCACGACGTCCGCCAGACCGAGCGCGAGCGCCAGGGAGACCACGAACGTCTCGCCCCCGGACAAGGTGGCGGGGTCGCGGCTCTCGCCCGACCAGTCGTCGCGCACCACGAGGCTCAGGCCCCCGCGCGACTCCCCGGAGCCACGACGACCGACGTGCTCGAGGGAGTAACGCTGGTCGCTCATGCCGGCGAGCCGGCCGTTGGCCGCGGCCACGACCTGCGTCAGCCGATAGGCCAGGACGTACGCCGACAGCCGCATCTGCAGCCGGTTGTCCGGAGCCTTTCCTTCGGCGAAGGCCGACACCGCGGACGCGAGCTCCAGCTGGTCGCGCAGCGGTGCCCACGTCTCCAGCGCCTGCGCCAGCTCGGCGGTCAGGCCGGCGACCCGGGCGGACCGCCGTTCGGCGAGGTGGTGGGCTGCCCGAGCGTCCTCGAGGGCGGTGGCCGCGGCGTGGTGGGCGGCCTCGACCGCGGCCAGGTCGGTCTCCGGCGCGTCGAGCAGATCTCGTGCACCGGGCTCGGCCAGCACGGCCTCGGCCGCCGCCAGCTCGGACCGGTGGGTGCGGACCCGGTCGTCGAGCCTCGCGAGCTCGTCGCTCGGGAGCTCGGCGAGGCGGGCCGAGGCGCTGTCGTCGAAGCCGGCCTCGAGGGCTGCTCGGCTGAGGGCCGTCTCGGCCTCGTCGAGGGCGACGCGGGCGGCCTCACGAGCGAGTCCGGCGTCGTGGGCGCGCTGGGCCGCCGCCCGGCGTCCCTCCAGCTGCTCGACCGCGGCGGTCAGCGTCGGATGACCCTCCCGGGCCGAGGCCACCTGCTCCTCCAGCTCGGCCAGGTGGGCGCGGAGGTGCTCCAGGCTGGTCGTCACCTCGGCGGCCCGGATCCGGCGGGCGTCGCGCTCCTCCGCCAGGGCGGCGGCCCGGCGCTCGGCCTCGGCGAGCTGCTCGGTGAGCTCGGGCCGACGAGCGGCGGCGGCCGCGGTACGCGTCAGGGCGAGCTCGGCGGCGCCGACCACGGCCTCGACGTCGTCGGCGGCCAGGGCCTGGGCGACCTGGAGCGTGGACTCGACGGCGGCGGCCGCCTCCCGCACCCGCAGGTCGAGAGCGTGCTCGAGCGCCTGGGCGTCGTCGACTGCTCGCTGGGCGTCCCGCTCCGCTGCCGCGTCGAGCCGGGCGCCGCCGGGCCGCGCGGGGTGTGGATGGTCGGCCGAGCCGCAGACGGGACAGTCGTCGCCGACCGCGAGGGCGCCCGCGAGCTCGGCGGCCATCCCGGCGATGCGGCGTTCGCGGACGTCGAGCAGCCGCTCGCGCAGGTCGAGCAGACGCCCGACGGCCGCGGTGTGGTCGGCCCTGGCCAGGGCGAGCTCCGCCTGCAGCCGCGCGGCGTCGGCGTGGGCCGCTGCGACCCGGCGGAGGCGGAGCGCCTCGTCCTCGACCGACGGCAGGGACCGTTCGGCCTCCGCGGCGACCCGGACGTCGGAGACCAGCCGGGTCACGAGCGTGGCCAGCGTGGAGGCCTCGGCTCGGGCCAGCTCGTCGGCCGCGTGCAGCGCGTTCAGCTCCTCGGTCCGCGACGCGCGGGTCGTGCGGAGCTCAGCCAGCCGGTCCTCGACCGGGAGGAGCACGGTCAGCGCCGAGACGGCGTGGGCGAGCCGGGCGACCTCGGCCGGCAGCGTGGCGACGTCGACGCCGGCTGCGAGGGCCTCCGCCGAGGCGGAGGCAGCCACCGCCTCAGCGTCGGCCAGCCGGTGTTCGCGGTCGTCCACCAGCCGCGCCACCGGCCGCAGGCCCTCGGCCCGGCGGGCCGCGTCGAGTCGGGCGACGTCTGCCCGATGGCTCTCGGCCGCGGCCGAGAGCCGCTGGCGGGTGGCGGCCGCCTCGAGGACCCGAGCACGCGACCGCACGGCCTCGCGGGTCGCCTCCCACGCCTGCGCGGTGTCGCGGGCCGCGGTCAGGGCGGACGCCGCGTACGTCTCCGCGGCGGTGAGTCCGGTGACCGCTGCGTCGCACAGGCCGCGTGACCACGACACCACCAGGCCGTCCGAGGCCGCGGCCGACAGGTCGCCGAGCCGGTCGGGCACGTGCCCGCCGGCGGCCTCGGAGAGGCGGCTCACCAGGTCGGAGACCGCGGTCAGGTGGGCCTGGGAGTCGCGGCGCAGGGCCAGGCGATGGTCGCGCAGCCAGCTCTCGACCCGCTCGAAGCGGCCGGTGCGGAAGAGCCGGGCCAGCAGCTGGTGACGCTGCGGCGGAGTCCGCGCGCAGGAAGGCCTGGAACTGGCCCTGGGGAAGGAGCGCCACCTGGCAGAACTGGTCGAGGTTCATCCCGAGCAGGCCCGACACCAGGTCTCCGACCTCGTCGAGCCGGCTGCTGAGGGGGGACCACGCGTCGTCACGCCGCTCGGACAGCGTCACCTTGGCGGGCTCCCGGGTGGTCCCGGTGCCGCGCTTCTTCGGACGCTCCCAGGCGGGGGAGCGGACGACTCTGAACCGCCGCCCCGCCATCGTCACGTCGAGCTCCACGCAGGGCGCGAGCCCGGCCGGGGCCTGGTCGGAGCGCAACCGGCCGGCGTGGTTGCGGTCGCCGGGGATGGCGCCGTACAGCGCGAAGCACACGGCGTCCAGGACGCTGGACTTGCCGGCACCGGTCGCGCCGGAGAGCAGGAAGAGTCCGGCGTCCGAGAGCGCGTCGAAGTCGACGTCGGCGGTCTCGACGAAGGGGCCGAACGCCGTCACGGAGAGGCGGTGCAGCCGCATCAGCCGGACCCCGAGACCAGCATGTCGACGTCGGGGTCGTCGGCACAGGCGTCGCACGCCTCCTGCAGGAGAGCGGACTCGCCGGGCGTGGCCGGCGCGCCCCGCATCTCGGCCACGAACTCCAGCGCGACCTCGTGGTCGCGGCGGCTCCCGGGCGCGGCGGAGGGGATCGCCGGCACCGACTCCCCGGTCGGGGCGAAGGCGAGGACCAGGGTCTCCGGGAACCTCTCGCGCAGCCGCTCCATCGGGGAGGCGGGCCGCACGGCGTCGGTGAGCGTCGCCTGGATCCAGTGGTCCTCGACCGCCGCCAGCGCGGGGTCGGTCAGGAGCGTCTCCAGGTCACCGCGCAGCCGCGCCAGCCTGCGCGGCACCGGGGCCGGGACGAACTCCGCCGACTCGACCCGTGCCGGACCGAGGTCGACGAGCCAGCAGCCCTTGGTGTGGTCGGCCTCGGAGAAGGAGTACGCCAACGGTGACCCGCTGTAGCGGAGGGCGTCGCCGAGGACGGACCGACCGTGCAGGTGCCCGAGGGCGGTGTAGGAGATGCCGTCGAAGAGCGACGACGCGACCATCGAGACGCCGCCCACACTGATGTCACGCTCGGACTCGCTCGGCTCGCCGCCGGCCACGAAGGCGTGTGCGAGCACCACCGACCGCATCGGGCGCCGAGCGAGGTCGGCGCGTACCCGGCGCATGGCCTCGGCCAGGGCCGCCTCGTGGCTGCGGGAGGACAGCTGCCACGGCTCGTGCAGCGCCTGGGGGTCGAGGTAGGGCAGCCCGTGCACCGCGACCGGACCGTGGGAGTCCTCGAGCAGGACCGGCGTGCCGACCGAGGAGGCGTCGGTGCGCACGAAGACCCCGGCCGCGTCGATCAGCCGCGAGCCGAACCCGAGGCGCTGGGCCGAGTCGTGGTTGCCCGACGTCAGCACCACGCGGGCCCGCGAGGCGGCGAGCCGGGCGAACGTCTCGTCCGCCAGCCGGACGGCGTCCACGTGCGGCAGGGCGCGGTCGTAGACGTCGCCGGCCACCACCACCAGATCCACCCGCTCGGCCTCGATCACCTCGACCAGGTGGTCGACGAAGCCCGCCTGGTGCTCGAGCATCCCGACGCGGTGGAACGAGCGACCCAGGTGCCAGTCGGAGGTGTGGAGGATCCGCACAGGACGAACCTAGGGACGAGCGCCGACACCGCGTCGCCCCCACGCCGTCACCCGCCGAGTCGGCGGGCGCCGACCCGCCGATCAGGCGTACCGGACGGTCCGGCGGTCGCTGGTGAAGCCGAACAGCCCGAGCTGCGCCTCGCGGGCGAGGTGCACGGCGAGCGAGGTCGGCGCGCCCACGGCCACCAACGACCCGACCCCGGCGGCGACCGCCTTCTGGACGAGCTCGAAGCCGGCGCGCCCGCTCACCACGAGGTAGGCCACCGCGGGGGACTCGCCGGCCAGGACCCGGGCACCCGTCACCTTGTCCACCGCGTTGTGCCGCCCGACGTCCTCGCGTACGACGTACCGGTCGCCGTCGGCGGAGAACAGCCCGGCGGCATGCACGCCGCCGGTACGCCCGAAGACGTCCTGCTCCTCCCGCAGCAGCGCCGGGAGCCGGCGTACGACGTCCGGCGACGGCGGTGGGCCCTGCCAGCGCGGGCCCCGCACCGTGGTGAGCGCCGCGTCGACGCTGTCCTTGCCACACACACCGCAGGCCGACGACCCGCTGGACAGCGCCGCATGGCGGTGGACGAGGTCCACCGCCTCGGAGGCGGTCACGGTGACGACGTTGAACTCCTGGGCCGGGCTGAGGTCAGCGTCGGTGCAGTACGCCACCCCGGCCACCGCGGCGAGCCGGACGAGCCCTTCGTGCAGGACCCACCCCGCAGCGAGCTCGAAGTCGTGACCGGGCGTCCGCATCGTCACCCAGGCGCGCTGCGCGGCAGCGCCGGGCCAGGAGAGACGGATCTCGAGGGGCTCCTCGGCGACGACGACGTCCTCGCGGACGTGTTCGCCGCTCTCGTCGTCCTCCACGACCCGCACCCGGCCCACCGGTCCGGTACGCCTCGCCAGGTCGCTCATGGCACCACCCTAGGCACCTCGTCCCGAAACGGGTGGTTCGCACGCGAGCGGCCTACCCTGGACCCATGCCGGACGGGACGTCGCCCCTGATCGACCTGGTGCGCGCGTCCGTGATCGGCGAGGACCACGTGATGACCACGCCGTACGGACAGCGCAGGGTCACGTACGCCGACTACACGGCGTCGGGGCGGGCGCTGAGCTTCCTCGAGGACTTCATCCGCGACCAGGTGCTGCCGAGCTACGCCAACACCCACACCGAGTCCAGCGGGACCGGACTGCAGACCACCCGGCTGCGCGAGGAGGCCCGCCAGATCATCCGCGAGGCGGTCGGTGGGGACGACGACACCGTGGTGCTGTTCGCCGGCTCCGGCTGCACCGGCGCCATCGCCAAGCTGATCGGCGTGCTGGGCCTGCGGATCCCGTCGGTCCTCGACGACCAGCACGACCTGACCGGACACATCCCGCCGTCGCAACGACCCGTGGTCTTCCTCGGGCCGTACGAGCACCACTCCAACGAGATCTCGTGGCGGGAGACCATCGCGGACGTGGTCACCATCCACGAGGACTCCGACGGCCACATCGACCAGGAGGAGCTGGCCGAGCAGCTCGAGAAGTACGCCGAGCGACCACTCAAGATCGGGTCCTTCTCGGCGGCCTCCAACGTGACCGGGATCGTCTCCGACACGTTCGGGATCTCCGAGCTCCTGCACCGGCACGGCGCCCTCTCCTTCTGGGACTTCGCCGCGGCAGCGCCGTACGTGCGGATCGAGACGACCGCGCCCGCGGGCCGGCCGCTCGCCTACAAGGACGCGCTCTTCCTCTCCCCGCACAAGTTCATCGGGGGGCCGTCGACTCCCGGTGTGCTGGTGGCGCGTAGGCAGCTGTTCACCAACCGCGTGCCCGACGTCCCGGGCGGCGGCACCGTCGCCTACGTCAACACCGACGACCACCGCTACCTCGACGACATCGCCCAGCGCGAGGAGGGCGGTACGCCGGCGATCATCGAGGCGGTCCGTGCCGGCCTGGTGTTCCAGCTCAAGGACGCCGTCGGCACCGAGACCATCCGGTGTGCCGAGGAGCGGCTCCTCGAGCGCGCGGTCAGCGCCTGGCGCCGGGAGCCGGCGATCGAGCTGCTCGGGAACCTCGACTCCGCCCGCCTCTCGATCGTGTCGTTCGTGGTCCGCTCACCGTCGGGCCGCTACCTGCACCACAACCTGGTCGTCTCGCTGCTCAACGACCTGTTCGGGATCCAGGCCCGCGGCGGCTGTTCCTGCGCTGGTCCCTACGGGCACCGGCTGCTGGGCATCGACCTGGAACGCTCCCACGAGTTCGAGCGCGAGATCACCGGGGGCTGCGAGGGCATCAAGCCCGGCTGGGTCCGCGTGAACTTCAACTACTTCCTCTCCGACACCGTCGCCGACTACATCGTCGACGCGGTCACTCTCGTGGCGCGCGACGGCTGGCGCCTGGTGGAGGACTACCGGTTCGACACCGCGACCGGTCGCTGGCGGCACCGGGACGGCCTGGTGGAGCCGCCGATCAGCCTGCGGGCGATCTCCTACGAGGGGGGCCGTCCCCACCTGCCCCGCGAGCGGCTGACCGGGGGAGAGGACCTGCTCGCCGACCAGCTCCGCGAGGGCGCCGCGATCCTCGCCGCGGCCCCGAGACCGGACCTGTCGGCCCACCCCGGCAAGGTCAGTGCCGACTTCGAGCACCTCCGCTGGTTCGACCTCCTGCCGACCTGCCTCGAGCCCTGAGCGACGTGCGCCGGGGGTGTGCGAGATCACGCCCTCGCGCCCGTCGACGAGTCGGGGTCGGCGCCGTACCCGGAGTATGATGTAAGAGTCGCACGAGCGACGATGTCTCTTACATGACGGCCGGACGGGCGAGGTCCGGGAAGAAAGGAACCAAGCATGAGCACGCAGCTGTACCTGATGGGCGGACTGGTCGAGGGCCGGGTGCTGTCCGATCGGGATCTGCGCCAGCTCCGCGACGTCAAGGCGATCCGCCGCGAGGCCCGCCGCGCACGCCGCGAGCAGCGGCACCACGCCTGACGAGCGTCCCAGAACAGCAGGGGAGTGGCCCCGGTCCTCGGACCGGGGCCATTACCGTGTCCGGATGAGCGACGAGACGCTGCGACGCATGGACCTGACCCAGATCGGCGAGGGTCGCTACAAGGCGGTCAACGTGCGCGGGGGGGTGCTACCGATCGGCTCGGGCGACGACCCGGACTTCACCCCGGTCGAGCTGCTGCTCGCCGCTCTCGCCGGCTGCACGGCCATCGACGTCGGCCTGATCACCGGCAAGCGCGCCCAGCCGGAGGACTTCGGGATCCACGTCGAGGGCCACAAGGTCCGCGACGACGGCGGCTCCCACCTGGTCGACCTGAGCGTCACGGTCTCCATCCGCTTCCCGGAGGGGGAGGCCGGCGACCGGGCCCGCGAGGTGCTGCCCCGGGCGATCCGCCAGACCGGCGACCGGCTCTGCACGGTCGGCCGGACCCTCCAGCTCGGCACCACGATCGAGTACGCCGAGGGGTGAGGCCGCCGTCCTTCGACGGGTGGGTCAGCCGGTCGTGACCTTGGTGATGGTGACCTTGTCCTTCGGATGGCCGTCGCCGTCGCCGAAGGCGTTGTCGGTGCCCTTCGCCGCGACCTTCTGCACCGCTTTCACGCCGGCGGCGGAGACGTGGCCGAAGACCGTGTAGTCCGGGGGCAGCGGGGTGGCCTGGTAGACGATGAAGAACTGCGAGCCACCGGAGTCGGGCTGGTTGGTCTTGGCCATCGCCAGCGTGCCGGGGCCGTAGGTCTCCGTGCCGGACAGCTCGTCGGGGATCGTGTAGCCCGGACCGCCGGTGCCGGTGCCGGTGGGATCACCGCACTGCAGCACGAAGATCTGCGTGCGGGCCGTCGTCAGCCGGTGGCACGGCGTGTTGTCGAAGTAGCCCTGCTTCGCCAGGGAGACGAAGGAGCCGACCGTGCAGGGCGCCTTCTCGGCGTCCAGGGTCGCGTCGAGGATGCCGGCGGTGGTGGCGATCGTGGCGTCGACCGTCCCGCTCACGGTGGGGGTGGCCGGCGGCGGGTCGACGTCACGGGACGGCACCCTGGGCGTCGCGGGGGTAGGCGCAGGTCGTGCCGGTACTGCCCGCGTCCGACGACGGAGCGTTGTCGGAGGATGTGGAGGCGGCGGGGTCCTGGGCCACGGCGCTGCTCGAGGAGCTGCCGCAGCCGGCCAGGGTCGGGACGAGCACGAGCGCAGCCGCCACGGCGGCGAGTCGGGTCAGCACGGCGTCGATGGTAGGAGCCCTCCGGTCGGTCCGGCGACTCGAGACCGGCTGCTCGGCCGCCAGGTGCGACCTGCTAGACAATAGATATGGCAACCACCTTGCTCGGGGAGAACCCCGTCCAGACCGTCGGCGAGCTGCCCGCACCGGGCAGCCACGCGCCGTCGTACACCCTGACCGGCGCGGACCTGAACGGACTTCACCTCCGAGGCCCACGCGGGCTCGCGGGTGGTCCTGAACATCTTCCCGAGCATCGGGACCGGCGTGTGTGCAGCCTCGGTACGCCGCTTCAACGAGCTCGCTGCCGGCCTCGACAACACCGTGGTCGTGTGCGCGTCCGCCGACCTGCCCTTCGCGCTGGCCGGCTTCTGCGGCGCCGAGGGCATCGAGAACGTGACGGTCGGCTCGTCCTTCCGGAGCGGCTTCGGCACGGACTACGGCGTCACCATGATCGACGGGGCGTGGCGTGGCCTCCTGGCGCGCGCGGTGGTCGTGCTCGACACCGACGGCACGGTCCTGCACTGCCAGCTGGTCGACGCGATCGGCCACGAGCCGGACTACGACGCCGCCGTCGCCGCCCTCGGCTGAGCCACGCACCCCACCATGTCCCGGACCGTGCGGCGCGTGGTGCTGTTCGTCGCCGGTCTGTTCCTGATCCTGCTCGGGCTCGCGCTGATCGTCCTCCCCGGGCCGCTCACCATCCCGCCGATCCTGCTCGGCGTGTGGCTGTGGTCCCTGGAGTTCGAGTTCGCCCGGCACTGGCTGCGCCCGATCAAGAAGCAGGGCTCAGCGGCCTGGGACACGGCCAAGGAGAAGCCCGTCCACACCGGCGTCGTCACCGCGCTCGGTCTGGTGGGTGCGGTCTTCCTGGTCTGGGCGGCCCTGCGGTACGACGTCCTGGATCGGGGTCGCGAGATGGTCGGCCTCGGCTGAGCTCCGTGCTACGACGCCAGGGCGCGGCGTACCGCCTCGGCCGCCCGGCGGCCGGAGACCAGGGCCCCCTGGATGGACGCCGTGTCCCGGTGGTCGCCACACACGAAGAGCCGGTCGCCGAGCCGTACGGGCCGTCGTAGGGGTTGCGCCCGGGGGAGTGGCCGGCAGTGCGTGCTCGATCCGGTGCCGGGCGACCACGCCCCAGGAGCCGGTGTCACAGCCGTAGATGGCGGCGAGATGACGTCGTACGTCGGCCTCGGGCGCCTCGCCGTCGGGTCGGTCGAGGAGGGTCGTGGCGTGGACGAGGTGCCGGCCTGCCGGCGCGTAGGACGGAGCGGCGTTGCTGGCGACGCCCGTGTTCCACACCGGGCCCGGGGGAGCGCCGTCACCCCGGCCGTCGACGGCCAGCATCCGCGACGCCGTCGGTGGTGACTCGGCGGCGAACCACCAGGTGACCAGGCCGCGGGTGCCGCCCGGCGGCAGGTCGACCAGTGTGCGGGCTGCCGGGGCGTCCGTCGCCACGACGACGGCGCGTGCCGTGAGGCGTTGCCCGTCCGCCACGACCGCGGGCTGTCCGGGACCGGCCGAGACGGACTCGACGCGCGTGCCGAGGCGCACGTCGCGCAGGGACGCGGCAAGCTGGGCGGGCAGGGCCCGCATGCCGTCACGGGGGACGCCCGGGCTGCCGAGGACGAAGGACCGGAGCAACAGCCGGACGAAGCGGGCCGAGGTCTCGCCCCGGCTCTCCACCAGCACACCGGCCAGGAATCGCTCGAGGACCGTCCGGAGCTCACCGGTGACGTGGAGCTCGTCCAGGGCGGTGCCCCAGGCGCGGTCGGGCGGGCCGAGCGATCGTTGCGGCGCCGCCAGCACCGGAGCGAGCCACCGGACCAGGCCGGCGACGTCCCGGAGGCCGAGCAGGCCGCTGGACAGCGTGCGCCGCAGCTCCTTCGGCGCCCGGACCGGGTGGGCGAGGGTGCGGAGACCGTCGCTGGTCCGCACCAGCACCCCGGCGCCGTACGGCTGCATCCGGAGCGCAGCCACGTCCACGGCGCCGGCCAGCGCGGGATAGGCGGGGTTCAGCACCTGGAAGCCGCGGTCGACCAGGAAGCCGTCGACGACGTCGGTGGCGACGCGTCCGCCGACCCGGTCAGCAGCCTCGAGCACCGTGACGTCCAGACCTGCCTGCTGCAGCACACCGGCACACCGGAGTCCGGCCAGACCGGCGCCGACGACGATCACCTCCACACCCGACTCCTCACCTCGGCAGCGTCTCGGGTCAGGGACGACTCTTGCAGGTGGGGCGTGGGCGGGGAGGGGTGCTCTCCGCAGTCACTTGACATAATGTCAGTTATCGGCGATAGGTTCACGCTCAGCAGGGGGTCGGACGGGGTCACCCGTGCCTGCTCCCAGGCACCGACGGTCTCACCCGCCGTCTGCTGCCGCCAGCCGCCGCGCCAGCGCCGTGACGGCCGCCCGGAGCTCGGGACCGCCGACGACGCGGAACCCGTACGGCTGGGCGGCGAGCTGGGCGGCGTACCAGTCGGGCTCGTCGGTGGTCGCCAGCAGCCGGGTCCGGCGGTCCCCCAGCGCCTCGAGCCGGCCGAACGTCCGCGGCAGCCAGTGGCCCACCCCCGTCGGGGGCGCGTCGATCTCGACCTCCACGGCGTACCGCCAGCCCTGCGAGAGCTGCTCCTCGAGCTCGCGGACCGGATCCAGGTCGTCCGGCGGGGTGAAGGTGTCGGTGAGGACGGCGACCCGCGCCACGCGGTCGACCCTCAGGACGCGCCGTGCGTCCTTGGTGTGGGACCAGCCGAGCAGGTACCACCGCCGGTGCCGGACGACGACCGCCCACGGGTCGACGTCCATCTCGCGCTCCCGGTCGGGTCCGAGACGGTAGGTCAGGCGCACCCGCCGCCGGTCCGCACTCGCCTGCACGAGCGCGGCGGTGGTCTCGACGTCGGGCACGCCCACGTCCCAGCCGCGGGCGGTGACGCGGCGGATCGCGTCCACGGGCCGCGCCAGGGGCTCCGGCAGCACGCGGACGATCTTGCCCAGGGCGCTGCCGACCGGGTCGTCGGGATCGGCCGCCCCGTGGCCCTCGAGCACGGCCATCACCAGCGCCAGCGCCTCGGTGGAGGTGAACATCAGAGGTGGCACGCGGAGTCCGCGGCCCGCGCGGTAGCCGCCGTAGCGGCCACGCGTCGACTCCACGGGAATGCCGGACTCGCGCAGCACCGCGACGTAACGCCGTACCGCGCGCTCGCTGAGGCCGAGCCGGTCCGCGAGCTGAGCAGCGCCGACGCCCGGCTGGTTCTGCACCATCTCGAGCACCAGCAGCGCACGAGCGGTGGGGCTGGTGTCCTGCACAGCGCCATTCTCGCAGACAATGCGGACGCAAAGCGTCCGGATGGGCCTCTAGCGTGGTGACCATGACGGAAGACCAGAACACGACCCTGACCGACACCCCCTGGGAGCCGCCGCTGTCGGGGACCGAGACCGAGGCCCTGCTCGGTGCCCTGGACCGGCAGCGATGGACCTTCCGCTGGAAGGCGGGCGACCTCGATGCGGCCGGCCTGCGCACGACGATCGGCGCCTCCTCACTCACGCTGGGAGGCCTGCTGAAGCACCTCGCGGTCAACGAGGACTACCTGGTCAGCGTGAAGCTGTCCGGTGCCCCCCTGCACGAGACGTGGAACGACAACGGGTGGGACGACGACAGCGACTGGGAGCTCACGTCGGCGGCCGACGACACTCCCGAGACGCTCTACGCGCTGTACGACGGTGCCGTCGCGCGAGCCCGGAAGCGCATCGCCGCCGCGATCGCCGACGGTGGGCTCGACCAGCAGGTGGAGGCCTCCGACGGCGACGGCAACCACGCCAACCTGCGTCGCCTCCTGCTCGACCTGCTCGAGGAGTACGGCCGGCACACCGGACAGGCCGACCTGATCCGCGAGGCCGTCGACGGGCGCGTCGGTGAGGACCCCCCGGCCGGATGGCGCGCGTGAGAGGGCGACGACATGGCTGACTTCGCACAGGAGAACCTCGGGCGCGGTTCCCGACGTCGCGCACCTAGGGTCACACACGCCTCGGATCAGACCGCTCGCGCTCCGTGGCGGCGACCCGGCCCCTTGGCACCCCCTCGACCTCCCGCATGACGACATGCCCGACGAGCCGAGCGTCCCCCGCGACCGCGAGGCACGGCCGTCGCTGGACGAGGTGCTGGCGGTCCGCGCGGAACGTCAGGCCGTCGTACGGCGCGTGATCGAGGGCCTCACCGAGGACCAGCTCGCCGCCTCGACCTCGCCGGTGACCGAGCCGGGCTACCCGGAGTCGGACAGCTTCCCGGTGCAGCGCTGCGTCGGCTGCATCGTCGACGAGGAGTTCTGGCACCGGACCTACGCCGAACGAGACCTCGCCGTTCTCGAGCAGAGGGCCGGCTGAGACCCCCGGCAGCCAGTCGCGGCAGCGCGAACCGCACGAGAAGGACGCCGGTCGGGCTTGTCGAGACCCTGCACAGTTCTCACGCTATTCGAGGCGTGGTCGATATCGGGTCCATTCCGATATCTGGCCGGGTTTGTGGGGTGGTTTGAACTCGGGTTTTCGGTCGTGGGGGTTGAGCCGGATCTGCCAGGGGGTGTGGTGGAGGGTGCGGTGGTGGTGTCCGCACAGCAGGGCGAGGTTGTCGAGGGCGGTGGGGCCGTGGTCGACCCAGTGGGTGAGGTGGTGGGCCTGGCACATCACCGGTGGTCGGTGGCAGGCGGGGAAGGTGCAGTGCCGGTCGCGGATCACGAGCGCGGTCCACAGGGCGGGGGTGACGGTGCGGTGGGTGCGGCCGACGTCGAGGATCTCCGAGCGGGTGCCGAGGACGGCGGGGATGATCTCGGCGTCACAGGCCAGTCGGCGGAGGACGCCGGGTGGGAGGTCGGTGCCGTCGGCGGTGGTCCCCACCCCCGCGGTGATGCCCGCCGTCGCGAGGTCGCGGGTGAGGGTGTGGTGGTCGAGGGTGACCAGGAGCCGGGGTGGGGTGCCGTGGGTGTCGGGGACCAGGTTCGTGTCCAGGCCGTGTCGGGCGAGGGTGATCAGGGCGTCCCAGGTGCGGGCGCCGTACGCCCGCGGGTCGCGGGTGGGAGCGCATCGTCCTGCGCCGTCCTTCCGTGTCGGTCCTGGCGGGTTCGGGGCGGGTCAGGGGTAGGAGTGCGGCTGTGAGGAGGGCTCCGTCCTCGGCGGTGCCGTGGCCCTTGATCCAGACGCCGCCGGCGCGGTCCTCGGTGATGGCGAGGTACCGGTCCAGGTGCGCGGCACGTTCCTGGCGTTCCAGCGCGGCCTCGAGTCTGCGGTCGACGGCGTCGGGGTCGACGACCTCGACCAGGTGTCGTCCGGCGCGGGCCAGCTCCGTGCCGGTGAGCCGGGTGGCGTGGGTGAGCATCACCTTCTCCCCCCGCCGCCGGACCAGACCACCGGAGGGCAGGGCGGTGAGGGCGGTGTGGATGGTGTCGGCCTGGCCCGGGGACACGGTCCCGGCGACCAGTGCCTGGAAGGTCCGGGTCAGGGGTCCGGTGAGGGCGTGGGCGCGGACCACCCGGTGTCTGCCTTCCCCGCGGCGTAGCCCGGCGGTGTGGGTGAGCCAGTCCCCGGTCGACCCGTACCGCAGCCGGTCGGTGGCCAGGCTGCGGGTGTCGACCTCGGCGACCGCGCCGGCCTCGACCGCCGCCAGCACCGACGACAGCTGCGCGACCAGCCCCACGGTGTCCAGCAGGTCGTCGTCGGTACGCGCCGACCACAACGTCTCCGCGACCTCCCGGACCAAGCCAGGACGCCGGCCAGCCTCTGGGCGGGCGAGGCGCCGGGGGTGAGCTCCGAGATCGACATACGGGTAATCGAATCACCGGCCACCGACACTCGAGACGTTATCCACACCGGTTATCCCACGGTTCGGGATAATCCACCGAAAGTATTTTCCGTGGCCCGTTTATCATCCACAACCCGATAAACCGAAACCACCATCCACAAGCCATTCCTCGAAGCGGAGTCTCGACAGGCTCGACCGACGGAGGAACGGCTCGACCCGCGGACGCTGCGCTAGCCTGCAGCCCACGGCGGTGGGGCTCGCCGACACCGAGCAGCGTGGTGGAACCGCGGACGACGCGTCCGCCAACAGTCCCTACCCGACGACGGTAGGAGCCTCCGTGAGCCCACACGACCCCGACGACCCGCACCGCCCGCCGAGGCGGCGACAGCGGCCTGCTCGCCGCGACCCGCACCCCGGCCTCCCGGTCGACCCTGACGTCACGGAGGCCGACGTCTCCAGCGTCCCGGGACGGGCGTTCCGCCTGGCCCGGGCCCGACGAGACATCCTGCTGGCGATCGCTGCCGGTGGCGCCCTGGGCGCTGCAGGGCGCCACGGGATGGCGGTCGCACTCCCCCACGACCCGGACCAGTTCCCGTGGAGCACGTTGGCCACCAACGTCGCGGGCTGCTTCGCGCTCGGCGTGCTCATGGTCCTGGTCGTCGAGCGGCTCTCCTCGAGCCGGCTGGTCCGGCCGTTCTTCGGCACCGGGCTGCTGGGCGGCTTCACGACCTTCTCGACGTACGCCGTCGACACCCGCGAGCTCCTGGCCGCGGGCCGGCCGGCGGTGGCAGCGGCCTACCTCGTCGGCACCCTGGTCCTCGGTCTGCTGGCCGTCGTCGCGGCACTGCGCGCCACCGAGCGGGTGCTGCGATGACCCTGTTGCTGGTCCTCCTCGGGGGCGCCGTCGGCGCCCCGGCCCGCTACCTGGCCGACGTCGCGGTCCAACGACTGCACCGCAACTCCTTCCCGTGGGGCACCTGGGCGGTCAACGTGGTCGGCTCCTTCATCTTCGGCGTCGTCGCGGCGGGCGCCTCCACGTGGATGCTCACGCTGGTCGGCACCGGCTTCTGTGGCGCCCTCACGACCTTCTCGACCTTCGGGTACGAGACCGTCCGCCTCGCCGAGGAGGGCGAGACCGGCACCGCCGTGGGGAACGTGGTCGGCAGCATCGCGGTCAGCCTGCCGGCCGCAGCCCTCGGTTGGTGGCTCGGCGCGCTCGCCGGGGTTTGAGTGGGCTCCACCCCAATGGGTCGTTGACGAGCCGGTCCCGCCACGACACGATCACCGGGCGGCTCCACACCCCTCGGGAGGGAACGATGTCCGGACGTCCTGTTCGTCTTGCCTGTGCGATCACCGGCGCGACAGGGGTCGTCCTGGCCCTGCTCGCCGCCACCCCGGCCGTGACCAGCGCCGCTCCCCCACCCGGGCTAGCACCCGGCGCGCCGGGCTCGTTGAGCCACTTCGACCTGGCCCGCAAGGACTGCGTGGGCACCGCGCGCAACGCCGGCTCGAAGGTCTGGTTCACCGTGGCGGACGGCGTGCTCTCCGACGTCTACGAGCCGACGATCGACAACACGAACGTCCACACGCTCGAGTACGTGGTCACCGACGGCCACAGCTTCACCGACCTGCAGACCCGCGACCTCACCTACACCGTCCGCAGCGACCGCTCCGGGATGGAGTGCACGGTGACCGCCACGAGCGCGGCCCACGGCTACACGCTCACCACCCGCTACCTGACCGACCCGGCCCGCGACAGCGTCGTGATGCGCACCTCGCTCTCCGGCCCCCACGCCCGTGGGCTGAAGGTCTACGCGCGCCTCGACGCGATCGTCAACGGCAACGGAGGGGGTGGCAGCGCCAACGGCGGGGCCGACAGCGGCGTGGTCACCGCGTCCGGTGTCCCGGTCGTCTCGGACCCGAACACCGTCACCCAGGCCACCAACCGTGACTACGCCGTCCCGACCCACCTGGCTCTCACCGCCGACCGGCAGGGGCAGGCGTCGGTCGGGTACGCCGACACGGTCTCCGACGGGCTCACAGCGCTCGACGCCTCCCACAGCCTGACGCCGTACTCCAGCGCACCCGACGGCCACATCGTGGTCACCGAGCAGGTCACGCCGAACCCGGGCACCCACGCGTTCACCCTGGCGCTGGGCTTCGGCCGCAGCCAGGACACCGCGGTGAGCACCGCGCGGGCCTCGGTACGTCGCGCGTTCACCGCCACCGAGCGCGCCTACGCCAAGACCTGGCAGAGGTACGACGCGTCCCTGCGGCAGCCCCGGCACCTCACGGCGGCCCAGACGCGGGCCTACTGGCTGAGTGCCAACGTGGTGCGGGCCAGCGTCGACAAGACGTTCCCGGGTGCGATCGCAGCGGGGCTGGCCAGCCCGTGGGGACAGGCCGTCAGCGCCGGTGACCTGCCCGGCGGCAAGCCGGTGTACTTCGGCTCCTACCGCGAGGTCTTCGCCCGCGACCTGTACGAGGCGGTCACCGGTCTGCTGGCCGTCGGCGACGTGGCGACGGCGCGCGATGCGACGCGGTTCCTCTTCGAGCGCCAGCAGGAGGCCGCGGGCAACATGCCGCGCAACTCGCTGCTCAACGGCAAGACCGCCCCGGACACCGGCGGGATCCAGCTCGACGAGACGGCGTACCCGATCCTGATGGCCTACCTGACCGGGCTCTCGGGCGACGCCGACCTCTACACCGACCACATCATGCCGGCGGCGGACTACCTCGTCGCGCACGGTCCGTCGTTCGGCAACGAGCGCTGGGAGGAGCAGGGCGGCTACTCCCCGTCGACGATCGCGGCCGAGATCGCCGGCCTGACCGCCGCCTCCCACATCGCCCGGGTGCACGGCGACGACGCGCACGCACGGCTCTACCAGGCGGTCGCGGACGACTTCCAGCGCACGGTCAAGGGCTTCACCGTGACCCACAACGGCCCCTACAGCGACGCGCCGTACTTCCTCCGGCTCACCAAGAACGGCAACCCCGACTCGGAGTACATCTACAACCTGGGCAACGGCAGCATCGACGTCGACCAGCGGGCCGTCGTCGACGGCGGCTTCCAGGAGCTGGTCCGGCTCGGTGAGCTCCCGGCGGACGACGCCGACGTGCAGAACTCGCTGACGGTGCTCGACAAGCAGCTCGGGACGTCCACACCCACCGGGACCGGCTACTACCGCTACGGCACGAGCGTCGACGCCCAGGGTGACGCCACGACCGGCAGCGAGGACGGGTACGGCGACTGCTACACCCCCGACCCGACCACCTGCCCGCGCGACGGTCAGCCGTGGCCGACCACGAACACCGGCTCGGGGCACCTGTGGCCGGTGCTCTCCGGGGAGCGCGCCGAGTCCGCCCTGGCCACGGGCGACACGGCGCTGGCCCGGACCCAGCTCGACTTCCTGCTCGGCTCCGCCTCGGGCGTCGGACTGGTCCCCGAGCAGGCCTGGGAGGATCCCGACCTCGGCGCCTCGCCGTACGGCAGCGACCCGACCACGGCGTCCATCGGCTTCCGCGACGGTCATGCTGCCGGCTCGGCCGCTCCGTTGACCTGGGGGCAGGCACAGGAGCTCCGGCTGCTGGTCAACCTCTCGACAGGCAGGATCGTCGACCGCCCCCGCCTGACCACCCACCGGTACGTCGACCAGGCGCCGCCGGCGCGGGCCGACGTCACGATCACCTCCCCGGCGCCGGACGCCACGGTGGCCGGCTCCACCACGGTGACCGGCACCGCCGCCCCGGGTGCGACGGTCGACGTGAGCCTGATCGGCAACGACACCCCCGGCTCGGACCTCGACTCGGTGACGGCTGCCGCCGACGGCACCTGGACCGCCCAGGTCACGGCGCTGTTCGGCTCCGACGTGATCACGGCGTCAGCCACCACGTCCTCCGGCGCCACCGGCGTCGCCCGGGTGGAGGTGCTCGGCGACCTGGTCGGTGGGACGACGATCCTCGACGTCACGGACCCGAGCAACGACGACGTCGGGCCGGGCACCTACCGCTACCCGACGGCGGCGGACTTCCAGCCCGGCGCCTTCGACATCACGAGGTTCCAGGTGCTCCAGCTGGGCGAGACCGTCTACCTGCGGACGACCCTGCGCGACCTGGTCGCGACGTTCGGCAGCCCGAACGGTGCGCAGCTCCTCGACGTCTACGTCCACCAGCCGGACGCGGCCGACACCAGCACCTCCGCGGCGTTCGCGAGCCGCAACTACACGATCGCGGCGGAGGACGCCTGGAGCCAGCGGCTCGAGGTGCAGGGGTTCGCCGGACCGGTCTGGCTGGACGCGAACGGCGACCCGGTCGGCAGCGTCACCGGCGTGGTCGCCTCACCGTCCGCGAACACGATCACGATCGCCCTGCCGGCCGCCGCAGCTCGGCACGCCCGGTGCCGGCTGGTCGTTCGCCGTCGTGCTGACGGGCCAGGACGGCTACTCCGACGGCTTCGCCCGCACCTTCGCCCCCACCCCGCAGCCGTACCAGTTCGGCGTCTGCGCAGCCGGTGACCCGTCGCCGATCTGCGCGGTCAGCCCCGACAGCGTGCCCAAGGCCGTCGACGTGATCACCCCGGACGGGGTCTCGCAGGCGACCGAGCTCGACCCGACCGCCGGGACGCCGGTCGTGCACGGCGTACCCGTCCCCTGACCCCACCGCCGCCTCCTCCCTCGACTGCTGCGGTTTGGTCGCCCAACCGCAGCATCCGGGGGGCTGAACTGCGGTCGGGGACCGAACCGTGGGGGTGAGCACTGCTTGGATGAGGGGATGGAGCCGGAGTCAGCCGAGGAGTTCTACGCCCGCGTGAAGGCGGCCGCCGGTCCGGACGGCCGGCTGGCGGTGGCCGTCGAGGAGATGCCGGGCTGGGACATCTACCCGTTCGAGATCGACTCGCTGCGGATGAAGCCGCTCCAGCCGCTGGCCGACGCGGAGCCGGCACGACGCGGCGAGGACCCCTCCGAGTGCTGGTGTGCCCGGCCGCCCGACCCCGACGTGGACGACCGGCTCGTGTGGAGCAACGACCGCTGGCGACTGCACCTCGACCAGGGCCTGAGGCTGCCGATCGGGCTCACCCTCGGTCCGCTGGCCCACTGCGACCTGTCGACGGTGCCCGACGACCTGGCGGGCGAGATGGGTCGGCTCGTCGTCGCGGTGTCCGCGGCCGTGGAGGCGCTCCCGAGCGTCGGCCGGGTCCAGCTCGCCAAGTACGGCGACGGCGGCGCCCACCTCCACCTCTTCTTCTTCGGCCGCCCCGCCCGGATGCTCCAGCTCCGCGGGTCCCCGCTGCTGGACTGGGAGGAGAACCTGCCGCCCGTCCCCCTCGAGGTGGCGCGCGCCAACGCTGCGTTCGTCGCGGACCGCCTGGTCGCCGCCGTCGGCGGCAGCGGCTCGGCTTGGAGCTGACTCATACAAGAGCCCTTGTACGACGCAGACCGACCGGCCAGGCTCGGGTGATGACCCGTCGTACCGCCGCCGAGCGACATCGCGACTCGGCCCCGCAGCGCTCGGCCGACCGCGACCCGGCCGACGAGCTCGCCGCCCTGCTGATCGCCTTCCACCACCCGCTGCGACGCTGGCTGACCGAGCTGCTCGCCGTCGACGGGCCCGCCAACGTCGGACAGCTGGCCGCCCGTACCGAGCTGGCGGTCGGGTCCGTGAGCCACCACCTCAAGGTCCTCCACCAGCAGGACCTCGTGGAGCCCGCCCCCGAGCTCGCCCGCGACACCCGCGAGAGCTGGTGGCGGATCAAGCCGCGCTCGATGTCGTGGAGCGTCGAGGACTTCGAGGAGGGAACTCTCGGCCGACGGGTGGCGCGGACGGCCGAGGCCGAGAACCTCCGGTTCCAGGTGCGCGCGATGCAGGACTGGTTGAGGCGGGCTCCCATCGAGAGCGCCGGCTGGCGGACCGCCGCCTACTCCTCCGACACCTACGTCCCGGCCACCGAGGAGCAGGTCCAGGACCTCGCCGGCCGGATCGGCGACCTGGTGCGCGCCTGGTCGGCCGAGTGCACCGCCGACGCCGAGCAGCACCCGGATGCCGCCCGACGTCCGGTGCGCGCGATCGCCCGGGTGTTCCCGAGCGAGCCTGTGCGGCCATGACCACCACCGAGCCGGAGCTGCTGGGCTCCCCTCCCCCGCCGGTACGCCGGGACCCGATGGTGCTGGCCTGGCTGGCGGCCGTCGGTGTCTCGTGGTTCGGCGACTACGCCTGGAACGTCGCGCTGGCCTGGACGGCGGCCCACACCCTCTCGCCGGTGCTGGCCGGGGTCGTGCTGGGCGCCGAGATGCTGCCCCAGGCCCTCCTCGTCCTGGTCGGCGGGATCGTCGCCGACCGGTACGACCCACGCCGGGTCCTGGTCGCCGGACACCTCGGCAAGGCCGCCGTCCTGGTCGTCGGAGCACTCGTCTGGTCCTCCGGGGCCCAGGGCGCTGCGGTGCTCATCACGATCGCCGTCTGCTTCGGGATCGCGAGCGGGCTCACCCTGCCGTCCGGGGTCACCCTGGTGCGTCAGATCGTGGCAGGTGACGACCTCGCCACCGTGCAGGGCTGGATCCAGATCAGCAGCCGCACGATGCGCCTCCTCGGCGCGCCCGCCGGAGGCATCCTGGTCGCCTGGGGCGGCCTGGTCGTCGTGATGCTCGTGGACGCGGCCACCTTCGTGCTCGTCGCGGCGGTGCTGCTGGTCGTCGTACGCCCCCGCTTCCGCCTCCCCCGGGCGCTGCAGGAGCGGTGGCGCGACACCTTCACCGACGGCCTGGGCTACCTGCGCAGCCACGAGACCGCGAGGCTGTTCGTCGTCGGCCTCACGGCGCTCAACGTCTTCGTGACCCCGGTGACCGGGCTCGGCGTGGCCCTGCGGGTGAGCGGGTCGGACTGGGGCGCGCACTGGCTCGGGATCGCCGACGCGAGCCTCGCGGCCGGTGCCATCCTCGGCAGCCTGGCCGCCATCCACTGGCAGCCCACCTACGGAGCCGCCGCCGCATTCCGGGTGCTCGTCGTCCAGGGCGCGGCGATCGCCTGCGTCGGTCTGGGCTGGAAGCCGACCCTGGTGCTCGCCATGGCCGTCCTCGGCGGCACCGCGGGTGCGGCGTCGGTCTGGCTCAGCGCGGCCTTCGTGCGGGCCATCGACCCCTCGCACCTGGGCCGGGTCTCGTCGGTCACCAGCCTGGGCGACATGGTCCTGATGCCGCTCTCGGTCCCCGCGCTCGGCGCGCTCGTGCACGCCACCGACGTGCTCACCACGACCGCCCTGTTCGGGCTGTCCATGTCGGCGTTGTGCCTGTGGTTCGCGACCCGCAGACCCATCCGCACGCTGGCCGCGTGACCGGCGCCTCCTCCGTCCGGTCCCGCAGATGGGGTCGTTGGGTCCCATCGTCTGGTCCCCTCGGGCCATATCGGCCCGAATCCCGTACATCGGCTGGAGAGGCGGGTCACGATGATGGCTCACCTTCGGACAACGGATCAGGCTGGGAGACGGCGATGTGGGACTCGGTCAGCGACAGCGGCCAGCACCTCTCGCACGACCTGCCGTGCCCCAGGTGTGGTCATGGGGTCCACACCTTCCTCGCGTGTGACGAGGACTGCGACTGCGCGCCGTGCGTCCTGCCCGGTAGCGAGCTGCGCCGCGTCAGCTGATCCCGCCGAACCTGCCCGACCTCCCCCGGCCGAGCACGCCGCACGACTCCTCCAGGGTCGTGCGGTTCGGCATGTACGGCGGCCCTCAGGGAGTCTCGGCGATGAGTCGCTCCAGCACGGCGATGGACCGCGGGGCGTCCACGTGGACGACGCCGTGCCACCCGGTCGCGCAGGCCGCCTCGACGTTGGCCGGGACGTCGTCCAGGAAGGCGATCTCCCCGGGCTCGACCCCGAGCCGCTCGGCGGTCAGCGCGTAGACGGCAGGGTCGGGCTTGGCCAGTCCCACCTCGTGGGAGTAGACGATGTCGTCGGTGATCTCCTCGAAGCCCCAGTGCCGCTCGGCCTCGCGGGCCCCCGGCCCGGAGTTGGAGAGGATCCCGGCCTTGAGGCCTCTCCCCCGCACGCCGCGCGAACCACTCGACGAGCGGGCGGTCGAGGGTGCCGGCGTACCAGCGCCAGTAGTCGGCCATCAGCGCGTCCGCCTGCTCGTCGCTCAGCCCGAGCCGGGTCTGCCAGTGGGCGCGGACCTCGGCCTCGGTCAGCTCTCCCAGACCCGCGTTCCCGGCGAAGTCCGACGCGGCCGCCACCGCCCCGGCCGACAGCCCGACCCGCCGCTCGAACGGCGCCGGGAAGACCGCGTCGTCGATGACCTCCAGCACCGACCCGATGTCGAACACCACGGCGGTGATCACGAGCCGCCTCCGGGTAACGTCATGCCTCGCATTGTTCCCGACCACCGCCACGACACGGGAGGACCGAGTTATCTCACAGATGAGATATCGTGACCACATGACCGAAGACTTCAAGGGCCGCATCGGGCAGCTCATCCGGGACGCTCGCACGCATCGCGGGCTCACCCAGCAGCAGCTGGCCGACCGCCTCAGTACCAGCCAGAGTGCCGTCAACCGGATCGAGAAGGGTCATCAGAACCTGTCGCTGGAGATGGTCGCCCGGATCGGCTCCGCGCTCGACTCCGAGATCGTCGCCCTGGGAGCCGGCCCCACGCATCTGCGCGTGACCGGGCCCACCACGTTGTCGGGCGAGATCGAGGTCAAGACCTCCAAGAACGCCGGGGTCGCGCTGCTGTGCGCCTCGCTGCTGAACCGCGGGCGGACGACGCTGCGCAAGGTGGCCCGGATCGAGGAGGTCGAACCGCCTGCTCGAGGTGCTGGGCAGCCTGGGCGTCCAGACCCGGTGGATCGGCGACGAGGGCGACCTCGAGATCGTGCCCGCCGGCCGACCTCGACCTGAGCGCGATCGACGAGGCCGCGGCCCGGCGTACCCGCTCGGTGCTGATGTTCCTCGGCCCGCTCCTGCACCGCGCGGAGACCTTCGAGCTGCCGTACGCCGGCGGCTGCCAGCTGGGCACCCGCACCATCGAGCCCCACATGGCCGCGCTGCGCCCCTTCGGCCTCGAGGTCAAGGCGACCGAGGGCTCCTACCACGCCACGGTGAACCGGTCGGTCGAGCCGCTGCGCCCGATCGTGCTCACCGAGCGCAGCGACACCACCACCGAGAACGCGCTGATGGCCGCGGCGCTCCATCCCGGGACCACGATCATCCGCAACGCGTCGTCGAACTACATGGTCCAGGACCTCTGCTTCTACCTGCAGAAGCTGGGCGTGACCGTCGAGGGTGTCGGTACCACCACGCTGACCATCACCGGGTGCACCACCATCGACGTCGACGTCGACTACGCCCCGGCCGAGGACCCGATCGAGGCGATGTCGCTGCTCGCGGCAGCGATCGTCACCGACTCCTCGATCACCATCAAGCGGGTGCCGATCGAGTTCCTCGAGATCGAGCTGGCGCTGCTGGAGGACATGGGGTTCAAGTACTCCCGCTCCGAGGAGTACGTCGCGCGCAACGAGCACACGCGGCTCGTCGACCTCACCACCTACAAGAGCGACCTCACGGCGCCGCTGGACAAGATCCACCCGATGCCGTTCCCGGGCCTCAACATCGACAACCTGCCGTTCTTCGCGGTGATCGCCGCGGTGGCGAACGGCCAGACGCTGATCCACGACTGGGTCTACGAGAACCGCGCGATCTACCTCGTGGAGCTCAACAAGCTCGGCGCCCAGGTCAAGCTGCTCGACCCGCACCGGGTGATGGTCGAGGGCCCCACCCGCTGGACCGGGACCGAGATCGTCTGCCCGCCGGCGCTGCGCCCGGCCGTGGTGATCCTGCTGGCGATGCTGGCCGCGAAGGGCACCTCGGTGCTGAGGTCGACGTACGTCATCCATCGCGGTTACGAGGACCTGGCCGAGCGGCTCAACCAGCTCGGCGCGCAGATCGAGACCTTCCGCGACCTCTGAGGCCGGGGCGTCACTGCGGTTTGGTCCCCAACCGCAGCCCCTGGGCTGAAAAACGTGCGGTTTGGGACCAAACCGCAGCCTTCGCGCCCCGGTCACTGGGCATACTCCTCGCCATGCGACCCACCGGCTTCCCGTTCCTGGACGACGGGGGGCCGGTGCTCGCGTTCGCCCACCGCGGCGGAGCCCGGCATCCCGACCTCCTCGGCCGGGAGAACACGATGGCCGCCTTCACCCACGCCACCCGCCTGGGCTACCGCTACCTCGAGACCGACGTGCACCTCACCCGCGACGGGGTGCTGGTCGCCTTCCACGACGCGCTCCTCGACCGGGTCACCGACGGGGTCGGCAGCATCGCCGACCTCGACACCACGGCCCTCGCCGGGATCCGGGTCGGCGGCGAGCCGGTCCCGACCCTCGCCGAGGTCGTCGACGCCTTCCCGGAGTCCTACTTCAACCTGGACCTCAAGGCCGACGCCGCGGTGGAGCCGCTCGCGCGCTTCGTCCGCGACCGCGGTCTCGAGGACCGGGTGCTGGTCGGGTCGTTCTCCCGGCGCCGGCTGCAGCGGTTCCGGAGCCTGGCGGGACCTCGCGTACCCACGTCCGCGTCCCCCGCCGAGGTGGCGGCGTACGCCGTCCTCCCGGGCCGTGTCGCCCGGCGCCTGGCGCCCCGGGTGGCCGCGCTGCAGGTCCCGGACCGGGTCCGGTGGCTGCCCGTCACCACCCGGCGTCTGATCCGTCGCGCCCACGCGCTCGGCGTCCCCGTGCACGTCTGGACCGTCGACGACCCGGACCAGATGCGCTCCCTGCTCGACCGCGGCGTGGACGGCCTGATGACCGATCGCACGGACCTCCTCGCCGCCGTGCTGCGCGAGCGTGGGCCCTGGCCGGGGGCGGTGACGTCATGAGCCAGGACGTCGTGGACCTCGAGCCCCTGCGGCGGCGGGAGCAGCGGGCCTGGAACTGGTACGACTGGGCCAACTCCGCCTACTACACGACGATCTTGACGGTCCTGTTCGCGCCGTACCTGATCACCGTGGCGGGGCGGGCCGCCGGGTGCGGGAACTCGGCCGACGAGACCTGTCACGAGACCGTGGACGTGCTCGGCCTCCACCTGGCGGCGGGGTCGCTGCCGTTCTACCTCACCAGCTTCGCCACCATCGCCAGCGCCTTCCTCCTGCCCGTGGTCGGTGCCCTGGTCGACCGGGTGGGGCACAAGAAGTGGCACATGGCCGGCTTCGCCTGGGCGGGCTCGTTCTTCGCCGGCCTGCTCTTCTTCCTGCGCGGCGACCACTGGCAGCTGGGCGCGGTCGCGATCGTGCTGAGCAGCATCCTGGCCGGCTGCTCCTTGGTCAGCTACTACGCGATCCTGGTGGACATCTCCACCGAGGACGAGCGCGACCGGGTGTCGTCCCGGGGCTGGGCGTTCGGCTACCTGGGCGGCGGCCTCCTGCTGGCTCTCAACCTCGCCATGGTGCTGCTCCACGGCACGTTCGGTCTGGACAAGGAGCTCGCCGTCCGGCTGTCCCTGCTCTCGGCGGCGCTGTGGTGGGCGGGCTTCACGATCATCCCGGTGCGCGGGCTGCGGGACCGGCCGCCACGCGACGTCGTCCCGGAGACCGGCGGGCTGCTCCACCGCAGCTTCGGGCAGCTGTTCACCACGCTGCGCGAGATGCGCGGCTTCCCGATGACGCTCACCTTCCTGGTGGCGTTCCTCTTCTACAACGACGGCATCCAGACCGTGATCGGCGTCGCGTCGACGTACGGTGCCAAGGAGCTGGGTTTCGGCGACGGGGTCCTGATCGCGACCATCCTGCTGATCCAGTTCGTCGCGTTCGGCGGAGCGCTCATGTTCGGCCGGCTGGCTGCGGCGTACGGCGCCTACCGGTGCATCCTCGGCGGTACCTACGCCTGGATGGTCATCGTCGTGCTGGCTGTCTTCCTGCCCCGCGGCAACGTGCTCACCTTCCTCCTCATCGGGGTGGCGATCGCCGTGGTGATGGGAGGCACCCAGGCGCTCTCACGCTCGTTCTTCAGCCTCTTGATCCCCCGGGGCCGGGAGGGCGAGTACTTCGCGCTGTACAACGCCTGCGAGCGAGGCACGTCGTGGTTCGGCACGTTCCTGTTCGGCGTGGTCTTCCAGCTCACCGGTTCCTACCGCCCGGCGATCGTCGCCCTGATCGTGTTCTTCGTGCTCGGAGCGGTCTTCCTCCTCCGCCTGGACCCGGCCCGCGGGGTGGCCGAGGCGGGCAACGCCCTGCCGGCGCAGATGTGACCGGTGTCGCACGAGTGGAGGAACACCGGGCCATCGGCGTACGTTGATCTGATCAGGACCCAACCGGATCCGTATGTCGTCACGAATACCGGGTACGAACGTCTCGTGCAAGTACGCCTCGGGTTCGTACCGGGGGTCGACCCAACCTGGAGGTGAACCTCATGGCAGAGCGCACACTACGTGGAGCGCGGCTGGGAGGACAGAGTTTCGAGGACGAGCGCGGCATCGAGTTCGCCGCCCGTCAGCAGTGCGGATACCGCTGTGTCAACGGTCACGAGTTCGAAGTCACGATGTCGGTCGAGGCCGAGGTGCCGGCGGTGTGGGAGTGCCCGCGCTGCGGGGCCGAAGCCCTCAGCACCTCAGGCATCCTGCGTGAGGAGAAGGCCGAGAAGCCGGTCCGCACGCACTGGGACATGCTCCTCGAGCGGCGCTCGGAGAAGGAGCTCGAGGACATCCTCAAGGAGCGCCTCGAGCTGCTCCGGGACGGCGAGATCGGCCCCGCTCACCTGCACCGCGCCAACGCCAAGCGTCGGGTGCGAAGCAAGGCCTGACAGGTCTGGACGCACCCGTCGCACATGGTGCGGTTTGGTCCCAAACCGCACGCTCCGGGCCTCAGATTGCGCGGTTGGGGACCAAACCGCGCAGTATCTCGGCCGCTCACTCGTCAGATTCGTCGATGACCTCGCCCTGGACCACGGGCCCCACAGGCCCGGGTCCGGGGCGTCGTCCGTCCAGGAGACGGCGGGTGACCACCCGCGTGAGCATCCGGCGCGCGACCGGCCGGGTGAACGGCAGGATGAGCAGGATCCCGAGGATGTCGGTGACGAACCCCGGACTGAGCATCAAGGTGCCGCCCACCAGGATCAACGCCCCGTCGGCCAGCTCGCGAGCCGGCATCTGACCCGTGGACAGCGCGCCGTTGAGCGCCTGCCAGGCGCGCCGCCCCTCGTGACCGATCAGCCACGCCCCGAAGATGCTGTCGATGACGAGCAGCAGGATGGTCCACCAGGGCCCGATGGTCTGGCCGACCTGGATGATCACGTAGATCTCGACGATCGGCATGATCACGAACGCCGCAGCCAGCACCCACATCCGCAGGCTCCTCCGGCGGCGGGTACGCCGGGCGAACGGGCTGGAGCTCATGACGGGCTCATGACCGGCGGACCGCGCCCCAGAGCTGCTCGCGGCGCTCCCGGAGCCCCCACGAGGTGATCCTGGCCAGCGACTCGGCGGCGACCCGGCCACTCATCTTGGAGTCGCCACGAACCCGCTCGACGAACTCGATCGGCACCTCGCGGACCCGCAGCCCCCGGCGCAGGCAGCGCACCACCATGTCGGTCTGGAACACGTAGCCCGTGCTCTGCACGGACTCGAGGTCGATCGCCTCCAGGGCCGTCCGGCGGAACAGGCGATAACCGGCGGTGGCGTCCCGCACGGGTACGCCGAGCAGGGTGCGTACGTAGAGGTTGCCGCCGCGCGAGAGCGCCTCGCGGCGTCGCGGCCAGTTGACGACGCTGCCGCCCGGGACCCAGCGCGACCCGATCACCAGGTCGGCGTCCACGATGGCGTCCAGCAGCCGCTGGAGCTGCTCGGGCTGGTGGGAGCCGTCGGCGTCCATCTCCCCGATCGCGTCGAAGCCGGCCGCGAGAGCGACCTGGAAGCCGTGCTTGTACGCCGCCCCGAGGCCGCCCTTCTCGGTCCGGTGGAGGACCTCGACCTGCGGGTCGGCCGCTGCCAGGCCGTCGGCCAGGTCACCGGTGCCGTCGGGAGAGCTGTCGTCCACCACGAGCACGTGCACCTCGGGCTGGGCCCGGCGCAGGCGTCCGACGATCCAGGCCAGGTTGTCCGCCTCGTTGTAGGTCGGGACCACCATCACCACGCGTCCCAGACCCGCCGGCACCCCGCCACCCCCGGCGCTCACGCACCCTCCCGGGGCGCACCGGAGGTCGGGACGGACGTGCGGCAGGTCATACGAGGGTCCTGTCGGTGGGCGCGGGCACGAGACCGACCTCGGCGGCGGATCGGCGGCTCCGACGATACTGGCCCGTCCGCCGGACCAGGGCCACCAGCAGGCCCACCACGACGAGGGCGACGCACGCGCGGCCGACCCACGGGCCGATCCGCACCGCCGGCGTCACCACGTCGTACAGCCCGACCTTCGTGTCGACGTACGACATGGTCCGGGTCGGCGTCGAGGCGACCACGGCGCCGTCGGGGGCGATCACGCCGGTATGACCGTTGATGGCCGCCACGACGACGGACCGGTGCGTCTCGATCGCCCGCAGCCGGCTGATCGCGAACTGCTGGTCGATCTGGTCGGTGTGGATGAACATGGCGTTGCTGGTCTGCACGACGACCAGCTCGCCGCCGTGGGCGACCTGGGCGTACACCCCGTCGTCGTAGGCCACGTCGAAGCAGATCGCGTCAGCAATCTTCAGCCCGGCGATGTCGAGCGGGGTGTCCCGGGTCCCGCTCACCATGTCGCGCGGGATCTGGTTCAGCTGGGCCAGGTGCGTGCCGAACAGCCACCGCCACGGGATGTACTCGCCGAAGGGCACCGGGTGCCGCTTGGTGTAGCGGTCGCCGGCGCCGGTCACGGGGTCGAAGACGATGCCCTGGTTGAGGACGTGCTTCGGCCCGCCGTCCACGACCACCCCGGCCAGCAGCGGCACGTCGATCCCGGTCACCGCCTCCTCGATGTCGGAGCGCATCTGCTGGTCCTCGAAGGGGTCGATGGCCGTGGAGTTCTCCGGCCACACGACGAAGTCCGGCTCGGGCGCTCGCCCGGCGGCCACGTCGGCGGCCAGCCGCGCGGTCTCGTCGGCGTGCTGACGGGTGATCTGCCGGTAGTGCGCCAGCACGTCCGTGCCGTCCCCCGGCACGTTGCCCTGGACGGCCGCGACCGTCGCCTGCGCGGTCGCGGAGGCCTCGTACGGGGCCACCAGGGGTACGACGGCCACCAGCGCGACGCCGCCCAGCGCCCCCAGCGACCAGAGCCTGGCCCGGCCCCGAGCGGCGTACGCCGACGCCAGGAGCGCCCCCAGCAGCGCCAGGAGGAGGCTCACCCCGGTCGCGCCGGCGTACGGCAGTGCGCCGGACACGGGGGTGTCGACGACGGCGTACGACAGCCGGCCCCACGGCATGCCACCGGCCGGCCAGTCGGTCCGGATGTTCTCCATCGCCACCCAGGCCGCCGCCAGCCAGACGGGGGCCGCGGGAAGGCGCCGCAGCGGGACCGCGACCACGGCCAGCAGCCCGTACCAGCCAGCCTGCACCGCGGACAGCCCCAGCCACGGCACGGTGCCCACGGCGTGCATCCACCACAGCAGCGTGAACTGGAAGGCCACCCCGAAGGTGAGGCCCGGGATCCACGCCGAGCGCGCGGGCAGCCCGGCCGTGACCACGAAGAAGGTCGCGACGGCGAAGGGCATCAGCCAGGACGCGTGGGTCGGTGGGAAGGAGAGCGCCAGCGCCAGCCCGGCCACGAAGGCAGCGAGGCAGCGGGTCGGCATGGGCATAAACTAGCCGCCGGGCGATGGACACCGCGCGCCCGCGACTTGGTCGGCGGGTGATGGGCTGGCGAGCAGCTCGCCGCGCCACTCGCTGCGGCCACCCGGCCGCGACGTCGTCGGCAGGTGACGGGCTGGCGAGCAAGCTCGCTGCGCCGCTCGCTGCGGCCACCCGGCCGCGACGTCGTCGCGTCCGGGTGTACTCGCTCGAGGCTTGACCGGAGGGGTCGTCGGCCCTTCGGGCCGACCGGTCCGCGGCTGGCTGCCGCGACCCCGGAAGTTGTCTAGGGGGAACCGAGTTCCCCTCCGGTCTCGCTCTCGTGGTGCAGGGCCGACCTCCGCGGACCGGCTCCCCGTGTGGGCGGCCTCCCACCGGGTGACCCGGTCTCTCGGACGTCGGCCCCGCTGCCACGAACGCCTGAGCGAATCGAAGGAACCTTCTGCCGTCGGGCACCTCGTTGTCAACCGGGCGCTGACCTGCGAGGACTCACAAAGACGCAGGTCAAGCACCACCCGGTGGGGTGAAGTTCACCTCGAATTTGCCTACCACGCGGCGTGTCGCGCCATGATCGGCGTCAGCGGTGAACCGTCGTTAACCAAGCGCGGACACGTGTCAGCGAGGTGGGACCACCACGGTGCCGGTCGCCGTGGTGGCGACCACGGGCGGGTCCAGGATCTCGGCAGCGCCCGGCTGGTCGGCCGTCGCGGTGCCGCGGGCCACGACGCTCACGGTGAAGTCGAGGACGCGGCTGCGGGTGCCCGCCCTGACCAGCTCGCAGGTCACCTCGAGCACGTCGCCGGCGCGGACCGGGGCGCGGAACTGCACGTCGGAGTACGACGCGAACAGCCCCTCGTCGCCGTCGGTGACGATGCACATCTCGGTGGCCACGTCGCCGAACAGGCCGAGGCTGTACGCACCGTCGACCAGGTTGCCTGCGTAGTGGGCGTGCGAGTACGGCACGTAGCGCCGGTGGACCACGCGGGTCCCGATCTCGGCTGTCATCAACCCGCCTTCTTGTTCGTGAGCCGGTGCACCAGGAAGGAGGCGACCTCGCCCGGCGTCGTACCCCGGGTGAAGACGCGGTCCACGCCGAGGTCGGAGGCCATCGTCTCGTCGAACCGCGGGCCGCCGACGATCAGCAGAGGACGGCGCTCCGGCGGGTAGGACTCGCGGAAGGCCGCGGACATCTCGCGCGTGTTCAGCAGGTGGGCGTCGCGCTGGGTGACGACCTGCGAGACCAGGACGGCGTCCGCCTTCTCCTCGCGGGCCCGCTCGACGAGCTGGGGGACGCTGACCTGGGCACCCAGGTTCACGACCTTCAGCTCCCGGTAGTACTCCAGACCCTTCTCCCCGGCGAAGCCCTTGATGTTGAGGATGGCGTCGATGCCGACGGTGTGGGCGTCGGTGCCGATGCAGCCGCCCACCACGACGAGCCGGCGACGCAGCGACCGCTTGATCGCGGCGTTCGCCTCCTTGGGCGTCAGCAGCGGGTAGTCGCGCTCGACGACCTCGACCTTCGACGGGTCGACGAGGTGGTGCACCCGGCCGTAGACCACGAAGAAGGTGAACCCCTCCCCCAGCGGCTTGGCGTGGACGACCAGCGCCGGCTCCATGCCCATCTTGTTGGCGAGCTGGGCGGCCGCCCCCTCGGCCACCTTCGAGTGCGGCATCGGCAGCGTGAAGCTCAGCTGCACCATGCCGTCGCCGGTGGTGTCGCCGTACGGACGGATCGGGCCGCTCGCCGCGTCTGCCGAGGGGACCATCACACGCCCTCCAGGATCTCGCTGGCCGGGTTCCAGTAGCCGGCCGCCTTCTCGGCGACGCCGTCCAGGCCCCTGCCGCCGGTGGCCGGTCGCTTCATCAGCCCGAAGGTGCCGTCGGCGATGGCCTCGAGCAGCGGTGCCGTTCCGGGCTCGGCCTCGATCTGCTCGAGCAGGTCGATGGTCTCCGCCAGCACCTGACGGGCGCGCTGGGCGATGAAGCCGTCGGGGGCAGGCCGGAAGTCCTCGTGCAGGTTTCCGGCGGCGTTCATCACGTAGCGCACGTTCTGGAGCGCGAGGTCACGGTCGGAGAGCCACGGCGTGACCACGGCCTCGGTCATCATCCCGACCAGCAGGATGCCCTGACCTGTGAGCGCCCCGACGAGGTTGAAGAAGCCGTCGAGGAGGTAGCCCTTGAAGACGTCGCCGGTCATGTGCCGGGTCGGTGGCATCCACTTCAGCGGGGCCTCGGGGAACAGGTCGCGGGCGAGCATCGCGTGAGCGAGCTCGAGGCGGAAGGAGTCCGGGATCTCGGGGTCGATCTCGAAGGCGTGCCCGAGGCCGAGCTGCCAGTCCTCGAGCCCCGCCTCCTTGGCGAAGTACTCGTTGAGCAGCTGGCTCGTGGTCACCGTGTGCGCGGCTTCGACGGCGTCCGCCGTGGTGAGGTAGTTGTCCTCGCCGGTGTTGATGATGATGCCCGCACGGGCGTGCACCTGGCGGCTGAAGCGCTGGTCGACGAACGTCCGGATCGGGTTGATGTCGCGGAAGAGGATCCCGTACATGGAGTCGTTGAGCATCATGTCGAGACGCTCGAGCCCGGCCAGGGCCGCGATCTCGGGCATGCACAGACCGCTCGCGTAGTTGGTCAGCCGGACGTAGCGGCCGAGCTCCTTCGACGTCTCGTCGAGGGCCGCCCGCATCAGCCGGAAGTTCTCCTGCGTGGCGTAGGTGCCCGCGAAGCCTTCCCGGGTCGCACCCTCGGGCACGAAGTCGAGCAGGCTCTGCCCGGTGGAGCGGATCACGGCGATGATGTCGGCACCCTCGCGGGCGGCCGCCTGAGCCTGCGGGATGTCCTCGTAGATGTCGCCGGTCGCGACGATCAGGTAGATCCACGGCTTGCGCCGGCGCGTCGCCGATCCGGGCGATGAGCCGCTCGCGCTCCCGGCGGCGGGCGTCGATGCGCTTGATCCCCGCGCCCACCTGGCGCCGGGCCGCGGTGGCGGCGCGCTCGGCGTCCCGGCCCTCCGGCAGGCGGAACCGGACCGAGCCGGCCGACGCCTTCTCGGCGAGCTCGCGCAGGTCCGCGCCCTCGCCACGGCGTACGGCGTCCCAGACGGGGAGCGCCACGCCGTGCTCGAGGCCGACGTCGGCTCGTACGCAGTCGGCCAGGCGGTTCACCCACGGCGTGCCCTCGGCGTCCGCACCCTCGAGGCCGGCCAGGCGCAGGGTGGCCCGCTCCACCGACACCGTGGTGTGCCGCTGGGCGATCCGGACGATCGGCCGGCCGACCTTGCGGGCCAGCGAGCGCGCCTTGCGGACGGTCGCCGGGTCGAGCTCGAGGGCGCCCGTGCGCGGTGTGGTGCCGGTCGCCATCACAGCCTCCGCTCGAACAGGGCACGCACACCCGCGGAGCCGCGCAGCAGCTCCAGGGCGTACGCCGCGTGGCCGGGCGTGTAGCCGTTGCCGACGAGCATGGTCACGTCGGCCGCCAGCCCCTCGGCCCCCAGGGCCGCGCCCGAGAAGGAGGTGGCCATGGAGAAGAAGACGACGGTGCCGCCGTCGGCGGTGGTGAGGATGGCCCCGCCCTCGCAGCCGGGCACGTCGACGCAGACGACGGTGACGTCGACCGGGCCGCCGGTGGCGGTCACGGCGTCGCGCAGGGCGATGGGGTCGCGCGCATCCGCCACGACGACGTGGTCGGCCAGGCCGCTGTCGCGCAGCAGCGCGGCCTCGTGCTCGGTGGGGACCACGCCCACGGTGCGCGCGGCACCCGCGTCGTGTGCCGCGGCCAGGCTCAGCGAGCCGGACTTGCCGGCGCCGCCGATCACCGCGACGGACACCTCCTCCGCGCTCGAGGCGTACCGCTCGACGACCCGGCGCGTCAGCGCCGGGGCCCCGCACACGTCCATCACGGCCAGGCTCAGCGCCGGCGGGAGGTCGTCGGGGATGGTGGCGGCGATGGAGCGCCCGAACAGGACCGCGTAGCCGTCGGCGGGCACCTGCTCACTGCGCCCGTCCCAGCGCTCGAGGCCGTCCTCGATCACCAGCGGGGTCAAGGTCAGCGACACCAGCGTGGCCACCCGGTCGCCGACGGTCAGCCCCAACGTCGAGTCGGGGCCGACCTCCTCGACGGTGCCGATCAGCATCCCCCCGGAGCCGGTGACCGGGTTCTGCATCTTGCCGCGGGAGGCGATGATCGCCAGCACCTCCCGGCGTACGGCGTCGCCGTCGGGCCGGCCGTCTGTGGAGTGCGCGGTCTCGAGCTGACGGAAGGACGCGGCGTCGAGGTTGAGCGTCTCGACGCGGACCCGGACCTCGTCGGGCCACAGCTCGCGCCGGGTGTCGAGACGCTGCGCCGCCTGGGGCAGCACGACCGCGTCGTCGAGGACCCGGTGCAGCCCCGTCGGGTCGCCGGCAGACCTGGTCTCGGAAACGCTGCTCAGCGCCGACATGTAGGAGTATCCTCCGTAGGAATCGCGTCTGGACGGGAGAATATGCGGCGTGGCATTGGACTCGCCGCATGTTCTCCGCCTACTCTGACATGACCGCGCCGGACGGCACAACCGGCGCGCCCGACCTGCCCGGACCCGGGCCATCCGCACCTGCAGGAGACAGTCCATGAGCGTCGAGACCTCGATCGGTCTGGGGACCGGTCAGCCGTACCCGTACCAGCGCATCGAGCTGGTCGAGCCGGACTGGACCCGGTTCCCCGGCTGGAAGGACGTCACCGCCGAGCAGTGGGCCTCCGCCCAGTGGCAGCGTGCGCACTGCGTGAAGAACGTCAAGCAGCTTCGTGAGCTGATGGGCGACCTCGTCGACGACCGCTTCTACGCCGACCTCGAGCGCGACCAGGCCGAGCGCGCCACCATGTCGATGCTGGTCCCGCCCCAGATGATGAACACGATCGCGCGCCACGACGAGGTGGGCGCGGCCGGGTCGTTGACCGACGCCTTCTACGCCGACCCGGTACGCCGCTACATGCTGCCGGTCTTCAGCGACCGGCGTACCGACTGGTCCTCCCACCCGCACGCGACCCGCGACTCGCTCCACGAGCACGACATGTGGGTGGCGGAGGGACTGACCCACCGCTACCCCACCAAGGTGCTGGCCGAGCTGCTGCCCACCTGCCCGCAGTACTGCGGGCACTGCACGCGGATGGACCTCGTCGGCAACTCCACCGCGGTGATCGACAAGCTGAAGTTCGTCGGCAAGCCCAACGACCGGCTCGGCGAGATGCTGGACTACCTGCGTCGCAACCCCGGCGTGCGCGACGTCGTCGTCTCCGGTGGCGACGTGGCGAACATGCCGTGGCCCCGCCTCGAGTCCTTCCTGACCTCCCTGCTCGAGATCGAGAACATCCGCGACATCCGGCTGGCCACCAAGGCCCTGATGGCCCTGCCGCAGCACTGGCTGCAGCCCGAGGTCGTCGAGGGGATGACCCGGATCGGCACGATGTCGCGCGAGCGCGGCGTCTCGGTCGCGATCCACACGCACGTCAACCACGCCAACTCCGTCACCCCGCTGGTCCGCGACGCCACCCGGGCCATGCTCGACACCGGCATCCGCGACGTCCGCAACCAGGGCGTGATCCTCGACGGCGTCAACGCCGACCCGCACGCCCTGCTCGACCTGTGCTTCGCCCTGCTCGATGGCGCGCAGATCATGCCGTACTACTTCTACATGTGCGACATGATCCCGTTCTCGGAGCACTGGCGGGTCTCGGTCGCCGACGCCCAGCGGCTGCAGCACGCGATCATGGGCTACCTCCCCGGCTTCGCCACGCCGCGGATCGTCTGCGACGTGCCCTACGTCGGGAAGCGATGGGTCCACCAGCTGGCCTCCTACGACACCGAGCGCGGCATCAGCTACTGGACGAAGAACTACCGCACCTCGATCGAGGCCACGGACTCCGAGGCGCTCTCGCGCACCTACGAGTACTACGACCCGATCCACACCCTCCCCGAGGCCGGGCAGCGGTGGTGGGCCGAGCACGGCCGGCTCGACGAGTCCGCGCTCAAGGCCGCCGAGGTGGCCGAGTCCTCGCGCCGGCTGGCTGCGCTCCAGGCCCACTGAGGCCGTTCGCCGGCTCCCTTTCTGCTGCGGTTTGGTCCCAAACCGCAGCGTTCGGGCGCCCGGACGTGCGGTTGGGGACCAAACCGCGACCTCTGAGTGCCGGGTGCATGTGACGGCCGTCACCGGGTACGACCTACCCCAGCGCGTCCACTCGACGACGCACGGGCGGCCTGCTCCGGGAACGGTGGCGGGCGTCGCGACAGGGAGGGAACCCGATGGCACGACTGGTGAGCACTCTGGTGTCCGGTGCGAAGGACATCCCCAAGAACGCATCGTGGCTGGCAGGCAAGGCCCTGCCCCACGACGAGCACGAGCACTCGAACGGCTCCAAGGCCACGAACGGCGAGCACCGCAGCCTGGCCGCGCGTGCCACGGACGTCGTCCGTGACGTGATGCCGGGCGGTGACTCGGTGGAGGCCCGGCTGACCCGGGCGAGGCAGAGCGCCGAGGAGGCGCGGCAGGCCGAGGAGCAGGCCGTGCGCGCCGCCGAGGAGGCCCATGCCCTCGTCGAGCAGGCCGACGCCGTGGAGGCCGAGGAGAAGCAGCGCCTCGGCGACGTCGACGCGGAGCAGCGAGCCGTGGTCGAGAGCCGGGTCGCCGAGGCGAGGGCGGAGGCGGACGAGCGCATCCAGCAGGCCCGCCGTGCGGCCAAGCAGGTCCTCGCCGAGGAGCAGGAGACGTCCCAGCGGCGCATCCAGCAGGCCCGGGCCGAGGCCGAGAAGGCACAGCAGCAGGCGCGCGAGCGGTACGCCGAGGCGACCGCCCGGCTGGCGGAGGCGCGCTCCCGGGCCGACGAGGCCGCGGCCATCGCCCAGGAGGCGGCGGACCGCGCCCGGGCGGACGCGGAGCGGATCAGTGCCGAGGCGCGTCGCGACCAGGCGGAGGCGGAGAAGGCGGTCTCGGCCGCCGTCGGCCTGCGTGAGGGCTCGTCGGCGAAGGCGGCCAGCGTGACCCGGACCGTCCGGCGTACCGATCGACCGGTGTTGACCGAGATGACCAGGACGGACCTGCTGCACCTCGCGGCGCAGCGGGAGATCCCCGGCCGGTCGTCGATGTCGAAGAAGCAGCTCATGTCGGCGCTGGAGAAGAAGCAGTGAAGGCCATGGACCTGCTGACCGCGGTTGCGGCGGCACCGAAGGTGGACAAGGTGGGCCGGTCACTGGGAGCGAGCCGGGGTGGCCTGCTGCGTACGACGGCCGCGGCCGGCGCGGGCAAGTCGCTGGCCGGTGCGGTGGGCCGCGGCAACGTCCTGCGCTCGGGCGCAGCGGCGGGTGCGGCCCTCGTGGCGCTGTCGGCCGCCAGCGCGGCGGCCAGCTCGATCAGGCGTCGGACGGCGCCGCAGTGAAGCTCGGAGCCGTAGGCGCCCTGGCGATCGGCTACGTGCTGGGCGCCAGGGCCGGGAGGGACCGTTATGAGCAGATTCGCCGACTGGCGAGCGAGGCGGCGGAGTACCTCGAGGCGTACGGCTCCGACAGTCCGCTCGCGGCCAGGATCGAACGGGGCGGCATGGCCCGCGACGCTCGAGCCGAGCACGAGTAGCCACCTCTCCGACGGCGTCGTCGTCCAGACCCACCTGGTGGCGCGGCTGCTCGGCATGCGGATCCTGCGGGTCGACGGCGTCGTCCATCTCGCGCCGGCGCGGCTGGAGCCGGTCGACGGCGTCGCGGCCCGCCCCGTCCTCGCGCCGCCGGGCACCCTCGGCTCCGGTCTCGCCCACGCCTCCGAGCTGATCCAGGACGGCGACCGCCGCCTCCACTGACCTGCGTCAGGACTCAGGTGACCGGTCGGCTCTCGTACGGCGTGCTGAGCACGATCGTGGTCCGGGTCGAGACGTTCGCCACCGACCGGATCCGCGCGATCAGCCCCTCGAGAGCCGACGGTGTCGCCACCCGGACCTTGAGGATGTAGGACTCGTCGCCCGCCACCGACCAGCAGGACTCGATCTCCACGATCTCCCGCAGCCGCTCCGGGTAGTCGTCGGGCTGGGACGGGTCGATCGGGGTGATCGAGACGAAGGCGGTCAGGGCGAGCCCGAGCTCCTCGTGGTCGATGCCGGCGCCGTACCCCGTGATCACGCCGCGCTTCTCCAGCCGCTTGACCCGCTGGTGGACCGCCGAGGTCGACAGGCCGGTCGCCTTGCCCAGGTCGGTGAACGACATCCGCCCGTCCCCGGCCAGCAGGCGGACGATCGTACGGTCGGTGTCCTCCACGGGTCCGACCCTAGCGTTCCCCGAGCCCGGGATGAGGCAGACTCGGGCCCCGTGGCGAACCAACAACGACTGATGGTCCTCGACTCGGCGTCGATGTACTTCCGAGCCTTCTTCGGCGTGCCCGAGGTCCTGGCCCCCGACGGCACCCCGGTGAACGCCGTGCGCGGGTTCCTGGACTTCATCAGCCGGCTGGTCGCCGACTACCGCCCGACCCACCTGGTCTGCGCCTGGGACAACGACTGGCGGCCGCAGTGGCGCGTGGACCTGATCCCCTCCTACAAGGCCCACCGCGTCGTCGCCGAGCGACCCGGACCCAAGCCGGACATCGAGGAGGTCCCGGACCCGCTCGAGCGGCAGGTCCCGATCATCCTCGACGTCCTGGAGGCCTTCGGCATCTGCGTGGTCGGCGCCGACGGCTACGAGGCGGACGACGTGATCGGCACCTTGGCGACCGGCTCGTCGATGCCGGTCGACGTGGTCACCGGCGACCGCGACCTCTTCCAGCTCGTCGACGACAAGGCGGGGGTCCGGATCCTCTACATCGCCAAGGGCGTGGGGAACCACGAGCGGGTCACCGATGAGGTCGTCGTGGGCAAGTACCGGGTGCTCCCCAGCCAGTACGCCGACTTCGCCACCCTGCGCGGTGACGCCTCGGACGGGCTGCCCGGGGTGCCCGGGATCGGCGAGAAGACGGCGGCGTCGCTGCTGCTGAAGTTCGGCGACCTCCGGGGCATCGTGGCCGCCGCTGCGGACCCGGACTCCGACCTGTCCCCGTCCCCGCGGCGCCGGCTCCTCGACGCGGCGGACTACCTGCTCGTCGCCCCGAAGGTCGTGGCGGTCGCGTGCGACATCGACCTCGCGCCGTACGACGCGACCCTGCCGTCGGCACCGGCCGACCCGGCGGGGCTCCAGACCCTCGCAGAGCGCTACGGCCTCGAGTCGCGCGTCCAGCGCCTGAGCGCCGTCCTCGCCGGCTGACCGGTCAGCGCAGCATCTCGTCGACGGCGATCCGGGCCGAGGACGGGCAGCCCTTGGTGAAGCCGTAGAAGGGCCCGAAGTCGCGAGTGGACGCGAAGCCGGTGACGAACAAGCCCGGCAGGGTGGTCTCGAAGCCCGGTGACAGGTCAGGGAAGCCGTCGGTGACCGAGACGTCGTCCAGCACGCCGGCGAGGTAGGGCACGGCTGCGAGATCCGACCGGTAGCCCGAGGCGAACGCGACGTGGTCGACCTCGAGCGCGTCGCCGTCGGTGAGCGTCAGGGTCACCGTCGTCGTCCTCCACGGCGACGCCCGACACCTCGGTCCCGGCGTGCGTGACCACCACGTCCGGCTTCAGCCGGGGCACCAGCCAGTACTCGAGGGTCAGCCGGCCCACCTGCCAGAACTCCAGCGCGATCGCCTGCTGCTGTGCGGGCGTGAGACCGCGCCACCAGCCGCGGTGTGCCAGCGTCTGGTCGACGTAGGGGTTGACGAAGTCCCAGCTCACCCGGGCGAACGCCGGGGTGTCGTGGCGGTGCACGACGTCGACCCGCTCGGCCCCGTGGTCGCACAGCAGCGCGGCCCACTCGTAGGCGCTCTGGCGGCCGCCGATCACCGCGACCCGGGCACCACGCAGGTCGTCGAACGAGACCAGCTCGCTGGTGTGGCTACGACGGTCGGCGGGCACCTCGGCGTACCACGGCGGCACGTGCGCGAAGTGGGCGATCCCGGGCGCGGCCAGCACCTTCTCGGCGGTGATCGTCGTGCCGTCGGCCATCGCGGCCTCGAAGTGACCGTCGGACCGGTGCAGCGCGTCGACCAGGACCTCCTCGACGTCGAGCTTCTTCTCCCGCGCGAACCAGTCCGTGTGGTCGAGGAAGACCGAGATCGGGATCGGGTCGTTCGCGCCGGGGTCGAGGCCCGCGGCCTCGAAGTAGGCCTCGAAGCTGTGCTCCCCCGACGCGTCGAGCGACCAGTCCCGCCCGGAGCGGAGATACATGTCGGTCGGCATCTGGTCGCGCCAGAAGCTCATCGGGTGGCCCACGATCCGGGTGGCGATCCCACGGTCCCGGGCGTACGCCGCCGCGGAGTACGCGTACGGCCCGGCCCCGATCACGAGCAGCTCGGTGTCCCCCATGCCGCCATTGTCACCCGAGGCGCGCCCTCCGGGACACCTCCCCCACCACTGGGGGCTGGTCAGTGCTGCGGTTTGGTCCCAAACCGCAATGATTCTGCGGCCGACTCTGCGGTTTGGGACCAAACCGCATCACTACGGCGCCCTCAGTCCTCCAGCGGCGCCACGGCGACCACGCCGCGACGGATCCGGCGTACGACGTCCCGCGCGTTGGCGCGGAGCGCGCCGTCGCCCGCGGCGTCCGCGACCTGCCCGCACAGGTCGATCAGCTGCTTGACCCACCGCACGAAGTCACCGGCCGTCAGGTCCGTCTCGTCCAGCACCTCCGAGAGGTCGTCGCCCTCGCACCAGCGGTACGCCGCCCAGGCGAGGCCGGAGTCGGGCCGGCGCAGGAAGTCGAGCCGATGCTGCCGCTCGACCTCCGACAGGTCGCGCCACAGCATCTCGAGGGACTCGATGGCCCGGCGGGTGTCGCCGCCGGGGATCCGTGCCGACACGACGTCGTCGGGCCGCCGGGCCTCGTAGACCAGGGTCGACAGCGCCGCTGCCAGCCCGGACGGCCCCAACCGGTCCAGGACGCCGGAGCGCAGCGCCTCGGCGACCACCAGGTCGAGCTCGGAGTAGATCCGGCGCAGCGGCCGGCCGAGGTCGGTGACCTCGTCGCCGGCGAGGTAGCCGAGCGTGTCCAGCACCTCGCACACCCGGTCGAACTGGCGCGCCACGGTGTTGGTGCGCTGCTCCACCCGGCGTTCCAGCGTCTTCGCGTCGCGGTCGAGCTTGAACCAGCGCTCCGCCCAGCGCGCGTGGTCCTCGCGGTCCGGGCAGTCGTGGCACGGGTGCGCGCGTAGCTGCGCACGCAGCCTCTCCACGGCGGGGTCGTCGGAGACGGGCTCCCGGTCGCGAGCGCGGCTCGGCGGCGGGGCGGTCAGGTTGTGCGTGGCCGCCCGCAACGACGAGGCCAGGTCACGCCGCTGCTGCGGGTTGCGCGGGTTGAAGCCGCGCGGCAGCCGCAGCCGGGTGGTGGCGGTCACCGGCGTCGGGAAGTCCAGCAGGCTCAGCCGACGGGCCTGCCGCTCGGCGGTCAGCACGTGCGGTCGCGGGCCGTCCGGCGACGTGCCGGGGTCCAGGACGACCGCGAAGCCGGCGAACTTCCCGCTCGGCACCTCGATCACGTCGCCACGATGGAGGCGCTCCAGCGAGTGGAGCACCTCCTCGCGACGGTCGGCGCGACGGTTGCGGGCGGCGCTCTTCTCGAGCTCGGAGACCCGCTGTCGCAGCGCGGCGTACTCCATGAAGTCACCGCGGTCGCACGTCGCCGACTCGGCGTACCCCCGCAGCGCGTCCTGGCTCTTCGTCAGCTGCCGGGCGAGCCCGACCACGGCCTTGTCGGCCTGGAACTGGGCGAACGACATCTCGAGCAGCTCCCGGGCCCGGAGCCGGCCGACCTGGTGCACCAGGTTGACCGCCATGTTGTACGACGGGCGGAAGCTCGAGCGGAGCGGGTAGGTCCGCGTCGAGGCGAGCCCGGCGACCTCGCTCGGGTTCATGCCCTGCTGCCAGAGCACCACGGCGTGCCCCTCGACGTCGAGGCCTCGACGCCCGGCCCGCCCGGTCAGCTGGGTGTACTCCCCCGGTGTGATGTCGGCGTGCGTCTCACCGTTCCACTTCGACAGCTTCTCCAGCACCACGGTGCGCGCCGGCATGTTGATGCCGAGCGCGAGCGTCTCGGTGGCGAAGACCGCCTTGCACAGGCCGCGCACGAAGAGCTGCTCCACGCACTGCTTGAACGCCGGCAGCATCCCCGCGTGGTGGGCGGCGACGCCGCGGGTCAGGCCTTCGAGGAAGTCGGAGTAGCCGAGGACGTGGCGGTCGTCGTCGGGGAGGTCGGCACACGCCTCCTCGACGTAGTCCCGGATCTCGTCGCGCTCCTCCGCAGTGGTGAGCCGGATGCCCGAGCGGAGGCACTGCTGGACCGCTGCGTCGCAGCCGACGCGGCTGAAGATGAAGACGATGGCCGGGAGCAGCCCGGCCGCGTCCAGCTGGTCGAGCACGTCGACCCGGCTCGGGATCCAGACCCGCCGGCCGTTGCCCACCGGACGCCCGCGTCCGCGACCCTGCGGCCCCTTGCCCTTCGGCGAACGCCGGTCGCGCAGGCGGCTGCTCGCGAAGTCGTCGCGGGCGATCCGCAGGAGCTCGGCGTTGACCGGCGCCCCCTCCTTGACGAAGCCGGCAGCCGCGTCGACGTCGGAGGTGGCGAACAGGTCCATCATCCGCTTCCCGACGAGGACGTGCTGGTAGAGCGGCACCGGGCGACGCTCCTCGACCAGGGTGTCGGTGTCACCGCGGACCGTCTCCAGCCACTCTCCGAACTCCTCGGCGTTCGACACCGTCGCCGACAAGGAGACCAGCGCCACCGACTCGGGCAGGTGGATGATGACCTCCTCCCAGACCGCGCCGCGCGAGCGGTCGGCGAGGTAGTGGACCTCGTCCATCACCACGAAGCCCAGCCCCGCCAGCGTGCTGGAGCCCGCATAGAGCATGTTGCGGAGCACCTCGGTGGTCATCACCACGACCGGCGCCTCGCCGTTCACCGTCACGTCGCCGGTGAGGAGCCCGACCCGGTCGGCGCCGTAGCGGGCGACGAGGTCGTGGTACTTCTGGTTCGACAGCGCCTTGATCGGCGTGGTGTAGAAGCACTTGCGGCCGGTCTCCAGGGCCAGGTGGACGGCGAACTCGCCCACGACCGTCTTGCCCGAGCCGGTCGGGGCCGCCACGAGCACCCCGCGCCCCTCCTCGACGACGTGGCACGCGCGCCGCTGGAAGTCGTCGAGCGCGAACTCGTACTGCCCGGTGAACGCGTCGAAGACCGGGTGGGCTCCGGCTCTCATGCCAGGACCGTGAGCGCGGCCGGTGCGCACTCCACGGTGAGGGGCAGCGGGCCGAAGCGCTCGCCGTCGGCGTACGACACGATCCCGGGGGCGGCGACGGTCACCGACCGGGCGAGGTGGTGCTCGTACTGCGGGTGCGTCACGTGGGTGCCCTTGAACAGCTTGGGGTAGGTCCGGATCAGGCCTGGCTTGGACATCGGCTTGATGATCACCACATCGAGCATGCCATCGTCGAGCAAGGCGCCCTCGGTGATCCGCAGGCCACCCCCGAACGACGGCCCGTTGCCGACGGCGACGAGCATCGCGTCCAGCTCCAGCCGGCGGTCGTCGATCTGCAGGATGTAGGGCAGCGGCTCGAAGACCCGGAGCTCGGCGAGGGTGGCGATGTTGTAGCGCATCTGCCCCTTGGGCCAGGTCATCCGGTTGGCGCGCTCGTTGACGACCGCGTCGAAGCCGGCGGCCAGGACGGTCACGTAGTACCGGGACCCGCTCCTGGCCAGGTCCACGGTGCGGGTGCGCCCGGCGATGACGAGGCCGGCGGCGGCCGCCGGGTCCTTGCGCGGGATGTCGAAGTACCGGGCCACGTCGTTGCCGGTGCCGGCCGGGATGATGCCGAGCGGGGTGCCGGTCGTGGCGACCGCCTGGACCGCGATGTGGACCATGCCGTCTCCGCCGCACACGACCAGTGCATCGACACCGTCGGCCACGCACTGCCGGGCCAGGTCCAGCGCCTCGTCGGCGTCGCGGCCCTGGAGGTTGCGCACCACCAGGCCGGCCCCCCGCAGCTCCGCGAGGGCGCGGTCCCGGACGAGTCCCGCCCTTGCCCTTGCCCGCCACCGGGTTCGTCAGGAGGGCGATCTCGCGTGTCGGCACGCGCGCAGACTACCGGGCG
>CAVULA010000005.1:0-179541 GCA_963742195.1 uncultured Actinomycetota bacterium
TTGACGTTCGACGAGGCTGAACAATCCGTCACGTTGACCTCGAACTCGATGTCGACCATCACCCTGGATCCCATGAAGGCTGAGATCAGCACGCCCGCGGGCAAGGTCACGATTGGAAAGACCGGCGATATCACCATCACTGCCACGAAGAAGCTGACGCTGGAAGCGCCGGTGGTCGAGATCAAAGCGCATTCGGTCCTCAAAGCGGAAAGCAGCGGTGCCGCGACTTTCGGCGCGAGCGGCGATTGCTCGATCAAGGGCAGCGTCGTGAGGATCAACTAGCACCGCGTTCAGACGCACAGGAGACATCGATGCCAGCGGCGGCGCGACAGCTCGATCCGACCAATCATCCAGGAACCATCTCCACGGGATCGACGAACGTATTGATCAATGGCCGGCCGGCCGCGCGAGCGACCGATGTCCACACCTGTGCGTTGCCGCCGCTGGCCGGGCCGCACCCGCCGAATGCGATCGTGCAAGGCAGCGGCACGGTCTTGATCAACGGCAAGGCGGCCGCGCGGCAGATGGATACGACCGGTTGCGGGGCGATGATCACGGCCGGTTCCGTTGACGTGGTAATCGGAGGTTGATCAAGTGGCTCGGAGCGACGAAGGACCCGATGCGAAGGCGTTTCTCGGACGCGGCGTTGCGTTTCCAATTGCTGTCGATGCCTCGGGCGCAACCGCGATGGCCGAGGTCCAGAGGAAGACATCCGCCAGGCGATCCGCATCATTCTCGAGACCGATCCGGGCGAACGGGTGATGCGTCCGGACTTCGGCGCCGGACTCCGCGCGTTGGTCTTCGAGCCGATCAACACGCACACGATCGCGTTGACGCGGCACCGCGTGGAACAGGCGCTGATCCTCTGGGAGCCGCGCATCGACAGCATCGGCGTGAGTGTCACGGCGCAGCCGCGAGCCGGCCGGCTCGACATCGGCGTCCGCTACCGCGTGCGAACGACGAATACCTTCTACAACCTGGTTTACCCGTTCTACCTGCAGGAAGGACGCGGCCAATGACCTGTTCGCACCGCCCGCCCAGAATCTGCTCCCGGACTGCCGACACGATTGCCGAGGCGTTGTCGTCGAACCGGCGCGGCTACCTTCCGGAATGGACGACGCTGCGAGGGTCCGGGGACGCAGGAGTGGCGGTCAACGAAATACTGGCGCGCTACCTCTCGATCCAGTGCGAGGGGCTCAACGCGATGCCGCAGCGTCTTCAACTCGAGTTCCTGGAGTCGCTCGGCGCGAGCGTGCTTCCGGCGCACGCTGCGCGCGCGCCGCTGGTCTTCACGCTCCTCGAGAATGCATCGGCCAGGGCGCGAGGGCCGGGCCAGCCGCCGCGGCGTGCCGCGGCTCCCGAGTTCTTCACCGAGCAGGAGATCACCGCCATGCGCGGGCGCCTGTCGGTCGTCTACTCGATCGATCCGCAGGCCGATACGTTCGCGGATCACAGCACGCCCGGGAGCGTCTCGATCTTCGATACGCGGCAGCAGGTGCCGCACCGGCTGTATCTCGGCGATCGCGAGCTGTTCAAGTTGAATGGGTCGGCGCAGATCGTCCTCTCGTTCGACTTCGCGCAATCGCGCGGCGCCGCGACGCAGGCGCCGCGTCCGCTCCTGCTCGACTGGGAGTATCTGAGCACCGACGGTTGGCAGCCGCTGGTCGTGGTCGAGGACACGACGCAGCGCTTCACGAGGGACGGCAAGATCACCCTGGGCAAGTTCTTCGGACCCGATAGTAAAGAGGACGCAATCGCCGGCCGCGTGAGCTGCTGGATCCGCGGCGCCGTCTCGAGCCGCACGCCGCGCGCGCGGATCACCGTGGAGTCGGCCGGTTATCTCGTGCGATTCGCACCTGCCGGGCCCGCACCGCCCCTGGCTGTCGGCGACGAGGTGAAGGTCGCCGGTGGCGGCGCCGCCGCCCGCGTGCGCGTCGTCGGCATCGCACCCGAGGAGATCATCCTCGAATCGCCTCTTCCCGGGGCTGCGCCTGGCATCGCCCTGCAGACGGTCACCAGCGCCACCATCGGCACGATCGTCACCGCCCCACCGCACTTCCGTATTCCGGTCGAGAGTGCGCGTGACCTGTTGCCGGGGGACGTCATCACCGTCGACGGCATGCAGCGCGCGATCGTGGCCCAGACCGCCGAGACCGCGCTCTATCTGCGCGCGCGGATCGCTAACGCCCAACCGGGCGGCATCGTCGAACTGGCCGACGCGTTACCGCCGCTGCGTCCTGACGGCGCCGACGAGCAGGGCGTGCTCCCTTCCGTGGATGTCATCCGCGCACGTGTCGGTCTCGGTCAGGACGACCTGCCGCTCGACAGTGCGTATCTCGACAGCGCACGGCTCGACACGAGTAAAGACTTTTTCCCGTTCGGCACGCAGCCGGAACGATTCGCTGCGTGGTACCTCGCGTGCGACCAGGCATTCAGCCGCGGCGGCGCCCGCATCGATGTTCATCTGACCTACGTGCAGACCGGCAATCCCGCGACTGGCGCGGCAGTCGAAGCCGAGTACTTCAACGGGCAGCGGTGGACGGCCCTCGGTGCCAACGAGGAATACGAGGATGGATCAGACAGCCTGACGAAGGGAACGACGACGGGAGGCGGCACCATCGCATCGGCAACGATCTCGTTCGTCGCACCGTCCGACTGGACGAAGACCGAACAGAACGGCGAAGAGCAACTGTGGCTGCGATTCCGACTGGCCGCCGGACATTACGGCCGGCCGCTGACGCTCGCGGCCGTGGCCGATCCCGCCGTCCCCGGCAAACTGGTGGTCTCGGCAACTCAGCCCGATCTGCGTCCGCCGATCATCGCCCGCGCGGGTGTCAGCTTCCGGTTCTTCACCAATCCACAGCCGCTCGAATTCTGCATTGGCGAGAACGACTTCGCTTTCGAAGATCACAGTGAAGCGGCGCGCTGGCCGCGAAGCGGATTCGCCCCCTTCACGCCGATCCTGGACCTCACGCCCGCCGTCCACTTCGGTTTCACCAGCAAGCCGCCGTCCGCCGCCGTGAGCATCCTCGCCCACGTCCTCGAGCCGGCGACGGAAGGGTCACCGCAACCCTACGTGTGGGATTACTGGAGCAGCCGCGGCTGGACCGAACTGTCGGTACGTGACATGACCTCGGGCCTGATGCGCACCGGGTTGATCCAGTTCGTCGGTGCACCCGATGCCATTCCGCGTGACGGGCTCGGAGGAGCACTGTACCGGATTCGCGCGCGGCTGAAGAGCGGGCTCACCAGTCACGGCCAGATCGTGCGCGTCGGCGGCTTCTGGCTCAATGCGGTGTGGGCCCGCCAAGGTCAGAGTATCGAGAAGGACCGGCTGGGCGTCAGCAATGGAGACCCGGATCAGACCTTCGTGCTGCCGATCGTGCGCGGCGCCAAGGCAGCTGCCGCGGACGCACCGCCCCGGACTGGCGAACTGGTCGCTGACGATCCGGACGCATTCGATCGTGCCCTGATGCAGCCGCTCGCGGGCGTGCCGATCCTGGACGACGAAGTCGTGGAGGTTCGTGAGTGGATCGGCCGCGGCGACGACTGGCAGACGGTGCTGGCCGGCGTCGATCTGTCGCGCGTCCGGTTCGAAGTTGCCGCGCAGGATCCGACGATCAAGACCGCCGCGTGGGTCCGCTGGACACCGTTGCCGCATCTCTACGATTCGGCGCCTGATGGACGCCACTATGTCGTCGAGCGCGCTCGCGGCGTGTTCCGGTTCCCGGGCAGCGGCGGCTTCGTTCCGCCGGCCGGTGCGCCGATCGTCGTCACTTACGTCACCGGCGGCGGAGTGGACGGCAACGTGCCGGCAGGCGCGGTGCGCGAACTGCGCAGCGGTGTCGGATTCGTCCAGTCGGTGACCAACCCGTTGGCGGCGAGCGGTGGTGCGGCGACCGAACGGCTCTATGGCGCTCGTGACCGCAGCGCACAGTGGATCAGGCATCGCGGTCGCGCGGTGTCGTTCGAAGACTTCGAGTGGCTCGCGGTGTCGGCCTCGTCGGAAGTGGCGCGGGCGCGGGCCATTCCACTCGAGAGTCTCTGGGGACGCGGCGCCCGGGGATTCGTCGGCATCGTCATCGTCCCGCATTCGTCGGAGCCGGCGCCGCTGCCGTCGCCCGAACTGACTCGCACGGTTCTGGAGACGCTGGCGGAGCGGGCGCCCGCCGGCATCTCCGCCGGACTTCGGACGATCGCGCCCAGCTATCGAAGCGTCGGCGTCCGCGCCGAGATCCTGCCGCTCCGGATCGACGAGGCCGGGCGGGTCGAGTCACGCGTGCGCACGCGACTGGCGGCGTTTCTCCACCCTCTGTCAGGCGGTCGCGATGGCAGGGGGTGGCAGTTCGGCGAGAGCGTGTACCTCTCCGATCTGGCGTTGCTGATCGAGAGCACGCCGGGTGTGGATGCGGTGCGCTTCCTCCAACTGCGCGCAGGGCAGACGCTCTACGGCGATCGTGTCCCACTCGAACCCTACGAGCTGATTGCGGCCGGTGATTCCCAACTGAAGATCGTGCTGCCGAGGGTGCGCAATGCCGTTGCCTAACCCATCGCTCGATAACCGCCAGTTCGACCAGCTGGTCGCCGAGGGGCGTGCGCTGATTCCGCGCCTGGCGCCGCAGTGGACCGATCACAATGCGTCGGATCCCGGCATCACACTGCTGGAGCTTGGCGCCTGGCTGGCCGAGCAGAACATCTATCGCTTCGATCGGACGTCGGACCAGGCCGTTCGCACGTTCCTGCGCCTGGTGGGCATCGAACCGTTCCCTCCTCGCGTCGCGTCGACGGTGGTGGGCATCAGCGGTGCGGGAGGGGCCACGCTGCCGTTCCCGGCACGCGTGCAGATGATGACGGCGGGCGGGCTGACGTTCGAGACCACCGAGGGGCTCTCGGTATCGCCTGCATCCCTGGTGTCGCTGCACACCGCCGGCCCCGGCGCCGCCGGCCCGACGGATGTGACAGCGGCGAATGCCGCGCGCAACGGCTTCGACGTTTTCGGCGCGCGTCCACGGACGGGGCACGCACTGTCTGTCGAGCATCTTGACCGCGTCGTTGAGGTAGGGGAACAGCAGCGCGTTGACGATGAAGCCCGCCCGGTCACCGCAGGACACCGCGACCTTGCCGACCTTCTCGCACAGGGCCAGCACCGTCTCCCGTACGTCGTCGCCCGTGCTGACCGTGGACACCACCTCGACCAGCTTCATGACCGGGGCCGGGTTGAAGAAGTGCATCCCGACCACGTCCTGCGGCCGCGTGGTGGCGGTCGCGCACGCGATGATCGGCAGGCTGCTGGTGGTCGTGGCCAAGATGGCGCCCGGCTTGCAGATCTCGTCCAGGTTCTCGAAGAGCGTGGTCTTCACCGCGAGGTCCTCCGCGATCGCCTCCACCACGAGGTCGGCGTCCGAGAGATGGTCGAGGCTGGTGGTGCCGGTCAGCCGGCCCAGCACCTCCGGCTTGACGGACTCCTCGAGCTTGCCGCGCTGGATCGCCTTGTCGAGGGAGCGCTCGACCGTGGCCCGGACCCCGTCGACCTTGGCATCCGTGCGTCCCACGTACAAGACGTCGTACCCGGCCTTGGCGAAGACCTCGACGATGCCGGTCGCCATCGTGCCGGTACCGACCACCCCGATCCGGGAGATCGGGCGTACCAGCTGCGCCTTGTCGTCCGCACTGCGGCGTGTGGGCGTCGGCGACCACGACCGGGCTGTCCGGGTCCTCGTAGGTGTAGAAGCCACGCCGGTCTTGCGGCCGAGGAAGCCCGCGGTGACCAGCTGCTTGAGCATCGGGGTGGGCGCGTGCAGCCGGTCACGGCCCTGCTTGTACATCGTGTCGAGGATCTCGTAGGCCGTGTCCAGCCCGATCAGGTCGAGCAGGGCGAGCGGCCCCATCGGGTAGCCGCACCCGAACCGCATGGCGGCGTCGATGTCCTCGCGGGAGGCGAAGCGCGCCTCGTACATCGAGGCGGCGTGGTTCAGGTACCCGAACAGCAGGGTGTTGGCGATGAAGCCGGCCCGGTCGCCGCACACGACCGGTCTTGCCGAGCCGCCCGACCAGCGCCTTCACGTCGTCGAGCACGTCGGGCTCGGTGACCACGGTGCGGATGATCTCCACGAAGCTCTGCACCGGGGCCGGGTTGAAGAAGTGGACCCCGATCACCCGACCCGGGTGCGGCGTTGGCGGTGGAGATCTCGGTGACACTGAGGCTCGAGGTGTTGGTGGCCAGGATCGCCTCGGGCGGCACGATGGCCTCGAGGTCGCGGAAGATCGCCTTCTTCACCTCGATCGACTCGACGACCGCCTCGACCACGAAGTCGGCGTCGGCGAGGTCCTTCATCGACGTGGTGAAGGTGACCCGGTCGACCAGCGCCTGCTGGTCCTCCTCGCTGAGCTTGCCGCGCGCCACGGCGCGACTGGTGGAGTGCAGGAGGTGCTGACGACCACGCTCGAGGCTCTCGTCGTTGACCTCCACGCCGACCACGGCGAAGCCGTTCCGGGCGAAGACCTCGGCGATGCCGGCGCCCATCGTGCCGAGACCGACGACGCCGATCGTGGAGAAGTCGCGGGACGTGGTGGCCTCGGGCGCCGTACTGCTGGTCATAGGGCGCATCCTCCCACGCGACCACGAGCCCCCGGCGCGAGGTTCCTCACACGCAGGTGAGCGCTCAGGCGCCTCCGGCCAGCGCGGTGACCTCGTCCGCGCAGCCCCACGAGAGGGTGACCCCGGCGCCACCGTGGCCGTAGCAGTGGATCACGTCGCCGACACGTTCCAGGCGGATCGCCGGGCGGGCCGGGCGCAGTCCGACCCGGTGGCTCAGCACGCGGGCCCGCGCCAGCTCGGGGACCAGCGACGTGGCGCGACGCAGGATGTCGTCGGCCACCTCGGGGTCCGGCCGGCGGTCCCACCCGCCGTCCTCCTCGGTACCGCCGACCACGATGTCGCGGCTGCGCGGGATCACGTACGTCGGACCGTCCTCGGCCAGCCACCACTCCTCGAGGCCGATCTGCTCGACGAGGACGACCTGGCCGCGCACGGGCGTCACCGACGGATCGTCGGCGAGGACGCGGGAGCCGAGGCCCGCGCAGTTCACGACCAGCGGCCCCTCCGGCAGCCGGGCCATCGCCAGCCGGGTCACCGTGCCGCCCGCTTCCTCGACGCGTGCGCGCAGCCAGGTCAGGTACACCGGCATGTCCACGACCGGGGACCGGAACGACCAGCCGTCGCGGTACGGCGGCCGGGCCGGCACCCGGTCGAGCGACCGGGACGGCTCCGACCCACCACGGGTCGGGAGTCCGCTCCCGGAGGAGCTCGGTCCCGCGGCGCAGCACGACGCCGGTGGTCTCGTCGCCCGCGAGGCGCGCCAGCTCGGCGTACGTCGTACGACCCCAGGAGGTGACCTGGTCCCGAGGGAGCGCCAGGTAGGGGTACCAGAGAGCGGCCGCGACGCTCGACGTCGTCTCCAGCGGGAGGTCGCGCGCCAGGACGTCGACCCGGTGGCCGGCCTCGAGCAGCCGGAGGGCACAGCTGAGCCCCACGACGCCTGCGCCGACCACGATCACCCGGTCCGACATGCGGCCGAGTCTGCCGCACCGGGTAGATTCCCCGCCCGTGAGGATCGTGGTCGCGCGCTGCCAGGTGGACTACGCCGGCCGGCTCACGGCACACCTGCCGATGGCGACCCGCGTGCTGATGATCAAGGCCGACGGCTCGGTGCTCGTGCACTCCGACGGCGGCTCCTACAAGCCGCTGAACTGGATGTCACCGCCCTGCACCCTCCGCGAGGGCACGACCGACGCGGGCGTCGCGCTCTGGACGGTCACCAGCAAGGCCGACGACACCCTCCAGATCCTGATCGAGGAGGTCATCAGCGACACGTCGCACGAGCTCGGCGTCGACCCCGGCCTGCAGAAGGACGGCGTCGAGAAGCATCTCCAGGAGCTGCTCGCCGAGCATCCCGCCACGCTCGCCGAGGGCCTGACCCTGGTCCGTCGCGAGTTCCCCACCGCGATCGGGCCGGTGGACCTGATGTGCCGCGACGCCGCCGGCGCCAGCGTGGCCGTCGAGATCAAGCGTCGCGGCGAGATCGACGGGGTCGAGCAGCTGACCCGCTACCTCGATCTGCTCAACCGCGACCCCCTCCTCGCCCCGGTGCGCGGCATCTTCGCCGCCCAGGAGATCAAGCCCCAGGCCCGCGTCCTCGCCGGTGACCGCGGCATCGCCTGCGCGGTCGTCGACTACGACGCGCTCCGGGGCCTCGACGACCCCTCGCTCCGGCTCTTCTGAGCCTCGCGCCCCTCCGCGTCGTTCCGCCTCTCGCTTCATCATGTGAAGGTGGCGAACCGCCGCTTCTCATGGCGAGCTCACCATGTGAAGCGGAGGTTCACCACCTGATCATGATGAAGCTGGGACCAGTGCGTCGGACGGGGTCTCGGCGAGCTCGACCTCGGGGCGGATCCGGCCGGGGAGGAGGTACGCCGCTCCGACGGCCGCCCACGAGGCAGAGCAGCCCGACGACCGTGCAGGCGGTGCTCATCCCCGCCAGGAACGAGTCGTGGAACGCCGAGACCAGGCGCGGGTCCTGCGCCGCGGTCGCCCGGGCGACCCCCACGGAGTCCTGGGCCCGGCCGAGCAGGTCGCCCGGCAGGGCGGCGTACGCCCCGGACGCGAGGTGGGAGCCGAACACCGAGGCGAAGATCGACCCGACGACCGCGACGCCGAGGGTGCCACCGAGCTCACGGGTCGCGTCGTTCACGGCGCTGCCGACCCCGGCCCGCGCCGGCGGCAGGACGAGCAGGATCGACTCGGTGGCCGGCGTCGAGATCAGCCCCATGCCGAGGCCCATCAGCACCATCTGCGGCACGATCTCGCGGGCGTACGACGTGTCGACCGAGGCGGTGGAGATCCAGAGGAAGGCGGTCCCGAACAGCACCATCCCCGTGGTCACGACCACCTTGGTCCCGATCCGGGGCGCCAGCGCCGCACCGACGACCGAGGCGACCGCGATGCTCAGCGCCACCGGCAGGATCCGGGCACCGGTCGAGAGCGTGCCGTAGCCGCGCACGAACTGGAAGTACTGCGTGACCAGGAAGATGAAGCCGAACAGCGCGAAGAAGGTGATCGTCACCGCGCCGCTCGCGGCGCTGAACCGGCGGTCCTTGAACAGCGTCACGTCGAGCATCGGGTGGGGGGTACGCCGCTCCCAGAGGACGAAGGTCGTCAGCAGCACGGCCGAGGCGACGAAGCCGCCGACGGTCGTCGGGGACGACCAGCCGTGGCTGGGCGCCTCGATGATCGTGACCGTGAGCGTGACCAGCATCGCGACGGACAGCACGAGGCCGACCCGGTCCAGCCGCGGGACCGACGGGTCGCGCGACTCCGGGACGAACAGGTACGCCGCCACGGCGGTCACCAGCGCGAGAGGCACCAGGGCCCAGAACACGCTGCCCCAGTAGAAGTGCTCGAGCAGGACGCCGCCGGTGACCGGCCCGGTCGCCACCCCCAGGCCGACGACCGCACCCCAGATCCCCAGGGCTGTCGCGCGCTCGCGCCGCTCCCGGAAGGTGTTGCTGATGATCGACAGGGTCGTCGGGAAGATCAGGGCTGCGAACGTGCCCATCGCGAAGCGGGTCGCGACCAGGGCGTCCGGCCGAGTCCACGAGCGCGCCGGCGGCGCTGGCGAGCGCGAAGCCGACCAGCCCGACGATCAACGCCGGGCGCCGGCCGAAGCGGTCCGAGAGCGACCCGCGGCCAGCACCAGCCCGGCGAAGGCCAGGTTGTAGCCGTCGACCACCCACTGGAGCTGACGGGTGCCGGCGTCGAGCTCGGTCGAGATCGACGGCAACGCCACGTTGACGATCGTGGTGTCGAGGTTGATGGCGAGCACGGCCGCGCAGACCGTGGCCAGGATCGCCGCCTTGTGGTGCCTCATGGTGACCTCCGAAGTCCGTGCGTCCGATGTGGACGCTGCCAACATCACGGTACGGCGATGATGTAACCACTGTCAACATCCTCTACCATCGACCCGTGAGCACGCGCGGGCAGCCCTACCACCACGGCAACCTGCGACCCGTCCTCGTCGACACCGCCGTGGAGCTCGCCCGGACCACCGGGCCGGACGGCGTGGTGCTGCGCGAGGTCGCCCGGCGGGCAGGCGTCTCCCACAACGCGGCGTACCGGCACTTCGAGGACCGCGCCGCCCTCCTGTCGGAGGTCTCCGACTGCGCGATGGCCGACCTCGAGGAGGCGATGCGCACGCGGATCGACGCGGTCACCCTCCCCGACCCGACCGCCCGCGCCCTGGAGCGGCTCCGCGAGACCGGGCGTGCGTACGTCGCCTTCGCGCTGCGCGAGCCGGGCCTGTTCGCCGTGGCCTTCACGGTGTCCGCCCACCCCCCTGTTCCGACAGTCTCCGCGGACCCGCCGAACCCGCCGAGCCCCAGCCGCCGAGCCCGCCGAGCCGACCGGCCCCTACGGCGTCCTCAACGCCGTCCTGGACGAGCTGGTCGCCTGCGGCGCGGTCACCCCCGAGCGCCGCGCGGGCGCCGACGTCGCGTGCTGGGCGATGGTGCACGGCTTCGCGGACCTGAGCGTCCACGGCCCGCTGCACGCGGTCCCGGCCGAGCTGCGCGAGCCGTTGCTCGAGGTCGTGCTCGACGTGGTGGAGCGGGGTCTGGTGTCGCCGACGCCCTAGCCGACGCGCCAGCCGTCGGCGTCGCGCTCGAAGACGTACGTCGACCCGTTGGCCACCCCGTCATGGAGCGGCGCCGCGGCCGACCCCGGCGCGATCGCCCCCCACAGGGCGAGGATCACGCCGCCGTGGCTCACCACGAGGACGGTCTCCCCGCGGTACTGGTCGGCGAGGTCGTCGAGCACCCCCAGCACCCGGTCCGCGGTCTCCCGCCCGGTCTCGCCCCCGGGCACCCCGGCCGCGAGGTCGCCCGCCACCCAGCCGGCGACCAGCGCGGAGAAGAAGCCGTGGTCGTACGGACGGCCCAGGAAGTCGCCCGCGGGGAACTCCTGCAGCCGCTCCCTCACCCGCACCGGCAGCCCGAGCAGCGCCCGCGGCGATCTCGGCGGTCTGCACGGCCCGCGACAGCTCACTGCACACCACCGCGGCCACCCGCTCCGAGCGCATCCGGACGCCGAGGTCGTGCGCCTGCTCGCGGCCCAGGAGCGTGAGGCTGCCACCGGTCGCGTTCATCTCGGGCGTCTCGTACTCCGCCTCCCCGTGCCGCGCCACGACGATCCGGGCCGGGCAGTGCAGATCGCTCATGCGACCCACTGTGCCATCACCGATGACGACCGGTGGGGCAGGATGGCCGGGTGCGGATCTTCCACATCGCGACGCTCGCCGACTGGAAACGGGCGGAGGCGTCCGGCACGTACACCACCTCGACGTACGGCGTACCGCTCGCCGAGGCCGGGTTCCTCCACGCCGCGCGGCACGAGCAGGTCAGGGGCGTCCTCGACACCCACTACGCCGAGGTGACCGAGCCCCTCGTCGTGCTCGAGATCGAGACCGACCTGCTGGAGGTGCCCTGGCGGGAGGACGAGGTCGACGGCACGACGTACCCGCACGTCTACGGCCCCCTCGACACCGCGGCGGTGGTCCGCTGGCGCCCCGCCAGGCTGCCGCCCTTCGAGGCCGCCGCGCGGGCACCCCGGCCGCCGCTGCCGACGATCGTCGGTGCCTTCTACGGCCTGACCGTGGTGCTCGGCGCGATGGCAGTCACCCTCGCGATCGCCGGGCTCGTCGCGGACGGGGAGGTCAACTCGCAGCGGCCGACCCTCTCGTACTCGACCGAGTTCCTCGTGTGGAGCCTGGCCGCAGCCTGCGGCATCGGCGCCGCCGCCGCCCTCGGGGTCGGGTGGCTCCTGAGCCGCCAGCCGGTCAGCGGCGACGGTCGAGCGGACCGCCCGAGCCACCGGGGGCTCCCTCGTGAGACCCACGCCGCAGCAGCCCGGCCCGGGCCAGGAGTCGGTCTGGGACTACCCGCGCCCACCACGGGTCGAACCCACCGACGCGGTGGTCGAGATCCGGCTCGGGGACGAGGTCGTCGCGCGGACGACCGAGGCCTTGCGGGTGCTCGAGACCAGTCATCCACCGACGTACTACCTACCCCTGGCCGCGTTCGCCCCTGGCGCGCTCCGGGCGACCACGGGCTCGTCGTACTGCGAGTGGAAGGGCGACGCCTCCTACTACGACCTGGTCACCGGTACCCGGACGGCCGCGCGCGCCGGCTGGGGCTACCTCCGGCCGTCGCCGGGCTTCGAGGCGCTCGTCGGGCACGTCGCCGTGATGCCGGGCTCCGTGGACGCCTGCACCGTGGACGGGGAGGTCGTGGTGGCGCAGGAGGGTGGCTTCTACGGCGGCTGGATCACCAGCCGGGTCGTGGGGCCGTTCAAGGGCGGGCCGGGCAGCAGGGGCTGGTAGGCGTCAGCCGCCGGCGACCCGCGGCGCGCCGGAGTCCGTCTCGCCGCCGCCCTGCTCACGGGCCACGTACTCCTCGATGTTCTCGATGTCGGCGATGTTGCGCGCGACCACGGTGAGCAGGTCGCTCATCGTGGCGATCTCCTCGACCTGCTCCTTGATGAACCACTGCATGAACTGCTCCGAGGCGAAGTCGCTCTCCTCGCGGGCGATCCGCAGGAGCTCGTCGATCTGCTCGGCGACGCGGCGCTCCTGGGCCAGCGCCAGCTCGACCGGCGCCACCACCCCGTCGAAGGACGGCACCGGGGCGTCGACCCCGGGGACCAGCACCGGTACGTCGGTGTCGATCAGGTACTGCACCATCATCAGGGCGTGCGCCCGCTCCTCGAACGCCTGCGCGTAGAAGAAGGCCGCCATCTGGGGCATGGTCAGGGCGTCGTAATGGACGGCACAGGCGAGGTACTGGTTGTGCGCGGCGAGCTCGTGCCCGATCTGCTCGTTGAGTCGCTGGGTGAATCGCTGGGCGGGCATCGGGACTCCTCGACCGGTTTCAGGCGGCCTTGACGAGCTTGCGTTTCTTGACCGTATAGCCCTTCGGGAGGGTGCCGTTCTTGAGCATCCTGATCGGACAGCGCTTGCAGCGTTTCTTGCTGACGCAGCACGTCGACTTGGGCTTCTTCGGCACGGGTCGAGGATAGACGACTGAGGGTTGCCTTACCTAACGCCGAGTTGTCAGAAGAGCCGGGGGACGAAGGTCTGCTCGTGCATCGGCGGGCGCACGTAGGGGATCTCGCGCATCGTCGGCAGCTCCACCACGTCGGGGGCCACGTCCTCGTAGTCGAACTGGCTCAGCAGGTGGCTGATGCAGTTGAGCCGCGAGGCCCGCTTGTCGTCGGACGGTACGACGTACCAGGGCGCCTGCTTGATGTCGGTGTACTGGAACGTCGTGTCCTTGGCCATGGAGTAGCGCACGTAGAGCTCGTGCTCGGCGAGGTCCATGTCGGAGAGCTTCCAGCGCTTCAGCGGCTCGGCGTTGCGCGCCTCGAAGCGGCGGCGCTGCTCCTCGAAGGAGACCGAGAACCAGTACTTCAGCACCGTGATCCCCGACCGCACGAGCATCCGCTCGAACTCCGGGCAGCTCCGGAGGAACTCCTGGTGCTCCTCCTCGGAGCAGTAGCCCATCACCCACTCGACGTTCGAGCGGTTGTACCAGCTGCGGTCGAACAGGACCATCTCCCCGGCTGCCGGCAGGTGCTCGGCGTACCGCTGGAAGTACCACTGGGTCCGCTCGCGCTCGTTGGGCTTCGGCAGCGCGACGATCCGCACCGTGCGCGGGCTGGTGCGCTCGGTGATCCGCTTGATCACCCCGCCCTTGCCGGCCGAGCCGCGCCCCTCGAAGATCACCGCGACCTTGAGCCCCTGGGAGGCGATCCAGTACTGCAGGAGCACGAGCTGCTCCTGGATCCGCTCCATCTCCGCCTCGTACACCGACGCCTTCAGCCGGCCGGTCCTCGTGTAGTCCGACAGGTCGTGGTCGGCCGGGAGCATCGCGCCGATCACGTCGTCGGCGCCCTCCGGCGGTGTTCTGGTCATCAAGCCTCCTCCCGCAACCGTTGCCTGCTGGGCGGCCGCTGACAAGGGCCGTTGGTGGTCGGGATCGGTACGCGACAAGTCGGTCGGGCTGGCAGTAGCCTCGTCGGAAGTGCCCAATCGAGGACTCGGGGGATCGAGACATGAAGGCGTCACGACTGCTGCTGTCAGCACTGTTCGCGGTGGCGCTGGTGCCGCTGGTCGCACCACCCGCGAGTGCGGCGCCACCCGCGAACGACGAACCCGGCGGTGCCGTCGTGCTGCACCTCGGGGACCGGGTCTCCCAGGACACGACCGAGGCCACCACGAACGCCGGTGACGACGCGCTGAACGTCGACTGCGGGGCTCCCTTCACGAACGCCTCCGTCTGGTACCGGTACACCCCCGGCACGAACCGCCGTGTGCTGCTGGACACCTCCGCGTCCGACTACGAGGTCGGCCTCATGGTCTTCGAGGGCGACACCCACGGCCGACTCCCTGCTCGCCTGCGGACCCACCGCACTGGGGCTGCGCGCCCGCGCCGGTACGACGTACACCGTGATGGCGTTCTCCGACACGGAGACGATCGGCGGCAACCTCGTCCTGTCGCTGCGGAAGGCGCCGCCGCCCCGCGCGCACGTCTCCATCTCGAAGCGGGGCGCGGCCTTCCACGGCGCCGGCGCCGCCCGGATCCACGGCACCTACCTGTGCAAGCACGACGAGAACTTCTCCTTCCTGAGCGCCCACCTGCGCCAACGAGCGGGACGGCTGAAGATCCAGGCCGACTCCGGCGCGGACCTGCGCTGCAACGGCGTCCGGCACCGCTGGTCGGCGCGGCTGGTCTCGCCGGTCGGGACCTTCGCCCCGGGCCGGGCCGTGGCCAAGGTCCAGCTCCTCGCGTGCGGTTTCGTGGACTGCGCCCGCGCCACCGCCGACCGCACCGTCCACCTGAGGTGGGCCACGACCCCGCATCGTCAGTGGATGACGCATCCGACCACGACCCCCACCGCCGCGCGGAGCTCCGCGCTCGTCCAGCAGCGGCGCTGGCCGAGCACCTGACCGGGGCGCCTCGCGGATCCTGCTCCAACGCGACCAGGACCCGCCGGGACCAGCTCCCGTGAGGGACCCGCTCTGCTCGGCACCGTTCGAGTGCCCGTCGAGCCCGGCTGGGTGCTCAGGCAGCGCGCCGCAAGGCGGCAGCCAGGGAGCGGCCGTGCTCGGTTGCGAGCGCAGCGGCGTCGGCGCGGACGACCTCGGCGAGGTCGGCGAACTCGTCGAGCGCCGGGTTCACCCCGACGAGCGCGAACTCCTCCTCGACCGCGCGCAGGTCCAGGCCCCAGACGTCCTCGAGGATGCGACGCATCCACGGCGTGGCGTGGTCCCAGCCCTCGCGGGGGGTGCCGGCGCCGTAGGCGCCGCCGCGAACGGTCGCCAGGACGGCGGGCTTGCCGGCGACGGCCGAGGGCCGGCCGGCGGCCATCCGAGGATCGGTGACCACCAGGTCGACGTAGGTCTTGAAGTGCTGGGAGACCCCGAAGTTGTAGAGCGGGACGGCGAACAGCAGCGCGTCGGCGGCGACCAGCTCGTCGACCAGCCCGGCAGCGAGGGCTGCGGCCTCGGCCTGGGCCTGCGTGCGCTGGTCGGCCGGGACGTAGGCGCCGGAGACGGCGTCGGCCCACGCGGTGGCCGGCACCGGGTCGGTGCCGAGGTGGCGCCGGAGGACGTCGTCACCGGGATGGGCCAGCGCCCACTCGCGCTCCACCAGGTCGCCGAGGGCGCGACTGTGGGAGCCCTCCACGCGGATGCTGGCGTCGAGTCGGAACAGGGTCATGGCGATCTCCTCGCGGGTCTAGTGTTTCAAGCTTGAACTAATCTAGCACGATTATTTCAAGATTGAAATATCTGCTGGTCGCTACGATCGCGCCACCGACGAGCAGGAGCGACCAGATGACGGAGCCGATGAGGGGCCGACGACAGGCCGACACGGGCAGGCGGAGCCCCGCTGGCTGTCCCCCGACGAGCAGCAGGCGTGGATCGGGGTGACCGCGGTGATGTGGCTGCTCCCCGGCCCGCTCGACGCCCAGCTGCAGCGCGACAGCGGCCTGCACCTGTTCGACTACTTCGTGCTCAGCTCGCTGTCGATGGCCGACGGGAGGCAGCGCCGGATGAGCGACCTGGCCCTGCAGTCGAACGCCAGCCCCTCCCGCCTCTCCAACGTCGTGGGCAGGCTCGAGGCCCAGGGCTGGGTGACCCGCGACCCGCACGAGCACGACCGGCGCAGCACCGTCGCGACGCTCACCGAGGCCGGCTGGGACAAGGTGGTCGAGGCTGCGCCGGGCCACGTCGCCGCCGTACGACGGCTGCTGGTCGACCGGCTGACCCCGGCTCAGCTCGACGCGCTGCGCGAGGTCGGGTCCATCGTCGCCCGCGAGGTGCTCGGCGACCGCTGGGCCGACGACGTGCTGGGCGAGCGCTGACTCCTCAGTCCAGGTCGTTGGCCTCGCGGATCACGTCGACGATCCCGCTCATGATCTCGGTCAGCCCGAAGTCCTTGGGCGTGTAGACCGCGGCGACACCCGCGTCGATCAACCGGCGCGCGTCGGCGTCGGGGATGATGCCGCCGACGATCACGGGTACGTCGCCCAGCCCGGCCTGCTCCAGCCCGACCAGGACCGCCGGGACCAGCTCCATGTGGGACCCGCTCAGGATCGAGAGCCCGACGCAGTGCACGTCCTCGGCCACGGCCGCGGCGACGATCTGCTCGGGCGTGAGCCGGATCCCCTGGTAGATCACCTCGAAGCCCACGTCGCGCGCCCGGACGGCGACCTGCTCGGCACCGTTCGAGTGCCCGTCGAGGCCCGGGCTTCCCCACCGAGCAGGCGCAGCCGGCCGCCCAGCTCCTCGCCGGTCTCGGCGACCCGCCGGCGTACCGGCGGCGAGCTCCGCCCCCGCCGAGCCGACGTCCGACACGACCCCGACGGCGCCGCTGACACCGGTCGGGGCGCGGAACTCGCCGAACACGCCGCGCAGCGTCCCGGCCCACTCGCCGGTGGTCGCTCCTGCTCGCGCCGCCGCCAGGGTCGCCGGCATCAGGTTCGTCCCGGTCTTGGCGTCCGCAGCCAGCCGCGCCAGCGCCTCGGCCACCTCGGCCTCGTCGCGCCCCGCCTTCCAGGCCTCGACGCTGGCGAGGGCCGCGCGCTCCGCCTCCGGGTCGGGGGCCTGGATCGCGGCCTCGAGGTCGGCCGTCAGCGGCGACGGCTCGGTCGTCTCGAAGCGGTTGACGCCGACCACGACCTCCTCCCCCGACTCGATCCGGCTCCGCCGGGCGGCATGGGCCGAGACCAGCTCCTGCTTCATGTAGCCGCTCTCGACGGCGGCGATGGCGCCGCCCATCGCCTGGACCCGGTCCATCTCGGCGGCGGCGCTCTCGACCAGCGCGGCGACCTTCGCCTCGACCACGTGGGAGCCCTCGAAGATGTCGTCGTACTCGAGCAGGTCGGACTCGTAGGCCAGCACCTGCTGGAGCCGCAACGACCACTGCTGGTCCCACGGGCGCGGCAGGCCCAGCGCCTCGTTCCAGGCCGGCAGCTGGACGGCGCGGGCCCGGGCGTCCTTGGACAGCGTCACGCCGAGCATCTCGAGCACGATCCGCTGCACGTTGTTCTCCGGCTGCGCCTCGGTCAGGCCCAGGCTGTTGACCTGGACGCCGTAGCGGAACCGCCGCATGGCGGGGTCCTCGACCGCGTACCGCTCGCGGGTCAGCTGCTCCCACAGCCGGACGAACGCGCGCATCTTGCACATCTCCTCGACGAACCGGACGCCCGCGTTGACGAAGAACGAGATCCGGCCGACGACCGTCCCGAAGTCCTCCTCCGAGACCTGGCCCGACGCACGGACCGCGTCGAGCACCGCGATCGCCGTGCACAGCGCGTAGGCGATCTCCTGGGTCGGCGTCGCGCCCGGCCTCCTGCAGGTGGTAGCTGCAGATGTTGATCGGGTTCCAGGTCGGGATCTCGTGGACGGTGTAGGCGATCACGTCGGTGATCAGGCGCAGGGAGTGCTCGGGCGGGAAGACGTAGGTGCCCCGGGAGAGGTACTCCTTGACGATGTCGTTCTGCGTCGTGCCGGCCAGGCGGTGGGCGACCTCCTGCGGCTCCAGGTCGGGGTTCTGCTCCTCGGCGACGACCTGGTAGAGCGCGAGCAGCCACATCGCGGTCGCGTTGATCGTCATCGACGTGTTCATCTCGGTGAGCGGGATGTCCTCGAACAGCCGGCGCATCTCCCCGAGGTGTGGGACGGGCACACCCACCTTGCCGACCTCGCCCCGGCTCAGCACGTCGTCCGGGTCGTACCCGGTCTGGGTCGGCAGGTCGAAGGCGACCGAGAGACCGGTCTGACCCTTGGCCAGGTTGGTCCGGTACAGGGCGTTGGACGCCGCGGCGGTCGAGTGGCCGGCGTACGTCCGCATCACCCAGGGGCGGTCCTTCTCGGTCATGCTGCCGAGGGTAGGGCCGGCAACGCCCCAGGTCAGCGGCGTGTGAACAAAGCCTCAGGCGCTCGCAGCGGCCCGCTCGACCTCGATCACCCGCGCCAGGCGGGTCAGGTGCAGCATCCGTCGCACGGCCGGCCCGCAGCCGCGCAGGCGCACGTGGTGACCGGCCCGGCCGGCCTCGAGCGTGGCGTAGGCCAGCACCCGGGCAGCGGTCAGGTCGATGGTCTCGACAGCGGTCAGGTCGAGCACGACGTCCTGCTCGTAGGCGTGGGATGCCTCGTGGATGGCGGTGCGGACCTCCATCGTGCTGCGCACGTCGAAGTCACCACTGAGCGTCAGTGTCGGTCCATCGGCCACGATGTCCATCGTCCGTACCCCGTTCCCCGTGCCCCGAGTGAGGCTTGCCTTCCCACTCATCGCCTGCGAACCATCTTCCGCGCTCGCGGCGTCCCGGTCCAGCCATATAAGCGGCAACCTGTTACCCCGTAAGACGCGCGAGCACCCCCCGGCGGTTGCGACCCGGCCGGATATTTCTCGGCTCAGCGCGCACTACTGTCACTTCCATGGTCAACCTGACGCGGATCTACACGCGCACGGGAGACGGTGGTCGGACGCGTCTGGGCGACATGAGCGAGACGTCGAAGAACGACCTCCGACTCCACGCCTACGCAGACGTCGATGAGGCGAACGCCCAGCTGGGGATGGCACTTGCTCATGACCTCGAGGAGGAGGTCCGGGACGTGCTGATACATGTCCAGAACGACCTCTTCGACGTCGGCGCCGACTTCTGCACCCCGGTGGTGGCGGAGCCGGAGTTCCCACCCCTGCGGATCACCCAGGACTACGTCGACCGCCTCGAGGGCTGGTGCGACGCGTTCAACGCCGACCTGCCCGCGCCTGCGGTCCTTCATCCTCTCCGGTGGTACGCCGGCCGCGGCCCGGCTCCACGTCGCGCGCACCGTCGTACGCCGGGCCGAGCGGTCGGCGTGGGCGGCGTACGAGGTGCACGCGGAGACCATGAGCACGCTGCCGATCCTCTACCTCAACCGGCTCTCCGACCTGGTGTTCATCCTGGCCCGCTACGTCAACCGGGAGCAGGGCGACGTGCTCTGGGTGCCCGGAGGCGAGCGCTCGCAGCCAGGGGCGAGCGGAGATCGCGAGGCGAGCCGACCAGCCGGCGGCGACCGAGGGGAGCAGGCATGAGCGAGCAGGACCCGGACCACCGGTCCGAGACGAAGGTCTTCGACAAGCCGGCCCCGAAGCCCGACCCGGAGGACGCGCTCATCGTCTCCCGGCACACCCTGCGGACCCGCAGCGGCGAGCTCGCCTACACCGCGCGCACCGGCCGGATCGTGCTGCGCGAGGAGGAGGTGGAGAAGGACGTCTTCCAGGGCTGGAAGGCCCGCGCCGAGATGTCGGTGACGGCGTACACCCTCGACGACGCCGACCTCACCACCCGCCCGATCACCTTCGTGTTCAACGGCGGGCCCGGCTCGTCGTCGATCTGGCTCCACATGGGGCTGCTCGGCCCTCGCCGCGTCGACCTCGGCGACGTCACCGCGCCGCACCCGCCGCCGTACCGCCTGGTCGACAACCCCGAGACCCTGCTCGCGGTCTCGGACCTCGTCTTCATCGACCCGATGTCGACGGGCCACACGCGCCCGGTCGAGGGCGGCAAGCCCAAGGACTTCCACGGGTTCGCCAAGGACGTCGAGCAGGTGACCGAGCTGATCCGGCTGTGGTGCACCCGCGAGGACCGGTGGATGTCACCGAAGTACGTGATCGGCGAGTCCTACGGCACCGTCCGCGCCGTCGCCGTCGCCGAGCGCCTGTCGACGCGGCACTCGATGGGGCTGAACGGGCTCGTGCTCATCTCGAGCGTGCTCGACTTCGGCAGCCAGGACTTCGAGTTCCACCGCGCCGACGAGGCGTGCCTGAACTTCCTGCCGACGTACACCTCCATCGCCCACTTCCACGGCAAGGTCAAGGGCCGGCTCGCCAGGCTGCGGCAGGACGCCGAGGAGTTCGCCGCCGGGCCGTACCGCACCGCCCTCGCCGCGGGACGCCGGCTGCCCGCCAAGGAACGCACCTCCGTGGTGCGCACGCTCGCCCGGCTGACCGGCCTCTCCGAGGAGTACGTCGAGCGCACCGACCTGCGGGTCGAGCACTGGCGATTCTGCACCGAGCTGCTGCGGGACCGCGGCCTGACCGTGGGCCGCATCGACGGCCGCTTCACCGGGCCGCTCCACTCCCGGATCGCGGAGAACATGGACGCCGACCCGTCGATGGACGCGATGGAGGCGCCGTTCACGGCGGCTCTGCACCACTACCTGAGGAGCGAGCTCGGGAGCACGCTCGACCTGTCCTACGAGGTCTTCGCCCATCAGATCCAGGAGTGGTCGTTCAAGGAGTTCGAGGGCAAGCCGATCTTCGTGGCCGACAAGCTGGAGCGCGTGATGCGCGCGAACCCGCACCTGCGGGTGCGGATCGAGTACGGCTACTACGACCTGGCGACGCCGTACCACGCGGCGGAGGACATGGTCGCCCACCTGCGGCTGCCCGACGAGGCGTTCGACCGGATCGAGCACGACGTACTTCGAGACCGGCCACATGCCCTACCTGCACGAGGCGTCGCGCAAGCGCGAGTCGGCCGGCATCGCCGCCTTCGTCGAGCGGGGCTGACCCGGTGGTCCAGCGAGCCGGACGCCCTCGTCCGGCCGAGATGGTCGCGCACCCGGACGCGGTCGCGGTCTTCACCGACGGCGCCTGCTCCGGCAACCCCGGCCCCGGGGGCTGGGCCTGGGCGGTCGACCGGACGACGTACGCCTCCGGCTCGGAGGCGACCAGCACCAACCAGCGGATGGAGATCCGGGCCGCGCTCGAGGCGGTGACCACGCTCGAGGGACCGGTGCTCGTGGTCAGCGACTCGACGTACGTCGTGAACTGCTTCCGCGACCGCTGGTGGGAGGGCTGGCTCGCCCGTGGCTGGCTGACGTCGGCGAGGAAGCCGGTGGCCAACCGCGACCTCTGGGAGCCGCTGGTCACCGCCGTCACCGCGCGCGGCGACATCGCCTTCCACTGGGTGAAGGGTCACTCCGGGCACGTGATGAACGACTTCGTGGACGGGCTCGCGGTGGAGGCCAGCCGGCGCTAGCCGAGGCTAGCTGTCGAACCCGAGCCCCATCCGGTCCAGGCTGCGCAGCCACAGGTTGCGCTCTCCCTGCCGGCGGTCGGCCGCGGCGAGCGAGCGCCGGGTCAGCTCGATGCCGGCCCAGGCGAACGGCTCGGGCGGGAACGGCAGCGGCTTGGAGCGGACCAGCCCGAGGCGGGTGCGCTCGGTGTCGGCCCCGTCGAGCAGGTCGAGCATCACCTCGGCTCCGAAGCGCGTGGCACCGACCCCGAGCCCGGTGTAGCCCAGGGCGTACGCCGCGCGGCCACCGTGCGTCGTACCGAAGAAGGCGCAGAAGCGGGTGCAGGTGTCGATCGCCCCGCCCCAGCGATGGCTGAAGCGCAGGCCCTCGAGCTGGGGGAACGTCTCGAAGAACTGTCGCGCCAGCAGCTCGAACGTGGCCGGGCGCTGGTCGTAGGTCGGCCGGACCCGGCGCCCGAAGTGGTAGATCGCGTCGTAGCCGCCCCACAGGATCCGGTGGTCGGAGGTCAGCCGGTAGTAGTGGAACTGGTTGGTCATGTCGTCGAGGCCCTGCCGTCCGGACCAGCCGACCGAGGCGAGCTGCTCGGGACTCAGCGGCTCGGTCATCAGGGCGTAGTCGTAGACGGGCACGGTGCGGAGCCGCAGGCGGCGCACCGGCGACGGGAACGCGTTGGTGCCGAGGGCGACCCTGCGGGCGCGGACGACGAGGCCGGCGTCGGTCTCGACGTCGACACCGGTCGCCGCTGCGGGAGATCCCCGACACCGTCGTCCGCTCGTGGATCCGGACGCCCAGCGACTCAGCCGTGGCGGCCAGCCCCCACGCCAGGAGGGCCGGGTCGACCAGCGCCGTGTCGTGCGGCTCGTGGACGCCGGCGAGGTAGGTCGGCGAGGCCACCTCCGCCCGCATCGCGTCCCGGTCGAGGAAGCGGCTGCCGGGTGAGGCGGCCGCGAGGTCGTGCAACCACGCCACCTGGTGGGGTTCCGTGGCGACGGTGATGGCTCCGGGCCGCTCGAAGTCGCAGGCGATGCCGTAGCGGGTGAGCGTGGCCTCGATCTGGTCGAGGTTGTCGCGACCGAGCTCCTCGAGGCGGCTCGATCTCCTCGGGGAAGCGCTCCTCGCCGTTCGCCCGGCCGTGGGTGAGTGACGCGGAGCAGAAGCCGCCGTTGCGACCGGACGCCGCCCAGCCGACCCGGCCGCCCTCGAGCAGCACCACCTCACGGGAGGGGTCGCGCTCCTTGGCGAGGATCGCCGTCCAGAGCCCGGAGTAGCCGCCGCCGACGATGCACAGGTCCGTGACCGCGTGCGCCTCCAGGGCAGCGCGGGGTGCGGGACGCTCGGGGCGGTCCAGCCAGTACGGCGTGGGTGCGGCGTCCGCCAGGGCCGGATGCATGAGGGCATCGTCCCAGCACGCCCCCCGCACCCCCGGTCCGGGTCGTCCGCCGGACCCTCGCTTCTAGCGACCTGCTCAGGCGGACGACTCCGAGATGCCCGGCTGGTCGTCCGCTTGAGCGTCACCTCTAGCACCCGCTCAGGCGGACGACCGGGTCGTTCGCCGCTCGCCCCGAGCCAGGCCCAAGTGCGGTCCAAGCGACCTCCCCGAGGCTGCTGCCGACACCCGATCCCGATCGACACCGAGAAATCCCATCATGTCCAGACTGCTCTACCGACTCGGCCGGGGCTCGGCGCCTCCACCCGTGGCGCATGCTCGGGCTCTGGGTCCTCGCCGCCGCACTCCTCGTCGGCCTCGCCTCGGTCGCCGGCGGCACCCCGCACGACGACTGGGACGTCCCGGGCGCGAGGGCCCGGGCCGGCATCGAGGAGGTAGCCCCCACCGCCTGACGGCGCCTGACCGGTCGTCCGCCTGAGCAGCGAGCCCCTCAGCCACCGCCTGCACCCGTCAGGCGGACGACCCCTCGCCGCCGGCGCTCACTCCGGTGGACCCGGTGGGATGGGGGCGCCGGCGGCGGACGGCGGTGACCAGCACCGCCGCCGGCAGCATCGCCACCGCGATCACCAGCAGCGAGTCGAGGGTGCCGACGTGGTCGCCGACGAACCCGAGGAGCGGCGGGCCGGCCAGGAAGGCGCCGTACCCGATGGTGGAGACGACGGCGACCCGGTGGGCCGCCCGCTGCGGGTCGTCGGCTGCCGCGCTCATGCCGACCGGGAAGCCGAGCGCGGCGCCGAGGCCCCACAGCACGATGCCCAGGACGACCAGCGCCGGGACGCCGGCGTAGACGACGACCAGGACACCGGCGGCGGCCGCGAAGGCCGACACCAGCATCGTGCTCGAGCGACCGAAGCGGTCGAGCACGATCGGTCCTCCCAGGCGGCCGATGGTCATCGAGGCCACGAAGACGGCGAAGCCGAGGACGCCCACCCAGTGACGCGCGTCGTACCCGTCGACGAGCGAGAGCGCCAGCCAGTCGTTCGCCGCTCCCTCCGCCAGCGTGAACGAGAGCACCATCAGTCCGATCGCCAGCGTCCGCGGCTCCAGCCAGGCCGAGGCGCCGGACGCGGACTTCTCCTCGGTCCGCTCGGCGGCGGTCGACGGGAAGCCGCGGGATGCGACGTGGGCGGCCCCCACAGCCAGCACACCGACGACGACGTAGTGGGCCGACAGCGGTACGCCGAGCGCCGCAGCGACGGCGCCGATCCCGGCGCCGGTGAAGGTGCCGAGGCTCCAGCCGGCATGGAAGCGCGGCATGATGCTGCGGTCGAGCAGCTGCTCGACCGCAGCCCCTTCGACGTTCATCCCCACGTCCCACGTGCCGGTGCCGAAGCCGTAGACGAGCAGCCCGACGAGCGGCACCCGGCTCGGAGCCGGCCGTCGCGAGCACTCCCGACAGGACCAGCCCGAGCAGCACCATCCGGGCGCCCAGGCGCACGACCGCGCCGGCGCCCCACCGTTCGATCAGGAACCCGCTGGCGGGCATCCCCATCATCGAGCCGACCGCGACCGAGAGCAGGAGCAGTCCCAGCCCACCGTTGGTCAGGTCGAGCGACTCACGCAGGTCGGGGACCCGCGACACGAGCGTCGCGAAGCAGCAGACCGTTGAGCGCGAAGGCGGCCGCGACCGCGTTGCGAGCGGTCGTCGCCGGAGGGCGGAGCTCACAGGTGGTGAGCGCCCGGAGGGGCGGCCTCGAGCCAGGACTGGAAGCCCATCAGCGACGACGGCCCGAGGGCCAGCTCCACGTCGCCGGACGGGGTCTCGCAGCGGATGACGACGTGGCCGGGGTAGAGCGAGAGCTGCTCCACTGCCCTCGGCGTCACGGCGCTCGACGTAGTTCAGCGTGCTGCGCTGCCAGACCATCTTGGGGCGGGGCGACAGCGAGAAGATCCGGAACCACTCGAGGCGGTCACCGGTGTAGCGACCGAGCCCGAGCAGCCAACCGCGCCCGGGCTGTGAGGCGCGGGCGCGGTAGCTGAGCTCGAAGGTGCCACCGTGGCGGGAGAGCCACCGACGTCGGACGATGAGAGCGACGCCGAGGACGAGGACGAGCAGGAGCACGCCGGCGGCGGACTCCAGCAGCCACTCCCAGATCGGCATGCAGTCCCCCTGCCTCGGCCCCTTGCTCCCGGTGTACGACGTGGGCTAGGCGTCGCCCTCGAGCGCCGCCTTGCGCTCCTCGAGCAGCCGCTTCGCCTCGTCGAAGTCGCTCTCGTGCGACAGCTCGGCGTACTCGCACAACAAGCGGACGTGGTTGTCGGCCACCGAGATGAAGCCCCCGTCGACCGCGGCGACCCAGTGGCCGTCGTCCACGGTACGGACGTCGACCTGGCCGGAGGCGAGCACCGACATCACCGGTGCGTGGTCGGCCATGATGCCGATCTCGCCGGCGAGGGTGCGCGCGTTCACGACCGTGGCCTCGCCGGACCACACCTCGCGGTCGGCGGCCACCAGGGACACCTGCATCGTCTTCGCCATGTCAGAGACCCTTCTGGATCTCGTCCCACTTCTTCTCGACGTCGTCCAGACCGCCGCACATGAAGAACGCCTGCTCGGCGACGTGGTCGTAGTCGCCGTCGGCGATCTTGTTGAACGCCTCGACGGTCTCGGCGACCGGGACGGTGGAGCCCTCGAGGCCGGTGAACTGCTTGGCGACGTAGGTGTTCTGCGACAGGAAGCGCTGGATCCGGCGCGCCCGGCTGACGATGATCTTGTCCTCCTCGGACAGCTCGTCGACACCGAGGATCGCGATGATGTCCTGCAGCTCCTTGTTGCGCTGGAGGATCTGCTTGATCCGGATCGCGCAGTCGTAGTGGTCCTTGCCGATGTACTGCGCGTCGAGGATCCGCGAGGTCGACGTCAGCGGGTCCACCGCCGGGTAGATGCCCAGCGAGGCGATCTCACGCGACAGCTCGGTGGTCGCGTCGAGGTGGGCGAACGTGGTCGCCGGCGCCGGGTCGGTGTAGTCGTCGGCCGGCACGTAGATCGCCTGCAGCGAGGTGATCGAGTGACCGCGCGTCGAGGTGATCCGCTCCTGGAGCGTGCCCATCTCGTCGGCGAGGTTGGGCTGGTAGCCCACCGCGGACGGCATCCGGCCGAGCAGGGTGGACACCTCGGAGCCGGCCTGGGTGAAGCGGAAGATGTTGTCGATGAAGAGCAGCACGTCCTGGTTCTGCTCGTCGCGGAAGTACTCCGCCATCGTCAGCGCGGACAGCGCGACCCGCAGCCGGGTGCCGGGCGGCTCGTCCATCTGGCCGAAGACCAGGGCGGTCTGGCCGATGACGCCGGCCTCCTCCATCTCCACGATCAGGTCGTTGCCCTCACGGGTGCGCTCGCCGACACCGGCGAACACCGACACACCACCGTGGTCACGGGCGACGCGCGCGATCATCTCCTGGATCAGCACGGTCTTGCCGACGCCGGCACCGCCGAACAGGCCGATCTTGCCGCCCTGCACGTACGGCGTCAGGAGGTCGATGACCTTGATGCCGGTCTCGAACATCTGCGTCTTGGACTCGAGCTGGTCGAACGCCGGCGCCTTGCGGTGGATGCCCCACCGCTCCTTGACCTCGAGCGTCTCGCCCTCCTCGAGGTTGAGGCACTCGCCCAGGGTGTTGAACACGTGGCCGAGCGTGGCGTCGCCGACGGGGACCGTGATCGGGCCGCCGGTGTCGCTCACCTGCGCGCCGCGGACCAGGCCGTCGGTCGGCTGCAGGGAGATGGCGCGCACCATGCCGTCGCCGATGTGCTGGGCCACCTCGAGGGACAGCGTGCGGGTCTCGTCGGCGAGGGTCAGCTCGGTCTCGAGCAGGTTGTACATCTCGGGCATCGAGTCCACCGGGAACTCGATGTCGACGACGGGCCGATGACCCGGGCGATCCGGCCACCGGTGCCCTCGGTCGCGGTCTTGTTCTCTTCAGCCGTGGCAGTCATGTCTCTCAACTCACTCGTTGTCGCTGGGGTCGTCGCTGGCTATTCGGTGGCAGCGTTGGCGTCGGCCAGGGCGTTCACGCCACCGACGATCTCGCTGATCTCCTGGGTGATGCCCGCCTGCCGGGCCTGGTTGGCGATACGGGTGTACTTCTTGATCAGCTCTTCGGCGTTGTCCGTCGCGGACTTCATCGCCTTCTGCCGCGCCGCCAGCTCGGAGGCCGACGCCTGGAGCAGGGCGAAGAAGATGCGGCTCTGCACGTACTTGGGCAGCAGGGCGTCCAGCACCTCCGCCGGCGACGGCTCGAACTCGTAGAGCGGCAGGACCTCGTCCTTGGACGGACGCTCCTCCCCCTCGACGATCTCCATCGGCAGCATCCGCACGTCGTGCGGCTCCTGCACCAGCATCGACCGGAACATGGTGTAGACGAGGTGCACCTCGTCGACGTGCGCCGCGGTCGTCCTCGTCGGCGACGAACGCCTCGATCAGCGCCTCGCCGATCTGCTTGGCGTTCTCGTAGCGCGGCTGGTCGGAGAAGCCCGGTCCAGGTCTCGGCCACCGGGCGGCCGCGGAAGCGGTAGTAGGCCTCACCCTTGCGACCGGTCAGGTAGGTGACGATCTCCTTGCCCTCGCCGCGCAGCCGCTCGGCGAGGCGCTCGGCCTCCTTGAGCACGCTCGAGGAGTAGGCGCCGGCCAGGCCACGGTCGCTGGTGACGATCAGGATCGCCGCCCGCTTCGGGGTTCTCCCGCTCGGTGGTGAGCGGGTGCTCGACGTTGGAGTAGGTCACCAGCGCCGAGACCGCACGGGTCAGCTCACGGGCGTACGGCGCGGCCTGCTGAGCCCGCTGCTGCGCCTTGATGATCCGGGACGCAGCGATGAGCTCCATGGCGCGCGTGATCTTCTTGGTCGACTCGACCGACTTGATCCGGGCGCGGTACTCACGCAGCGATACGGCCATCCGTCAGCCCCGCTTCTGCTTGACGATCTGCTCCTGGTCGAGCTCCTCGTCGGTCACCGGGTCGGCCTTGGCCTCGGTGCCGGGCTTGATCGACGCGCCCTCGGAGGTCTCGAACTGGTCGAGGAACTCGTCGTACGCCGCGCCGACCTTCTCCTCGGTGGAGTCGTCGAACTTCCGGTCGTCGCGGATCGTGTCGAGGACGTCCTGGTGCTGAGCGGCCGAGGAAGTCGAGGAACTCCTGCTCGAACCGGAGCACGTCGTCGGTCGGCACCCGGTCGAGCTTGCCCGAGGTCCCGAGCCACAGCGAGACGGTCATCTGGGCCAGCGGGTACGGCGAGTACTGCGGCTGCTTGAGCAGCGCCATCAGCCGCTGGCCGCGGTCGAGCTGCTGCCGCGACGCCGCGTCGAGGTCGGAGGCGAACATCGCGAACGCCTCCATCGCGCGGAACTGCGCCAGGTCGACCTTGAGCGAGCCGGTCACGGACTTCATCGCCTTGGTCATCGCCGCACCACCCACGCGCGACACCGACACACCGACGTCGATCGCCGGACGCTGGTTGGCCGCGAACAGGTCGGACTGCAGGAAGATCTGGCCGTCGGTGATCGAGATGACGTTGGTCGGGATGTAGGCCGACACGTCGTTGGCCTTGGTCTCGATGATCGGCAGACCGGTCATCGAGCCCGCACCCATCGCGTCGGACAGCTTCGCGCAGCGCTCGAGCAGGCGGCTGTGCAGGTAGAACACGTCGCCCGGGTAGGCCTCGCGGCCCGGCGGGCGGCGCAGCAGCAGCGACACGGCGCGGTAGGCCTCGGCCTGCTTGGTCAGGTCGTCGAACACGATCAGGACGTGCTTGCCGTCGTACATCCAGTGCTGGCCGATGGCCGAGCCGGTGTAGGGGGCGAGGTACTTGAAGCCCGCGCTGTCGGACGCCGGGGACGCCACGATGGTGGTGTACTCCAGCGCGCCGGCCTCCTCCAGGGCGCCGCGGACGGCGGCGATGGTGGAGCCCTTCTGGCCGATGGCGACGTAGATGCAGCGCACCTGCTGCGTCGGGTCGCCGGTCTCCCAGTACTGCTTCTGGTTGATGATCGTGTCGATCGCGATCGTGGTCTTGCCGGTCGAGCGGTCGCCGATGATCAGCTGGCGCTGGCCGCGGCCGATGGGGGTCAGGGCGTCGATCGCCTTGATCCCGGTCGCGAGCGGCTCGCTCACCGACTGGCGCAGCATCACGCCCGGCGCCTGGAGCTCCAGGGCCCGGCGCTCGTCGGACTGGATCTCGCCGAGGCCGTCGATCGGGGTGCCGAGCGGGTCGATCACGCGGCCCATGAAGCCGTCGCCGACGGGGACCGAGAGGATCTCGCCGGTACGGCGGACCGTCTGGCCCTCCTCGATCTTGTCGAAGTCACCGAGGACGACGACGCCGATCTCGCGGGTGTCGAGGTTCAGCGCGATGCCGAGGGTGCCGTCCTCGAACTCCAGCAGCTCGTTCGCCATGGCGGACGGCAGACCCGCGACGCGCGCGATGCCGTCGGCGCACTGGGCGACCGTGCCGACCTCCTCCTTGCTGGCGGCCTCGGGCTTGAAGTCCTCGACGTACTTCGACAGCGCGTCGCGGATCTCCTCCGGACGGATCGTGAGCTCCGTCATTGCGTCCCTACTCTCTGTGTCTCTTCGTCGAACAGTGTCGGTGATCGAGCGTGTCGAGATTCAGCCGACCAGGTGACGCCGTGCGTCGTCCAGCCGGCCGGCGATGGTGCCGTCGATGACCTCGTCGCCGATCTCCACGCGGAGGCCGCCGAGGACCTCCGGGTCGACGACGACGTTGAGGTGCACCGTGGTGTCGTACTGCGCTGCTCAGGAGCTCGGCCAGACGCTGCTCGTCGGCGGCGGCCAGCGGCCGGGCGACCCGGACCGTGGCGACCGTCTCGCCCTGCGTCTCGGCGGCCACGCGGCGGTACGTCGCGAGAGCGGCGGTCATCGTGCGGTAGGTGCCGGCGAGCGCCTGCTTGGCCAGGGTGACCGTGGCCGGAAGGGCCTTGCCGTCGAGCAGCGAGTCGAGCAGTGCCGCCTTGTCGTCGTCCGAGCGGCCCGGGTCGCTGAGGGCGTCGCGCAGCTGCGGGTTGCCGTCGACGATCCCGGACAGGGCGAAGAGCTCGTCGGTCACCTGACCGGCCTTGGCGCCGGCCGAGCGGACCACCGCGATCTCGCTGAGCCGCTCCAGCACGTCGGGCAGGTCGCGCGAGAGGGTCCAGCGCCGGCCCACGGCGTCGGTCAGCAGGTCGAGCGTCTGGTCGGACAGCCGGTCGGCGAACACCTGCTGGACCATGCCCTGCTTGGTCTCGGCAGCCAGGGAGGCGTCCGTGGCGAAGCGACGCAGACCGGGCTCGGTGCGGAACAACCGGCTGACCGTGAACAGCTCGTCGCCGAGCGCGGCCGCGCTCCGGTTGGTGCCGAGCTCGTCGTCGAGCCGCGCGGTCAGCGCGGTCAGCGCCTCGGCGGAGGCTCCCCGGAGATCCATCAGCCGGTCTCCTCGAGGTCGGCGAGGAAGCGCTCGACCACACGGCCCTGACGCTCGTCGTCGTCCATGGACTCACCGACGATGCGGCCGGCCAGGGTCGTGGCCAGGCTGCCCACGTCGCGGCGCAGCGACGCGAACGCCGCCTTGCGGTCCGCCTCGATCTGGGTGTGGGCGTGCTCGATGATCCGGTCGGCCTCGACCTGCGCCTTGTCCCGGGCGTCCTGCACGATCTGGGCACCCTGCTCACGCGCGTCCTCGCGGATCCGCGCGGCCTCGTGCTTGGCGTTGTTCAGCTGCTCCTTGTAGTCCGACTCCGCCTGGCGCGCCTCGGCCTTGGCCTCGTCGAGCTCGGCGAACTCGGTGCGGATCGCCTCCTGGCGCGCGGTCATGGCCCGGTTGATCGGCGGGATCAGGTACTTCCCGAAGATCCAGACCAGGATCGCGAACGCGAGCAGGCTCGACCAGGAAGGTCCCGTTGGGCACCAGGAAGTTGCTCTCCAACGGCAGCACGGGAGTGCTGGCAAGAATGCTCATCTTCTCAGTCCTGTCTTCCGGCTGGGTGTCGTACGACCTCGGTCACTTGCCGAGGACGAAGACGAACAGCGCCATGAAGGCCAGGTTGATGAAGTACATGCCTTCGACCAGCGCGACGGTGAGGAAGAAGATCGTCTGCAGGCGACCCTGGGCCTCGGGCTGGCGCGCCACGCCCTGGATGTACGACGAGCCGGCGAGACCGTCACCGATGCCGGCGCCGATCGCGCCACCCGCGAGGGCAAGCCCACCGCCGACGAACGCGCCGGCCGTCTTGACGGCCGATTCCATGGTGTCTGCTGCCACTGTTTCTCCTTGGATCCGCGCCGGGTGGCCGGCGCAACGGGTGTACCTCTGGTGCGGGCGGGAGCGGGTGCTCAGCCCACGAGCTCTGGTTGGGGTGTGCGGTCGTCCGCTGGGGTGTCGTCGGCGGGGGTGGTGTCGTCGGCGTCGGCCACGTGCTCGTCGTGCTCGTCGTCTGCGTGGCCCGAGCCGGACGCCATGCCGAAGTAGAGGACCGTCAGCAGGGCGAAGATGAACGCCTGGATCGCACCGATCGCCATGTCGAACAGCTTCCAGACGACGCCGAACACGATCGACAAGACGCTGCCCACCGGCGCCGGCGCCGAGGGTCCAGGCGGTCAGGGCGCCGATCAGGGCGAGCAGGATGCCGCCGGCGAAGATGTTGCCGAAGAGTCGCAGCGCCAGCGAGATCGGCTTGGTGATCTCCTCGATGATGTTGAGCGGCAGCAGGAACTTGTAGGGCTGGACGAAGTGGCTGAAGTAGGCCTTCGCGCCCTGCGTGCGGATGCCGAAGGTCCACACGCCGATCATCACGAACAGGGCCATCGCGTAGGTGAGGTTGGTGTCCGCGGTGGGTGCCGGCAGCAGGTGGAGGTGCGTGGTTGATCTCGGTCGGGATGATCTCCATCCAGTTGCAGATCAGGATGAAGAAGAACTCCGCGGTGGCGATCGCGACGATGGTGGCGTTCGCGTGGCCGAGGTTGTCCTCCACCTGCACGTTCACGTTGTCGAGCACGGTCTCCCACATCAGCTGCAGCTTGGTGGGGACGTGGTCCTCGGTGTCCCTGGTCAGCTGCTTGCGCGCCCAGAACCCGAGCAGGGTGACGAGCGTGCCGGCGACCAGCAGGGCCCAGATCGTGTCCATGTTGAAGGTCATGCCCAGGAAGGTCCGCTGGACGTGCTCGCCGATCGGGATGTCGGCCTTGATCACCGGTGCGATCACTGGTCCTTCAGCTCCTTCAGCAGGGGCATGGTGGTCATGACGAGCGCGATCAGGCGGAAGATCGCCAGGCCGAACAGCAGGCCGATCCCCTCGGGCCAGAACCACACGGCGATGCCGACGGCGACGACGGAGAGGACCAGCAGGCGCACGAGCGTCGACATGGCCAGCTTGTTGCGGGTGGGCTCCTGGCCCGAGGTGATGATCCGCAGCAGCCAGTACTCCGTGGCCAGGTGGTTGAGGAGGCCGAGCGCGACGCCGGCGACGATGCAGCCGGCCAGGGTCCACTCGTCGAGCTGACCCAGCACCCAGTAGGCGCCGACGGACAGCACGACGGCCACCAGGATCGTCTTGCGCTGGTCACGGACGACGCGCCACAGCGACGCGTCGCCGGTGGTCGCAGAGGTGGTGGTCTCGTGGTCAGCCACGACGGGCGCCCCGGTCATGCCGCGCGCTCACTTGAGGACGCTCCGGACCCGGAACCAGAAGCCGACGATCGCTCCCAGGATCCCCAGGCCGATGCCGACGAGCGTCCACGTCGGGGAGTCGCCGGTCGCGTTGTCGACGAGGAGACCGAGGACCAGACCGGCGACCACGGCACCCGCGAGCATCCCGCCGAGGCCTGCGAGGTCGCGTCCCCGAAACGTCGGGTCCGGGTGTCCATCGGGCATCCACTCAGGTCGCTCTCAGAGGTGTGTTCGTCGGGGTGCACAACAACGTCGGCGCACGCTCCACGGGGCACCGGCGAGGCTGGAAAACTATCACAGGGGGACGGTGCCTCGAACGGCGCGGGGCGGGCACACATCTCGGCCTCGGATCGAGTCACGAGGCCTGCGGTCGTCATGTCGGTGGCGGCCGTTTCTGTGTGGGCGGCGGGGCTGTCGAAGGTGCTTGTGAAAACTAGCACAAGCGCCTCCGCGGTCGCCAAACGGGTCTCGGCGTACGTCGTCCGGGAGGCGTCTCAGACCGTCGTCGTGGCCGGCCAGGTGCGGCCGGTGCACGACGGGCAGGACGAAGGTGAGAGCGACGGTGAGGCCGGTCGCCAGGCCGATCACGGTCCACATCACCGGACCGGTGTAGAGACTGACGAGCACGGTCGTCCCGGCCACCAGGGCTGCCCACATCCACATGATCAGCACCGCCCGGCGCTGGGAGTGGCCGATCTCGAGCAGCCGGTGGTGCAGGTGCTGCTTGTCGGGGGCGAACGGTGACCGCCCGGCCCGGGTCCGACGGATCACGGCCAGGACCAGGTCGGCGATCGGGACCACGAGGAGCGTGATCGGCAGCGCCAGCGGCAGCAGGGTCGGCGCCAGGCTCGCGGGCGAGCCCATCGCACCGTGGCTCAGGTCGTCGCCGGTGTACTGACCGGTCAGCGTGATCGCGCTCGCCGACAGCACCAGCCCGATCAGCATCGAGCCGCTGTCACCCATGAAGACGCGGGCCGGGTTGATGTTGTGCGGGAGGAAGCCGGCGCAGACGCCGGCGAGCATCGCGCTCAGCAGCGCGCCGGTGGAGGCGAGCGACGCGTTGTTGAGGTTCGTGAGCTGGTAGCAGAACGCGAAGAACGCCAGCGACCCGATCCCGACCACGCCGGTGGCGAGCCCGTCGAGCCCGTCGACCATGTTCACCGCGTTCACGGTCCCGACCACGATGAAGGCCGTGAGGAGGGCGCCCTGGGCAGGGTCGAGCGAGAACTGGCCCCCGCCCGGGAGCGGGAACAGGACGTACTGGATACCGTTCAGGATCAAGAAGCCGGCGGCCAGGACCTGGCCACCGAGCTTGGTCAGCGCGTCCAGCTCGAACAGGTCGTCCAGCGTCCCGATCGCGCAGATCATCGCGCCGGCGATCAGCACGATCTTCGCGTCGTGGAAGACGAACGGCTGGCTGCGCGAGAGGAACGGCAGCTCGGAGGCCACGACGTACGCCGCGACCAGGCCGCCCAGCATCGCGAGCCCGCCGAGGTAGGGCACCGGCTCGGAGTGGACGTCGCGGTCACGCACCTTGGCCACCGCACCGGTCCGCAGCGCGATCTCGCGCGCGATCACCGTCAGGAGGTAGGTCGCCGCGGCGGCGACGAGGAAGACGAGGAGGTACTCCCGCACGAGGGGGCCGGCCTCCTCAGTCGGTCTCGTCGAGGACCGTCACGCCGAGGGGCTCGAGCACCTCGTCGAGAGCCGCGACCCCGAGGGCGCCCCGGCGCAGCACCCGCGGCCGCACCCCGCGCACGTCGAGGATCGTCGAGGCCTCACCCTGCGGCGACGGGACCACCGTCGACCACGACGGCGACGCTCTCACCGAGCATCCCCTCGGCCTCGCCGGCCTCGGTGGCGGCCGGCAGGCCGCTGAGGTTGGCCGAGCTGACCGCCATCGGGCCGGTGCGCTCGAGGAGCGCGAGCGCGACCTCGTGGTCCGGCATCCGCACCGCGACCGTGCCCCGCGTGTCACCGAGGTCCCACGTCAGCGACGTCTGCTGGTTGCACACGAGCGTGAGCGGCCCCGGCCAGAACGCCTCGGTGAGAGCGGCGACGTACGCCGGGAGTCCCCGGGCGAGCGCGTCGAGCGTCGTCGCGGAGCTGATCAGGACCGGCGGCGGCATGTCGCGCCCGCGACCCTTGGCATCCAGGAGGGCCTGCACGGCGACATGGTCGAAGGCGTCCGCGCCGACGCCGTAGACGGTGTCGGTGGGGAGGACGACCAGGAGCCCCTGCTGCACCGCCTGCGCGGCCGCCTCGATCGCAGACTCGCGCTCGTCGTCGGTCGTTGTGGGGTACGTCGTGCTCATCCAGCCTTCCGATCATCGTGGGGGTGGCCTTATCGTGCCAGCCGCGCGGTCAGGAACCGCGCACGCCCGGCCAGGTCGGGGTGGTCGCGCACCTGCTCCCAGCGTCCGGTGGCGGTGAAGACGGCGGGCGCCGACTCACCCTGCGCGTCCGCGTGCTCGACGCCGACCACTCCCCCGGGCCGCAGCAGTATCGCGGCACGCTGCTCGACCACGCGGATCGAGTCCAGGCCGTCGCCCGTCGCGTACAGCGCGAGGTCAGGGTCGTGGTCGCGCACCTCGGCGGCCACCGACTCCCAGGCCTCGTGCGGGATGTACGGCGGGTTGCTGACCACCACGTCGACGGCTCCGGCGAGGTCGGCGAACGCGTCGGCCAGGTCACCGTGCCGCAGCTCGACGCCGGTGCCGGCCAGGTTGCGCGCGGCCCAGCCGTGGGCTCGGTCGTCGAGCTCGACCGCGTGCACCCGGGCGGCCGGGACCTCGTCGGCCACCGCCTTGGCGATCGCACCGGACCCGGTCCCGAGGTCGACGACGACGGGCTCGGCCAGGCCGGCCGCCGCCTCGACCGCCCAGCCCGCGAGGAGCTCGGTCTCGGGCCGCGGCACGAACACCCCGGGGCCGACCCGGAGCTCGACGTTCCGGAACCAGGCGGTGCCGGTCAGATGCTGGAGCGGCTCGCGTGCCGCGCGGCGCGCCACCAGCACGGCGTACTCCTCGGCGGCAGGAGCCGGTACGTCGTCCACCAGCGCGAGCTGCGAGCGCTCGACACCGAGCACGTGCGCCAGCAGGACCTGCGCGTCGTGCTCGGGGGACTCGACCCCGGCAGCTCGCAGCCGGGCCGAGGCGTCGTCGGCCAGGGCGCGTCGGGCCGGCACCTCAGCGCTCCGGCGTGGCTTCGACGGCGTCGAGGCGGGCAGCGAGGTCCGCCTCGAGACAGGAGTCGATGACCGGCTGCAGCGCCCCGTCGAGCACCTGGTCGAGGTGGTAGGCCTTGTAGCCGGTGCGATGGTCGGAGAGCCGGTTCTCCGGATAGTTGTAGGTGCGGATCCGCTCCGAGCGGTCGACGGTCCGGACCTGGCTGCGACGGGCCTGGCTCGCCTCGGCGTCCGCCTCGTCCTGGGCAGCGGCCAGGAGCCGTGCGCGCAGGATGCGCAGCGCCTGCTCCTTGTTCTGCAGCTGGCTCTTCTCGTTCTGGCAGCTCACCACGATGCCGGTGGGGAGGTGGGTGATCCGGACGGCCGAGTCGGTGGTGTTGACGCTCTGGCCGCCGGGGCCGCTGCTGCGGAAGACGTCGATGCGCAGGTCGTGCTCGTCGACCTCGACGTCGACGGCCTCGGCCTCGGGCATCACCAGGACACCGGCGGCGCTGGTGTGGACGCGGCCCTGGGACTCCGTCACCGGGACCCGCTGCACGCGGTGCACGCCGCCCTCGAACTTCAGCAGGCCGTACGGCGCGTGACCGGGCTCGACGACGCCCTTGCTCTTCACCGCCACGGTCACCGACTTGTAGCCACCGAGGTCGGACTCGGTCGCGTCGAGGACCTCGGTCGACCAGCCCCGCGTCTCGGCGTACCGGCTGTACATCCGGAGCAGGTCGCCGGCGAACAGCGCGGACTCCTCGCCACCCTCCCCCGACTTGATCTCCAGCAGCGCGTCCTTGTCGTCGGCGGGGTCGCGGGGGGCGAGCAGACGGCGCAGCCGCTCCTCGGCCACCTCGCGCTGCGCGGCGATGGCCTCGACCTCCTCGGCGAAGGTCGGGTCCTCGGCGGCGAGCTCGCGCGCGGCGGCCAGGTCGTCGGCGGTCGCCTGCCACTCACGCCACGTGGTGATGATCGCGGTCAGCTCGGCGTACCGCTGGTTGAGCCTCTTGGCCGTGCGCGCATCGGCGTGCGTCTCGGGCAGCGCGAGGCGACGCTCGAGCTCGGCGTGCTCGCCGAGCAGGCCTTCGACGCCCTCGAACATCGCGCTCCGCCCTCTCGGTGGCTCTGGGTGTGGGTGGTGGCTCTGGTGTGCTCCGGGTGACGACTGCGGGGAGCCCGGTCCCGACATGACAACGACGCCGGCCCCATGGAGGGAGCCGGCGCCGTCGAGGGCGCTACTGGGAGTCGGCGTCGGCCTTCTCGTCGGTCTTCTTCTGCATCTTGGCGTAGCGGGCCTCGAAGCGGGCGACGCGGCCGCCGGTGTCGAGGATCTTCTGCTTGCCGGTGTAGAACGGGTGGCAGTTGGAGCAGACGTCGGCATGGATGGTGCCGCTCGACGCCGTGCTGCGCGTGGTGAAGGTGTTCCCGCAGGTGCAGGTCACCTCGGTCACGCGGTAGTCCGGGTGGATGTCCTTCTTCATGGTGTCCTTTCACGGCCGCCGGGTCGCCTCCGCTGAGTGCGGGAGACGTGAACCGGAGCCAAGGGGCGATTGTGCCACCCCGTGTAACAGCGGAGGTAATCCAGATGTTCCGTCGGTCGAGCCGGTCGAGACCACGGTGCGGACCCGGCCCGGCCGCGCGTCGGGTCAGTCGTGGCCGCCCATCGCGCCCGGCGTCGTCTTCTGGACCTGCATCAGGAACTCGATGTTGGTCTGGCTCTTCTTCAGCCGCTCCAGGAGCAGCTCGAGGGCCTGCTGGCCGTCCAGCCCGGAGAGCACCCGGCGCAGCTTCCAGACGATCGCGAGCTCCTCCTTGCTCATCAGGAGCTCCTCGCGGCGGGTTCCGCTCTGCACCGCGTCGATGGCGGGGAACAGCCGCTTGTCGGCGAAGTCCCGGCGCAGCCGGATCTCCATGTTGCCGGTGCCCTTGAACTCCTCGAAGATCACCTCGTCCATCTTCGAGCCGCTCTCGATCAGGGCGGTGGCGAGAATCGTCAGGGAGCCGCCGTTCTCGATGTTGCGGGCGGCTCCGAAGAAGCGCTTGGGCGGGTAGAGGGCAGCGGAGTCCACACCGCCGGACAGGATCCGGCCGGAGGCCGGCGCAGCCAGGTTGTAGGCCCGGCCGAGCCGGGTGATGCCGTCGAGCAGCACGACGACGTCGTGACCGAGCTCGACGAGACGCTTGGCCCGCTCGATCGCCAGCTCGGCGACGATCGTGTGGTCGCTCGCCGGTCGGTCGAAGGTGGAGGAGATGACCTCGCCCTTGGTCGAGCGCTCGAAGTCGGTGACCTCCTCGGGGCGCTCGTCGACGAGGACCACCATCAGGTGACACTCGGGGTTGTTGGTCATGATCGAGGCCGCGATCGACTGCATGATCATCGTCTTGCCGGCCTTGGACGGCGACACGATCAGGCCCCGCTGGCCCTTGCCGATCGGGGCCGCGATGTCGATGACCCGGCCGATCAGGTTGCCCGGCTCGGTCTCGAGGCGGAGCCGCTCGCTCGGGTAGAGCGGGGTCAGCTTGGCGAAGTCGACCCGGGTCTTCGACGCCTCGGGGTCGGCGCCGTTCACCGAGTCGATGCGCACCATCGGGTTGAACTTCTCCTTGCGCTCGCCCTCCCGGGGCTGACGCACCTGGCCGACGATCGCGTCGCCGCGGCGCAGGCCGTACTTGCGCACCATCGACAACGAGACGTAGACGTCGTCGGTGCCGGGCAGGTAGCCACTGGTACGGACGAACGCGTAGTTGTCGAGCACGTCGAGGATGCCCGCCGCCGGGGTGAGCACGTCGTCCTCGAGGATCGTGGTGTCGGGCTCGGTGCGCTGACCACCGGACTGGGGGCGGTTGCCACCGCGGTCGCGGTCCCGGTCGCGGCCCCGGCGTCGCCGGCTGCGCCGGCTGCCGGCGTCGTCGAAGGCGCCCTGGTCGCCGCCCTGGGTGCGATCCTGGTTGCCCTGGTTCCGGTCCTGGTTCCGGTCCTGGTTCCGGTCCTGGCTCCGGTCCTGGTTCCGCTCCTGGCGGTCCTGGTCCTGGTTCCGGTCCTGGCTCCGGTCCTGGTTGCCTGGTTCCGGTCCTGGTTGCCTGGTCCCTGGCGGTCCTGGTCCTGGTTGCGGTCCTGGCGGTCGTGAGTCCGGTCCTGGCGGCCCGCGCTCTGGCTCCGCTCCTGGCGGGGCTGGCTCTGATCGCGACGCCGGCCCTGGTCGCCGCGCTCGGCGTCGGCCTCGGGGGCGGCTTCGGAGTCGGCTCGGGTGGCGGCCTGAGGGGCGGCCGAGCGGCCGCCGGAGGCGGAACCCGCCTGGGCAGCCTTGATGGCGTCGACCAGCTGCGCCTTCTTCATGGAGCCGGCGCCGCGGATGCCGAGGCCGCCGGCCATCGACTTCAGGTCCGCGAGCAGCATGGCGTTGAGCCCGCCCGACTTCTTCTTCGCAGGCGCGGTGGCAGTGCTGCCGGCGTCCGAAGCGGTGGGTTCGATGGTTTCCGTCACGTGAGGTCCTTCCCACGTATCAGTGCCGCCCGGAGGACTCCGGGGGGCCACTTGGTCGCTGCTTCCGCTCCCGCTCGTGTGCGCTCGGCACACGTCTTCGCGGTGGAGAGGAAGGGGGCGCGTCGGGAGGGAGGCAGATCCTGGAGGGAGCTGCGTCGAGTCCCTGACGCGACTGCCACGATACCACCAGGAGTGGTCGCGTCGGTCAGGACCCGGAGGCTTCCGCGACGTACAGCCCGACCCCCCGTGGGCCTTCGCACCGCACCACTCTGTCCACCAGGTCCCCGGGAGGAGGCTCGGGCGACACGCGCCCGCGGAACGACGATCTACTCGGGACTTTGGTCCCTGGTCCGTCCTCCGGCGAGCGACCTAGCGTCCCGGGTAGACCGCTTGTGACCCGAGACACCGGCGATCGAGATGAGCCCCGCCGCACGTCGTGCCGGCGGGGCTCTGATCGTCTCAGGCTCCGTGACCCGAGCCGTGGACGACGACACCCTCGGTCGCGACGTCGAGCACCAGACAGCGCCAGCCGTCGGGGCAGTACGCCGTGAACGGGTCGAGGTCTGCGGCGGGGGTGAGCACCAGCACGGTGGGACCGGCGCCCGAGACGACGGCCGCATGGTCGTCCTCCCGCAGCCGGTCGAGGAGCACGAGCGAGTCCGGCATCGCCCGGCGGCGGTACTCCTGGTGCAGGAAGTCCTCGGTGGCCCGCAGCAGTCGTTGCGGCGCCTGGCCGAGGGCGGCGACGAGGAGGGCCGCGCGCCCGGAGTTCGCTGCGGCATCGGCGTGAGGCACCGTGGCCGGGAGCAGGCCGCGGGCAACGGCCGTGGACAGTCCGCGTGGCGGGACGAAGGCCACCGCCCGGATCCGCTCGTCGAGGGGCGGGGTCTCGGCCCAGACCTCGCCGTCCGTCTGCCCGCTGATCACGAAGCCACCGAGGATGGCCGGCGCGACGTTGTCCGGGTGACCCTCGATCGCCGTCGCGATCGCCAGCGCCCGGCCGTCGTCGAGCCGCTGGTCACCGTCCGACACCAGCGCCCGGGCGAGCGCTATCCCACCGACGATCGCGGCGGAGGAGGAGCCGAGGCCGCGGGCATGGGGGATCCGGTTGTGGCAGCTCAGGTGGAGCCCGGGAGGCGATCCTCCGAGGGCTCCGAAGGTCGCGCGCATCGCCCGTACCACCAGGTGCGTCTCGTCGCGGGAGACGTGGCCCTCGCCCTCGCCGAGGACGTCCACCCGGAGCCCGTCGCCGGTGACCGACGCGGTGAGCTCGTCACGCAGCTCGAGCGCCAGCCCGAGTGAGTCGAACCCCGGGCCGAGGTTGGCGCTGGTGGCTGGCACCGTGACCCGGACCGCACCGTCGCGGAAGCTCACGACGGGCTCAGCGCAGCCCAGCGGCGGCCGCCGCCTGCTCGACGTCCCGGTCGATCACGGCGTCGACCAGGTCACCCGCGGACTCCAGGGCCGTCGCGGTGTCCTTGAGCCCGTGACCGGTGACCGTGACCACCACGGTGAGACCGGCGTACGACTCGCCTGCGGCCAGGTCGGCCAGCAGCCCGGCGACGCCGGCGGCGGAGGCCGGCTCGACGAACACGCCGTCACGCCGGGCCAGCTGCGCCTGGGCCTCCAGGATCTGTCCGTCACTGACCGCCCGGAACCGCCCGCCCGACTCGTGGGCCGCGGCTTCCGCGAGCTTCCACGACGCGGGGTTGCCGACGCGGATCGCGGTGGCCTTGGTCTCCGGGTCCGGGAAGGGCTCGCCGGTCACGAGGGGGGAGGCTCCCTCGGCCTGGAAGCCCCGCATCCTGGGCTTGCGTGTGGTCCGCCCCAGGGCGGCGTACTGCTCGTAGCCCAGCCAGTACGCCGCGATGTTGCCGGCGTTGCCGACCGGGAGGAGGTGGACGTCGGGCGCGTCACCGAGGAAGTCGACGATCTCGAAGGCCGCGGTCTTCTGCCCCTGCAGACGCACCGGGTTCACGGAGTTGACCAGCGTCACCGGATACCGCCACGACAGCTCGCGCGCCAGCTGGAGGCAGTGGTCGAAGTTGCCCCGCACCATCACGATCAGCGCACCGTGGACGATCGCCTGAGCCATCTTGCCGGCCGCGATCTTGCCCTCCGGGATCAGCACGATCGGGGTCAGGCCCGCCTTCGCGGCGTAGGCCGACATCGAGGCGGAGGTGTTGCCGGTCGAGGCGCAGACCACGGCCTGCGCTCCCTCGTGGCAGGCGACCGAGATCGCCGCGGTCATCCCGCGGTCCTTGAACGAGCCGGTCGGGTTGTCGCCCTCGACCTTGAGCCAGACCTCCGCGCCGGAGACGCCGGTCAGCCAGCCGGAGTGGACCAGCGGGGTGCCGCCCTCGCGCAGCGTGACCGGCTCGAGGTCGTCGGGGATCAGGTCGAGCAGCGGGCGGTACTCCGCGATCACCCCGCGCCACTGCCCACTCATTCCGTCATCCCCTCCACGCGCATCACCGACGTCACCTCGCGCACGCACGACAGGCCGCGCACCCGCTCGACGGTCGCCGCCAGCTGGGCGTCGGTCGCGTCGTGGGACACCACGACGAGCTGGGCGTCCGCGCCGCGGCCCTCCTGGCGCAGGGTCTGGATCGAGACGTCCTCCTCCGCGAAGGCCGTGGCGATCTCCGCCAGGACGCCGGCACGGTCGTCCACGTCGATGGCGATGTGGTAGCGCGTCCGGGTCTCCCCCATGGGCAGCACCACCCGTTCGGCGTACGACGACTCACCGGGGCCGCGCGTCTCGTCGAGGCGGTTGCGGGCCACGGTGACGAGGTCGCCCAGCACGGCGCTCGCGGTCGGCGCGCCCCCGGCGCCGGGCCCGTAGAACATCAGCTGGCCGGCCGCCTCGGACTCGACGAAGACCGCGTTGAACGCCTCGCGGACGCTGGCCAGCGGGTGCGACCTCGGGATCATCGCCGGGTGCACGCGGACCGAGACGCCCGCGTCGTCGCGCCCGCCGGCCGCCAGCTCCGCGATGGCCAGCAGCTTGACCACGCTGCCCATCTCGCGGGCCGAGGCGATGTCGGCCGCCGTGACGTCGGTGATGCCCTCGCGATGGACGTCGGCGGCGGTGACCCGGGTGTGGAAGGCGAGGCTGGCCAGGATCGCCGCCTTGGCCGCCGCGTCGAAGCCCTCGACGTCCGCCGTCGGGTCGGCCTCGGCGTACCCGAGGTCCTGCGCCTCCTCCAGCGCCTCCTCGAAGCCGGCGCCGGTGGTGTCCATCTTGTCGAGGATGAAGTTGGTGGTGCCGTTCACGATGCCCAGCACCCGGGTCACCCGGTCGCCGGCGAGCGACTCGCGCAGCGGCCGCAGGATCGGGATCGCCCCGGCGACGGCCGCCTCGTAGTAGAGGTCGCGGCCCGCCTTCTCGGCCGCCTCGAAGAGGGTCGGGCCGTCCTCGGCGAGGAGGGCCTTGTTGGCGGTGACGACGGAGGCGCCGCCCTCGAGCGCCGCCAGGATCAGCGACCGGGCGGGCTCGATGCCGCCGATCACCTCGACGACCAGGTCGACGTCGTCGCGGGCGACCAGGCCGGCGGCGTCGGTGGTGAGCAGCCCCTCGGGCACCTCGACCTCGCGCGGCGCGTCGATCCGCCGGACGGCGACCCCGACGAGCCGCACGGGTGCGCCCACCCTGGCGGTCAGGTCACCGGCCTGCTCGGTCAGCAGACGGACGACCTGCGAGCCGACGGAGCCGCAGCCCAGCACGGCGACGTTGAGGGGTCTCACTCGTGCGCTCCCAGGTCGGTGGCCAGCAGGTCGTCCACAGTCTCGCGTCGCAGGACGGTCGTGGCGACTCCGTCCCGCACCGCGACCACCGGCGGGCGCAGTGCATGGTTGTAGTTGGAGGCCATCGAGCGGCAGTAGGCGCCGGTCGAGGGTACGGCGAGCAGGTCACCGGGGCGGACGTCGCCGGGGAGGAACTCGTCCTTGACGACGACGTCCCCCGCCTCGCAGTGCTTGCCGACGACCCGGCTCAGGACCGGCGGCGCCTCCGAGACCCGCGCGGCGAGGGTGCAGGAGTAGTCCGCGTCGTAGAGAGCGGTCCGGATGTTGTCGCTCATGCCCCCGTCGACGCTGACGTAGGTGCGCACCGCTCCCCCGTCCAGCTCGACCCGCTTCACCGTGCCCACGGTGTAGACGGTGCACATGGCGGGGCCGACGATGGCGCGACCGGGCTCGATCGACAGGCGGGGCTCCGCGACGCCGAGGGCGCGGCACTCGTGCTCGACGATCTTGGTCATCTCGATCGCCAGCTGCGAGGGGTCCGAGGGGTCGTCCTCGGTCGTGTAGGCGATGCCGAAGCCGCCACCGAGGTCGAGCTCGGGCATCGTCACCCCGACCTCGGAGGCGACCTGCGCGTGCAGGGCCAGCACCCGGCGGGCGGCCACCTCGAAGCCCGAGGTGTCGAAGATCTGGCTGCCGATGTGGGAGTGCAGCCCGAGCAGCTCCAGGCCCGGGTCGGCGACCACCCGGCGTACCGCCTCGAGAGCGTCGCCGGAGGTGATCGAGAAGCCGAACTTCTGGTCCTCGTGGGCGGTGGCGATGTACTCGTGCGTGTGGGCCTCCACCCCGGCCGTCACCCGCACCATCACCGGCTGGGTCCGGCCGAGGCTCGCGGTCACGCGCTCGAGGCGCGCGATCTCGTCGAAGGAGTCGACGATGACGCGGCCGACCCCCTCGGCGACGGCCCGGCGCAGCTCCGGCTCGGTCTTGGTGTTGCCGTGGTAGCCGATCCGGGCCGGGTCGAAGCCGGCCCGCAGCGCGACGGTCAGCTCACCGTCGGAGCACACGTCGAGGCACAGTCCCTCCTCCGCCACCCAGCGGGCGACCGCCGTACACAGGAAGGCCTTGCCGGCGTAGAACACGTCGTACGCCGCGAACGCCTCGCGGAAGGCCCGCGCCCGGGAGCGGAAGTCGGCCTCGTCGAGGACGTACGCCGGGGTGTTGACGCTCGCCACGAGCTCCGGCAGCGACACCCCGCCCACGACCAGGTCGCCGTCGACCTTGTGGGTGGTCGACGACCAGAGGGCCGGCACCAGCTCGTTGGGGTCTCGCGGCTCACGCAACCAGGCAGGCCCGCGCAGCGCACCGTCGGCGTGCGCCCAGCCGGCCTCGTGGGTGGGCATGACAGCCCGCCCGTCACATGCGCTCGGGGGCGGAGACCCCGAGCATCGTCAGCCCGTTGGCCAGGACGGTCCGCGTGGCGTCGACCAGCCGCAACCGGGCGCGGTGCAGGTCGGACGGCTCCTCCTCGCCCATCGGCAGCACCCGGCAGCTGTCGTAGAACCGGTGGTAGGAGGCGGCGGTGTCCTCGAGGTAGCGGGCGACCCGGTGCGGCTCGCGCAGCGTCATCGCGGCGTTGACCACTCGCGGGAAGTCGGCGAGCGCGCGCAGCAGGTCACCCTCCTTCTCGTGGGTGAGCAGCTCCGGGTGGGAGCCGGGCTCGAGTCCCAGGTCGGCCGCGTTCCGCAGGATCGAGGAGACGCGGGCGTGGGCGTACTGCACGTAGAAGACCGGGTTGTCGCTGGTCGCCTTCGTCCAGAGGTCCAGGTCGATGTCGAGGTTGGTCTCCAGCGAGTTGCGGACCAGGGCGTAGCGGGCGGCGTCGATGCCGACGCCTCGACCAGGTCGAGCAGCGTGATGATGTTGCCGGTCCGCTTGCCCATCCGCACGACCGACCCGTGGCTGAGCAGGTTGACCATCTGGCCGATGATGATCTCGAGGTTGACGCCCGGCTCGTCGCCGAACGCAGCGCACAGCGCCATCATCCGGCCGACGTAGCCGTGGTGGTCGGCCCCGAGCAGGATGATGCAGCGGTCGAAGCCGCGCTCCCGCTTGTCGAGGTAGTACGCCGCGTCGCCGGAGATGTAGGCACCGTGCCCGTCGGACTTGACGATGACGCGGTCCTTGTCGTCGCCGAACTTCTCGGTGCGCAGCCAGACGGCGCCGTCCTGCTCGTAGATGTTCCCGAGCTCGCGCAGCCGCGCCAGCGCCCGGTCGGTCGCGCCGGACTCGTAGAGGTCGTTCTCGTGGAACCACACGTCGAACGGCACCCGGAAGTCGAGCAGCGTCTGCTTGATCTCCTCGAACATGATGCCCACGCCGTGGGCCCGGAACGCCTCCAGCGCCTCGTCGTCGGGCAGGCCCGGCGCCTCGGGGTGGGCGGCCACGACCTGCTCGGCGATCTCGGTGATGTACTGACCCGGGTAGCCGTCCTCCGGGGTCGGCTCCCGGCGGGCGGCGGCGCGCAGCGACCGGCTGAACCGGTCGATCTGGGCGCCGTGGTCGTTGAAGTAGTACTCGCGGGCCACGACGTGACCGGTGGCCTCGAGCAGCCGCGCGAGGGTGTCGCCGACGGCCGCCCAGCGCGCGCTCGCCAGCGTGACCGGGCCGGTCGGGTTGGCGGAGACGAACTCGATGTTGACATGCTGCTTGCGGCCCACCTCGGAGCCGCCGTACGCCGCTCCGGCCGCGGCGATGTCGTCGGCCACCCGGCCCTGCGCACCGGCGTCGACGCTGATGTTGAGGAACCCGGGGCCGGCCACCTCGACTCCGGCGATGCCCTCCGAGGCGGTGAGCCGTCGCCGCCACCAGGTCGGCGAAGGCGCGTGGCGGCTGCCCCGCCTGCTTGGCCAGCTGCAGGGCGACGTTCGTCGCGTAGTCGCCGTGCCCCTTCTGCCGCGGGCGCTCGACGGTGACCGTCTCGGGCACCCCGCCGGGCAGCGTGATCGCGCCCTCGGCGGAGAGCTCCGCCAGGGAGGCGACGATCAGGTCGGAGAGCTGCTCGGGAGTCACCGGCTCAGGGTATCGGCGTACCTCCGGCGTCTCCGACCCACTTCCGCCTGCCGGATCGCGCGGCCGCCCACCGACGACCGCGGCGCCGGTTTCCGCCGCCGCCCGGACCGCCGGTAGGGTCGTGCCCACCTGAGCCCCCGTAGCTCAGGGGATAGAGCACCGCCCTCCGGAGGCGGGAGCGAAGGTTCGAATCCTTCCGGGGGCGCCAACACATACGGACGAGCGGGGTCAGCCCTTCGGCGGGAGCGACCGGGCGTGGGCGACCCCGCGCTCGATCCATCGGGCGAGGACCGCCTCGTCGTCGACCGCCTCCGGCGCGACCCGGATCCACCCGGCCATCGGAGCACGTCGCCCCATTCGCATGAGCTCGGCGCCCGGCTCGGCCAGCAGGGCGTCGGAGTCCGCGGGTGCGACGCGGACCAACAGCCCGCCCTGGCCGCTCGCCGAGACGCACAGGTGACCGCCCAGCAGGAACGCGAGACCGCCGAACATCTTCTTCTCCACGACGGCCTCGCCCGCGAGGTGGTCGCGGACCCGGCTCGCCAGCTGCTCGTCGTAGGCCATGGCAGCACGGTAGCCGCGACCACCCGACGGCTCAGGACGCCCGGACCTCCCGCGACGCGCGACTGAGCGCCACCGCCAGGAGGACCCCGGCGACCACGGCCAGGACTGCTGCGGCCACCAGCAGTCCGCCGACGATCCAGGGCAGGGCCGGGAACTCCGCCCCGGCAGCCGCCCGGACGGTCACGCCCGCGCTCGCGTCGGCGTTCATCACCACGACCGGCTGGCCGCCGTCGATGCCCGAGACGACCGAGTGCCGCGCCGTGTCGCGGAGCCGGTCAGCTCCGGATGACCTCCTCGAGCGGCCGCCGAGGCGTGTGACCGCCGGTCGGGTTGCCCGGCACCGCCGCGGGCCAGCCGACCCGGAGCACGACCTGGGGACGCAACAGGCCGGCGAGGACGTCGTCCTGCAGCAGGCGCCGCGTGGACTCCACCTCGACGACCTGCGAGGCCGGCGTCAGCCCCAGCCCGGACATCGTCGCGCCCAGCCAGAGGGCGCTCATGGTCTGACCGGCGCGCAACCACGCCTCCTCGTCGTCGTCGACGGTGCAGACCGCCACGAGCAGGTCCTCGTGGGGAGCGTGCTCGTCGCGAGCCGGAGCGTGTCGGGCGTAGCGGCTCGGCGGACGGTCCTCCTCGAGGTGGTCCGAGGGGTCGGCGATCCGGGCGGGCACGCCGTCGCTCCGGCTCCGGTCGACCCAGGCCTGCTGCTCCGCGGCGGCCACCGGGTCGACGAGCTGCGCCTGTCGCGCGGCCTCGATGAGCTGCTCGGCACGGGCCACGGCCGTCGCGTCGGTGACGACCACCACTTCGGCACCCCAGACGGAGGCGTCATCGGCCAGCTCCTGGACGCGGGCGGAAGGCACGGGCCAGGCGCCGGCACCGCGGCGGTCGGTCCTGCGGTTCTCGAGCGCCGCGAGCACGTCGACGTCCTCGTCGGTGATCTCGCCGTCGCCCAGCCGGACGACCGCCAGGAGGTCGGGGTCGTCGGAGTCGCCGGCGCTCTCGATGGTCGCGGTGAGACCGAACGCCCCGGCCGCGGCGACGAGGTGGTGCAGCGCGGCTCCGCAGCTCAGGACCAGGTCACGGCCCGAGGGGTCGATGCCGGTCAGCTGCCGGGAGCGGTCGGCGTACAGCTCGACCCGGTCGTCGGCAGGCAGGCGGAAGTACCACGGCTGGGAGTTGTTGACGCTCGGCGCCAGGCAGGCCGTGCGCACGAGCTCGCGGGTCAGACGGGGCGTCGGAGTGCTCATGGGACAAGCCTCCCGCGTGACCGCGGGCGGCGCACGGGGCGGCCGTCCCGCGCTGCGGGTGACCTTCGGCCCTCGACGAACGCCGTCCGCCGTCAGCCGCAGTGGGACAGCGTCGCGTCCTCCCGGATCTGGTCTCCCATGTCGCGGGCCTGGTCGACGTAGGGCAGCACGATGCTGGCGCCGCCCGAGGAGGTGCCGATGCCGCCCTGGACCACGCACGCCCGCACCTTGGCGGGATCGACCTGGGCCATGGCCTGGGCCAGCCGGAACAGCTCGGCCGGCGGCAGGTCGGTCGAGGTGTGGCTCATCGCGCTGATCACGCCACGCTCGATGAACCCGGGCCGCGCCGCCTGCGCGTGCACCTTGGCCTGGATCCCCCGGAGCACGATCTCCTGGTGCGCGGAGCGGTCGAAGTCGCCGGCCGGCAACGTGTGGCGGATCCGGGCGTACGCCATCGCGTCGTAGCCACCGAGGTGGATCTGTCCGGCACGGAAGCCGACCGGCTTGAGGGCGTCGTCGCTGAACGCGTACGGGTTGCGGACCTCGATGCCGCCGATGGACTTCACCATCGAGATGAAGTACGGGAAGCGGGTCACGAAGACGTACTTCGGGTGGACCCCGATCAGGTTGCCGACCGTCTGTCCGAGCAGGTCGGGGCCGCCGTAGTAGAGCGACGCGTTGATCTTGTCGTTCCCGTGACCGGGGACGTCGACCCAGGAGTCGCGCGGCACGCCGATGATGCTGGCGGCGTGGGTGCGGGTGTTGATCGTGACCAGCTGGAGCGCGTCACCCCGGCTCCGGATCATGTCCTCGCCGGGGCGCGCGTCGGAGCCCACGACCAGGATCGAGATCACGTCCGGCCCGATCGCCGTCGCCTGGGCGTCGTGCACCCTCACCAGGGTGATCTCCGTCGACTTCACCGCGGAGTCGGGGATGGCCAGGGCGATCACGCCCAGCACCACCGCCAGCGTGGCCAGGCGGGTGATGCGTCCGATCCGGCGCCTCATCACGTCGTTCCCTTCGCCACGTCGAAACCGAAGACCTGCCAGGCCCGGCCCGCGCCCTGGGTGAGGAACAACCGTCCGGTCACCGTCACCGTCCTCGTGACGTCACCGGTGGTGCGGAACCGCAGGAAGACCCGGGCGGTGACCCCGGCCGCCCTGCCGCGCGGGGCGAGGACGTCGAGGACGACGACCCGCTTCATCGTCGTCACCCCGTCGATCCGGTGACCGAGGCGGCCCATCGTCATCAGCTCCTTCTGCTTCGTCGCGTCCTGCGCGGCCTGGGCGGTGAAGGAGGTGAAGGCGTCCGGGAAGGAGGTCGTCGGGTAGCTCACACCGAGGAAGCCGCCGTCGAACCATGCGTCGACCGCCTTGCCCACCTCGGCACCGAGGTGGTCGGCGGCGCGGTGGAACCGTTGCCGGTACGGCTTGTGGACCGTTCCCGCGACCTGGCCGATGCTGACCGCGGTCGCCATCGGCGGGTTCCCGCCATCGGTGGCGCCGGGCGCCGAGGACCCCGACGTGGGCGTCGACGAGTCGCCCCCACCGCAGGCACCGAGCGCGAGCGCCGCCACGGCGAGGACCGCCGCCACACCCGTACGCCGGGAGCGCCGGCCGGTGGGGCGGCTCGGCTCAGCGGCGTCGCGGGAGCCGGACGGTCTGGTGGGGTCCTGGTGGAGAGGAGGCAAGCCTCGTTCCTTTCCGGTGCTGAACGGGGGGATGCAGCGGGGTGTTCGCCGAGGACACGACCACGACCGGTTGGACCGATCGGGTACACCATGCACCAGCGAGCCACCGTACTTCGGTATTTGCGCGGGTGGGGGACTAGCCTGGATCCCAGATCCCGACATCCACGCGCACGTCCCGGAAGAGGCGAAAGCACCCGTGCCGCAGCAGCAGACCAGCCCGTCCGACTCTCAGCCAGACCCCTCCTCCGACTTCGGCGCCAACGAGTGGCTCGTCGAGGAGATGTACGACCAGTTCACCCGTGATCCGGGGAGCGTGGACCCCACGTGGGCGGCGTACTTCGAGAAGTCCGGCTCGGGCAACGGCAGCGGGCCGAGCAACGGCACCGCCCCGACCGCGCAGGCACCGGCCGCGCAGGCACCGGCCGCGCAGGCACCGGCCGAGCAGGCGCCCGCCGAGAGGGCACCGGCCGCGAAGACCTCCGAGGGGCAGGCCCCGTCCGCGGGGGCGCCCGCCGCGACGACGGTGACCAAGCCCGCCCCGCGGGCGACGCCCCGGCCCGACAGCAAGGCCGCCGAGCCGGCCAAGGGCACCGACCGCCCGGTGCCCAAGGAGAAGGAGGCCGCGGCCCCGTCGGGCGCGAGCGACCAGCCGACGTACACCGTGCTGCGCGGCGCACCCGCCCGCACGGTCGCGAACATGGACGACTCCCTGACCGTCCCCACCGCGACCTCGGTCCGGTCGGTCCCGGTCAAGCTGCTGTGGGACAACCGGATCGTGATCAACAACCACCTGTCCCGCGCCCGCGGCGGCAAGGTGTCGTTCACCCACCTGATCGGGTTCGCGCTGGTCAAGGCCCTCAAGGCGATGCCGGAGATGAACGTCGGGTTCGACGTGATCGACGGCAAGCCCACCCAGATCACCCCGGCCCACATCAACCTCGGGCTCGCGATCGACATGCAGAAGAAGGACGGCACCCGCCAGCTCCTCGTGCCCAACATCAAGGGCGCGGAGACCATGGACTTCGCGGCGTTCTGGACCGGCTACGAGGACATCGTGCGCAAGGCGCGCGACGCCAAGCTCACCGTCGACGACTTCGCCGGCACGACGGTCTCCCTCACCAACCCCGGCACCATCGGCACCAACCACTCCGTCCCGCGCCTGATGCGCGGCCAGGGCGCCATCATCGGCGTCGGCGCCATGGAGTACCCGCCGGAGTACCAGGGCGCCTCCGAGGACACCATCAGCCGCAACGCCATCAGCCGGGTGATGACGCTGACGTCGACCTACGACCACCGGGTCATCCAGGGCGCGCAGTCCGGTGAGTTCCTCAAGCGGATCCATGCGCTGCTGCTCGGTGAGAACGGGTTCTACGACGAGATCTTCCGCGCGCTGCGGATCCCCTACGAGCCGATCCGCTGGAAGAGCGACATCGCCTGGTCGCACGACGACGAGATCAGCAAGCAGGCCCGGATCCTCGAGCTCATCCACGCCTACCGCGTGCGCGGCCACCTGATGGCGGACACCGACCCCCTGGAGTACCGCCAGCGCAGCCACCCCGATCTCGAGATCGAGACCCACGGGCTGACCATGTGGGACCTCGACCGCGAGTTCGCCGCCGGCTCCTTCGGCGGCGAGGGCCGGCCGTTCATGAAGCTGCGCAACATCCTCGGCATCCTGCGTGACTCCTACTGCCGGACCACCGGCATCGAGTACATGCACATCATGGATCCCGACCAGCGACGCTGGATCCAGGAGCGGGTGGAGCGACCCCACACCAAGCCACCCCGTCAGGAGCAGCTCCGGATCCTGCTGAAGCTCAACCAGGCGGAGGCGTTCGAGACCTTCCTGCAGACGAAGTTCGTCGGCCAGAAGCGCTTCAGCCTCGAGGGCGGCGAGACCACGATCCCGCTGATCGACGAGATCTGCGAGGCGGCCGCCGAGACCGGTCTCGACGAGGTCACCATCGGCATGGCCCACCGGGGTCGCCTCAACGTGCTGGCCAACATCGTCGGCAAGAAGTACTCCCAGATCTTCCGCGAGTTCGAGGGCAACATCGACCCGCGCACCGTCCAGGGCTCGGGCGACGTGAAGTACCACCTCGGCGCCGACGGTGAGTTCCTCTCCGGCCTCGGTGACCGGATCAAGGTCTCGGTGGCGGCGAACCCGTCCCACCTCGAGGCCGTCGACCCGGTGCTCGAGGGCATCGCGCGCGCCAAGCAGGACGTGCTGAACCGCGGCGCCGAGTACCCCGTCCTGCCGCTGCTCGTGCACGGCGACGCGGCGTTCGCGGGGCAGGGTGTCGTCGCCGAGACCCTGAACCTGTCCCAGCTGCGCGGCTACCGCACCGGCGGCACCATCCACGTCGTGGTCAACAACCAGGTGGGGTTCACCACCTCACCCGGCTCGTCGCGCTCCTCCCTCTACTGCACCGACGTGGCCCGGATGGTGCAGGCGCCGATCTTCCACGTGAACGGCGACGACCCCGAGGCGTGCATCCGCGTGGCCCGGTTGGCCTTCGAGTACCGCCAGGCGTTCAACAAGGACGTCGTCATCGACCTGGTCTGCTACCGACGTCGCGGTCACAACGAGGGTGACGACCCGTCGTACACCCAGCCGCTGATGTACGACCTGATCGAGCAGAAGCGCTCGGTGCGCAAGCTGTACACCGAGTCCCTGATCGGTCGCGGCGACATCACGATCGGCGAGGCCGAGCAGGTGCTCAAGGACTACCAGCAGCAGCTGGAGCGGGTCTTCACCGAGGTCCGCGAGGCCGACTCGCAGCCGTCGGAGTGGACCACCGTGCCCGACTACCCGGAGAAGTCGCCGGGCGCCGCGCGGACCGCGATCAGCCCCGAGGCCATGAAGCGGATCGCCGACGCCTACGTCACCCCGCCGGAGGGCTTCACCGTCCACCCCAAGGTGATGCCGCAGCTGCAGCGCCGGGCGAACGCGATCGCGGACGGCCCGATCGACTGGGGCACCGGCGAGGTCCTCGCCCTCGGCTCGCTGCTGATGGACGGCCGTCCGGTGCGCCTGGCCGGCCAGGACTCCCGTCGCGGCACGTTCGTCTCGCGCTTCGCCACCATCATCGACCGGGTCAACGCCCACGAGTGGACGCCGCTCAGCGCGCTGACCGACACCCAGGCGAAGTTCCACGTCTACGACTCCCTGCTCTCGGAGTACGCCGCTCTCGGGTTCGAGTACGGCTACTCCGTGGCGCGCCCGGACGCGCTGGTGGTCTGGGAGGCGCAGTTCGGCGACTTCGCCAACGGCGCGCAGACCGTCATCGACGAGTTCATCACCTCCGGAGAGACCAAGTGGCGCCAGCAGTCCGGCGTGGTCCTGCTCCTCCCCCACGGCTACGAGGGCCAGGGTCCCGACCACTCGTCCGCGCGGATCGAGCGCTGGCTGACGATGTGCGCCGACGAGGCGTTCGTCGTCGCCCAGCCGTCGACGCCCGCGTCGTACTTCCACCTGCTGCGGCAGCACTCCCTCGGCGAGGAGCACCGACCGATGGTGGTGTTCACGCCGAAGTCGATGCTGAAGCGCAAGGAGGCGGCCTCCCAGCCCGCGGACTTCACCCAGGGGACGTTCCGGCCGTTCATCGCCGACGCGGACGCCGACCCCGAGAAGGTCGACACCCTGCTGCTCTGCTCGGGCCGGGTCACCTGGGACCTGATGGTCGAGCGCACCAAGCGCGAGGACGGCGGCCGGTTCGCGATCGCGCGGCTCGAGCAGCTCTACCCCCGGCCGGTCGACGACATCCGGGCCGAGATCGCCCGGTACCCCCACCTCAAGGCCGTGCGCTGGGTGCAGGACGAGCCGCGCAACATGGGCCCGTGGCCGCACTACCAGCTCAACGTGTGGCCCGACCTGGCCGACGGCGTCCTCGTCGAGCCGATCACCCGGCCCGCCCTGTCCTCACCCTCGGTCGGGACCGCGAAGCGGCACGTCGAGGAGTCGAAGGCGCTGCTCGCGGCGGCGTTCGCCGAGGCCGAGGACCGACGGTCCGCCGAGCACTACTGATCCGGTCATGTACTTCACCGACCGCGGGATCGAGGAGCTCCAGCAGCGCCGGGGTGACGAGGAGGTCACCCTGGCCTGGCTCGGCGAGCGGCTCCAGGAGTTCACCGACACCCATCCCGAGTTCGAGACCGCCGTGGAGCGGTTCGCGACCTGGCTGGCACGGCTGGACGATCCGGAGGACTGACCTGCCCTGTTAGGTTCCCGGCCATGGGCCTTGCCGACGACCTGGGGTACCGCCTCCGCCGACCGAACCCGTTCCAGCGACTGGTGCAGTCGTTCGCGTCCACACGGCCCGGTGCCTGGCTGTTCTCCCAGGTGCTGCGGCACCTGGACGACGTGGTCGGACGCCTGTCGAAGGGCCGGACGAGCGCCCCGGAGGTGCTGGCCGGCCTGCCGGTCCTCGACGTCACCACCACCGGGCGCAAGAGCGGGCTCCGCCGCCGGTCGCACCTGATCGCCGTACCGGTCGACGACACCCTCGCCCTGCTCGGGACCAACTTCGGCCAGCCGTCGACCCCCGCCTGGGTGCTCAACCTCGAGGCCGATCCCCGCGCCACGGTGTCCTACCGCCGGCGGACCCTCGAGGCCACCGCGCGCCCAGCCGGCGAGGACGAGCAGGCGCGGGTGCTCGCGGGATCGGCCCAGGTGTACGGCGGCTACCTGAAGTACCAGCAGCGGATCACCGGCCGCCGCCTCCGGATCTTCGTCCTCGAGCGAGGACGCTCCGACCCGACGTAGTCGGAGCGGAGCGACCGCAGCGAGCGCGAGGCGAGCGTGCTCGCCAGCGACACCTGTCAGGTGGGGCGGATCGTGAGGTCGCTGACGGTGGCGTCGGGTGCGAGGTCGAGCACGTGCAGGATCGCGCCGGCCACGGTGGCAGGGTCGATCCAGGCGTCCGCGTCGTAGTCGCGACCCTCCTGCTCGTGCACCTTCTGCTGCATCGGGGTCGCCGTGCGCCCGGGGTAGACGCTCGTGACCCGTACGCCGTTCTCCTGCTCCTCGGCCCGCAGGGAGTCGGCGAGGGCGCGCAACGCGTGCTTCGAGGCGGCGTACGCCGACCAGTGGGGGCCGGCGGACAGCCCGGCGCCGGAGTTCACGAACACCACCGTGCCGCGGGCCGTCCGGAGAGCCGGCAGCGCGACCCGGGTGAGCACGGCCGGCGCCACCACGTTGACGGCCAGCTGCTCCTGCCACGCCTCGGTCGTCAGCTCGGCGACCGGGCCCAGCTCGACCACGCCGCCGGCGTGGACGACCGAGTCGAGGCGGTCGGGCAGCTGGTCCGCGAGAGCCGCGACCTGGGACGCGTCGGCCAGGTCCGCGACGAGCACGGTCGCGCCCGGCACGTCGGACCGGAGGTCGTGCGCGCGCTCGGCGGAGCGGGCAACCAGGACGAGGTCGTCGCCGCGCTCGAGCAGGCGGTCGGCCAGGACCGCCCCGATGCCCGAGCCGCCACCGGTCACCAGGTGCGTGCGCGTCACCGGGTGAACACCACCTTGCCGAACACGTCACCGCTCTCCATCGCGGCGAACCCCTCGCGCGCCTCGGTCATCGGCAGCACCCGGTCGACGAGCGGCGTCGTGCCGGTCGCGTCGAGGAAGCTCACCAGCTGGGCCAGCTCGGCGCGCGTGCCCATGGTGGAGCCGATCACCCGCAGCTGCAGGAAGAAGATGCGGTTGAGCTCGGTGAGGTCGGGGTTCGGGCCGCTCGTGGCGCCGCTGATCACGACCGTCCCGCCGGGACGGAGCGACCGCAGCGAGTGGGTCCAGGTGGCGGCGCCCACGGTCTCCATCACCGCGTCCACGCGCTCGGGCAGCCGGGCGCCGGTCTCGAACACCTGGTGGGCGCCGATCTCCAGCGCCCGCGCCCGCTTGCCCTCGTCGCGGCTCGTCGCCTGCACCTGCAGACCTCCGGCTCGCGCCAGCATGATCAGCGCCGTGGCCACGCCACCTCCGGCCCCCTGCACCAGCACGGTCTGTCCGGGCTTGAGGCCGCCCTGCACGAAGAGCATGCGGTACGCCGTGAGCCAGGCGGTCGGCAGGCAGGCGGCCTCCTCGAAGCTCAGCGAGGCGGGCTTGGGCACCAGGTTGCTCCGGGGTACGGCGACCCGGTCGGCCAGCGTGCCCTGGTAGCGCTCGGACAGCAGCGACCGGCGCGGGTCCTCGGTCTCGTCGCCGCGCCAGGCGGGGTCGCCGATCACGGCATGGACCAGCACCTCGTTGCCGTCGGCGTCGACGCCCGCGGCGTCACAGCCGAGGATCATCGGCAGCGCCTCCTCGCGCAGCCCCACCCCCCGCAGCGACCACAGGTCGTGGTGGTTGAGGGCCGAGGCCTTGACCTCGACCGTCGTCCACCCCTCCGGCACCTCCGGCTCGGGCCGCTCCCCCACCACCAGGCCGGACAGCGGGTCGTCGACGGAGAAGGACTCGGCGTACACGGCGAACATGGCTCCGACCCTAGCGACGTCCCCAGCCGCATCGACGCTGAGTCGGCAGGTGACAACTCGGCGTGATCTGCGACGTGCCTGTTCGTGCCGACTCGGCGTGATCTAGACGCCTGTTCGCGCCGACTCGGCGTGATCTGGACGCCTGTTCGCGCCGACTCAGCGGCGGGCTACGCCGTCCGCCCGGGCCGCCGCCGCGACCGCCTCGGTCACCGCCGGCCCGACCCGCGGGTCGAACGGCGACGGGATGATCAGGTCCTCGGCCAGGTCGTCGCCGACCAGCCCGGCGAGCGCCGTGGCGGCGGCGAGCTTCATGCCTTCGGTGATCGCGGTCGCGTGCACCTCGAAGGCGCCGCGGAAGATCCCCGGGAAGGCGAGCACGTTGTTGATCTGGTTGGGGTAGTCGGAGCGTCCGGTCGCCACGACGCGGGCGTGGCGGTGCGCGACCTCCGGGAGGACCTCCGGCGTCGGGTTGGCCAGTCCGAAGATGATCGCGTCGGGTGCCATCGTCGCCACGACGTCCTCGGGCACGGTGCCGCCGGAGACTCCGATGTACACGTCCGCCCCCGCCATCACGTCGGCGAGCGATCCGTGTCGGTCGTGCCGGTCGCCGGTGTCGACGGCGAGCGCCTTCTTCACCGGCGTCAGGTCGGGACGCCGCGAGTTCAGCACGCCCTGACGGTCGACGACCGCGATGTCGTCGACCCCTGCCTCGAGCAGGATCCGGGCGACGGCGACGCCGGCTGCTCCGGCACCCGAGATCACCACGCGCGCCGTCCCGGGCGTGCGGCCGGTCAGGCGCAGCGCGTTGGTCAGCGCGGCCAGCGCGACGACCGCCGTACCGTGCTGGTCGTCGTGGAAGACCGGGATGTCGAGCATCGCCTTCAACCGGTCCTCGATCTCGAAGCAGCGCGGCGCCGAGATGTCCTCCAGGTTGATCCCGCCGAAGCTCGGAGCGAGGCGAGCGACGGTGGCGATGATCTCCTCGACGTCGGTGGTGGCCAGGCAGATCGGCACGGCGTCGACACCGCCGAACTGCTTGAACAGCACCGCCTTGCCCTCCATCACCGGCATCGCCGCGGCCGGCCCGATGTCGCCGAGCCCCAGCACCGCGGTGCCGTCGGTGACCACGGCGACCGTGTGCGGCACCCAGGTGTAGTGCTGCGTCAGCCCGGGATCCGCGGCGATCGCCTCGCACACCCGGGCGACACCCGGGGTGTAGGCCAGCGACAGGCCGGCAGGATCGGTCAGGGCGACCGTCGAGCGGATCTCCATCTTGCCGCCGACATGGAGGTCGAAGACGGGATCGCCGGCGAACGGGTGCCCCCCGGCGCCGGCAGCGGAGGCAGCCACGACGTCACTGTGGCACAGCCGGTACGTCGCTCCGGCACGTCCTGCCGTCCGTGGACACGAGCGCTCACAGACGCGGCGTGGGCCGGGGCCAGAGCCGGGCCACGACGACGGCGACCACGTCGCCTGCGTCGACCACGCCTCGGTGCCGTGAGTCCACGCCCTCTGCGGGGTTGTCGCTGAGCAGCCACCAGCCGGCCTCGCCGGTGCGGGTGGCGCGCGGCTCGGCGGCCCGCTTCACCACGAGCGTCCCGTCGGCGAACCGGGCCAGCACGAGCCGGCCGGCGGCCACCGGTGCGGCGTACCGGACGAGGAGCCGGTCGCGGGGCCGCAGCGTCGGCGCCATCGACGTGCCCTGCACGCGCGCGAGTCCGAATGAGCGTCGCGGGGCGGGGTACGAACCCGGTCCGGAGGGCCTCGGCACGCGGAGTAGTGTCCCAGGCGAGTGCCCATCCCCGACACCAGAAGATGAGAGGACCCCGATGTTCGCGAAGCTGTTCGCACCCACCGTCGACGTCTCGGCGCACTGCGACCTTCCGTGCGGCGTCTACGACCCGGCCCAGGCCCGGATCGAGGCCGAGTCGGTCAAGGCGATCATCGCCAAGGTGGCCGACAACGACGACCCCGACTTCCGTACTCGTGCCGTCCTGATCAAGGAGCAGCGCTCCGAGCTGGTCAAGCATCACCTCTGGGTGCTGTGGACCGACTACTTCAAGCCGCCGCACTTCGAGAAGTACCCCCAGCTCCACACGCTGGTGAACGAGGCCACCAAGCTGGCCGGCGCCACCGGCACCAAGGGCGAGATGGACGCCGGCAAGGCCGACGAGCTGTTGGCCAAGATCGACGAGATCGCCGAGATCTTCTGGGAGACCAAGAAGGCCTGAGCGGAGCTCAGGACTTCTGGTCCTCAGCGCGACACCCGGCGGAGCCGGGGGTCGCGACCGTTCACCGTGACCACGGATGGAGACCGAGCCAGGATCGTCGAGGGCCCGCACACCTGCGGGCCCTCGTCCTGTCCGCCCTTTAGGGTGAGCTGACGCACCACCAGATCGGAAGGCACTCGATGGACTCGATGGACCTCCCCGCTCCCGCGCAGGCCGACGTGTCCCTGCGGGTGCCCGCCGACAGTGCCTACGTCTCGGTCCTGCGCACGATGACGGCCGGCCTGGCCGCCCGTCTCGACTTCACCGTGGACGACATCGAGGACCTGCGGATCGCCGTGGGCGAGGCCTGCGCCCTCGTCCTGCCCGAGGCCGTGCCAGGTGGCGACCTGGAGGCGGAGTTCCGCCTCGGTCCCGGCACGCTCACCGTCTCGGTGAGCGTCCCCACGGTGGGCTCCCGGAACGCCGACCACGACAGCTTCGCCTGGCAGGTGCTCAGCACCCTGACCAGCGCGACCAGCGCCGCGAGCGACGAGTCACGCTTCGAGGTGACCTTCACCACCGAGTCGAGCATCCCGGTCGCGGGCGGCCAGCCGGGAGTCGGCGGATGAGATGACCGACACGTCGGGGGACTCCGGAACCCGCGGGTCGGAGGAGCGAGCCGCAGCGACGCGGCTGCGTCACCAGGAGCTGTTCGGGATCTACCGCGACGTGGACGCCTCGGAGCCGGCCCGGCTCGAGGCCCGCGACGGCCTGGTCTCCCTGCACCTGCCGCTGGTCGAGCACTGCGCGCGACGATTCCGCAACCGCGGTGAGCCGCTCGAGGACCTGGTGCAGGTGGGCACGATCGGGCTGCTCAAGTCGATCGAACGCTTCGACCTCGACCGGGGCGTGGAGTTCTCGACGTACGCGACGCCCACCATCATCGGCGAGATCAAACGCTACTTCCGCGACAAGGGCTGGGCGATCCGGGTGCCGCGGCGCCTCCAGGAGCTGCGGATCCAGATCGGGAGCACCACCGCCGAGCTCACGCAGACCCTGGGCAGGTCCCCCACGCCGCGCGAGCTGGCGACGGCGATCGGCTGCTCGGTCGAGGAGATCATCGAGGGGATCGAGTCCGGCAACGCCTACTCCACGCTGAGCCTCGACGCCGCCGACGACTCCGGCGACGAGGGCGGCGTCTCCATGCTCGAGATGATGGGTCTGGACGACGCGGAGATCGAGCACATCGAGATCCGGGAGTCGATCAAGCCGCTCCTCGAGGCGCTCCCGGCGCGGGAGAAGCGGATCCTGCTGCTGCGCTTCTTCCGGAACAAGACCCAGGCCGAGATCGCCGAGGAGATCGGCGTGAGCCAGATGCACGTCTCGCGCCTGCTGAGCCGGACCCTCGACCAGCTACGGGCCTCGCTGCAGGAGAGCGTCTGACGGGCGGCCGGCTACCCGCCGTCCTGCGGGTCGGCCTCGGTGAGCGCGTCGATGCTCGCAGGGTGGAGCAGCCCCACCAGGACGACGACAGCGACGACGGCGAGGACGATCGCGACCCACGTCGTGCTGCCGCCCCGGAAGCTCCAGGCCAGTCCCAGGAACATCACCTGCGCCACGACGATCGGGCTGCGCGGCCAGGCCCGGCCGTGCAGGACCAGCCAGCCACCGGCGATCAGCAGGCCGCCGAGCAGGACGAAGAAGGCCGCCGTGGTCGCGCCCATCGCCGCCCGTTCGGTGTCGAGGTGCGCCGCCTCGAGCACGCCGTACCCGAGCAGCAGCAGCCCTTCGACGACCACCAGCCCGGCGGCGACGACGAGAGGCGGGGGCGGTGAGGAGCCCTGGCCGTCGCGCATTCCGACAGCGTACGGCGCGGCCGCGGCCGTCGTGGCCCGTGGGACGGGTGTGCGCGGGGAGGGGATACGTGACGGCCCTGACAAAAAAGGACCGGGCCAAGGGGTTGTTTCGCCACCGATTCCTTGCCACTGTGGAGGGCGCGCTCGTGAATCCTTTCACATCCGCGCGCCCTGATGCTGTTTCCCCATGAGAGTGAGTTCTGCAAAGCCATGGATTGGCGCGACCGTTCGGCCTGCCTCGACGAGGACCCTGAGCTGTTCTTCCCCATCGGCAACACCGGACCGGCGATCCTCCAGATCGAGGAGGCCAAGCAGGTGTGCCGGCGCTGCGACGTGCGCGAGCAGTGTCTCGCCTGGGCGCTGGAGGCGGGACAGGACCACGGCGTCTGGGGCGGCCTGAGCGAGGACGAGCGGCGCGCCCTCAAGCGCCGCAGCTCGCGCACCCGCGTCCGCTCTGCCTGACCGCTCTTACTCCAGCGGTACGTCGACGACGGCACGCGCACCCCGCTCCACGCCGGGGCGCAGCTCCAGCAGACCGCCGAGCTCGGACTCCACCAGCGTGCGGACGATCGACAGCCCGAGGTTCACCGAGGTGTCGAGGTCGAAGCCGTCGGGAAGGCCGACCCCGTCGTCGTCCACGACGACCCGGAGCCGCCCGGCGATCCGCTCCGGCTCCACGACGATCGACCCCACGGTTCCCGACTCCTCGGGATAGCCGTGCTCCACGGCGTTCTGCAGCAGCTCGGTGAGCACCATCGCCAGCGCGGTGGCCGTCTCGTTCGGCAGCAGGCCGAACGACCCCTCGCGGCTCACGACCAACCGGTCCGCACGCGCGCCGACGTCGGTCACCATCACGCCGAGCCGGTCCGCGATCTCGTCGAAGCCGACCTCGTCGAGCACCTCCTGGCTCAGCGTCTCGTGCACGATCGCGATCGTGCCCACCCGGCGGACCGCCTCCTCCAGCGCCAGCTTGGCCTCGGGTGCGTCGATCCGCCGCGCCTGCAGGCGCAGCAGGGCGGCGACCGTCTGCAGGTTGTTCTTCACCCGGTGGTGGATCTCGCGGATGGTGGCGTCCTTGGTGACCAGCTCGCGGTCGCGGCGACGCAGGTCGGTGACGTCGCGCACCAGGACCAGGGCGCCGACGTGCTCACCCTTCTCCCGCAGCGGGATCGAGCGCACGATCAGCGAGACCCGGTCCTCGCCGACCTCGGTGTCGCGGTGCACGCGTCCCCCGAGCACGGCGCTGAGGGTCTCCTCGTCGGGGCGTCTCCGGGGGGTGACGAGGGAGCGGGTCAGGTCGGCCAGCACGTGCCCGTCGAGGTCACCGGAGAGCCCCAGCCGTCGGTAGACCGAGAGCGCGTTCGGGCTGGCGTAGCTCACCCGGCCGTCGGCGTCGACGCGGACGAAGCCGTCGCCCACCCGCGGCGAGTCGGCATGGTCGCCGCGCTGACCGGGGCCCGGGAAGTCGCCGGAGGCGATCATCGCGGTGAGCTCGGCCGCGCTCTGGAGGTAGGACAGCTCCAGCCGGCTGGGTGTGCGCACGCCGAGCAGGTTGGTGTTGCGCGCGATCACGCCGATCACCCGGTCGGCGCGCGGGATCGGGATGGTCTCCACCCGGACCGGGACGTCGTCGCGCCACTCCGGGTCGCCCTCGCGCACGAGCCGGCCCTCGGTGTAGGCCCGGTCGAGCATCGGGCGGCGTCCGGCGGGCACGAAGCTGCCGACGACGTCGTCGACGTACGCCGTCGGACCGGTGGTCGGGCGCATCTGGGCGGCCGCCCAGAAGCCGTCGCCGCTGCGGTCCGGCAGCCACAGCACCAGGTCGGCGAAGGAGAGGTCGGCGATGATCTGCCAGTCCGCGGTGAGCAGCTGGAGCACCGCGACATCGTCCTCGTCGAGGTCGGTGTGGCTGCGGACGAGCTCCAGCAGGGACGGCACCGCCTCAGCCTAGGGCGAGCCGCGGGCAGCCCTCGGGGGCCTGGGCGCGTCCTCGGTACGGCTGGCAGGATGGGCGGTATGTCCACGACGTACTGGAATCGGGTCCGGTCCGACGAGATGGCAGTCCCGACCGACCGTCCGCTGCCCGACCTGACCGCCGAGCTGACCACGATGCTGGGCTCGGTCGACCCCGTCGAGCGGGACGAGATCGCCTATCCGATCCTCGCCACGTGGGTGTCGGGAGGCGTCTACGACGACCTGCTCGCCGGGCTCGGCGACGGCATGGCGGCCGGGCTGACCCAGGGGCTCGGCGAGGTCGGCACGCCGTCGGTGTTCCGGCGCAGCTTCTCCGCGCTGGTGCTGGCCGTCTGCATCAACCGCGACAACGTCGCCTCGCTCCTGCCGGCCGGCAAGCTCCTGGAATGGGGCGACCGGGCCACCGGGTGGCTGGTGCGCGAGCGCGACACCCGCGGCTTCGTGCCCGGGCAGGGCTGGGCGCACGCCGTCGCACACGGTGCCGACGTGGTCGACGAGCTCGCCGGGTCGCCGCACTTCGGGCTCCACGAGCTCACCGTGCTGCTCGACGTGCTGGCCGACCGCGTCATCGAGCCGACCGACCAGGTCTGGACCTGCGGCGAGCCCGACCGGCTCGCACTGGCGGCCATGTCGGTCCTGCGCCGGCGACTGGTGCCGCTGCGGGTCATCGAGCCCTGGCTCGCCCGGATCGCTGCCGCTGCGAACGCGCGCACCCCGGCCGGTCAGGACCCGTACCTGGTCACGGGCAACCCCGAGGCCTTCCTGCGGGCGCTGCACCTCCAGGTCGCCCTGGCGCCCGAGCCGATCGACGTACGCGCGGACCTGCTGCTGACCATCATCGACGCGCTCCGCGCCAGCAACGCGGCCTACCTCGGCTCCCCCGCCTGAGCGCCGGTGACCGGTCGGTAACCTGCCCTGCATGAGCGCGACCGATCCCGCCACCAGCCCCGACGCCGAGCCGCGAGACCGACGAGGTCACCGGTCATGCCGGGGAGCTCGCCGTGGCCGTGGCCCGGGCGCACGGCGTCGAGACGCTGTTCACGCTCTCCGGTGCCCACGTCTTCCCGATGTACGACGGCGCGGTCAAGGCCGAGCCGCCGATGCGGATCCTCGACGTACGTCACGAGCAGACCGCCGCGTTCGCCGCCGAGGCGACCGGCAAGCTGACCCGCGTCCCCGGCCTCGCGGTGCTGACGGCCGGCCCGGGTGTCACCAACGGCATCAGCGCGATCGCGCAGGCACAGTTCGCGGGCTCCCCGATGGTGGTCGTGGGGGGTCGCGCGCCGCAGAACCGCTGGGGCAGCGGCAGCCTCCAGGAGCTCGACCAGCCTCCGATCGTGGCCTCCATCACCAAGGACGCCCGCACCATCCCGACGGCGGCCGAGGTCGCCGGGGGCTTCGACGACGCCTTTCGCACGGCCGGCTCGTCGCACCGCGGGCCGGTCTTCGTCGACATCCCGATGGACGAGTTCTTCAACACCGCGACGACCTCGCTGCCGGTGGCCTCCGCGCAGCGGGGCGCCGAGCCCGACACCGACGCGATCGACCGGATCGCGCGGCTGCTCGCGGAGGCCGACCGGCCGGTGCTGATCCTCGGCACCGACGTGTGGGCCGACGGCGCCGAGGTCGAGGCGCTCGCACTGGTCGAGGCCACCGGGCTCCCCGCGATCACCAACGGCATGGGTCGGGGCGTGATCCCCGGCGGCCACCCCTTGCTGGTGACCAAGGCTCGCGGCAAGGCGCTCGGCACGGCCGACCTCGTCGTGGTCGTGGGTACGCCGCTGGACTTCCGGCTGGGGTACGGCGTCTTCGGCGGCCCCGAGAAGAACGAGGGCGCCGACCCCGCCCGCGTCGTGCACATCGCCGACTCCCCCGGCCAGGTCTCGGGCCATGCGACGCTGGCCGACTCGGTCTCCGGCCACCTGCCGGCGATCCTCACCGGGCTCGCGGCCGCCCTGGAGCGGACGGAGCGCCGCTCCTGGACGGCCTGGGTCGAGGACCTGCAGGCCACGGTGAAGCAGGCTGCGGCGCGCGACGCGGAGCTGCTCACGGCCGAGGCCGACCCGATCCACCCGGCCCGGATCTACGGCGAGCTCCTCCCGCGGCTCGCCGACGACGCCGTCGTGATCGGCGACGGCGGCGACTTCGTCAGCTTCGCCGGGAAGTACGTCGAGCCGCAGCGCCCCGGCGGCTGGCTCGACCCGGGCCCGTACGGCTGCCTGGGCGCCGGACTCGGCTCGGCGATCGCCGCCCGGCTGGCGCGCCCCTCGGCGCAGGTCGCCCTGCTCCTCGGTGACGGGGCGGCGGGCTTCTCGCTGATGGACGTCGACACCCTGGTCCGCCACGACCTGCCGGTGGTGATGGTGATGGGCAACAACTCCGCCTGGGGGCTGGAGAAGGGCCCGATGCAGATGATCTACGGCTACGACGTCGCCGCCGACCTCGGGCAGCAGACCCGCTACGACGAGGTGGTCAAGGCCCTCGGCGGTGCCGGTGAGCGGGTGACCGACCCGAAGCAGATCGGCCCCGCCCTCGACCGCGCCTTCGCCGCCGGAACGCCGTACCTGGTCAACGTGATCACCGACGTGGACGCCGCCTACCCGCGCGCCACGTTCGGGATCTGAGGCGGCAGCGTATGCGGACGCGCCGCGCCCGCCCCGAGGACCTCGAGGCGGTCGGCGAGGTCACGGTGGCGGCGTACGCCGAGTTCGAGGGCGACGACACCGACGAGTACGTGCACCACCTGCGCGACGCGGCCACCCGCGACCGGGAGGCCGAGCTGTGGGTGGCCACGCCGGAGGACTCGGAGGAGATCCTCGGCACCGTGACCGTCTGCCCGCCGGGGTCGCCCTGGCGTGAGGTCGCGCGCGAGGGCGAGGGCGAGTTCCGGATGCTCGCGGTGGCACCCGCCGCGCGGGGAGCCGGGATCGGCGCGGCTCTGCTGGACCTGGTCGTCGAGCACTTCCGGCGCGAGGGTGCGTCACGCGTGGTGATGTCGACGCTCCCGCGGATGCGCTCGGCGCACCGCATCTACGAGCGGGCGGGCTTCGTCAGGCTGCCCGAGCGCGACTGGTCGCCCGCCGAGGGCATCGACCTGATCACCTACGTCCTCGAGCTGGGGCGGGCATGAGCGAGCCGGTCACCGCCACGCTGGTCCGCACGGTCGGCTCCGCGGAGACCGCTGCGGTGGTGGGGTCCGGAAGCCTGCCGGTCCTCGGTACGCCGTACCTGCTCGCCTGGTGCGAGGCGGCCACCTGTGCCTCGGTCGCACCCGCGCTCGGCGAGGGCGAGACCTCGGTGGGCACCCGGGTGGAGCTCGAGCACGTCCGGGCGAGCGTCGTCGGGACCACGCTCGAGGTGACCGCGACCCCCGTCCACGCCGACGGGCGGCTCCACCGGTTCAGCGTGGTCGCCCGGGAGGCCGACGGCGGGCGGGTGGTCGGCACCGGCGAGATCACCCGGGTCGTCGTCGACGCGGAGCGCTTCCTCGCCCGGCTCTGACCCGCCCCGCCGCCGCGGGCCGGGCGGGCACGTGGTGGCGGCACGGGCGGGGGCAGGCGGTCGCGGGCGGTCGCGGCGGTCGCGGTGTCCCTGCTTCATCATGTTCACATGGTGGAGCGGCACTTCTCATGGTGAATTGGCCCAGAGAAGTAACGGTTGACCGTGTGAACATGATGAAGCAGAGAAAGACGGGGCAGGCTGGGGTCGAGGTGCGCTCCGCCACGCGACGGCTGCGGCGCCTCCCCACCTCGTTTTGGTCACCCGCGGGCCGGGCTGAGAGGATGGGCGCTGCCCTCCGGGGCGACCGACCACAGGAGGACACCATGGGCAAGACCGGACGCAAGCGCCGCGGCCGCAAGAAGAAGGCCGCCAACCACGGCAAGCGCCCCAACGCGTGAGCGAGGACGGGTCGGACGGACGAGGTCCGTGCGACCCGCCGCAGCGAACGCCGCTGCGAGCTCGCCGGCGAGCTCACGAAGCCCCCGCACCGGACGACCGGTCGGGGGCTCGTTGCCGGGTGGGCCCGGCTCAGCCGTCGCTGTAGCGGACCTGGATCTCCTGGATCTGGACGCGGACCCGCTGCCGGAGCGAGTCGGGTGCCTGCTCGATGCACGAGCGGGCGACCAGCGCCTTCACGGTGCGCTGCAGGTCGTAGCTGTGGAGACACGGCGCGCACTCCTCGAGGTGCGCGCGGACGGAGTCCACGTCGGACGCGTCCAGCTCGTTGTCGAGGAAGCACACGATGCGCTCGAGGAAGTCGGCGCAGGACTCGTCGTGGCTCATGACTCGGATCCCCCTCCGGTGGTGTCCTGCCCGACCGGGAGCAGGTCGTCACTGGTGCGGACGTAGTCCGAGAGCATGTCGCGCAGCTGGCGACGTCCGCGGTGCAGCCGGGACATGACCGTGCCGATCGGCGTACCCATGATCTCCGCGATCTCCTTGTACGCGAAACCCTCCACATCGGCCAGGTAGACCGCGAGGCGGAACTCCTCGGGGAGACGCTGCAGAGCGTCCTTCACCTGCGAGTCGGGGAGATGCTCCAGAGCCTCGCTCTCGGCGGACTTCAACCCGGTGGAGGTGTGGGACTCGGCACGGGCCAGCTGCCAGTCCTCGACGTCCTCCGACATCGACTGCTGCGGCTGCCGCTGCTTCTTGCGGTAGTTGTTGATGAACGTGTTGGTGAGGATCCGGTAGAGCCAGGCCTTGAGGTTGGTGCCCGGACGGAACTGGTGGAACGAGGCGTACGCCTTGGCGAAGGTCTCCTGGACGAGGTCCTCCGCGTCGCTCGGGTTGCGGGTCATCCGCATCGCGGCGCCGTAGAGCTGGTCGAGGAAGGGGAGAGCGTCGCGCTCGAACCGCGCTGCGCGCTCGACGTCCGTCTCCGTGGCGACGTCGACCTCGGGGTCGGGAGCGTCGTCGGCCGAGAGTCGGGTGAGGTCGGGGTGGTCTGTCATCGCTCCCCACGATACCGGGGGGCCAGGACGGTCGGTCAGTGCCAGCACGACCAGCACAACGCGACCCGTGCGTCAGGGATTCCCGACCACCTCGCGCACCAGCCACTCCAGGGTGGACTCGACGACCAGGTCGAGGGCTCCGGCCTGGTCGAGGGGTCCGGACCTCGGCACCTTGAGGCCGTGGTCCGCCGCCGGTACGACGGCCAGGTCGACGTCCTCCGGGAACTCCTCGGGAGTGCCCATCGCGTCCCGCTCGCCCTGGATCACCAGGGTCGGGACGCCGGCTCCGGTCAGCTCGTCGAGACGGGACTTGTCCGGCCGTCCCGGCGGATGGAGGGGGAAGGCGAGGGCGAGGCAGCCGGCAGCCCCCAGATCCCGGGCGCAGCGCGCGGCCGAGCGCGCGCCGGCCGAGCGCCCACCGACCACGAACGGCGACCGCGGCGCGAGGGTCTCGACGGCGGCGCGCAGTCCGACGTCGAGCGTCGGCGGCGCGGTCGCGATCTTGCGGCCCGCCACCCGCCAGGGCTGCTCGAACAGGACGACGGTGAACCCCTGCCCGGGCAGCGCGTCGGCCAGCGCGGCGAGGTCACGCGCCTCGATGCCGTTGCCCGCGCCATGGCTCAGGAGCAGCGTCGCGGTGGGGGCGCGGGCGGCGTGCACGACCAGCCGTCCCTCGCCGTAGGGCGTCCCGACCGGCAGCGTCGGCGTCACGGCGGGCTCACGCGAGCGCGTCCTCGGCCGGGATCGGCTCGACGAGCGCCGGCCCGTTGTTGCGGACGTTGTTCACGTCGGTCGAGACCGGGAACGCCTCGAGCCGGCCGGGTGCGGCGGGCACCAGCAGGGACAGCAGGTCGTCGCGCGCGGACGCGCCGGGGTCGAGCCAGGCGGCCCACCGGTCCCGCTCGACCATCAGCGGCATCCGGTCGTGGATGTGACCGACGGCGTCCTCCGCCTGCGTGGTCAGGACCGTGCAGGTCCAGCGGAAGCGCTCGGGGTCGTCCTCGGGCCGGTCCGGGTCACGCCAGATCTCGTACAGGCCCGCCATCGCCAGCAGCCCGCCGTCGCGCGGATGGATGAAGAAGGGCTGCTTGAGCGGCTTCCCGGACCTCCCGGTCTGCTGGGTGGGGTACCACTCGAAGTACCCGTCCGCCGGGAGCAGGCACCGACGCGACGCGAAGGCCCGCTTGTACGCCGGCTTCTCGGCCACCGTCTCCATCCGGGCGTTGATCATCCGGTTGCCGATCGACGGGTCCTTGGCCCACGAGGGCACCAGGCCCCAGGTGAGCACCCTCAGCTGGCGCTCCGGCGGCTCGGGGTCAGGGACGTCACGCGGCGACGGCGATCGCTCCACCACGGCGTACACCTGCTTGGTGGGAGCCACGTTGTAGTCGGGCGCCAACGCCTCGTCGACCTTGCTCGTCCGGACCTCGAACTCCTCGACGAGGTCCTCGGGCTTGCGGCTCGATGCGTAGCGCCCACACATGCCAGCAGCCTAGGCGAGCCCGACCGGCCTCGACAGGCTCGACCGGCGGGTGCGGTCAGCTGGTCTGGTCGCGCGAGAGCTCGTCGAGCAGGCTGACCACCGAGTCGGGGGCCAGCGGAAGCCGCTCGGTCCAGATCCGGACGCCGCCGTGGCCGCGCTCACCGAGTTCGAGGAGGCTGCGCAGCAGCGTGGTACGGCGGCCGAGCGACTGGTCCCGCGAGGCGAGCACGACGATCCGGCGCGGACCGATCCGGCAGACGGTCTCACCGCCGGAGAAGACCGAACGGGACGACTCACCGATCCGGGACATGCGGAGGTCGAGGCCGAAGACCTCGTCGGCCAGGCCGATCAGCCGCGGTGCGGAGGCCTCGATGACGACCAGCGCGTACCGGTCGCGGAGAGCCGGCCCACGGGCGTCCCCCCGGTACAGCTCCGTGAGCCGGCCCCGCAGATGGGCCATGCTGGCCAGTCCGGTCAGGGGATCGGCGCACGAGAGCTGGTGCAGGTAGGCGAGCGTCGCCTCGCTCCACCCCAGGGCCACGGCACAGGCGTCGGTGAACGCGGGCTCGGTGCCGAGGACCAGCTCGTAGGTGCTCCGGAGGTCGGCCAGGGTCTCCTCGAGCGAGACTCCCTGGCTGCCGAGCAGCCTGCCGACGACCTCACAGGCGTCGGTCGCGGTGCGGCCGGCGGACAAGGCTTCCCCCACTGCCTCGTACGAGGTCGGCAGTGCCGACCTGACCTCGTCGGTGAGCGTGTGTTCGGCGGCAGAGGGAGGCGCGGACACGACCTTCTCCCGAAAAGTCCAGAACCCCATGACGCCTCCCTCCTGCCTCCGACTAGCGCTCTCCGCTGATGAGACGGGGACGCGGGCGACTCATGATGCCGGTTTCTCGGCAATTTCGACTTCTGCGCACCATACTGGCGTCACAGGTGCCTGTCCCGGACGTTGGAGTATTTGTGAGCATGTCGCTGTCGAGTGTCGACGGCCCCGGCGATGCCGAGCTGATCGCGGCCGTCCGGGGTGGAGACGTCGACGCCTACGGCGAGCTCTTCGCCCGCCACGTCGACGCGGCGCGGCGGCTCGCGCGCCAGCTCGCCGGTCCCGGCGACGCCGACGACCTGGTCTCCGACGCCTTCGCCAAGGTCCTGACCGTGCTCCAGCGCGGAGGCGGTCCGGACCTCGCCTTCCGCGCGTACCTGCTGACCGCCGTACGCCGGCTCCACGTGGACCGGATCCGCTCCGGCTCGCGCCTGCGGCCGGTGGACGACCTGGCTCCCTTCGACCCCGGCGTGCCGTTCCACGACACCGCGATCGAGGGCTTCGACAACGCCACCGCGGCCAAGGCCTTCGCCTCGCTGCCCGAGCGCTGGCAGATGGTGCTCTGGCACACCGAGGTGGAGCAGCAGAAGCCCGCGGACATCGCCGTCCTCCTCGGGATGAGCGCCAACTCGGTCTCGGCGCTCGCCTACCGCGCTCGCGAGGGGCTGCGCCAGGCGTTCTTGAGCATGCACGCCGCCGACCCGGACGACGTGGACTGCGCCTGGACCCGCGACCACCTCGGCGCCTACGTCCGGGGCGGCCTGTCGCGCCGCGACGCGGCCCGGGTCGACGACCACATCGCCGACTGCCGCAGCTGCGCCGCCGTCTACCTCGAGCTCACCGAGGTCAACTCCGGCCTCGCCGCCCTGCTCGCGCCGCTGCTCCTCGGCGCCGCGGGCGTCGGCTACCTGTCCTCCGCCGGCGGGGGCGCCGCTGTCGGTGCCGCCGGGGCCGCCGGGGCGACCGGCCTGGCAGCCGCCAAGGGCTGGGTCGCGGCCCATGCCTCGCTGTCCGCCGTCGGGGGCGTCGCGCTCACGGCGACCGCCGTCGTCGCGGTGTACGCCACCGCCCAGCTGGGTGGCCACACGGCCTCGCCCCAGGGCTCACCCGCGGGCCTGGACCGGTCGGTCGCGACGTCGTCGCCGACCGCGTCGGGCACCGGGCCGGACCGCGACGGGGGCCCCCGGGTGATCGGGCCGAACGACCGGACGACCAGGGCCGGCGACCCCACCTCGGCCGCCTCGTCGACGCCCGCCTCGGGCACCTCGACCTCTCCGGCCACCAGCAGCGACTCGGCGCCACCGACCGACAGCCCGTCCACCGACGCGACCGACGGACCCACCGACGGGCCCGACCGACGGGCCCACCGACCCCACCGACGGGCCCACCGACCCGACCGACGGGCCCACCGACCCGACCGACGGGCCGATCACGTTCGACTCGACGCCGCCGGCCGACCCGGTCATCGGCGGCACCTACCGGGTGAGCGCGTCGAGCGGCTCCGGCGCTCAGCTGACCTTCTCGATCGACCCGGCGACGACCAACGACGCCTGCTCGATCTCCGGTGACCTGGTGTCCTTCGACCACGCCGGCACCTGCGTCATCGCCGCCCAGGCGGCCGGCCGGACGGCACGGTCGGTGGCTCGCGCGGCCTCCGTCGCCACCCAGACCGTGGTCGTGCCCAAGCTCCTTCAGACCGTGACCTTCTCGTTCGCTCCCGCCGATCTCGTCTTCGGCAGCACCTACGACCTCGTGGCCACCGGCGACGGCTCCGGCAACCCGGTGACGTTCGAGGTCGCCGACACGACGACCAACGCCGCGTGCTCCCTGTCCGGCCCCGCCCAGCTGACCTTTGCGCACGCCGGCACCTGCGCCATCACCGCGGTCCGGGCCGGCGACGCCGACCACACCCGCGCCGAGATCACCCGCGACGTGACCGTCCCCCGGGCCGCCCAGTCGATCACCTTCACCTCGACCGCTCCGTCGACCGCCGTGGTGGGTGACAGCTACCAGGTCAGCGCCACCGGCGGCGGCTCCGGCAACCCGGTGACGTTCAGCACCACCGACAGCGACGTGTGCGTCGTGTCCGGCTCCACCGTCTCCTTCGTCGACGCCGGGACCTGCACCGTCCGCGCCGACCAGGCCGGCGACCCGGACTACCTGGACGCGCCGACCGCCACCCAGGGCGTCAAGGTGGTCGCACCCGTCGAGGCCGACCTCTCCGTGACCGCCGAGCAGATCGGCGACATCGGCGGGCTCGCCGGGGTGCGGGCCACGGTGACCGGCCTGCCGCCGGGTGCCGCTGCGACGCTCCTCGTGACGGCCGCGGGCACCCGGGACCTGAACCCGCTCTTCGACAACGGCCGGTGCACGAAGGTGCTCCCCAGCAGGGACAGCGTCTACTCGTGCCGCGTCACGGGCGTGGGACAGGACCGGTTCTGGTTCTCCGTCAACGTTCCCCGGGACGGCCGCGACCTGACCTTCGTGGTCAGCCCGATCGCGCCGCTGACCGACGACCGGGCCGACAACAACGCTTTCGGACTGCACGTCGGGGCGTAGAACCAGCGGCATCGGGTAAGAAGTACCCATGACCGCCATCAGACTCGTCGCTCGGCCGATGCTCGCCTCCGCGTTCTTCGTCGGTGCCGCCAACGCGCTCAAGAACGCGCCCGCCCTGGGGCCGAAGGCGTCGCGGGTGACCGAGAAGGTCGTTCCCCTCGCCCAACGTGCCGTACCGGGTGCCCCGATCCCCACCGACCCGGTGACCATCGTGCGGGCCAACGCCGTCATCCAGATCGCCGCGGCGGCCGCGCTCGCCACGGGCCGGCTCCCACGCCTGTCGTCCACCGTGCTGGCGGTCTCCCTGCTGCCGACGACGGTCGCCGGCCACGCCTTCTGGCGCGAGGAGGACCCGGCGGTCAAGAACACCCAGCGCGTCAACTTCTTCAAGGGCATCTCCCTGGTCGGCGGGCTGCTGATCGCCGGCGTGGACACCGAGGGCAAGCCGGGCGTGGCCTGGCGCGCGCGCCGGGCCGGGCGCGACGTACGCCGGGAGGCCACGGACGCTGGCCCGCCAGGCCCGTAGCGAGGCCCGGATCGCCAAGGCTCATCTGACCTGACCCGTCCCGCGGTCGCTCGCTACGCTGCGCCGGTGAGCAGCGGACCGTGGCGTGCCCCCTTCGCGCACGGGCCCGTGCACGCGGAGCTGACGCTGCCCGGCAGCAAGTCGCTGACCAACCGGGCGCTGGTGCTGGCCGCACTGGCGGACGGCCCCAGCGTGGTACGCCGGGCCCTGCGCTCGCGAGACACCGAGCTGATGGCGGGGGCGCTGGCCGCACTCGGGGCCCGGATCGACACCTCCGGTGTGGACTGGCCCGTCGAACCCGGCCGGCTGACCGGGGGCGTCGCGATCGACTGCGGGCTGGCCGGCACGGTCACCCGGTTCGTGCCGCCGGTGGCGGGACTCGCCGACGGCGACGTGGCCTTCGACGGCGACCCGCACATGCGGGCACGGCCGGTCGGCGAGGTGCTGACCGCCCTGCGCACCCTCGGCGTACGCGTGGACGGCGACCGCCTGCCGTTCACGGTGTCGGGTGCGGGTCACGTCCCGGGCGGCACGGTCGTGCTCGACGCGTCCGGCTCCAGCCAGTTCGTCTCGGCCCTGCTCCTGGCGGGCGCGCGCTTCGAGCGTGGGGTGGACGTGCTGCACGACGGCAAGCCGGTGCCGTCCCAGCCGCACCTCGACATGACCGTCGCCATGCTGCGCGAGCACGGGGTCGAGGTCGACGACGCCGAGCCCAGCCGGTGGCGGGTGGCGCCGGGGACGGTCAAGCCGGTCGACCACCTGATCGAGCCGGACCTGTCCAACGCGGCACCGTTCCTGGCCCTGGCCGCGACGACGGGCGGGAGCGTCACCGTGCGCGACTGGCCGCGGTCGACGACGCAGGCCGGTGACGTCCTGCGTGACCTGCTGGCGCGAATGGGCTGCACGGTCGACCTGACCGACTCCGGGCTCACGGTGGCCGGCCACGGACGGCTGGAGGGGCTGGACGCCGACCTGCACGACGTCGGCGAGCTCACCCCGGTGCTCGCCGCCCTGTGCGCCCTGGCCGACGGGCCGTCGTACCTGCGCGGCATCGCGCACATCCGTGGCCACGAGACCGACCGGCTCGCGGCCCTGGCCACCGAGCTCCGGGGCCTGGGCGCGGATGTCACCGAGCGTGCGGACGGGCTGGAGCTCCGGCCGGCCGCGCTGCACGGAGGACTCTTCCGGACCTATGCCGACCACCGGATGGCACACGCCGCCGCCGTTCTCGGGTCGGCCGTCGAGGGGGTCGAGATCGACGACGTCGACGCCACCGGCAAGACGTTCCCGGACTTCCCCGGTGTGTGGGTCTCGGTGGTGGGAGACCGATGACGGGGCGGTACGACGAGCACGACCACGAGCACTACGAGCGGCCGCGGCGTCGTACCCGGCCCCGGACCAAGGAGCGACCCAGCTACGACGATGCGGTCGAGGCCGTGGTGACCACGGTGGACCGGGGCCGGTTCACGCTGCTGGTGGACGGGGTCACGGTCTGGGCGGTGAAGGCCCGTCCGCTGGGTCGCAAGGGCGTGGTCGTGGGTGACCGGGTCCGGGTGGTCGGCGACGTCTCGGGCGAGGACGGGGCCCTGGCCCGGATCGTCGAGGTGCAGGAGCGGACGACGGTGCTGCGGCGTACCGCCGACGACGACGACCCGGTCGAGCGGGTGGTCGTCGCCAACGCCGACCAGCTGGTCGTGGTCACCGCGCTCGCGGATCCCGAGCCCCGCCCGCGGCTGATCGACCGGGCCCTCGTCGCGGCGTTCGTGTCGGGGATGAAGCCGCTGCTGTGCCTCACCAAGGCCGACCTCGCCGACCCCGAGACCCTGCTCGTGACCTACCGGCCGCTCGGCGTCCCGTGGGTCGTCACGCAGCGCGGCGGCGACCTCGGCGAGCTCCGGGAGCGGCTGCGCGGGCTCACGAGCGTCCTGATCGGGCACAGCGGCGTCGGCAAGTCCACGCTCGTGAACGCGCTGATCCCGACCGCGCACCGCGACGTCGGGGTCGTCAACGCCGTGACCGGACGGGGGCGCCACACGTCGACGTCGGCGCTGATGCTCGGCCTTCCCGACGAGGCCGGCGCCGGCCTCGACGGCTGGATCATCGACACCCCGGGCATCCGGTCGTTCGGGCTGGCGCACGTGCGCCCGGAGGACCTGATCGAGGCGTTCCCCGATCTCGACGAGATGACCGAGGACTGTCCCCGCGGCTGCACCCACGGGGGCGACGAGCCGGAGTGCGGCCTCGACGAGGCGGTCGCCCGCGGGGACGCCGACCCGGAGCGGGTCGAGTCGTTCCGGCGGCTGCTGGTGGCCCGGTCGGGGCCGGAGTACTAGCCCCAGAGGGAGCGGGCGCCGGAGTCACCGGTGAGGAACACGCAGACCAGGACCGCGATCGCGCCGGCGACCAGCAGGACCTGCAGGGTGATCGCGACGGCACCGGTGCTGCCCTGGCGGCCACCACGACCCGAGGCCAGCGCCGACGGACCACCCAGCTGCCAGGCACCGAGCGCCGCCACGGCGACGAACGCCAGGAGCACCCATCGCAGGATCCGTCCGCGGTGGGCGTGCACGGCGAGCTCGGGGAGCGACTGCAGCTGGCGCTGGGTCTCGAGCTGCAGACCGGACCGGACAGCGATCACCCCCGCGACGGCGGCGATCACCGAGGTCGCCACCAGCGGCCAGCGCAGCCACCAGCGCCACCGGGGCACGACGGCGTACAGGATGCCCGCGACCGCCGCCAGCGGCGCGAAGACGACGACGACGTGCACGATGAGCGGGTGGAGGGGCAGGCCGTTGAACTCCATGGGATAGGTATACGGGGCGGAGGCCTCGTCGGTTCGGAATAGCCTGTGCCCATGTCGCACCCCACGTCGGACTTCACCGACGACCTCCGCCTCGCCCATGTGCTCGCCGACGACGCGGACTCGATCACCACGACGCGGTTCCGGGCACTCGACCTGCACGTGATGTCCAAGCCCGACCTCACGCCGGTCACCGACGCCGACCACGGGGTCGAGGAGTCGATCCGCCGGACGCTGTCCCGGGTGCGGTCGCGGGACGCGGTGCTCGGGGAGGAGCAGGGCAGTACCGGGCACAGCCAGCGGCGATGGGTGATCGACCCGATCGACGGCACCAAGAACTTCGTCCGCGGCGTCCCCGTCTGGGCGACCCTGATCGCGCTCGTGGTGGACGAGGAGGTCGTGCTCTCGGTGGTGTCGGCGCCGCAGCTGCAGAAGCGCTGGTGGGCCTCGAACGGGAACGGCGCGTGGACCGGCCGGTCGTTGCTCAAGGCGGCCCGCTGCCAGGTCTCCGACGTACGCCGGCTCGAGGACGCCTCGCTCGCCTACTCCTCGCTCCACGGGTGGGAGGAGCGGGACCGGCTCGAGGACTTCCTGTCGTTGATGCGTCGGTGCTGGCGGACGCGTGCCTACGGCGACTTCTGGTCCTACATGCTGCTGGCGGAGGGAGCTGTCGACCTGGCTGCCGAGCCCGAGCTCCAGCTCTACGACATGGCGGCGCTGGACGTGATCGTGCGCGAGGCCGGAGGGCGCTTCACGGCCCTGGACGGCAGCGACGGGCCGTTCGGGGGGAACGCGCTGGCCTCGAACGGCCATCTGCACGATGCGGCGCTGTCGTTCCTCGGCGCCCTGCCCGAGGGCGACGACGACCCCGACTCGCCGCGCCGGATGCCGGGTTCGGTCCACGATCTGCTCTCGCGGCGTAGCCGCGAAGAGGACTAACCTGCCAGTCATGCGTATCAGCGAGGTGCTCTCGAGCAAGCCGAGTCAGCAGGTCGTCACGATCGGTCCCGGCGCCACGGTTCGCGAGCTGCTCGGGCTCCTCGCCGAGCACAACGTCGGCGCGGTCGTCGTCAGCGGCGACGGTGCCGCCGTCGACGGCATCGTCAGCGAGCGCGACATCGTGCGCCGGCTCCATGACGACGAGTCGGTGCTCGACGGTGCGGTCAGCGCGATCATGACCAGCGACGTGGAGACCTGTGAGCCGGGCACCACGGTCGACGACCTCCGCGTGGTGATGACCGAGCGCCGGATCCGCCACGTCCCCGTCGTCGCCGACGGACGGCTGACCGGGATCATCAGCATCGGCGACGTCGTGAAGTCCTCGCTGGACCAGCTCCGGTTCGAGCGCGACCAGCTCGACAGCTACGTCCACCAGACCTGAGGCCCGGCTCAGGCTCCGAGGGTCCACACCGTGCGGCGCGGGTCTCCGCGCCACCCGCGGGCCTCCCGGGCGCGCGCGGCGCGGCCGAGGTAGGGCTGGGCGCCGATCAGCAGCCACGGTGGCCCGGGGCTGGTGACGAGGCGCCGTCGCTGGAGCAGTGCGGTCCAGGCTCCCGCCTGCGCCAGGTCCATCACGGCCACTCGCGGGGTCGGGGTCGCCTCGGAGGTCGGTCAGGTCGGCGGTCAGGACCGGGTAGCCGCAGAGCGTGACGACGAAGGGCAGGCTCCCGTGGGCGGCGAGGCGCCCGGCCACCTGCATCCGTGCGAAGAGGCCGACGTCGGCGTGCGTGCGCCAGGCCGCCACCCGCTGGTCCCACGACCACGCCGGCTCGGGCTCGCGGCCCGGGCCGAGCCGCGCGACCACCACCCCACCCGGGCAGCTGCGGGAGAGCTCGTCGTGGTCCACCGGTGTCCAGCCGGCCAGGGCGCGTACGTGTGCCTCTCGGTGGAGCACCGCCCCGTGGGTGCGCAGGGGCGGGCCGGCGAGCCCGGCCGCCAGGACGCGACGTGACTGCTGCCTCGACACTCCGCTCTCGGCGAGGATCCGCGAGGCTGCGCGGGCGGTGATCCAGGGGTCCGTGCTCATGCGTGTGCACGCTAGGCGTGGCCGGGGACACCGCTCTCGCGGCGCCTCCCGCCGGCGCCTCCTCTCGCCGGCGCCTCTCGCCGGGGCCTGCCTCTGGCGATGTGACGTCGGGCCCACCGGCCGGAGCCGAGCGTGGTGCCCGGGCATGTGAAGTCGGGCCCACCCCTGCCGGGGCCGGATGGTGCAGTTCAGCATGTGAAGTCGGGCCCACGAGGCCGGCGGGGTGGGCCTGACTTCACATGGTGCGGATGAGCCGGTGCCGGGAGGCAGGGTCGGGCCGCCGGGTGTGGGCCCGACTTCACATCGTGCGGGTCACCTCCGAGAGGGCGGGCGGGTCCGCCGGGGGCAGGTCTCGCGGCGGGAAGACGGCGATGAGACACTGGCCGCCATGAGCCTGGACAAGCCCGAGATCGACTTCCCCGACTTCGCACCGCCCGACGACCTCGAGGTCACCGACCTGGTCGAGGGTGACGGCGAGGAGGCCGCCGAGGGCGCCATGGTGAAGGTGCACTACGTGGGCGTCGCGCACTCGACCGGCGAGGAGTTCGACGCGTCGTACAACCGCGGCGAGCCGCTCCAGTTCCGCCTCGGGGTCGGCCAGGTGATCTCGGGCTGGGACACCGGGGTCCAGGGCATGCGCGTCGGCGGTCGGCGGCAGCTGGTCATCCCACCCCACCTCGGGTACGGCGACCGCGGCGCGGGCGGCGTCATCAAGCCCGGCGAGACCCTGATCTTCGTCTGCGACCTGGTCGAGGTCAGCTGACCGAACGACCCGGTCAGCCCGACCCGGTCAGCCCGTCACCCCACCTGCACGCGACGACCGGCGCACTCCACGACGTCGCCGGTGACGAGCTGTCGGCCCCGCCGCGCCTCGACCTCGCCGTTCACCCGCACCAGCCCGGAGGCGAGCAGCCCCTTGGCGTCGGCGCCGGTGTCGACCAGGTCGGCGAGCTTCAGGAACTGCCCGAGCCGGATCGACTCGTCCCGCAGGGGTACGACGGACTCACTCATGGCCAAGACCTCCCTCTGGCTGCCGCACGGGCTCAGCCGACCAGCACGGCGACGGTGTGGATCAGGACGCCGACGAGACCGCCGACGATGGTGCCGTTGATCCGGATGAACTGCAGGTCCCGACCCACGTGGAGCTCGATGCGGCGGGCGGCCTCCTTGCCGTCCCAGCGCTGGATCGTGTGCGTGATCACCGCCGTCACCTCGGCGCCGTAGCGCGACACCGCGAAGACCGCGACGTCGGCGGCGGTGCCGTCGAGGCGCCGGCGCAGCTCCTCGTCCTCGCGCAGCTGGCCGCCGAACCGCGCGAGCTCCGCACAGAGGCGCTCACGGACGGCGCCGTCCGGATCGACCAGCGAGGACTGGAGAGCGCGGCGCAGCGCATTCCACAGCGCGACGCTCGACTCGACGATCTGGGGGTGCTCGAGCAGCCGCACCTTGAGCCGCTCGGTGCGGTCCTGGGTGTCCGGGTCGTGCTGCAGGTCGTGGGCCAGCTGCGTCAGCAGCGAGTCGAACGCCTGCCGAGCCTGGTGCTCGGGGTCGTTGCGGATCTCCTCCAACCAGTGCAGCAGCTCGGTGTGCAGGCGGCGGGTCACCACGTCGTTGAGCCGCGGTGGAGCCCACCACGGAGCGCGCTGCTCGAGCACCTCGGCGAACGTCTCGGGGTGCTCGACGAGCCACCGGCGCAGCTCGTCGAGGGTCAGGTCGACCAGGCTGTGGTGCACGCCGTCGCGCACGACCTCGCCGAGCAGCCCGCCGGCCAGCGGTGCGATCGGCTCCTCGCGGAACCGCGGGATCAGCGCATCGGTGACGAAGTCGGCGATGTGCTCGTCGCGGACCTTGCCGAGCCCGATCGCGGCGACCTCGGCGACCTCGTCCACCACCCGGCGTACGTGGGCCGGCTCGGCGAGCCACTGGCCCACCCGCAGCGAGATGCTCGCCGAGGCGATCCGCTCCCGGATCACGGTCTCCTGCAGGAAGTTCTCACCGACGAACTCCTCCAGGCTCCGGCCCAGCTCGTCCTTGCGGCGGGGGATCAGCGCGGTGTGCGGCACGGGCAGGCCGAGCGGGTGCTTGAACAGGGCGGTCACGGCGAACCAGTCGGCGATGGCACCGACCATCGACGCCTCGGCGCCGGCGTTGACGAAGCCGAGGAAGCCGTCCTGACCGAGGGTCAGGAGGTACACCACGGCGGCGAACCCGAGCAGCGAGACCGCGAGCGTGCGCATCCGGCGCAGGCCCCGCCGGCGCTGCTCGTCGGCAGCCGGGTCGGGGGTGATCATGGCGATCGTCCCGACGGAGGTGGTGGTCATCGCCCGATTCTCGCCCATGCCCCCGCGGTGGCCCGTACCGGCCGGGTGCCACAATGCCGCCCATGCGCACGGTGATCACCTTCGGCACCTTCGACGTCTTCCACGTCGGGCACCTGCGGGTGATCGAGCGCGCGGCGGCCCTGGGCGACCGGCTGGTGGTCGGGGTGTCCGCCGACGCGCTCAACTTGCGCAAGAAGGGCCGTGAGCCGGTCTTCAGCCAAGGCGAGCGGATGGCGATCGTCGGGGCGTTACGGATGGTCGACGAGGTCTTCGTCGAGGAGAGCCTCGAGCTCAAGCGCGACTACATCGAGCAGTTCGGGGCCGACGTCCTCGTGATGGGCGACGACTGGGCGGGCCGCTTCGACGAGTTCGGCGACATCTGCGAGGTGGTCTACCTGCCCCGCACCCCCGCCATCTCGACCACCGCCCTCATCGAGAAGATCTCCTCCGCGACCTGAGCGGCAGCCCCCTCCCGGGCCTGCGTACGACGTCGAGGCGCGCGTGACCCAGCGCCGCCCGGGCCGCGTTCATGCCGGCAGCGCCGTGCACCCCGCCACCGGGGTGGGCCGAGGACGAGGCCAGGAAGAGGCGGCCGATCCCGGTCTCGGCACGCCCCAGGCCCGGCACCGGCCGGAACACCAGCTGCTGGTGGAGCTGGGAGCTGCCGCCACCCAGGGAGCCGCCCACGAGGCTCGCGTCGCGCGCCTCGAGCTCGCGGGGCCCGAGGACCCGGCGGGCGAGGATCCGCGACGCGAAGTCCGGGGCCACCCGTTCCAGCTGCGCCTGCATCCGGTCCGCGAACCGCTCGCAGTCGTCGTGGTCCCACACGCCGCGGACCCCGTGGTCACCTGCCGCGGCGTCCCCGAGCATCCGCTGCGGCACGTGGGTGTAGGCCCACAGCGACTCGGTGCCGGCCGGAGACCGGGTGGGATCGGTGGTGGTCATCTGGCCGACCAGCAGGAACGGGTCGCGGGGCACCAACCCCGAGGCGACCTGGCCCAGGGCCTCGCTGATCGCCTCGAACGACGTCGCGACGTGAACCGTGCCAGGGGCGTACGGCGGCGTGACGGCCCACGGGACGGGGCCGTCGAGAGCCCAGTCCACCTTGACCGTGGCGGGGTCCAGCTGGAAGTCACGCATCCCGCGCACGACGCGCGTGGGCAGGTCGGCGGTCGGCACCAGCCCGCCGTACAGCAGCGGCGCGGTGACGTCGGCGAGGACCGCGTGCGTCGCCCGCAGCTGCTGGTCACCGACGCGAACGGCGACGGCACGACCGCCCTCGACGACGATCCGTGTCACCTCGCTGTCACAGCGCACCTCGCCGCCGCGCGTCCGCAGCCGGCGGACCAGCGCCTCGGTCAGCATGCCCGCTCCCCCTCGCGGCGCCGGGAAGCCCACGGTCTGTCCCAGCATGGTCATCAGCACGCCGAGCAGCCCCGAGCCCGGCGCGTGCAGCGGGATGTCGGAGTGTCCCGCGTTGCCCGCCAGCAGCGCCCGGGCAGCGCGACCCCCGAAGCGTCCCTCGGCCAGGTCGTACGCCGGCGTCAGCAGGTCGCGGACCGTGCCGAGGCCGCCGCCGCGGGCGATCCGCGCACCGAGCCGGAGCCCGGACCGCACCGGTGGGAAGGGGGCGAGCAGGGCTCCCACCAGGTCGTCGCCGATCCGGTCCCACAGGTCGCACAGCCGGAGCCAGGCGTCGCCGTCCCCGGCGTCGAGCAGCGAGGCGGTCACCGCCCGGTCCCGGTGCAGCATCGCCCAGGCGCCGTCCCCGAAGACGTGGCCGAGCACCGCAGGAGCGTGTTCCCAGACCAGCCCGTGCTGCTCCAGGTCGAGGGAGGCCAACGGCGGGGAGGCGACACCGAGCGGGTAGAACGCGCTGAACGTGTCGTGGACGAAGCCGTCGCGGACCTCCGTGTCGCTGCGCACCGCACCGCCGTAGGTCGGCTGCGCCTCGAGGACCAGGACCGACCAGCCGGCGTCGGCGAGCCGGTTCGCGGCCACCAGCCCGTTCGGCCCGGAGCCGACGACGACGGCGTCCCAGGCCTCGCTCACGGGCGGTCAGCGAGCGCTACGCCTGAAGGCCGGCGTTCGGCGAGGTAGGCCAGTCGGCGCAGGGTCTCGCTGTTGCGCCAGTCCAGCGCGGGACGCCGGACGACGGTCGGCAGCCAGGACCCCGGACCGGACGAGAGGTCCTCGTCGATGCTGACCCGGGAGCCCGCGCCGACGGCCTCCACCGAGATCCGCACCGTCGCCTCGCCGAACGGGCGCACCCGGGCGCGCAGCACCAGCAGGGACCCCGGTACGGACTCGAGGACCTGCGTCTCGTCGTCCAGCAGCAGCGGCCACGCGCCCACGGAGTGGTGGATCCGTGCGCCGGCGGCCGGCCACACGGCGTCGACCTCCCGGATGCGTGAGGCCCCCACCACCCAGAGCGGATAGAGCCAGCCGTCGGAGAGGATCTCCCACACGGCGTCGGGCTCGGCCTGCAGGACGCGGTCTCGATGTGACGTCATGGCCGCACCGTACCCGCGGGCGTCGCGGGGTAACCGGGGCCGCCGCCCGGAGCCGCCAGGTGCCCGTGACAGGTCCGAGACAATTCCGAGACAATTCCGTGACCTCATGAATATCCGTGACCATTCCGTGACTATTCCGTGACTATTAGCGACAGAATTTCTGCTTGATATCGATTCGTTATCGGCTCGATATCCATCGGCAATTGAACGCTGGTTGTGTGGAGCGCGGGGTCCTGACCACGCCGACCGCGTGGGTCGCCCCTGGTGCACCTCGGCGAGCGCTCGTCGAGACGTTCGAGTACATCGAAAGGCGCATACATGAGACTCACAGCTCCCCTGGTCGCCGTGTCCTCGGTCGGCCTGCTGGCCCTGGCCGCGTGCGGCGGGTCGGGCGGTGGCTCCAGCAACGTCGGAGACACCCCCGCGTCGTTCAACCCGGGCGCGACCGGGAACAACCAGGACCCGAACGCCAAGGGTCCGGTGACCATCGACGGCGCCACGAAGGGCGGCACCGTCACGGTGCTCACCCTGACCGGCCTCACCACGACCCTCGACCCCAGCGAGATCTACTACACCGACACCTCCTCGATCATGAGCGGGCTCGTGACGCGCTCGCTGACGCAGTACCGCTACGACCCGAAGTCGAAGAACATGGTGCTGGTCCCCGACCTGGCCACCGACCTCGGCACCCACAACGACAACTACACCAAGTGGTCGTTCACGATCCGCCCCGGGGTGAAGTGGGAGAACGGCAAGACCGTGACCGCGCAGGAGGTCGCCTGGGGCATGACCCGCTGCATGGACGCGGCGACCTTCCCGACCGGCGCCTGCCAGTACTACTCGAACCCGTACTTCAAGGGTGGCGCCGACTACAAGGGCCCGTACACCGCGCCCAAGCAGAAGTTCGACGGCATCCAGGTCAACGGCGACACCATCACCATCAAGATGGACAAGCCCTTCCCGGACATGCCGTACTGGGGCTCCTTCCCGGCCAACGGCCCGATCCCCGAGGGCAAGGCGTCGGACCCGAACACCTACAAGAAGCACCCGCTCTCGACCGGGCCCTACATGATCAAGAGCTACAGCCCGTCGAAGGAGCTCGTGCTCGAGAAGAACCCCTACTGGGACGCCAAGACCGACCCGGCGCGCACGCAGTACCCCGACGGCTACGACTTCAAGACCCAGCAGCCCTCGGAGAAGATCGACCAGATCATGCTCGCCGACTCCGGTGACGGTCAGACCACGCTGACCTACGACGACCTGCTGGCTCCCGACTACAACAAGATGCAGCAGACCGCACCCGACCGTCTCGTGCTCGGCGGCCAGCCGTGCACGTACTACTGGGCCCCGGACAACCGCAAGATCACCGACAAGAAGGTGCGTCAGGCGCTGCAGTTCGCCTACCCCTACAAGAACGCGATCCTCGCGGCCGGCCTGATCCCGGGCGTCAACGCCGTCCCGGCGACGAACCTGATGCCTCCGGGCGTCCCCGGCCGTACGCCGTACAACACGACGGGTCACAAGGCCTTCCAGACCGACCCGGCCAAGTCCAAGGAGCTGCTGAAGCAGGCCAACGCCACCGGCTACGAGATCAAGTTCCTGTTCCGCACCGACGACCCGGTCAACGTCAAGGTCAAGGACGCGATCGTCAAGGCGCTCACCGAGGCAGGCTTCAAGGCCACCCCGGTGCCGACCACGACCGCGAACTACGTGGCGGCCCGTGACAACACCAAGGAGGACATCAACGTCCGTGCCGCGGGCTGGTGCTCCGACTGGCCGTCGGGCTCCACCTGGCTGCCTCCGGTGCTCGGCTCGACCGACCCGGACAAGACCAACTCGTTCGGCTCGAACTACGCCGCGTTCAGCAACGCCGCCGCCGACTCGCGGATGGACGCGATCCAGCGGATGCCGATGGAGCAGCAGGCCGCTGCGTGGAACCAGCTGGACAAGGAGATCGCGCAGAAGTACTTCCCGCTGTTCCCGACCTACTACGGCGGCATCGCCCAGGCCCACGGATCGAGGATCCAGGGCGACAACGACGACAACACGCTGGGCATGCCGACCTGGAAGGACATGTGGGTCTCGCAGTAGTACCCGTAGGACCGCTCATCGGTCCGAGACGAACCCACCCAGGGTGGTGGGGCGCGGATCTCCACCGCGCCCCACCACCCGCTTCGCTGTCCGGGACCCTCCCTGCCGGGCCGCGACCACCCGTGGGAGATGCTGTCCCGGTGAGGACCCATCCGTGACCGGCTTCGTCGTACGGCGTCTGCTCAGCGCGACGCTCGTCGTCATCCTCACCTCGATGTTCGTCTTCGTGCTGTTCTTCGCGGGCATGGGTGACAGCTCGGCCCGCAACTACTGCGAGAAGCTCGGCCCGGGCCGGTGCTCGCCCGAGAAGCTCGCCTCCATCGAGCACCAGATGGGGTTCGACCGGTCCGTGGTCTACAACTACACCCAGTGGGCCAAGGGCGATCTTCGTCGGCCGCGACAACGTGTACAGCGACGGCAAGCTCTACGACTGTCCGGCACCCTGCCTGGGCATCTCGATCACCACGAGCCAGCCGGTGTGGACCGACCTCACGCAGAAGTACCCCGCGACCCTGACGCTCGCCGTCGGCGGCGCGACCATCTACCTGACCACGGGTGTCCTGCTCGGCGCCCTGGCAGCACGCTGGCGGGGGACGTCGGCGGACCGGATGCTGGTCGGGGGGTCGCTCGTCATCTCGTCCATCCCGTTCTACGTGATCGCCCTGCTGTCGTGGATCTACCTGTCGCTGAAGCTCCAGATCTTCCCGAACACCGGGTACTACCCGATCACCGACAACCCCGTGAAGACGGTCAGCTACATGCTGCTGCCCTGGCTGGTGATCGGCCTCAACAGCTGCCCCGACTACGCGCGGTTCACCCGCGGCCAGATGGTCGAGACGCTGAGCGAGGAGTACATGCGCACCGCCCAGTCCAAGGGTCTTCCCGTACGGCGACAGCTGTTCAAGCACGCCTTGCGCGCGGCCATCGTGCCGGTGATCACGATCTTCGGCCTCGACTTCGCGACGTTGCTCGGCGGCACCATCTTCACCGAGCAGATCTTCAGCATCGACGGCATCGGCCACTGGGGCCTGCAGGCGCTGTCGACGCCGATCGACATCAACGTGGTCAGCGCCACGGTGCTGGTGGCGGCCGTCCTGATCGTCGTGGCCAACCTCGTGGTCGACATCGTCTACGGGTTCCTCGACCCGCGCGTCACCGTCTCCTGAGGGGGTACGGACCCGGAGTTCCGCGTTCCGTAACCTCGCCGTGACCCCGATGTCGGTGGTCGTGTCTAGGCTGGCCGGACTCGGTTCCCCAGACCCGGACGTCTGTCACAACGAGGTGATCTCCGATGACGACCACGATCCCGAGCCCGACCCGCGACCCGCACGCGCTCCTGGAGCGCTACGCCCAGGTCCGCTCCGCGACCGAGGCCCTGGCCGCGCCGCTCTCCCCCGAGGACCAGACGGTCCAGTCGATGCCGGAGGTGTCGCCGACCAAGTGGCACCGCGCCCACGTGACGTGGTTCTTCGAGACCTTCGTCCTCGCCGACAGCGAGCCGGACTTCGAGCCCTTCCAGGACACCTACTGGTTCCTGTTCAACAGCTACTACGAGACGGTCGGTCCCCGCTTCGCGCGCGCCGACCGCGGCGTGATCAGCCGGCCCGGCGCCCACGACGTCGGGGTCTACCGCGGCAACGTCGACGACCGGATGCGTGACCTGCTCGACCGGTTGGACGAGGGTTCGCTGACCAAGCTGGCCGACACCGTCGAGCTCGGCTTCCACCACGAGCAGCAGCACCAGGAGCTGCTGCTGATGGACATCAAGCACGTGCTCTCGCTCAACCCCCTCCGTCCGGCGTACGCCGGGTCCCCCAGCGCCGCCACCGTGCCCGACCGGCTGGGCTGGGTGGACTACGACGGTGGCCTGGTCGAGATCGGTCACGACGGCGACGGCTTCGCCTTCGACAACGAGCTCCCCCGCCACCAGCAGTACCTCGCGCCGTACCGGCTGGCCGACCGGCTCGTCACCAACGGCGAGTGGATGGAGTTCGTGGCCGACGGCGGCTACCGCCGCCACGAGCTGTGGCTCTCCGACGGGTGGGCCCGGGTCAACGCCGAGGGGTGGGAGGCCCCCTTCTACTGGACCCGGTCCGACGGGCAGTGGCTCGAGCACACCCTCCACGGCACCTGGCCGGTCAACCCCGGGCTGCCGGTCAGCCACGTCAGCTTCTACGAGGCCGAGGCGTACGCGACGTGGGCCGGCAAGCGCCTGCCCAGCGAGGCGGAGTGGGAGCACGCGGCGACCCAGGCGCAGACCGGCGCTCCCGACGGGAACCTCGCCGACACCACCACCTTCCACCCGCGGGCCGCCGGGCCGGCCACCGGTGGACTGCGCCAGCTGTACGGCGACTGCTGGGAGTGGACCTCCTCGGCCTACCACCCCTACCCCGGCTTCCATCCCCCCTCCGGCGCCATCGGGGAGTACAACGGGAAGTTCATGTCCAACCAGATGGTGCTGCGTGGGGGTTGCGCGTTCACGCCCGACGGCCACACCCGCGCCACCTACCGCAACTTCTTCCCGCACGGGTCGCGGTGGGCGCTGTCGGGTGTGCGTCTGGCCGAGGGGCAGGCCGCCCGATGAGCCGGACGCGGGTCTCGGTCCTGCTCGAGCCGGGCTCGGCCAACGCCGCCCTCGTGCAGGACGTCCGCCGGGGGCTCGGGAGCCAGCCGCTGACCCTCCCGCCCAAGTGGCTCTACGACGACGAGGGCTCACGGCTCTTCGACGAGATCACCCGGCTGCCGGAGTACTACCCGACCGAGGCGGAGCGCGCGATCCTGCGCGACCACGCCGCCGAGATCGCGGCCCTGTGCGACGCCACGACCCTGGTCGAGCTCGGCAGCGGGACCAGCGACAAGACCCGGCTCCTGCTCGGTGCGTTCTCCGACGCCGGGCACCTCGCCCGGTTCGTCCCGGTCGACGTCTCGGAGGGCACCCTGCGCGACGCCGCCGAGCAGATCGCCGCGACCTACGACGGGGTGACCGTGGAGGCGATCGTCGGGGACTTCACGCTCCACCTGGCGCACCTGCCGCGAGACGACCGCAAGCTGGTCGCCTTCCTGGGCGGCACCATCGGCAACCTCTACGTCGAGGAGCGCAGCGCGTTCCTCGGCGCGCTGGCCGACTCCTGCGAGCCGGGTGACTGGCTGCTGCTCGGCACCGACCTGGTCAAGGACGCCGACCGCCTGATCGCGGCGTACGACGACCCCGGCGGCATCACCGAGCGGTTCGTCCGCAACGGCCTGCGCGTGCTCAACCGCGACCTCGACGCGGACTTCGACCTCGACGGCTTCACCTACGTCCCGTTCTGGGACCCCCATCTGCGGCGGATGGACCTGCGCCTGCGTGCGGAGGTCCCGATGGACGTGACGGTGCCGGGTGCCGGGATCGACCTGCGGCTGGCCAGCGGTGAGGAGATCCGGATGGAGATCTCCACGAAGTTCACCGTCGACAGCATCCGCGAGGAGCTCGGCGCGGTCGCGTTCGAGATCATGGGCACCTGGACCGATGCCCGCGACGACTTCGCGGTCACCCTCGCGCGCAAGCAGGACGTCTGACCCGTCCCACTACGCTGCGGCGGTGCCCGAACCCAGCGCGAGCCCCAGCCCGAGCCCCAGCCCGTCGCCCTGCCCGCGCTGCTCGACCTGAGCGGCCGCACCGCCCTGGTCACCGGCGCCGGTTCGCCCGACGGGATCGGCTTCGCGTGCGCCCGGCTGCTCGGGTCCCTGGGCGCGCGGGTCGCGGTGGCCGCGACCACCGACCGGGCCCACGACCGTGCCGCCGACCTGGCCGGGCTGGGGGTCGAGGCGGTCGGCGTGGTGGCCGACCTGACCGACGAGGTGGCGACGAAGCGGGCCGTCGCGCGGGTCCGCGAGGTCCTGGGTCCGGTCGGCGTCCTGGTCAACAACGCCGGCATGACGAGCGTGGCGGACCCCGTCCTGGGCCAGCCGTCCGGTGGCGCCGAGTCGGGCACGGTCCTGGCGATGTCGCCGGAGGCCTGGCGGCTGTCGATCGCGCGCAACCTCGACACGGCGTACCTGGTGACGCGCGAGGTGCTGCCCGACCTGGTGGCCGCGCGCTGGGGACGGGTGGTGATGGTGGCCTCGGTGACCGGCACCGTGATGGCGATGCGCGGCGAGGCGGCGTACGCCGCGGCCAAGGCCGGGATGGCGGGGCTGGCCCGTGCCGTGGCCGTCGACCACGCCGCCGACGGGGTCACCTGCAACGTGGTCGCACCGGGCTGGATCGCGACCGCGAGCCAGACGGCGGCGGAGGAGCGCGAGTCCGCGGTCACGCCGGTGCGGTCGCGGCGGGAGTCCCGACGAGGTCGCCACCGTGGTGGCGATGCTGTGCACCCCGGGCGCGGCGTACACGACCGGACAGGTGCTGGTGGTGGACGGTGGCAACGCGATCGCGGAGGAGCGCTCACACCCGGACCCGTTCTGAGACCACCGCGTGACCCCGGCCCGGTCCGGATGGGAAGGTGCTCCAGAGAGGGGGACCATGGCGAAGGCGACCATCCTGGCGGTCGACGACGACCCGGCGGTCTCGCGCGCCATCGTCCGCGACCTGCGCGCCCGCTACGGCGCCGACTACCGCGTCGTCCGCGCGACCTCGGGCGACGAGGCGCTGGTGCTGCTGACGGAGCTCGCGCTCAAGGACCGCCCCCTCGCCCTCGTGGTCTCCGACCAGCGGATGCCCGGCATGACCGGGATCGAGCTGCTCGGCCGGGTGCGCGAGCTGTCGCCCGACACCAAGCTGCTGCTCCTGACGGCGTACGCCGACACCGACGTGGCGATCACCGCGATCAACGAGATCGGCCTGGACTACTACCTGTTCAAGCCGTGGGACCCGCCCGAGGAGCGGCTGTACCCCGTGGTCGACGACCTGCTCGGCGACTGGGTCGAGACCCACCCCGACCACGACTCCGAGCTCCGGGTGGTGGGGCACCAGTGGTCCGACGGCAGCTACGACGTGCGGATGTTCCTGACCCGCAACCACGTCCCCTACCGGTGGTTGGACGTCGAGCGCGACCCCGACGCGCGCCAGCTGGTCGAGCTCGCGGGCGCGACCTCCGAGGAGCTGCCGCTGGTGCTGATGCCCGACGGCACCGAGCTGCGGACGCCGACCACGGTCGCCCTGGCCGGAGCCCTCGGGCTGCGGACCGAGGCCGAGCAGCCGCTCTACGACCTCTGCATCGTCGGCGGCGGGCCGGCCGGGCTGGCCGCGGCCGTCTACGCAGCCTCCGAGGGACTGCGCACGGTCGTGGTGGAGCGCGACGCTCCGGGCGGCCAGGCCGCCCAGAGTGCGTCCATCGAGAACTACCTCGGCTTCCCCAAGGGTCTCTCCGGGGCCGACCTCACGCACCGGGCGGTCGCCCAGGCGACCCGGTTCGGCGCCGAGACGGTGCTGCCCCGCGAGGTCACCGGCCTGGAGACGAGGGGTCCGGTCCGCGCCGTGCTGCTGGCGGGCGGCGGCCAGATCGAGGCCCGCGCCGTCGTCATCGCGACCGGGGTGTCCTACCGCCGGCTCGAGGCGGACGGGCTCGAGGCCCTCGGCACCCGCGGTGTCTCCTACGGCGCCTCCGCCAGCGAGGCGGCGCAGTGCGTCGGCGAGGACGTGTACGTCGTGGGGGCGGCGAACTCGGCCGGCCAGGCGGTGCTCAACTTCGCCCGCTACGCCCGGCGGGTGGTGATGGTGGTCCGCGCGTCCTCCCTGGAGCGGACGATGTCGGAGTACCTGATCCGCCGCATCGAGGCGACGCCGAACGTCGAGGTGCGCGCATGCCACGAGGTCGTGGCCGCGCGCGGCGACGGCCACCTGGAGGGCCTGACGCTGGCCGACCGCGCCGGCGGCGGCGAGTACGACGTCGAGACCGGCCGGCTCTTCGTGTTCATCGGCGCCTCGCCCCGCACGGACTGGCTCGGCGAGGAGGTCGTGCGGGACGAGAAGGGGTTCATCGTGACCGGACCCGACCTCGCGCTCACCGGCCGCGCCCCTCGCTGGGCGGCCGGGCGCGACGCCGTACGCCCTCGAGACGAGCGTGCCGGGCGTGTTCGCGGCCGGCGACGTCCGCCTGGACTCCATGAAGCGCGTCGCCTCGGCCGTCGGCGAGGGCGCGATGTCGGTCTACCTCATCCATCGCTACCTGGAGAGCGTGTGATGGACGCCCGCGAGCTGCGCGGGATCCCGCTGTTCGACGGGCTCACCGACGAGCAGCTCGCCACCCTCGCCGAGGTCGGCACCGAGACCGCCTTCGCACCCGGCGACGAGCTCTTCCACGAGGGAGCCCCGGCCGATGAGTGGTGGGTGCTGCTCGAGGGCTCGATCGTGCTGCACCGGCTGATGGGACACGAGGAGAACCAGCTCGGCGTGATGTCGACGCCGGGCCAGTGGGCGGGTGGCTTCGCGGCCTGGGACGAGTACGGCATCTACCACGCGTCGGGACGCGGCGCCGACCACGGCCGCGTGCTCCGGGTGGCAGCCGCCGACCTGCGGGCGCTCTCGGCGGAGTGGTTCGCCTTCGGGGTGCACTTCATCGAGGGCCTCGCCAACACCGTACGCCGGATCGAGAGCACCGCTCGCCAGCGCGAGGCGCTGGTCGCGCTGGGCACCCTGGCCGCCGGACTGGCCCACGAGATCAACAACCCGGCGTCGGCGGCGACGCGCGCCGTCGACGCACTGACGACCACCAGCGAGGCACTGATGGCCTCGCTCGGCGGTCTGGCGCGGCTCCCGATCACGGCCGCCCAGTTCGTCGCCCTGGACGGGCTCCGCGCCGAGGCGTCCGCGACGACCGCCGACGTCGTCCCGATCGAGGCGGCCGACCTCGAGGAGGAGCTGATCGACTGGTTCGACGACCACGACGTCGACCGGGGCTGGCTGCTCGCGCCGCCGCTCGCCGCACGCGGGCTGGGCCCCGCGTGGTGCCGGCAGGTGGTGGACGTGCTCGGAGAGGGCCCGGTGGGCCCCGCCTTCGAGTGGATCGCCAGCGCCCTGTCGCTGAGCGACCTGCTCGGGGAGGTGAAGGAGGCCACCGGCCGGGTCTCGGAGCTGGTCGGCGCCGTCCGCTCCTACTCCCAGCTCGACCGTGCCTCGGTGCAGCTCACCGACGTGACCGAGGGACTCGACAGCACCCTGGTCATGCTCGGGCACAAGCTCGAGGGCCACGTCACCGTGGTCCGCGACTACGACCCGGCGGTCCCCCGGATCGAGGTGATCGCCGGCGAGCTCAACCAGGTGTGGACGAACCTGATCGACAACGCCGTGGACGCCATGGGTGACGGCGGCACCCTGCGGGTCGTCACCCGCTTCGACCCCACCGGCTGGGTCGTCGTCGAGATCGGCGACTCGGGACCGGGCATGACCGAGGAGACGCAGCAGCACGCGTTCGAGCCGTTCTTCACCACCAAGCCGGTCGGCAAGGGCACCGGCCTCGGCCTCGACATCTCACGCCGCATCGTCGTCGACCGCCACGGCGGCGAGATCACCGTCGAGTCCCGGCCCGGGGAGACCGTGCTCCGGGTCCGGCTTCCGCTGGTGCACCGCGCGGACGGCTGAGGGCGGCGACCGGCAGGAAGAACCAGTGCCGGCTCACGCAGCGGATCCTGACGTGCTCGATCGGCCCGTCGGTGCTCTCGAGCACGTGACGTTGCTCGACCTCGGCAGGCGACCCGCACTCCGGGCACAGGGTCAGCTCCATGTGTCATCACCTCCCCCGCTGGGACACACGGTTCCTCGGTGGTGAGGAGATGGGGGCGGTGCCCTCAGATACTCCCCGCCCCGCGGTGGGGAGGGTCGGCGAGCTGCTGGAGGTAGCCGAACGCGCGGAGCACGAGGGCGTCCACTCCCGGGCTGGGCGTCCGCGGCGACCCGGACGACGCGGAGCCCGGGTCGCGCAGGAGCGCCGCCTCGGGGACGCCGGCCGACCGCGCGGCAGCGAAGCAGGTGTCGACCGCCACCTGCACCGCGGCCGGCTCGAAGCTGAAGATGGTCTCGAACTGCCGGTCGGCGTCGGGCCCGTGGCCCGGGACCTCCCAGGCGGTCAGCACGGTGGAGAGGTCGGCCGAGCGCACCACCACCGCCCACTCGCGCAGGAGCGGGGAGTCCCGGTCCAGGGGCACTCGCACGGGTCGGGCGGCTCGGTCGAGCGGGTGGGCGAAGTCCGCGAAGACCACGCAGCCCTCGGCGGTCCGCGCCAGCTCCTCCCAGCGCGGTGCCGAGCGCAGGTAGAACTCCTCGCGCTGGAAGGCGCCGAACACCAGGGGCCGGACGGCCCGGGCCAGCGCCTCGTCCTCGATGGCCCGCGAGATCGCGGTCAGCACGTCGCGCCGCATCAGCCGGCTCTCGAGGTGGGGCAGCAGGCGCCGCAGCTCGCCGTAGACCGACAGGTCACGGCCGTCGACGTCCTCCTGCCGGGTCACCCGCGCGATCGCCTCGGCGAGCCGCGAGCCGGACTCCTTGAGGGTGAGCACGCGCGCGATCCGGTCCACGTCGCGCGGGTCGTAGCTGCGTCGCCCGGACGGCGTACGCCGGGGCTGCGGGAAGCCGAACCTGGTCTCCCAGGCGCGGATCACCTGCGGCGTCAGGCCGGTCCGCCGCGCCAGGTCGCCGATGCCCAGCTCGCCCATGCCGGGACCCTAGTGCGTCAGTCGTCGACGGTGACGTCGCCGCGCAACGGCACGGCGTCGGCGTCGCGCAGCCGGTGGTCGTCGAAGTCGTGACCCTCGGCGGGATGGTCGAGCCCCGCCTCGAGGGCACGGACGTGCTCGGCGTGGCGGTGCGCCTCGGCGATCTCCTCGGCCGTGGGCGGCTGGACCTGGTCGGCGTACACGGCACGCGACAGCCGCCCGCGGGCGCGCTCGGCCCGCGAGCCCGGCGCCGCCACGCCGTGCTCGTCGGTGGGGGCAGCGGGCACGAGCACCCGGTCGCGCTCCCGCGAGCTCAGCGTGAAGGCCTCCGCCTCGCCGATCGGGGCGTGTCGCTCGCTGTAGGCGCCGTCGGGCGACCGCATGATGACGCCTGTCTCGTAGCCGTGCAGGAGCCGGTCGTTGTCGGCCCGCTGGAGCCCGATGCACCAGCGGCGCGTCACGTAGAAGACGATCGGCGGGATCACGAAGATCGCGGCCCGCATGAAGTACGTGATCGAGTTGATGCTCATCGACATGTGGGTGGCGATGATGTCGTTGCCGCCGGCTGCCCAGAACAGCCCGTAGAGGGTGATCAGCGAGGCCATGAACGCGGTCCGCGTGGGGGCGTCGCGCGGTCGCTGGAGCAGGTGGTGCTCCCGCTTGTCGCCGCTGATCCAGGCCTCGAGGAACGGCAGCAGGAGCACGACGGTGAACATCAGGATCGGCAGCACCTGGATCGGGATCAGGATGTTCCACGAGATCGGGTGGCCGAAGACGTGCGTCTCCCAGTTGGGCATGATCCGGAGCGCGCCGTCGGGCCAGCCCATGTACCAGTCCGGCTGGGAGCCGGCGGTCACCTTGGTCGGGTCGTAGGGCCCGAACTTCCACACCGGGTTGATCGAGAGCAGCGCCCCCATCAGCGCGGTGACGCCGAAGACCAGGAAGAAGAAGCCACCTGCCTTGGCCATGTACACCGGGAGCATCGGGTAGCCGACCACGTTCTGCTCGGTCCGCCCCGGCCCCGGCCACTGGGTGTGCTTGTGGAAGACCAGCAGCAGCATGTGGGCGCCGATCAACGCCAGCAGCAGCCCGGGGATCAGCAGCACGTGCACGGTGTAGAGACGCGGGATGATCGAGTCGCCGGGGAACTCCCCGCCGAACAGGAAGAACGACATGTAGGTGCCGACGACCGGCGTGGCCTTGAGGAAGCCGTCGGCCGCTCGGAGCCCGGTCCCGGAGAGCAGGTCGTCGGGCAGCGAGTAGCCGGTGAAGCCCTCGATGGTGCCGAGGAGCAGCAGGATGCTGCCGATCACCCAGTTCAGCTCGCGCGGGCGACGGAAGGCGCCGGTGAACGCCACCCGCATCAGGTGGATCATCATCGCGCCGACGAAGATCATCGCGGCCCAGTGGTGCATCTGACGCACCAGCAGACCACCGCGGACGTCGAAGGACAGGTGCAGCGTCGAGGCGTACGCGTCCGACATCGGGACGCCCCGCAGGCTGGTGTAGGTGCCCTGGTACGTCGACTCCGACATGCTGGGCACGAACCAGAGGGTCAGGAACACGCCGGTCAGCAGCAGGACCACGAACGACCACAGCGCGATCTCGCCGAGCATGAAGGACCAGTGGTCGGGGAACACCTTGCGCAGGTTCTTGCGGGCTGCGGTGGCCAGCCCGAGCCGGTCGTCGGCCCAGGAGGCGACCCGGCCGGCCCGGCCGGGCTTCGCGGGCGCCGCCGGGGCGTCGCGGTTGGAGGTCGCGACCCTGCTGATGTCCGTGCTCACCCGCTCACCCCGCTGAGGTCGGCTCGTCCTTGGTGCACAAGTAGTGCAGCAGTTCCTCCACAGTATGTCTAACTAGCCGGGACGACAACCCGTCGCGACCCGGGCGAGTCCACCCGGGTGCCGCAACGCGTCAGCGGACCGGCAGGACCTGTCGAGCGCCGTCGCCCGGCCGCGGCGGGGCGAGGACGACACCGGACCCGGCCAGCAGGTCGGCGCCCGTGGCCGAGACCAGCACGGTGCCGGAGTCCGCCTCCTCCGCCAGGACGAGGGCCTGCTCGACGCCGGCCCCGCCCACCGGCCCGCCGTTCACCGGGACCACCGCGATCGCGACTCCCAGCGCTGCCTCAGCATGCTCGGCCAGGGCGCTCGACCCCGCGCGCACGGCCGTGGCAGGGCCGTCGAAGAGCACGACCAGGCGGTCCTGTCCCGCCGTGCGCTGTCGCCCCCCGGCAGCCACCAGGGCAGCGGCCAGGTCGGCGGCGCCGGCCCCGGCCGGGGCGGTCACCGCCGCCAGGGCGGTGTGGTGGACGTGGCCGGGGATCGCGTCGACGAAAGGCTCGATCACGTCGAGCAGCTGACCGGGATCACCGGACACGAAGTGGTCTGCACCCTCGATCAGCTCGAGCCGTGCCCCTGGGATCCGGTCAGCCAGGAATCGGCCCTCATCGGGCCGGAACATCTCGTCGCCGAGCCGGTGGACGACCAGGGTCGGGGCCGAGATGGTCGGCAGCACCGACCGCACGTCGACCAAGGAGTTCATGTCCATGAGGGCTCGGATCGTGCCCGGCGTAGCAGCGGCCCGCATTCGGCGTGACCACCACTCCTGCATCGCCGCGTCACCGCTCGGACAGCGGTGCAGCAGGTCCGCCTCCCAATCCCACCGGGTGACGAGCTCCTCGGTGTAGGACGCGCGCTCCTCCTGCGTCTGCGCCCACGGGTAGTCCTCGGCCCAGACCCGGCGCGCGTAGGTGCCATAGAGAACCAGCCCGGCCACCCGCTCGGGATGCATCGCCGCCATCAGCATGGCCATGGGTCCGCCCTCGGAGTAGCCGCACAGCACGGCCCGCTCCGAGCCCACGGCGTCCATCACCGCGAGCACGTCGTGCATCCGGGTCTCGAGATCGGGGATTCCGGAGGGACGGTCGGACATGCCGGTGCCGCGCTTGTCGAAGCGGATCAGTCGTCCCATGGTGCCGAGCCGGTCGAGGAAGTAGGCGTGCCGGGGGTCGTCCCAGTCGAGGTCGAGGTGGGAGACGAAACCGGAGATCAGCACCACGTCGCGGTCCCCCGAGCCGGTCACCTGGTAGGCGATGTGGAGTCCGTCGCTCGTGGTGTAACGCACCGGGGCCGGCGCCCGCGTGCGTCCCGTCTCGGCCCCGACCTCCTCGACCGACCCGGTGAAGCGGTAACCGCGGCCGTGCAGGGTGCGCAGCAGGCGTTGGGCCCGACCGTCGTCGCCGAGCGCCCGGCGTACCTGCTTGATCCGGCTGGTCACCGCGGTCTCGCTCACAAAGCGGCCGCCCCAGACCTCGTCCATCAGCTCTTCCTTCGGCACGACGCGGTCGCGGTGCCGCACCAGGTGGACCAGCACGTCGAACGCCTGCGGCTCCAGCGGTACAGCGACACCGTCGCGGCGCACCTCGAAGAGTGACTCGTCGAGCTCCACGACACCGTCCAGCAGGAGAACCACGAGGTCATCCTGACACGACGCCGGACCCGCCGGGGCGGGGGAAGCGGTCGCTCAGGACTCCTCGTCGGCCGCCTCGAGCCGGCCGCTGCGGACAGCCTCCGCGAACGCCTCGTAGTCCTCATCGTTCTGCTTGGCATAGCGCGCGCCGAAGTCGGTCACCGCAGCGTCGAACTCATCGTCGGCACCGAGGTACGCAGCAACGGCGACCGGGTCGCCGGAGCGAGCATGGGCCCGGGCGAGGGTCCAGCCACACGTCTTGGCGTAGAACGGTCATGCCCTCCGGTGACATGATCTCCACCTCTGCAGATCCCTTCATGTCCCGCAGTTGGCGCCAGTAGTAGCGGCGAGAGGTGTCCGCCCCGGTGGTCCAGCCGAGGAAGATGTCACTGGTCGCCTGCATCATCCGCTGCCCTTCGACGACCCGCTGGCCAGGGTGACGGTACCGGCTCTTCGGAAGGTGGCCCTCCAGGACGGAGCTCGTCGCTTCCTTGAGCTGGAGGAACAGCGGGTCGTGCTCGTCTCGGCCCTGAAGGAGAGCGATGAACGCACGGGTCCCGACACTGCCGACGCCGACCACCTTGCGCGCGACGTCGACGAACTCGAACCGCTCCACCAGCCGGCGGGTGTCCGGCCGCAGGGTCTCGGCGTACGCCGCGAACTGTTGCTCGATGAGGCCGGAGGCGTTGCCGGAGAACGAGGGATAGATCGTGGCGATGTCGCGCAAGGGGACGATGAAGGGCGGCTGGCTCACGATCCGGTAGCGACCATCGACGCGCTCCCCCAGCTTGGCCAGCGCCTGGAGGCTGTCTCGCCGACGGGCCTTCTCCGCGATCTTGCGCGCGCGCTTCTCCTGCACCTTCAGGGACTTCTTGTCACCGCCTCCTGCGGAGTGCTTCGCGCTGGCGCGCTTCACGCCCTTCATGATCTCCTTCTCGGAGAGGTGGGCGTACCAGACGGCCATCGTGTTCATCTCGGCGAACTCCGCCATCGCCTCCCGATACGAGGCGACCGAGGCGCGTGTCACCGTCGACACATCCCCTTCGGCGAAGCCGTTGTTCCGGGCGGCGATGGTGAAGCTCGCCGCCAGCCGCTTCACGTCGTACTCGAAGGGGCCGGGCAGCGTCTCGTCGAAGTCGTTGATGTCGAAGACCAGGGAGCGCTCCGGCGAGCCGAAGACGCCGAAGTTGGACAGGTGGGCGTCGCCGCACAGCTGCACGGTGAGCCCCGCGGTGGGAGTGCGCCAGAGGTCCTCGGCCATGATCCGCGCGGCACCTCGGTAGAAGGTGAACGGCGAGGCGAGCATCCGCCGGTGCCGGACCGGCACCAGGTCGGCGTCACGCGTCCGGTTCTGCTCCTCGAGCAGCTCGACCGGGTCGGTACGGTCCGCGGCGGGCGACCAGCCCGCATGCGAGTCCGGCGGCGTGGCCGTACGGGCGTCGCTTCCCCGGGTACGGCGGTCGGCGAGGGTCGGGCGGCCGGTGCGGGTGGCGGTCATGACCCCGAAGGGTAGACCCCGCCCGGCTCCGGTCTAGAAGATCGCGTAGACCTTGCGCACCGTCTCGTGGATCAGCCAGGACCCGGACCAGCCCCGGGGGAACACTGCGACGTCGCCCGCACCGATCTCGACGGGCTGGCCGTCGTCGGGAGTGACGGTCATCCGTCCCGCCACCAGGTGGATCACCTCGTGGGTCTCCAAGGTCCAGTGCGACGGGCCCGGAGCACACTCCCAGATGCCCGCGGAGGCGTCGCCGTCCTCCCAGAGCGTGACCCCGGCCGTGGCCATCGCCGGGCCGGTGGCCTCCTCCAGCGGACCCCAGTCCTCGAGCTCGGCGGACGTCGCTGCGGCGAGGTGGGGGGTCAGGACGGGGACGGTGCTCATGGGGGATCCTCTCGGGGCAGGGTGCGCCGAGCGTATCTGAACTGAACGGTCAGTCAATCCTGCGGCGAGCCCCGTCGTCAGGGCGCGACCGGCTCGAACGTGCTCAGTTCCTCGCCCGCACCGTGCACGGCCACGCAGGACGACTCGGGTACCTCGTGCCAGGCACCCTTGAGGTCACCGAGCGGCTCGGAGACGACGAGGCGGGCGTCGTCGGACAGGTCGTGCAGCAGCGGGTTGTCCGGGTACTGGTGGCGCAGCGTGGTGACGGAGGTGCTGTGGAACAGGGACCGCGACACCCGGGCGCTGGAGTAGCGGAACGCCCACGTGGTGTCGCCGTCGGTGGTGGCGACGGTCATCTGGACCGGATCCCCGATCCCGTGGCGCCGCGCCGTCTCCTCGACCAGCCCCACCGCCCGGGCGACCGCGGCGGGAGGGTCCTGCTCGAGCCCGAAGGTGAGGGCCAGGAAGAACAGCATCTCGGAGTCCGTCGAGCCCTCGATCGCCGAGAAGAGCTCCGGGGCCACCGCCAGGGCGAGGTCGCGCTTGATCCGCGGGAAGTCCGCGAGCACCCCGTTGTGCATCCACAGCCAGTTCCCGTGCCGGAAGGGGTGGCAGTTGGTCTGCTGGACCGCGGACCCGGTGGACGCGCGGATGTGGGCGAAGACCCGTCGCGAGGACGCCACGGCCGAGAGCTCACGGAGGTTGCGGTCGTTCCAGGCAGGCTCGGTGCTGGTGAAGATGCCGGGCCGCTCCCCAGCGCCGTACCACCCGACGCCGAAGCCGTCCCCGTTCGTGGTGGTGGCGCCCATCGTGGAGTGCTTGCTCTGCATGACCAGCGAGTGCTGCGGTTTGAACAGCAGCTCCTCCAGGTTCACCGGCGCTCCCGAGTACGCGAGCCAACGACACATGTCCGACGTCCTTCCCTCGGTGGTGCAGCGACCGTACCGGGCCCGCGACCGCGGGTCAGAGGCAGAAGCCGGCCTCGTGGTGCGGGTTCGCTCCGTTGGGGCCGGAGCCGACCACGGTGAAGTCCACCTGTTCGTGGCCGAACTCCCGCAGGAGGCGCGACAGGTCGGCGGCCACCTCGGTCTCCGTGCGGCCGGCGAACCGGACGCCGACGATCTGCTCGTACGCCGCGTCCGCCGCGGCGCCCGCGGCTGCCAGCCGGGCCAGCTCGTTGGCGTCCTTGACCGCGCGGAGCATGGGGAGGCTCTCGGTCAGAGAACGGTACGACGACCCGGGCACGGCGCCCTGCAGGCCGAGCAGGTGCAGCGCCCACGCCGAGTCCGAGATGCCCATCGCCGCGCCCTCGTGCAGGTAGGTGCGCGCTCGGGCGAACGGGTTCTCGCCGTCGGCCCAGTCCACGATCGACAGGCTCGGCGCACCGGTCGCGGCCTCGACGTCCGGCCGCTCCAGCGTGGGCACCAACAGGGTCGGCTCCCGGTCCGCGGTGAGCACGAGCACCGTGAGCCGCTCGGTGATCGCGGTGGGCTGGTACCCGGTGAGCCAGACCAGCTCCGGGCCCGGAGTGACGAGGAGCCCGTCCAGCCCGGCGCTCGCCCACACGGTACCGGCGCGCCCGGGAACCCGGAATCACCCGCGCGGGATGACCGCCACGTCCGCTGACCCTGGGACGCTGGTCGTCGTGGGAGACGGCGTGGAGGAGCGACGCGAGGTCTACGCGTCGCTGGACCTGGCGCTCCGGATCGGTGAGGTGCTGCTCTCCTCCGGAGCCGGGGCGGCCGACGTGGCGGCCACCATGCTGGCCGTGACCGAGGCCTGCGGGGTGCGTCACGTCTCAGCGGACGTGACCTTCGTCGACCTGTCCCTGCGTCACCAGCCGAGCACCCACGAGCCTGCTGCGTTCCAGGTGCGACGCGTGACACGACGCACCGTCGACTACGCCGTCCTGATCGAGGTCGACCGGACGGTGCACGACCTGGTGGCGGGCGATCTGACCCGCCGCGAGGCCCGGGACCGCGTGGCACGGATCGTGTCCACCGGCCATCAACGGCAGCGCTGGGCGGTGACCCTCGGCTGGGGGGTGATGGGGACCGGCATCGCCCTCACCCTCGGCGGCGACGCCCTGGTGTGTGTGCTCGCGTTCCTCGCCGCCTGCGCGATCGACGCGACCCAGCGGCTCTTGCCCCTGCACCGCATCCCGACCTTCTACCAGCAGGCGGCCGGAGGCTTCGTGGCCACGCTCATCGCGGTCACGGCCGCCGCGACGGAGCTCGACGTGAACCCGTCCCGGGTGGTCACGGTCGGGATCGTGATGCTGCTGGCCGGTGTCGGCATCATGGGCGCCACCCAGGACGCGCTCACCGGGTTCCCCGTGACGGCCAGCGCCCGGCTGATCGACGCTCTGCTGAACACCACAGGCATCGTGGCAGGGGTCGCCGCCGGGCTCACGGTCGGGGACCTGCTCGGCGTGGGGCTCGCCTCCGTCAAGCCCGGCGCGGCCGGTCTGGCGGAGACCGGGGTGACCCTGCTCGGCGCCGCCCTCGCCGCCGCGGCGTTCGCCTTTGCGTCGTACGCCCCCGCGCGCGCTCTCGTGGCCGTGGCCGTGGTCGCGGCCCTCGGCCAGGGGGTGCTGCTGGCCGTCGAGAGGTCGGAGGTCGGGGGGACCTGGGGGTCGGCTGCCGCCGCCGTCACCATCGGCGCGGTCTGCTACCTGATCGTCGGACGGTTCCGGGTGCCAGCACTGGTGGTGGTCGTGCCGGCGATCGTGCCTCTGCTGCCGGGACTGGAGATCTACCGCGGGCTCGCGCTCCTGGCCGAGGGGAAGGACGGCGTGCTCCAGCTCGCCTCGGCCCTCGCGACGGCGCTGGCGCTGGCCGCCGGCGTGATCCTGGGCCAGTACCTCGCGCAGCCGGTCAAGCGGGAGGCGTCCCGGTGGGAGACGCGGCTGTCGGGTCCCCGCATGGTGGGGCCGTTCCGCCGGAGACGCGGTGCGGACCACGACGAGCGGAGGGCCTCATGAGGCGCTTCCTGTCCGGATCTTGGGCCGTCTCAGCCAACGGTCGCTGATGATGACCCCCGCGGCGATGGCGAGGGCCACGGTGGGGACCTGGAGGGCGAAGTCGCCCAGGTTCTGCAACCCCGTGACCACGTCCCCACCGAGCAGCGACGTCGCTCCACGGACGCCGACGCCTCCCACGGTCAGCACGAAGAACCCTCCCAGCAGCAGGATGAGCCGCGGAGGACGCCGCGGATGCGCTCCCACCAGGTTGGCGCCGGCCCCGAGCACCGCTCCGGCCGCCAGCGTGCCGATGACGGCACCGGCGAGCCGGGTCGTTCCCTAGATGCCGGGAGCGGTCGATCACGCTACAACCGTTGCGGGAGCGCAGGGAAGGGGATCCGGCCCCTCCCCCACGCGCCCTTCACGCCGGTCAGGAACCGGCCAGTGCCTTGGCCTTGCCGGCCTGGAACTCCTCGTCGGTGATCACACCGCTCTCCTTGAGTTGGGCCAGGCGGGCGATCTCGTCCGCCGGGCTGCTGCCGGCGGTGCCGGTCACGCTCTGGATGTACTGGCGCTGCGCGGCCTCGTGGGCGGCCATGTCGTCGAGCGAGTGCTGGGTCATCTCCTTGCCCCGGGCGATCAGGTAGATCAGGACGCCGAGGTAGGGAAGGACGATCACGAAGATGATCCAGAGGGCCTTGACCCCGCCCGACATGTCGTGGCTGCGGAAGATGTCGGAGAACACCCTGATCAGCAACCAGATCCAGATGAAGAAGCAGAAGAACCACAGCATCGACCAGAACACCTGGCCGGTACCGAAGGACTCGAGGACGGTGACGAGTGGTGACATCGGACTTCCTTTACCGTGAGAACGCCGATTGCCTCAGGACAATCGGCCGTTTCGGCACTCGAGTGCCGAAACGCCGTCAGCCTGCTCGTGACGACGAGATGTTGCAAGGACCGAAGGCCTTGAGGTTCGGCGTGTCGTCGTCGACACGGCTCGGCCCGCTGGCGTGAGCCGTCGTGTCCTGAAGACATTCGCACCGATCAGCGGCATTGTGTCCCCTGCGACGCGGCCCCGGTGGCACGGCACGGGGTGGTCCGTCGCGAGCCGAGGAGATCCCAGATGGCCATGACGGCGAAGACGGCCGCGACGTCGGCGGGCGCGAGCATCGTCCTGATCGCCCTCTCCTCCGGGCAGTTCCTGATGACCCTGGACAGCTCGGTGATGAACGTGTCCATCGCCCAGGTGGCGGAGGACGTCGGCACCACCGTCACGGGCATCCAGACGGCGATCACCCTGTACACGCTGGTGATGGCGACGCTGATGATCACCGGCGGCAAGATCGGGACGATGATCGGGCGGCGTCGTGCCTTCGCCATCGGGCTCGTGGTCTACGGCGCCGGCTCGCTCACCACCGCGCTGGCGCCCAACCTGACCGTCCTGATCATCGGCTGGTCCTTCCTGGAAGGGATGGGAGCGGCCCTGATCATGCCGGCCATCGTCGGCCTCGTCGCCTCCAACTTCGTGCCCGAGCAACGCCCCCGGGCCTACGGGCTCGTCGCGTCCGCCGGCGCCATCGCGGTGGCCGTGGGACCCCTCATCGGTGGCGCGGTGACCACCTACCTCACCTGGCGACTGGTCTTCGCCGGCGAGGTGGTGATCGTCGCCGCCATCCTCATGGTCACGCGGAAGATCCAGGACACCGCAGCCCACGAGGAGTTCAAGCTGGACGTCGTCGGCGTCGTGCTGTCCGCCGCCGGGCTGGGGATGGCGGTGTTCGGCGTCCTCCGGTCCGGGGAGTGGGGCTGGGTGCTCGCGAAGCCCTCCGCACCGTCGGTGTGGGGCATCTCCCTGACCACGGTCCTCATCCTCGGTGGCCTGCTGGTCCTCAGGGTCTTCTTCTGGTGGGAGCAGCGGATGGCGACGAAGGGCGCGGCGCCCCTGGTCGACCTCACCATGCTGCGCAACCCGCGCCTGGTCGGCGGGCTCACCATGTTCTTCTTCCAGTTCCTGCTGCAGGCGGGGCTGTTCTTCACCATCCCCCTGTTCCTGTCCATCGCCCTCGGCCTGAGCGCCGTGGAGACCGGGGTGAGGCTGCTCCCGCTGTCCGTGGCCCTGCTGGTCGCTGCGATCGGGATCCCCAAGCGGTGGCCGCGCGCGTCGCCGCGGCGCGTGGTGATGATCGGCAACTCGCTGCTGCTGGCCGGCATCGTGTCCCTGATCGCCGGCCTCGACATCGGTGCGGGCGAGGAGGTCGTCACGGTGCCGCTGCTCCTCGCGGGCCTCGGCGTCGGCGCGCTCGCCTCCCAGCTGGGCGCCGTGACGGTGTCGGCCGAGCCCGACGAGCGCAGCGGCGAGGTCGGCGGCCTGCAGAACACCGCGACGAACCTCGGCGCCTCGCTCGGAACCGCCCTGGCCGGGTCCATCCTCATCACCGGGCTGACCGCGAGCTTCCTCTCGGGCCTCCAGGACAACCCGGACGTCCCCGACCAGGTGGCCTCGTCCGCGCAGGTGGAGCTCGTGGGCGGGATCCCCTTCGTCTCGGACGCCGACCTCGACCAGGTCCTCGAGGACGCCGGCGTCCCGGCGGACGAGGCGTCCGCGATCGTGGACGAGAACGCCTCCGCCCGCATCTCCGGCCTCCGGTTGAGCCTCACCGCCCTGGCCCTGCTGGCGGCCCTGTCCCTGTTCTTCATCCGGATGATTCCCACCCGACCGGTGACCGGCGAGCCGGGCGGAGGTCCTGCGGAGCCAGGGACCGAGACCCCGGGGCCTCCCGCCGAGGCTTCCTAGGTTCAGAGGCGGCCCGAACCCGGGCCCCACGACAGGACGGTGACCATGAGCAGCTCGGTAGATCCCGGCAGCGTCGCATCGCCCGTCGGCGAGCCCCGGCGGATGTCCGTCCGCGGAGCGGCGTTCCTGGGGATCGGCTCGATGGTCGGTGCCGGCATCTTCGCCCTGCTCGGCGAGGCCGGCGCCGTCGCCGGGTCAGCGGTGTGGATCTCGTTCCTGATCGCGGGTGCCGTCGCCTCGCTCCAGGGGTACGCCGTCGCGAAGCTCGGTGCGACCTATCCCTCCTCGGGCGGCATCATCACCTTCCTGCTCAAGGGGTTCGGTCCCGGCCACCTGACCGCCGTCACCTCCTGGCTGCTCTACTTCGCCTCGATCATCGTCACGGCGATGGTCTCGGTGTCGTTCGGCAGCTACACCGCCTCGTTGGTGATCGGCGAGGACGCCGACCCGGTCTGGGCGCACATCTTCACCACGGCGGTGATCCTGCTGGTCGCGGCCGTCAACATCGCCGGCGCCTCGTTCATCGACCGCATCCAGAGCGTCATCGTCGTGATCCTGCTGGCGGTGTTCGCGATCTTCATCGTGGTCACCGTCAAGGAGATGGACCCGTCCATGCTCGCGCGGTCGACCTACCCCGACACCGTCGACATCGTCTCCAGCGTCGCGCTGACCTTCTTCGCCTTCCTCGGGTTCGCCGTGATCAGCTTCACCGGCGGCGACCTCCCCGACCCGAAGAAGAACCTCCCTCGGGCGACCTACCTGGCCCTCGGCGTGACCACCGCGCTGTACGTCCTGGTGGCGATCGGGGTCTTCGGCACCCTGAGCGTGCAGGAGGTGATCGCGAACGGCGACACGGCGCTCGCCGTCGCGGCGAAGCCGTCTCTCGGGCAGGCCGGCTTCGCGATGATGGCCATCGCGGCCATGCTGGCGACCTCTTCGTCGGTCAACGCCAACATCTACGCAGCGGTCGGATCGACCCGGACGCTGGCCGAGACCGGGCAGTTCCCGCCGGTGTTCGGGGCGAAGGCTCGCATCGGCGGGACCGGAGGGCTGGTGATCTCGTGCGTGCTCGTGCTGCTCCTGGCCAACTTCGTGGACCTCAGCGCCATCGCCTCACTGGGCAGCGTCGTCGCGCTCGCGATCTTCCTGGTGGTGTCGGTGGCTGCGCTCAAGCTCCGTCACGAGACGGAGTCGAACGCCGTCGTGATCGTCACCGCGATCGCGGCCACCGCCTTCATCCTGGTCGTCTTCAGCATCCAGACCCTGAGGGACGCACCGGAGACGTTCGTCGGCATGGTCGCGATCCTGGTGCTCGCGATCGGGCTCGACCTGGTGTGGAGCAGGCTGCGCGAGAAGCGACTGGCACAGCCCTGACCACGGTGACAGGGGGACGCGCGGAAGCCCGCCCGCGGCCACCGCTCACCCGGGCTGGACCGCCGGCGCTGCCTCGTGAGCCTCTCCAGGCGGACGTCGGCTGCGGCGCGCCGGCAGCAGGGAGAACGTGGGTCACCACGAAGGCCACGACCACGGCGACGATGACCTGCGGGGTCACCGAGACGCCGTCGTCACCGAGGAGCAGCACCGCCAGCAGCGTCGAGGTCAGGGGCAGCCGCAGCATGGCCACGCACATCGCCCCGATGCCCATCGCGATGGCCGGCGCCGCACTCATGCCCGGTAGGCCCGCCATCGCCATGCCGAGCGTGGCGCCCACCAGCATCGCCGGGAAGATCGGCCCACCCCGGAAGGCGCTCAACGACAGTGAATACATCACCATCTTGCACACGCCGAGCAGGATCAGGGTGGCCACCGAGTAGTCGGCGACGTGCGCCACCAGCTCCGGCAGTGCGGTCTGGCCGGAGAACAGCACCTGCGTGCCGCTGCGGCCGGAGACCAGCTGGTACACCATGGCGACGAGGCCGACGAGCAGTCCGAGACCGGTGGTCACCACGATCCGGTTCAGGTGGACGACGGGGCGCAGGGACAGCGCGCCCCACCGGATCAACCATCCGAGCAGCGCCGCGATGATGCCGACGACCACCGCCCAGGCCATGGTGGCGACGGTCGGGTCCACGGCCGGGGGCACCGAGGTCAGCGACAACGAGAACGTGCCGAGCCCGGTCCAGCTGTCCAGGCCGAGGAAGACGAGGGCCCCGATACCGGACGCGAGCAGTCCGGGCAGTGCGACCAGACTGAGCATCACGCCACCGATGCCGGCGACCTCCATGATCAGGAAGGCACCCAGGATCGGCGACCCCAGCAGCGTGCTGACTGCGGCGAAGCTCCCGGCCGAGGCCATGATCGTGAGCGCCATCGGGGGCGCGTCCTTGTTCACCAGGCGCACCGTCAGGGCAGCGAGACCACCGCCGATGGCGATCAGCGGAGCCTCCGGACCGAGAACGGCACCGAGACTGAGCGTGGCCAGCGCCGCCAGGACGATGCCCGGGAGCTCGCGGTCGACCGGCGTACCGCCGGCATGGAACCCGAACGCCGGGGAGTGGCCGCCGTTGCCGGGCAGGTAGCGGATCGTGGCTCCGGTGAGGAGCCCGCACAGCGCCAGCCAGGGCAGCGGCCACCACGCCGGCATGCCGCCGGTGAACAGCTGGTCGGGAAGGTCCTGGTACAGCAGGTCCTGGATCTTCGTGACCAGGGCCAGGAAGCCGTACGCCACCACGGAGATGGGGATCCCGAGCACTGCCGCGAGGAGCAGGGCCGAGAGGTAGGCGCGAGACCGGAGCACCGCTCCCGGATCCATCGCGGCGGGCGCGGCCGGGGGCGCCTCGGGCTGGCCTGGTTGCTGCCCCCGAGGCTGTGGGTGGGGTGCGGTCATGCGGCGATCCTGCCAGCAGGCGGGACCGGGCGGCGATCAGCGCCGCCGAGAGACCCCGCTCCGGGGCGGCGTCCGTCTCACCCTTCGAGGCAGGGGTGGACACGTCCCCGGTCGCCCGGATTAGTTTGTAAGGAGTCCGTCCGAACCGCGGCTTTCCGCCCGGTGACGACGTCACGAGGGGCGCTCAGGGAGGCTTACGCAGCCGCCGGGGCGCCTCTCGGTCCGAGAGGGCGCATCACTCCGGCTCACACGTCGGCGACCAGGGCTCGGTGGTCCGACATCGGGAGCTGCACGACCTGCCCCCGGGCCGCCGGCAGCGGGCCCGAGGCCAGGATGTGGTCGATCTGCAGCCGAGGACGTTCCGCCGGGAAGGTGGGGCCCGAGGCCAGCGGCCGCATCCCCGAGAGCCGGCCCGCCGGCCGGGGTCCCATGTTGAGGTCGCCGAGCAGCACGGTGGGGTGCGACCGGGCCGGTGGCCCGGCCGCAGACAGGGCCGCGACCAGCCGCCGCAGCTGGCGTCCGTTCCACGGCCGGAGGAAGGACAGGTGTGTGGTGACCACGTCCAGGCGCCCGTGCGGCCCGTCGACCTCGGCCACCAGGGCGACCCGCGGCTCGTCGCGCACCCACTCCGGCAGCCGGCGGCCGTGGAACCGGTGCGGGACCGGGACGGGTGCCCCCGGCAGGCGGACCACCTGCCAGCCCAGCACGGCGTACCGGCTGAGGAAGGCGATGCCGTACGCCGCGGAGTCGGGCTGCTCCTCGCCCGTCGCGGCCGACCAGGTGGCTCCCGGTGTGCCGGACAGCGCGGCCACGAACAGGTGATGGGGTGCGTCCATGGCCTCGGCGGCGATCGCGGTCAGGTCCGCGTGCTGCGACCGGGGCTGGTTCCGGTCCACCTCCTGGAGGCCGAGCAGGTCGGCGTCGAGGCGACGGATCGCGGTCCGGAAGCGCTCCTCGTCGACGCGGTCGTCGACCGGCGACCGGCCGCTGAGGATGTTGAACGTCGCGATCCGCACGAGGACCACGTAACCAGGTCGCCCCCGGTCCATGAGTGAGCCCACACGACGCCGGGTACGGCAGGCCCATGACCGAAGCCACCGACGGGGAGCTCGATTCGCTTCGCGAGGGACTGAAGCGGGTCGCCGTGGCGCTGAAGGAGACCGGTGCCCCGTTCGCCCTGGCGGGCGGCTACGCCGCCTGGGCGCACGGCTCTCCCGAGCCCCTGCACGACGTCGACTTCCTGGTCCGGCCGGAGGACGCGACCCGGGTCGCCGAGGGCCTCGGCCGGGCCGGTCTCGACCTCGAGCAGCCGCCCGAGGACTGGCTGTTCAAGGTGCGCGTGGACGGGGCCGATGATCGACGTCATCCATCGCGCACAGGGCTCGTCGGTCGACGACGTCCTCGACGCCGCCGGGGAGGTGGCCGTCCTCTCGGTCCGGATGCCCGTGGTGTCGGCGACCGACGTGGTCACCGAGAAGCTGCTGGCGATGGACGAGCACTACTGCGACCTCGGCGCCGTCCTGCCCACCCTGCGCGCCCTGCGCGAGCAGGTCGACTGGGACCTGGTCCGCCGCCGGACCTCGGGGGCGCCCTTCGCCGAGACGGTGCTGTTCCTCCTCGAGCGCCTCGACGTCATCGACCCGACCCGGCCCGACTAGCCTGCCGCAGGTGACCTTCGAGGCCGGCCCACTGGCACGCCGTCGAGCCGGGGTGCTGCTGCACGTGTCGTCGCTGCCGGGCGGCCGGCTCGGCCCTGCGGCGTACGCGTTCGTCGACTTCCTGGCGGCCGCGGGGTGCACCGTCTGGCAGGTGCTGCCGCTCGTGCCACCCGACGAGGAGGGTTCGCCCTACCGTGCGCTCTCCGCGATGGCGGGCCATCCGGGCCTGCTCGACCCTGCGCGGCCGCAGCCGCGGTCGGGCACGGCGTACCGCGACTGGTGCGAGCAGGAGGAGGACTGGCTCGAGCCGTACGTCGAGTACCTCACCGTCCGCACCACGCTCGGCGGCACCCCGTGGCCGGACTGGCAGCCGGCGCTGCGCGACCGCGACCCGCGCGCGGTGTCCGACGTCGTCTCCGGAGCGCCGGCGCTGGCCGAACGCGTGCGTGGCGAGCAGTGGCGGTTCGCCGAGCAGTGGACCGCGCTGCGCGCGTACGCCGCCGACCGCGGGGTGCTGCTCTACGGCGACCTGCCGATCTTCGTCGCTCTCGACAGCGCGGACGTGTGGTCCCACCGGGCGCTGTTCCGACTGGACCCGTCGGGACGGCCGACGACGGTGACCGGTGTGCCGCCCGACTACTTCGCCGCGGACGGTCAGCGGTGGAACAACCCGCACTACGCCTGGGACGCGATGGCCGCGGACGGCTACGCCTGGTGGCGCAGGCGGATCGAGCGGCAGCGGGAGCTGTTCGACCTGGTCCGGATCGACCACTTCCGCGGGTTCGACGCCGCGTGGCAGGTGCCTGCGGACGCGCCGACGGCCAAGGAGGGCTGGTGGGAGCCCGGACCGGGGCTCGACCTCCTCGGCCCGCTGGTCGATGCGGCCGGCCCGGGCTCGCTGGTCGCCGAGGACCTCGGCGTGATCACCCCGTCGGTGGAGCAGCTGCGCAACGCCGCCGGCCTGCCCGGCATGAAGGTGCTGCAGTTCGCCTTCGACGGCGACCCGGGGAACCCGCACCTGCCTGCCCACCACGAGGAGCGGTCGGTGGTCTACACCGGCACCCACGACAACGACACGACCCTCGGCTGGTGGCGCGAGCTCGCCGACGACACCCGGGCCCTGGTCCGGCACCAGCTGGACGATCCGGAGGAGGCGATGCCCTGGGCGCTGGTCCGGCTCGCCCTGTCCTCGCGAGCCCGGCTGGCCGTCGTACCGGCTCAGGACCTGCTCGGCCTCGGCAGCGAGGCGAGGATGAACCGGCCGGGCGTGCCGGACGGGAACTGGACCTGGCGTGCCGAGCCGGGGGTCTTCGACCGGGCCCTGGCCGGGCGGCTCCGCGACGCCGTCCGGGACTGCCGACCGTGTGCCCGGGGGTGCGCCGGGTACGAAGGGCGCATGACCTCCGTCTGGCTCGACCGACCACCGATCCCCACCGACCACGACCTGGCTCCCGCCTACGACGACCTCGTGGTGGGCGCGGGGCTGACCGGCCTGACCACGGCCCTCCTCCTCGCCCGGGCGGGCCGCTCGGTCGCCGTCGTGGAGGCGCGACAGGTCGGCGCCGTGACCACGGGGAACACCACGGGCAAGGTGTCGCTGCTCCAGGGCACCCGGTTGTCGTCGATCCTGGAACGGCAGTCGCAGCGCGTCGCCGAGGCCTACGTGGAGGCGAACCGGGAGGGTCAGGCCTGGCTGCTGCGGTTCTGCGACGACCACGCCGTGCCGTACCAGCGGCGGGACGCCGTCACCTACGCCCACGACGACCCGTCGCTGGCCAGGGCCAGGGCCGAGCAGCGCGCGGCAGCCTCGCTGGGCCTTCCGGTGCACTGGTCGGACCGGTTGGACGTGCCGTTCCCCCACGTCGGCGGGGCTCTGCTGGAGGAGCAGGCGCAGGTGGACGCCATGGACGTGCTCGCCGCACTCGTCACTGAGCTGCGCGCGGCCGGCGGCGCCGTGGTCGAAGGCCGTCGCGTGGTCGGCACCTCCCGTACCGGAGAGCTGCGGGTGGAGCTCGACGACGGGACGTCCCTACGGGCGGAGAACGTCGTGCTCGCGACCGGTGTGCCGGTGCTCGACCGCGGGCTGTACTTCGCGAAGGTCGAGCCCGACCGCTCGTACGCCCTTGCCTTCGAGCACCCGGAGCCGACGCGGATGATGCTGCTCTCCGCCGGGCCGCCCAGCCGATCGGTCCGTGACGTTCCCGCGAAGTCCGGCTCCGACCTGCTCCTCGTGGGGGGCGAGGGACATGTGGTCGGCCGCACCTCCTCCGAAGCCGCCTGCCTCGACCGCCTCCGCGACTGGACGCAGGAGCACTACCCGGGGGCCCGCGAGACCCATGCCTGGTCCGCCCAGGACTACTCCTCCCACGACGGTCTTCCGTTCGTCGGCAAGCTCCCCCGGGGCCGCGGCCACATCTGGCTGGCGACGGGCTACGGCAAGTGGGGCATGACGAACGCCGTGGCGGCGGCGTTGTCGCTCGTCGCGCAGCTCCACGGGCATCAGACGTCGTGGCAGCGGCCGATCTCGCGGCGGGTGACCCGGCCCAGCGGCGCCCTGGAGATCGCGAGGCTGAACGCGTCCGTGGCCGCCCATCTGGCCGGTGGCCTGGCCGGCGCCGAGCTGCGCACGGCCGGTGAGCCGGCCGAGGGCTCCGGCGTCGTGGGTCGGGAGGGAGTCGTCCCGGTGGGCCGGTCCCGCGTCGACGGCCGCACCTGCTCGGTCGTGGCCGTGTGCACCCACCTGGGCGGCATCGTGAGGTGGAACGACGCCGAGCTGTCGTGGGACTGCCCGCTCCACGGGTCCCGGTTCTCCGCCGACGGTCAGGTCCTCGAGGGCCCGGCCACCCGACCGCTGCGCCGTCACGGCAGCGAGCCGAACGGCTGACGGCGGATCCGGTCGGCGGTGCCGGTCACGAAGCGTCGTCCTCGATGGCGTAGCCCACCGTCATCGTCGCCTGGTGCGCCAGCAGCGGCCCGAGCGACACCAGGTCCTGCAGCGCACCCCGCCGGCCGTACAGGTGAGGGCACCGCGCGACGTGGACCTGGAAGAGCGAGAGCCGCCTGGGCGCGGATCCCCCGCTCTTCGCGGCCGGACCGTACCGGGGGAACCGGGCATCGGTGGCGAGGTCCGTCGGCACGCGCGATGGTGATGCTGGCCGCCTGCACGTCGGGCAGGGCCTCGACCGCACGCCGGGTGATGCTCTCGAGCGTGCGGGTCAGCTCCGCGGGGTCCGGCGGGTTCGGCATCGCGCTCTCCTGGGTCCTGGCGTCCGCCGCCCGGTGCAGCGCCCGCTCCCCCTCAGCTCCCCGAGTCCGGGAGTTTCGCACCTGCCAGGATCGATCGGGCGACCTCGATGAGCGGGACGCCCTGCCGGAAGGCATGGCTGCGCATCAAGGTCATGGCCTCGTCCAGGTCCACGTCGAGGTCGATCGTGACCATCCCCTGGGCCTGGTGGATCTCGGCTCGCATCTCCAGGGCCTGGGACAGCCCGGCATCGAGCGCCTCGACCGGCGAGAGCTGCGGCGGGTCGAGGAGGTTGTCCCGCGCCACGTCCGCGAAGACGAGGGCGAGCGTCCTCTCGTCACGGGTGAGTCCGCCGGTACGCCGTCGGTAGAGGTCCAGGGCGCCCAGCCGCACCGCCCCCAGCTGGAGGGGGAAGGAGAAGCAGGCCGAGAACCCCAGGTCTCCCGCTACGGAGGCGAAGCCCGGCCACCGGGCGAACCCTTCCGTCGTGAGATCAGGGACCTGGACGGGGCGCGCGGTGGAGAAGGCTTCGAGGCACGGCCCCTCACCGACCTCGAAGGCGGCCTCGGCGACGCGGCTGCTGGGCTGGTCGGAGCTGGCCAGGACGGTGCCCGAGCCTGCGCCGGACATGACTTGGACCGCCGCCCCGTCCGAGGCGACCGACGCGCAGGCGGCGCGGCACACCCGCTGCAGCACGGCCGGCAGCCCCGTCAGGGCGGCGTCGGCGGCCACCTCGTCGAGCGCCTTCCGCGCGAGCGACCAAGCGTCGGGCGAGCTCTCGGGCGGCCGCATCTCCCACCCCTCCCCGCCGTTGGACGCGGGTGAGCCTACGCCCCCGGGCAGCGCCAGGGCCTAGCCCGTCCGCGTCGTTCTTGGACTCTTCTCAGGCAGTACCGCCCCTGCGGGGGAGGACTGCAGGCGTCCGGAAATGCGACCTTGATCGTGGAACTGCCATCTCGGGGCACCTCCCGAGTGAGCCGTCCCGCTGCTCGAGAAGGGGGCAGGTCTTCACGAGTCACCCCAGGACCCCGGATGACCACGACTCGCACCACTGACGACCACGCGCACGCGCTCCGCGCGTCACCAGACCACCAACCGGCTGCTCAGCGTCGCCGCCCAGGAGCCCGACCCGCACGCCCGGGAGCGCGCGGTGGAGGAGGCGGTCCTGCTCAACATGCCCGTCGCCCAGAGCGTCGCCGCTCGCTTCCGCGACCGCGGCGTCCCGATCGAGGACCTCGAGCAGGTCGCGTACACCGCGTTGCTGCGCGCTGCCCGGGCCTTCGACCCGAACCTGGCCGAGGACTTCTTGTCCTACGCCGTGCCCACCATGCGCGGCGAGCTCAAGAAGTACTTCCGCGACCATGCCTGGGTCGTCCGCCCGCCGCGGAAGATCCAGGAGATCCAGACCAAGGTGCTCGCCACCCAGCGTCGCCTCGAGCACGAGAACGGCGCAGCGCCCACGGTGGAGCAGATCGCCACGGAGCTCGACGAGGACCCGGTCGACGTCGCCGACGCCCTCAGCGCCGACGGCTGCTTCGCGCCCACCAGCCTGGACGCCCCGCGCGGCGAAGGACCTGGCGCGGCCACGCTGCTGGACCTGCTCCCGGGCGAGGACGACGAGCGCGACCACCACCGCGTGGAGGCCCGGATCACGTTGCGCCCGGCGCTCAGCCGTCTGGCCACCAGGGACCGGCGGATCCTGATGCTGAGGTTCTTCGAAGGTCGCACCCAGCAGGAGATCGCGGACGAGCTCGGGGTCACCCAGATGCAGGTGTCCCGGCTCCTGGCCCGGATCATGCGTGACCTGCGTCGGCACCTGGGCCAGCCCGCCGAGGGACTGCGCGCCAGCTGACACCTCAACCCATGGGAGGAGACATGGAACCGGTCCCGGAGACCGCCGAGGCGCTCGACGAGTACCTCGGGTACGACGACACCGAGCTCGGCGAGACGCTGCAGGAGATGGGCCGTGTGGCCCAGGAGATCGCACCGCAGTGCGTGGGCCTGAGCCTCGGCCTGGTGGAGGACGACCTGACCTTCACGCTGGTGGCGAGCGGGCTGGACATCGCTGCCGTGGATGCGGCGCAGTACCTCGAGGACGGTCCGTGCGTCCACACGGCGCGCACCGCGGACACCACCGAGGCGGACATCGGTGACCTTCTCGACGAGGGTGCCTGGAGCCTGTTCGCCCGGGCCAGCGCGGCAGCAGGGATCGCGAGCAGCCTCTCGCTCCCGATCCACGACCGGGACGCCGTGGTCGGTGGCATCAACCTCTACGGCTCGACCCCTGACGCGTTCCGCGACCGGCACCACCGGCTCGCCGAGGCCCTGGGCGCCTCCGCCGAGGGAGCGGTCACCGACGCCGACCTGACGTTCGCCAGCCGCCGCCGCGCGGCCGAGGCGCCGGAGCAGCTCGCCCGGCGCAATGAGATCGACACCGCGGTGGGCCTGCTCGCCGCCCGCTTCGGCGAGTCCGTCGAGCAGGCGCACCAGCGCCTGGTCGGCGCCGCCGCCCGAGCCGGCGTCCCGGATGCCGTCGTCGCCCGGGTGGCGCTGCTCCTCCAGCTCCCTTGAATGAGCCGTGCTCGGGTGGGGTACCGGCGTGCTCATCCACGATCGGAGGACCCCATGGACCCGAAGAAGCCCGTACGCGCGGCGACCGAAGCAGCGACGCGGACGGCCCGGGCCGCGGCACAGGCCGTCAGCGATCTGCTCGAGACCCCGGTCCCGGGCTCCCCCGGCCCGCTCACACCGACCGTGGAGGAGCCCACCGAGCTGCGCGAGCCGGCGGGGCCGTCCCCGGAGCAGGGACAGCCGGAGCTGCGCAGCGCCACCGGGGCCGAGGCGGCCCAGGACGACGCCCGCGCCCAGCAGGGCGCCTTCCTGACCACCGCGACGGGGACCCGGCTCCACGACACCGACCACTCCCTCAAGGCCGGCGAGCGCGGGCCGACGCTGCTCCAGGACCATCACCTGCGCGAGAAGATCACCCACTTCGACCACGAGCGCATCCCGGAGCGGGTCGTGCACGCGCGCGGCGCGGCGGCGCACGGGCACTTCGTCGGCTACGGGACGGCGGGCGACCTCTGCCGTGCGGCGTTCCTCGCCGAGGGCGTCGAGACGCCGGTGTTCGTGAGGTTCTCCACGGTCCTCGGCTCGCGCGGCTCGGCGGACACCGTGCGCGACACACGGGGCTTCGCCACGAAGTTCTACACCGATGAGGGGATCTTCGACCTGGTCGGCAACAACATCCCGGTCTTCTTCATCCAGGACGGGATCAAGTTCCCCGACGTCATCCACGCCGGCAAGCCGCACCCCGACCGGGAGATCCCGCAGGCCCAGAGTGCCCACGACACGTTCTGGGACTTCGTCTCGCTGCACACCGAGGCCCAGCACCACACGCTGTGGAACATGTCCGACCGCGGGATCCCTCGGTCGTACCGGACCATGGAGGGGTTCGGCGTGCACACCTTCCGGCTGACCGCGCCCGACGGCACGACGTCCCTGGTCAAGTTCCACTGGAAGCCCACCTTGGGAGTCCACTCCCTGACCTGGGAGGAGGCCCAGCTGATCAGCGGCCTCGACCCGGACTTCCACCGCCGCGACCTGTACGACGCGATCGAGTCGGGGGCCCATCCCCAGTGGGAGCTGGGGATCCAGGTCTTCGAGGACACCCCGGACCAGACGTTCGAGGGCATCGACCTGCTCGACCCCACCAAGATCGTCCCGGAGGAGCTGGCCCCGGTGCAGCCGATCGGCAGGCTGACCCTGGACGCCAACCCGACCAACTTCTTCGCCGAGGTGGAGCAGGTGGCCTACCACGTCGGTCACCTCGTCCCGGGGATCGACGTGACCGACGACCCGCTCCTCCAGGCGCGCCTGTTCTCCTACGTCGACACGCAGCTGTCCCGGCTCGGGGGACCGAACTTCGACCAGATCCCGGTCAACCGGCCGCACTCCCCGGTCAACGACATGCTGCGCGACGGCTACCACCAGCACGGCGTCCATGCCGGGGTGGCGCCGTACCGGCCCAACTCGCTCGACGGCGGGTGCCCCTTCACCGCGGGTCTGGACGACGGTGCGTTCGTGGAGGCGCCGGTGGCGGTCACCGCGGACACCAAGCGCCGCGCTGCGCCCGCGTCGTACGACGACCACTTCAGCCAGGCCCGGCTGTTCTGGACCAGCATGTCGCCGGTGGAGCAGGAGCACATCGTGCGCGCCTACACCTTCGAGCTGGGCAAGTGCTACGAGCAGGCCGTCAAGGAGCGTCAGCTCCTGGCGCTCGCCAACATCGACCCCGTGCTGTGCCGGGAGGTCGCGGCCGGGCTCGGGCTGCCGGCGCCCAAGGCGACCGTCGACCTGGCCGACGAGGAGCCCAGCCCGGCTCTGTCCCAGGTGGGGGGCACGTGGCCGGTCGACGGGCGGACGGTGGGCGTCGTGGTGGACGCGGACGGGGACCTCTCGGCCCTGGCGCCGCTGCGCCGCAGCCTGCTCGGCGCCGGGCTGCTGCCTCTCGTCGTCGCCGCCCGCGGAGGTGTGCTCGAGGACGGGACGGCGGTGCAGCGCACGTTCCTGACCAGTCGGTCCGTCGAGTTCGACGCCGTGGTCCTGCTCGGCGCGCCGGCCCCGGCTCCGGACGCACTGCCGGCGCGGGACGCCAAGGCGGGGGCTGCAGCCGCGCCCGAGGTCGACCCGCGCGTCGCCCTGATGGTGGAGGAGGCCTATCGGCACGCCAAGGCTCTTGCGGCGCTGGACGGCGGAGCCGCCGTCCTCGACCTCGTCGGCGCTGACGCGTCGACACCGGGGGTCGTGCTCGGCGACGACCCTGATGCGCTCGCGGAGGGCCTGCTGGCGGAGATGGGGGCGCACCGGGCGTGGGAACGGTTCCCCTCGCGGATCGGGGCCTGAGCCCCCGCCCCGGCTCGCCCTCCGCGTCGCCTGCGTCGAGCCTCGCTGCCGAGCGATGTGAAGTCGGGACCACCCGGACCGCCGCCCCACCTGCGCCTGACAGTCACGTGCGTGGCGTCCGGCATGTGAAGTCGGGACCACCCGGACGCCGCCTGGCCCTAGTGGGCCCGACTTCACATGTTCGGGACGTCGGGTTGGGGGCGGCTGGGCCCGACTTCACATGTCCGGACAGCGGCTCAGGCCCGGGGGTCGCGACACGTGGGCCCGACTTCACATGATCGCGGACGCGGGTCGGGCCGGGCGCGACGTGGGCCCGACTTCACATCACTCGACCGACTCTCCGTGGCATGCCCGGCGCGGCGGCGGGTACCGGGCGTTCCAGCCACACCACGAGGAGGAGACATGACCACAGCACGCGACATCATGAGCGGCAGCCCGGAGTGTGCGTCCGTCCAGGACACGCTCGCAGACGCGGCGCGCAAGATGCGGGAGCTCTCCGTCGGGTTCCTGCCGATCTGCGGGGAGGACGAGCGGCTCAGCGGGGCGGTGACCGACCGCGACATCGTGCTCCGGATCGCCGACGGCGCCGATCCCTCCAGTGTGCGCGTCTCCGAGCTGGCCGACGGCAAGCCGGTCACGATCGGAGCCGACGACACGGTCGACGAGGTGCTCCGCACGATGACCGAGCACGGCGTACGGCGGCTGCCGGTGATCGACGGTCACGAGCTCGTCGGCGTCGTCAGCCAGGCCGACGTCGCACGGCACCTGCCGGAGGACCGGGTCGGTGAGCTCGTGGAGGCGATCTCCTCGGCTCCCAGCGACACCTGACACGTCGGCCCGGGCGGCCGCGGCCGGCTCCGCGATGGAGTCGGCCGCGCGCTCGGCGTCAGTGCAGGCCTCAGTGCGGGCCTCAGTGCGGGCCTCAGCGCGGCCTCAGCGCGGCCTCAGCGCGGATCGAGCCGAGCCACCACTCCGCCGTGACACGTCCGGACGGCGGTCGCGCGCAGGCCGGCCGCCGAGATCACCGGCTCCAGCGCCGCCACCTGGTCGGCGGACCCCAGCTGGAGCAGGGCGGCACCTCCCGGCAGCAGGTGGGCACCGATCACCGTGACGCAGTCACGGGCCACGTCCAGCCCGTCGTCGCCACCGTCGATCGCCGAGAGCGGGATCCTCGGGAAAGCGCTCGGTCTCCGCGCGCCGTACCCAGGGTGGGTCGGCGATGACCAGCGCGAACCTCTCGTCACCGGCCAGAGCATCAGTCAGCCTGGCCGTCCGGATCTCGACCCGGTCGGTCATCCCGGCCACCTCGGCGTTGGCAGCGGCGAAGGCAGTCGCGTCGCGATCCGCGTCGACGCACACCAGCCGGCGCGGTGACCGCGCGACCGCGGCCAGGCCGATCTGCCCGGCACCGGCACAGAGCTCCAGGACCGGACCAGGCGGCAGGCCGTCGAGGAGGAGCGCCGCCCAGCGGGACTGCGCGACGGTCCAGGGTCGCGGACGGAGCACGCGGTCGTCGAACGCGATGGCGAGGCCGTCGAAGTCCATGGTCTCCCGGACCCCGGCACTCTGCCGTTCCGTCACCCGTTCCGTCACCGCGTGTCCCGTGGCCGGACGGACTTGTGGGTGCCGTCGCACCACGGAGCCCGGGACGATCTCCCGCACGCGCAGACAGCCACCACCGGTCGGGTGACCGGGTGCCGGGCTCCCTGCTCGTCCACCACCTCGTCGGCACCCCGCACCAAGAAAGGGCCGTCGGGGCAGACCCGCACGGTGGCGCTCACGACGCCAGGTCCCGGGCCGGTCGGTCCGACGCCCACCGTGCGAGCAGCTCGGTGCCCGACTCCGCGTCGAGCCAGAGGGCGCAGGCGGCGCCGAACACGACCTCCCCGCGCAGGCTCGGGTGCGCGGCGACGAACGAGCCGCAGAGGTCGCGTGCGGCGACCTGCTCGTGCACCGAGTCGGCCTCGACGTGCTCGAGGAAGTACGCCGCCGCGGCGTTCGGCAGGCCCAGCCGCTCGAGGCCGGCGGCGATCCGGCGGGAGGGAACGGCACTGGAGGCCTCGAAGGCCGCGAAGTGGCCGAGGCCCGCGCCGAGGAGCCGGCGGTTGAGCGCGAACAGCGACATCACGTTCGCGCTCGCCAGCGAGAGAGCCGACACCTCGGTCACGTAGGCGCCGTACGTCGCGTCGAGCCCGACAGCGTCCAGGGCCGCGGCGTACAGCGCCTGGTGCAGCTGCTCCGGGCGTCCCGCGCCGTACTCGTCGTACTGGATCTCGGCCAGCGCCACCTTCGCGGGTCCGTCCAGCCGCGGCAGCAGGAACGACTGCGGGTCGGACTCCTTCAGCTGCTGGACGCTGCGCTCGCGCAGGAAGTCGTGCATCTGCTCCGACGGTCGCGTCCCGGCGCAGGTAGGCCGAGAGGTGTGGCCCCTCGTCCTCCTCCACCAGCCGGAGCAGCGCGTCCCCGACGGGCTCGTCCGGGGAGACCCGGTCGAGCCGCTCGCGGGTGGCCCGACGCAGCTCGGCCTCGGCCCGCTGCTCGATGGCGGCGCGCAGGCGCAGTACCTCGGGATCCCACTCGCGGGCGTCGTCGACGTCGTCGAAACCGCGGTAGAACAGCTCGTAGGCCATCCACCAGGCCAGCTGGACGTCGCGGTCGGCCATCACGCCGGTGGTCGGCAGGGTCGGGGACGAGCCGGTGCCGGCTCCCGAGATCAGGTCGACCATCGAGCGGCTGACCGGTCCGCACGGAGAGGGCAGCAGCATCGGGTTCCTTGTCGTGGTGATGGACGGACCTGGGTGTCGTCCCGGTACCCGGTTGCCGCACGCGGTCATGCGCAGCGTGCCGGTACGACGACGTGCCCCGCGGCCCGTGGTCGGGTCGCGGGGCACGTCGATCGTCGGCCTACGCGGGACTGGGACTGGTAGGTGGACTGGGAGTCGGACTGGGAGCTCTGGGACTGGGCCCGGACCTCCTCCGCGGAGCTCCGACCCTCCTCCTGCACCCGCTGGGCGGACTGCTGAGTACTGCTCTTGACCTCCTGGACCGCCTGCTGGGCGGAGTCCTTGAGCCCCTCGGCCATGTCCTGGCCGGCGGACTTCATCGCATCGGCCGCCGGCTGCCCGTGCTCCTTGGCGGTGTCCACGGCCTTCTGGCTGAGCCGGCTCTCCGTCCGCGTCGCGGGGATGGCCGCCGAGACCAGCACGCCGGCGAAGAACGCCACCATCCCGGCCGCCAGTGGACTGCCCTCGACCTTGTGCTGGGCGGTGTCCACCGCGCTGCTGCCGGCGGACGAGAGACCGCCCGACGACGAGTCGTCGGAGCCCATCACCCGGGAGCGCAGCCCCTGGGCACGGGACCGCACCGCGGCCTTCCGACGGTCCAGGACCGCCTGCGGGCTGACCCGGTCCTGGAGGGCGTCCAGGTCCGTGGCGAGCGACTCGCGCGTCCCGGCGATCTCGGTGTTCAGCTCTTCTGGTGTGCTGCCCATTGCGCGTCCTCCTTCAGTGAGCGCTGCGTCACCGGCAGCGCGGGGTTGGTCTGGCTCAAGGTCTTCTTGCCGCTCAGGCCGAGCACGGCCGCCACCACCAGCCACAGCGCGGCGGTGATCAGGGCCGCGACCTCGATCGGCATCCAGTTGTCGAGCAGGAACATCAAGCAGGCCGAGAGGAAGATCAGCCCCAGGTGTGCTGCCACCCCGGCTCCGGCGACCATGCCGGCGCCCTTGCCTGCGCGCGTGGCCTCCTGCTTGACCTCGGTCTTGGCCAGGTCGAGCTCCTGACGGACCAGGGTGCTGAGGTCAGTCGCCACGTCACTGACGATCTCGCCGAGGCTGCGGTCGTCGGCCGGTCGGGTGGGATCGGTCCCGAAGGAGCTGCTGCCGCTCATGGGGTCTCCGCCGTGTAGGGGTCACCGAACGACGGGTCGCCGTTCGACGCGCTCGTCGGGGCCGCGGTGGTCGTCGCGGTGGTCGCCGGCGTGACCGGGGCGGGCGAGGTGTCGAGCGGCCCCGTCACCGGCTGGGGGACGGAGGTCTCCCAGCCCTGGCCGGGCCCGGTGCCGCGCGTCGACTGCTCGTCGCTCTGCGCGTCCTTGGCTCCGCGCGCGAACCGGCCGACCGCCAGCCCGGCGAGCAGGGCACCGGCGAGGAACGCTCCCGGCCGGCGGCGGGCGAAGGCCCGGACCTCGTCGACGATGTCCGCCGGCTCACGACCGTCCAGGCTGCTCGTGATGCCCTGCGCGCGGTCGGCTCCCTGCCGGACCAGCTGTCCGGCCAGGCTGTTGCCCTCGGCGTGGTCGGCCATCTCGCGCAGGTCGTGGCTCAGGCCCCGGAGCAACTCGACGAGCCGATCACGCTGTACCGCGCCCTGCTCGTTGACCTGCTGCTTGGTCTCGTCCAGGAGCCGCTGGGCCTGGTCCTTGACGTCCCCGGCGACGCTCTGGGCCTCCCCTGCGGCGACCCCGCCGAGGTGCTTGCCCTGGTCGGCAGCCGCGGCTGCGGTCCCCTGATCCTGGTCCTGCGTGGTGGGTGCTGTCGTCATGGTTCCCCTCCAGAGGTTGTCGAAGGTTCACCTGTACCCCTGGCGGGAACGGCCATGCGGCCCTCACGGCCCGGGTTCACCGCCCCGCCGGCCGAGGCGCGCCCGCAGGCCGGCGACCTCCGACTCGAGCTCGAGGACCCGCCGGATCCCGGCCAGGTTGAGACCCTCGTCGAGCAGCGCGCCGATCCGCTGCAGGAGGACGATGTCGGCCTCGCTGTAGAGCCGGGTCCCGCCCGCGGTGCGGGCCGGCTCGAGCAGCCCGCGGCGCTCGTAGACCCGGAGGTTCTGGATCGGGAGGTCGGCGCGCTCGGCCGCCACCGAGATGGCGAACAGGGCCCGTCGGTCGGCAGCCACGACACGATCTCCTCCCCGGTTGACGTCAGATGAATCGTCGGGTATATAAAACCTATAGCGCACATTACACATACCGAAGGGAGACAACCACCATGTTGCTGCGCACCACGGACCCGTTCCGCGACTTCGACCGGCTGGCCAGCCAGGTCCTGGGTACGACGAACCGCCCGGCCGTGATGCCGATGGACGCCTGGCGGCAGGGCGACGTCTTCCAGATCGAGTTCGACCTGCCCGGGGTGTCCCCCGAGTCGATCGACCTGGACGTCGAGCGCAACGTGCTCACCGTGCGCGCCGAGCGGGTCGGCCGCAACGGCGACTGGGAGATGCTCGCCTCGGAGCGTCCTCGCGGCGTCTTCAGCCGTCAGCTGGTCCTCGGCGACAACCTCGACCTCGACCAGATCGAGGCCCACTACGACAGCGGCGTCCTGCGCCTGAGCATCCCCGTGGCCGAGCGCGCGAAGCCGCGCAAGATCGAGGTCGCCTCCTCGGCCACCGAGCGCACCGCGATCGAGGCCTGAGCACCACCGAGCACGCCCGGCCGCTCCCTCCGGCATCACGCATGTCCGGGGGAACGGCGGGCGTGCTCCGCCGGACCGCGTGGCCGGCCCGGTTCCTGGGTACTCGTGGGGGGACGAGAGAACGGGGAGTCGGATGCGCGTCGTCATCACCGGAGCCAGCGGGAACATCGGGACCGCGGCCCTGCGTCGCCTGGGCATGGAGGGGCACGAGCTGGTCGGGCTGGCACGGCGCGTCCCGGACGACGGTGCCGTCGCGGCGGACGTCGCGTGGGTGAGCGTCGACCTCACCACGGACGACTGCGTCCCGATCCTCCAGCGGGCGTTCGAGGGCGCCGACGCGGTGGTCCACCTCGCCTGGGGGTTCCAGCCCTCGCACGACCTCACCTACCTCGAGGAGCTCGGGGTGGGCGGCACCCGCCGGGTGCTGCGGGCGGTGTCGGCTGCCGGCGTCCCGCACCTGGTGCACATGTCCTCGATGGGCGCCTACTCCCCCAAGCGCGACGACACCCCGGTCGACGAGAGCTGGCCCACCGGTGGAGTCCGGACCTCGCGCTACAGCGTGCACAAGGCGGCCGCGGAGCGGCTCCTCGACGAGCACGAGCGCGCGGGGCACACGACCTTGGTCACCAGGATGCGTCCCGGCATCGTCGGGCAGCGGTCGGCCGGCAGCGCGCTGCTGCGGTACGGCGTACCGGCGATCGTCCCTGCTGCGGTCCTCGACCACGTGCCCGTGCTGCCGCTGGACCGCCGGCTCAGGGTGCCGATGGTCCACGCCGACGACGTGGCCGACGCCGTCGCCCGTGAGCTCGACCGGAAGGTCGGGGGCGCCTTCAACCTGGCCGCCGACCCGCCGATCACCACCGACCGGATCGCGGACGCCCTGGGCGCGCGGCCGGTCCACGTGCCGTCCGCGGTCCTCCGTCCGCTGATGTCGATCGCGTGGCACGCCCACCTGCAGCAGGTGGACACCGGCTGGCTGGACATGGCGTTCGCCCTCCCGTTGCTGGACAGCTCGCGCGCCCGCCGGGAGCTCGGTTGGTCTCCGTCCGTCGACGCCGAGTCCGTGCTCCGGCAGGTGCTGGCAGGGATGCGGGACGGAGCGTCCGGCAGGACGCCGGTGCTGCGGCCGCGCCGCGTCAGCAGCGCCCTGCGCGACCTCGCCACGAGCGGACCGGTGGGCCGGCGGAGCCGACCCTGAGCGCCACCCCGACGACAGCGGGCCCGGCTACAGCAGGGAGCGCAGGTTCCGCACGATGCCGACGACCGCGTTCCCCTGGCGGCCGCGCACGCCGTAGGAGTCCGGCGTCGGCACGAGGACGTTGCCCGGCCCCGGCGGCACGACATGCGTCCGGTCCTGGCCGGCCACCGAGAAGAGCGGGCCGACGAGGAGGTCGAAGAGGCGCGGTGCGGCCGTGAACCCGAAGCGCATGAGGTCGTTGGCCACCCCTACCTGGACCCGGTCCCGCGGATGCTCGACGGTCCGCAGGATCCGCCGGGCGACCTTCTCGGGCGTCGTCACCGGCGGCGGCGGGCGACCGACGTAGCCGGAGTAGGTACCGGCGAGCTTGTAGATGGGCGTGTCGACGCCGCCCGGCGCCAGGTGCACCACGTGGACGTCGCGACGGTCGCGGTTCTCCAGCTGGAGCTGCCGGGCCAGGGCGCGGACCGCCCACTTGCTCAGGACGTACGGCGACATGCCCGGGACGCCGATGTGGCCGATCACCGAGCCCACGAGCACGAACGTGCCGTACTGCTGCGCGCGCAGGACCGGGACGACGTGCCGCGCCAGGTTGACCGTCCCCACCACGTTGGTGCGCAGCACCCTGTCGAAGACCTCGGCCGGGACCTCCTCGGTCCGTCCGTAGCTGACGACACCGGCCGCGTTGACCACCAGGTCGAGGCGACCGGCGACGCTCAGCGCCTCGCTGACACACCGGCGTACGGCCTCGTCGTCACCGATGTCGAAGGCGACCAGCCGGGTCGAGGCGGCGCCGGCGTCCCGGCACTGCTCCTCGGCGCGTTTCAGGGCGTCCTCGTCGCGGGCGGCCAGGACGACGTGGTCGCCCGCCCGCGACGCCGCGACGGCGGTCGCCAGCCCGATCCCGCTGGAGGCACCGGTCACCAGGACGACGCGAGGTCGGTCCGAGGGGGCGCTCACGGCTTGAGGACCACCTTCACGCAGCCGTCGGCCTTCTTCTGGAACATCTCGTACGCCGCCGGGGCGTCCTCGAGCGTGGGCCGGTGGGTGGCCAGGGTCTCCACCCCCAGCACGTCCTCGTCCTGGCTGAGCAGCTTCTGGATCTGGTCGGTCCAGCGGCGCACGTGGCACTGACCGAACCGCATGGTGATGCCGCGGTCGAAGATCTCCATCATCGGCATCGGGTCGATCTCGCCGCCGTAGACGCCGGAGACCGACACCGTGCCGCCGCGCCGGACGGACTTGATCGCGCTCTGCAGCGCGGCGAGCCGGTCGATGGCGAACCGGTCGGTCAGCGGCTTGGCCAGCGCGTCCGGCAGGAGACCGACGGCGCTGATCGCCGCGTGGGCGGCCGGAGAGCCGTGCGCCTCCATCCCGACCGCGTCGACGGTCCCGTCGGCGCCGCGACCGTCGGTGAGGTCGAAGATCGTCTGGGGGACGCTGTCCACGGAGTCCAGGTCGATCGTGTCCGCCCCGTAGCTCGCCGCGAGGGCCAGCCGCTCCTGGACCCGGTCGACCGCGATCACCCGGCGGCCGGCGTTCCGGGCGATCCGGGTCGTGAGCTGGCCCACCGGCCCGAGCCCGAACACGGCGACCGTGCCCTCGTCCGGCACGTCGGCGTACTCGAAGGCCTGCCAGGCGGTGGGGAGGATGTCGGAGAGGTAGAGCCAGCGCTCGTCGGGGCCCTCCTCGGGCACCTTGACCGGGCCGAAGTCGGCATGCGGCACGCGGAGGTACTCGGCCTGCCCGCCCGGCACCGCGCCGTACAACGACGTGTAGCCGAAGAGGCTGGCGCCCTTGCCGTGCTCGCGGACCTGGGTCGTCTCGCACTGGGCGTACAGCCCGCGCGAGCACATCCAGCACGAGCCGCACGAGATGTTGAACGGGATCACCACCCGGTCGCCGACCTGGAGGTCGCCCGCCTCGGGCCCGACCTCCTCGACCACGCCCATCGTCTCGTGCCCGAGGATGTCACCGGGAGTCAGGAACGGGCCGAGCACCTCGTAGAGGTGCAGGTCCGAGCCGCAGATGGCGGTCGACGTGACCCGGACGACGGCATCGTTCGGCGCCTCGATCCTCGGGTCCGGAACGGTCTCCACCGAGACCTTGCGCTTCCCCTGCCACGTCAGTGCCCTCATGATGCGTCTCCCTCGTCGACGTACGCCCGGCGGCCCGGCCCCGGTTTGCCGGACGGCAAGTCGGGCACGTACCCGGAACCGAAGCGCACCTAACGACCCGGAGGGGTGGACATGACGACCGACATCAACGAGGGCAGCCGCGAGAAGCTCGTCGACCTCATGAACGACATGCACATCGCGATGCTGACCACGTTCGGCCCCGGTGGGGTGCGCAGCGTGCCGATGGCCCGGCAAGAGGTCGAGCCGGACGCGGAGATGTGGTTCATCACCGCCCGCGACACCGACCACGTGCGCGCCATCGCGGCCGAGCCGCAGGTCGCCGTGACCTTCTCCTCCCGCGACGCGTGGGTCGCCCTGGCTGGGCGCGCCGCAGTGGTCGACGACGACGCGAAGCTCCGTGAGCTCTGGAGCACGTTCGCCGAGGCCTGGCTCCCCGGAGGTCCCGAGGACCCCAACGCCGCCCTGATCCGCGTCGACGTGGAACGCGGCGAGTACTGGGACACGCCAGGTGGGCGCGTGGCCTCCCTGATCAGCTTCGCCAAGACCCGGTTGACCGGCGAGACCTACGACGCCGAGCACGGGACCGTCGAGCCGTAGCGCGACGCGTGCTCAGGCCGTCGCGACGGCGGTGGGGGCGAGCACGCTCGCCAGCCCGGCGAGAGCGTCCGGCACGACCCGGTAGTAGTGCCAGGTGCCCCGGCGCTCGCCGGTCACCAGGCCCGCCATCACCAGCTTCTTGATGTGATGGCTGACCGTCGGCTGCGTCAGCCCCAGCGGCTCGGTCAGGTCGCACGTGCACGCCTCCATGCCCTCCTGGGCCAGCAGCATCGAGACGATCCGTAGCCGGGTCGGGTCCGCGAGAGCCTTGAGCCGGACCGCCAGCGCCTCGGCCTGCTCGGCGGACAGGGCCGCCTCGGTCAAGGGGGCGCAGCAGGCGGCGGCGGACGGGACGGGCTCCAGCAGGGTCAGCGGCTTCGGCATGCACCCATGATGACATCATCGACAAATATCGATGTATCCCTTGTCCCGTCGCTCCCGCCGTGGCATCGTGGCGCATACATCGACATTTGTCTATGTGTTTCGGATCCGACCAGGAGGAACCCGTGTCCCGTCTCCAGCTCGCCCTGAACGTCGACGACATCGACGCCGCCGTGGACTTCTACACCACGCTCTTCGACACCGCCCCTGCCAAGCGGCGACCGGGCTACGCCAACTTCGCGGTCGCGAACCCCCCGCTCAAGCTCGTCCTGTTCGAGAACCCCGCCCAGACCGGCACGCTCAACCACCTCGGGGTGGAGCGTGAGTCGATGGCGGAGGTCCAGGCCGAGGCCGACCGGCTCGAGACGGCAGGGCTCGCCCTGGACGTCGAGGGCGACGTCGTGTGCTGCTACGCCCGCCAGGACAAGCACTGGGTCACCGGCCCGGACCAGCAGCGCTGGGAGAACTACGTGGTGCTCGCCGACGCCCAACCCGAGCTCGAGGGCCAGACCGCCGCCGACACCGGCGCCTGCTGCACCGGCTGAACCACCAGGGACGTGGGCGCTCACCGTCTCCCAGGCCATCATGGCCCCCACGACGAACGGCACCCGTCCTGCCACCGCCCGAACAGCCACCTGGAGCCGCGATGACCCGCACCACCGGTCGAGACCTCGACCTGGCCCGCAGGCTGACCGCGGAGCTGGTCGGCACCGCCCTGCTCGTCACCGTCGTCGTCGGCTCGGGCATCGCCGCCCAACGGCTGTCTCCCGACGACGTCGGCCTGCAGCTGCTCGAGAACTCCACCGCGACGTTCCTGGGGCTGACGGTCCTCATCTTGCTGTTCGGGCCGGTCTCCGGCGCGCACTTCAACCCGGTCGTGTCCCTGGCCGACTGGGTGCTCGGCCGCCGCGCGAGCACCGGCATCTCGGGCAGCCACGTCGTTTCCTACACGGTCGTCCAGGTGATCGGCGCCGTGCTCGGCGCCGAGCTCGCCAACCTGATGTACCAGGTCCCGGTCCGCGAGCTGTCCACCCACGACCGCACGGGGTGGCATCTCCTGCTCGGCGAGGTGGTGGCCACCGCCGGGCTCCTGGCGCTGATCTTCGCCCTGGCCCGCACGGGGCGAGGCATCCTCGCCGCCCCCGCCGTGGGCGCCTACATCGGAGCGGCCTACTGGTTCACGTCGTCCACCTCGTTCGCGAACCCAGCGGTCACCGTCGGCCGTGCCTTCTCCGACACGTTCGCCGGCATCGCACCCGGCTCGGTCCCCGGGTTCGTCGGCGCCCAGCTGGTCGGGACGGTGGTCGCCGTGGGACTCGTGGCCTGGCTCTACCCGCACGTCGGCGACAGCGCCGACGACGTCGTCGTTCCCCATGAGCACCACCCCAGCCGCCGGACCGACCCGACCCTCGACGAGACGAGCACGCCATGAGCGCCCGCACCGACACCCCGCAGGTCGTCTTCGCCTGCGTCCGCAACGGCGGCCGGTCCGTGATCAGCCGCGTCCTCGCCGAGCACTACGCCGGCGGTCGGGTCACCGCCCTCTCGGCCGGCACGCAGCCCGGCGACCACATCCACCGCGAGGTCGCCGACGTGCTGGAGGAGCTCGGCCTCGACACCTCGCGGGAGCGTCCCACGCTGCTGACCCGCGAGACCATCGCCGCCAGCGACCTGGCCATCACGCTCGGGTGCGGTGAGGAGTGCCCCTACGTCCCCGGGGTCGTCTACCGGGACTGGCCGGTCGCCGATCCACGCGGCCAGGACGAGGCCACCGTCCGAAGGATCATCGCCGACCTGGACACCCGGGTCCGCGCCCTGCTGGTCGAGCTCGTCCCCGACCTCGAGCTCCCGCCCTCTCGTGCTGGAGCGCGGCTGAGGTGTCCCGTGGACGAGACCCGGCTGACCATCCGGCCGACGTCGCCGACCGCGCGTCCTCGGTCGCCGAGCTCGTCGAGGCCACCGGCCTGGCAGAGCTGGACGACGTCGAGTTCCTGCTGGGCAGCATGGAGGACGTCCCATGCGCGCGGCAGGCTTCGAGGACGTCACCGTGGAACCCACCACCGTCGTCCGCCGCACCGAGCTGGACGGCGTCATCCGCAGCGCCTTCAGCCGCGGCGCGAAGCCTCGCCGCTGACGCGCGCTGGAATGTGCTCGCTCGCAGCGGGTACCGAGGGTCATGAGGCTGTACCGGTGGCTGTGGTGGACCACCCTCCTCGCCGTCGCCGTGCCCGCCATCCTGCTGGGTCTGGTGTCGGCGCCGATCGCCGCCGTCGTCGTGAGCGTCAGTGTCGTCGGGTTGCTGGTGGGGCTCGTCCTCCTGGGCTCCGACCTCTCCTGGCGGGACTGGACGGACACCGCCGCCGCGGCGGTGCTCGTGGTGGCCGCCGCGCCGGTGCTCGGGCGCGCCACTCCCCTCCTCCTGCTCCTCGCGACGGCGACCTCGCCGCCCGTGGCGCGGCTGGTCCTCCCCCGCACCCAGGAGAGGTGGGCTGTCGGGACGGTGGACGTGCCCTCGGACACCACGGCCGACGTGCTCTCCTGCTGGAGCGTGATGACGGGCGCGGAGCTGTGCGAGATGTGGAGCCGCAGCTTCGTGGAGGTGAAGTCCGCAGCCGACGTCAGCCAGAGGGCGGTCGGCGCCGCCCTGCGCGCCGACGTCCTCGACGAGCTGGAACGTCGGGATCGGGCCCGCCTCGCTGCCTGGCTGGCGCGCCACCCGTCTCCGGCGAGCGCGCCGACGTGGGCCTGGGCGGACTCGCCCGGACCCGATTCCTGACCCGGAGGAGGTTTGGAATCCGGGGAACGGGGCATGCTTTCCGGGCACCTCCCGACATGGTTGCTTGAGACCTCAGGCAGCGATCGAGCCGAGTCACCCCTGGACCCCGGATGACGACCCTGATGAACCGCCTCGAGGCGACGTCCAAGTGCGCCGACGGCGAGCCGGACCCTGAGCGGCCCGCGCTCCGGATCGCCGTACCTGCCGAGTCCGAGCTCATCTTCCACGGGCTCGAGTCGTCGCTGCGTCCCTACCGAGACCGCGTCCAGCTCCTGGACCCCGAGGAGCCCACCGACGCCGGTGAGGTCGACATCGCGCTCTTCGACTGCTTCTCCGACGCCGAGCCGGGTGGCGTCTTCTCCGGACGGCTGCCTCCGCACCGGCTGGCACGCCGCACCGTGGCCTACTCCTGGCACACCCAGCAGCCTCTGGTCGAGTGGGCCCTGGAGAACGGCTTCTCCGGCTACCTGTCGAAGGCCCTTCCCATCCGTGACCTGGTGAGCGCGCTCGAGGCGCTGTCGACCGAGGACGGACTCTGCGACAGGCCCCCGGAGCCGGAGCTCCTGCCGGCCCGTCCCGACACGGAGTCCACCGTCCGCCTCGTCGGGCCGGACGACGCACGCCTGACCCCGCGCGAGTGCGAGGCCTTGGCTCTCGTGTGCTCGGGGAGGACCAACCACGAGATCGCGGTCCACATGCACATCTCGCCCAACTCCCTGAAGTCCTACATCCGGGCCGCCTATCGCAAGATCGGCGCGACCACCCGGTCCCAGGCGGTGCTGTGGGGCATCCGGCACGGGCTCCGCCCGCCGGCCTGACCCGGCCCGGACACGCGGGCCTCCGACCACCGAGAAGTCATCGGTGCACCCCGGCACACACTGCACGACGTTCACCCACGGCGGTTCGGCGAGGAGTGGCCCCGCCGCGCCCGGGGTCGGCGGGGCCCTCCCCCCTTGGTGCAAGCAGTCCTCCGGCGGTCGCCCCGATACGCGACCACGGTCCAGGAATCCCGATCGACCTGCAGGCCAACCGTTGTATAGGACGATCCTTGCGCCGCGCAAGTCACTCCGGTGACGTGGCCGGCGGTCGGCCGTAGGTGACCACCGACCGCACCGCCTCCGGTACCCGCTCGGTGAGCTCGGCGTCGGGGGCAGCACCCAACGCGTCGTTCACCGTCGAGAAGGCGAGTCGCAGGGCCACGAACAGCGTGATGGCGAAGATCTGCCGGTCGTCGTAGCCCAGCACACGGAGCGCGTCCACGTCGGCGGCCGTGGTCGCACTCGGGTCGCGCGCCACCCGGCGGGCCCACCGGGCCGCGGTGCGCTCCTCGGCGGACAGGACGGCGCCGTGGTCGAGGACGACCGCGGCCGCTACGTCGTCCCCCGCCTCGCGGGCCAGGTGCGAGCCGAAGGCCAGCGAGCAGTAGGAGTCCCCCATCGCCGCGGCACAGGCGGTCACCAGGAGCGCTCGGGCACGTGCGTCGAGGCCGGCGGTGAGCGAGGTCTGCTTGAGGACGTACGACAGCGCACCCAGCGCTTCCGGGGAGTGCGCCCACACCCGAGTGAGGTGGGCGACGTACCCCTGGCTCGCCAGGTCGGGCGCTCGGCGTGGTGCCTGGCAGCGCGTTCGAGGCGATCGCCGGACACCTCGGGATCGCGCGGCTGGTCCCCGCCGACTCGCCGTACGCCGCCCTCGGGTCGTCCCCGACGGGCTTCTACTGGGCGGTCCTGGCGCTCACGGGAGTCGGGCTCGCCGTTGCCGCGTACCTCGTCCTGCGGCGCCGCGCGCGCTGAGCACCCTGCCGCAGCCCGACCACGGCCACCGTCTCGACCGAACTTCTGACCCCGTGCGGGCGTCCCACGGGTTGAGGGGTCATCGGCGCCCCTCGTGACAGGGGTGACCCCGTGCGGGCTGAGACGACGGAGTACCCGGTGGCAGCGGCCGCCGGGGTCCTCGTCGCGCCCCCGGCCGGTACGCCGCTCCCGGTCGTCGCGCCGACGACCGGCATCGCCCGGTCGACGGCCCCGGGTCACCGGCTCGACATCCAGGGCCTGCGCGCGATCGCGGTGATCACGGTCATCGCCGACCACGCCGGGGTCGGCTTCCTGGCCGGTGGGTACGTCGGCGTCGACGTGTTCTTCGTCCTCTCCGGCTTCCTGATCACCTCCCTCCTGGTGCGCGAGGCGGAGCGGACCGGCCGGATCGGGCTGCTCGGTTTCTACGCGCGCCGCGCGCGCCGGATCCTCCCCGCCGCCACCGTCGTCCTCGTCGCCACGCTCGCCTTCACCGCGGCCGAGCTCTCCTACACCCGCGTCCAGCAGGTGACCACGGACGTGGGCTGGGCCTCGGCGTTCCTCGCCAACGTGCACTTCTCGAGCCTCGGCACCGACTACTTCGCCGAGGGGCTGCCCCCCTCGCCGGTCCAGCACTACTGGTCCCTGGCGGTCGAGGAGCAGTTCTACCTGGTCTGGCCCCTGCTCCTGCTGGGGTTGGTGCTCCTCGCGCGCCGGCGCTCGACCGGTCTGACCCGCCTCCACCTCGGGCCTGCGGTCGCCGTCGTCGCGGTGCTGTCGCTCGCGTCGTTCGGCTGGTCGCTCCACCTGACCGGTGACAGCCAGACCACGGCGTACTTCTCCTCCGCCGGCCGGGCCTGGGAGCTCGGCATCGGCGCCCTGCTGGCTGTCGCCGCGTCGCGGCTCGAGGCGACCACCGCGTGGGTGCGCTGGGTGCTGGCGGCCGGAGGCCTGGCGGCCGTCCTCACGGCCGTCGCCGTCTTCGACGCGACGACGCGGTTCCCCGGGTGGGCCGTCCTGCTGCCGGTCCTGGGCACCGCCGCCGTGATCGCGGCCGGCATCGGCACCGACGCCGTCGGTCCGGCCCGCGTCCTCGCGGTGCGTCCGCTGACCTGGGTCGGCGACATCTCCTACTCCTGGTACCTGTGGCACTGGCCGGTGCTCGTGCTGTGGGCCGCCCACGAGACCGACGGGGGCAGCGGGCTCGGGACCGCCGCCCTGGTGGGGGTCTCGCTCCTGCTGGCGGTGGCGAGCTACCACCTCGTCGAGAACCCCTTCCGGCGTAACCGGTGGCTCGGCGCGCGTCACCGTCGGGCCCTCGTGCTCTGGCCCGTCGCCCTCGCGCTGGTCGTCGGTGCGGTGCTCGGAGCCCGGCTCCTGAGCGAGCAGCGGCTGGCTCACCGGCTCGACGACAACCGGCAGTACCTCGCCCTGCGCGGCGAGCGGGTCCCGGTGGCTGAGGAGCTACGCACGTCGCTCGAGCAGGCGGACGCCGCCGCGCCGGTGGCCTTCCCGCTCACCGACGTGGACATGGTCGGCGCGCTCGCGAAGGACCTCTGGAACTACCGCTACGACTGCAACGCGACGCACGACCAGAGCTCGGCCGACCTGTGCCCGGTCGGTGACCCGGAGGGCGACCGCCTCATGGTCGTCCTCGGCGACTCCCACATGGGTCAGTGGCTGCCGGCCCTCGACACGATCGGCCAGAAGGCCGGCTACCGGGTCCTCCCCCTGGTGAAGTACGGCTGCGCTCCGTACGACGTGAGCCTCCGCACCAGCGGGCGGCCGTACACCGAGTGCCAGGACTTCCGCGCCTGGGCACTCCAGCAGGTCGCGCAGCTGAAGCCGGACGTCGTCGTCATCGGCGGCCGCGGGCTCCAGGGCAACATGACGGCTCCGGTCCAGGAGCGCGGAGCCGCGTGGAGCAGCGGCGTGTCCACGACGCTGCACACGCTCGCCCCGCTGACCGACCGGCTCCTGGTCGTGGGCGACGTCCCCGCGCTCGACGCCGATCCCATCGGCTGCCTCACCGACACCCGCGCCACCATGGCGACCTGCACCACCCGCGCCGACCCCCGGACCAGCGAGGCGAACCGGCTCACCTCCGCCGCGGCCGCCGGAGCGGGCGCGCGTTTCCTCGACCTCAGTGACCTCGCCTGCCTACGCGGCCGGTGCCCGGTCGTCGCCGGGGGCCTGATGGTCTACGCGAACGCCGACCACCTCAGCATGACGTGGGTCCAGCACGTCACCCCGGAGGTCCGGAGTCGCCTGTCCCTCCCGTGACGGGCGACCAGGCACGGCGAAGGGCCGGCGACGACCAGCGGCTCCTCGTGGTCGGGCTGCGCAGCCGGAACTGTCGATTCCCGCGCAGCCACACGTCATGGCAGTGTCCGAGCAGCGCGGTCGACGGCACCTCGATGCCGCCGACGGCCGTGTCAACGTGAGCGAGAGGAGGGTCCTCGTCGCCCGGCTCCGCCGACCCTCAGTGCGACTCGCGGGAGACCGCGTCTCCGCTCGAGCCGACGAGGAAGTCGAGGTCGGCGCCGGTGTCGGCCTGCATCACGCTGTCGACGTAGAGCCGCTCCCACCCTCGCGAGGGGGCTGCGAACGCGTCGACCGCCGCCGGTGCGGGCGCCCGGGCCGCCAGCTCCTCCGTCGAGAGCTCGACGTCGAGGCGCCGTCCTTCGACGTCCAGGACGACGACGTCCCCGGTCCGGACCAGTCCGAGCGGCCCGCCGGCCGCAGCCTCCGGTGAGACGTGCAGCACGACCGTGCCGTACGCCGTACCGCTCATCCGGCCGTCACAGACCCGCACCATGTCGCGGACCCCGGCCTCGACCAGCTTCTTCGGCATCGGCAGGTTGGCGACCTCGGGCATGCCGGGGTAGCCACGCGGTCCGCAGCCCCGGAGCACGAGCACCGAGTCGGCATCGACGTCGAGGTCGGGGTCGTCGATGCGGGCGTGCAGGTCCTCGACGGAGTCGAAGACCAACGCGCGACCGCGGTGCTGCAGCAGGGCCGGCGTCGCTGCGGCCGGCTTGATCACCGCGCCCGTGGGCGCCAGGTTGCCGCGCAGCACGGCGATGCCAGCATGCGCCAGGAAGGGGTCCGCGCGCGGCCGGATGACCTCCCGGTCCCAGCTCTCGGCTTCCGCGAGGTAGGTCACCAGGGGACGGCCGGTGACCGTGACCGCCCCGGGGTCGAGCAGGTCCTCGACCTCGCGGAGCACGGCCGACAACCCACCGGCGCGGTGGAGGTCCTCCATCAGGAACCGGCCCGCCGGCTGCAGGTTGACCAGGAGCGGTACGTCGGCGCCGATCCGGTCGAAGTCGTCCAGCGTCAGCTCGACGCCCAGCCGGCCCGCGATCGCGAGCAGGTGGACGACGGCGTTGGTCGACCCACCGACAGCGGCCAGGGCGACGATCGCGTTGCGGAAGGAGCCGCGGGTGAACACGGCACTCGGTCGCCGGTCCGCCGTGACCATCTCGACGGCCAGCCGGCCGGCCGCATGGGAGGCCTCGAGGAGGCGGCTGTCGGGCGCGGGGATGCCGGCGGTCCCGGGGATCGTCGCCCCGAGAGCCTCGGCGACCATCGCCATCGTCGACGCCGTACCCATGGTGTTGCAGTGGCCGCGGCTGCGGATCATCGACGACTCGGACCTCAGGAAGTCCGCCTCGGACAGGGTCCCGGCACGCACCTCCTCACTGAGCCGCCACACGTCGGTGCCGCAGCCCAAGGGCAGGCCACGGAACGTGCCGGTCAGCATGGGTCCACCGGGGACGACCACCGCGGGGAGGTCGACCGACGCAGCCGCCATCAGCAGCGCCGGGATCGTCTTGTCGCATCCGCCGAGCAGCACGACGCCGTCCACCGGGTTCGCCCGCAGCAGCTCCTCGGTCGCCATCGCGGCCAGGTTGCGCCAGAGCATGGACGTCGGGCGGACGAGCGTCTCGCCGAGGGACACCACCGGGAGGTTGAGCGGGATCCCGCCGGCCTCGTAGACCCCTTGCTTGACGCTCGCCGCGACCTCGTCCAGATGGGCGTTGCAGGGCGTCAGGTCCGAGGCGGTGTTCGCGATCGCGATGTGGGGTCGTCCGTCGAAGGCGTGCGCGGGCAGCCCCCGCCGCATCCAGGCCCGGTGGATGTAGGCGTTGCGGTCGGTGCCGGCGTACCACTGGCTGCTGCGGGGAGGAGTCATCGGTTCCACTTCTCGAAACGGTGGTCTAGCATCTCGAACCGTGCCCGACAGTACGGTCTCCCCGAGCTCACCGTCACCGTCAGGACCCCCGTCATCGAGGGGCGAGACCCCGCGCAGGCGACGGCGGCAGGCACGCTGATCCGCGCGCTCACCGAGGTCCGTCCATGACCGCCGCCGAGCAGGTCACCGACCCGGTCTTCGAGCTCGCCGAGGGGCCGCTCTGGGATGCGCCGCGCGAGCGCGTGGTCTGGGTCGACATCCTCTCGGGCCTCGTCCTCGAGGGACGCCTGGCCGACGGCTCGGTCGAGGTGGTGCAGCGGCACGAGTTCGGCTCGTACGTCGGGGCGGTGGCCGTGGCCGACGACGGCTCGCTCCTGGTCGCCGACCTCCACCGGCTCACGCACGTCGCGCCCGACGGCACGCGCCGCTCCGGTCCCGACCTGTTCACCGACCATCCCGACGACCGGTGGAACGACGGCACCTGCGACGCGCGCGGACGGTTCCTCGTCGGCACCGGGTCACTGACCGGAGCCCGGCACTCCCAGCGGCTGCTGCGGGTCGAGGACGGCACGATCGACGTCCTCGACGACGACCTCGGGCTGTCCAACGGGCTGGCCTTCTCCCCCGACGGCTCCCTCCTCTACAGCGTCGACAGCCTGCCGTCGCGCACGGTCCGGGTCCGCGACTACGACCAGGCCTCGGGTGCGGTCGGCCCGCGCCGTCGGGCACTCGAGCTCACCGACGCAGTCCCGGACGGCCTCTGCGTCGACTCGTCCGGCAACCTCTGGCTCGCCGCGTGGGGCCGGGGCGAGGTGCGCGGCTACTCGCCGGCCGGCGAGCTCTTCGAGGTGATCGAGGTGGCGGCGCCACACACCACGAGCGTCGCGTTCGTCGGTCCACGGCTCGACCAGCTGCTGATCACCACGGCCCGCGGCGAGCTCTCGCCCGCCGAGCAGGACGAGTTCCCGCTCTCCGGCAGCCTGTTCCTCGCCCGTCCCGGCTGCACCGGCCTGCCGACACATGCCTGGTCCGGGCGCCTCGCCGCCGAGGAGACCGCGTGAGGCTCATGCGCCTCGGCGCCGTCGGCGCCGAACGCCCCGTCGTCCGCGTCGACGAGACGACGTACGTCGACGTGTCCGACGTGGTCGACGACTTCGACGAGGCCTTCTTCGGTGCAGGGGGCCTCGACGCGCTCCGTCCCGTGGTCGCGGAGCGCGTCGGCGCGCGGAGCCGTGGCGGCGTTCGGCGACGAGCGGATCGGCGCTCCCATCGCCCGGCCGCACCAGATCCTCTGCATCGGCCTCAACTACAGCGACCACGCCGCCGAGACCGGCCAGGCCGTGCCGGACGAGCCGATCCTCTTCACCAAGTCGCCCAACACCATGGTCGGGCCGTACGACGACGTGCGGATCCCGCGCGGCTCGACCAAGACCGACTGGGAGGTCGAGCTCGGTGTCGTGATCGGGCGGCGGACGTCGTACCTCGACTCCGTCGAGGAGGCACGCGACGCGATCGCCGGCTACGTGCTGGTCAACGACGTGAGCGAGCGCGCCTTCCAGCTGGAGCGCAGCGGGCAGTGGTCGAAGGGCAAGTCGGCCGAGACCTTCAACCCGACCGGGCCCTGGCTGGCCACGCCCGACGAGATCGAGGACGTCTTGGCACTGGGACTGTGGCTCGACGTGAACGGCGTACGGCGTCAGCGCGGCTCGACCGCGACCATGGTCTTCGACCCCTTCGTCGTGGTGCACCACCTCAGCCAGTTCATGGTGCTCGAGCCCGGCGACCTGATCGACACCGGCACCCCGCCGGGCGTCGGCATGGGGTTCGACCCGCAGGTGTGGCTGGCGCCGGGCGACGTGATGGAGCTGGGCATCGACGGCCTCGGGACACAGCGCCAGACCGTGATCGGGCCGCGCTGACGTGCGGGCCCTCGTCCTCACCGGCCCGGGCCGGTCCTCCGTCCAGGACGTCGAGCCACCCGTCGCCGGCCCCGGCGAGGTGGTGGTCGACGTCGCCCGGGTGGGTGTCTGCGGCACGGACATGGAGATGTACTCGGGCCGGATGAGCTATCTCCACGAGGGTCTGGCGCACTACCCGTTGCGACCGGGTCACGAGTGGTGCGGCACCGTCTCGGCGACCGGTCCCGGCGTCGACGCCTCCTGGCTCGGCCGTCGTACGACGGGCGACACCCAGATCGGGTGCGGGCACTGCCACCGGTGCCTGACCGGGCGGCACCACATCTGCGAGGACCGCTTCGAGATCGGGCTGCGTCGCGGCTTCCACGGTGCGCTGGCCGAGCAGCTGGCGGTGCCGGTGGGTGTGCTGCTCCCGCTCCCGGACAGCGTGGACGACGCCGCCGGGGCGATGGTCGAGCCCGGCGGCAACGCGCTCCGCGCCGTAGGCGCGGCGCAGGTCGCGCCGGGTGAACGCCTGCTGATCCTCGGGCCCGGCACGATCGGACTGCTGGCGGCCCGCTTCGCTCTCGCGCAGGGCTGCGAGGTCCACGTGATGGGGGTGACCGCTGCCTCCCTCGAGTTCGCGACCACGCTCGGGGTCCACGGCGCGTGGATACCCGATGCGCTGCCCGACCTCCGGTGGGACGGGGTCGTCGACGCGTCCAACGACCCGTCGTCCCCGGCCCGGGCCGCCCGGCTCGTCGACGCAGGTCGCCGTATCGTCTGCATCGGGCTGTCGGAGACACCGAGCCAGGTCGACTCGCGCAGCCTCGTCATGAAGGACGTCACCGCGGTGGGCGTGCTCGGTGCCTCGGCCGGCCTGGCCGGCGCGATCGAGCAGTACGCCGACGGCGTGGTCGACCCTCGGCCCCTGGTCGCGGCGACGGTGAGCCTCGACGACATCGGCCAGGTGCTGGCCGGGACCCGGGTCGCCGACGCCGGACCCGGGCCCAAGATCCACGTGGACCCTCGAACAAGGAGCTGACATGAGTGACTACGACGGGCTGACCGCCCTGGTGACCGGTGGCGCCAGCGGGATCGGCGCCGCGACGGCACGCCTGCTGACCGAGCGGGGCGCACGGGTGGCGATCATCGACCGCACCGTGTCCGGCGACAGCGGGCTCCTCGAGCTCTCCTGCGACGTCACCGACCGGGCCGCCGTCCAGGCGAGCGTCGCCGAGGCGGTGACGTCCCTGGGCGGGCTCGACGTGCTGGTCAACAACGCGGGCATCGGCGCGGTCGGGGACGTGTCCGAGAACGACGACGCGACGTGGGCCCACGTCCTCGACGTCAACGTCGTGGGCATCGCCCGGGTCTCAGCCGCAGCGCTCCCCCACCTGCGCAGGTCACAGCACGCGGCCATCGTCAACGTCGGCTCGGTCGTCGCCGTCGTGGGCGTGCCCCAGCGCGCGCTCTACTCCGCCAGCAAGGGCGCCGTCGCCGCGCTGACCCTCGCCATGGCCGCCGACCACGTGCGCGACGGCATCCGGGTCAACGCCGTGCTGCCCGGCACCGCCGACACCCCCTGGGTAGGCCGGCTCCTCGACCAGGCGCCCGACCCGGCCGCCGCCGGCGACGCTCTGCGAGCCCGACAACCCCTGGGCCGCCTGGTCGCACCCGAGGAGATCGCGCAGTCGATCGCACACCTCGCGAGCCCGCTCAGCGCGTCGACCACCGGCACCCTGCTCGGGGTCGACGGCGGTATGGCCGGCCTACGGCTGCCGGCATGAGCGCGCTCCGGATCGGCCTGCTGGGTGCCGCCGGCATCACCGCCGGCGCGGTCGCCGGACCCGCCGCGAGAGGCGGCCATCGACTCGTCGTGGTCGCGGCCCGCGACGTCGACCGGGCCCGGGGCTTCGCCGCCGATCACGGCGTCGAGCGGGTCGCGGCGTCGTACGACGACGTGCTCGCCGACCCCGAGGTCGACCTGGTCTACAACCCGTTGGCCAACGGCCTGCACGCCACCTGGAACATCCGGGCGCTCGAGGCGGGCAAGCGCGTCCTGTGCGAGAAGCCGTTCGCCGCCAACGGCCAGGAGGCCCGCCGGGTCGCGGAGATCGCTCGTCGGAGTCCCGGATTCGTCATGGAGGCCTACCACTACGCCTTCCACCCCGTGATGCGACGCGTGCTCGAGATCGTGGCGTCCGGGGAGATCGGCGTCCTGCGCCACGTCGACTCGACGATGATCATCCCCGCGCCCGCCGACGACAACCCGCGCTGGTCCCTCGAGCTCGCGGGCGGCGCGCTGATGGATCTCGGCTGCTACAGCCTGCACGCGATGCGGCTCCTCGGCGCCCACGCCGGCGGCGAGCCCCGGGTGGTCTCGGCCCGCGGCGTGGAGCGGTCGGGCCGCCCCGGCGTCGACGAGTGGGTGCAGGCCGGGCTCGTGTTCCCCAGCGGGGCGTCGGGCCGGACGTTCACCGACATGGCAGGCCCTGACGTGGTCATGGAGCTCACGGTCGTCGGGTCGGTCGGGAGGGTCACCGCCGCCAACTTCGTGCTCCCCCACACCGACGACCGGGTGGAGGTCACCACCGACGCCGGCAGCCGCACGGAGCATCTCGGCACCCGACCCTCGTACGACTTCCAGCTGGACGCGCTGGCCCGAGCGATCGATGACGGCGTCCCTCCACCGCTCGACGTCGACGACGCGGTGGCCACCATGGACCTGATCGACGCGACGTACGCCGCCGCCGGGTTCGCTCCGCGACCGAGCAGCCTCGCATGAGCGCCCCCCACGAGCCGGTGCGGATCGGCCTGGTCGGCTACGGCTACGGCGGCCGCTACTTCCACGCCCCGCTGATCTCTGCCGCTGCCGAGTGTGAGTTCGCCGGGGTGGTGACCACGTCCGTGGAGCGTCGGGAGCTGATCGCCCGCGAGCACCCCGGGGTGCCGGTCCTCGACTCCCTGGCCGCGCTCGCCGCATCGGGCGCCGAGGCGGTCAGCATCTCGACGCCGGCCGGCACCCACTCGCCGCTCACCGACGAGGCGATCGCGCTCGGGCTGTCCGTGGTGTGCGACAAGCCCTTCGCCCTGGATGCCGACGCCGCCCGTCGTACGGTCGACCTGGCGGACGCGGCCGGCGTCGTGCTGAGCCCGTACCAGAACCGGCGGTGGGACTCGGACTTCCGCACGGTACAGGCGCACGTCGCCGACGGCTCTCTGGGCGACGTACGCCGGTTCGAGTCCCGCTTCGAGCGCTTCGCGCCCGACTCGGGGCCCGGGGCGTCCGGCGGGGGCACCATGCTCGACTTCGGCAGCCACCTCGTCGACCAGGCGCTGGTGCTGCTCGGTCCGGCAGAGTCGGTCTACGCCGAGCTCACGCTGCGTGAGTCCGGGCTGGACGACGACGTCTTCATCGCGCTCCAGCACGCCGGTGGCGCTCGCTCCCATCTCTGGGGCAGCTGGCTCCAACAGGCACCCGGCCCGCGGTTCCGCGTCACCGGGACGGCGGCATCGATGGTCGTGACCACCGCGGACACCCAGGAGGACGTGCTGGTGGAGGGCGCTCGGCCGGCCGCAGGCGCCCCGTGGGGACGCGAGGCCGACTCCGAGCTCGACCGGATCCACACCCCTGCCGGCGCCACGGCCGTCGCGCTGCTCCCGGGGGCGTGGGACACGTTCTACCCGGCGTTCGCGCGCGCCGTCCGTGGCCTCGGGCCGGCGCCCGTCGCCGCCGCCGACGCCGTGGCCACCGCCGTCGTGCTGGACGCCGCCCGCCTCAGCGCCGACACCGGGCGGGTCGTCCGCATCCCCCCGGGAGGGGGCGCGGCCTGACCCGCTTCAGGTACTCGGCCGGACCCGCTCCGCGAGCGCAGCGACCTTCTCGGACAGCTCGTCGTAGAGGCGCGGCAGGTCGGCCACCGTCCTCGCGAACATCGCCGGCTTGAAGCAGATGGTCGAGAACCCGCGTGCCAGTTGCTCCGGCACCGACTCCAGGGCCTCGTCCAGGTCGGCGATGTCGTCGGTGGTGCGGAAGGTCCCACGGATCCCTCCGACCAGCTCGAGCTCGCTGAGGTCCCGTCCCGCCGCCTGCATGCCCTCCGCCAGCCGAGCGAGGTCGGCGTCGGTCACCGGGCCGAAGGGATTGAGTCCCCGGCCGTGGCGGACGATCCTGCGGACGAGCGCCGGGTGCATGCCTTGGCCACCGAGCCAGATCGGCGGCCCCTCCGGCGTGAAGGCTCCGGGCTCGAGCCACACGTCGGAGAAGGAGAAGTACCTGCCCTCGTGGCTGACCGGGTAGCGGCCCCACGCCTTGGCGAGGACGGAGAGCTGCTCGTCGAGGATCTTCCCCCGCTCACCGAACGGGACGCCGAGGGCGTCGTACTCGTCCTTGCTCCAGCTGACCGTCGGCAGCACCACCAGACGCCCCTGGGACAGCAGGTCGAGCGTGCCGAGCTCCTTGGCCAGGAGAAGTGGATGCCGCAGGGGCGCGATCACGGCCCCGGCGACGATGCGCAGCGTGCTCGTCGCCTGGGCGATCGCGGACATCATGACGAGACTGTTCGGCCAGGCGTACTCAGGGGACTGGTTGCCCGGGGCTGCGTAGTCGCGAGGATTCTGCATCACCCCGGCCGCACCGGAGTCCCGGCCGAGGAGCACGTGCTCGCTCAGCATCACGCCGTCGATGCCGGAGGCCTCCGCCTGCACGGCCAGGTCGACCATGGCGCCCAGGTCCCGCGGGCCGATCAGTGCGTCGTTCTCCGTCAGGACGAGGAGCAGGCGAACCGGGGCCATGTCCGCTCCTTGTCTCGAGGGCATGCTCGTGGGACCAGATCGTTTGGTCCCGAACGTCACGCACGTTAGGGGCTCGGCGGGTACGGCGCAAGCGTCCCGCAGCTTGCATGGCGCCTCGGAGCAGTAACGCGGGGTTATCACCGCCGAAGTCGTGTCCTGGGCCTACCGAAGTAGCCACAGCACCGCACAGGTGGGGATCGGGCGGCCGCGCCGAAACCCGTTGGGACGTCGACGCCCCGCCCGCGAGAATGGCGCGCGTGCCGGAGGTCGAGGTCGTCGTCGCCCACCACGACTGCGCGACCCTCCGGGTCGGCGACGTGTTCGTGAAGATCGACGGCGACCAGGCGCGCACCGACGTCGAGGTCCAGGCGATGACGAGGGCGCCCGTCCCGACCCCTCAGGTGCTGTGGCGGACGCCCCCCGTGCTCGCGCTCGCCGCCCTTCCCGGAACGGCCCTCGGCCGCCTCGGTGAGCCGTCGACCGCGTCGCGCGCCGCGTGGGCGGCGGCAGGCGCCGCCGTACGCGCACTGCACGACGCGCCGCTGCCGCCCTGGGCCGGAGCGAGCCTCGAGGAGAAGACATCCGGCCTCGACAGGGAGTGTGCGTGGATCCTGGCGAACGACGTCCTCCCCACCGACCTGGTCACGCGCAACCGCCGGGCCGCCGAGGCGGCGCTCCGGCCGTCGACCCCGGTGTTCATGCACGGCGACCTCCAGGTCGCCCACGTGTTCGTCGACGGAGATCGGGTCACCGGCGTCATCGACTGGACCGAGGCGGGCCAGGGAGACGCCCTGTACGACCTCGCCGTGCTGACGCTCGGGCACCCCGAGCACCTCGGCGACGTCCTCGAGGGCTACGGCGCCGACGTCGACCTCGACGTGATCCGCGGATGGTGGTCGCTGCGCAGCCTGACCGCGATCCGCTGGCTGGTCGAGCACGGCTTCGACCCGGCGGCGCCGGGGTGCGAGATCGACGTACTCAGGGCCCAGCGGTGAAGCCGGGACCGAGAAGGTGCCTCAGAGCCGTCGCATCGCGGTGGTGGTGAGCACCAGCTCGCCGAGCTCGTCCGACGCGTCCGCGTCGACCTCGGCCTCGATCACCCAGTCGTGGTGACCGGCGGGGTCGGCGAGGGTCTGGCGCACGGACCAGCGGCGGCCCGTCTGCTCGACCGCGAACAGGTCGGGGCCGCGGGCGTCGGAGTCCGTGCCCACGGAGTCGTGCTCGGCGTAGTAGTCCCCGATCGCCGCGTCCCACACGAGACGGGTCATGGCGATCTGACGCGGCGGGTCGAAGCGCACGGCGTCGGACTCCTCGGCGAAGGTCAGGCCGTCGAGGTCGTCCCGGGCGACCAGCTCCACCCGTCGCCACATCGCGTTGCGGATCATCACCCGGAACGCCCGCTCCTGCGCCGACAACGGACGCGGCGGCGGAGGGGCCGCGGCGTCGGTCAGGGTCCGGGGCACGTGGTCGGGGTCCGACAGCGCCTCCCACTCGTCCAGCAGCGAGGAGTCGGTCTGACGCACGGTCTCCCCCAGCCAGTCGACGAGCTCCTCCAGCTCGGGCGGGCGGTGCGCCGCGGGCACCGTCTGCCGCAGGGTTCGGTAGGCGTCGGAGAGGTAGCGCAGCAGCAGGCCCTCCGAGCGCGCGATCTTGTAGCGGCCGACGAAGTCGGTGAAACCCAGACCGTGCTCGTACATGTCCCGCACCACCGACTTGGGATCCAAGGCGTCGAGCGGCATCCAGGGGTGCGTCTGCCGATAGGTCTCGAAGACCGGTTCGAGCAGGTCGGCGAGCGGCTTGGGCCAGCCGACCTCCTCCAGCAGCGCCATCCGCTCGTCGTACTCGATGCCGTCGGCCTTCATCTCCGCGATCGCCTCGCCGCGTGCCTCGTGCTGCTGGGCGAACAGGATCTGCCGCGGCGGGTCCAGCACCGCCTCGATCACCGACACGATGTCCAGGGCGTACGTGGGTGCCTCAGGGTCGAGCAGGTCCAGGGCCGCGATCGCGAACAGCGCCAGCGGCTGGTTCAACGCGAAGTCCTCGGGCAGCTCCACGGTGAGCACGTAGCGGCGGCCGAACTCGTCCGGCTCGTCGAGCCGCTTCAGCACCCCGTTGTGCACCAGGCTGCGCGCCAGCCGGAGCGCCCGACGCACGTGCGCCACCTGCGTACGCCGGTCCTCGTGGTTGTCGGTCAGCAGCCGGCGCAGGACCGCGAACGCGTCCTCCTCACGGGCGACGACGTTGACCAGCATGGCGTTGTCGACCCGCATCCGGGACCGCAGCGGCTCAGGGGCGCCGGCGACCAGCTTGTCGAAGGTCGCCTCGGTCCACACCACGGTCCCGGCCGGCGGCTTGGTCAGCTGCGCCTTGGATCTGCGCTTGGCCGCCGTGTGCTCGCGCATCGCCGCGTTCTTCGCGGCCGCCTTCGCCTTGGCCTTCTCGTTCTCGATGACGTGCTCGGGGGCCTGGACGACGACGTACCCCGCGGTGTCGAAGCCGGGCCGGCCCGCGCGACCGGCGATCTGCAGGAACTCCCGGGTGCGCAGCACGCGCTGCTTGTGCCCGTCGTACTTGGCCAGACCGGTGAACAGCACGGTGCGGATCGGCACGTTGATCCCGACGCCCAAGGTGTCGGTGCCGCAGATGACGGTCAGCAGACCCTCTTGGGCGAGCTGCTCCACCAACCGGCGGTAGCGCGGCAGCATCCCGGCATGGTGCACGCCGATCCCGCGCCGCAGCAGCTTCGACAACGTCTTGCCGAACCCGGCCCCGAACCGTACGCCGGCCAGACGCTCCAGCAGCCGCTCGTGGTGCGTGCCGCGTTGGTGGATCTTGTCGTAGCCCTGCTTGAGCAACGACTCGGCCTGCGTGACCGCCGCCGCCTGCGTGAAGTGCACGACGTACACCGGCGCCTGCCCGGTCTCCACGAGCTCGGTCAGCGTCTCGCCGAGCGGCTCCAGCGACCAGCTGAAGTGCAGCGGGACCGGCCGTTCCGCCCGGTCGACGACCGCGGTCTCGCGGCCGTTGCGCCGGGTCAGGTCCGCCGCCAGCTCGGTGACGTCACCCAGCGTGGCCGACATCAGCAGGAACTGTGCCTGCGGCAGCTCGAGCAGGGGCACCTGCCACGCCCAGCCGCGCTGCGGGTCGCCGTAGTAGTGGAACTCGTCCATGACCACCAGCCCGATGTCGGCTCGAGATCCCTCACGCAGCGCGATGTTCGCCAGCACCTCGGCCGTGCAGCAGACGATCGGAGCGCTCGGGTTCACCGAGGCGTCGCCCGTCAGCAGCCCGACGTCCTCGGCGCCGAACACGGCACAGAGAGCGAAGAACTTCTCGCTCACCAGCGCCTTGATCGGCGCGGAGTAGAAGGACACCCGGCCCTCGGCCATCGCCGCCATGTGCGCCGCGGTCGCCACCAGGGACTTGCCCGACCCGGTCGGCGTGGCCAGCACGACGTTGCTCCCCGCGAGCAGCTCGAGGATCGCCTCCTCCTGGTGCGGGTACAGCTCGAGGCCCTGGCCCTCCGCCCAGCCCAGGACCCGCTCGTACGCCGCGTCGCTCACCGGGCCCATTGTGCAGGGGGGCGCACGGACCTGACGTCGGGCGTGCGATGCGATGGGGTGGATCAGCGGTCGGTCGTCATCGCCGGGAGACCCGGGCGTCGCCGCCGTACCCGCTCACCTGCTGGAGGTGTCACACGCATGTGAAGTCGGGCCCACGGTCTCGCCCCGTGACCGTTCCTCGGCCCCGGGCACGTCGCCGCTCGCGTCTCGCGTGGCCCGGAGACTGGCCACCACGGCGACCGCCAGCGTGGTGGCGATGACCGTGAGGGAGAGCCAGATCGGGATCTTGTAGACGTCGAGCAGCAGCATCTTGACGCCGACGAAGACGAGGATCGCCGCCAGTCCGGCCTTCAGGTGGACGAAGCGATCGACGAGGTCGGCCAGCAGGAAGTACATCGCCCGCAGGCCGAGGATGGCGAAGGCGTTGCTGGTGAAGACCAGGAACGGCTCCTGGGTCACCGCGAAGATCGCCGGGATGCTGTCGACCGCGAAGATGACGTCGGTGATCTCGACCAGCACCAGGACCACGAACAGGGGCGTGGCGACCCAGCGCCCCGGCCTCCTTCACCCAGAACCTGTGACCGTGGAGCCGGTCCGTGCTCGGGACCACGCGGCGGATCAGCCGCAGGACCGGGCTGCGGGAGGGGTCCGTCTCCGCAGCGCGGTGGCGGAACATCTTCCAACCGGTGAAGACGAGGAACGCCCCGAAGAGGTACAGGACCCAGGAGAAGCTCTCGATCAGGACCGCGCCGCCGGCGATGAAGATCGCGCGGAAGACCAGGGCGCCCAGGACGCCGTAGAACAGGACCCGGTGCTGGTACTGCCGAGGCACGGCGAAGTAGGTGAAGGTGAGCGCGAAGACGAAGACGTTGTCGACCGCCAGGGACTTCTCGATCAGGTAGCCCGCGTAGTACTCGCCCCCGGCCTCGGCGCCGTACGCCCACCAGACCACACCGCCGAAGGCGAGGCCGAGCGAGACCCAGACCGCCGACCAGAGCGCCGCCTCCTTCACGGAGACGACATGGGCCGAGCGGTGGGCCACCAGGTCGATGACCAGCATGGCGCCGATGACGGCGAGGACCGCGGCCCACGCCCAGAGGGGAACATCCATCGAGGATCTCCTTCGCACCCGCGCAGCGGGCCGTCGGAGGTCTCTCCCGCCGCCTCGGCTCCGAGCCCGGCGACCGACGCACCGGACCGGTCAGGGCCGGCCGTACTGACGGTGTCGTCGTGAGTGGGGTACTCCCCTCGTACGTCCGATTATTCACGAAGTGTGCTTCGTATTCAAAACGAGCACCGCCTGCCCGGACCCTGTCCGACAACCCTCCTCCTACGAGGTCGGACTCACGTAGTGTGCTTCGCGTGGACGACGGCCGGTGGACCTTCCTGTCCAACCACGGGCACGTGGTGGTCGCGCTGGCCCGCGATCCGGATGCCCGTACGCGCGACGTCGCGGAGGCGGTGGGGATCACCGAGCGGGCCGTGCAGCAGATCGTCCACGACCTGGTGGAGCAGGGGTACCTGAGGCGGACCAAGGTGGGTCGGCGCAACCACTACACCGTGGTCAGGAGTGCCCACCTCCGGCACCGACAGGTCTCGCGGGTCACCCTCGGCACCTTCCTGGACCTGCTGGTGCCGGCATCGCCCACCCCTTCCCGACCGACGTGACGCGACACCGACCGGAGGCGGCACGTCCGCCTGCGTCCGCCTGGGTGCTGGGGTGGACGTGCCTGGCCACACAGCTGCTGGCGTTGGCCGACCGGGGGCTCGACCAGTCGGACGTCGGCTGGGTGCTGCTGTCGGTGGTCGCCAGCGCGACCGTGGTCGGGTGGGTGTCGGCCGGCGTCCTACGTGCGCGGCCTGTCCGCCTCGCCCTGGTGTGGTTCGTTCTCGTTGTGGGGGTGGTCCTCTCCGTCATCGGCGTGATGAGCCACGGCGCCGACGACGGCTACGCCGTGCTCGGCCTCGTGACGGCCTCCGCTCAGGTGGTCGCGTCGGCGCTGTTGAGCCGTAGTCCCTACGTTCGGGAGCAACGGTCGGGGCAGCGATCCCAGACCTCGGGCGGCCGTCGGTCCGACATCGCCGGACTGGTCCTCGTCGCCGCCGCGGTCGGGGCTCTGGGCGGTCTCACGGCGCCGGCCGTCGGACCGGACCTACCCATCCAGGTGCACGTCGGGCGTGACGAGCACGGCCGACTCGTCACCGGGGTCCGTGGCCAGGGGCCAGGGACGCGTAGACGTCGACGTAGCCGCGGCACATCTCCTCGGCCGAGAACCGCTCGGCGTGGCGGCGACACGCCTCCGGATCGATCTCGCCGATCCGCTCGGTGGCCTCGACCATCTCGTCGACGTCGTCGCAGATGAACCCGGTGACGCCGTCCTCGATCACCTCGGGCACCGACCCGCGTCGCAGGGCGATGACGGGGGTGCCGGCCGCCAGGGACTCGATCATCACCAGGCCGAACGGCTCCGGCCAGTCGCTGGGGAAGAGGGTGGCGCGCGCGCCGGCGTAGAAGGCGGGCTTCTCGTGCTCCTCGATCTCGCCGACGAAGTCGACGTCGGCGCCCATGTGGGGCTTCACCTCGTGCTCGTAGTAGTCGACGTCGAGCGGGTCGACCTTGGCGGCCATCCGCAGCGGCAGTCCGGTGCGCCGCGAGATCTCGATCGCGGCGAGCGGGCCCTTCTCCTCGGCGATCCGCCCGACGAAGCCGAGGTAGCCGTCGGGGTCGTGCGGCCCGTCCTGGTAGGTGGCGAGGTCCAGGCCGTTGTAGACCGTGGCGGCCCAGGTCAGGTCGAGGTCGGCGACCGCCCGGCGCTGGTCGTCGCTGATGGACACCAGCGGCACCGACGGCATAGCGCGGCAGCAGATCCCGGAGGTGGTCGAGGTCCAGGCGGCCGTGCATGGTCAGGACGGTGGGCGTCCTGGTGAGCCCGACGAACGGGAGCGACCAGATGTCGAGGTGGGAGTGCACCACGTCGAAGTCCTCGGCCCGCTGGTAGAGCGTCGGCCATCATCTCCAGGTGCAGGTGCGGAGCGAGGTTGACGAGCTCCTCGCCGCGTGAACCTCTCGCGCAGCGGCTCCCCGAACGACTCCAGCTTCGCCTCGGTCGTCGGACCTCTCCGGCGCGAACAGCGTCACGTCGTGCCCCAGGGCCACCAGCCCGTCGCAGAGCGTGGCGATCACCCGCTCCGTCCCGCCGTACGCCCCGGGCGGGACCGCCTCGTAGAGCGGCGCGACCTGCGCGATCCTCATGACGTCGCCGCCGTGGCGGCGCCGGCGACCCGGGCGGCCTGCCGACGCGGGCTCCCCGGACGGGAAGAGGTGACCCATCCGCAGCTGGTAGGTCTGCCGGCAGCCCCGACACTCCAGGTGCCCGTCGGCTGCGGCCATCAGTTGCTGGCCGCAGTCCGGGCACGGTACGTCGAACAAGGTGCTCATCACACGATCCCTTCCCTAGCAGTCTGTACCCAATCCGGTGCAGTTCGTTCAGTAGCAGCGGCGAATATCGCCCGGAACGCCGCTCGTGCTCCCCACGATGTGCATCCGCGGGGTTCGTTGTGCACAGTGGACGGATGTCTGAGCACCATCTGCGGGCAGGCAGCGTCCCCACCAGCGGGCGCCACGACCTCGTCGTCGTCGACGGCCGCAGCTTCGCGATCAGCGCCGAGGCGGGTGACATGGTCGCCGCGACACACGGTCTGGTGTACGACGACATCCGGCACGTGAGCCGGCTCCGGATGGGCGTGGAGCTCGACGGGGTCGAGCTGCTGAGCGCGACGCACGCCGACGCCGTTGTCCGCCGTCGTCGTCTCCCGCGCCCTGGTCGCCGTCGGACGGCAGCCCGCAGACCGAGCCGGACGCTGCCGGGGAGCCGGCGCGCCACCATGTCGCCGAGCTCCTGCTGGTGCGTCGCCGCTGGCTCGCCGGCAGCCTCGTCGAGGAGCTGACGCCTGCGCAACCCGTCCTCGATGCCGGTCAGCGTGCAGTCTCGAGCTCGAGGTCGGCGCCGACTTCGCCCACGTCTTCGACGTCAAGAGCGGCACCGCCCACGGCGCCCTCGGCAGCGTCGAGATCGGTCCCGACGGCACCTGGACGCTGCGCTCGCCGCACGACACCGAGGACTGCACCCGGGTGGTGATGCGGCCGCCACCGGACGAGGTCGACCCGACCGAGGCACGGCGGCTGGCACCTGCGCGTGGCCGGCGCGGGGCGAGGTCGTCGTCACCGTCACCGTCCAGCCCGTGTCCGACGGCGTCGCCGCCGACCGCGAGCGTCCCTCGGAGCTGGCACGGGGCGGGCGCTCCGCGAGCTCTCGGCGTGGCACTGCGGCGCTCCCGACCGCCGTCTCGCTCGACCCGCGGCTCTCGACCGCCGTCGACCAGGCGCTCGCCGACCTGGCGGCGCTGCGGATCGTCGACCGGGCACACCCGGAGCGCCCCGTCGTCGCCGCCGGAGCGCCGTGGTTCATGACGCTCTTCGGTCGCGACTCGCTGCTGACGGCGTGGATGACGCTGCCGTTCGACGGCTCGCTCGCCCGCGGCGTGCTGGCCAGCCTCGCCGAGCTGCAGGGCGTGCGCGACGACCCGGCCTCCGAGGAGCAGCCCGGCCGCATCGTGCACGAGCTGCGGCGCCACGGCGGAAGCGGGCCGTTCACCTCCCGCAGCCGCTACTACGGGACGGTCGACGCCACTCCCCTGTTCGTCGGTCTCGCCGCCGAGGCCTGGCGGTGGCGGAGCATCGACGAGCACGCGCTGCGCACCCTGGCCCCGGCCGTCGGACGCGCCGTCGACTGGATCATCGGCCCGGGCGACTCCGACGGCGACGGCTTCGTCGACTACCGGCGCCGCGACCCCAGCGGCCTCGCCAACCAGGGCTGGAAGGACTCCTGGGACGGCATCACCCGGGCCGACGGCACGCTGCCCACGGCGCCCCTCGCGCTCGTCGAGGTCCAGGGCTACGCGTACGCCGCCCTGCGCGGCGCCGCCGAGCTGGCCGCGGTACGTCGACCTCGGTCATGACGCCACCGACCTGCTGCGTCGCGCAGACGCGCTCAAGGACCGCTTCAACGAGGCGTTCTGGGACCGGCGTGGCTGGTTCGTCCTCGGCCTGGACGCCGACGACCGGCCCATCGACTCGCTCACCACGAACCCCGGGCACGCGTTGTGGTCCGGCATCGCCGACGACGACAAGGCGCGCCGGTACGTCGAGCGGCTGACCGACCCGGACCTCTGGACGGGGTGGGGGCTGCGCACCCTGGCCGAGCTCGATGGCGGCGTACGACCCGCTGAGCTACCACAACGGCTCGGTGTGGCCGCACGACACCGCGCTGTGCGTGGCCGGTGCTGCTCGCTACGGCCACTGGGACGTCGTCGACCTGCTGGTCGACGGCGCGCTCGAGGCCACGCCGGCACTTCGACGGTCGCCCTCCGGAGCTGTTCGCCGGGACTGTCGCGCGACGACGTCGCCGATGCCGGTGCCGTACCCGTCGTCGTGCTCACCCCAGGCCTGGGCGTCGGCCTCGGTGCTGCTGCTGGTGCGCACGATGCTGGGACTGGAGCCGACCGCCGACGGCTCCGGCGTCGAGCTCCGGCGCGGCGACCTCTCCGGCGTGCCGGACCTCTCGCTCGAGGGCCTGGAGTTCGCCGGACAACCGCTCTCCGTGCGGGTCGAGCACGGCCGAGGCCGCATCGTGCCTGCTGCGGACAACAGTCCCTCGACGTGAGGTCGCCCCGGTCGAGTCTCGCGGGTCTCCCGTCCGGTGACGACACCATGCGGTCCCTCCTCCCCGGGTCACCCCGGCTGCTGTTGTCCTGAGCCCAATCACTGCGTCTCCGGGTCCGCCGCCGGCCGACTCCGACGGCCAGGTCCAGAACGCGCCCCTGGACCTGGCCGCGGAGATCGACGCGCCCCCCAGCGCGTCGGCAGCGGCTGACGGCACCGATCTCTCGGGGCCACGGCCGCCGCTGGAGGCCGGCGACGCCGCGGGCCAGGCCTCACGACGCCGCCGGCAGTCGGTCGGCCGATCAGTCAGAGCCAGGCACCTCCGGGTAGCCGTTGATCAGGAGGCCCTTCTCGAGGATGCGGCGCACCCGCTTGCCGCCGGCGATCCGGATGTCGTGGTCGACGCGCATCGGTGTCCTGATCCGCAGCCTCGAGGCGGCGTCGACCGCCACGGTGAGCGTCTGCACCTGCTCCTCGAGCCTCCGGAGCCGCCACTCCAGATCCTGGAGGTCCTGCTGCTCGGGCTCTCCGGTCGCGGACTGCATCGTGGTCATCGGTGGCTGCACCCTCCTGGACGTTCTCGCGGCGTGGAGCGGTCTGCTCCCGCTGGGTCCGTCACCCCTATGACCCTCCAGGACCGGCCCCATGACGCGACGAGACCCGATCGCTGCCCTGAACGGGGCCGGGCCCGGGCGGCGACACCGGCGGCCCGGGCGAACGCGCCCGCGTCATGTGGCCGCGCGGTGACGGTCATAGGGAGCGAGGAGGTCTGCCACCGTGCGTGTCCACGTCGAAGAGGCCCCCGGTGGCCGTGTCACCGGGACGGCCCCCCCAGCGCGTTGCCGGGCCGGTTTCGGGGTACGGACCGCCACGGGCTTCCGCTGGGAGGAGGGGACGCGCGTGGCAACCGAGGCCGTTCCTGGCGGTGAGCTGCCGACGACGACGCGCTGATCGACCTCGTGCCCATGCTCCGCCGCGTCGTCGGAGCACGCATCAAGGACCCGCACAGCGTCGACGACCTGGTGCAGGAGACCCTCGCCCGGGTGATGTCGGCCCGGAGCCGGGTCGCGCCGGACCGGCTGCCGCACTACGCGTCGCGGACGGCTCGCAACCTCGTGGCGTCGTACGCCGAGAAGAACGACCGCGCCCGCGACCGCTCGCACCTCCTGGCCGACCAGGTGGACGTGGAGTCCGCCTCGGCCGACCTCCTGCGGCAGGAGGAGCGGACGCTCGTCGGCATCGCGCTCGGGCGGCTCTCGGCCGGCGACCGCGACGTCCTCGTGGCCCATGAGGTGAACGGCGAGGACACGCTCTCGATGGCCGCCGGGCGGGGTTCGACGCCCGGCGCGGTGGCCGCCCGGCTGAGCCGCGCGCGCGCCAGCCTCCGGGTGGAGTACCTCCTGGCCTCCGAGGGCCTCGAGCCCCCGACGGACCGGTGCCGGCCGGTGCTGCGTGCCCTGTCGAGCGGAGACCGTCGACGCCAGCGCGAGCTGGACGTCGATCGGCACCTGCTCGAGTGTCAGTCGTGCACGCGGATCAGGACCGAGCTGTTCCAGCGCCGCGAGGAGCCGACGAGCGACGACGTCGAGCGGGTCCCGATCACCCGGGACGCGGACGTGGTCCTCGCTCGCCAGCGGGGCCGCGACCTCGCCGCGCAGGCCGGCTTCTCGGCCACCGACCAGACCGTCATCGCGACGGCGATCTCCGAGATCGCGCGCAACATCGTCAAGTTCGCCGAGCGCGGGGAGGTCGTGATCGCCACGATGTCGCAGGACGGACGCCGCGGCCTCCGCGTGGTCGTCCGGGACGTCGGGCCGGGCATCGAGGACCCCGACGAGGCGATGCGAGACGGCTACAGCACCTACCACGGACTGGGCCTGGGACTCCCCGGGGCCAGGCGCCTGATGGACCGGTTGGACCTGGAGTCGGTCCCCGGAGAGGGCACCACGGTGACCATGGAGAAGTGGTTGTCGACACCGCAGCACGCACCCGACCAGCAGCAGCGAAAGGGGCAGCACGATGACCGATGACCACCAGACCGAGGACCGCGACCGAGGACGACAGACCGAGGCCGACCGATCGCGGACCGAGCCGTCGACCGGCGAGGACCGGTAGGACCCCGGCGAGGACGGCCGAGCCGGAGGCGCCGCAGGCTCCGCGCCGAGCTCGGTCGCCCACCTGCGAGCCCACCGCACGCAGCTGCGGCAGCAGTGGGCCGAGCGGATCACGCAGGCGCACCTCCTGTCGGCCATGACCGCCCAGGAGGTCTTCTCGGAGGCGACCTCGGTCTACGACAACTACGTGGAGGTGCTCGAGACCGGCAGCGTCGAGGCGCTCCAGCACTACGCGCGCGACCTCTCCGAGCGGATCATCCCCCGAGGCGTCGAGACCCACGAGGTGGTGGGCATCGTGCTGCTGCTGCGCGACGTCCTGGCGCGCTCGCTCTTCGAGAAGTACCGCGACGAGTTCGACCTGCTCAACCGGGTCCTCGACGCCTACGAGCCGGCCGCCAACCGCATCGCCAACACCGTCGCGGTCAGCTTCGTCGAGCAGCGCGAGCGGGTCATCCGCGACCAGCAGGACGCTCTGCTCGAGCTGTCCACCCCGGTGCTGCAGGTCCGCGAGCGGCTGCTCATCCTGCCCATCATCGGCGTGCTCGACACCTCCCGGGCCCAGCAGCTGACCGAGCAGCTGCTGCACGGCATCCGGGCCCATCGCGCCAAGCTCGTGGTCATCGACATCACGGGCGTCGCGAACGTCGACGAGTCCGTCGCCAACTCCCTCGTCGACACCGTCACCGCGTCGCCGGCTCATGGGCGCCGACGTGATCATCACCGGCCTGTCGTCGGAGATCGCCCAGACGTTGGTGACCATCGGGGTCGACCTCAGCAAGATGCACACCGTCGGTGACCTGCAAGGCGGGATCGAGGAGGCCGAGCGGCAGCTCGGCTTCCGGGTCATGAAGGTGCCGGATGAAGAGTTGACGCCGCCGGCGCTCCCGGCACCCCCCTTCCGGCATCGATCCTGTCGCAGGGACCCAACCTGATCGTCTCCATCCATGCTGCCCTGGACGACGAGCAGCTCGTCAGGCTGCAGCGGGAGCTCCTCGACCGGGTGGGCCAGCACAGGTCGCGTGGCGTCCTCATCGACGTCGCCGCGCTCGACGTGCTCGACTCGTTCGCGGCGCACACCCTCGGAGACCTGGCCTACATGGCCGGGCTGCGCGGAGCCCGGACGGTCGTGGTCGGGATCGCGCCCGAGGTCGCGATGGCGCTGGTACGCCTGGCGGTCCGGATGCCGTTGACCGAGACGGCCCTGGACCTCGAGGAGGGTCTGGCGTGGCTGGGGTCGTGAGGCTTCACCGGCCGGCGCGGTCCACATGACCGACGCACTGAGCCGCTTCCGCCTGGACTATGCGCCGTTGATGCTGCGCTACCTCGCGCAGCAGGACGAGGAGGGGCTCCGGGCCGCCTACGAGCTCGGGCGCGCTGCGCTGCGCGAACCCCTCGGGCTGCTCGACGTCGTCCGCGTGCACAACGAGCTCCTGCTCGAGGTCCTGGCCACCGCGCGCGACGTGACGGAGGCGCACGACGTGGCGCGGGCATCGACGACGCTGCTGATCGATCTCGTGGCGTCCTATGACATGTCGCAGCGCGCCTTCCTGGACGCGAGCCGGCTCAGGCCTCCGGCGCCCGGTGCGAGCTCGAGCTGCTGCAGGGTGATGGCGGTCGCTCATCGGGCCGACGAAGGAGCGAAGCGCACCTGTGGCTGAGAACGAGAGCCGAGCCGTGCACGCGGGTCGAGACGAGCCGAGCGAGCTGGAGCTCGCCTCGCGCCGGGACTCCCGACGAGATCCTGCAGGCGAGGGCGTCACCGCCATGTGGGCGGCCCGTACGTGGTGGTGCGTACTCGCACGGGCGTTCGATCGGCGTCGCGGATCTCGACGAGCTCGGCGACGGTACTTCGGAGCCGGGCGCGATCCGGCATGCGAGCGAGGGTCTGCTCCGCGCGGGTGCCGCCGACGTCGCTGGCGCCGGCGTTCAGCATGGCGCGGGCTCCGATCGGATCACCGGACGGTCCGCCGGAGGCCGTCGTGCTCTCCTGCACGCGTCCAGCAACGACCAGGTTCGTCCAGGACGTCGGCCAACTCGTCGGCCCACCCCGATGCAGATCGCGACCGTCACCCCAGCGCTCGCGACGCTCACGCAGCCCGCGGCCAGGCGTGCCCAGGACGCGGCCGCACGACGCGCACGAGGGGCGTGCACGATGGCGAGTGCATCCGCCGCGCGTGTTGACGAGGTCCGGGTCCACCCTCCACGCATCGATGCAGGCCAGCGACTGAACTGCGAACGCCTCGTTCAGCTCGACGGCGCCCACATCGTCCCAGCTGATCCCGGCCCGGGCCAGGGCTCGCGTCGACTGCCTGCGACGGGCGTCGTAGCCGAGGCATCGCGAGCTCCGTCGCGGCACACGCCGCGCCCCGCGATCCGGCACAGGGCGTCGTACCGATCGAGTCGGCTGGCGACTCCGAGGCCCCAGGAGCAGCTCCGAGGACGCGGTCGCTCGACGGCGACGACGTTGCCCGCGGTGATCGTGCCCTCGACGACAGCGAACGTCGGCTGGACAGCCGGGCCGATCGCATCCGACGAGGAGCTGGAGGGCGCACTCCCTCGTCGCGGGCGAGCTCGCGGCAACGCGACGACGTCGGTCTGCTCGTGGAACCCGGCTGCCGAGGCGACCTCGACGTAGCAGATCGAAGCGGACGGCAGGAACTCGTCAAGGAGCTGCTCGAGGAGATCCGAACGTCTCCTGACAGCTGCTCGTTGGCCTCACCGAGGCTGACGGTCGATGCGGGCCGCATCCGGCGAGTTGACCACGCCGTCCAGCCCCAGCAGTCGCTGGAGAGCGGCGTTCGCGTCACCGGCGGGGAACGCGCGGGAGGGCGTCGGCAGCACACACGGTGCGCGCGTCATGGACTCGACTCGCCCCGTGCGAGCGAGATCGCGGCGTCGCCCACCTCGATCGGCACGTCGAGGCGATCATGGCGGCGTCGAGCGACGACCCGCAGGTCGGTATCGACGGTGGACGCCGGGACGGTTCACCGCGTAGCCCGGCGAGCAGCACCGCCATCGCGGCGCGACGTTGCGAGCCGTGGCTCGACCGGCGCCGTTGGCGTTACCCATGGACCACCTCGTCGATCGCCCCGGCATCGTGGCCGAGGGACCTTCGACAACAGACGGTCACGGCGATGCGCGGCGAGGTCATCGGGGCGGACCCCGGCCAGGGCGCGCCGAAGCGGCCGAACGGGGTCGGACCGCGGCGCAGAGGTGAGGCCGCACCGGTCATGTCAGAACTCCTCGACGGAGGGGGGCGATCTCGACGCCCACCCAGGATGCGAGTCGGACGACGCCCTGCTGGGACTCGCTCGACGGCGCCACGCTACTGCTCCTGATCGGCCGCCGAGACCGCCCGAGCGGGTGACGCGTCGTACGCCCTCCCGGGAAGCCGTACGCTCACGATGCGGATCCCAAGCACGCGAGGAAGGGCAGAGGCCTGCCCGGGGAGAGACCGGATGTGGTGGTGGCTGACGGCCGCGATCGTCTGCGAGGTGTGCGGCACCCTGGCCCTGCGTTCGTCCGACGGATTCACACGATGGGGACCGATCGCGATCGTGGTGATCGCGTACAGCCTCTCGTTCTACGCGTTGTCGCAAGCACTCGCGCGCGGCATCGCGTTGGGTTCGGCCTACGCGATCTGGTCCGCGGTGGGGATCGCGGCGATCACCGTGCTCGGCATCTGGATCTTCGACGACTCGCTGACGGCTCAGCAGCTCGTCGGGCTCGGCATCATCGTCGTGGGAATCGTGGTCCTCCAGCTCGGCGCCTCCCACGCGTGAGGCCCTAGACTGCGGGGAACGGTGCGTATGACGAAATGAGGCGCGCGATGCGCAACAGATCGAGGACGTCGGAGACCACGGTCCGGCTGCTCGAACACGCGCGCTTCGAGGTCCTCCCGACCGCCACGATCGAGGACAAGCTCCTCGAGCACGTCCCGGTCGAACGGACGATCACGGTGACGGCCTCACCCAGCAAGGGACTGGAACCGACCCTGGCGCTCGCGGAGCGACTGACCGGTCACGGGTACGCCGCCGTCCCCCACCTCGCCGCCCGGATGGTCCGCGACCAGGACGAGCTCGCCGAGATCTGTGCGCGGCTCACCGGCCAGGGCATCACCCGGATCTTCGTACCCGGGGGTGACGCGGACCCGCCCGGGGCCTATCCCGATGCGCTGAGCCTCTTGGAGGGCCTGGCCGCCCTGGGCAGCCCGTTCGCGCACGTCGGGATCACCGGCTACCCCGAGTCCCACCCCACCATCACCGACGACGTCACCATCCAGTCCATGTGGGACAAGCGCCGGTACGCGACCCATGTCGTCAGCAACCTGACCTTCGACCCCGGGGTCCTGGCCGGCTGGGTACGCCGGATGCGCGCCCGCGGCATCACCATGCCGCTGCTGCTCGGTGTCCCGGGGCCGGTCGACCGGACCAAGCTGCTCTCGATGGCCGGCAAGATCGGCGTCGGGGACTCCACCCGGTTCCTGGTCAAGCACAAGGGCACCTTCGCCCGGCTGGCCGCACCCGGTGGTTTCACCGGCGAGCGATTCCTGCAGAAGTGCGCCGCGGACCTGTCCGCCCCCGAGCTCGCCGTCGAGGGCATCCACGTCTTCACGTTCAACCAGGTCGCCGAGACCGAGAGGTGGCGGCGGCAGCTGCTCGACCAGCTGAGCTCGCGCCCCTAGCAGGTGGGGCGCGCCGGCCGCCCGTTCAGCACTCGATCACGTTGACGGCGAGGCCGCCCCGAGCGGTCTCCTTGTACTTGCTCTTCATGTCTCGACCGGTGTCGCGCATGGTCTTGATGGCCTTGTCGAGACTCACCTTGTGGCTGCCGTCCCCGTTGAGCGCCAGCCGTGCGGCGTTGATCGCCTTCACCGACGCGATCGCGTTCCGCTCGATGCACGGGATCTGGACGAGTCCCCCGACGGGGTCACAGGTGAGGCCGAGGTTGTGCTCGATGCCCACCTCGGCGGCGTTCTCCACCTGGGCCGGATGGGCGCCGAGCACCTCGGCGAGCCCGCCCGCCGCCATCGAGCAGGCGGATCCGACCTCCCCCTGGCAGCCGACCTCGGCGCCCGAGATCGACGCGTTGGTCTTGAACAGGATGCCGATCGCCGCTGCCGTCAGGAGGTAGCGGACGATCCCGTCGTCATCGGCTCCGGGCGCGAAGTGGACGTAGTAGTGCAGGACGGCCGGGATGATCCCTGCGGCGCCGTTCGTCGGTGCCGTGACGATGCGTCCGCCGGAGGCGTTCTCCTCGTTGACCGACAGGGCGTACAGGTTGACCCAGTCCATGACGTGGAGCGGATCGTCGTAGCCCTGGGCCGACAGGTCGCGGTACATCGCCGGGGCCCGGCGCGGGACGCGCAGCCCTCCGGGCAGCACACCGTCGCGCCGGAAGCCGTTCTGCACGCACTCCACCATCACCGACCACAGGTGCAGCATCCCCTCACGGATCTCGGGCTCGGTGCGCCACGCCTGCTCGTTGGCCAACATCACGTCGCTGATCGACAGCGCCTCGCGCTCGCAGATCGCGAGCAGCTCCGCCCCGGTGGTGAACGGAAAGCGCAGCGGCGTCTCGTCGACGACCACGCGGTCGGCGCCGGTCGCCTCGTCGTCGACGACGAACCCTCCGCCGACGGAGTAGTAGGTGCGGAAGCAGATCTCGCCACCAGCCGCGTCGTACGCCGCGAACGTCATGCCGTTGGGGTGGGCCGGAAGGCTCTGCCGCCGGTGCATCACGAGGTCCTCGCCGACGTCGAACGGGACGGGGGTGGTTCCGGCCAGGCGCAGGATGCCGGAGCTGCGGACCTCGTCGAGGCGGCCCTCGGCCCGGTCGGTGTCGGTCGTGGCCGGATCCTCGCCCTCGAGCCCGAGCACGACCGCCTTCGGCGATCCGTGGCCGTGACCCGTCAGTCCGAGGGAGCCGAAGAGCTCGGCCCGCACCCGGCGTACGTCGGGCAACCGGCCGCTGGTGGCCAGCCCGTCGGCGAACCGCTTGGCCGCTCGCATCGGACCGACCGTGTGGGAGGACGACGGGCCGATGCCCACGGAGTACAGGTGGAACGCCGACAGCGCCATCAGCAGACTCCTGCGAGGAGGTCTGCCATGGCTGCGTCGAGCCGGCCGGTCCCCGTCGGCACCACGGTCAGCGGCAGTCCGAGCCGCGCGGCCGCCTCCTGTGCCAGCGCGCGGAGCTCGGCGTCGGGCTCCTGGGCCAGCCAGACGACGCGGGTGTAGTGGGCGAAGTAGTCGTCGCGGAGCTCGGGCCAGCGGTCCAGGCCCAGCTCGCGTACGACGGTGCGCTCGAAGGAGCGGACCAGGAAGTCGGTGAGCAGGTAGGTGCCCGGCTCGGCCTCGAGCCGCTTCGCCAGCGCGGCCTCGCCGTCGTACAGGTCGTAGCAGTGCAGACCCGGCAGCCGGCGGATGCCCAGCTCCTCGCAGACCGCGTCGAGAGCGCCGTAGGTGCCGCAGTCGGCGTACCCGACGGCCACGGCGTCGTACGACGCCGACAGCTCCACGGCCAGACGACGTACCTCGTCGGCGATCAGGTGCGGCCGGTTGTGCAGCAGCGGTGGCAGCGGGTGGATGTCGACCGGCCACGCGTGGCGCGCGACGACGGCCGCCGCCGGCTGGGCCAGGGCGCCACAGGCGACGAGGGCCACCCTGGAGCCGGCATCAGCTCGGGAACGCGAGGAGGTCGACGAAGCGGTCGTTGAAGTCGGCTCGGTCGGAGAGCTCGACATAGGTCACCTCCTCGAGGAGCGCCAGGGCGCCGGCGCGCTCTCGGATCGACAGGAGCGCCATCTTGGCGCCCTCGCCGGCGACGTTGCCGGCGGCGACGATGCGGAGCACGGGCAGCTGGGGCACCAGCCCGATGCGCACCGCAGAGGCGGCCGAGAGGTAGGTGCCGAAGGAGCCGGCGAGCAGGACCTGCTGGAGGTCCCCGGGGGTGAGCCCGAGCTCCTCCATGAGCAGCGTCCAGCCGGTCGAGATCGCGGCCTTGGCGAACTGCAGCTCGCGGACGTCGCGCTGGGAGAGCACCACGCTCTCGGCGGGATCGGCGTCGGGCCGCTCGCGGTGGAGCACGAAGACCCGCTCCTCGCCGAGGTAGGTCAGACGGTCGGTCAGCCCGGGCGCGACCTCCTTGGCCACGTCGTCGGTGACGAACCGGCCGCTCGCGTCGAGCAGACCCACCTTCACCAGCTCGGCCACGGCATCGACCAACCCGGAGCCGCACAGGCCTCGAGGAACCGCGTCACCGATCACACCCAGCTCCACCACGGGGTCGTCGGGTGCGAGCTTGACGACCTCGATCGCGCCCTCGGCGGCGCGCATGCCGCAGCGGATCGCGCCGCCCTCGAACGCAGGGCCGGCCGGAGCGGCGGTCGAGAGAATGCGAACGCCGTCGCTCAGCACGATCTCGCAGTTCGTGCCGACATCGATGAACAGCCGGATCCGCTTGTCGCGGTCCATGCCCGTGGCCAGCATCCCGGCGACGATGTCGCCGCCGACGTAGGCGCCGAGAGCCGGGAAGAGGGCCACGCGCGCACCCGGATGCAACGCAAGGCCGATCTGGTCGGCGAGCACCGCGGGCGGCGTGGCGGTGGTCTGCACGAACGGCGCCACGCCGAGCGGCTCCGGATCGATCCCGAGCAGCAACGCGGTCATCGTCGCGTTGCCGGCGACCGCCGCCTCGTAGACGTGCAGGGGGTCGACGCCCCCCTCGCTGCACACCTGCGTGGCCAACGTCGCCAGGGTCTGCGCAGCGGCCACCTGCAAGCGGTCGAGGGCCGCGGGGTCGAGCATGGTCGCGCTGATGCGCGAGATCACGTCGCCACCGAACGGCTGCTGCTTGTTCAGCATCGAGGCCACGGCCACCGGGGTGCCGGTCACCAGGTCCAGCAGGGTCGCCACGACCGTCGTGGTACCGAGGTCGAAGGCGATGGCGTAGCGGACGGCTGTCGTGTCCCCCGGCTCCACGTCGATCAGCGTCTCGTCGACCACCACGGCCGTGACCTTGAAGTCGGCCTGCCGCAACACGGTCGGGAGCCGACGCAGGGCGTGCAGGTCCGGCGTGGGCTCGAGGTCGTCGATGGCATCGAGCAGCCGGGCCACGTCGGACCGCTGGTCCTCGAGGGTCGGCTCCGTGAGCTCGACGTACCGCTTCTGGAGGGCCGGCCGCAGGATGACCTGCCGCCCGACGCCCACGGTGGCGGCCTTGGGTCGGGTGGTCAGCGGCGGGACGACGACGTCGTGGTCGCGGGTGGCCTGCACGAGGCAGGCCAGCCGCCAGCCGTCCTCCAGCTGGTCCGCGGTGAACGTCCGCACGTCGTGCCGACTGACCGGCGTGACCGGCGAGACCCGGACCCGGCACTTGTGGCACGTGCCGTGACCACCACAGGTGGAGTCGATGGCGATGCCGTTCCAGGAGGCGGAGTCGAACACGCTGACGCCCGGAGGCACCCGCACCGAACGTGTGGCGGGGGGCGCCTCCTTGTCCTCGACGGTGAAGGAGAGCTGGACGCGACCGGTGCCGTCGTGGGCGACAGGCTCGGTGCCGGACGGGGCCAGCAGGCCCTCGCGGCGGACGGCGTCGATCGAGAAGTCCGGCTGCTCCGGCTCGAGGTCGGTCATGCGAGGCTCACCATGCCGGGCTCACGCCGTTTCGGCCTGCTTGGCACGGTGGGCGGAGATCCACGCCATGCCCCAGTCGTCGTGGCCCAGGAACAGGTCGGCTGCCTTGATCGACTCGACGATCTGGGGGGTGCGGGCGTCCAGGATGGCGCTGGTCAGACCCGAGGCCATCGCCATCGGGAGCCACACCGAGTTCAGGGTGTGCCGGCCGGGCATGCCGAAGGACACGTTCGACGCACCGCAGGTCATGTTGACGCCGAACTGGTCGCGGATCCGCCGCATCACCTCCATGGTGACCAGGGAGTTGGTGGTGTCGGCGCCGATCGGCATCGCCAGCGGGTCGATCACGATGTCGGCCGCGTCCATGCCGTACTCCTCCGTGGCGACGCGGATGATCTTCTCGGTGAGGACCAGACGCTTGTCGGCCTCCATCGGGATCTCGTCGTGGTCGTTGGGCAGCGCGACCACCGCGGCGTCGTACTTCTTCACCAGCGGCAGGATCGCCGCCATCCGGTCGTCCTCGGCGGTGATCGAGTTGACCAGGGCGCGGCCCTGGTAGACCGCGAGCCCGGCCTCCAGCGCCTCGACCACCGAGGAGTCGATGCAGATCGGCAGGTCGCACAGGGACTGGACCAGCTGGATCGCCTTGGCCAGGAGGTCCGGCTCGTCGGTCAGCGGCACCCCCATGTTGATGTCGAGCACGTCGGCGCCGCCCTCGACCTGGGCCTTGACGTCGCGCTCGATGGCGGAGAAGTCACCCGCGCGCAGCTGCTCCTGGAAGATCCGGCGGCCGGTCGGGTTGATCCGCTCGCCGATCAGGCAGAAGCGCCGGCCGTGGCCGATCACGACCTCGCGGGTGGCGCTGCGGAGGACGGTCTCCCGCGGCTCGGCGCCGCGGCGCTCATGCGTTGACGCTCGCGCGACGCTTCTGGAGCAGGTCCTTGGCGCGGCGGACGGTGGTGGAGGCGTCGGCGGCGTAGCCGTCGGCGCCGACCGCGTCGGCGTACTCCTGGGTGACGGGCGCGCCGCCGACCATGACGACGACGGAGTCGCGCAGGCCGGCCTTCTCCAGCGCGTTGATGTTGGCCTTGAACATGGGCATCGTCGTGGTCAGGAACGCCGAGAACCCGACGATGTCGGGCTGGTGCTCCTCGATGGCGGCCACGAACTTCTCGGGCGCCACCTGCACGCCGAGGTCGATCACCTCGAAGCCGGCGCCCTCGAGCATGATGTTGACGAGGTTCTTGCCGATGTCGTGGACGTCCCCCTTGACGGTGCCCATGAGGAACTTCCCCACGGTCTCGACGCCGGTCTCGGCCAGCAGGGGACGCAACCGCTCCATCGCCCCGGCCATCGCCCGGCCGGCGATGAGCATCTCCGGGACGAAGAAGTCTCCGCGCTCGAACCTGGCGCCGACCTCCTCGAGGGAAGGGATGAGCGCCTCGAACAACAGGGTCTGCGGCTCCATGCCCAGCTCGAGGCCGGACTCGGTGAGCTCCAGGACGCGGGGAGCGTTGCCGACCAGCGTCTCGTCGTACAGTCCGCGCAGGACGTCCTCGGGAGTCATCGCAGGGTCCTTCCGTGCGCACGGTGGGCGGGAGCGAGCCGGAGGAGCTCGGCGGTTCGGTGAGGTGAGGTCATGCCACGCCTTCCTTCGTCAGACGAGTGTGGTGTCCGTGCAGCACCGCGGCGACCTCGGTCGCTCGGGTGACCAGCTGGCGGCCGAGCTCCTGCACGCGACCGTCGAGCCGGCTGGACGGCCCCGAGATCCCGAGCGCCGCCACCACGTCATCGCCGGGCCCGCGCACGGGAGCCGCGATGCCGGTCAGACCCACCTCGAGCTCGTCCACCGTCACGGCGTACCCCCGGCCGCGGGTCAGGACGCCGTCGCGTTCGAGCGCCTTCCGCGTGGTGAGGGTCTCGGGCGTGCGGCGCTCCAGAGGCGAGGGCTGCAGGTCGAGCGCACCCCAGGCGAGGAAGACCTTCCCGAGGGCCGAGGTGTGTGCGGGAACGTCGATGTGAGTCCAGTCGCGGGTACCGAGGAGATAGTGCGAGTCGACCTGCGCCACCTGGACGACGCGGTCACCGCGGATCACCGACAGGTGCACCGTCTCCTGGGTGTCGCGACCGACACGCTCCATGCCGGGACGGGCCAGCCGCACCAGCTGCTCCCACGGGTCGTGACGCGCGGCGTACAGCCAGAACAGGCGACCGGCGACGTAGCCGCCGCTCTCGTCCCGCTCGAGCAGGCCACCTCGCTCGAGCGCGGCGAGCATGCGTGAGGTCGTCGACTTCGCCAGACCGCTGGCCTCCTGCAGATCGGCGAAGGACAGCGGCGCATCGGCCTCGACGACCATCGACGCGAGCTGGACGGCGCGGTCGAGCGCCTGGGTGCCGCTGCCGGTCGGCTCGGTCACCGCGAGCTCACCCCGCTTTCCTCGATGTGCGTGCCGTGCTCTTTCGCTGACGTTCCATCATGTGGAACTGTGGTCCCACATCATGAGGTTAGACAGGAGACGAGATGTTCCGCAACCGGATGCCCCGTTACGAGGTGCTCTCCGACGAGGCGATGGCGACCCTCGACCGGGGCTGGCGTCGTCTGATGACCGAGATCGGCGTGGAGTTCATGGACGACCGCGCGCTGGACCTGTTCCGGAAGGCGGGACAGAAGGTGGAGGACCGCACGGCCTTCCTCGACCCCGACTTCGTGCTGGAGCAGGTGGCGAAGGCGCCGCGTGAGTTCGACATCCAGGCACGCAACCCCGAGCACAGCGTCCACATCGGGGGCGATGCCATGGCGTTCGGCGCCGTCTACGGGCCACCCTTCGTCCGTGAGGGTGACGTGCGGCGCGACGGCACGATGGAGGACTTCCGCAACTTCAGCCGGCTCGCGCAGAGCTTCGACGCGCTCGACAGTGCCGGTGGCGTCGTCAACGAGCCGAACGACACCCCGTTGGACAGCCGCCACCTCGACATGACGTACGCGCTGCAGACGCTGACCGACAAGATCTACATGGGCAACGTCGTGAGCGGCACGAATGCCGCCGACACGATCCGGATGAGCGAGATCCTCTTCGGCTCGCGCGAGTCGATCGAGCAGACGTCGGCGACGATCTCCCTGATCAACTGCAACAGTCCGTTGCGCTGGGACGACCGGATGCTCGAGGCGCAGTTCGAGTACTCCGCGGCCAACCAGGCGGTCGTGCTCACGCCGTTCATCCTGATGGGCGCGATGTCACCGGTGACCATCCCGGCAGCGCTGGTCCAGCAGATCACCGAGGCGCTGTCGGGGATCGCCCTGTCGCAGCTGATCCGGCCGGGCGCCCCCGTGGTGTTCGGCTCCTTCCTCTCCAACATCGACATGCAGTCCGGCTCGCCGACCTTCGGGACGCCGGAGTCGGGGATGGGCCTGCTCTGCACCGGCCAGATCGCCCGGCACTTCGACCTCCCGTTCCGCACGGGCGGCGGACTGACGTCGTCGCAGGTCCCGGACGCCCAGGCCGGGTACGAGGCGCTGATGACGCTCCTGCCGACGTTCCTGGCCGGGGCGAACTGGGTGATGCACTCGGCGGGCTGGCTGGAGGGGGGCCTGGTGGCCGGCTTCGAGAAGTTCGTCATCGATGTCGAGCTCGTGCAGATGCTGCAGCACGAGTTCACCCCGCTCGAGATCGACGAGGCGTCCATGGCCTTCGACGCCCATCAGGAGGTCGGCCATGGTGGGCACTTCCTCGGCGCCCAGCACACGATGGAGCGGTTCCGGACCTGCTTCTACCGTCCGATGCTGTCCTCGTCGGAGAACTACGAGCGGTGGATGCGCAACGGCGCCAAGGACACCGCAGCCCGGGCGACGGAGCTCTACCGGAAGAAGCTGGAGGAGTACGTCCAGCCGCCCATCGACGACGCGGTCCGCGAGGAGCTGGAGGAGTACGTGACCCGGCGACGCGCGGAGCTCGGGGACTGAGATGACCACGCCCACCGTGCAGGCCAGGGGCGACTACGTCCTGACCCTCTCGTGCCTCGACCGGCCGGGGATCGTGCACGCTGTGGTGACGTTCCTCGTCGAGAACGGCGGAGACATCCGCGAGAGCCAGCAGTTCGGGGACCGGGACTCGGGTCGGTTCTTCATGCGGATCGACTTCGAGAGCGCTCGGGTCGCGGACGCCGCCGAGCTGCGGTCGGCGTTCGCGGACGTCGCCGCGAGGTTCGACATGAGCTACGAGCTCTGGGCGGCACAGGCGCCGTACCGCACGCTGATCATGGTGTCCAAGCAGCTCCACTGCCTCAACGACCTCCTGTTCCGCACGACGACGGGCGAGCTGCAGATCGAGGTGCCTCTCGTGGTCTCCAACCACCGCGACGCCGAACAGCTGGTGCGCTCGTACGGCATCGAGTTCCGGCACCTCCCGCTCACGCCTGAGACCAAGGACGCGGCCGAGGCGGAGCTCCTGCGAGCGGTTGACGACCATGCCATCGACCTGGTCGTGCTGGCCCGCTACATGCAGATCCTCTCCGACGACCTGTGCCGCCGGCTCAGTGGGCGCGCCATCAACATCCACCATTCCTTCCTCCCCAGCTTCAAGGGCGCCAGGCCCTACCACCAGGCCCACGACCGGGGTGTCAAGCTGGTGGGGGCCACGGCGCACTACGTCACCGGCGACCTCGACGAAGGCCCGATCATCGAGCAGGACGTCACGCGCGTGGACCACACCTTGAGTGCCGACCAGCTGGTGGCCGCAGGACGCGACGTCGAGGCTCTCGTTCTCTCCCGGGCCGTGCGCTGGCACTCTCAGACCCGGGTGCTCCGCAACGGCGACCGCACGGTCGTCTTCCGCTGACCGGCCGCACCACGACACAGGCGTCGTGACGCGCCCGAGCAGCCATCGCCTACGCTGCGCTCATGCCAGGGACGCCCGGGACTCCGCCGTCGGGAGCGAGCGCCGCCACGGCACCGGTGCAGTCCGTGGACCGGGCGATCTCCATCCTGGACTTCCTCGCCCGAGACGGAGAGCTGAGCGTCACCGACATCGCCGGAGCGCTGGGTGTCCACAAGTCCACGGCGTTCCGGCTGCTCGCCACCCTCGAGACCCACCGCCTCGTCGAGCAGGTCAACGACCGAGGTCGTTACCGGCTCGGCGTGGGCAACCTGCGCCTGGCCGGCGCGACCACCGCGCGGCTCGACGTGGTCACCGAGGCGCGTCCCGTGACGCGCCAGCTCGCCGGCGACACCGGTGAGACCGTCAACCTGACCGTGCGTTCCGAGGAGTCCGCGCTCTACCTCGACCAGGTTGCGGGATCCTCGGCGTTGCAGTCGCACAACTGGGTGGGCCAGCGCATCCCCCTGCATGCGACCAGCAACGGGAAGGTGCTGCTGAGCGAGCTCTCCGAGCGTGAGCTGGACGCGGCGCTCCCACATCTTCCGCGGTACACCGACCACACCATCACCTCGCGACAGCGGATGCTCGAGGAGCTCGACGAGGTACGGCGACGCGGGTACGCCCTGGCGGTCGACGAGCTGGAGATCGGGCTGACGGCGGCCGCGGCTCCGATCCGGAGCGCGCACGGCGACATCATCGCGTCGATGAGCATCTCCGGGCCCACCTTCCGGTTGACCGGCGACCGGCTCGACGAGACGGTGCCGCTCGTCGTGGGCGCCGGCACTCGAGGTGTCCCACCGGCTCGGCTGGGGCCGACGCAGCTGACCGCGCACTGACCTGCCCACCGCCCGCTGGCGCCGCCCGACCGGTCCCTACTGACAGGCGGGTGGCGCAGTGCCACACTGAGCGGGGCTTGACGTGTGAGCCAGGTCACCTATTCTCCCTGCAAGACCTGTTGCGGTATGAGCATCGAGTTGCGGACTGCGCAACTCTGCACCGCGAGGAGGGACGGGCGAACGCGCATGCCGGAGCTCTACGTGGACGGGACCTGGACGTCGGCCACGGCCGGCGGCCGACGGTCGATCCACAACCCGGCCGACGGCACCCTCGTCGGCGGAGGTGGACGAGGCCACCGAGGCCGACACCGAGCTCGCGATAGCCGCGGCGTACCGAGCGTTCCACGACGGGCCGTGGCCGGCGACGAGCGCGCGCGAACGTGGTGACCTGCTGCTGCGGGTCGCGGACCTCCTCGAGCGCGACGTCGAGGTCGTGGCGCGCGCGGAGTCCGGCGACACCGGCAAGCGCATCGTCGAGAGCCGCTACGACGTGGCTGATGTCGCCTCCGTGTTCCGGTACTACGGCCGCGTGGCCGCCGAGGACGCGGGACGCGTCGTCGACACGGGCAACCCCGACGTGGTCAGCCGCGTGGTGCACGAGCCTGTCGGTGTCTGCGGGCTGATCGCACCGTGGAACTACCCGCTCCTGCAGGCCTCCTGGAAGGTCGCCCCGTGCCTCGCGGCCGGCAACACGTTCGTCCTCAAGCCGAGCGAGCTGACCCCGCACACCTCGATCCTCCTGATGCGGTTGCTGGAGGAGGCCGGCCTCCCGGCCGGCGTCGGCAACCTCGTGCTCGGCGCGGGAGCCGGCGGCGGGAGCTGCGTTGGCCAGCGACCCACGGGTGGACCTGGTGTCCTTCACCGGCGGTGTGCAGACCGGCCGCGGCGATCATGGCAGCCGCCGCGGCGACCGTGAAGCGGGTCGCTCTGGAGCTCGGAGGCAAGAACCCGAACATCGTCTTCGCCGATGCCGACGTCGCGATCGCCCTGGACTACGCGCTCACCGCCGTGTTCCTGCACTCCGGACAGGTCTGCTCCGCAGGTGCCCGCCTGCTCGTCGAGGAGTCCCTGCACGACGGGTTCGTCGACGCACTCGTGGAGCGTGCGCAGATGATCCGGCTCGGCGGTCCGCACGACGAGAAGGCCGAGACCGGACCGCTGATCAGCGCGGGGCACCGCGACAAGGTGGCGGCCTACGTCGCGGCCGGCCTCGCCGAGGGAGCAGTCCTCCGGTGCGGCGGCGCTGCTCCCGACGACCCGGCCCTGGCCGACGGCTTCTACTACCTGCCGACGGTTCTCGACGGCTGCACCAGCAGCATGTCGGTGACCCAGAACGAGTCGTTCGGGCCGGTTCTCACCGTCGAGACCTTCGGCTCCGAGGACGACGCGGTGGCCCTCGCCAACGACAGCACCTACGGGTTGGCCGGCGCGGTCTGGACCCAGGACGCCGGGAAGGCGCAGCGGGTCGCGGCTCGGATGCGGATGGGCACCGTCTGGATCAACGACTACCACCCGTACGTGCCGCAGGCGGAGTGGGGCGGCTACAAGCAGTCGGGGGTCGGCCGCGAGCTCGGGCGAGGCCGGTCTCGCGGAGTACCGCGAGACCAAGCACGTGTGGCACAACATCCGACCGGCGGAGCAGCGGTGGTTCGACGGCTCCCGCGGGGTCCGACGGCGCGGCGGACCACGTCCCCGAGGACGGCTGAGGCCATGACCGAGCGCTACGACGTGGTGATCGTGGGCGGTGGGTCCGCCGGGTGCGCTCTCGCCAACCGGCTGTCAGCCGACCCGGGAACGCGGGTGCTGGTCCTCGAGGCCGGCCGATCCGACTTCCGCATCGATCCGTTCGTGCACATGCCTGCGGCGCTCACCATCCCGATCGGCAACCGCTTCTACGACTGGAAGTACCAGTCCGACCCCGAGCCGAACATGAACGGCCGGCGCATCTACCACGCCCGCGGGCAAGCTGCTCGGTGGCTCCAGCAGCATCAACGGGATGATCTTCCAACGCGGCAACCCGATGGACTACGAGCGCTGGGGCGCCGAGCCCGGGATGAAGGACTGGGACTACCTCCACTGCCTGCCGTACTTCAAGCGGATGGAGACGTGCCTGGCCGGAGCCGACGAGTGGCGGGGCGGCAGCGGACCGCTGGTGCTGGAGCGCGGCCCTGCGGAGAACCCGCTGTTCGGTGCGTTCTTCCAGGCAGCCCAGGACGCCGGGTACCCGATGACCGACGACGTCAACGGCTACCGGCAGGAAGGGTTCGCCCGGTTCGACCGCAACCTGCACCGCGGTCGTCGCCTCTCTGCCGCGCGCGCGTACCTGCACCCCGTCCGTCACCGCGAGAACCTCACCGTGCACACCTTGTCGTTCGTCACCGGGATCCGGTTCCGCGGCAGCCGAGCCGTCGGGGTCGACTACCGAGCGGACGGGTCGGCTGAAGCGGCAGGTCGATGCCGGTGAGGTCATCTTGTGCGGAGGAGCGATCAACACGCCGCAGCTCCTGCAGCTCTCGGGCGTCGGGCGAGCCGACGAGCTCCGCGCGTTGGGCATCGACGTCGTGGCCGACGTCCCCGGCGTCGGCCAGAACCTCCAGGACCACCTGGAGGTCTACGTCCAGCACGCGTCGAAGCAGCCGGTCTCGATCGCTCCCGGTCTCCGGATGCGCGCGCGTCCCAAGATCGGCTACGACTGGCTGTTCCACCGCCGCGGTCTCGGCGCGACCAACCACTTCGAGGGCGGCGGCTTCGTCCGCAGCAACGACGACGTGGACTACCCGAACCTGATGTTCCACTTCCTGCCGGTGGCGATCCGGTACGACGGCAGCGTGCCCGCGGAGGGCCACGGCTACCAGGTCCACGTCGGTCCCATGTACGCCGACACCCGTGGGCACGTGAAGATCCGGTCCACCGACCCCCGTGAGCATCCGTCGATGGTGTTCAACTACCTGTCGACGGCGAACGACCGACGCGAATGGGTGGAGGCCATCCGCGTGGCCCGCGACATCCTCGCCCAGCCGGGGTTGGGCGAGTTCAACGACGGCGAGATCTCGCCCGGCTCCGGCGTCGAGACCGACGACGAGATCCTCGACTGGGTCAGGCGCGACGCGGAGACGGCGCTCCACCCGTCCTGCACGGCCAAGATGGGGATCGAGGACGACGCGGTCGTCGACCCCACGACGATGGCGGTCCGCGGTGTCGAGGGCCTGCGTGTCGTCGACGCGTCGGTCTTCCCGTTCGTCACCAACGGCAACATCTACGCCCCCGTGATGATGGTCGCCGAGAAGGCCGCCGACCTGATCGCGGGCAACACCCCGCTGCCTCCCGCCGACGTCCCGTACTACCGGTTCCGCGACGGCAGTCCGCTCTACCCGCCCGGCGACCCACGCAACCCGGAGGAACCCACATGAGCACCACCGCCGAAGCGCCACCGCAGCAGCTCAGCCGCAGCGGCACGCGGCCCCTGGAGACCCGGAGTCGCCGTCCGCGTCGACGGTCTCTGGAAGATCTTCGGCCCGCACGCCGACAAGATCATGCAGACCGACGACGCGCACCTGTCCCGCAAGGAGCTGCAGGAGAAGAGCGGCCACGTCGTCGGGATCCGCGACGTCTCGTTCGACGTGGCCCCCGGCGAGGTCTTCGTGGTGATGGGCCTCTCCGGCTCCGGCAAGTCGACGCTGGTGCGGCTGCTCAACCGGCTGATCGAGCCGACCGCCGGGAAGGTGACCCTCTACGGCGACGACATCACGGCCATGTCCGACCGGGCGCTGCTCGACACCCGTCGCAAGCGCGTCTCGATGGTGTTCCAGCACTTCGGTCTGCTGCCCCACCGCAAGGTCATCGACAACATCGCCTTCGGCCTCGAGGTGCGCGGCGAGGGCCGCACGGACCGCCGCAACCGGGCCCAGGAGATGGTCGACCTGGTCGGACTCTCAGGCTACGAGAACAACTTCCCCGACCAGCTGTCCGGCGGCATGCAGCAGCGGGTCGGGCTGGCCCGGGCGTTGGCGTCCGATCCCGACATCTTGATGTTCGACGAGCCGTTCTCGGCCCTCGACCCGCTGATCCGCCGCGACATGCAGAACGAGGTCATCCGTCTCCACCACGAGGTCGGCAAGACCATGGTGTTCATCACCCACGACCTCGCGGAGGCGCTCAAGCTCGGCGACCGGATCCTGATCATGCGCGACGGCGAGATCGTCCAGATCGGGACCCCGGACGAGGTGGTGGGCGCGCCTGCCGACGACTACGTGCGCGACTTCGTCAGCGACGTGCCCAAGTCCCACGTGCTGACCCTCAAGTGGGTGATGCGTGACCTCAAGGACGGCGAGGTCGTCACCGACAGCCCCGCACTTCCCTGCAACCAGATCGTGCGCGAAGCCGCTCGCGTGGTGCTCGACCACCAGGGACCGTGCCAGGTGGTGGACGGCGACAAGGTCGTGGGCGTCGTCGACGACGAGGACATCCTGCGGGTGGTCGTCGCCGAGGAGGGCCACGCGATGACCGACACCCTCACGGCTCCCCCGCCTCCTTCAGGGGGACCGGCGCCGACGATCAAGGAGGAGCAGCCCTACGTCGAGCCCAGCAGAAGCCCGCCACACCGGCGTGAAGCTGCTCGGCATCCTCGTCGCCTGGGTGGTCCTTTACACGGCCTTCAAGGGCCAGATGACCAAGGCCATGGGTCTGCAGGACACCACGGCGCTCCACCGCAAGCTCAACGAGGCGCGCGACTGGGTCCAGCTGCACGGGCCCGGACAACTGGTTCATCGGCGGTGTCCTCGGCACCATCGGTGACTTCCTGAACTGGCTCGTCCTCCAGTTCCAGGAGCTGATCGCGATCCCGGCCCCGCCGCGTCCGGTGCCCGAGATCGGATGGCTGGGCGTCATCGCGATCGCGGTCTGGGTGACCTACGTCGCCGCAGGGCTCCGGTCCACACTCCTCGTGGCCGTCACCTTCTTGATGTTCGGCATCCTCGATCTGTGGTCGGACAGCATGGACACGCTGATCATCACCGGCCTCTCGGTGCTGATCTGCCTGGTGATCGGCCTCCCGGTCGGTATCTGGATGGCTCGAAGTCGGACGGCGTCGAGCTTCGTCACCCCGATCCTCGACGTGATGCAGACGCTCCCGGCGTTCTGCTACCTCGCGCCGATGGCGCTGCTGTTCGGCATCGGCGCCGCGGCTGCCATGGTGCTGACCATCATCTACGCCGTCCCTCCGCTGATCCGGATCACCGAGCACGGCATCAGGTCGGTGTCGCCCACGACCGTCGAGGCGGCCCGCTCGATGGGGCTGACGCGATCGCAGCTGCTGCGCCAGGTGGAGCTGCCGATGGCTCGGCGCACGATCGTGGTCGGCATCAACCAGTGCACGCTGGCGGCGCTGTCGATGGCCACCATCGCCGCCCTGGTGAACGGCCCCGGCCTGGGCATCCCGATCGTCCGGGCCCTCCAGATCCAGAACGTCGGTGCCGCGTCGGTGGCCAGCATCGCGGTCGTGCTGATGGCGATCATGCTGGACCGCACCACGACCGCCGCCAGCGAGCGGGCGACCGGGCGCACGAACGTCGCGTCGGCCAGTGGCATGAGCGTCATGCTCACCGGGGTCGTGATCGAACGGCTGCCCCGGTGGGCTACCGAGGAGTCCGGCCGCGGTGAACGTCTGCCACGCGTCACGGCCGCGGGCCGCTGGCTGCTGGCTCGGCATCTTGTTCATCCCGGTCGTGGTCTGCGTCGTCCTGTCCCGCAACCGGCTCGACTTCGCGCTGTTCCCCGACGTCTCCGACACGCCGGTGCTCAAGTGGATCAGCGGGCCGTTCCTCACCGAGAAGATCAACGAGTTCACGAACTGGTTCGTCGACCGCTTCGACACCTTCACCATCGCGTTCAAGAACGACATCACGAACTGGCTGCTCAACCCGCTTGCAGGACCTGCTCGCCCTGTCGCCCTGGTGGCTCACGGCGAGCGTCCTGCTGGCGGTCGCGTACGTGCTCGGAGGCTGGCGACCGACGGTGACCACGCTGGTCTGCGAGGCCGTCATCCTCGGCACCGGCCTCTGGAACGACACCATGATCACGCTGGCGATGACCCTGGTCGCGACGCTTCATGGTGATGGTGATCGCGATCCTGCTCGGCGTGACCATGGGTCGCAGTCGCCGAGCGGATCTGGGCATCCGTCCGTTCCTGGACGCCTTCCAGGTGATCCCACCGTTCGTCTACCTGGTCCCGGCGCTGGCGTTGTTCCTGCCCGGCCGGTTCACCGCCATCGTCGCGGCCGTGGCGTACGCCTTCCCGATCGCGACCAAGCTGGTGGCGGACGGCATCCGTGGCGTGGCACCGACGACGGTCGAGGCGGCCCGGTCCAGCGGCATCACCCGTTGGCAGATGATCCGCAAGGTCCAGCTGCCGATGTCGAAGGAGTCGCTGGTCCTGGCCACCAACCAGGGCCTGCTCTACGTGCTGTCGATGGTGGTCATCGGCGGCATGGTCGGCGGCGGCAGCCTCGGCTACATCGTCGTCTCCGGGTTCAGCCAGGACCAGCTCTTCGGCAAGGGCCTCGCCGCCGGCGTCGCGATCGCGGCCCTCGGCGTGATGCTCGACCGGATCGCGCGGTACGCCGCGGCCAGGGCCGGGCGCTGACCACACACAGACTTCTCCGCGGCGGTCGCGGAGTGGAACGAGAAGGGAACAGCATCATGGGACGAGGATCAGCCCGCACGCGGCTGTTCGCTCTTGCGGCGGTCGTCGGCCTCGGCCTGACCGCTTGCGGGGGCGGCGGGATCAGCGACACCAAAGCCTCGGGGAGCAGCGACTGCGGCAACCTCCGGATCGCGGTCAACCCGTGGACCGGCTACGTGTCGAACGCCTACGTGATCGGCCAGATCGCCAAGGAGAAGCTGGGCTGCACGGTGACCTACCCGGAGGTCAAGGAGGAGGTCGGCTGGCAGGGCATGTCGGACGGCTCCATCGACACCGTGGTCGAGAACTGGGGACACGAGGACCTGGTCAAGAAGTACATCGACGGCCAGAAGTCGGTCGTGGACGCCGGCAAGACCGGCAACGAGGGTCTGATCGGCTGGTTCGTCCCGCAGTGGATGGCGGACAAGTACCCCGACATCACCGACTGGAAGAACCTCAACAAGTACGCCGACGATGTTCAAGACCTCGGAGTCCGGCGGCAAGGGCCAGCTGCTCGACGGCGACCCGTCGTACGTCACCAACGACGAGGCCCTGGTCAAGAACCTCGGCCTCGACTACCAGGTCGTGGTCGGCGGCAGCGAGGCGGCTCTGCTGCAGAGCTTCAAGAGCGCGGAGAAGAACAAGACGCCGCTGCTCGCGTACTTCTACACCCCGCAGTGGTACGCCGAGGTCAACGGCCAGGCGACGCCCGGCGTGACGGACCCGATCCAGATCGCCCACGTCAAGCTGCCGGCGTGGACGCAGGGCTGCGACTCCGACCCGGCCAAGGTCGCCTGCGACTACCCGCCGTACCACCTGAACAAGCTCATCTCGACCAAGTTCGCCGACTCCGGTTCGTCGGCGGTCGCGCTGGTCAAGAACTTCAACTGGACCAACGAGGACCAGAACACGGTCTCGAGCTACATCGGGCAGGACGGGATGTCGCCGGACGACGCGGCCCAGAAGTGGATCGACGCCAACCCGGACAAGGTCAACGCCTGGCTGCAGGGCACCGGAGCCACGTCCTGACCGTCGCTCCCTGCTCGGCAGGGAGCCTCCGCGACGGAGCCCGCCACCGTGAGGTGGCGGGCTCCGCTTCTCGGGGGGTCGCCGGGGGTCAGGGTGGGCGCCGGACGCGAGCCGCGTCAGTCGCGTGGCCGCGGCGGCGGATCTCGGCGTTGACGGCCGGGACGATCTCGTGGAGGTCGCCGATGACGGCGTACGTCGCGCGGGTCACCATCGGGGCCTCCTCGTCGGAGTTGATGGCCAGGATGGTCTTGGCCGACGAGCAGCCCGCCCAGTGCTGGATCGCGCCGCTGATGCCGCACGGGATGTAGAGGTCGGGGGAGATCCGGCTCCCGGTCTGGCCGACCTGCTCGTGGTGCGGGCGCCAGCCGGCGCTCGTCACGACCCGGGAGACGCCCAGGGTGGCGCCGAGGAGCTCGGTCAGCTCGAGCACGTCGTCGAACTTGTCGGCTCCACCGACGCCGCGCCCGGCACCGACCACGACCTTGGCCGAGGTGAGGGCGCCGGACTCGTCGGCCTCGGGCTGCGCGGTCGAGACGACGCGGGCCAGCAGGTCCTCGGGGGCGATCGTCGGCGTGTGCTCGACGACCTCGGCCGCGCCGGCCGACGTCGGCCGGCTTCGCCTCGACGGCGTGGCCGGCGACGGTGAAGACGGCGGGCCGCTGGTGGAGGTTCATCTCCTCCATGGCCGCGCCGCCGACGACCTGGCGGGTCACCACGAACGGCGACAGGCCGGAGAACGACAGCACGTTCGCGGCCATCGACGCCCCGGAGCGGGCAGCGACGTGGGCCATCAGCTCGTTGCCGCGGTCGGTGCCGGCGGCCATCACCACGATCGAGCCGGCCGCCTCGAGGACGGTCCGGATCGCCGAGGCCCAGCCCGCGCCGGAGTACGCCGCGACGTCGTCGCCGCCGACCCGGTGCACGGTGCGGACGCCGTACGCCGCGAGCTCCGCGCGCAGGTCGTCCGAGACGTCGCCGACGACGACCGCGTCGACGGGGACGCCGTTGCCCGCGGCCGAGAGGTCACGGGCGAAGGTGACGGCCTCGAGCGAGACCTCCGTGGCTCGCGCCCTCGAGGTCGGTCTCGACGAGGGTGAGGATCATGGCGCCAGCACTCCCAGCTTCTCGAGGAGGTCGACCACGGCCGGGGCGGCCTCCGGGCCCCTCGCCGAGGATCTGGACCTCGCTCGGGGTCGGCGGTGGCAGCACGCAGCCGCACCCGGCCGGACCCGGTCGGCGCGGCGACCGGCTGGCGCTCCTCGATCGGGACCTTCTTGGCCTTGAGTCGACCGGGCACCGACGGGTAGCGCGGCTCGACGCCGCCCTCGCGGATCGTCACCACGGCCGGCAGCGGCACGCGGTAGGTCTCCTGGCCGTCGGGGCCCTCGCCGACGGCGACCACGACCGGGCCGTCGGGGGAGTCCTCGACCGCGAGCGTCGAGGCGCCGTTGACGACCGGCCGGCCGAGCTCGTAGGCGAGCCGGATGCCCGACCTGGAAGTCACCGGTGTCGGCGGCGTCGTTGCCGAGCAGGACGAGGTCGTGGGCGCGACCCGTCGGCCTCGTGGTCGCGGACGACGGCGGCGATCTCGCGCGACACGTCGGCCGGGCCGAAGGTGAACGGCTCACCGAGCACGTGGGTGGCCGCCGTGCACCCGACCGCCAGCGCGTTCCGCAGCTGCTCGACGGCATCGGCGTCGCCGAGGGTCAGCACCGTCGCCTCGCCGCCGCCGGCCGCCGTCGTCTGGACGGCGAGCTCGACGGCGCACTCCTCGTGCGCGCTCATCGTGAAGCCCGACCGCCGTCCGTCGACCGACTGGCCGTCCTCGGTGAGCACGACCTCCTCGGTGCTGTCGGGGACCCGCTTGACGCAGACCAGGACTCCGACCGGAGACGCCATCAGCGCATCCGCTCGTTGGCCGGGTCGAACAGCGGGGGTGGCGTCGACGGAGCCGACGACGTCACCGGGTAGAGCTCCTCCATGTAGGAGACCGCGAGCTCGGTGCCGATGCGGCCTGCTCGGGCGGCAGGTAGGCCAGCAGCACGTGCTTGCCCAGCGGACGGCGCGGAGCCGGCGGTGGTGACATAGGGGTGGTGGCCGTGGCCGTCGGTCAGCGTGCCGCCGTCGCGGGTCAGGATCGGCTCGCCGCCGAGCATGTACCGCTTGAGGCCGGACGCCGAGGTGTGGTCCTCGACGGTCAGCGTGCAGAGCACCGTCTTCGGCGCCTCGTCGCGCTGCGCGAGGTACGCCTCCTTGCCGACGAAGTCGGCGGCCTTCACCTTCGGCCGCTGCATGCCGGCCTCGACGATGCTGCGCTCGGCGTCGAGCTCGTAGCCGTAGGCGCGGTAGCCCTTCTCGATCCGACCGGTGGTGCCGTAGACACCGATGCCCACCGGCACGGTGCCGTGGCCCTCGCCGGTGTCGAGGAGCGCCTCCAGACCGACGCCGCGTCGTCCATCGCGACGTAGAGCTCCCAGCCGAGCTCACCGACGTAGGAGATGCGCGACGCGAGAACACGTCACGCCCGTTCACGTCGATCTCCCGCAGGTGCAGCATCGGGAAGCCCTCGGCCGACACGTCCGCGTCGGTCAGCGAGGCCAGGATGTCGCGCGCCCTCGGGCCCCACAGCCCGATGGTGCGACCTCGTCGGTCCGGTCGGTGAGGGTGGCGTCGTCCGCGAGGTGGTCGGTGAACCACGCGCGGTCGGCCGTGCCGTGCGCGCCGCCGGTGACGACACGGAAGTGGTCGTCTCCGAGCCGCATCACGGTCAGGTCGGAGCGGAAGCCGCCGTGGGCGTCGAGCACGGGGGTGTAGATCACCTTGCCGACCGCTACGTCGCACTGCGCGACGCAGGTCTGCTGCACGCTGTCGAGCGCACCCGGACCCTCGATGTCGAGGATCTGGAACGCCGTGAGGTCGATGACGCCCGCGGCCTCACGCATCCGGAGGTGCTCGGCGTTGATGATCGGGCTCCACCAGCGCGAGTCCCACTCGTGCTCGCGCGGCATCACCGCGTCGCCGTACTGCTCGACGAGTCCGGCGTTGGACTCGTACCAGAACGGGCGCTCCCAGCCGGCGGTCTCGTAGAAGACCGCCCCGAGCTTCTGCTCCGACTCGTACATCGGCGAGCGCCGTTGGTCGCGGTCGGACTCGTACTGCTCGGCGGGGTGGATGATGCCGTAGGTCTTGATGAACGACTCGGTGGTGCGTAGCCGGGTGTGCTCGCGACGCTGCTGGTGGGGATGGAAGCGGGCGATGTCGCTGTGGGCGAGGTCGATCTCGGACCACCCCTGCGTCATCCACTCGGCCACCGCACGGCCGACGCCGGGACCCTCCTTGATCCAGACCGCGCTGGCCGTCCACAGGCCCCGCACATGGCTCTCGCCCAGGATCGGCGCCCCGTCGCAGGTCAGCGAGAGCAGGCCGTTGATGGCGTAGCGGATCTCGGCACCGTCGGCGCCGAGCAGCTCGGGCATCAGCTCGTAGGCCTGCTCGAGCTGGGTGTCGAAGTCGTCCTCGGTGAACGGCAGCTCGGTCGGGCGACAGCTTCGACTGCTCGATGGTCGGGATGTCCTCGGGCTCCATCAGGATCGCGCGGTGGGCGTAGGAGCCGACCTCCATGTCGGCGCCGTGCTGGCGCTCGTAGCAGAAGGTGTCCATGTCGCGCACGATCGGGAAGGAGATCTCGCCCTCCCTCTCCGACAGCTGCGGGCAGGGGCCGACGCTGATCATCTGGTGCACCGCGGGGGTCAGCGGGATGCTCACGCCGGCCATGTCGCCGATCTTGGGGCTCCACACGCCGCAGGCGATGACGACGTAGTCGGTCTCGATCACGCCCTTGTCGGTGTGCACGCGGCGGATGCGGCCGTCCTCGACGTCGAGGTCGGTGACCTCGACGTTGGGGACGACGGTCAGCGCGCCGGCCTCGAGCGCGCGCTCGCGCATGATGGTGCCGGCGCGGAGCGAGTCGACGACGCCGACGCCCGGCTGCCAGAAGGCGCCGATGATCTGGTCCTGGTCGAGGAACGGCACCTTCTCCTGGACGAACGCGGGGTCGACGATCTCGGCCTCGATGCCCCAGGCCTTCGCCGAGGACATCCGGCGGCGGAGCTCCTCCATCCGCTCCTCGGTGCGGGCGACCTCGAAGCCGCCGCACTGCGGTGAAGACACCGAGCTCCTGGTACTGCTCGACGGAGTCGAGGGTCA
>CAVULA010000006.1:0-251949 GCA_963742195.1 uncultured Actinomycetota bacterium
CGGGGACCGGCGTCAGTGGCGCCGCGACGGTCGGAGCACGCCCGCTACCCGGGCGTTCCCGGCTCCCGGACACCCGTCGTCCGGGACAGGGGCAGGCCCCACCGCCGTCTGGGCAGATCCGGCGGTGGGGCCTCTTCCGGCTCCGGCCCCTCTCTCGGTTCCCCCGCCCGCTTCGGGTCGTCCGCCCCACAAGCGGGCTAGAGCACCGGCTCAGGCGGACGACCGGACACCGGCCACGGGTCGTCCGCCCCACAAGGCGCTAGAGCACCGGCTCAGGCGGACGACCCAGGGGTACGGCGGGGTCAGGCGCCGGCGAGGAAGGCGAGGAGGTCCTGGCGGGTGAGGACGCCGACCGGCTTGCCGTCCTCGTGGACCAGGACGGCGTCGGCGTCCTCGAGGAGCGAGACCGCGTCGTGGGCGGACTCGGTGGACCCGATCGTCGGCAGCGGGGGCGACATGTGGTCCTCGACCCGGTCGGTGAGGTGCGCGCGTCCGGTGAAGAGTGCCTCCAGCAGCGTGCGCTCCGACACCGAGCCGGCCACCTCGGCGGCCACGATCGGCGGCTCGGCACGCACGACGGGCATCTGGGAGACGCTGTACTCCTGGAGGATCGCGACCGCCTCGGCGATGGTCTCCCCCGGGTGGGTGTGCACGAGGTCCGGCAGGCGGCCCGACTTGCCGCGCAGCACCTCGCCGATGCTCTGCTCGGAGCTGTCCGACCCGGTGGCGAAGCCGTACTGCGCGAGCCACTCGTCGTTGAACACCTTCGTCAGGTAGCCGCGCCCGGAGTCCGGCAGGAGTACGACGATCACGGCGTCGTCGCCCTCGGGGGTCCCGGCCAGCTCGTGGGCGACCTGGCGCGCGGCGTACGCCGCCATCCCCGACGAGCCGCCGACGAGCATGGCCTCCTCGCGCGCCAGCCGACGGGTGAACGCGAACGAGTCGGCGTCGGAGACCTCGATGACGCGGTCCGCGACCGAGCGGTCGTAGGTCTCCGGCCAGAAGTCCTCGCCCACGCCCTCGACGAGGTAGGGCCGTCCGGTGCCGCCGGAGTAGACCGAGCCCGCCGGGTCGGCGCCGATCACCTGGACGGCCGGGTTGCGCTCCTTGAGGTAGCGGCCGACGCCGCTGATCGTGCCGCCGGTGCCCATGCCGCACACGAAGTGCGTGATCCGTCCCTCGGTCTGCTCCCAGATCTCGGGACCGGTCGTCTCGTAGTGGGAGCGCGGGTTGGCGGGGTTGGAGTACTGGTCGGGCTTCCAGGCGCCCGGCTCCTTCGACAGCCGGTCGCTGACGTTGTAGTAGGAGTCGGGGTGCTCGGGGGCGACCGCGGTCGGGCAGACGACCACCTGCGCGCCGTACGCCTTGAGCACGTTGCGCTTGTCCTCGCTGACCTTGTCGGGGCACACGAACACGCACCGGTAGCCGCGGGCCTGGGCGACCATGGCGAGGCCGACCCCGGTGTTGCCCGGACGTCGGCTCCACGATGGTGCCGCCGGGCTGCAGCGCGCCGGAGGCCTCGGCGGCGTCGATCATCCGCGAGGCGATCCGGTCCTTCACCGAGCCGCCGGGGTTGAGGTACTCCACCTTGGCCAGCACCAGCGGCCCCCGCTCGCCGCCAGCCCGGCCGTCACTCGGCCGTCGCTCGGGGGCAGGTCCAGGGTCCGGTGCAGGCGCACCAGCGGGGTGTGACCGACGAGGTCGAGCAGCGACTCCACGTACTCCATGCCGGTCAACATAGCCGCGCCCCGTAGCCCGTCTCACATCGACGGAAAGCGGCCCGCACGGAAGACCGTGCGGGCCGCTCCTCGGCTCGTCTCAGCCGCGGTCGTACCGGCTGGTGAGCTCGGGCTGCGGGTTGAAGGCCCAGAGCGTGTAGCTGTTGGCGCGGCGCAGCAGCTGCCGGCCGTAGGTGCGGAGCGTGGTGCCGTTCATGGTGAGTCTCCTTCCGTACGCGGGCCACGGTCCGGCCCGTCGTCTCCACTCTCAGGGTTCAATGTTTCCGGGGCGTTAGATCGTTCCAATTTCCGATGAGACCCGAGTCACGGCGCTCCCCTGCGGGCGCTCACAGGCAGCGGGGCCGACCGCCTGCCCCGCACGACCGATCGCTAGGTTGGGGCCATGGGCAAGGCCGCTGCGGCACGCAAGCTGGCCTCCGCCGCCGCGTACGGGGGCGGAGGCCTCTCCGTGCTCGGTGCCGGCCTGTACGGCGTCCTGCGCGCGGAGGCCTCGCTGGCGCGGCATGCGATCGGGAACGCCGGCGACCAGCCGCCGCCCGACTCCACCGGCTGGTACGGCCGCGGCCGGCCCGGCCCGGCGATCAAGGTCGCGCTGCTGGGTGACTCCAGCGCGGCGGGCTACGGCGTCGACCGGGCGGTCGAGACGACGGGCGCCCACCTCGCCAGCGGGATCGCCGCCGGCGCGGACCGCCGGGTCCATCTCCGCGCGTTCGCGCGGGTCGGCGCCCAGTCCTCCGACCTCGCCGGCCAGATCGAGCGCGCTCTCGCCGTCGACGCCGATCTCGCCGTGATCCTGGTCGGCGCCAACGACGTCACCCATCAGGTGCGTCCCTCCCAGTCCGTCCGCCACCTCGCCGACGGCGTACGCCGGCTGCGTGAGGCGGGCGCGAAGGTGCTGGTCGGCACCTGCCCCGACCTCGGCACCATCAAGCCGATCCCTCCCCCGCTCAAGCAGGTCGCGCGCTCGTGGTCTCGACGGCTGGCGGCCGCGCAGGCCATCGCGACGGTCGAGGAGGAGGGCGTCGCGGTCTCGCTCGGCTCGATCCTCGGCCCGGACTTCGAGGCGGCGCCCGCGCTGCTGTTCGGCCCCGACCGCTTCCATCCCTCGGCCGAGGGCTACCGCGCCCTGGCCGAGGTGCTCGTGCCGAGCGCGCTCAACGTCCTCGGCTTCGGCGAGGACGAGCCGCGGCGTACCGCCGGCGAGGGCACGATGCCCGTCGCCGCGGCGGCCGTCCGCTCGGCCAAGACCCCCGGCACCGAGCTCGGCGACAAGAAGGGCCTCTGGGTGGAGGTCCGCCGGCGTGCCCGGCTCCGCTCCGTCCCAGAGGCCCCCTCGGAGCTGCGACCCGCTGACGAGGCCGTCAGCGACGCATGATGGCCAGGATCCGCAGCAGGTTGGTGTAGATCCAGACCAGGCTCACGGTCAGGGCGAACGCCGCGCGCCACGACTCGCGGTCCGGCAGGCCGGCGCGGACGCCGTTCTCGACGAAGTCGAAGTCGAGGATCAGCATGAACACGCCCAGGACGAGGCCGAGGATCGCGAAGAGCAGCCCGATGCCGGTGAAGCCGTAGAGCCCGATCGCGTTGCCGAAGAAGCCGAGCACCAGCTCGAGGATGCTCAGGCCGACCATCGCGAACATGGCGCCGATCACGAACATCCGGAACTTCGTGCTGACCTTGATGTTGAAGAACTTGTACGCCGCGAGCGTGCCGCCGAAGGCCGCGAACGTGCCGAGCACGGCCTGGATCACGATGCCGTCGCCGTAGGCGTGTCGAACCACTTGCTCAGGCGCACCGAGCGCGACCCCTTCGAGGGCGGCGAAGGCCAGCACCAGGGCGGGGCTGATGATCCGCTTGAAGGAGTTGACCAGCGAGAGGCCGAAGGCGCCGAGCGAGCCGATGGTCATCCAGGCGATACAGCGTCGACATCGCGTCCGATCGACAGGTCGGTGCCGGACGTCGGGCAAGCGCGGGCGTCATCACCCAGGTGATGAAGGCGAAGACGACCACGACGAAGATCGACACGGCCGTCTTCTGGACCACGCTGTCGATGGTCATCCGGCCCACGTCGGCCCCGGTGTGGGTGGGGCTGCCGGTGCTCCAGGTGGACGGGTCGGTGGTCTGCGTGCCGTACCCCTGGTGCGGCGCGCCGCTTCCGTCGTACACCTGGTTGCCGTACGCGTTGGTGGCGCGTCCGTTGAACTCGTCGGAGTTGCGGAAGACGGGGTTGTTGCTCTGCATGGTCTCTCCTCGGAGGCCGCCACGACCGTCGCTCTGACGGATCGCTGTGCCGATCCTACCGATCCGGCCCCGGAACCGGAGCCGCGACGGTCGCCCGACGCAGCAGGTGGGCGGGACGGCGGACGCACGGATGGGTCGGCGACCGCTGTTAGGTTCGGCAGATGCGCTTCGGGCTCAGTGTGCCGCCGTTCACCGACCCGGCCGCGGTGGTGCGGCTGGCGATCCGGGCGGAGGCGTCGGGCTGGGACGGCTTCTTCCTGTGGGACCACCTCCAGTGGGACGGCGTCGTCGACGCGCACGACCCCTGGGTCCTGCTCGGCGCGATCGCGCAGGAGACCGAGCGGGTCCGGCTCGGCACCATGGTCACTCCGCTGTCGCGCCGGCGGCCGCAGGTGGTCGCCAAGCACCTGACGACGCTCGACCACCTCAGTGGCGGCCGGGTCACGCTCGGCGTCGGGCTCGGCGACCCGCCGGACCTCGACTTCTCCGACTTCGGCGACGAGCCCTCCTACCGGGTCCGTGCGGAGATCACCGACGAGGCGCTCTCGGTGCTCGGCGGCCTGCTCGGCGAGGGCCGGGTGTCCCACCACGGCACCCACCTCGACGTCGACGCGTCCCTGCGGCCGCTCCCCGTCCAGCGGCCACGGATCCCGGTCTGGGTCGCGGGCCGGGCGCCGCACACGCGTCCCCTGGCCCGGGCCAAGCGGTGGGACGGCTACGTCCCGATCGCCGACCCGTTCCTGTCCCCGGCCGACCTGGCGGCGTACGTCGGCGAGCACCCGCGCGAGGGGTGGGACCTGGTGGCGCAGTGGGCACCCGGCGTACCGGCGGAGGAGTTCGAGGCGGTGGGCGTCACCTGGCTGACGAGATCGGTCTGGCCGCAGGAGGAGGGCTGGCTCGAGGAGCTCGAGGCGCTCGTGGACTCCGGACCGCGCGCCTGATCGCCCGGCCCCTCGGCGACCTGCGACGGGCTAGTGGTAGACCCGCACCGGCGCGTTGGTGACCCGGATGCGCTCTCCGCGACGGGTCCGGGAGATGTCGCCGTACATCGTCTGCACGTGCCGTACGCCGGCCGGGGCACGCACCGTGGCGGAGCCGCCCTGCACCCAGTAGACCCAGCTGGAGCGGCCGGCGCGGACGAAGCGACAGGCGTAGACGCCGGACCCTGTGTCGTAGGTGCAGCCACGCGCACGCTGGCCGAGCAGCCAGGTACGGACGCGTGAGAAGGCGAGCCCGGCGGCTGTCGGGGTGACGCCGTCCTCGGCGACCATCGAGATCCCCAGGTTGAAGTACCGCAGCCAGCCGAGCCAGTAGACGCGCTGGACGCCGGCCGCGGCATTGAGGACGTAGGTACGGATCACGTACGACACCGAGATGCGGTCGCTGGGAGGGGAGGCCGAGGTGACCCCGCCGACCGGCACGAAGTAGTTGATCTCGAGGTTCCACAGCGGCGCGCGTGACGTCGGCCGCCGCCAGGATCCGCTGCGCCTTGGTGATGAGGGCGAGCGAGTCCTCGGGCGTGCCGTCCTGCAGCGGGTAGGGGTCGACGCTGACGGCGTCCACGAAGCGACCGACCCGGACGCCGTTGACGCGCGCGGCGAAGAACGCCTTCATCCAGGTCCGCTGGAAGGCGAGCCGGAGGACCATGGCCGGCGCCACGACGGTCGCCCCCGGAGCGATCCGGTGGATGATCTTGGCGGCCGCCACCAGGAGGTCCGCCATCTGCTGCGGCGTACCGGCGAAGTTGTTGGGGACGTTGGGCTCGGGCCAGATCTGGTACTCCAGGCGGCTCGCCGTAGCTGCGTCACGACCTGGGTGACGTACGCCTTCCAGGCGTGCCATGGTCGGGCACGGAGGCCACACCGGGACCGACGAGGGGTCCAGGGAGTGGAAGGCCGGGGTCTGTCCCAGCACGATCAGCGGCTTCGCGTGGTTCGCCTCGGCCTGCTCCACCATCGGGTCGAGGCGGGTGAAGTCGAAGACGCCGGCCGACGTCTCGAGCTGCGGCCAGTAGACGTTGTTGGTGGTCAGGTCCACGGCACCCACCGGAGCAGCCGGGGAAGTGGTCACCGAGCCGCGGGGCGTGCAGGCCGAAGAACCGGCGCGTCACCGTCGTCCCATGGGTCGTGGTGAGCGCCTTGGTGGCGGCGCGGTCACGGGCGCCGCTCGGCGACCGCACCTCCGGGGTGGACGACGAGCGTCAGCACGGTCGCGAAGGCCGCCACGGCACCGAGCCACGCGACAGGCCGCTGCTACCCGAGTTGTTGCGCACGAACCCACCCTTGGTCGATGTCTTTACCTGCCCGCGAACCGTACCCGAGGTCGCGCCGCAGGTCCGGCAGATGCCGCAAGTGCGTCTCCCGGGTCGTCCGCCTGAGGCCGGGCCATGGCCCGTGTGGGGCGGACGACCCGCCGGCGCTGTCGTCCGCCTGAGGCCGGGCCATGGCCCGGTGTGGGGCGGACGACCCACCGGTGACCCCTGGGCCTGCGGCGTCGGTCCCGAGGGCTCGGTGCCCCCGCTGGGGGTCGAACCCAGACTGAACCGCTTTTAAGGCGGCTTCCTCTGCCGATTGGGATACGGGGGCGGCGCGACGCGATTGTCGCAGGCTCCCGCTCGGCACCGACCGTCGAGAGTCCGCGCGTCACACGCCGGCGAGGTCCCGTGCCGAGCCGAGCACGTCGTCGAGCATCCCCCTCGTCAGCTTGCCGGTGAAGGTGTTCTGCTGGGAGGGGTGGTAGCTGCCGAGCAGCGTCACCTCCCGCTCGTCCGAGGAGAGCGTGACCCGGGCGCCGTGGCCGAAACGCGGCTTCGGTGCGGGTACGCCGAACCCCGCGCCCGCCAGCGCCCGCAGCGCGCCGTCCCAGCCGAACGCGCCGAGCGCCACCACCACCCGGAGCGTCGGCGCCACCAGGGCCAGCTCGTGGTTGATCCAGGGCGCGCAGGTGTCGCGCTCGGCGACGGTCGGCTTGTTGGCCGGGGGCGCGCAGCGCACCGTCGCCACCATCCGCGTCGACACCAACGTCTGCCCGTCGCCGGCGTGGTCGCTGCGCTCCCGGGTGGCCAGACCCACCCGGTGCAGGCTCGCGAAGAGCCAGTCCCCCGACGAGTCGCCGGTGAAGACGCGACCGGTGCGGTTGCCGCCGTTCGCCGCCGGCGCCAGGCCGACGATCACGATCCGCGCGTCCCCGGCTCCGGTGGTGGGCGCGCCCCAGCCCGCGATCGGCCGGCCCCAGTAGGGCTGGGCCGCGAAGGAGGCGCGCTTGTCGCGGGCCACGTCCTCGCGCCACCGGACCAGCCGGGGGCACGCGCTGCACACACTCATCCGCGCCTCGAGCTCGCCGAGGTCGTCGGTGGCCGCCAGCCGGCGTACGGCGGCGGGCGTGCGTGCCACGGGCGTCTCGGCGGTGGCCGGGTCTCCGGGCCAGCCCGTGCCCGGGGGCACCGGACTCGCGAACGGCCGACCGGTGAGCGGGTGGGGCAGGTCGGTCACGACTGCGCCTCCGCCACCGACCAGGCGATGCCGTCGAGGATGTCGGCCTCGGAGACGGTGAGGCTCGAGACCCGGGTACGGCGCAGCACGCGGTCGAGGATCAGCGCGCCGGCGTCGATCACGTCGGCCCGGCCCGGGTGCATGTAGGGCAGGGCGCGACGCTCGGCGACGGTCCGCCCCACCAGCCACGCGACGTACGCGTGGACGTCGGGCACCGAGATCACGGCCTGGTCGGTCCGGGCGGGGTCGTAGGCCTCCAGCCCGAGCACCCCGGAGGCCACGGTGATCACGGTGCCGGCGACGCCGACCACCTGCCGCGCCTGCCCGGGATCCACACCGCAGGCGTCGAGGGCGGCGTCGATGTCGGCGACGCAGGCAGCCACCTCGTCGGCCGTCGGCGGGTCACCGTGCAGCCGCCGTTCGTGGAGCCGGACCGAGCCGATGTCCATCGAGTCGGCGGCCGCGGCGTGGGGGGGGTTCCCGCCACTGCCCACGATCAGCTCCGTGGAGCCGCCACCGATGTCGACGACGAGGATCGGGTCGGTGGTCGCCGCGCGCAGGTGACGGACCGCGCCGTCGAAGGCGAGGGCCGCCTCCTCGGCCCCGCTGAGCACCTCCGGCCAGACGCCGAGCCGGTCGTGGACGCCTTGGGCGAACACCTCGCCGTTGGCGGCGTCCCGCGTGGCGGACGTGGCGCAGAAGCGGATGCGCTCGGGAGGTACGCCGTGGGCCGCGACCAGCCCGGCGTACTCCTCGACGGCGGTGAAGGCGCGCGCCAGCGCCTCGTCGTCGAGCCGGCCGGTGCGGTCCACGCCCTGCCCGAGCCGGACCATCCGCGAGACGCGGGCGGACGTGTGCGGGGGCGAGCCGATGAACAGCTTGATCGTGTTGGTGCCGCAGTCGACGGCGGCGATGTCGGTCATGGGAGGTCCGGCACGCAGGGCCCGTCGGCCCACCACTCGCCCAACCGCTCGACCACCTCGTCGCCCAGCGGGTTGACCCCGGGTCCGGCGGCGAGCGCCTGGGCGGCCAGGGCGTGCAGGCACTTGACCCGGTCGGGCATCCCGCCGGCGGAGATCCGGTCGATCTCCGGCACGTCGCCGAGCTCGGCCCGGGCGGCGAGGTAGGCGCGGTGGGCCTCGGCGTACGCCGTGGCGAGCTCGGCGTCCTCGTCGAGCCGGGCCTCCATCTCGCGCATCAGGCCGGAGCCCTCGAGGGTCCCGATCAGCGAGGCGACGCGCGGGCAGGTCAGGTAGTAGGTCGTGGGGAACGGCGTTCCGTCGGGCAGGCGCGGCTCGGTCACCACCACGTCGGGGAGCCCGCACGGGCAGCGGTGGCCGACGGCGTGGGTGCCCCGCGGTGATCGGCCCAGCTGCGCTGCGACCGCGGTCAGGTCGGCCGCGGCGACCGGCTCAGCGGGCGTTGCCACCGAGGTACTTCAGCGGCTGGTGCCTGGGCGTGGCCGGCGGCGGGTTGCCGGCCAGCTCGACGGACCTCCACTCCGCGGTCCACCAGGCGGTGGGCGTGGTCGTGGTCGTGGTGGTGCGCGGGTCGCTCAGCGTCGCCTCGGCAGCCAGCGGCTTGCCGTCCGCGCCGATCACGACGTACGACGTCTGCCCGGGCATCAGGTAGCCGAACCGCGCCCGGGCCTGCTGCTTGACGTAGGCCGGGTCCTGCCAGCGCTGCTTCTCGCTCTCGAGCTCGTGGATGCTCGACTGGCTGGAGGCGATCTGGGCGCGCAGCTCCTGGATCTGGCTGTGCTGCTGGAAGTAGGCCTTGAGCGACGAGGCGTAGGAGATCGTCAGGACCGAGAGGACGAGCAGGAGCACCATCGCCCGGCCGGTGAAGCGCGACTCGCGGCGTGCCGGCGTGCGGAGACGATGCGGCGGGAGCGACCGTGCGGGGGCGCGGACGCGGCCTCGACTCCGCCGGGACGCGAGCCCGAGCGGCCGCGCGGCGCACGGCGCGGCTGCTGGGGGGACGGCGACCCGGGCTGGGGCATCTGCGGTCAGGCTCCGTACCGCGGGAAGGCGCGGGCGCCGGCGTACCGCGCCGCGTCGCCGAGCTCCTCCTCGATCCGCATCAGCTGGTTGTACTTCGCGACCCGCTCGGACCGGGCGGGCGCGCCGGTCTTGATCTGGCCGCAGTTCGTGGCGACGGCCAGGTCGGCGATCGTGGTGTCCTCGGTCTCGCCGGAGCGGTGGCTCATCATGCAGCGGTAGCGGTTGCGGTGGGCCAGGTCGACGGAGTCGAGGGTCTCGGTCAGCGAGCCGATCTGGTTGACCTTCACCAGGAGGGCGTTGGCCTGACCGCCGTCGATGCCGCGCTGGATGCGCTCGACGTTCGTGACGAAGAGGTCGTCACCGACGATCTGGACCGACTCGCCGAGCTCGTCGGTCAGGGTCTTCCAGCCGTCCCAGTCGTCCTCGTTGAGGGGGTCCTCGAGGCTCACGATCGGGTAGGAGGACACCAGGTCGGCGTAGTAGGCGGTCATCTCGTCGGCGGACTTGGTGCCGCCCTCGAAGGAGTAGGACGCCGTCCTGGTAGAACTCGCTGGCGGCGACGTCCATGGCCAGGGCGATGTCGGTGCCGAGCGTCAGACCGGCCGCCGAGACCGCCTCCGCGATCAGGTCGAGCGCGGCGCGGTTGCTGTCGAGGTTCGGGGCGAAGCCGCCCTCGTCGCCGAGCCCGGTGGCCAGCCCCTTCTGCTTCAGCACCGACTTCAGCGCGTGGTAGACCTCGGCGCCCTCCTGCAGGGCCTGGCGGAAGGTGGCCGCGCCGATCGGCGCGATCATGAACTCCTGGACGTCGACGTTGGAGTCCGCGTGGGAGCCGCCGTTGAGGATGTTCATCATCGGGACCGGCAGCAGGTGGGCGTTGGGGCCGCCGACGTAGCGGTAGAGCGGGAGGCCGGCCGAGTCGGCCGCGGCGCGGGCGACCGCCAGCGAGACGCCGAGGATCGCGTTGGCGCCGAACTGTGCCTTGTTGGGGGTGCCGTCCGCGTCGATCATCGTCTGGTCGACCAGGCGCTGGTCGTCGGCGTCGAGTCCCTCGACGGCGGGTCCGAGCTTCTGGACGACGGCGTCGACGGCGTGCTGGACGCCCTTGCCGCCGTAGCGCTTGTCGCCGTCCCGCAGCTCGACGGCCTCGAAGGCACCGGTCGACGCACCGCTCGGCACCGCCGCCCGGGCGAAGGTGCCGTCGTCGAGGACGACCTCGACCTCGACGGTGGGATTGCCACGTGAGTCCAGGATCTCGCGGGCGCCGACAGCTTCGATGATCGCCATGCCGCTCACACTATCCGCGGCCCCCCGCGACTCCGCGCAGCACCCGCGGACCGGCCGTACGACGCTGACCCGCGTCGCCGAGCGCCGGGTCAGCGCACGGCACGCCGGACCGCGTCGCGGAGGGACTGCTCGGGGTCGACGCCGGCGGCCACGGCCTCGTCGACCAGGGCGAGGAGGCGGTCGCCCAGGTCGGCCCCGGGATCGCCGGCCGCCGGCAGGTCGGCCGCCGCGTCCGGACGTCGCTCGAGGATCTTGGTCGCCAGCAGGAGCGCGGGGAGGCCGGCCGCGATCCCGTCGTACGGCGAGGGCGGCGCCCCGTCGGCGCGCCGGCGGCGCTCGCCGCGCTTGATCTCCTGCCACTGCTCGTTCACCTCGGCCGCCGACAGCCCGTCGACAGCCCCGTCGATGGGCCCGCCGACGGCCCCGCAGAGGCGCCGTCACCGAACACGTGCGGGTTGCGGCGACGCATCTTGTCCGCGATCCCGAGGACCACGTCGTCGAGGGTGAACTCACCGGACTCCTCCGCGATCACCGCGTGGAAGTAGACCTGCAGCAGGAGGTCGCCGAGCTCTTCGCGGAGGTGCTCGCTGTCGCCGGCGTCGATCGCCTCGACGGTCTCGGACGCCTCCTCCTGGAGGTACCGCGCGAGCGAGCGATGGGTCTGCTCACGCTTCCAGGGACAGTCACGTCGCAGCCGCCGCATGTCGGCGAGGAAGTCGAGCAGGGGCTCGGTGCCCATCAGCAGGCCATCGTCAGCGGCCCGTTGTCAGCCGCAGACCTGCGACGAGCTCAGCGCGGAGGTGTAGGCGGGGTCCGGCTGGGCCCCCGACACCGGGGCCGCGCCCTGGGACGCCAGCGTGCTCAAGGGGTACGACGTCTGGTCCGGGGCGGCCTGGAACCGGCCGCCGTCCGCGGCGATGCCGAACACCGGGTCGATGTCGATCGCGTGCGTCTTCAGCCAGTCCTCGGTCGCGACCTGGCCGCGCTGGGCTGCCGCCTTCGCGTCCGCGGCGGGTGTGCCCGACTCCGCCAGCAGCTTCTCGCCGATCGCGGTCTGCACCGCCGTGAGGTAGGTGCTGCCCGCCTCGACGTCCACGACGGCGTCGCGCAGCCGGGAGGGGGCCGAGGCGAACGACTGCTCGACCTTGTCGACCTGCTGGGTGTACGCCGTACCCGGCTGCACGTCGTAGGCCTGGGCGAGCTGCTCGCCGAGCAGGCGCTGGGACAGGTTGGCGGCCACGAACTGACGCAGGTACCGCATCGGCACCCGCTGGCTCTGCTGGCTGATCTGCGGCTCGTACGCCTCGCAGTACCGCGTCGTCGTGGTGTCGATCTTGCTCATCGAGAGCGTCTCGTCGCCGATGACGGCCGCCGAGCCGGGGTGGATCCCCGTCGAGGCGCCGCAGCCGCTGAGGACGAGCCCGGCGGCGGCGAGGCCGAGCAGGCCCACCGGACGGGTCCGGACAGCGCGCCCACCGACGCGCGCTCTCGCTTCGCTCACGACGACTCCCTCGGATCGATGACGGTGTCGATGACCGTACGCGCCCATTCAAGCAGGGCCACCCCGTCGATCGGACGCGCCCCGGCGCCCTCGACGTGGGGCCGCGGGACGAGCACCGTGCCGAGCTGTGTCTTCACGATGCTGCGCGGGTAGAGCCGGTTGAGGCGTACGACGCGCGACTCCGGCAGGCTCACCGGCGCGAAGCGCACGTTGCGTCCCGCGATCGTCACCTCGGAGATCCCCGCCTGCCGGGCCCGGGCCCGGAACCTCGCGACCAGCAGCAGGGACACCACCTCGACCGTCGGCTCGCCGTACCGGTCGTCGAGCTCGTCGCGGATCTGGTCCACGTCCGCGTCGGTGCGCACCTCGGCGAGGCGGCGGTACATCTCGAGCCGCAGCCGCTCGCTGGGGATGTAGGTGTGCGGGAGGTGGGCGTCGACCGGCAGCTCGATGCGGACCTCGCCGAGGTCGTCGGCCGGGGCTCCCTCGTGCCGGAACTCCTGCACGGCCTCCCCGACGAGCCGGACGTAGAGGTCGAACCCGACGTCGGCGATGTGGCCGGACTGCTCCCCGCCGAGCAGGTTGCCCGCGCCGCGGATCTCGAGGTCCTTCATCGCGATCGCCATCCCGCCGCCGAGGTCGGAGTGCTGCGCCAGGGTGGCCAGCCGCTCGTGGGCGGTCTCGGTGAGCGGCTTCTCCGCCGGGTAGAGGAAGTAGGCGTACGCGCGCTCGCTCGAGCGGCCGACCCGTCCTCTCAGCTGGTGCAGCTGCGAGAGGCCGAGGGCGTCTGCGCGCTCGATGATCATCGTGTTGGCGTTGGAGACGTCGAGGCCGGACTCGACGATCGTGGTGCAGACCAGCACGTCGAAGCGCTTCTCCCAGAAGTCCAGCATCACCTGCTCGAGCTGGTGCTCGCCCATCTGGCCGTGGGCCACCGCCACGCGCGCCTCGGGCACCAGCTCGCGGATCCGGGCCGCCGCCTTCTCGATCGACTGGACCCGGTTGTGGATGAAGAAGACCTGGCCCTCCCGCAGCAGCTCACGGCGGATCGCCGCCGTGACCGTGCGGTCCTCGTAGGAGCCGACGTAGGTCAGCACCGGGTGGCGCTCCTCCGGCGGCGTCGTGATCGTCGACATCTCGCGGATGCCGGTGATCGCCATCTCCAGCGTGCGCGGGATCGGGGTCGCGCTCATCGAGAGCACGTCGACGCTGGTCCGCAACCGCTTCATCTGCTCCTTGTGCTCGACGCCGAAGCGCTGCTCCTCGTCGACCACGATCAGGCCGAGGTCCTTCAGGCGGATGTCGGGGTTGAGCAGCCGGTGGGTGCCGATCACGATGTCGACCGAGCCCTCACGCAGGCCCTCGGCGACCTCGCGGGCCTCCTTCTCGGTCTGGAAGCGGCTCAGCGACCGGATGGTGACGGGGAAGGCGCCCATCCGCTCGGCGAACGTCGTGTAGTGCTGCTGCACCAGCAGCGTCGTCGGCACCAGGACGGCGACCTGCTTGCCGTCCTGCACGGCCTTGAACGCCGCACGGACGGCGATCTCGGTCTTGCCGTAGCCGACGTCGCCGCAGACCAGCCGGTCCATCGGCACGGTCTGGCGCATGTCCGCCTTGACCTCCTCCACCGTGGTCAGCTGGTCGGGCGTCTCGTGGAAGGGGAAGGCGTCCTCCAGCTCGCGCTGCCACGGGGTGTCCGGGCCGAAGGCGTGGCCCTGGGTCGCCTGCCGCGCGGCGTAGAGCTTGATCAGCTCGGCGGCGATCTCACGGACCGCCTTGCGGGCCCGGCCCTTGCGCCGGGCCCAGTCCGAGCCGCCGAGGCGGTCGAGGCTGGGCTGCTCCCCGCCGACGTAGCGGGTCACCTGGTCGAGGCTGTCGGCCGGCACGAAGAGCCGGTCGGGTGGTCCACCGCGCTTGGACGCGCCGTACTCGAGGACGAGGTACTCGCGCGTCGCGCCCTGCACCTCGCGCTGCTTCATCTCCACGAAGCGGCCCACCCCGTGCTGCTCGTGGACGACGTAGTCGCCCGCCTTGAGCTCGAGCGGGTCGATCTGGCGCTTGCGCCGCGCCGGCATCCGGCTCTGGTCACGGCTCGTGGAGCGCTGGCCGGACAGGTCGTCGCCGGTGAGCAGGACCAGCCCCACCGCCGCGTCGAGGAAGCCGTGGGCGAGGGTGGCCGTGGTGACCGTGACCAGCCCCGGCTCGAGCACGAGGTCGTCGTCGGGCTCGACGAGACGGGCGGCGACGTCGTGCTCGCCCAGGACCTCGACCATGCGCTGCGCGGGACCGTGCCCGGGGTGGACGACCACGACCCGGTGACCGTCGCCCAGCCAGCCGCGGATGTCGGCGACCGCGCGCTCGAGGTCGCCGCGGTACCCCTCGATCGGAGCGGCGCCGAGGGTCCGCACGCCGGCACCCCCGAGCCCTCGACCGGCCCGTCGGCCAGCCCGTCGTCGAGGCCGAAGGGGCTGACCGTCCACCACGGCATCCCGAGCTCGCGGCTGTGGGCCCGGACGTCGTCGAGCTCGCGGTACGACGCGGCGCCGAGGTCGATCGGGGCCGTGCCGCCGCCGGCCGCGGCCGCCCAGGAGGCTCCCAGGAACTCCTCGCTGGTGGCGACCAGGTCGTGGGCGCGGCTGCGGACCCGCTCCGGCTCCACCACCACCACCTGCGTGTCGTCCGGCATCGCGTCGACGAGGAGCTCCAGCTCGTCCACGAGCACCGGCGCGAGCGACTCCATGCCCTCGACCGCGATCCCGGCGGCGATCTTCGAGGTCATCTCGGCCAGCTGCGGGTGAGCCTCGCCCAGCGCGGCGGCGCGGCGGCGGACGTCCTCGGTCAGCAGCAGCTCGCGGCACGGCGGTGCCCACAGCCGTGGCAGCGGCTCGATCGTGCGCTGGTCGGCGACCGCGAAGGACCGCACCTCCTCCACGTCGTCGCCCCAGAACTCCACCCGCACCGGGTGCTGCTCGGTCGGCGGGAAGACGTCGACCAGACCCCCGCGGACCGCGAACTCGCCGCGCTTCTCGACCAGGTCCACGCGGGTGTACGCCGCGTCCGCGAGGCGGCGTACGACGTCGTCGAGCTCGGCGGAGTCGCCGGGCCTCAGCTCCACGGGCGTGAGGTCCCCCAACCCCGCGACCTGCGGCTGGAGGATCGACCGGACCGGTGCGACCACCACCCGCAACCGGCCGGTGCCGGCACCCGGGTCGGGGTGGCGCAGCCGGCGCAGGACGGCCAGCCGACGGCCCACCGTGTCGCTGCGGGGGCTGAGCCGCTCGTGCGGCAGCGTCTCCCAGCTCGGGTAGTAGGCGACCGCGGACGGGTCGACGAGCGACCCGAGCTCCTGGGTCAGCTCCTCGGCCTCGCGTCCGGTGGCGGTCACCAGCAGGACGGTGCGCTCGGCGCGGACCAGGCCCGCGACCAGGAACGGCCGGATGCCGGCGGGCGCCGTCAGGTCGAGGCGGCCCACGCGCGGCGCGTCGACCAGGGCCTCGGCGAGCGCACGGTCGCTGAGCACGATCTCGGACAGGGCGGACAGGACCACGAACACCTCGAGGAAGTGGGACGGACAGCACGAGAGCCCCCAACCGGTGACGGGAGGGGGTGCGGACCCCACGATAGTCCGGCCCGCGCGAGCGGCGCGGCCGGGCGAATGTCTAGCCAGATACCCCTGAATTGACGATGCCGCGCTCGCGGCGGCTCGCAATAGTGGAAAGGTCCACCAAGGGACCGACGATCCGCCCACCAGCGGTGCTGACCGGTGGGCTCTCCCCCCACGAGGGCCGACCGGGGGCTCCTGACCGGAGCCGGCGACCGTGCTCGAACATCCCCCATGCTCGAGTCACGAGACAGCGCCGCTGGTGGGCCCGTCCCCTGGCGCGCGAGCGTCAGTCGAGGCGCGCGGCCTCACGGAGCCGGACCAGGACCGGGTCCTGGTGGAAGTAGGCACGGCCCTGCGAGGCCACGGCCTGCAGCAGGGTGAGCAGCGCCCCCGAGTAGGCCACCGCCGCGTTGCGACGTGCCACCAGGGCGAAGTGCCACGGCTCGACGGACACCGCCCCGCACCACCGGTCGGCCCGGGCCACGCCGGGAAGCACCCGGCGGGCAGGCCCGGACATCAGGTCCGCCAGGTGCAGCTGTCGCGGCCCCCTGCATCGACATCAGCGACGGGACGGAGGTAGTTGACCATGGCTCCCATCCGCAGCTCGGACAGCGCGGAGGCCTCCTTCAGGCGGTGCTCGCACTGCGCGACCGCGGCCGCCTCGTGCGCACGGACCCGATGGTCGGCGTACCAGGCCGTACCGCCGACGACGAGGGCGAGCGCGACCGCCCACCACAGCCAGCGAGGTGGGTGCCACGGGTCCCGAGGAGCGTGCACCTCGAGCCACTCCGGCTCCGGCTCGGCCCGGCGCGGTCGCCGTACCCGGTCGTCGCCGAGCAGCTCAGGGAGCGGCAACCCGGGGTCGGGCTGCTCGGTGGCCGACGACATGCCTCCAGTGTGCGCCCGCGTGGCCCGGAGCGCGACGGTCGAACGCCGATCAGGAGGGGTCCGCCACCCGCCCGACGAACAGCGGCGTCCCGTGGGCGACGTCGTGGACGACGAAGAGGAACGGCCGGTCGAGGACGAGCCGGTGCCCGGGGGCGATCGCGCTGGCTTCGTCCATCACCACCGCCGTCGCGGCGGCCGCCTCGGTGCCTGCCTCGTCGACCGCGATGAACGTCTGGTGCAGCACGTCCTCGACGTGGAGAGGGTCCTGCGGCGCCATGGGCGTGAAGTCCGCGTCCTCCCCGAACGCCCGGGTCATGCCGAGGTCCATGAGCACCTGCCTCAGGCCGGTCGGGGTCCGGAAGGTCCAGCGCGGCATCGAGAGCTCCACGCCCGGCTGCCCCGCGGCGGTCAGTCCGCCGCTCAGCAGCGCGGCCACCGTGTCGGCCTCGTGCCCCGGATCGGGCAGCGCGACGGTCATGGCGAGGGTCCTGCCGGCGTACGGCAGCCGGGCGGCCCGCCAGTGCGGTCCGGCGAGGTACACGGCGTCGTGGGTCGTGGCCCGCATGGTCGGGACGTCGACACGGGAGCCGTCGGCACGGACGAACGCCTGCGTCGTGGTGGCCGACCTCTCGAACGGGGTCAGCCACGGAGCCTTGAGATACAGCGCATCGACCAGGACCAGTCGGGTGGACGGGTCCACGACGCCCCGCGGCAGGATCTCGGGGATCCGGTCGTGGGTCCGGTGCGCCGTCCAGGCGTTGACGGCGGCACGGGCACCCTCCGGGTCCTGCTGGAAGTCGACGGTCCGCATGCCGGCGCCGTACTCCTTGGCGAGCACGGTGAGGAACGCGCGACCGAAGACCGTCGCCCCGTCGCCGAACAGCTGGTCGGCACTGGCCAGGAGGATCTCGTCGGAGGTTCCGTCGGCTGTCCTCACCGGGCCGGCGAGTGCCTCGATCTGCTGGGTCAGCGCCGCGACGCCGGCGTTGTGCGTCGCGAGCGAGCCGATGTGCAGGACGTCGAGCATCTGGGCCCGGGTGGCGCCGCCCGCCCCGTTCGCCGTCATCGCGAGGGCCACGGCGATGGAGAAGGGCGAGATGGCGAGGTTGCGGTCCGCCGGCCCGAGGAGGCCCCAGAGGTCCTCGGTGAAGGAGCCCAGGGACGTCACGACACCGGGCACCGCCCCCGGGTTGCCGGCACTGCGAGCGACGTCGGCCTCGACGAGCCGCAGGCCGGCCGCGGTCGTCCGCAGGTGCGGGCCTCCCGCCGTCCCCTCCGCCGCAGGCGGTCAGGGCGGGCGCCGCCAGGCCGGCGGCGCCGGCGATGCGCAGGGTGTCGCGTCGGGTGAGCATGCCTCTTCGACGGTCGCCACGGCTCCGCGGTTCCGGACCCGGTTGCCCGGCCCAGTGCTCGGTCCGGCGCTCGGTCGGATTCAGTCGAGGACCAGCGCCAGGGCCCCGTCGCCGTACGACGGCCGCCAGCCGCCGCAGTCGCAGTGGTCGGAGCAGGCGAGGAAGCGATGGATGGCGTGACCGCAGGTGGGGCAGGGCATCTCGTGCGAGAGCCGGCTCCCGGTCTCGACGACGGTGTCCCACATGACGGCCTCCTCTCCTGCTGCTCGGTTGTTGCGAACCAGGAGGGGCGGTGAGGCCGGGTGATACCTCAGTCGGTGCCGTGGCGACGTACGAACGCCAGGATCTGCTCGGACAGCTCGGGACGGCAGACCACCAGATCGGGGAGCGAGACGTCGTCCTGGTTGTAGCGGAGCTCCGAGCCGTCCACGCGTGAGCAGAAGAGCCCGGCGGAGCGGGCCACCGCCACCGGGGCGGCGTTGTCCCACTCGTACTGTCCGCCGGCGTGCACGTAGGCGTCGGTCACGTCGCGCACCACCGAGATCACCTTGACCCCCGCGGAGCCCATGGGCACGAGCTCGGCGTCGATCTCGGCGGCCATGGCCTCGACGAAGGCGGGCGGGCGGGTCCGCGACACCGCGATGCGAGGACGCGTACTCGTGCGGGCAGGTACGACGGGCGGGTGTCCGGTGTCGAACGTCTCGCCCAGGGCCGGCTGCGCGACGGCGCCGGCGGTCAGCTCGCCGTCCTCCCAGAGGGCGACGTGGACGGCCCAGTCGTCCCGAGGCGGCTCGGAGAACTCCCGGGTGCCGTCGAGCGGGTCGACGATCCAGACCCGGCGCGAGCCCAGGCGCCGCTTGTCGTCCGCGGCCTCCTCGGAGAGCACGGCGTCCTCGGGCCGGTGCTGCAGCCAGGAGCTCGACCAGCAGCTCGTGGGCGGCCCGGTCACCGGCGTCCTTCAGCTCGCGACCGACCAGGCCCTCCCGGCGTACCTCCAGCAGCCGTTCGCCGGCGGTCGTCGCCAGCCAGGCTGCCAGTGCGTGGTCGTCGTCGAGGTGGTCGGGGCCATGTCCATGGGTCACGGCCCCGACCCTAACGGGCCTCGATCAGCCGATGCAGTCGGCCGGCGGCTGGAGCGTCTTCGGGCAGGTCGTGTCGTCGAACGGGTGGAACCCGTCGATGTCGAACGAGAAGGTGCTCAGCGTCTGCGGGTTGGAGAAGTACGTGATCGTCACCGTCGCCGCCTTCTGCTGGCTGTTGGTGAGGTCGGAGACGAAGATCGTGATCTGCGACTTGCCGGTGGGCACCAGGAAGCTGTCCGGGCACTCCTGCACCAGCGGGGCGCCGGTGACCACGATGTTCTTGATGGTCATGGTCTGCGGCGGGCCGGGGTTGGTGACGTTGAGCGTGATCGCGTACGCCTTGCCACGCGGCTTGCCGGGCATCTTGCAGCCGCCGGCGAAGCCGGTGATGGTGACGCAGTCGGAGCACGAGGCGGCCGCGAAGGCCGGCGCAACCGCGGCGGTGGCCACGACCGGGACGGCCCACACACCGGTGCGGACGACTGCGCGCCTGCTGGGCTTGTTCATGAACTGATCTCCTGTTCCCTGTGTGCTCCGAGCGGGCTCGTCCGGAGCATGCGTGGGCGGGAGCAACGCCGCGGGTCAGCGGTCCGGCAGCCGATGGGCTGACGGGCGTGAACCGGGGCGTGAGAAACGGCATTCGGCCGCACGACGATCGCGCAGCGGTGCCCGGAAGGCACAGCTGTCGTAGTGAGTGTCCTCGGCGCAGCCGAAGATACGAGCGTCACGATCTTCCCCCAAGAGGCCCGAAGGCCCCGTCCCAAGGCCGGGTGCTCTATCGACTCCCCCGAGTCGACACCCGACCACGCATCATTGTGCCGTACGGCGACGGCTTTGGTCACCCCGGCTCTCCACAATCTGGGTTAAATGTGTGTGTCGGCGACCACGCCGGCAGACGCAGGCACCGGGCTGGGGCCGGGCGACGCCGGCCACGCGAAGGGGCCGGGCGCCGTCCTGGCCGCCCGGCCCCTTCGCTGTGTCCGTCCCCCGTGCGTCAGCACGGGTGGTGCCGGGTCAGGCGCCTCCGCCCACGCCGGCGGCGTACATCGCCTGCACCTGCGCCGGCGTCAGCGCGTAGGTGAACGAGGACGCCTCGTCGATGGTGCCGTCGAAGAACTGGCTGATCGGCCACGTGCGCTGGTAGAAGTTCTGGCCGAACACCCCCGCCCGCTGCAGGCCGGCCATGTCGGAGTACCCGAGCCGGATGTACCCGCTGGTCTGGGTGACCGGCACGGTCGTGTTCACCGTGCTCCCGATGAGCCGCCCGTCGACGTAGAGGCTGATGGTGAGGTTGCCGTCCCAGGTGCCGACGACCTGGTGCCACTGGCCGTCGTTCCAGATCGTGTCCTGGTTGCGGAAGTTGAGGCTCCCACCGCGGCCGGCGAGCGAGAACGCGATGTCGCCGTTGTTGTCCATGGTGATCGCCCGGTCGGTGATGCCACCGGCACCCGTCCGGTTGGAGCTCAGCGCCATGATCACGCCGCCGTGGACGGACGTGGTCCTGAACCACGCCGACTCGGAGAACGCGCCGGGCGAGGAGATCGGCTGGTCGGAGGTGACGTAGCCCGAGGACCCGTCCAGCGTCACCGCACCGTTGCCGGTGATCGCGCCCGGGGCACCCGTGGTCACGCCGCCCTGGAAGACGCCGGGACCGGTACCGGTCGAGCTCGAGTCGGCAGCCGTGCCACCGGTGTCGTCGAGCCGCCAGAAGACCGACGGGAGCAGGTCCGAGACCGCTGCCGCGAACGCCGGCGGAGCGCTGGCTGCGACCGTGCCGGAGACCGCCGTCGACCGCGCCGAGGTGAACGTGCCGTCACTGGCGGTGACGCGGTAGCTGTGCGTCGACCCGGCCACGAGCCCCTTGTCGTCGAAGCGCAGCGTCGGCCGGCTCCAGGTGTAGGACTCGGCGGTCATCGTGGCGATCGGGTTGGCCGCGCCGTCCCGGTAGATCCGGTAGGTCAGCGTCCCCGAGTCGGCGTCCTCGCTGGTGGGCACGTGCACCGTCAGGGTGTTCGCCGCAGTCGGCTGCACGGTGATCAGCAGGTTCGCTGCGAGCGGGCCCGGGTTGCCGCCGAAGGAGTCGGCGTTGATGTTGCGGCCGGGCACCACCGGAGTGGCGTGGTTGCCGTTCGCGACGAAGCGGGTCAGGTAGGTCTGGCTCACCTTGTTCACCGTGGTGAAGTCGCCGCCGACGATGATCTGCGTGCCGTCGTTGGTGATCGCGTGCGGTCCCGTGGCAGCCGTGCCGGAGCTGTTGGTGTTCGGCGTCCAGTGCACGAACGCCGCCGTCGCTGAGGTTCTGCGCCACCAGGAAGTGGTGGATGAACCCGCTGCGACCGGTGCCACCGACGAAGCCGCCCGGAGCGCCACCCTCGTTGAAGGCGCAGTCGTGCTGGTGCGAGCCCTTGTAGAGGATGTTGTTCATGATCGTCAGGCTGGTCGAGCCGCCGAGGCACGAGGAGAGCCAGTTCAGGTGTCCGGTGGCGATGTCCGCGTCGTAGGTGCCCTCGTAGCAGCCCGGCGGGTCACCGATCCCGGTCACGTAGGCGTGGGTGCCCTGGACCTCGATGTCGCTGACCCGGCCGGCGCAGTTGGTGTTGATCGGCTGGCCGCCGGGGGCGGGGTTGTTGGCGTCCCACTGCTGGGTGGCGGCGGTGATCGGGTCCACCGAGGCCATGCCGCCACTGGTGACCCCGTTGATGCCCTGGAAGTTCCCACCGACGAGCAGCCTGCTCCCGTCGGGTGCCATGCGCCAGGGCCAGCACGTTCGGGGTGTAGGTGGTCACGGTGCCGTCGAACGGGTTGACCGAGTCCGGGCGCTGGATGAACGTCGGGGCGAACGCGGTGTTCAGTGCGCCGGTCGACGCCGTCACCGACGCGAGGTTGGCCCGCGCGGTGTTCTTGACGGTGGTGAAGTCACCGCCGAAGTAGACCGTCGAGCTCGTCGACTCGATCGAGCGGACGGGGCGGTTGGCGTTCGGGTTGAACGTGGTGTTCAGCGTGCCGCTCGGGATGTTGATCGCGGCGATCTTGTTGCGGGCGGTGCCGTTGACCGTGCTGAAGGAGCCACCGATGTAGAGCGTGTTCCTGTCCGGCGAGACGTCCAGGGCGTAGATCCGACCGTTCAGCGTCACGTTGAACGTCGTGACCAGCGCTCCGGTCGAGCCGTTGAAGGCGGCGAGGTAGGTGCGCGAGGTCGCCGTGCCCGACTGCCCTGCCCCCGGCTTCACCGACGTGAAGTTGCCGCCGGCGTAGATCACGCCGTTCGCGGTCGCCAGGGCGTCCACCGGCGCGTTCGGCTGCCAGATCGGCGACGCGACGCCACTGACCGTCTGGTCGTTGGTGGCCGCTTCCGCGGACTCCGTGACCGCGGCGAGCACGATCGCAGGAAGGACGAGCACGGAAGCAGCCGCCGCGGTGAAGCGGTGGGCGCGTCGAGCCAGAGACACGGTCATGGTTACCCCTCGTGGCCGCCTGACGCGGCACATGTATGACCCGATGCCCCCCATCGGGTGAGCGCGACGCTAGGTGAGCGGCCACGACACCGACAACCCCAAACCTGGTGAAGCGCGGTTCGGGACGGTTGACCTGGGTCAACGACCCGTCTCGGGCACGCACGGCACCGGGGGCTCCTCCCCGGGAAGACGCGGAACAGATCGAGCGTCGGCCCACTCTCGGGCCGACGTGTTCCGCGTCTTCCGAGCCGGGCCAGCGAGACTCAGCGGTGGATCTCGTCGTTCCAGGCGTTGCGGGAGTGACTGTCGAGCAGGCGGAAGTCCACCCCGCCGCCGGCTGAGTTGAAGTAGGTGACGAACGCGGCGTCGTGCTTGCGGCTGTACGCCGCGACCCGGTGCAGCCACCGCGCCCGCTTGGTGCCGTTGTCACCCGGGACCAGGGCGCTCCCGGTCTCGGCCATGCCCCAGGGCTTGTGGACCGAGCGGGAGGCCCGGACGGTCTTGCTGTAGAGGAAGCGGGGTGCGACGTACGAGCTCGGCACGTGGGTGGCACTGTTGTACGGGTCCCAGGCAACGACGGAGACGTAGCGCCGGCCGGGGTAGAAGTCCTTCCAGGAGTTCCAGCAGTCCGTTCACGCTCGCGCCGGAATGGGGGTCGGCGGTCCAGCCCTGCAGGACCAGGGTCGGCAGGAGGTTCGGCCGGCAGTACCTCGCCGAGATGCGGTCGATGTGACGGAAGGCCTTGCGGAACTGGGTGGGCGTGAACTCGTGCGCCTTCACCGGCGTCTCGGGCTCGTGGTAGAAGTTCCAGAAGATCAGGCGCCGCTGGGGGGCGTTCTTGAAGAAGCCGTTGATCTGCGCGTCCCACTGGCCGGCGATCACCTGCTGCGGGGAGTAGCGGAACGAGATCACCATCGCCGTCCTGCGCGGCACGTCACGGGTCTGCTCGGACCACGACGACCTGAGCTCCCCGTGGGTGTCCCAGTTGCGCACGACCGGGACCCTGCCGAACCCCTGGGAGCCGAAGCGGTTCAGGCCCAGTCGGGTCTTCCGGACGCGGTACTTGGGCGCGCAGGTGTCCTGAGCGGTTGCGGACGACGCGGCCGTCGCCGAGAGGACCGGCGACGCCGGTCGGGCGTCCACGGCGACGTAGGCGGCGCCCACGCCGAGGGTGAGCGCGACGGCGACACACACCGCGAGGGCGAGGTTGGTTTTCCTGGGCATCTGGGAATCCTCCACGCCGGGCTCGGGGGTGCCTGCGGCGGTTGACCCGCTTTTGTAGCACGATCCCGGACCGGGGTCTAACCGGGAGACGTCGCGGCCGGCGCTAGGCGGGCCACCTGGCCCAGTTGTGGGCCCAGGTGCCGGAGACGTTCGTGAACTGGCCACCGACGACCAGTCCCCAGGGGCCCGCGCTGATGGCCCTGATCCCCCAGAACATGTTGAACACGGGCCGGAAGGAGCTGATCGCGCCGGTCTGGGCGCTGACGGCCAGCAGCTTGGTCGTGGTGTTGCCCTGGAACTGGTCGTGGAAGCCGACGTAGACGTCGCCGTCGTAGAAGTCGATCGCCTGGATGTCACCGCCGGCGGTGATGCTCCACACCCGGCTCCCCGTGGTGGGGTTCCAGCGGGCGGCGAGGTTGTTCGAGTTCGCCGACCCGCCGAACAGCGCAGTCCCGTCGCTGCTCCAGTCCAAGGTGAGCATCGGGTTCACGCTGTTGGCGAACGACGGTCCGACGATGCTGCCCGTGGTGGCGTCGACCAGACCCAGGCCCCGGCGGCTGGAGCCCGACAGCGTCGTGAAGGAGCCGCCCACGGCGAGCCGGGTGCCGTCCGGGCTCAGGGCCAGCGTGAACACGGGTCCGCTCGCGTCGGCCCGGAACGCGGTGAGCTTCGCGCCACTCGTCGCGTCGAACTTCGCCAGGTAGCTCTGGGAGGTGCCACCCGAGACGGTGAACTGCCCGCCTGCGTACGCCGCCCCGTTGCGCACCTGCACGGCTCGGACACCGCTGTCGAGCTGGGGCCGGAAGCCGGTGTCGACCGCGCCGGTCGCGAGGCTGACCCGCGCCAGCCTGGCTTGGGCGACGTTGCCGATCCTGCTGTACGCGCCGCCGACGTAGAGGTACGCGCCCGCGGTGGCCAGGCTGCGCACCGTGCCGTTGACGTTCGCCACCCACGACCCGACGAGAGCGCCGGTGTTCACGTCGAAAGCGGCGAGGTTGGTGCGGGTGACCGAGGCGCCGGCGCGGGTCTGGGCCTGACTGAAGCTCCCGCCGACGTACACGGTGCTACCGACCACGACCGTCGCGTACACCTCGCCGTCGACGCCCCCGCTGAGTGAGGGCGCCCCGACCGGTACGGCCGCCTCCGCCGGGGCCACGGCCGCCGTGGTCAGGGCGAGGACGGCAGCCAGGGCCGCCCCCACAGGACCGAGGATCCGGAACGGGCGTGAGCTGGGATGGTTCATGAGGGCTCCTCTCTCGAAGACACGTGCGTTGTCCGCAAGGAGGTTCGAGGCGTCCGAGAGAGACAAGGTGTCCGCAACGCCTCAGTCGTGCGAGCCTCCCCCGGTCGTCCTGGGTCACCTGAGCGTGGCGACGGCGACCTCGTGGTCTACGTGAGCGGCATTCAGGCTTCTCGGTCGCTGCGAGGCTATGGGCAGTCCGCGCCGGCCACACGCCCACAATTGGGTAGCACCGGGCGGCTCCACGTCCCGGGTGAGACGATCGGTACTCGTCCGCCGGCCTCGGCGCCGGGTCACCTCAGGAACGGAGCTCCGTGGATCCTCTCGACAACCTCGTGGAACAGCTCTGGTCACCCCTCCTCGAGACCGGCCGGGTCAGGATCCACACGGGCGGGTCGACGGACCCGGACTGGATGGACGCCGAGTCGTACGCGGCCGTGCCCGACCTGAGGCACGCCCAGCTGCTGGTCCCGCGTGGCGACAACGCCGTCACTGCCGGAGCCGTCGAGAACTATCGCGGCCTCCGACTGCGCCGCAAGAACGTGATGCGCGCCGTGGTCGCGTCCCTGGCTCGCCGGGGGGTGCCCGTGCTGCGACACCCGGTGACCCTCCAGGTGAGCCGCGCCCACCCGGAGGTCGCCGACCAGCTGCCGTTGGCCGTGCTCGGGAGGGCTCTGGCGCGCGACGACCTGCACGCCTCGATCGGCATCCGCACCGGCGACAACCGCAAGCCGACGCTGGCGCTCGTCGACGACCAGGGCCGGCCCGTGGGCTTCGCCAAGTTCGGGTGGGACCCGGTGTCCGACGAGTACGTACGCACCGAGGCGGAGGTGATGCGCGCCATCGGTGGTCGGCCCGGACCCATGCGCGCTGCCGGGGTGCTGGCGGAGACGACGTACCACGGTCATCCCGTGCTCGTGATGGAGCCGCTGCCGCCCGACGTGCGCGGCGCCCAGGGTGTCGCGCCCCTGACCTCGGAGGAGCTGTACTCGCTGACGCCGGTGGTCCGGTCCGCGCCGCCGCGCGAGACACGGCACCTGCGTGACCTCGCCGCCCGGCTGCGCGGACTGCAGCAGGACCCGGTGGCCGGGCCGCTGGCCACGCGCGCGGGGGTCTGCTGGACCTGGTCGAGCAGCGAACCGACGCCGCTCCCGTCTCCGAACGCTGGCACGGCGACCTGACGTGGTGGAACCGTGCCCGAGACAGCACCGGACAGCTGTGGGTCTGGGACTGGGAGAACAGCGAGGAGGACGCGATCGCCGGGCTGGATGCCCTGCACTGGACCTTCAGCGCGCAGCGCAGTCCGTCCTCCGAGCTCCTCCGGCTCGACCTGGGCGCCTGCGTGAGCGAGGCCCGGCCGCACCTGACGGCAGCCGGTCTCTCCCACCGCCAGGAGCCGGTCGTGGCGGCGGTCTACACCCTGGTCGGTGGTGGAGCGCGCCTGCGGGCTCGCCGCGCACCACGCCGACTGGAGCCGGGTCTGGATCGCGCCCGCCGACCTGGTCACTCTCATCGGACAGGCCGAAGCCCTGCTGACCCCAGCCGCGTGACCCCTGCCGGGCCTGGTGCTCACCAGGGCAGCGGTCGCCCGAGGTACTCGCTCAGCTCCTGCGTGTGCGGCGCGTAGTACGCCGTCAGCTCCTCGCGTGCGCCGGCCGGTATCCCCAGCCGCCGGCTCGCGTTGAAGGTCTTGGTCGTGGGCAGCGTCACGGCCGGGAGCCCGAGGAAGGCCCCGACCCGGTCGAAGGTGCCCTGCACGTCGGCGTAGAGGTCCTCGCTGCACACCACCAGCAGCTGGTCCGCCGGGAACACGGAGGTCCAGTTCTGCAGCTGCGGCAGGTAGAGCCCGCGGGACCGGTAGGTGTACCAGTCGTGCGCCTCGCTGTAGTAGAGCGGGTCGTCGAGCATCCGCTCGAGCTCACCCTCGGTCCGTGCCTCCTCGGCGGCGAGCGCCTGCTCGAAGGACAGGGGCTCCACCCCGTTGTGCACCCGCTCCTGCCAGTGCGAGAACGCGCGTTCCACGGGGTTGCGCACCAGCATGACGGCCTTCAACGCGGGGTTGACCTCGAAGGCGCGGCGCGCCACCCGGGGGTCCCAGACGTAGTAGGGAGAGGCCTCCCCGCTGCGCGGTTCGTATCCCAGTCGCTCGCTCATCCGGTCCCGGAAGACCTGGGAGTGGAAGTTGGACCGGTACCACTGGGTACCCCGGTCGTAGCTCTTGAAGAAGTAGTCGGTGCTCTTCTGCAGGCGGGGCCTGGGATAGAGCCCCAGCACGCCGGGATGCATCATCAGGTAGTTGAACAGCGACGTCGTGCCGCCGCGCTTGGTCCCGATCACCAGGAAGTCCGGCGAGATCCGGCTTCGCGCCGTCGCCAGGCCGAAGCCGCGGGTGGCGACGATCGCGGCGTCACGGGCCCACCGCGGCGAGCGATCCTTGATCGAGACCAGCGTAGGCACGGCCCGAGGTTACGGCGCCCCGTGCCATGGCGCAGCAGGTCGCCGGTAGTTCCTCAATCTTGACGAGAGGTGAGTAGTGACCGGGTGACCCTTCCGGCCAACCCGACCCTGCTGAGCCGTTCGGCCGAGCCGGGCGGCGGGACTCACCGCCGCGGCGACGAGGCCTTGGTCCAGGGGCGTCCTGACGACGTCTTCTTCGGCGCCCTCTTCAGCGGCCTGCCGACCGGCTTGACCTGGCCGGCCTGGCTGACACCGCCCACCTCGTCGAACAAGCCGACCTCGCCGACCTCGCCGTTCTTGTCGGCCGCGTCGACCTCGGTGGCCTCCCCGGCCACGTCACTCTGGTCGGTCACCTCGCCGTGGCCGGCCGCGTCCTCGTCGGCCTCGCCGTCGTCGGCCTCGCCGTCGTCGACCTCGGGCTGGGCGACCTCGGGCTGTGCCAGGTCCGGCTCGTGGACCTCGGGCTGTGCCACCTCGGGCTGTGCCAGGTCCGGCTCGTCGACCTCGGGTTGTGCCACCTCCCGCTGGGCCACCTCGGCCACCTCGGGCTCGGCGACGTCCGGCTCGGGCTCGGCCTCCCCGGTGGTGTCGTCGGCCAGGTGCCTGGCTTGGGCGTCGGCCGCGCTGGTGGAGCCCGCCGCTGCCAGGTCGTCGGGGGCCGGCTCGGGGTCCGCAGCATGGTAGGGAGCGGGCTCCTCGCGGTCGGGAGGCGGCGGGGGCGGCCCGGAGGTCGCCGTCGTCGGTACGAACTCCACCGAGCGCTTCCGGGGGACCAGCACCGACCCGTGGACGACCGCACCCACGGCAGCGAGCTCGCCGGTGAGCCCGCGGACGGCGCTCACCCGGGTCTCACGTCGCGCGGCGACCAGGATGATGGAGTGACCGAGGCGTGCGGCGGTGAGGCACAACGAGCGCGGGGCGCGGGGAGGCATCGCCACCACCGTGGTCCACCGCGGCCCCTCGTCGTCGGCCAGGAGCGGACCGAGACGGCCACCCGGCGCCCCGAGCTCGTGGTCCTCCCGGGTCACCACGACCTGGAGGCCGGCGGCGTGCCTCGAGGTGTAGGTCGTGAGGTCGGACGCCCACGCGACGGGCTCGAGGCCCAGGGCTGTGGCGAGCACGGCGATCTGCTCGTCGGTGTGGTCGGGCAGGACCAGTCGGACCCGGTCCCGGCCCTCGACCATGGACAGTGCGAGGTCCACGGCGACGTCCGAGGGCCGGTCGCGGATGACCAGGTCGATGACGACGAGCGTGCCGCCGGCGGGAAGCGTGGCGAACAGCCGCTCACGCAGGCTGCGGATCTCGTCGAGGTCGGCCCCCGTCGCCGGGACGCGAGCATGGCGCGCCGGCAGCTCGGACAAGATGGCCCCACCACCATTGGCGGTCAGCGCCTTGCCGTCCGCGACGCGACGGTCGAGCCGGTTGACGACGAAGGCCAGGATGACGCCGAGGAACAGCCCCAGCAGCGCGCCGGCACCCAGCACGAGCTTGGCGCTCGGGGTGTACTTGATGGTGCTCTGCGCGGCGGTGCCGATCAGGGTGCCGCCGCTGGTGTCCACGCTGTCGAGGGCGTTGATCTGGGCGACCAGCGAGGTGAGCTCGATGTTGATGAGCTGACGGTCGCTCTCCGCCTGCACCGCCTTCGAGCTGGTCGTGTCCAGTCCCGCCTCCGCGATCCGTCGGTTGGCATCGCGCAAGCCTGACTTCAGGGAGTCCCGCTGATCGCTCAGCTTGTTGACGACCTTGTTCACCTTGTCGGCAGCGGCGGAGGTGCGGTAGGTGAGGTACTCGTTGGCGATGGCGTCCGCGCCCGCGACGGCCTCGACCCTGGTCGGCGCGCTGTAGCTGATCTTGACGACGGTCGCACCCGCGACGGGCTGGACGCTCGTGTGGGCCCGCATCTGCGAGAGACTCATCCCGTTGCCGATACCGTCCGCCGCGCTGCCGAGCACCTGCGACGACGTGGCGACCTGGATCTCGGTCTGGGGGTCCAGGAGCTGCGAGGCCGGCCGGGTGTTGTCGAAGGGGGCGGAGGAGATCACGTTGAGGTTGACGGTGGACGTGGCCGTCACGGTCTTCGGGGTGACGGCCAGGTACCCGAGCCCGGCGAGCACGCCGAGGACGAGTCCGGTCAGGACGACGTACCAGCGCCTCCTGAGGACCTCGACGTAGTGGCTGAACTCGAGCGAACGTCGCTCGTCCAGGTCATCCGTCACCACGTGCGACCTCTCCCTCTCCGGACACTTCTCCCACACCGTAACCTTCCCATGTCAACCCTGCGGCGTCTCGCCGTTCGACCAGGAGACAACACCCCCGATTTCGGGTAATCGGGAGTGTGGGAGAGCGCATCGTGCGTACCGTCGGCTGGTCCGCGAGGCACGATGGAGTACCGCGGGCATCCAGGAGGACGACATGAGGCTCTGGACCGACAGCGCCGCCGGCACGAGGGCGTACGCCGTACGCGCTCGGCTGCGCACGTCGCTCGCGGTCCTGGTGCTCGTCGGCGTCGGTACGGGTGCCTCGGCCTGCGGGGACTCCTCGGAGCCGCGCGACACCGACGACGGGACGCTCGCCGACCATCCCTCCGACCTGCCGTCGGACCTGCCCCGGGACGCCGCGCTCCTCCTCCAGCCGGATCCCGACACGGCGGACGTCGCTCAGCTCGGCAGCGCCCCGGTCACCGTCTCCTGGGCGCGGATCTCCGACGGACAGGCGACGCCGATCGACGGGCCGCCGGGCACCCAGGGGCTCGACATGCCGGACTTCACCACCGACCGCGACTACCCGCGGGCCGCGCTGGTGGTGCGCAACGCCGGCAGCGACGACCCGCTCAGCCCCGGGACGGCCGACTTCATGTGGGGTGCCGACTTCCAGCTGGACGCCGACTCGACGGCGCCGAGCGGTCCGGACAACGGCGACAACCTCCTCCAGCGCGGGCTCTGGGGACAGGAAGCCGAGTTCAAGGCGGAGGCGGACCTGCGCCGGGCCAGCTGCGCGGTCCACGGCACCGAGGGCACCCTGATCGTCCGGGCGAAGATGGCCGCCGAGCCCGGCACCTGGTACCGGATGCGCTGCCTCAAGGAGGCCGACGGCCTGACGGTGACGGTCCGCGAGCTGGGTGACGCGGGCTGGGGGGAGGAGACCTCCGCGCACGTCAGCGGTCCCGTCGGTGAGGTCACCTACCAGCCCACGATCCCGATCTCGGTCGGCGGCAAGGTCACGCCGGACGGCGAGCTGATCCGGAGCGCCACCGACCAGTTCAACGGGTGGATCGCCAGCCCGGTGGTCCGGATCGAGTCCTCCTCATGAGCCCGGAGCCCACCACCTCGCCGACGCCTGTGGCGGGGCCGGTACCGGTGCCGGTGCCGTCCTCGCGTTCCCGCGGCCGTGCGCCGATGGCGGCATGGCCGCTGGCCTGGCTCTTCGCGGGCGTCCCCCTGTGGTGGGTCACCGGCCTGATCGACGTGATCGTCGTCCCCATCGCCGTGGTGATGCTCTACTACCTCCGACGCACCGGCGGCGTCCGGGTCCCCCGCGGCTTCGCGGTGTGGCTGCTCTTCCTGGCCTTCATGCTGGGCTCGATCATCCAGCTCACGCAGGTCCTGCCCTACCTCACCTTCGGCTACCGGGCCGGCCTCTACCTGGCCTCGACGGTCGTCTTCCTCTACGCCTACAACTCACGGCCGTGGATCTCCGACCGCAGGATCCTCGGCTACCTCGCGTACTACTTCGCCTTCATGGTGGCCGGCGGCTTCCTGGGGGCCTTGGCTCCCGTCGGCCGGCTGCGGACCCCGATGTACTACGTCCTGGCCAGCCAGGCGCCGTCCCTGGTCACCAACGAGCTGGTCAACGCGATGGTGGTGCGGCCCTTCGCCCAGTACTCGCCGACCGGCTACTTCCAGGTCCCACCGCGGCCGGCAGCGCCGTTCCTCTACACCAACAACTGGGGCAACGCATACTCGCTGCTTCTCCCGCTGATGGTGGTGCTCCTCTTCCAGACCCCTCGCCGCACGTGGCAGCGGCGGGTGCTCATGGTCCTGATCCCGCTCTCGGCGATCCCCGCCACGCTGACGCTCAACCGCGGCATGTTCATCGGGCTCGCCATCGTGGCCGTCTGCGTGGGGTTCCGGCTGGCTCTCACCGGCTACCTGGCCCGGGTCCTGCTCGTCGCCGGGGTCGTGGCCGTGATCGGCGTCGTGCTGTGGAACGCCTTCAACGTCTCCGCCGGGCTCGAGACCCGGACCGAGGCGAGCACGAACACCCGCGCCTCGCTGTACTCACAGTCGTTGACCGCCGCCTCGGCATCGCCCTTGTTCGGCTACGGCACCACCATCCCGTCGACGTCCTCGAACCCGTACGACCCCCAGGTCGGGACGCAGGGTCAGTTCTGGATGGTGCTGGTCTCGCACGGCGTCATCGCCGTCACGTGCTTCGTCGGGTTCTTCCTCGTGGTCTTCGTGATGACTCTCCGCCGTCGAGACATCGCGGGGATGACCTACAACGCGGTCGTCCTGGCCGGTGCGGTGGAGACGCTGTACTACGGCCTGGTGCCCTACGGGCTGCCGCTGCTCATGGTGGCCGCCGCGCTGGCGCTGCGACCTCCCCCGTCACCGAGGCGGAGACTGGCGCGCCTCGAGCCCCGCGGCTCGCACGAGGTCGGCGTAGGTCAGCGCGTCGGGGTCGACCGACACGACGAGTGACCGACGGTCGAGCATCGCGGCGACCTCGACCTGGTGGTCGTCCACGTGCTCCCGCTGCGCCTCGAGGCGCGGCAGGACGACGGGCACCTTGCCTTCACCGAGCGCGGCCAGCACGGTCCCGACACCGGCATGGGCGATCACCACGTCCGCATCGTGCATGGCCCGGCGCAGGTCGGCCGGTGGCAGCCAGCGCTGCAGCTGCTCGCCGTCGTGGACGTGGTCGGTGACGCCCACCTGCCAGGTGATCTCGGCGTCCGGCAGCAGGGCGAGGATCCGGTCCACGGCCCGGTCGAACGGCCACACCTCGGTACCCAGGGCGACCACGGCCTTGCGGATGGGCCGGGGTCCCGCTGCGGTGGGCTCGACGACGAACGAGTCGAAGACCCCCGGCACCGAGGTCCAGCGCGGGTCGCCCCACCCGTCGCCCTGGACGTGGAGCTTGGCCCGGGTGAAGCGGCTGACGAACTTCCCGGTCGAGGACGGTGCCGCGACCCGGGTGGCGCTGTCGATGAACCAGGTCGGCGTGCCGGCGAGCGAGGCGGCCACCAGGTGCGGCGTGGAGAACAGCGCGCCGGTCGTGATCACCCGGTCGGGCCTGATCTTCCGGTGGACGCGCATCGCCAGCGGGAGCCGGGACGCGGCACGGAGCCGGCGACCCGAGCCGACCGGAGGCACCCAGACGACGTCGTCCCCGGCGAGCACGGCCTCGGTCTGCGCGTTGCGGCTCGTCACCCACACGGCGTTGCTGACGTCGATGTCGAGGACCCGGACCAGGATCTTCAGCTCGTCCAGGTGACCGCCGGCCGTGGCGACCAGCAGGGTCCGAGGAGATGTCGCGGTCGGGACGGCCGCGAACGGCTCGGCGACTCCGACGGAGCCCGGCGCGACGACCTTCGGGGACAGGGTCATCAGATGCCCTTGCCCCGCTTCTGGACCTCGCGGACCACCCACGGAGCCGACAGGACCCGCAGCGCGATCCCCGCGGCCAGCCACGAGCGCAGCTCTCGTACGTCGTTGCGCAGCGAGCGCGCGATCCAGGACCACGCGGCCCGCCGCTGCCCGTGGGCTGCCCGGGCGAAGGCGATCTGCCCGCACAGGCGGGCCATGGAGGTCCGGTCCTCGGCGAAGCGCGGGTGGCGCGCCAGGAGGTACTCCAAGCCGTCGGCGTAGGCACCCCAACGACCGAAGAAGTAGGACTGACCGGCCCACGTCACGCTGACGAGCGGCCGGTTGACCACCTCGATGCGTCCCACCTCGGCGGTACGCAGCAGCAGGTCGTAGTCCTCGCCGTACCCACCCGGGAGACTCTCGTCGACCATCCCGACGGGACCGGTCAGGGCCGCGCGGTCGAACACGAAGGTGCTGGAGTGCAGGCCCGCCATCCGGTCGCGGAGCAGTGCGTCGTAGGTGACGTCCTCGACCGGCACCAGCCGGTCGAAGGTGCGCTGGCCGTCGTCGACCATCATCGCGGTACCGACGAGCACCGGCGGCTCCGGCTTCGTGAAGCGCTCCATCTGGGCGCTCAGCTTGCCCGGCAGCCAGTAGTCGTCGTCGTCGAGGAAGGCGACGTAGTCGAAGGACGCCGCATCGATCCCGGTGTTGCGCGCGCCGGCCAGACCGCGGCTGCGGGTGTTGACCACCGTCCGGACCTTGCGCCGGGCCGGCACGTCGACCGGCGGGTCGAAGGGCTCACACGCGTCGAAGACGACGATCACCTCGACGTCGGCGTCGTAGTCCTGGTCGAGGATGCTCTGCACGGCGCGCTGCATCATCTCCGGACGGTTGTGCGTCGGCACCACCGCGGTGACCGCTGGCAGGTCTGTCACGCACGCCCCCGACTCTGAGATGGTGCCGACGCCACGCTGGCATCGGCCACGAATCATCAGGGTCCGCGAAGTCGCTCCCGGTGAGACCGTCAATATTGGGGATATCGGCTTCTGCGCCTCGGCTTCACGCCTGTTCGACCTCTAGGTTGGAGTTTCGGAGAGGCCGATGATCCTCTTCGCTTTCATGGATTTACAGACGTCGGGGGGCGCGTTCGTGGTTCGCATTGCTGTGGTCGGAGTAGGAAAGATGGGGCTCTCCCATCTGTCTTTGCTGGGGGCTCATCCAGACGTCGAGGTGGCGGCCATCTGCGACTCGAGCGGCTACGTGCTCGACGTCCTGAGCAGCAACACCGGGATCCCCGCCGTCAAGGACTACGACGCACTCCTGGAGCGCACGGACCTCGATGCGGTCGTCATCGCCACGCCCACGCACGCTCACTACCCGATGGTGAAGGCTGCGCTGGCCCGTGGCCTGCACGTGTTCTGCGAGAAGCCGTTGACGCTGTCGGTGGAGCAGTCGGCCGAGCTCGTGGACCTGGCCCGGTCGCAGGGCGTCCACGCCCAGGTCGGCTACCACAACCGCTTCGTGGCGGCCTTCGCCGAGGCCAAGCGGCTCCTGGACCTCGGCGCGATCGGCGAGGTGCGCCACGCGCAGGCAGAGGCCTACGGGCCCGTCGTGCTGCAGAACAAGGGTGGCACCTGGCGCTCCCGGCGGGCCGAGGGCGGCGGCTGCCTCTACGACTACGCAGCCCACCCGTTGGACCTGCTGACCTGGTACCTCGGTGAGCCGGCCGCGGTCGGCGGCACCAAGCTGGGCAGCATCTTCTCGGCATCGACCGAGGACGAGGTCTACTCCACGCTGTTCTACGACGGCGCGGTGTCGGCCCAGCTCTCGGTCAACTGGTCCGACGAGTCCTTCCGCAAGATGTCCACGAAGCTCACGCTCTCCGGGACCGCCGGGCGGATCACGGTGGACCGGCAGGAGTGCCAGGTGTACCTGCGCGAGAAGGCGGTGATCCCCGAGGGCTACGAGGTCGGCTGGAACGTGCGGTACACCACCGACCTCACGCCGCCGGTGTGGTTCTACGTGCGCGGCGAGGAGTACAGCGCCGAGCTCGACCACTTCGTGCGCGGCCTGCGAGGGCACGCTGCCGGCCGGAGCGGTGGCCGAGCTCAACTCGTTCGCCTCGGCGGCCGTGACCGACCGGGTGATCGACTCGATGCTGCGCGACGCCGAGGACACGGCACGCCAGACCGCCGTCCCTGCCCACGACTCGACGGGAGGGTCGACGACGACGTCGACCCCGACCCCGTCCGCCCGCCGCCGTTCGCGGTGGGCCGGCCTGCGGGCGGCACGACGCCGCCGAGCAGCCTGACCCGACCACGATCGAGGGGGAATCGTCATGGATCGACTTCTGTTCGGAGACAACCAGTTCTTCGGCGTCAACCACATGTCCGAGGAGAAGGCGCGCGCGCAGGCGATGCGCTTCCGCGACCTCGACGCCATCATGTCCGTGCTGGACAGCGCGTACGACGAAGGTGTCCGCACCTTCATGTGCACCACGCACGACCAGGTGGGCCGGATCGCCGACATCGTCCGGAACAACCCGAGTCGGTACCCCGACTTCGTCTTCTACCCGGGCATGCCGTACGCCCACAAGTACGCCAACGCCGTCACCGACCTCGGCATGCTCGGCGCGATGCGGAAGTTCGTCGCCGACGACAGCCTGTTCACCACCGCCGTCCGCGGTGGCAAGGCGGTGGCGTCCAAGGACGTCGAGTCCATGGTGAGGATGCTGGTCAAGGCGGAGATGGCGATGTTCGTCGGCCTGAAGACCCCGGTCGTCTTCCTCCAGAACGTCGTCACGGACCTGCTGCTGGGCCTGGGCTTCAAGGAGGCCTTCGCGATCTTCGCCCGGGTCATCACCGAGGAGTACCACGCGGAGCCCGGGTTCATCACCATGAACATGCCGCGCCTGCTCGACGCCCTCGACGAGGTCGGCATCGAGAACCCGATCGTCTGCAGCAACATGAACAAGATCGGGTTCCGGATGAGCGGCGGCGTGGAGGAGTACGCCCGGGCCCTCGAGGAGCGCGAGTTCCGCGCCATCGCGATGTCGGTGCTCGCCTCCGGCGCGATCCCGCCGCAGGAGGCCTTCGAGTGGATCGCCCAGTTCCCCAAGGTGCAGTCGGTCGTGTTCGGTGCCTCGAGCGTGGCCCACATCCGCAGCACCAAGGAGATCGCTGAGTCCGTGTGGGCGGAGGCGGAGCGCCGCCCGGCGACCCCGCTGTCCGTGGTCGGCTACGACCGCGAGGCCCTCGCCACGTCCACCGGCTGACGACACCGGTGCGGGACCCCGCACGACGGGTTCCCGCACCCGGGCTCAGCGAGGCGCGCAGAGCCCCTGAGACCACGAGGTGACCTCGGGGCTCGGGCGCGTGCGTCGGTCAGGCGGCGGGCCAGCGGCCGTTCGTCGGCGGGGTCGCGCGGACGACACCACGGCGGGTGGCCGTGGGCCTCGGCTCGAACATCGGCCTGTCCTCGTCGGACGGCGGCCGCCACCCCAGCTCGTGAGCCAGGCCCACGGCGGCGAGCTGCGAGCTGACCTGCAGCTTGGCCAGGATCGACTTGACCTGCGTCCGGACCGTCGACTCCGAGACGACGCGGGCGCGCGCGATCTCGGTGACCTGCCTGCCGGCCATCAGCTGGCCCAGGACCTCGGCCTCGCGCCGGGTCATCAGGCCGAACTTCGTCTCCAGCTCGCGCCGCGACTCCGTGGCCTCGCGGTACTTCTCGAGGCAGTCGGCACGCTCCTCCCGCGACATCACCGGGAGGCCGTTGCGGGTGCGGTCGACGGCGTCGACGATCTGGGAGAACGGTGCAGACTTCGAGATGACCGCCCGGGCTCCCTTCGCCAGCGCCTCTCCGCGGCGCACGCGGTCGGCCGAGCCGGTCACCACGATCACCGACCGGCTGTCGCTGACCAGCGTCGTCAGCAGCCGCATGGTGTCGCCCACCATCCCCAGGTCGAGGTCGAGCAGGACGAGGTGCGGACGGCTGTCCACGATCGCCCGGGCCAGCTGGGCGAAGGTGGTCGTGGGTGGCTGCGGGATCACGCTCCGAGCGTCGACCGATCGGGCGTGCAGCGCGATCACCAGGGTCTCGGCGAACAGCGCGTGGTCGTCGACGACGGTCACCCGGAAGGGCGACGCGCTCATGCCGCTCCCCCGAGCTCGATCGCGGGCAGCAGGACCTCGAAGCGCGCTCCGTGCTCGCGCTCGCCGGCGAGCGCCAGCGTGCCTCCGAGATCACGCACGAGATCGCGGGCGATCGACAGCCCGAGGCCCTGGCCCGGGGAGTCCTGGCGACGAGCCCCGCGCTCGAAGATCTCCTGGCGGATCGCGACGGGAACGCCCGGCCCGCGGTCGCTGACACTGACGCAGACCTGGCTGCCGTTCTCGACGACGTCGATCCGCACCGGCGTACCGGCATGGCGCGCGGCGTTCACGAGCAGGATGTTGAGGACCTCGACGAGCTCGTCGCGTCGACCACGGACCTGGTGACCGCTCGGTGACCAGAGGATCTGCTGCCCGGCCATCGTGCGCGACCAGACGACGTCCTCGATCAGGCGATCGAGATCGAGGAGCTCGACGCTCCCGACGGTCTCCGGTGATCCTGGTACGGCGACCAGGCGCTGCAGGCGCTCGACCTCAGCGACCAGCATGTCGCCGAGCCGGTCGCGGGTGCTCTCGGAGATCGCGGGTCCGCCGTCCACCAGGACGTGCACCGCCCCGGCCAGCCCCGCCAGGCCGGCCCTGATCGCGTGCAGCTGGTCCTCGACGGCGCTCGGCGCGGCTGCACCGTGGTGCCCGCCGTCCGTCCTGCCGTCCGCGCAACGTTCCAACAGCATGTCCATGCCTTGTTCCCCCCACTTCGCCGGCGTTGCCGGCCTGATGTGCCCGATCCGTCGTCCCCCGACGACTCGGCCCCCAAGCCACCACCTGCGATGGTCTGATCGGGACCGGGCTGATTCCCTGTTGCTGCGGCCACGGGCCCCGTTGCCCGGGCCTGTGACGTCGTGCCGCGCCGTACCCATGGTCAGTACGCACCATTCCCTCGGACGACGGCGTCCACCGTACGCAGGCAGATCACGGCGTCGTCGACCAGGCGCCAGTTGTCGGCGTAGTGCAGGTCGAAGGCGAGGCCGGACTCCCAGGAGAGGTCGGACCGCCCGCTCACCTGCCAGAGGCCGGTGATCCCCGGCCGCACGGCCAGGCGACGCTGCTCCACGTCGTCGTACTCCGCCACCTCGACGGGCAGGGCCGGCCGTGGTCCGACCAGCGACATCTCACCTCGCACGACGTTGAGGAGCTGCGGGAGCTCGTCCAGAGACGTCCGGCGCAGGAATCGTCCGACCCGGGTGACCCGCGGGTCGTCGTGCAGCTTGAACAGCGGGCCGGAGCCCTCGTTCCTCTCCTCGAGCGCCGCGCGGTCGCGTTCGGCGTGCACGGTCATGGTCCGCAGCTTGTAGATCAGGAACTGCTTGCCGTCCTGACCGACCCGCATCTGCCGGAAGAACCCGGGCCCGCGGGAGTCGACACGCACCATGATCGTGAGGACGGCGAGCAACGGCGAGATGAGCGCCAGGAGCAGCGCGGCGGCCACGCGGTCGACGAGGGCCTTGCAGCCCGCGCACGAGCGCGGAGGGCACCGGGTGGTCGACGTGCAGGAAGGTCGCGCCGGCGTACGACGTGGCGTGCAGCCGGTGGGGAGCAGCCGAGTCGGCGACGTCGACGACGGCGAGCCCGACCGGGCTCCCCTGCAGCAGCCAGCCGAGGCGGCGCAGCTCGGGGCCCTGGACCCCGCGGCCCGGCGAGACGACCACGAGATCGGCCTGCAGGTCCTCGGACCCAACGGGCGACGTCCTCGACACCCAGGGCGGTCGGCACACCGGCGATCGTGCGCGGCGCACTGCCGTCGGCCTCGGGCTCGGTGAGCAGACCACCGACCACGACGACCTCGTCGCCCGACGCCCAGCGCATGGCGCCGCGGCTGATCGCCGTGCGATCGCCCACGACGACCACCCGGGCGGGGCCACGGGACACCGACCGGAGCAGGGTGGTCACGGCGATGACCGACCCGGCCAGCGCGAGGACGGCCGCCGACCTGGTCAGCGTGCCGCTGTCGGTCAGGCCCAGGCCGACCGCCAGCCCGACGGCGGAGAAGGCGATGGCGAGCTCGCCGGCGAGCGACCCGAGCTCGGGACGGCCGGGCCGGGACAGCGCGTCCCGGCGTCGGTACACGATGGCCAGCGAGGCCAGGGCGAGGTAGCCGGTCACCGGCACGGCGAGCCCGAGGCCGACCGCGGCGACCAGGACCGGCACCAGCACGGTGACCGCCTGCCTGACCGCCGGGTTGCCGAGCCGACGCGCCTCGGAGCGCGGTAGGACCACGTCCTGCACCGCGCTCGTGACCGCCCGCAAGGACGGCGGCGCCGGCTCGGGCACGGCCACAGGTGGCGACACGAATGGAGTCGCTGGGACGTTCGTGCTCCACGCACGAACCTCGCCCACGTCATTTCTCATGCGGCTCCCCCGAACCACTGGTGGCTCAAGACCACCCAGCCGCAAAAGCATGTCCCCCGACAGCTCCTGCTCCTCCGTTCGATGACGGTGGAGAGGACCCCCCCTCGGCTGTAGCGACATTCTCACTGCTGGATGCCGTCGCGCGCCAGTGCTGGAGGCAAAACATTGGCAACGAATTCCGCGGACCGGGGCATCCGGGCCGCGATCGGGCGCGCGGATCAGGAGTTGAAGCGCGACTGGGTGCGCTCGAGGCCGTCCGTCACCAGCGACTCGACGGCGTCTGCGGCGGTGGCGACCTGGAGCGGCAGGACCTTGCGCTCGCTCGCGGAGTAGTTCGACAAGACGAAGTCCGCCACGTCCTGGCGCCCCGACGGCCGCCCGATCCCGACCCGTACCCGGTAGAAGTCGCCCGTGCCGAGCGCGGACCGCAGCGACCGCAGGCCGTTGTGGCCGTTGTCGCCGCCACCGAGCTTGACCCGCAGGGTGTCGAAGGGCAGGTCCAGCTCGTCGTGCACGGCCACGATCCGTGCCGGCGGGACCTTGTAGAACGCGGCCAGCTGCTTCACGGCACCGCCCGACTCGTTCATGTACGTGCGGGCGCGCGCCAGCACGATCCGCGGCCCGTCGGAGCCCGGAGGACCGATCCTGCCCTCGACGACGTCGGCCCGACCCGACTTGTGGGCGCGGAAGGTGGCGTCGAGGCGGTCGGCCAGCTCAGCGGTCACCAGGTAGCCGACGTTGTGCCGGTGTCCGGCGTAGGCCGGACCGGGGTTGCCCAGCCCGACGACCAGCCACACCTCGCCCCGCGTCGGGCCACCCGTCGTACCAGCCGTCATGTCACCCGTCCCGGTGGCCTCCGCGCCCGGACCGGACGGCCGCCTACGCAGCCAGCCCGGTCGGCGCGGAAGCCTCACTCGGCGGAGTCGCCCTCGGCCGGGGACGCGCCCTCGGCGGAACCGCCCTCGGAGCCGCCGTCCTCTGCGGCGGCGTCCTCGTCGGACACCTCGTGGGTGATCCCGGCGTCGGCCTCGGCCTCGGCGAGCTCGGCCTCGAGCGCCTCGGCGCTCTGCGCCTGGGTCACGTTGACGACCAGGGTCTCGGGGTCCACCAGGAGCGTGGTGCCCTCCGGCAGGTCGAGGTCCGAGGCGTGGATCTGGGTACCGACCGGGGCGCCCTCGACGGAGACCTCGATGTACTCGGGGATGTTGGTCGCCTCGGCCTCCACCTGCACGGTGGAGTTCTCGGTCACCACGAGGGTCTCGGAGGCGGCGTCGCCGATGACGTGCACCGGCACGTCGACCGTGACCTTCTCGCCCTTGCGGACGGCGACGAAGTCGATGTGCTCGAGCACCCGGCGCAGCGGGTCGACCTGCACCTCGCGCGCCAGGGCGAGCTGGCTCTTCCCCTCGATGTCGAGCTCGAGGAGGGCGTTCGCGCCGCCGTGCTTGAGCGCCATCATCGTGCTGTGACCCGGGAGGGTCAGGTGCATCACGTCGTTCCCGTGGCCGTAGACCACGGCCGGGATCTTGTCCGCACGGCGGATCCTGCGGGCCGCACCCTTGCCGAACTCGGTGCGCATCTCCGCGGTGATCTTCTCGGCCATCGTCCTGCTCGTTTCTTGTCGTGGGCGTCGTGGTCGCGCCTGCGGCGAGCAGGCGTGACCGGGATGTCGGTGAGCCACGACGAGAGAACGCCGCGCGACCGGGTCAGCGCGGCGTCGGACGGCCGCCGCCCTGTCGATCACGGACACCCGGACCGGGCCGGGTTCCCTCGCCGAGGCAACTGGTCGAGTCTAGACAGTGCCCGCGCCGGCTGACGAATCCGGGGAGCCGGCCACGCCGACGCAAAGCAGTCATCGGGGTTCGCGCCGCCGCCGTCGTCCCTTAGGGTCGGACGAGTGTCTCTGACCTACGCCGAAGCACGTGCCCGCGCAGCCCAGATCTCCGGGGTCGCCTACGACCTCGACCTCGACCTCACCTCGCGGAGCTCCTTCGGGTGCCGCACCGCGGTCTCCTTCGACCTCCAGGACCCGGGAACCGCCACGTTCCTGGAGCTCGCGGACGCCGAGGACCTGCGGCTGACCGTCAACGGCGTCGTGGTCGAGCAGCCGGCGTACGACGGCCGGCGGGTGACCCTGACCGACCTGGCGTCGCACAACGAGGTGGTCGTCGAGGCCCGCCTGCCCTACGTGAACGACGGGGACGGCATGCACACCGTCACCGACCCCGCCGACGATGCGACGTACGTCGCCGCCTACGCCGGCATGGACCTGGCCCAGAAGGTGTTCGCCTGCTTCGACCAGCCCGACCTGAAGGCTCCGATCAGCCTGACCGTGCGGGCACCCGAGGACTGGACGGTGGTCGCCAACGGCCGGGCTGAGGGCGGGGCCGACGGTGGGGCGGACGGCGGGGCCGGCGTCCGCCGCTTCACGACCACGCCGCCCATCTCGACGTACCTCTTCACCGTCTGCGCCGGTCCGTGGCACTCCTACACGTGGGAGCACGCGGGGCTGCCGTTCGGGTGGCACGCCCGGGCGTCGCTGGCCGCCGAGCTCGACCGCGACATCGACGACATGCGCCAGGTCACCGAGCGTTGCTTCGACTTCTACACCAGCACCTTCGACGAGCCGTACCCGTTCGACTCCTACGACCAGGTGATGGGCCCGGGCCACAACTGGGGCGCCATGGAGACCGCGGGCTGCGTCACCTTCCGCGACGAGTACCTCCCCCGCAACGAGCCGGACGCGGGCGAGCTGGTCGACCGCGCCACGGTGATCGCCCACGAGATGGCACACATGTGGTTCGGCGACCTGGTGACCATGAAGTGGTGGCAGGACACCTGGCTCAACGAGTCGTTCGCCGACTTCATGGGCTACCACGTCGCCCACGAGGCCGGCGTCCTCGGGTCGTGGCCCGACTTCTCGCTCAACCGCAAGCCGACCGGGTACGTCGCCGACGGGCGGCGTTCGACCCACCCGATCGCCGAGGACGCCGAGCACCTCCTCGACGTCGACACCGCGTTCAACAACTTCGACATGATCACCTACGCCAAGGGCGCGTCGGTGCTGCACCAGCTGGTGATCTGGCTCGGGTGGGACACCTTCGTCAAGGGGACCAACATCTACCTGACCCGGCACCGCTTCGGGAACGCCGAGCTGGCCGACTACCTGGAGGCACTCGACTCGGTGACCGACCGCGACGTGCGCGGCTGGGCGCAGGCCTACCTGCGCACCACCGGCTACGACACGATCCGGGTCACCCGCGACGGGGGCGTACCGGTCCTCTCGCGTGAGGGCTCGCGCCCCCACCGCTTCAGCGTGGTGGGGCTGGACGGCGGGTCCGGCGTCGAGAGCCGGATGGTCGAGCTGGACGGGGAGCCGGTCGCGCTGCCGGCCTTCGCCGGCGCAGCCGTGATCCCCAACGCGGCGGACGAGGCGTACGCCGCCGTGCTGCTCGACGACCTCTCGTGGCAGGCGGCCGTCGACAGCCTCTCCGCGCTGCCCGACCCGCTGCTGCGCGCGGTCACCTGGACCAACGCGTCGACCAGGGTGCGGTCCGGCCACGCTCCCGTGGGCGACTACCTCGGTGTGGTGCGGGGCCACCTCGCCGCCGAGACCGATCCGGTCGTCTTCGAGAGCGTGCTGCGGCGACTGGTCCGCCAGGTGCTGCCCCAGTGGACCGCGCCCGAGGCGCTCGACGAGGCGGAGCGGACGGTCGCCGAGGTCTGCGCGACCGCCCTGGATGCGGGCGACGCCGGCCGCGCGCTCGCTGCCATGCGCCGCTTCGCGGACACCACCACCGACGCGGACCTGCTGCGACGCTGGCTCGCGACCGGCGAGGCCCGCCCCGGGCTGGCCCTCGACCGCGACAGCCGGTGGGTCGTCGTACGTCGTCTGATGGCCCTGGGTGCGGCCGGCGAGGAGCTGGTGACCCAGGAGGCCGCCGCCGACCGCTCCTCGGGGGGCCACCAGGCCTCGCTGACCGCCCTGGCGAGCCGCCCCGACCCGGCGGCCAAGGCGGAGGCCTGGGCACGTCTGGCCGACCCGGCGGTGTCCAACCGGGACTTCGAGGCGCTGGTCGCGGGCCTGTGGACGCCGGGACAGGCGGAGCTGTGCGAGCCGTACGTCGCGCGCTACCTGGCCGACGCCCCCCGGATCGCCGCACGCGGGCAGGCCTTCGCCAAGGAGGTCGCGTTCGCCGCGCCACGCTTCCCGATGCCGATCGAGCGGCTCCAGCAGCTGCGCGACGACCTCGAGGCGGCGGCGTCCACCACCGACCGCACCGTGCTGCGCCGCGGGTGGCGCGACATGGTCGACGACTACGACGTCGCGCTCCGGGTGCGGCGGGCCGGGTGAGGGTCGGCTCCTGTCACTGCTTCATCATGTTCAGTGGGTGAACCGCCACTTCTCATGGCGAATTCACCGTGTGAAGTGGAGGTTCGACTGCTTCACATGATGAAGCAGTGATCAGGTCGGAGCCAGGTCGAGGAGAGCGCGCGAGCAGGCTCGCTTCGCGCGGCGCTGCGGCCTCCTGCTCCGGCTCCGCCGGGTCAGCAGGTCCTCACGCCTGCCCGTCGAACATCTTGGTGACCGAGCCGTCCTCGAACACCTCGCGGATCGCCTGGGAGAGCAGGGGGGCGATCGAGAGGCAGGTGAGCTTGTCGAAGCGCTGCTCGTCCGACAGCGGCAGGGTGTCGGTGACCACGATCTCGGTGACCGCGCTGTTCTTGAGCCGGTCGACGGCGGGGCCGGACATGATCGGGTGCGTGGCGGCGATGACCACCCCGGCCGCGCCGTCGCGCATCAGGGCCTCGGCGGCCTGCACGATCGTCCCGCCGGTGTCGATCATGTCGTCGACCAGGACGCAGATCCGGCCGGTGACGTCACCGACGACGCGGTTGGCCACCGTCTCGTTGGGTCGATCGGTACGCCGGCTCTTGTGGATGAACGCCAGCGGCGCGCCGCCGAGCCGGGCCGACCAGCGCTCGGCGACCTTGATCCGTCCGGCGTCGGGGCTGACCACGGCGAGCCGCTGGTCGCCGTACTTCTCCCGCACGTGGTCGGCCAGGATCGGCAGTGCCATCAGGTGGTCGACCGGACCGTCGAAGAACCCCTGGATCTGGTCGGCATGGAGGTCGACGGTGATCAGCCGGTCGGCGCCCGCGGTCTTGAAGAAGTCCGCCATCAGGCGAGCCGAGATCGGCTCACGCCCGCGGTGCTTCTTGTCCTGCCGCGCATAGCCGTAGAAGGGCATCACCACGGTGATCCGCTTCGCCGAGGCGCGCTTGAGCGCGTCGACCATGATCAGGTGCTCCATGATCCACTCGTTGATCGGCGCCGTGTGGCTCTGGATCACGAAGGCGTCGCACCCGCGGACCGACTCGTCGAAGCGGATGTAGGTCTCGGAGTTCGCGAAGTTGAACGCCTGCATCGGCACCAGGCCGATCTCGAGCTCCGCGGCGACCTCCGCCGCCAGGAGCGGGTGCGCCCGCCCGGAGAAGACCATCAGGTGCTTCTTGGTGGTCTTCTTCGCCTTGGAGCTCACAGGTCAGGATTCTCCCCCACCGTCGACGGCTTCCCCAAACGACGCGTCCTCGGGCGGGCGCGGACGGCGCTCGAGGTTGCGCTGGGGGCCGCCGGAGACCGCGAGCGTGCCCGGCGGCACGTCACGGCGTACGACGGTGCCGCCTCCGGTCGTCGCGCCGTCCCCGATCGTGACGGGCGCGACGAAGGTGTTGTTGGCGCCGGTCTTGGCGCCCTTCCCGACGGTCGTCCGGTGCTTGGCCACCCCGTCGTAGTTGGCGAAGATCGTGCCGGCGCCGATGTTGGTCCCCGCGCCGATCTCGGCGTCGCCGACGTAGGACAGGTGCGGCACCTTTGCTCCGTCGCCGATCTGGGCGTTCTTGGTCTCGACGAAGGCGCCGATCTTGCCGCCCTGCCCGAGCGTCGTCCCGGGGCGCAGGTACGCGAACGGTCCGACGTTGGCCCCCTGCCCGATCACCGCGAGCTCACCGTGCGTACGGACGATCCGGGCGGCGTCGCCGATCTCGCAGTCCTTGAGCGTCGTGTCGGGGCCGATCACGGCGTCCTCGCCGACCACCGTGGCGCCGAGGAGCTGGGTCCCGGGCAGGATCGTCACGTCGGGCGCGAGGGTCACCGCGGCGTCCACCCACGTGGTCGCCGGGTCCATCACGGTCACGCCGTCCCGCATCCAGCGCTCGACGATGCGCCGGTTGAGCTCGCGGCCGAGCGCGGCGAGCTGGACCCGGTCGTTGACCCCTTGCGTCTGCATGACGTCGTCCAGGGGGAAGGCGCCGACGGCGAGTCCCGCCTCGCGGGCCAGCCCGACGACGTCGGTGAGGTAGTACTCGCCCTTGGCGTTGTCGTTGCCCACCCGCGCGAGCGCCTCGACGAGGAACTCGGCATCGAAGGCGAGGATGCCGGAGCTGATCTCACGGATCTCCCGCTGCTCGGCGGTCGCGTCCTTCTCCTCGACGATCCCCTCGACGTCACCCTCGTCGTTGCGGACGATCCGGCCGTACCCGTGCGGCTGCTCGACCACCCCGCTGAGCACGCTGACCGCACAGTCGGCGGCCCGATGCTCCTGGGCGAAGCCGCGCAGGCTGTCCCCCTGCAGCAGCGGCGTGTCGCCTGCGGCGACGAGGACCGTGCCGTTCGTCGTGCCGGCGGCCTCGAGGGCGACGCGGACGGCATGTCCGGTGCCCTGCTGCTGGTCCTGGACGGCGAGGGTGACCTCCGGCATCAGCGCCTGGATGTGGGGCCCGACCTGCTCACGCTGATGGCCCACCACGGCGACGACCTGGCGGGGCTCGAGGGCCTGCACCGCCAGCAGCACGTGGTCGATCATGCAGCGGCCCGCGATCTCGTGGAGGACCTTGGCCGTCCTGGACCGCATCCGGGTCCCGCCACCGGCCGCCAGCACGATCACGGTCAGGTCGGTCGACATGGGGTCCAACCTAACTCCCGACCCGCCCGGCGCCGCCATCACCGAAAACAGTGATCTACCCACCCTCGGCGAGCGCCTCGAGAAACCCCGGAACCTGCGTGATCCCGGCCCCACGGGCGAGTCATCCTTGCGGAGGAGATCCCCCATTGTAGTTATGTCAGGAGCGAGGGCTGCCCGTACTCTCTGGGTGGGGATCCGGGGGGATCTCCTGCAGTGGGACAGTTCCGGCGCCCGGCGCCGGAGGGGGGTTCAATCGCTCATGCGTGCGCTCAGAGGTGCGGTCGTCGCCATCGCGGTCGCCGGTACGACGCTCGTCGTACCGGCTGTACTGGACAGTGCGGCAGCCGTCGACGCCACCACCATCGGCAACTCGTCGGACAACGCCGGCGGTTCCTGCTGGGAGATCAAGCAGGACCGGCCGACCGCGGCCGACGGGGTCTACTGGCTGCTCACCCCGGCCATGGCGCAGCCGCAGCAGTTCTACTGCGACATGACGACCTCCGGCGGCGGCTGGGTGCTCGTCGGCAAGGGCCGCGAGGGCTGGTCGACCGACTACGACGGCAAGGGCACCGCGAGCGACCTGCTCACGCCGGCGGCCACCTCGTTGACCACCACGACCCAGCTGCCCGGCACCCTGATCGACGGACTGCTCAACAACGGACGCGTCGACGCCCTGGCCGACGGCGTTCGACTGCGCCGGGCCAAGGACACCGCCGGAGCGACCTGGCAGGAAGCCACCGTCAAGTACACCAAGTTCGGCGCCTGGGCCTGGACCTTCGCCGCGGAGTACCCGGTCGGCACCTTCAGCTTCGACGGCTCCACCGGCAGCGGCGGGACCTCCGGCAACTTCGGGTCGGACACCAGCTTCAAGCGGGTGACGAACACGCCGGCGAAGGCCAACCAGTACAAGCAGGGCTTCGCCTACGGGACCTCGATCACCGGGAACTCCAGCAGCACGTCGTACCTCTACACGGCACAGAACTCTGGCAACGCGCTCCCGTTCACCGACGTCTACATCCGCCCGCACGTGATGTCGAACGACGCCGCCTTCACGCCCATCGGCGACTCCGGCACGTCGGCCTTCGCCCTGACCAGCGTCGCGAAGTCGAAGGCGCTCGCCTCGCCCTGGGGCGTGTCCGGCCTGGCCGGCAGCACCGCGCAGGAGGGCAACATCGAGGTCCAGGCGTTCACCCAGTCGGGGAACACCATGTACGTCGGCGGCAACTTCAAGTTCGTCCAGCAGGACGCCAACGGGCTCAACCAGGTGAACCAACCGTTCCTGGCGGCGTTCGACGTCACCACCGGCAACTTCATCCCGAGCTTCGCGCCGGTGCTGAACGAGCAGGTGCACGCGCTCGCCACGCTGCCGAACGGAGACGTCGTCGCCGGCGGTGAGTTCACGAGCGCCAACGGCCAGACCGCCACCAACCTGGTGGCACTGAACCCGACGACGGGCGCGACCGACCCGTCGTGGAAGCTGACCGTGCAGGACCGCCTCGCCAACGACAAGATCCGGGTCAACGCCCTCGAGGTGTCCAACGGCTACCTCTACGTCGGTGGCGCGGTGACCCACTTCGCCGGCGGCTCCAAGCCGAACACCTACGTCTACAGCCGGGGCCTCGCCCGGGTCTCGGTGACCAACGGGACGCCCGACTCCACCTGGAAGCCGAACTTCAACGGGTCGGTGACCGGGGTGTCCGCCTCGCCCGACGGCACGCGCATGTACGCCGTGGGGTACTTCACCACCTCACAGGGCGCCGCCGCCTTCCGCGCCGCAGCCGTGCTGACCTCCGGAGGTGCTGCGCTGGCGACCCCCGCGTGGACGCCCACGTGGAGCAACACGAACAAGAGCTACCAGCACGCCGTGGACGCGGTCGGCAGCAAGATCTGGGTCGGCGGCTCGGAGCACTCGCTGTTCCAGTTCGACGCGTCGACCTTCGAGCGCACCATGGGCGACATCTTCAAGACCCACGGTGACATCCAGGCGATCGCCGACGCGCCCAACGGCGCGGTCTACGCCGGCTGCCACTGCAGCGACTTCGACTACCGCAACGCCTACACGTGGTCGACGCTCAGCTCGGCCTGGACCGACGCGCACGCCATGGACTGGATCGGCGGCTGGAGCGCAGCCACCGGTGAGCGGATCAAGAGCTTCACGCCGACCTTCACGATGCGTGCGGGCACCGGCATCTGGGGCATCACCTCCGACAGCACCGGGGTCGTGTGGGCGGGCGGAGACATCGCGACGGTGGCCACGAGCACGAAGGCCAACTACTTCGCCGGCGGCTTCGCACGGTTCCCGCTGAACGACTCCACGCCGCCGACGGTCCCGTCCGGTCTCACCGTGACCAGCCAGACGGCCGGCACGGTCACGCTGAGCTGGACGAAGTCGACCGACGTCGGCGGCGGCACGTTCTACGAGATCCTGCGCGACGACCGGCCGATCGCGGCGACCTCCGGCAACGTCACCTCGATCACCGTGCCCCTCGGCGGGAACAACCGCTTCTTCGTCCGGGCCCAGGACAAGGCCGGGAACTACTCGGCCAGCAGCCCGGTGCGGCAGGTGCAGTGACGCTGGAGTGCCTGCAGTCACGCCAGGGCTCGTCGGCTCCGGGCGGGGTCACGGCGTCCTCGCTCCCCGGGTAGGAGTCGAACCTACGTCGCTAGTCCTGATTCAAAGTCAGGCGGGCCCTGCCGGCAGACCAACCGGGGATTGCCTAGAAAGGGTAGGGCCCGCCGGGCGGGGCAGCACCTCGGCCGGCAGACCAACCGGGGATTGCCTAGAAAGGGTAGGGCCCGCCGGGCGGGGCAGCACCTCGGCCGGCAGACCAACCGGGGATTGCCTAGAAAGGGTAGGGCCCGGGCTCGACCACTCGAGAGCGGCGTACCGACACACGATGGTCCGGACGGATGCCGCGATCGTTGGGTGCCGGGCGACCAACGTGTGTCCGCGCGCCGCGTTAGGGTCGCGAGCATGGACCTGCCCGTGATGCCGCCGGTGCGGCCGATGCTGGCCAAGAGCGTGAAGGGGATCCCCGACCCCGCAGCCTTCTCCGTGGACGGGATCGACGGGCTGAGCTTCGAGCCGAAGTGGGACGGGTTCCGCTGCCTGGTCTTCAAGGACGGCGACGAGGTCGAGCTCGCCAGCCGCAACACCAAGCCGCTGACCCGCTACTTCCCCGAGGTGGTCGACCGCGATGCGGGCGCAGCTGCCCGCCCGCTGCGTGCTCGACGGCGAGCTCTTCGTGGCGCTGCACGACGACGGGGTCGACCGGCTCGAGTTCGAGACGCTGCAGGAGCGGATCCACCCGGCGAAGAGCCGCATCGACATGCTGGCCGAGAAGACCCCGGCCGGATTCGTCGCCTTCGACCTCCTCGCCCTCGGCGACACGTCCTACGTCGACCGCCCGTTCGCCGAGCGGCGCGCGGTGCTGGAGGAGGCCCTGGCCGGGCTGGCCGGCCCCTGCTTCCTGACCCGGACGACGACCGACCCGGCCCAGGCGGAGGGGTGGTTCCACCAGTTCGAGGGCGCCGGGTTGGACGGCGTCGTCGCCAAGCCGCTCGGTGCGCCGTACGTCGAGAACGCCCGCACCATGCTCAAGATCAAGCACGAGCGCACGGCCGACGTCGTCGTCGCCGGCTACCGCGAGCACAAGACCAGCACCCCCGAGCGGCCGCTGCTCGGCAGCCTGCTCCTCGGCCTGTACGACGGCGAGGGCGGCGAGCTGCAGCACGTCGGGGTGAGTGCGAGCTTCACCGAGCCCCGCCGCGCCGAGCTGATCGAGCAGCTCCAGCCGCTCGTGGTGCCGATCGAGGAGCACCCGTGGGGCCGCTGGGCGGAGTTCCTGACCGCCAACCCCGACCGGGTGCCCGGCACGCAGAGCCGTTGGAGCCAGGGCAAGGACCTCAGCTTCACCCCGCTGCGCCCCGACCTGGTGATCGAGGTCGCCTACGACCACATGGAGGGCCGGCGCTTCCGCCACACCGCGCAGTTCCGGCGCTGGCGCACCGACCGCGATCCGCACAGCTGTGGCTACGACCAGCTCGAGGAACCGGTCTCCTACGACCTGACCGACGTGCTGGGCGGCTGAGGGCCTAGGCTTTCGCCGCCACGATCCACCGCCCCCGGGGAGCTGTCATGAGCGAGACCTACACCGTCGTCCTGCTGGTCGAGCAGGCGCTCTCGGCCGCCGACGCGGCCCAGGTGCGTTCCCTCCACGAAGGTCTCGACGACGAGGTGCGCTACCACGTGCTGCTGCCGGCCGAGGACGCCGCGGCCCGCGTCGAGGCCGCGATGGGCACGCTCGGCGGGGAGAGCCTCACCGGCGCACCGCCGCCGCCGGCCGACCCCGAGATGCTCGAGGCCGTCCGCGAGGAGACCGACCGGACCTCCGCCCGTGACCTGCAGGTCACCCTGGAGGCGCTCCACAGTGCCGGGGCGGAGGCCGAGGGCGAGGTCGTCGACAGCGACCCCGTGGAGGCGCTGAGCGCGACCGTCGCCCGGGTCGACGGCCGCGAGGTCATCATCCTCACCCGGCCCCACGTGGTCTCGGAGTTCTTCCACCGCGACTGGACCTCCCGCGCCCGCCGCGCCATCGGCGTACCGGTGCTCCACCTGCTCGAGCACGAGAACTTCGACGAGCAGGCGGGCAGCGGCGAGGGCGTCACGGGCTTGTGACCACGGCCGGCTTCGACGGCCGAGCGCGCCTCGTCAGCGGCTCGGCCTCCACCGCGTCGGCGGTGACGTACCGGATCACCCTCGTTGCCGGGTCGCTCCGCCTCAGCCCGGCATCGACCGACGGCACGATCCTCGACGTCCCGGTGACCCGGGTGCGCGCCCGCCCGCTCGGGCGCGCCGGCAGCGTCGCGCTCGAGGTCGACCAGAGTCCCCTGCTGCTCAACTTCAGCGACCACGAGCCCCCGGAGCACGGCGCGGCGGCCGCCGCCCGGGGACGCCGCCTGCTCACCGCCGGCCAGGGACGCCGACGCCGCGAGCGCTTCCTCCGTGCCCTCGACGCTGAGACGTCATGACGGCCGCCGGCATCTTCTTCACCCATGTCCGGTCGCCGCGGGTGCGGCGCCACTTCCGGCGTCTCGTCGCGGAGTCCGGCACGCACGTCACGTGGCACTTCATCTTCAACCCCGACGCCGGGGCCCGGCCCAAGGCTCCCTTCGCCTACGACGACCCGGCCGACGTGATGGCGGGTCGCTACCGCGCGATGGAGCGCAACGGCGGGGTCCAGGGCGGCTTCCTGGACACCGCGCTGGTCCCGGTCCTCCGGTCCCTGCGGGCCCGGCAGCTGTGGGTGATGGAGTACGACGTGGACTTCGCCGGCCGGTGGGGCGACCTGTTCGCGCCGTTCGCCGACAACGACGCGGACCTCCTCACGACGACGCTGATGTACCGCGACCAGTGCCCCGACTGGCCGCACTGGCGCACGGCAGCCGCACCGACGTGGGTGCCCGAGGACCGGAAGGTCCGCGCCTTCCACCCGCTGATGCGGCTGTCCCGCGAGCTGGTCAACTGGTACGCCGTCGCGATGGCGGACGACGCGTGGGCCGGCCACTACGAGTTCACCCTCCCCACCAGCGCCCTGGCCGCCGGAGCCCGGATCGAGGACCTCGGCAGCGACGGCCCCTTCACCCCGCCCGACCGGCGCGGGCGGACCTACGTCGGCAAGACGCCGGCCGGGACCGCGGACGACCTGACCTTCGCCTTCCGTCCGGTCCGTCCGAAGTACTTCCACGAGGCGCCCGAGCAGTTCGACCGGCCGGGGCTCCTGTACCACCCGGTCAAGCCCGGGGTGCGGGCCTGGACCAAGGCGTCGAAGAACCGCCCTGCCAGCCCCCGCGGGTGAGGTCAGCGGGCGGCGCGGTGCCGTCGCCGGTTCTCCCGCAGGCTGCGGCGCAGCCGCTGCGCGGCGGCGGCGTCGACGCCCTCACCGCGCGCCCGGACCACGTCGAGGAAGGTGGCGGTCAGGCCACGCAGCCGGGGCGGCTTCACCACCAGGTCGACGAGCAGGTCGACGTCCGAGACCGCGTCCTCGGGACGGGTGAACGCGCGGGAGTGCTCGTCGGGGATCCAGCCCGACGCGTTGTCCTCGTGCATCCGGTGGTCGATCAGGACGTCGGGCAGGATCCGGCGCTGGCCGAACGCCGTGGCCAGCAGCGCCACCCAGAAGTCGTGCGAGACCGGTGAGGAGGGCTCCGGCCATCCCCAGGTGTCGACGAAGCCACGGGTGACCGCGATGCTGCAGCCCTTGAGCGCCACCGCCGGAGGGAAGCCCCGCTCGGCCAGCACGCCGACGAACGACGGGGCGATCTCCACCCCGTCGCTGCGATGGAGCGAGAAGTCGTGGAACACCGCAGCGACGTCACGGCGCGAGACGGACCCGGCGACCGTCGCCAGCTTCTCCGGCCGCCACACGTCGTCCTGGTCGGCGAAGAGGAGCAGGTCGCCGGTGCAGGCACGGCTCGCCGCCACGAAGTTCTGGGCGTACCCCAGGCGGACCCCACCGGGCATGACCCGGACCGCGAACGGTGCCCGCCGCGCGAAGTCGCGGATCACCTCGCCCGTGCCGTCGGACGACCCGTCGTCGCGGATCACCAGCTCGTCGGGTGGCCTGGTCTGCGCGGCCAGGCTCTCGAGCATCTCCGGCAGGAACCGCTCGCCGTTGTAGGTGGCCATCGCGATCGAGATGCGTCCGGTGCGCGCCAGGGTGGACCGCCACGAGCGCATGCGCCCACCCTAAGGTCCCGGCGTACCTCCGCCACTCCTGACGCTCAGTCGGGCACGCGGTTGCCCTGGTCGTCCCAGTGCGCGGCCACCTTCTTGCTCGGCTGGACCCGGGGCGGCTCGCCCGGCATCTTCGGGTAGTCGGGCGGATAGTTGAGCTCGACCGCGCCCTGCTCCTCCCACAACCGCAGCAGCGGCTCGAGGGAGTGGTGCTCGTCGTCGATGCCGGCCCACGGGTCGCCGTCGGCCAGCCGGTCGGGCACCGTGAAGAGGTTGTACGCCGCCGGGTCGGTGACCGTGGCCAGCTCCTCCCAGCTCAGCGGTGTCGAGACCGGGGCCCCGGGGATCGGCCGCAGGGAGTACGCCGAGGCGATGGTGCGGTCACGGCAGTTCTGGTTGTAGTCGACGAAGATCCGCTCGCCCCGCTCCTCCTTCCACCACGCCGTGGTCACGCCGTCGTCGCGCTTCTCGAGCTCGCGGCCGAAGCCGATCGCCGCGTGGCGCACGTCGACGAACTCCCAGCGCGGCTCGATCCGGACGAAGACGTGGACGCCGCGGTTGCCGCTGGTCTTCGCCCAGCCGCGCAGGCCGAGCTCCTCGAGGAGCTCACGCGCCGCCCCGGCGACGCGCACGGCGTCGGCGAACGACGTACCGGGCTGGGGGTCGAGGTCGATCCGCAGCTCGTCGGGGCGGTCCACGTCGTCGCGGCGGACCGGCCAGGGGTGGAACGTCAGCGCCCCCATGTGGGCGCACCAGACCGGCACCGCGATCTCGGTCGGGCAGATCTCCTCGGCCGTCCGGCCGCTCGGGAAGGTGATCTCGACGGACTCGAGGTAGTCGGGAGCGCCCTTGGGCACCCGCTTCTGGTAGAACGCGTCCGCGTCGCGGTCCTGTGGTCCGGTGGCCAGCTTCATGCCCGGCCGGACGCCGGAGGTCCAGCGCTCCAGGGCAGTGGGACGGTCACGGAGCGCGCGCATCAGGCCGTCCTCGACGCTCGCGAAGTACTCCGCGACCATCAGCTTGGTGACCTCAGGCGTGCGCTCGGTGGCTTCGTAGATGACCCGGTCGGGGCTGCTGACCCGGACCGCCCGGCCCCCGGCGAGCACCTCGGCAGCAGGAGTCTTCGGCATGCCCGCCAGGCTAACCGCTCCCGCCGTCACGTCACCGGATCGTCATCGGGACGCCTTCGGCGGCGTGGACCGCTCGACTACCGTGGAGGCATGAGCTACGAGGTGGAGAAGACCGACGAGGAGTGGCGCGAGCAGCTGTCGCCCCAGGAGTACGCCGTCCTGCGGAAGGCGGGCACCGAGCCGGCCTTCGTCGGCGAGTACACCGACACCGAGACCAAGGGTGTCTACCGCTGCAAGGCATGCCAGCACGTGCTGTTCGAGTCCGACACGAAGTTCCACTCCGGGTGCGGCTGGCCGAGCTTCTACCAGCCGGTCACCGACACCGTGGAGTACATCGAGGACACCACCCACGGGATGAAGCGGGTCGAGGTGCGCTGCGCCCACTGCGGCTCGCACCTGGGCCACGTCTTCCCCGACGGGTACGGCACCCCCACCGGTGACCGCTACTGCATCAACTCCATCGCGATCACCCTCGAGCCCGCGGGAGGACGCTCCGCTTCGACGGAGTCGGAGCGGAGCACCGCAACGAGCAGCGAGGCGAGCTCGCTCGCGAGCTCGAACCAGCCCGCCGAGCGGGCCTGACCCGCCGGATTGTGCGTCAGGGCAGGCGGGCGAGGAGGTCGGTGACGGAGGTGCGGGCGCCGGTGTAGAAGGGGATCTCCTCGCGCACGTGGCGCCGGGTCTCCGAGCCCCGCAGGTGGCGCATCAGGTCGACGATCCGGCCCAGGTCGTCGGCCTCGAACGCCAGGATCCACTCGTAGTCGCCGAGCGCGAAGCTCTGCACGGTGTTCGCGCGCACGTCGGGGTAGCCGCGGGCCATCTGGCCGTGCTCGGCCAGCAGCCGGCGCCGCTCGGACTCCTCGAGGAGGTACCACTCGTAGGAGCGCACGAACGGGTAGACGCACAGGTGCGCCCGGGGCTCCTCCTCGGCCAGGAACGCCGGGCACGTGGCTCTTGTTGAACTCCGCGGGCCGGTGCAGCGCCAGCTGCGACCACACCGGGGCCAGGCGGCGACCGAACGCCGTACGCCGGAAGCGGTGGTAGGCCTCCTGGAGCTGCTCGCTGGCCGGCGCGTGCCACCACACCATGACGTCGGCGTCGGCGCGGAGACCGGCGATGTCGTAGGTGCCGCGCACCACGACGTCGTCGGCGGCGAGCTTGTCGAACAGCTCGACCACCTCGGCCGCCTCGGCGGCCCGGTCGGACTCGTCGTAGGGGCCGAGCGGCCGGTCCAGACGGAACACCGACCACATCGTGTACCGGACCATCTCGTTGATCTCGCGCGTCCGTGCGGCCTGACTGGTCATGACCCCATTGTGCCGCGGCCCTGGGCCCGATCCGGACGCGGTGTCATCCTGGGGGCGCGCTCGGACGAGTGGACAGGTATGACGATGGATCGGATCGGCGCGGAGGTGACGGCGCTCGACCGCGTGTCGACGGCCGTCCCGCCCTTCGACGACTTCTACCGGGCCGAGCTCGCGCGGCTCGTGGCCCTGGCCCGCGGGCTGTGCTCGGCCGCGGTGGCCGAGGACGTCGCGCAGGAGGCGATGCTCGTGGCCTACCGCAAGTGGCGGACGGTCTCGCAGCTCGACCGGCCCGACCTGTGGGTACGCCGCGTGTGCGCGAACCTGGCCGTCTCCTCCTTCCGCCGCAAGGTCGTGGAGCTGCGCGCCGTCACCCGGCTCGCGGGACGGCGTGAGCCCGAGCCCCTCAGCGACGACACCGAGGAGCTGTGGGCCGCGTGCCGGTAGCTGCCGAAGCGGCAGGCGCAGGCCGCGGCCCTCCGGTACGTCTACGACCTCCCGCTCGCCGACATCGCCACCGTGCTCGGCTGCTCGGAAGGCACCGTCAAGCAGCACCTGAGCAGGGCCCGCGCGGCCCTCAAGGTGTCTCTCCACCTCGAGTCCGAAGGGGACGCGTCATGAACCTCGACTCCCGCATCAGCGCCGCCGTGGACGAGACGACCAGCGCGCCGCTCGACCTCGAGGCCCGTCTGGGCGACCTGCGGACCCTGCGCCGGCGCCGAGCCACGACCAGGGCGGGCGCGGCTCTGGCCGCGATCGCCGTCGTCGCCGCCGGGGTGGCGATCACCCGCTACCAGCCGGCGGCCACGCCGCAGCCGGCCCCTGCCCCACGGCTCGTGCACCTGCACGGCGGTGCCGTTCTCGCGCTCCGCTCGGGCTGGGCGGTCACCCAGGTGAAGGGCCCCGCGCTCCCCGGTCTGCCGCCGGCCGCAGCCCCCCGTGGACCCCTGATGTTCTCGCAGGACGGTGCCTTCCTGGTGTACGCGGCGGGCGACGTCGTGCACCGGCTCGACCTGCGCTCGGGGAGCGACGCGGAGATCGGGGACTGTCCCCGCGACTGCCGGGCCGCCTACAACGAGGACCTGACCCAGCGGGCCATCGCGGTGGAGCACGACATCGTGATCGACAGCGTGGAGGGGTCCGGACGCTCGACCCGGCTGCCGATCGGCGCACCGGCGTCCGGCATCGCCTGGTCGCCGGCCAGCGGCTCGATCGCGTACACGACCGAGCGCGGGGGTAGAGCGACCCTCGAGGTCGTGGACGTCGAGACCGGGGAGATCCGCCGACTGGTCGAGCCCCAGGCCGGCGACAGCCTGCTCGGCACCCCGGTCTGGTCTCCCGACGGACACCAGATCGCGTTCGTCACCCGCTTCGGGCCCGAGGAGAAGTCCGCATCGATCGGCCTGCAGACCGTCACGACGGCGGGCGACCCGCTCGTCACCGACGTGCACGTGATCGACCGGTGCGTGTGCTCGGGCTACCTGCCCGCCATCGCGTGGTCGCCCGACGGCTCCCGACTGCTGGTCACCGGTCCCGGCTCGGCACCCGGGTCCGGCGGTGCGATCTGGTCGGTGGGACGCGACGGCTCCTCCTGGAGGCGCGAGGTCGCGGGGACCTTCGGCGACGGCCTCGCGTGGCAGCCGCCGGTCACCGCTCAGCAGTGACCTCGGCGGCCGCGCGGCGGGCGGACCCGATCACGGCCGGGATGCCGACCCCGTCGTACGCCGCACCGCACACCGCAAGACCCGGCACGGCGTCCACCGCGGCACGGATCCGGGCGACCCGCTCGAGGTGACCGACGGCGTACTGCGGCAGGGCACCGCCCCAGCGCTGGACGTGGGAGTCGACGGGGCGCATCTCCTGGCCGGTGGCCAGCGACAGGTCGGCCACGACGTGCGCGACGAGGTCCTCGTCGGAGGCCTGCAGCGACGCCTCCTCGCGGTGCCGGCCGATCGAGGCCCGGAGCAGGCGCAGGTCGGAGGCCCTCCCGACCCACTCCCACTTGTTGAAGGAGTACGTCGACGCCTTGATCCGCCGGCCGTCCACCGCGGGCACCAGGAACCCGGACGAGTCCCCGACGTCGAGGGCCGGCACCGCCAGGGTGATCACTGCCATCGAGGCGTACTCGATCGCGCTGAGCTCCTCCGACGCGGTCGGCGCGACGTCGGTGAGCAGCCGGGCAGCGGGCGGTCCCGGAGCGGCGAGCACCACGTGCCCGGTCTCGATCGTCTCGGGGGTCCGGGTCGAGCCGACGGTGAGGCGGAACCCGGTGGCGGTGCGCTCGAGCCGGCGTACGGCCGCCGAGGTCCGGATCTCGACGCCCGCGGTCTCCGCGAGCGCGAGGGGCAGCCGGCCGAGGCCGCCGACCAGCCCGGCGAACATCGGCGGTGGGGAGGACGAGGGGCGTGGCATCGCGGCCGCGGCAGCCAGCAGTGAGCCGTGGTCGCGGACCATCGCGACGACCTGGGGCGCCGTCGCCCGCGCGGACAGGACGGACGCATGCCCGGCGTACACGCCGCCCAGCATCGGCTCCGCGAGCCGGTCGACGACCTCGTGGCCGAGCCGTGAGCCGAGCAGCTCACCGACCGAGACGTCGTGGTCGGGCAGCGGGAGGACCGTCTCGGTGCGCGCCCGGGCGAGCCCGTCGTCGGAGAGCACGCCGGTGGCGGCCAGCGCGTCGAGGTCGAGGGGTACGCCGAGCAGGGTGCGCGGGAGGGGGCGGAGCGCACCGCGGGTCCAGAGCTGGGTCGACCCGGCGACCGGGTGGACGACCGTCAGCCCCAGCTCCTCGGTCAGCTCCACGGCCTCCGGCCGGCGGGCCAGCATCGACTCGGCGCCGACGTCCACCTCGACCCCGCCGATCGTGCCGAGCCGCAGCTTGCCGCCGAGCACCGGCGAGCTCTCCAGGAGCAGCACGGACCAGCCGGCCCTGCTGAGGTCTCGGGCGGCCACCAGCCCCGCGACGCCACCCCCCACCACCGCCACGTCGGGTCGCTTCTCCGCCACGCCGCCACTCTCCCACCCGAGCGAAGGCGCGACGCAGGGGCGTACGTCCCACCTATGCTGACCGGGTGCCCAGTGCGCCGTTCGTGGTTCCGCCGCTGTTGCTGAGCCTCGTCCTGCTGGTCAGCGCCGGTGCGAAGCTGCGCACCCCGAGCGACACCGCCTCGGTCTTCTCGCAGCTCCAGCTGCCCGACGTGCTGCTCCGGCTCCGTGCTCCCCTCGTGCTGCCCTACGCCGAGATCGTCCTGGCCGCACTCCTCCTGCTGGCGCCGGGCCGCTGGTACCTCGTGCCGGCGACGCTCGTGCTGCTGCTCTTCACGGCGTACCTGGTGGTGATCGCCCGGGCCCTCCGCTTCCCCTACGCCGTCCGGTGCGGCTGCTTCGGCCGGCTCGGGCTGGGCGAGGTCACCGGGCAGACGCTGGTCCGCAACGTCGTGCTGCTCGCGCTCGCCCTCGTCACCTGGGCCGACGCGTGGCGCCGCGAGGGCGTGCTCGAGCGGATCGACGACGTGGAGGACGGCTGGTGGTGGGTGGCCGGCGTCCTGCTCGCCGTCGCCACCACGGCCCTCGTCGTCTGGGACGGACGGGCAGCCGCCTACGTGCCGACGGCCGGGGTGCGGCTGCCTTCGGACCCGGGCGGCTACGTGAGCATGGCGACGCCGTACGCCGTCTTCGACGGTCCGGAGGGCCTGGTCACGGCGTACCAGCTCAGCGACACCGCGGCCCGGATGCTGGTCTTCCTGGAGCCGACCGACCCGGCCGCGGACCAGCTGCTGACGCGGTCTGGACCGATGGGCGGAGCGCCTCGCCCCGGTACGGGTGCACCTGGTCGCGGACGAGGAGTGGCAGGTGCTCGCGGACCGCGACCCCGCCCGGGCCCAGCGCTACCTCGGCGACCCCGGCGGGTCGGTGCGCGGACGGTTCGGCATCGAGGACCGGGGAGCCGTGCTGCTCGGGACCGACCGGTTCCTGGCCGGCGGCCCGGCCGAGGGCGACGAGGAGATCGAGGAGCTCGTCGAGGCGACGATCGAGCAGCTCCACGCGGCCGGGCTGGCTCCGGACCAGACGCCTGCTCCCTGAGCCGCCAGACGGCACGGAACCGGCGGCGTCGTCCAGCCGTCCGACCTCCATGAACCCGACCCGTCCGCGCCTCGCCCTGGCCGGCGTCCTCAGCGTCCTCGTGCTCACCGGCTGCAGTGGCGGGGGTGGCGGCGGGTCGACCACCGCGGGATCGGCCGCGGCGGACAGCCTGGAGCTGCCGGCTGCCCGGGACGGCGTTGCTGAACCCGCCGAGGTCGGCGGCACCCGTGGCGTCGGGACCGCCTCGGTGGTGGAGCAGCAGGCGGTCATCAAGAAGGGCGAGATCGCGGTGCGAACCCCGGACCCGCAGGGCGCCCGGAACGGGGTCGACACCATGCTGGCCAGGCTGCACGGCTCCGTCGACGACGAGCGGACGGTCTACGACAAGAGCGGCAGCATCCGGGAGTCGCAGCTCGTGCTGCGGGTGCCGGTGGCGTCGTTCGGCAGCGCGATGGACGAGCTCGAGCAGCTCGGGACGGTCGTGCACTCCAGCAGCAGCGCCGAGGACGTCACCACGCAGGTCATCGACGTCCAGCAGCGTCTGCGGACGCTCCGGATCAGCCTGCGGGACCTCAACTCGTTCCAGCGCCGCGCCACCGACATCGACCAGCTGCTCCGTTTCGAGAGCGCCATCACCCAGCGCCGCGGGGAGTACCAGTCGCTCAAGGCGCAACGGAACCATCTGGTCGGTCAGGCCGCCAGGTCGACCATCAGCCTCGACCTCGCGGTGCCCGCCGTTCCCGCTCCGGAACCTGCTGCCCACCGGGCCGGCTTCCTCACCGGGCTGCATCACGGCTGGACGGCGCTCACCGGGACGGTCGTCGTCCTGCTCACGGCCGTGGGCGCGGTGCTGCCCTTCGCCCTGGTGCTCCTCCTGCTCGGACTGCCTCTGTGGTGGGGCTGGCGGCACCTGGGGCAGGGGCACCGGACGCCGACGCCGGTCGCGGCCGACGGGTCGTCGGAGGACTGAGCTGCCAGGTCGTTCCACCCACCGTCAGCAGGACTGGACGAACTCCGTGAGCCGGGCCAGCTGGTCGGGGTCGGTGGAGGGGATCACACCGTGGCCGAGGTTGAAGATGTGGCCCCGAGCGGCACGCCCGGCCTCGATGATCTCGGCGGCGCGCGCGGTCATCACCTCGGTCGGGGCGAAGACCAGGGTGGGGTCGAGGTTGCCCTGCACGACGCGGCCACCGACCTTCGGGATCGCCTCCGCGAGCGGCGTACGCCAGTCGACGCCCACGACGTCGGCGCCCGCGTCGCCCATCAGCCCGAGCAGGCTCCCGGTCCCGACCCCGAAGTGGATCCGCGGCACGCCGAGCTCACCGGCCGCGGCGAGCACCTGCTGGGAGTGCGGCATCACCGAGGCGCGGTAGTCGGCGGGGGTCAGGGCGCCGGCCCAGGAGTCGAACAGCTGGATCGCGGACGCGCCGGCCTCCACCTGGACGCGGAGGTACGCCGCCGAGATGCCGGCGATCTTGCGCATCAGGGCGTCCCACACCTCGGGCGCCCCGAACATCATCGCCTTGGTCTTCGCGTGCTCCTTCGACGGGCCGCCCTCCACGAGGTACGACGCGACCGTGAACGGCGCGCCGGCGAAGCCGATCAGCGGGGTCGCGCCCAGCTCCGCGACCAGGGCCTCGATCGAGGCGGTCGTGAAGGGCACGTGCTCGGGGGTCAGGTCGGGGATCGCCGCGACGTCCTCGAGCGTGCGGACCGGCTGGGCGACCACGGGGCCGACCCCCGGCTTGATATCGAGGTCGACACCGACCGCCTTGAGCGGCAGCACGATGTCGGAGAAGAAGATGGCGGCGTCGACGCCGTAGCGGCGGACCGGCTGCAGGGTGATCTCGGCGGTGAGCTCGGGGTTCATGCACGACTCGAGCATCCCGACGCCCTCGCGCAGCTTCAGGTACTCCGGCAGCGACCGCCCCGCCTGCCGCATGAACCACACCGGGGTGTGGTCGACCGGCTCGCCGCGCGCGGCCCGGAGGAAGGCACTGTCGTGCGGGGAGGTCATGACCGCATCGTCCCAGGTCCGAGCACGACCACCGAAATCGCGCAGGCCGCCCGTCGAATTCCGGGTAGTCCCCGATCAGATGGCTGTGATTTCACTCGATTCACGACCGTCTGATCGGGGACCAACCACCCACGGCGACGGTGCCGGCCGCGGTACACCGCTCGGGTGCCACCCGGCGTGTTCGGCCATCGGCGCTGGACGGCCGACCTACTGTGAGGTCATGGTCGTCGGTCCTGAGGCGCGCCCCGGAGCGGGTGCGCCACCGAGCCCTCCTGAGTTCCAGGAGGCGGTACGCCGTATGGGCGAGGCCCGGCTGCGCCCCGAGGTGCTCTGCGAGCCGATGCCGGCCCCCCAGCGGATCGCCCCGTACGCCGCCGCGCTGAGCGCCGACGTGACCGTCGACGGCGTCGACGTCAGCACCGGACGCCTGATCCTGCTCCACGACCCCGCGGGCAACGACGCGTGGGACGGCACGTTCCGGTGCGTCGGCTACGCACGCGCCGAGATCGACCTGGAGATGATCACCGATCCCGCCCTCGCCGACGTCGGGTGGTCGTGGCTGACGGAGGCCCTGGCCGCGCACGGCGCGACGTACGCCTCGGCCTCGGGCACCGTCACCCGCGTCGCCACCGACAGCTTCGGCGCGATGGCCGAGGACTCCGGCAGCGCCCAGATCGAGATCCGGGCCTCCTGGACGCCCCAGGTCGTCGACGGGCAGCTCGACGTCGAGAACCACGTCGAGGCATGGGGCGAGCTGCTGTGCACGGCGGCGGGTCTGCCACCGGTCCCGGAGGGCGTGACCGCCATGCCCAGCCGTCGTGGCCGGCGCGGAGCCGGTCACTGACGATGAGCCAGGACGCAGACCCCGACCTCCCGCCCGTCGAGTCCGACGATCCGGTCGACCCCGACGGCGCAGCGCCCGTCGACCCGGTGGAGGACGCTCCCCCCGCCCCGCTGCTCGGACTGCGCGACGGACTGCCTCCGCTCACCGACACCCCGCCGGGTCTGGTCGAGGCCTGCCGGGCCCTGGCGGCGGCGACCGGTCCGGTGGCGATCGACGCCGAGCGCGCGTCGGGCTACCGCTACTCCTCCCGCGCCTACCTGATCCAGCTGCGGCGCGAGGGCGCCGGGACGTTCCTGGTCGACCCGATCGGCTTCGACTCCCTCGACCCGCTCCAGGAGGCCCTGGCCGGGACCGAGTGGATCCTCCACGCCGCCACCCAGGACCTCGCGTGCCTCGCGGAGGTCGGGCTCGTGCCGGCGGCCCTCTTCGACACCGAGCTGGCCGGACGCCTGCTCGGCTACCCGCGGGTCGGGCTGGCCACCCTGGTCGAGACGCTGCTCGGCTACTCGATGAAGAAGGAGCACTCCGCGGCCGACTGGTCGACGCGACCGCTGCCCGGACCCTGGCTCGAGTACGCCGCCCTCGACGTCGAGGTCCTCCTCGAGCTGCGGGAGGTGCTGGCTGCGGAGCTGGTCGCCGAAGGCAAGGACGAGTGGGCCCGCCAGGAGTTCGACGCCCTGCGCAGCTTCACCCCGGCGACCCGGGCCGAGCCGTGGCGGCGTACCTCCGGGCTCCACAAGGTGCGTGGCCGCCGCCTGCTCGGCGCGGTCCGCGAGCTCTGGGAGACCCGCGACGAGCTGGCCCGCGAACGCGACGTCTCGCCCGGCCGGATCATCGGCGACAGCGCGATCGTGGCGGCCGCGCTGGCGATGCCGACCACCCGGGCCGATCTGCTGGGCACCCGCGGCTTCCACGGGCGCGGCGCCCAGCGCTACTCCGACCGCTGGCTCGAGGCCCTGGAGCGAGCCGGTGCCATGCCGGAGGACGAGCTGCCGGTCCGGGCCCCGCGGACCGACGGTCCGCCGACACCGCGGGCCTGGGCGGAGCGCGACCCCGTCGCGGCTGCGCGGCTCACGCTGGCCCGCGAGCGCATCAGCGCACTCTCCGAGGAGCTGGGCCTGCCGGCGGAGAACCTGGTGTCCCCCGACACGGTCCGTCGCGTGCTGTGGACGCCCCCCGAGCCCGAGGCGGCGGCCGTCGCCGCCCAGCTGACGGCGTACGGCGCCCGCCCCTGGCAGGTGGAGCGCGTCACGCCGCTGCTGGTGGACGCGATCGCCCACGCCGAGAGCGAGGCGAGCGCCGAGCAGCCGGGCGAGCCGGTAGCGGATCCGGTCGGCGGACTCCGGCCGAGCGACCGGGCCGACGACCGGGCCCAGTCTCAGCCCGAGGACTGACTCGACCCGCTGGGGCCCTCGCTGGGCTCCACCCGCAGCACCCGGCGCGACGTCTGGTCGATCTCCCGGGTCCGCACCGGCACCTGGACCGGCCGTCCGTGCATCATCTCGGCGAGGGTGGGGGCGGTGGCGGCGTCGAGCTCGTCCCACTGCTGGACCAGCGGCGGGAACTGCATGCTCTTGACGCTGAAGGTGAAGACGGCCGCGTGCTTCGGCAGGCGGCCGGGCTGCTGGAAGTCCTCGGAGAGCGCCACGGTCTGGTTGGCGGGCTGCACGTAGCCCTGCGAGGCGACGTAGCCCAGCGCGTCCGGGGTGCTGGCGTAGACGACGAAGTCGGCGGCGGTCCCGGAGTCGGAGGCGTCGGTCGAGATGCACAGACCGGTGATGGAGCCGGCGGTGGCCGGCTTGCCCAGCTCGGGCATCGGCATCACGTCGAACTCGAGACCGAGCCTGCTCCGCAGATCGGGCACGAGGTCGCGCGAGCCCTGCATCAGCGCCAGGCGGCCACGCTCGAACCACTCCAGCGGAGACCGCTGCGCGAGCTCCTCGGGGGCCAGGCTGATGCCCGGACCGTGCATCACCCGGACGGTCCGCACCAGCGCCTGCTGGCTCGCCTCGTCGGAGAGGGTGAGGCTGGTCGGCGGGCTGGCGTCGTCGAACATCCGGCCACCACCGGACAGGACGAACGGCGCGACCCCACCGAGGGAAGGCTCGACGTAGGCACCCGCGATGTTCGGGCGCCGGTCCACCGCCCACCGCGCCGTGGCTGCGAACTGGTCCAACGACCAGCCCTCGCCGGCCACCGGCGGGTCGTCGGAGACCTGCCCGAGCTTCACCAGCCGCTTGTTGTAGTAGATGACCGACGGCTGGACGTCGTAGGGCAGGCAGTCGAGGCGGTTGTCGACCCCGAACGCCGTGAGCGTGCTGCGGGGGTAGTCGTCGCCGAAGTCGACCCCCCGGTCGTCGAGGAGCTGGTCGATCGGCTGGATGACCTCGTGCTGGTTGAGCCAGGAGAGGTCCCGGCGCGGAGCCAGGAACACGTCGGGCGCCGGTACGCCGCGGCGCAGGTCGGCCATCATCGCGGTGTCGCTCCGCCAGGCCTTGATCTGGACGGTGACCTGCCGGTTCAGGGGCGCGAACAGGGAGGCCATCTGGCGGTAGGCGTCCACCTCGTCGCTCGAGCCGATCACCCCGAAGGTCAGGGTCTGGCTCTGCAGCTGGGTCGGCCCGGTGGTCGGGGCAGTGGTCGGCGTCGAGCTCGTCGGCGGGCTGGACGGGGTGGCGCCGGAGGACGTCGAGGTGTCGCACGCCGCGAGCGCGGCACAGCCGGTGAGGAGCAGGGCGGTCGCGAGGCCGGAGAGCGCTCGACCGCTGCGCCCGACTCGCCTCTGCACGGTTCGAAACCCTAGCCGTACCGACAAGTGGTACGTGCGCCGGACCGGGAGCGCCTCACGGCGCGTGGCCGCTCGTAGCGGCTGAATGTGGGACCCGGGGCTGCCGCGGTCCGGCGCACGCGACCAGTGTAACCGGCGAACCCGCCGGCGCATTCCGAACGCCCGCACGACGTCGGAGGCGACGGTCGCGACGTCCGCGCTCAGCTCAGCTGACCGGCCAGCTCCAGGCGGGCGGCCCGGTCCAGCTGCTCGGCCACCGACTGGATCCGCGCCGCCGCGACCGCATCGGTGTCGGCGAGCACGGCGCGGCCGGTGGCCACCACCCGCGCGAAGGCGGCGGCCCGCAGGAGCACGTCCGCGAAGTCGCTGACGGCGATCCCGCGCAGCACCTGGTCGACCATGTCGCGCAGCTCGTCGGGTCCCGGCGGCTCGGCCACCCCGGCGACGACGTCGTCGACGGCCGCCCGGTGGCGACCGGCGTCGAACTCCCGCGCGACGCCGACCGGGTCGGCGTACACCCAGGAGCGCAGGAGGTAGAGCCGCCACAGGCAGCCCGCCACCGACTCGGCCGGACGACCGGACCACGCCTGGGCGATGACCTCGATGCCCTCGGTGTCGGCGAGATGGAGCACCCGCTCGGCGACCTCGGTGTCACCGGAGGCCCGGGCACCACGCACCAGCAGCTCGGCCGCGCGGTCGGCGGCCTCGGCCAGCAGCACCGGGTCGTCGCCGGAGTCGAGCGCGCTGAAGAAACGGTCGCCCGGCGTGAGCGGGCGGTGGTGCGGGCGCTCGGTCACCCGACCACGGTACGGGAGCAGACGGTGCCGCACCGGGCATTGGCCGTCTCAGGAAGGCGAGCGCCTCAGCGCGGAGGCGTCACCTGCACCGTGCGGATGGGCCGCGCGAGGTCGAAGTGCGGAACCCGGAACCGCAGCGAGAGGGCACGGGTGACCCCGAGCCCCCGCCTGGTCGGGATCGCGAGCGTCGCGGACGCCCGGTCCCGCGGGATCTCGACGAAGAACCGCAGCCGGGTCCGGTGGAGCGGCGTCCCGGGGCGCACGCCGCCGCCCAGCAACCGCAGCCGGAACCGCTTCGCCAGGTCACCGACCCGGAGCTGCGGTCCGACGACCACCTTGACCGGTCTCGCCACGGCGTAGGCGTAGTAGTCGACCGGCCGGTCCAGGGTGAGGGTCCACGTCGCGGGGTCGCCGGCGGTGACCCGGTGGGCGCCGGTCCGCAGGGTCAGGGTGGGGGTCGGGTCGTCGTCGACGATCCGTGCGCCACCGACGTACCGGTCGGTCTCGACGCCGCTGACGGGGTACGCCGTCAGGCCGATGAAGCGCCTGCCGAGGTCGTCGAGGTCGTCGGGCCGGTACCTCACGTGCAGCACGCCCGAGCTCGTGTGGGCGGGGAGGACGAGCGTCTGCGTCGGAGCCGACGTGTCGAAGCTGAACGGCGTGGAGTGCACGATCGTGACCGCTGCGTCGTGGTCGAGGTCGCCGGTCACGTGCCACGGGACGTCGACGCGCACCCGGTCGGTGCCGTCGCCCTCCGGCTGCCGGACGGTGTCGATGCTGAAGAGGGCGACCGGGGTGGTCGCAGCCACGGACACGCCGGCGTTCGGGGTGCCCGAGACGTCGACGAGGAAGACCCGTCCCGACGCGTCCCTCGACACCAGGCCGACCCGCGTGACCCGGGTGAGGTCGACGCCGCTGACGCCGGTGAGCGGCACCCGCAGGTCCTGGGCCCACCGCTTCGCGAGGGAGTAGCCGCCGCCGGGGAGCGGGTCCAGAGAGCCACCCCCGAGCGGGGTCAGGACCGTGGTCCGGCCGTCGGCGTCGCCGAGCGAGACGCCCAGCCGGACCGGGCCCGAGCGCGGGTCGACGATGGTGCGCAGGTCGAGCCGGCTCATGGCGCTCAGGTCCCACGGCCGGGCGAGGTCGAGCCCCGCCTGCCGTCCCGCCGCGTCCCACCCGACCTCGAGGAACTGCCGGTGGGAGACGCCGGCGAAGAAGACGCTCGGCCAGTGGGGTGCCCGCGCCGAGCTGAGTCTCCGCTGGCACGAGGTGTCGTCCAAGGTGTCGGACACACCGGTGCACAGTCGCTGGTCGGCCGTGGCGTCGCCGCTCGGCGACCCGTCGAGGCCCGGCCGCACCGTGACCAGCCCGCCGCCGATCGCGTGGCTGCGGACGTCGGCCCGGCCCGCCGACGGCACGGCGACCGCGCTGCCGTCGAACATCGGCAGCACCGCGTCGTCACCGTCGGCGAACAGGTGCACGGCACCGGCGATGTAGGTCCGGGCGACCTTCCGCTGCTGCGCCGCTCCCAGCCTCGTCGGGCTCCTGGAACCGCAGGCGCTCTGCGGCGCACCGCCCCAGTCGTCGAACGACGGGGCGGCTGAGAGGCCGGGCGTCCACTCGCTGTTGAAGAAGTTGTGGTTGGCACCCATGACCAGCACCGAGCTGTGGAAGGCCAGGTCGCTGCCCGGGTCGGCGGTGACGTCGCGACCGTCGTCGGTGAAGTTCTGCCCCTGCAGGTCGCTCACGTCGCCGTCGCAGTAGGGCAGGAGGGTGACCGTCGGCATCGCCGGAGCGGCCTGGAACGCGAAGTCCGTGGGGCCGATCAGCACCTGTCCGGCGACGTGGTAGCCCTCGTCGTCCGGCAGGTCGAGCGAGGCGCGGTCGACACCCTCGCCGCCACGGCTGTGCCCGACCAGGACGACGTTCGACAGGTCGGCCGGGTGGGTGCCGCTCGTGGAGAACCCGACCCAGGCCCGCAGGTGGTCGCGGATCAGAGCGGCGCGCGCAGCCGCGCCGCCGTCGGCGTCCTGGAAGTCCAGCGCGTTGACGGCGTCGGCCGAGATCGACACCGTGACGTAGCCCTGACCGGCGAGCCGGCGTTGCACGTAGTCGTACCCGAGGTGGCTCGGGACCGGCTTCTCCCCCGGCGGACAGGACCAGACCGCGGGTGGCGCGGCGGCTGTGGCGGGCGGTGCGCGCGGCCGTCCCGGCAGGCGCGTAGCACGCGTCGTGACGACCGTGCAGGAAGAGCACCAGCGGTGAGGCGTCCGTCGCGTCGGCCGGGGACACCACGTGACCGACCATCTCCGACAGCCGCCTGATGCCCGGCAGCCTGACCGGCGCGAGGGCGTAGTCCGTCGAGGTGATCGCGTGGGTGCCGGGCTCACCGGGGTCGCTGAGCAGCGCCCGCGTCGACGGCGCCCGGTACGGCGTACGCCCGGTGCGGGCACCCCCGTCGCTGTTGTGCCGGTCGGGGGGCCGGTCGAGGGCTCGGGCCCCGAGAACGACGTCGTACGCCGCCGGGTCGGGCGGCGTCGAGGACGCGACGACCACCGACACGGTGCGCGCGTCCGGCGCCACGGCCGCCGTGGCCACCGACCTGCCACGCCGGACCTGCACCGCGGCGTCGGTGACCGGGATCCGGGTCGGGGAGTGCCAGGTCAGCCGGTAGGAGCCCGGTCCGAGCCGGCTCACCGTCCACCGCCCGACCTGCCGGCTCTCGTGCCGACCGGGGGCACCGGTGCTGTCCGCGCCACGGGCGCCGGCAGCAGCGCTCGGACCGGGCCCGGCGTCGGCGGTACCGGCACCGACCAGGCCGAGGACGACCGAGCCGGCCAGGAGAGCGACGGACCACCGAGCAGCGACGCGCATGACTTCCCCCGAGACGAGTGCCTTCCGTGCCGGGCACCCTACTCGGCGGCCCCGGCGCCCTCGGCGGTTCGCGTCCGGCGTCTCGTCAGGCGGAGAGCAGCGTGCGGATCCGCTGGTCGCTGACCGGTCCGTCGGTGCCGAGCTGCTGTGCCCACAAGGAGACGCGGTACTCCTCCAGCATCCAGCGCGCGCGGCGCAGCCGCCCGCCGGCCGGGCGGCCCTCGGGCAGCGCAGCGAGCCGTTGGAGGACCGCGTCCTGCACCGCGGTCACCTGGTCCATCAGCTGGCGGTCGCGCAGCACGTCGTCCTCGAGCCTCTCGCGCCGGCGCCGGATCGCCATCAGGTACGTCGGGAGGCGGCGCAGCCGGTCTGCTCCGGCCTCTCCGAGGAACCCGCGGGCGACCAGCCGGGCCAGCTGCTCGCGCATGTCCTGGAGCGCGGGCAGGGTCGCCAGCTCGGCCCGCCCGCTGAGCAGCCGATCGGTCTCCCGCCAGTCGGACAGGATCCTCAGCACCTCGCCGAGGACCTGGTCGGTACGAGCGGCGAGAGCCTCCCCGCCCGCCGCCACCAGCCCGGCGTACTCCTGGGGGGTGCGGGCCGGAGGACCGCTGTCGACGACGTCGACCAGGATCGCCGCCCGGAGGTCGTCGAGGAGCTCGGCGACCGTCGGATAGGGCGAGCCCGCCAGGCCGAGGCGTGCGGTGGTGTCGAGTCCCGCCGTCGGATCGCCGGCGGGGAGCTCGAGCAGCAGGAGCCGGAGCACGCCGAGCCGATGCCGCGACTCCGCCTCCTCCCGGGAGCCGAAGACCCCGAGCCCGGCGGTGGCCCCCTCGTCGGTCACCGCCGGGTAGGCGAGCACCTCGTGCCCGGCCCGGGTCTGCAGGATCTCCTCGGGCAGGTCACCGAAGGTCCAGGTGGTCTGGCCCGTGGCACCGAGCCCGCTGTCGTCCGCCACCGCGGCGAGGGCCTCGTCGAACTGGCCGCGCAGCGGGGCCTTCAACGCCTCGAGATCCTTGCCCCGCGCCTGCTCGCTGCCGGTCTCGCCGACGACGCGGTAGGTCGGCTGCAGGTGGGCCGGCACCTTGGACCAGTCCCAGGCCTCGCGCGGGACCACCACGCCGGTCGTCGACCGCGCCCAACGCTCGAGCGCGTCGAGCAGCGGCTCGTCACCGGCCGGCGTGGCGGCCAGGAACTCCCGGGCCTTGTCCGGCGCCGGCACGAAGCTGACCCGGAGGTTCTTGGGCAGGCTGCGGATCAGGCTGGTGACCAGCTCGTGGCGCACGCCCGGGCACGTTCCACGAGAAGTCGTCGGCCGCGACGCGGTTCAAGGTGGCGACCGGCACGTCGATGGTGAGCCCGTCGTCGGCCGCGCCCGGCTCGAAGTGGTAGCTGATCGGGAAGGTCAGCCCCTCGCCCTGCCAGGCCTCGGGGAAGTCCTCGGCCCGCACCTCCTCGGCGGTGTCGTGGGTGAGCATCGCCGGGTCGAAGGTGAGGAGGTCGGGGCGGGTACGGCGTTCCTGCTTCCACCACTGGTCGAAGTGGGCGCCGCTGACGACCTCCGGACCGATCCGGGCGTCGTAGAAGTCGAACAGGGTGTGCTCGTCGACGACGATGTCGCGACGCCGGGCCCGGTGCTCGAGCTCCTCGGCCTCCTCGAGCAGCCGCTGGTTCTCCCCGAGGAAGCGGTGCCGGCTGGACCACTCGCCGTACACGAGCGCGTGCCGGATGAAGAGCTCCCGGCTGAGCGCTCGGTCGATCCGGCCGAACGCGACGAGCCGGTCGGTGGCCAGCGGGACGCCGTACAACGTCACGCGCTCGTAGGCCATCACCGAGGCCCGCTTGCGCGACCAGTGCGGCTCGCTGTAGCTGCGCTTGACCAGGTGGGCGCCGATCCGCTCCGCCCACTCGGGCTTGATCGCGGCGTTCTGCCGCGCCCAGAGCCGGCCGGTCTCGACCAGCTCACCGGCCATCACGTACGCCGGGTTCTTCCCGCGCAGGGCACTGCCCGGGAAGATCGCGAACCGGGTGCCGCGCGCGCCGAGGTACTCCCGCGGCCCGCGTGGCCGGCCGGCGGACCCCGTGCCCCTGCTCCCGGGCGGGACCCGGTCGCGCTCCTCGAGCACGCCGACGTGGGAGAGGAGGCCGGACAGGAGCGCCTGGTGGATCCCGTCGGCGTCGTACGGCGCACTCGTGCTCTCCTCGACGCCCGCTGAGCGGCGCGACCAGGCCGGCTCCTTGCCCAGGTCGACCTTCAGCTCCTTGCACACCTGGCGCAGCTGGGACTCGAAGTCCTGCCACTCGCGGACCCGCACGTAGTTGAGGTACTCCCGCTTGCACATCCGGCGGAACGCACTCGACGACAGCTCGCGCTGCTGGCTGCGCAGGTGACGCCAGAGGTTCAGCCAGGTCAGCAGGTCCGAGGTCGGGTCCTTGAACCGGGCATGGAGCTGGTCGGCCTGCGCCTGCTCCTCGAGGGGCCGCTCGCGCGGGTCCTGCAGGGAGAGGGCCGCGGCGACGACGAGGATCTCGCGGACACACCCGAGCCGCTCCGCCTCGAGGATCATCCGTCCGAGCCGGGGGTCGATCGGCAGCCGGGCCAGGCGGCGCCCGACCTTGGTCAGGTCACCGCGGCGCTGCTGCCTGTCTGTCGATCCGCCTCCCCTGGTCGAGCCGCTCACGTTGGTCGAGCCGCGTCGAGACCAGGCGCCGAGCTCCTCGAGCAGCTGGACGCCGGCCGCGACGTTGCGACGGTCCGGCGGCTCGACGAACGGGAAGCGGGCGACGTCGCCGAGCCCGAGCGAGGTCATCTGCAAGATCACCGAGGCCAGGTTGGTCCGGAGGATCTCGGGGTCGGTGAACGCCGGCCGGCTCTCGAAGTCCTCCTCGGCGTAGAGGCGGATCGCCACGCCCGCCTCCACGCGGCCGCAGCGGCCTGACCGCTGCTGGGCCGACGCCTGGCTGACCGCCTCGATCGGGAGCCGCTGCACCTTGGTCTTCAGCGAGTAGCGCGAGATCCGCGCCAGCCCGGTGTCCACGACGTACCGGATGCCGGGGACGGTGAGGGAGGTCTCCGCGACGTTCGTGGCGAGCACGACCCGGCGGACCGTCGACGCGTGGGAGGAGAAGACCCGGTGCTGCTCCGCGGCCGACAGCCGGGAGTAGAGGGGCACGACCTCGAGCGACCGGCCGCGCTCCGGCGCCAGGTCGGACAGGGCGTCGGCGGTGTCGCGGATCTCGCGCTCACCCGGCAGGAACACCAGGACGTCGCCCGGCCCCTCGGCCGACAGCTCGCGGACGGCGTCGAGGATCGCCTCGGTCTGGTCGCGGACCACCGCCTCACCCTCGTCGTCGGTCTCGGGACGTCCGACGAGGGGGCGGTAGCGGATCTCGACGGGGTAGGTACGGCCGGAGACCTCGACGACCGGGGCCGGCCGCGGGCTCCCGGTGGTCGTCCCGGTGGTCGAGCCCGTCGAGGTGGTCGAGCCCGTCGAGGTGGTCGAGCCCGTCGAGACCTCGGCGAAGTGCCGGGCGAAGCGCTGCGGGTCGATGGTCGCGGAGGTGATGACGAGCTTGAGGTCGGGCCGCCGCGGCAGGAGCTGCTTGAGGTAGCCGAGCAGGAAGTCGATGTTGAGGCTGCGCTCGTGGGCCTCGTCGATGATGATCGTGTCGTAGCGGCGGAGCTGGCGGTCGCGCTGCAGCTCGGCGAGCAGGATGCCGTCGGTCATCACCTTGATCCGGGTGTCCGCGGAGGTCCGGTCGGTGAAGCGCACCTGGTAGCCCACCTCCTCACCGAGGGAGGTCCCGAGCTCGGAGGCGAGGCGCTCGGCGACCGAGCGCGCCGCGATCCGGCGGGGCTGCGTGTGGCCGATCATCCGGCCACGCCCGCCACCTCCACGGCCCAGCTCGAGGCAGATCTTGGGCAGCTGGGTGGTCTTCCCGGAGCCGGTCTCGCCGGCCACGACGACGACCTGGTGGTCGCGGATCGCCGCCGCGATGTCGTCACGCCGCTGACTGATCGGCAGCTCGGGCGGGAAGGTGATGTCCACAACGCGGGTGATTCTCCCCCACCGACCTTCAGGCCTCCCACCGAGTTACCCGGCCGCCCTGGCGGGCTGCCGCGCCGGGATCCTTCGACGAGCAGACGTGTGGGCGTCGGCTACGGTCAGTGGCCTCGCGTCAGGGCGTGGTCTGACCCGGCCCCGGCGGCTGTTGGCCAGGCTGTCCGGGAGGTCCTCCGCGGAAGCCCTGACCGCCGGGGAAGCCGCCGGGGCCGCGGCCGAACCGGTCGTCGCCGCCACCCGTGTGCTCCCCGAGCAGGAAGCCGGACAGGCCCCCGATGATCAGCGCCGCGAGGGCCACCGCGATCACGGCGCGCAGGCCGAGCACGCGGTCGACGAAGCCGGGCGGGCTGCCTGCGTCGTACGCCGGGTGGGTGCGCTGCGCGGGCGACGCCGGCGCCGGCGCCGGAGGCTCGAGGGTGCTGGTGTGGTCGGACTCGCTCATGCCGGTGAGGATGCGCCGTGCGGCTGTGACGACCCTGTGCGCAGGCTCGGAGCAGGTCGTGTCCGGGGGGACAGGGTTCTCACAGGAAACCCACAGGGGCGAGGGCCAGACTGCTCTCATGGAGCTCACCCGGGTCGACGGATCACCGTTGCGCGTCCTGGTCGTCGACGACGAGCCGAACATCGCCGAGCTGATCAGCATGGCCCTGCGCTACGAGGGGTTCCAGGTCACTGCGGCCCATACCGGCACCAAGGCCGTGGCGGCCGCGAAGACCTTCGCCCCCGATGCGGTCGTGCTCGACATGATGCTCCCCGACTTCGACGGGCTCGAGGTGCTGCGCCGGATGCGCGCGTCCGACCCCGACGTACCCGTGCTCTTCCTCACCGCCCGCGACTCCGTCGAGGACCGGGTCGCCGGCCTCACGGCCGGGGGCGACGACTACGTGACCAAGCCGTTCTCCCTCGAGGAGCTCGTCGCGCGGCTGCGGGGACTCATGCGGCGCGCCGGAGCGCGACGCGCGCAGTCGTCGGCGTTGCTCACCGTGGGTGACCTCGAGCTCGACGAGGACAGCCACGAGGTACGCCGCGGCGGAGCGGAGATCATGCTGACCGCCACCGAGTTCGAGCTGCTCCGCTTCCTGATGCGCAACCCCAAGCGCGTGCTGTCCAAGGCCCAGATCCTGGACCGGGTGTGGAACTACGACTTCGGGGGCCAGGCCAACGTCGTCGAGCTCTACATCTCCTACCTGCGGAAGAAGATCGACGCCGGCCGCGAGCCGATGATCCACACCATGCGGGGCGCGGGATACGTGCTGAAGCCGGCCGCGTGAGCCGACGATGAAGCGCTTCGCGTCGTTGACCTCGCGCCTGGTCGCGACGACCGTTCTCCTGGTCGCCGTCGTCGCGGTGCTGATCGCGACGGCCGCCACGCTCGCCCTCCACTCCTACCTCTCCGGCCGGCTCGACGGCGACGTGCGGGCGTCGTTGAACCAGGCGATCCAGCAGGAGTCCCGAGGCGGCCCGTTGGGTGAGCCACCCAGCGATGACGACGCCGACAACCGCCCCTTCGACGGGCCACGGTTGGACACTCTCATCGCCGTCTCGACCGCAGGGGGCGCCACCGCCGCGATCCGGACGGAGAGCGGCTGGCAGGGCCTGGAGGCTTCGACCGTCGACGACCTCGCCGAGATCCCGGCGGACCAGACCGGTCACGACGTACACGTGGACGGTCACGGCGAGTACCGCGTGGTCGCCGCGCAGGTGCGCGACGGGGTCGTCGTCGTCGGCCTGCCGTCCTCGGCGGTGGACGGGCCCGTGTCGCGCCTGGTCGTCTGGGAGGTCCTGGTCGGCGTGCTCGGCATCGCCGCTGCGGCGGTCGCGGGCACGATCCTGGTACGCCGTCAGCTGCGGCCGCTGCGCGAGGTCGCCGCGACCGCGCACTCCGTCGCCGAGCTCCCGCTGGCGACCGGCGACATCGAGCTGGCCGAGCGGGTGCCCGAGCGGCTCACCGACGAGCGCACCGAGGTCGGACAGGTCGGCTCGGCCCTCAACACCCTGCTGGCGCACGTCGAGTCGTCGTTGACGGCCCGGCACGAGAGCGAGCAGCAGGTGCGGCAGTTCGTGGCCGACGCGTCCCACGAGCTGCGGACGCCGTTGACGACCATCGCCGGCTACACCGAGCTGGCCCGGCGCCGGCCGGACGACCCGGCGACGACCCGGACCGCCCTCGACAAGGTCGAGGAGGAGTCGGCGCGGATGACCGCCATGGTGGAGGACCTCCTGCTGCTGGCCCGGCTCGACTCGGGCCGCCCGCTCGAGCGGCACACCGTGGACCTGTCCCTGCTCCTGGTCGAGGCGGTCTCGGACGCCCGGGTCGTCGATCCCGGCCATCGGTGGCAGCTCGACCTGCCCGAGGAGTCGATCGAGGTCGACGGCGACGTCCAGCGGCTGCACCAGGTGGTCACCAACCTGCTCACCAACGCCCGCAAGTACACCCCCGCCGGGACGACGATCACGGTCTCCGCGACGCCCGGGACCTTCTCGGTCCACGATGACGGCCCGGGCTTCCCGCCCGGGCTGGCCGAGCACGCCTTCGAGCGGTTCGCCCGCGGGGACGCCGCCCGGACCCGCGGCGACGCCGGCGGCGCCGGCCTCGGCCTGGCGCTCGTCCAGGCGATCGTGACCGCGCACGGCGGCACCGTCTCCCTCCGGTCCGTCCCCGGCGACACCCAGGTCACCGTCTCCCTCCCCACCTGAGGCCTCCGGGCCGCGCTCCAGCCCCGATCCGGGATAGTCCGTGACGAAACGCATGACTTTCGAGCGATTTCACCTGCGCTTCGTCACGGACTATCCCGACCGGGGGCGCTCACAGACGGGGGACAGGGCGACGGGGGTTGAAAGACCCGGTCGCGAGAGTCGACGCCGAGGGCCGGATCCACTACTTCATCGGCCAGGGCACCGGCGGCCTCGGCGCCGGCGGCCTGAACGCCGGCGGCAGCACCGCCACCCAGATCTCCTCGTGGGTCGCGGACACCTTCACCGCGACAACCGTCGGCGGCGTCACCGTCTACGACCTCACGACCGGCTGACCCACCCGGTAGTCCCCGATCAGATGGTCGTGATCTCGGGCGAATCCCAGCCATCTGATCGGGGACTATCCCTTCGGGCCGGCCAGACCGACGGGTGGGGAGGGGATAGCGTCACCGCCATGGCCGAGCCCACGCTGCCGTCGTACGTCGACCACCTGATCGTCGGCTCCGGGTTCGCCGGCCTGTGCGCGGCCATCCAGCTGGCCCAGGACGGCGAGACCGACTACCTGGTGATCGAGAAGGCCGACGAGGTCGGCGGCACCTGGCGCGACAACACCTACCCCGGCGCCTGCTGCGACATCCCCAGCCAGCTCTACTCGTTCTCGTTCGCCCCCAACCCCGAGTGGTCGTCGTCGTACTCCCCCCAGCCGGAGATCCAGGCCTACCTGCGCCGCGTCGCCCAGGAGTACGGCGTCACCGCGCGCACCCTCTTCCGCACCGAGCTCGAGCATGCCGCGTGGGACGACGCGACGCAGCGCTGGCACTGCCGTACGTCGTCCGGTGAGCTCACCTCGAAGACCCTGGTCACCGCCGCCGGTGGCCTCTCCGAGCCACGTCTGCCCGAGATCGACGGGCTCGAGACCTTCGGCGGCCCGCTCTTCCACTCCGCCCGGTGGGACCACTCGGTCGACCTCGTCGGCAAGCGGGTCGCGGTCGTCGGCACCGGCGCCTCGTCGATCCAGATCGTGCCCGAGGTCCAGAAGGTCGCCGCCCATCTCGACGTCTACCAGCGCTCCGCCCCGTGGGTGATGCCTCGCAACGACCGCACGTACCCCGGGGCCGAGCGCGTCGCCCTGCGCCGCATCCCCGCCCTCGGCCGGCTCTACCGCACGGGCATCTACTGGGCCCACGAGGGCTACGTCCCGATGTTCACCTGGCAGCCGAAGCTGGGGCTCCCGGCGGAGAAGGCTGCCGTCGCCAACCTCCACCAGGGGATCCACGACCCGGGCCTGCGCGCGAAGGTGACGCCGACGTTCCGCCTCGGCTGCAAGCGGATCCTGCGCTCCAACACCTACTACCCGGCGCTCGCCGCCGACAACGTCGACCTGGTCACCGAGCCGATCGCGCGCGTCACGCCGACGTCGGTCGTCACGACCGACGGGCAGGAGCACCCCGTCGACGTGATCGTGGTCGCGACCGGCTTCTGGACCACCGAGCTGCCGATCGCCGAGCGGGTCGTCGGTCGCGAGGGCCGCAGCCTCGCCGATGTGTGGGCCGACGGCGGGATGGCGGCGTACAAGGGCACCACCGTCCACGGCTTCCCGAACCTCTTCCTGCTGGTCGGCCCCAACACCGACCAGGGCCACACCAGCATGGTGTTCATCATCGAGTCGCAGGTCGCCTACCTGCGCGACGCCGTGGCGACCCTGCGCAGCCACCGGTACGCCGCCCTGGAGCCGCGCCCGGATGCGCAGCGGCGCTGGAACGCCGACCTCCAGCGCCGGATGAAGCGGACCGTGTGGAACACCGGCGGCTGCTCGTCGTGGTACCTCGACTCCGAGGGCCGCAACACCATCCTCTGGCCGAAGTCGACCTTCACCTTCCGCCGGCTCCTCGCGCGCTTCGACCCCGAGGCGTACGACGTGCAGGCGACTCGCGACGAGACCGAGGCGGCCACCGCGTGAAGACGCTCGACGACAAGGTGGTCGTGATCACCGGCGCCGCCTCCGGCATCGGCCGCGCACTCGCCGTCGACGTCGCCCGGCGCGGCGCCCTGCTCGCGATCTCGGACGTCGACGAGCAGGGACTCAGCCGAGACCGTCGACCTGGTGAAGGCGGCCGGTGCGCGGGCGGTGCGCAGCGACCGGCTCGACGTGGCGGACCGCGCCGCGATGACGGCGTACGCGGCCGCTGTCGCCGAGCACTTCGGCCGGGTCAACGTCGTCGTCAACAACGCCGGCGTCGCGCTCGCGGGCGACGTCGAGGACCTCGACCACGACGACATGGAGTGGATCATCGGGGTCAACCTCTGGGGCGTGGTCCGCGGCACCAAGGAGTTCCTGCCCCACCTGATCGCCTCGGGTGACGGCCACGTGGTGAACCTGTCGTCGCTCTTCGGCCTGGTCTCGATGCCGGGCCAGTCGATGTACAACGCCTCGAAGTACGCCGTCCGCGGCTTCACCGAGGCGCTCCGTGAGGAGATGCTGGTCGCCGGCCACCCGGTCGGGGTCACGGCGGTCCACCCCGGCGGCATCAAGACCGCGATCGCCCGCAACGCGCGCTACTCCGACCGCGAGGCGGCCGCTGAGTCGGCCGCTCTCTTCGACGAGAAGCTGGCGACGATGCCGCCCGAGCGCGCCGCGGAGATCATCGTGACCAAGGGCATCCTCGGCGGCCGCGCCCGCGTGCTCGTCGGCCTGGACGCCCACGTCATCCACCACTTCGCGCGCCTGACCGGCTCCCGCTACCAGAACGTCGTCGCCGCCGTCGCCCGGCGCACCAAGCCGCCCAAGCGGTGACTCGGGCAGGATGGGTGGATGGCGTTCGCTCTCGGTGACCCGGTCCGGATCGAGATGGAGAAGTGGGGCGACCGTCCCCACTGGCAGATCCCCGGCCGGTGGCTGGGCACCGACGAGCACGGTGACTGGGTCGGGATCCCTCGGGGTACGCCGATGAGCCGGCCGGGCATGCAGGTCGTCTCGCGAAACGACCAGGTCGGCCTGGTCCCGCCCGCGGACGCGCCCGACACCGAGCGCTGGTGCGTCTCGACGTTCCACGGACCGGGCGGCTCGCTGCCCGTCGCGGTGTACGTCGACATCGCGACGCCGCCGGTCTGGGACGGGAGCACGCTGCGCACCGTCGACCTCGACCTCGACGTGGTCCGCAACGACACCGGCGAGGTGTGGGTCGACGACGAGGACGAGTTCGCCGAGCACCGGGTCGAGCTCGGGTACCCCGACCAGGTGGTCAGCGGTGCCACGCGCTCCTGCGAACGCGTCCGCAGTGCCGTCGAGGGCCGCGTCGCGCCGTACGACGGCAGCCACGAGCAGTGGCTGGAGACCCTCCGCGCTCTCACCGCACGAAGCTGAACAGCCGCTCCGGCAGCGGCTCGGGCGAGGGGCGACGCAGGACCGAGACGCCGAGCCGCCACGCGTCCACCACGGGGACCACGAGCTCGACGGTCTCGAAGCCGTGCGTCTCGAACCGGTCCCTCACCCACATCGCCGGGTCGGCGTACGTGTGGGTCGCCTCGGCACGGAACCGGTTGCTCCTCGACCACACCACGGTCCCGCCGGGGACCAGCAAGGACGCTGCTGCGGCGATGGTCCGCTCCGCGTCCGGGTCGGAGACGTTCCCGAGCACGCCGACGAGCATCAGGACGTCGACCGGCAGCCGGTCGGCGTACGTCGCGACGGCGGCGGCGTCGGCGGTGCGCACCTCGAGGTCGACCCCGGCGGCCGCGGCCGAGCGCCGCGCGGCCTCGGCCAGGTCGGGGTCGAGCTCGACCAGGCAGGCGTCGACCTCACGGTCCGAGCCGGCGAGCACCGGGATGGTGTCGCGCCCGTCGCCCGAGCACAGGTTGAGCAGCCGCACCGGCCCGTCACCGGCAGCGAGCAGCGCGGCCAGGCGAGCCCGGACCTCCACCAGCCGGCGCGACACCGACGACCCGGGGTCGTCGTAGTCACGGTGCCACTCCTGCCAGTCCTGACGGCCCGCGTTCATCGCGCGTAGCCGCCTGGGGGCTCCACCATCTCCAGCCGTACGCCGAGCAGCCGGACCGGGCGGTCCTGCTCGACCCGGTCGAGCAGCGAGACCGCGGCGTCCGCCAGCACGGCCGGGTCGTTGGTCGGCGCCGGCAGCGTCAGCGAGCGGCTCACCGTGATGAACGGGCGGTAGCGCACCTTGAGACCGACCCGCGCCGCCGGTCGCCCCTCGCGGTCGATGTCGTCGACCACCCGAGCGGTCAGCGCCCGCACCTCGTCCGGGACGACGTCCCACGTCAGGTCGGTCTGGTAGGTCTCCTCGCGCCCGTGCGCCCGCGCCACCCACGGCGTCGCGTCGACCGGGCTGCTGTCGGCGCCGCGGCCGAGCCGGTGGTACCACGGCCCCATCGTCGGCCCGATCGCCTCGGCCAGCATCCGCGCGTCGGAGTCCGCCAGCTCGCGGACGGTGTGGATGCCGAGGGCGGCCAGCCGCTTGCCGATCTTCGAGCCGATCCCCCACAGTGCGGTCGTCGGCCGCTCCCCCATCACGTCGAACCACTCGTGCTCGGTGAGGTAGCCGATCCCGGATCCGTCGCCCTCGCCGGTCTTGCCGAAGGCCGTCGCGATCTTGGCGCGCAGCTTGTTGTCACCGATCCCGACACCGCAGTGCAGGTCGGTCTCCGCCAGCACCCGGTCGCGGACGTGCTGGGCGAAGACGCGGGGGTCACCCAGCTCGCCGTGCCCCTCGCCCGGACCCAGGAAGGCCTCGTCCCAGCCGAGCACCTCCACGACCACGGGCACGCCGCCCCACTCCAGCGCCCGCAGGGTCGCCATCACCCGCGCCGACGCCTCGTCGTACGCGACCCGGTCGACCGGCAGGAAGACCGCGTCGGGCAGCTTTCGCGCCGCTATCCGCAGCGGCATTCCCGAGCCGACGCCGTGCTCGCGGGCGGCGTACGACGCCGTGGCGACCACACCCCGCTCGGTCGGGTCGCCGCGACCGCCGACGACCACCGGCAGGCCGACCAGCTCGGGCCGGCGCAGCATCTCCACGGCCGCGATGAACTGGTCGAGATCGACATGGAGGACCCACGCCTGCCCCGGGGTGGCCATCAGTCGCGCCGCACCGGCGGGATGGCGTCGGTGGCCTCGAACGAGTCCATGCCGGTCAGCAGCAGCAGGTCCGCGACGACAGCGCGCAGCTGCGCGAGGATCACCTCCGCCGAGAGGTCGTCGGTCCGCTCCACCTCGCCGGTGGCCATGCCGACGGCGACCAGGGCCGGCTGGGCGGCGGTCGCGAGACGGTTCGCGTCGAGCTCGGTGGTGACCACCTCCACGGCCGCGGCCAGCTCGGCGGCGACGACGGCGTACGCGTGCGGGATCTCCTGCCGCCGGTACGCCGCCACCGCGCACTGGCGCACCAGCACCCGGGTGCTGCGCAGCGCACGGTCGAGCGGCTCGACGAGCTCGGCCATCTTGCGCAGGCCCGGGCCGTGCCGGACCCGGAACGGGGAGGACGCCACCACGTCGAGCCCCTCGTCGGCCGCGTCCTGGAGCTCCCGGATCAGGTGGTCGGTGGAGCGCGCGTCGGCGAGCAGCTCGATCGCCCGGTCCACGTCGCCGTCGACCATCACGTCGCTGGCGGCCAGCAGGAGGTCGCGCACCTTGCGCAGCACCTTCGCCGCCTCCTCGCGGGGGCGCCGCAAGGGTGCGGCCGGGACCACCGTGGCCGCGACCAGGGCCACGGCGCCACCGATGAGGGCGTCGGTCCACCGGGTGAACGCCGCGCCGGGGTCCGGCAGCAGGGTGACCACGATGATCGACTGCACGGCGGCCTGGATCACGAAGACCTGCCCCCGGTCGAGGAGGATCGCGGCCGTCATCGCCAGACCGACCACGACGGTGATCTGCCACCCGCCCTGACCGATCAGCCCCACCAGGAGGTCCGCTCCGAAGACGCCGATCGCGACCCCGATCGTCACCTCGGCGACGCGCCGCAGGCGCTGCCCGTACGACGTACCCAACGACACGACGGCCGCCACCGGCGCGAAGAACGGCGCGGTGTGGCCCACCACGTCGGTCGCGACGAACCAGGCCACCCCGGCCGCGACCGCGCACTGGGCGATGGCCCAGCGCTTCGAGCGCCACCGCTCGAGCCGCGTGCCGAGTGACGTCCGGCCACGCACCAGCGCCTTGTCGAACAGGCCCGCCTCCATCCCTCGATCCAATCACGCGCTGGTGTCCGGGACGCTCACCCGCAAGGATCGACGCATGGTGCACCCACTCGACCCCACCGCCGCGGGCTTCCTGATGGCGGAGAACCGGCGGATGCCGATGCACGTGGGCGGGCTGCAGCTGTTCACCAAGCCCGAGGGAGCGGGTCGCAACTTCGTCCGCGACCTCTACGCGCAGCTGATCGAGGGCGAGGACATCGCCCCGCTGTTCCTCAAGCACCCCCACCGGTCGATCAGGACGGCCGGCCAGTGGGTGTGGGTCGAGGACGACGACTTCGACATCGAGTACCACGTGCGGCACAGCGCCCTGCCGAAGCCGGGTCGCGTCCGGGAGCTGCTCGAGCTGTGCTCCCGCCTGCACTCCAGCCGGCTGGCCACCGAGCGCCCGCTGTGGGAGTGGCACGTCATCGAGGGGCTGCGCGACGGCCGGGTCGCGATGTACTGCAAGCTCCACCACGCGCTGGTCGACGGCGTCTCCGCGATGCGGCTGCTCCAGAGCATCCTCAGCAGTGACCACGACCGGATGAGCATGCCTGCCCCGTGGGAGAACCGGCCCGCCGCCGCCGAAGGTCGCCGAGAAGACCGAGGTCGAGCTCGCCCGACCTGACCGAGCGGGCGATGCAGTCGGCGCTGGCGATCGGCGCGGAGGCCGCCGGTCTGCCCGGCGCCCTGGTCCGGACCCTGAACCGGTCCCTGCGCAACGAGACCTCGGCCCTCGCGCTGTACGCGCCCCGCACGATCCTCAACCAGCCGATCACGGCGGCTCGACGCTTCGCCGCCCAGGACTGGCCCCTCGAGCGGCTCCGCGCGATCGGCAAGGCGACGGGCACGACCATGAACGACGTCGTGCTGGCGATGTGCAGCGGCGCGATGCGCACCTACCTCCTCGAGCTCGACGCACTGCCCGAGCACGACGTTGGTCTCGATGGTCCCGGTCGGCCTCAAGGCCAAGGAGTCCCACGTCGCCTCGGCGTCCGGCGGGAACGCCGTGGGTGCGGTGATGGTGAAGCTCGGCACCGACCTCCCGGACGCCGCCGACCGCCTCCAGGCCGTGCACGACTCCATGGCCGACGGCAAGCGCGCCCTCGCCGAGATGACGCCGGTGCAGATCCTGGCGATGAGCGCGCTCGGCCAGGCTCCGGCCATCCTCGGCCCGATGCTGAAGATGAGCGGCCTGGTGAAGCCGCCGTACAACCTCATCATCAGCAACGTCCCGGGGCCGCGCACGACCCAGTACTTCAACGGGATGCGCCTGGAGGGCACCTACCCGCTGTCGATCCCCATCGACGGCATGGCCCTCAACATCACCTGCAACTCCTACGCCGACCAGATGGCCTTCGGGCTGACCGGCTGCCGCCGGACGGTCCCCCACCTCCAGCGCCTGCTCCTGCACCTCGACGCCGAGCTCGACGCCCTCGAGCAGGCCGCCGGCCTCTGACCTCCTCGTGGCGTCGGCGGCAGACCCCCGGAAGCGAGGGTTGTCAGTCGCTGGGGCGACCCCGGGAAACGCCGGGAGCTGTCGTCGCCGTGTCGCCGGAGAGGCCAGTTCCCGGTGCGCGCCGCACGGCGCCACGCCTCCTCCTTGACGCTTCCCGGCATTCCCCGGTGTCGCCTCGGCGCGGAGGGCAGCCCTGCAGGGGGCTAGGAGTAGAGCCGGTTGACGATCGCGTCGAAGGCGCGGTCGGGGAGGACGCGGCGAGCGCCGACGATCGTGCCGGCGCCGCGCCCGACCGGGTACCGGGGCCTGGGGCGACCGGTCGTCGCTGCCTTGACGATCTTCTTCGCCACCACGTCGGGGCCGCTGGACGTCTGGGGCTGGTCGGCCTTCTCCATCCGGGCGCGCACCCTCTCGGCCTGGTCCTCGTACGCCGTACCGCGGCTGACCTCGACCAGGCTCTCGCGGGAGATCGCGTTCCACTCGGTGAGGATCGGGCCGGGCTCGATGATGACCACGCGGATGCCGTACGGCGCGAGCTCGACCCGCAGGCTGTCGCTGAAGCCCTCCACGGCGAACTTGGTCGCGTGGTACCAGGCGCCCAGGGGCTCGTAGAACTTGCCGCCGATGCTGCTGACGTTGATGATCCGGCCGGTCCCCTGGGCCCGCATGTGCGGCGTGACGAGCTGGGTCAGCCGGGCGAGGCCGAAGACGTTGACCTCGAACTGGCGCCGGGCCTCGTCGATCGGCACGTCCTCGACCGAGCCGTAGGAGCCGTAGCCGGCGTTGTTGACCAGGACGTCCAGCCGGCCCTGCTCGGCGATGATCCGCTCGATCCCGGCGACCATCGAGGCGTCGTCGGTGACGTCCATCGCGAACGTGGTGACCCCGCCGGCCGCCAGCGTCTCCATCCGGTCCACGCGTCGCGCCACGGCGTACGTCGTGAAGCCGGCGTCGCGCAGCAGCAAGGCCGTCTGCTCCCCGATCCCGCTCGATCCACCGGTCACCAGCGCCACGCGTGTCGTCATGCCTCCATCATGACCCGGTGGATAGTCCGTGACGAACATGTCGTTCCGGAGGCTTCGAACCGACCGTTTCGTCACGGACTACCCGGCCGGACCCGATGAAGAGGCCCGCCGAGGGCCGTCACACTGGGTGCGGACGACACCGGCGAAGGAGACGCGGATGGACACCAAGAAGCAGTGGCAGGACCTGAGTCCGAGGGCGAGGCGTCTGATCGTGGTCCTCGGGACCGTCGACGCGGTCCTCAAGGTCGTGGCGCTGGTGGACCTGGCCCGGCGGCCGGCCGCCCAGGTGCGGGGAAGGAAGAGCGCCTGGGCGCTGTCCATCATCCTGAGCAACTCGGCGGGTCTGGTCCCGGCGAGCTACCTGCTGCGCGGCCGACGCACGGGGGGCTGAAGTCGTCGGTCGCACGAGAAGACGCGGAACAGATCGGCCCCACCTACGGGTGAGAGTCGATCTGTTCCGCGTTTCCGTCGAGAGAGACTCCCGGTACGGCGCTCGTCAGACGTCGAAGCGGTCGAGGTCCATGACCTTGGCCCAGGCGGCGACGAAGTCGTGCACGAACTTCTCACCCGCGTCGTCGCTGGCGTAGACCTCGGCCAGCGCCCGCAGCTCGGAGTTCGAGCCGAACACCAGGTCGACCCGGCTTCCGGTCCACGTCACCGCGCCCGAGGCGTCGCGCGCCTCGAACGTCTCGGCGTCCTCCGACGTGGGGTGCCACGTCGTCCCGAGGTCGAGGAGGTTGACGAAGAAGTCGTTCGTCAGCGTCCCCGGCCGGTCGGTCAGGACGCCCAGCGACGTCTGCTGGTGGGTCGCGCCGAGGACGCGGAGGCCACCGACGAGCACCGTCATCTCGGGCGCGGTCAGGGTGAGCAGGTTGGCCCGGTCGACGAGCAGGTACTCGGCCGGGAGCCGCTGGCCCTTGCCGACGTAGTTGCGGAACCCGTCCACGCTCGGCTCGAGCGCCGCGAACGACTCGACGTCGGTCTGCTCCTGCGACGCGTCGGTGCGCCCCGGCGTGAACGGCACCTGGACGGCGTACCCGGCCTCCGAGGCGGCCTTCTCGACGGCCGCGTTGCCGGCCAGGACGATCAGGTCGGCGACCGAGACCCGCTTGTCGCCGTCCCGGTCGTTGAAGGTGTCCGCGATCCCCTGCAGGGTGCGCAGCACCGTGGCGAGACGGTCGGGGTCGTTGGCCTCCCAGCCGCTCTGCGGCTCGAGCCGGATCCGAGCGCCGTTCGCACCGCCGCGCTTGTCGCTGCCTCGGAACGTCGACGCCGACGCCCACGCGGTCGAGACGAGGTCGGCGATGCCGATCCCGGCGTCGAGCACCTGCTGCTTGAGCGCGGCCACGTCGTCGGCGTCGACGAGGGCGTGGTCGACGGCCGGCAGCGGGTCCTGCCAGAGCAGCACCTCGGTGGGGACCTCCGGGCCGAGGTAGCGCTGGACCGGACCCATGTCGCGGTGGGTGAGCTTGAACCACGCGCGGGCGAAGGCGTCGGCGAACTCGGCCGGGTTCTCGTGGAAGCGGCGCGAGATGGGCTCGTAGATCGGGTCGAACCTCAGGGCCAGGTCGGTCGTCAGCATCGTCGGCGGACGCGTCGCGCCACCCTGGTCCGGCGGCGGGATCGTGCCCGCGCCCGCGCCGTCCTTGGCCACCCACTGGGAGGCCCCGCCAGGGCTCGTGGAGAGCTCCCACTCGTAGCCGAAGAGGTTGTCGAAGAACCCGTTGTCCCACTGCGTCGGCGCGGTGGTCCACGTGACCTCGAGGCCGCTGGTGATCGTGTCCGCGCCCTTGCCGCTCCGGTAGCTGCTGAGCCAGCCCAGGCCCTGCGCCTCCAGCGGTGCGCCCTCGGGCTCGGGGCCGACGTGCTCGGTCGGGTCCGCGGCGCCGTGCGTCTTGCCGAAGGTGTGGCCGCCGGCGATCAGTGCCACCGTCTCCTCGTCGTTCATCGCCATCCGACCGAAGGTCTCGCGGATGTCGCGCGCGGAGGCCACCGGGTCGGGGTTGCCGTTCGGGCCCTCGGGGTTGACGTAGATCAGACCCATCTGCACCGCGGCGAGCGGGTCCTCCAGCTCCCGGTCACCGGTGTAGCGGTCGTCGCCGAGCCAGGCCTGCTCGGGGCCCCAGTAGACGTCCTCGTCGGGCTCCCACACGTCCTCGCGACCCCCGCCGAAGCCGAACGTCTCGAAGCCCATCGACTCCAGGGCGACGTTCCCGGTGAGCACGATCAGGTCGGCCCAGGACAGCTGCTTGCCGTACTTCTTCTTCACCGGCCACAGGAGGCGGCGGGCCTTGTCGAGGTTGGCGTTGTCGGGCCAGCTGTTGAGCGGGGCGAACCGCTGCTGTCCGGCGCCGGCCCCACCCCGGCCGTCGCTGATCCGGTAGGTGCCGGCGCTGTGCCAGGCCATCCGGATCATGAAGGGGCCGTAGTCACCGAAGTCGGCGGGCCACCAGTCCTGGGAGGTGGTCAGCACCTCGGCGATGTCGCGCTTCACCGCGGGCAGGTCGAGTGAGGTGAACTCCGCGGCGTAGTCGAAGTCCCCGTCCATGGGGTTCGACACCGGCGTGTGCTTGGCCAGGACCTTGAGGTTCAGCCGGGTGGGCCACCAGCCCTGGTTGTTGCTACCGCCCTCGACCGGGTACGCCGCGTGGGCGACCGGACAGCCGGCCGCGCTCTGCCCCGTCTGTTCCGCGATGTCCCCGCTGCTGACGGGTCCCTCGGCGGCCTCCTCGTTCATGTCGCCGACCTTGGCGTCGTGGGCGGGGTGCTCGGAGTTCTCAGGAGCCATGGGCTTTCCTTCCGGTCTCGGGTGGAACAGAGGTGGTGGTGGGTGAGCGGACGGGTGTGGACAGGACGACACAGTCGGGGCACACACCCCAGTAGGTGACCTCGGCCTCGTCGACCACGAAGCCCTGGTCGTCGGCGGCCGTCAGGCACGGCACCTCGCCGACGGCGCAGTCCACGTCGACGACGGTGCCGCAGGAGCGGCAGACGAGGTGGTGGTGGTTGTCGCCCACACGCGCCTCGTAGCGCGCCACGGATCCCGCGGGCTGGATCCGGCGCAGCAGCCCGGCGTCGGTGAGGGCCCGCAGCGAGTCGTAGACCGCCTGGTGGGAGACCGACGGGAGGGTGCCGCGGACGGCACCGATGATCGAGTCGGTGTCGGCGTGCGGCCGGGCGTGGACCGAGGCCAGGACCTCCGAGCGCGGCCGCGTCACCCGCAGCCCGGCACCGCGCAGCAGCTGCGGTACGTCGGGGGTCGGCACGTGTCGATCCTGGCCCGCTTTCTTGAACGAGTCAAGAATTCTGGTCGGGGACCGAGCTGTCCACGAACCCCCCGCCGACCACGTCCGCGACCGCCCGGAGCCTGGCCCGGGTCACATCGCTGACGAGCGGGTAGCCGGCCAGGTCGGCGTTGGAGCCCGGGCGGACCCGCTCGGCGGCGTTGACCGAGAGGCAGGTACGCCGGCCACCGTCGGCGGCGTTCTGGAGCGCGACCGCGTGGCCCGTCGTACCGCTGCCCGCGAAGGGGTCGAGGACGCGGGCGTCGGCCGGCATCGTCTCGAGGATCCGCCGCAGCAGGCCGGTCGGCTTGGGCGACTCGAAGAGGTGCCCGACCAGGGCCTTGAGCTCGGCGACCGCGGTGTCGGTGGAGCCGATCTCCGAGGCGAGCCAGATCGTGCGCAGCTTCTTGCGACGGCCCTCGTGCAGCCAGTCCTTCTGGAACACGTCGGCCCGTCGCCCGAGGGTCCCACCCACCCAGCGGCACACCAGGTCGTGCGGACGCTCGTCGATCCGGGCCACCGACCAGCGCCAGACCGCGGGTGAGCCGTCGCCGAAGACCGGCTTGATCTCGGTGGCGCCGGCGAAGGGGTCGGTCGCCACCTCGCCGGTCTCGGGCGAGCCGTAGATCGCGAAGTGCATGGTCGGCGCGGTGACCGGGTTGAACTTCTTGTTGGTGTTGCGCAGCGGCAGGCGGCGGTAGCGCCGGCCGTCGTCCTCGGTCAGCGGGAAGTCGCGCGGGTCGACGGTGGAGGGGCTCGACGGGTCGAGCGCGCAGGTCGCCGTGGAACGGGCGTAGACCAGGAGGTACTCGTGCGAGGTCGCGAAGCCGCCGCCCAGCTGACGCCCCTTCGGGTTCAGGTTGACCACGATCTGGGCGAGGAAGCACTCCTCGCCGAACACGTCGTCCAGCAGCAGCCGGAGCCGGGTGACCTCGTGGTCGTCGATGCTGGCGAAGACGGCGCCCCGCTCGGTCAGCACCGCGCGGACCGCCTCGAGCCGCGGCCGCATCGTCGCCACCCACGCCCGGTGCCTGTCGGCGCGCGGTCCGGCGACGCGATCGCTGTAGGCGAAGGGGTTCCCGGTGTTGTACGGCGGGTCGAGGTACACCACGTCGAAGCGCTCACCGGACGCCGCCAGCCGGGTCAGCACGTCGAGGTTGTCGCCCTCGACGAACGTGTTCCACGGCTCCACGTGGCCACGCTAACGGTGCCGCGCCGGAGGAATCGTCAGGCAGGCCGCTCGGGCCGGGTCGTCCGCCTGAGAGGCGCTCCTACCGGCCGGTCAGGCGGACGACTCACTCACTGGGAGCCCGGGACGGTCGCGATCGCGACCGTCGTCACCGGCGCCAGACACTCCGGCAGGGGGCTGGCGACCTCCTGCGCGACGATCTGCACCTCGCCGTCCGCCCCGAGGGAGACGTCGGCGCCCGGTGGGCGGTCACAGCCCACGGCGACCACGGCCCCGTAGACGAGGTAGCCGCTCTGCCGAGCCTGGGCCACCGCGGCGGTGACCCGGTGGACCATGGCCGGCTGGAGCTGCCGGGTGAAGCCCCGGACCTCGGCCGGCGTCCCCAGCAGGGTCGCCGTCGTGGAGACCCGGCCGCCCCCACCGGTCTGCGAGATCAGGGGCAGCACCTCAGCACCCGCGATCGGTCCGGGCGTGGGCCCGTCGGTCCGGCCGTCGCAGCTCGGCCGGCTCGGGCAGTCGCCGGACTCCGCCGACGACGTGGCCGAGCCGCAGCCGGCCGTCGCGGCGAGCGCGGCCGTCGCCAGCAGGGTCCCGAGGAGGTGTCGCATGAGGATCGGACGTGCGCGCCGGGTCGCGGGTTCCCTCACACGTCCAGGTAGGGCTGGCCCTTGCCGAGGATGGTCAGGCCGTCCTCGACCATGAACCCGCGCTTGGCGTCCATCTCGTGGTCCACGCCGATCTCGGCCCCGGCCGGTACGACGACCTCCTTGTCGAGGATCGCGTTCCGGATGACCGCCCCCGCCCCGATCCGGACGCCGTTCATCACCACCGAGCCCTCGACCACCGCCCCCTGCTCCACGCGGACGACCGGTGACAGCACCGAGCGGCGTACCTGACCGCCCGACACCACGACCCCGGGCGACAGCAGCGCCTCCTCGGCGATCGGCGTACTGCCGTCGGCGCCCTTGGTGAGCTTGGCCGGCGGCTGCGGACCGTAGTCGGTGAAGATCGGCCACTCGCGGTTGTAGAGGTTGAAGACGGGCAGCGGGGTCACGACGTCCATGTGGGCGTCGTAGTAGGACCTCATCGTCCCCACGTCGCGCCAGTAGCCGCGGTCGCGGTCGGTCGCGCCGGGCACCTCGTTGTCCTTGAAGTCGTAGACGCCGGCCTCGGAACGGCGTACGAACGCCGGCACGATGTCTCCGCCCATGTCGTGCTTGGAGCCGGTCATGTCGGAGTCGCGGGTGACCGCCTCGACGAGGGCATCGGTGTCGAACACGTAGTTGCCCATGCTCGCCAGCACCTCGTCGGGGTTGTCGGGCAGGCCGGTCGGGTTCTTCGGCTTCTCCAGGAACTCCCGGATCGAGCGGGGGTCCTCGGGGTTGACGTCGATGACGCCGAACTGGTCGGCCAGCGAGATCGGCTGCCGGATCGCGGCGACCGTGCACGGGGCGCCGCTCTGGACGTGCTGCTCGACCATCTGGGAGAAGTCCATGCGGTAGACGTGGTCGGCGCCGACCACGACGACGATGTCCGGACGGTCGTCGCGCAGGAGGTTGAGGGACTGGTAGATCGCGTCGGCGCTGCCGAGGTACCAGTGCTTGCCGACCCGCTGCTGGGCCGGCACCGGCGCGACGTAGTTGCCCAGCAGCGCCGACATCCGCCAGGTCGTGGTCACGTGGCGGTCGAGCGAGTGCGACTTGTACTGGGTGAGCACCACGACCCGCAGGTAGCCGCTGTTGACGACGTTGGAGAGCGCGAAGTCGATGAGCCGGTAGATCCCCGCGAACGGTACGGCCGGCTTCGCCCGGTCCGCGGTCAGCGGCATCAGCCGCTTGCCCTCGCCGCCGGCGAGGACGATGGCCAGGACTCTCTTGCGGCTGGCGGGGCTCATGCCGTCACGGTAGTCATGTCGGGGCGGCTTTGACGATGGTCGAGCCATCCGCTGGTCGAGCCCGTCGAGACCGCGCCGTACGGCCACGCAGCGGAGTAGCGTCCGCGGCATGCGCGTCGACATCCTGACCAAGGAGTACCCCCCGGCCGTCTACGGCGGCGCGGGGGTCCACGTCGCCGAGCTGGTCCGCGCGCTGCGCGGTCTCGCCGACCTCGACGTGCGGGTGCAGGCCTTCGGCGCCTCCCGCGACGAGCCAGGTGTCACGGCGTACGCCGACCTGCCGGAGCTGGGCGCGGCCAACGCGGCGCTGCAGACGATCGGCGTCGACCTCGCGATCGCCGGCGGCTGCGAGGGCAGCGACCTGGTCCACTCGCACACCTGGTACGCCAACCTCGCCGGCCACCTCGCCGGTCTGCTGTACGACGTCCCGCACGTCGTGACGGCCCACTCGCTGGAGCCGCTGCGGCCGTGGAAGGCCGAGCAGCTCGGCGGCGGCTATGCGCTGTCGTCCTTCGCCGAGCGCACGTCGTACCTCGGCGCTGCGGCGGTGATCGCGGTGTCGGCGGCGATGCGCGACGACGTGCTGCACGCCTATCCCGACGTCGACCCGGCCAGGGTGCACGTCGTCCACAACGGCATCGACACCGAGGGCTGGTCGCGCGTCGTCGACCCCGATCGCGTCCGTCGCCAGGGGGTCGACCCCGACCGGCCGTCGGTGGTCTTCGTCGGGCGGATCACCCGCCAGAAGGGCCTGCCGCTCTTCCTCCGGGCCTGCCGGGAGCTGCCGCCCGACGTACAGCTCGTGCTGTGCGCCGGCGCCCCGGACACCCCCGAGATCCTGGCCGAGGTCGAGGGACTGGTCGCCGAGCTGGCCCGGACCCGCGAGGGCGTGGTCTGGATCAGCGAGATGCTCCCGCGAGCCGACGTGGTCGCGCTGCTCTCCGCGGCCACGGCGTTCGTGTGCCCGTCGATCTACGAGCCGCTCGGCATCGTCAACCTCGAGGCGATGGCGTGCGAGACGGCCGTCGTCGCGACGGCCACTGGAGGCATCCCCGAGGTCGTCATGCACGGGGAGACCGGACTGCTGGTCCCGATCGACCAGGCGAGCGACGGCACCGGCACGCCGCTCGACCCCGAGGGGTACGTCGCCGACTTCGCCGCCGCGCTCACGTCGGTGGTGTCGGACCCCGATCGCGCCGCCGAGATGGGGCGCGCCGGGCGCCGCCGCGCGATCGAGTCGTTCTCCTGGGACGCGATCGCCGAGCAGACGAAGGGCGTCTACGAGGCGGTCACCTGAGTCGAGGCTCAGATGCCGCCGCCTCCGTTGTCGTTCCACCCGCCGGGTCGCCCTCGCTGGCCGGGATCCTTGGTCGCGCCGCTGCGGTAGTGCCGGAAGACGTTGGTGCGGGTGAGCCACCAGACGAACCCCACCACCACGATGGCGGCGAAGATGTAGAACCACATGTGCGTTCCCCTCTCCCGGGACCTGGAAGAGTACGCCGGTCCGGTGCGGCACGAGCCGTTCGCCCCGGCTGGGCTCGGAGCGCCATATCGCGCTCTCTTGCCCGTCGTCACGGACGGGGCATACCTTGTCCGCCATGGAGCTGCTGCCGTCGGCCCACGTCGACACGTTCTGTCGCGACCACCTCCCGCCCGACGACCAGTGGCCCGAGCTGGTCTTCACGCTGCCCGAGCTCCACTACCCCGACCGCCTCAACGCCGCGACCGCGCTGCTGGACGACGTGGTCGCGCGGCACGGCGCCGACCGGCCGTGCCTGCACCAGCCGGGCCTGCCGACGTGGTCGTACGCCGACCTGCTCGCGGCCGCGAACCGGATCGCGCACGTGCTGGTCGAGGACCTCGGGATCGTGCCCGGCAACCGGGTGCTGCTCCGGGGGCCCAACAACCAGTGGCTGTCCGCGGCCTGGTTCGGCGTGCTGAAGGCGGGCGCGGTCCTGGTCACCACGATGCCGCTGCTGCGCACGGGTGAGCTGGCCACCATCCACGAGATCGCCCACCTCGACGCGGCGCTGGTCGACCACCGGTTCCTCGAGGCGGTCGAGCCGCTCGGCGTACCGACGATCCCGTTCGGTGACGACGCGTGGGCCGAGCGGCTGGCGGCGAAGCCCGCGACGTTCGACGACGTCCTCACCTCGAGCGACGACGTCTCGATGCTGGCCTTCACCTCCGGCACCACCGGCCGGCCGAAGGCGACGATGCACTTCCACCGCGACGTGCTCGCCATCTGTGACACGTTCTCCCGCCACGTCCTCCAGCCCGCGTCGGACGACGTCTTCACCGGCACGCCGCCGTACGCCTTCACCTTCGGGCTCGGCGGGGTGCTGCTGTTCCCCCTGCACGCCGGGGCCTCGACCCTGCTCGTCGAGAAGGCGACGCCCGCCGAGCTGGTCGACCTGATGGCCGCGCACGGCGTGACGGTCGTCTTCACCGCGCCGACGGCGTACAAGGCGATGCTGCCGCTGATCACGGCCGGCAAGGCCGTGCCGACGCTCCGCACGGCCGTCTCCGCGGGCGAGCACCTGCCGAAGGCGACCTGGGAGGCGTTCCGGGACGCGACCGGCGTCGAGATCATCGACGGGATCGGGGCGACCGAGATGCTGCACATCTTCGTGTCGGCCGCCGGCGCCGACATCCGGCCGGGCTCGACCGGCCGGGCGGTGCCGGGCTTCACCGCCACGATCGTCGACGACGACGGCCGCGAGCTGCCCGCGGGCACGGCGGGGCGCCTGGCGGTGAAGGGACCGACGGGCTGCCGCTACCTCGACGACCCCCGCCAGACGGCGTACGTCCGCGACGGCTGGAACCTCACCGGCGACACCTTCGTCCGCGACGACGAGGGCTACTTCTGGTACCAGGCGCGCAGTGACGACATGATCATCAGCTCGGGCTACAACATCGCCGCGCCCGAGGTCGAGGAGGCGCTGCTCAAGCACCCGGCCGTCGCGGAGTGCGCCGTGATCGGGGTGCCGGACGAGGCGCGCGGCATGCTCGTCACGGCGTACGTCGTGATCGCGGGCGGCGCGGGCCCCGTGACCGCCGGCGAGCTCCAGGACTTCGTGAAGGCGGAGATCGCGCCCTACAAGTACCCCCGCGTCGTCGAGTTCGTGACCGAGCTGCCGAGGACCGCGACCGGCAAGCTGCAACGCTTCCGGTTGCGCGCCGCCGCACCGCCGGTCCGGCCACCCGAGGCCACCACCCCCGATGCCTGAGCACTCCCCACGTCACCTGATCCTCACCCTGTTCGGGCTCTACGGGCGTGGTCCGGCGAACGGGCTCACCGTCCGCTCGCTGATCGCGCTGATGGAGGACCTCGAGGTCGACGCCGCGGCCACCCGCTCGTCGGTCTCGCGGCTGAAGAAGCGCGGCGTGCTCGAGCCGGCGCGGACCGACGGCCAAGCGGGCTACGCGCTCTCGACGACCGCGGTGGCGGTGCTCGGCGAAGGGGACGCCCGGATCTGGTCGCGGCCGCGCGCCTCGGTCGACGACGGGTGGCTGGTGGTGGTGTTCTCGGTCCCCGAGGCCGAGCGCGGCAAGCGGCACGAGCTCCGGTCGCAGCTGACCCGGCTGGGGTTCGGGACCGCTGCGCCCGGCGTGTGGGTGGCGCCCGGGACGGCGTACGACGAGACGCTGGCCGCGCTCGAGCGGCAGGGGCTGGCGTCGTACACCGAGGTCTTCCGCGGCGACCACCTCGGCTCGGGTCCGACCGCTGCACGCGTGGCCGAGTGGTGGGACCTGCCGTCGATCGCTCGGCTGTACGACGAGTTCCTGAGCGAGCACCGCGCCCTGACCCGGCTGCGCGAGCCCGACCCGGGCCGCGCGTTCGCGGCGTACGTCCCGATGCTCACCGCCTGGCGGCGGCTCCCCTACCTCGACCCGGGCATCCCGCTCGACCTGCTGCCCGAGGGGTGGCCCGGGGAGAAGGCGGGCGACCTGTTCGCGACCCTCGACGCCCGGCTGAGCGCTCCCGCCGCCAAGCACGCCCGGGCGCGGACCGGCGGCTGAGTCACGCTGGTCATCAGCTTCATCATGTTAGGTAGGCGAACCGCCGCTTCTCATGGTGAGCTCACCGTGTGAAGCGGAGGTTCACCTGCATCACATGATGAAGCAGGGAATACGCGCGCCGACTCAGAGGACGGCGTACCCCTGCACCTCGACCAGGGCGTCGGCGTCCCACAGCCGGGAGACGCCGATCCCGGCGGTCGCGGGGTAGTCCGTGCCGCACAGACGCCGCCAGACCGCGCCGATCTCACGGGCGTGCGAGCGGTAGTCGTCCATGTCGACGATGTAGATCGTCAGCGAGGCCAGCCCGTCGGGCGTGCCGCCGCAGGCGTCGAGCGCGACCAGCAGGTTGGCGAGCGCCTGCTCGAACTGCGCCACCACGCCGCCCTCGACGATCGCGCCGGTGGGGTCCATGCCGGTCTGCCCGGCCAGGAAGACCGTCGTCCCGCGCGCGACGACGGCGTGGGAGAAGCCGGACGGCTTCGCCAGCGCGTCCGGGTTGATCCGGTTCAAGTCGCCCATCAGCTCTGCACCGCTCCTCCGTCGACGTTGAGTCCCTGGCCGTTGACGGCGCCGTTGGCGACGCACAGCATGACGGCCTCGGCCACCTCGTCGACGGTGACGAGGCGCCCGATGGGCTGCAGGTTCTCCAGGATCCGGCGGGCCTCGTCCTCCGAGCGCCCCGTGCCGGCCGAGATGTTGGCCACCGACGTGTCGGTCATCGGGGTGTCGACGTAGCCCGGACAGACGGCGTTCACGGTCACGCCCGTGCGCGCCACCTCGGCCGCCGCCGTACGGACCAGGCCGAGGACCCCGTGCTTGCTCGCGGTGTACGCCGCGATCCGGGCGCTGCCGACCTTGCCGGCGACGGACGCGATGACCACGACGCGGCCGAAGCCCGCGTCGGTCATCGCCGGCAACGCGCGCCGCAGGCAACGGAACGGCGCGGTCAGGTTGAGGTCGAGCATGCGCTGCCAGTCCTCGTCGGTGGTCCGCACGAGCGGGGCCGACATCGAGGCGCCGGCGTTCACGACCAGGATCTCGACCGGGCCCCAGGCCTCCTCGACCTGCCCGAACACCGCGTCGATCGCTCCGGGCTCCAGCAGGTCGGCCGGTACGACGAGCGACTCACCGGTCAGCGAGGCCGCCACCCCCCGCAGCGCTCCTTCGTCGCGCGCCACCAGGGCCACCCGGTGGCCGGCGTCCGCCAGGGCCCGCGCGCACGCGGCACCGATCCCCTGCGACGCGCCGGTGACGAGGGCGATCACGGACGTCTCCGGGCTGTCCCAGGGCTCACCGGAATGCCGGGAGGCCGGTGAGCTCGGCACCGACGGAGAGGAGGTGCATCTCCTCGGTGCCTTCGTAGGTCATCACGGTCTCGAGGTTGTTCATGTGACGCATCACCGTGTGGTCGAGCGTGATGCCCGCGCCGCCGAGCGTGGTCCGCGCCTCGCGGGCGACGTCGAGCGCCGCGCGTACGTTCGCGTACTTGCCGTAGGAGACCTGGATCGGCGTCAGGGTCCCGGCGTCCTTCAGCGCCCCGAGGCGCCAGGCGACCAACGAGGCGTTGTTGACCGCGACCGTCATCAGCGCGAGCTTGCGCTGGGTGAGCTGGAACGACGCCAGCGGCCTGCCGAACTGCGAGCGCTCCATCGTGTAGGCGAGCGACTCCTCGAGGCAGGCGCGGGCGGCGCCGACGACGCCCCACAGGATGCCGAAGCGGGCCTCGTTGAGGCACGACAGCGGGCCCTTCAGCCCGCGCACCTCGGGGAACGCCGCGCCTGCCGGCAGGCGGAGGTCGTCGAAGGCGAGCTCGGCGGTGACCGAGGCGCGCAGCGAGAGCTTGCGCTTGATCGGGTGGGCCTCGAACCCGGCCGTGTCGGTCGGGACCGCGAACCCGCGGATCCCCTCATCGGTCTGGGCCCAGACCACGGCGACGTCGGCGAGCGTCCCGTTGGTGATCCACATCTTCGAGCCGTTGAGGACCCAGTCGTCGCCGTCCTTGCGGGCGTGCGTCCTCATCGAGCCCGGGTCGCTGCCGGCGTCGGACTCGGTCAGCCCGAAGCACCCGATCGCCTCGCCGGTCGCCATCCGCGGCAGCCACTCCTGCTTCTGCTCCTCGGTCCCCCACCGGTGGATCGCGAACATCGCGAGCGACCCCTGGACGCTGACGAAGCTGCGCAGCCCCGAGTCGACGGCCTCGAGCTCTCGGCAGGCCACGCCGTACGCCGTGGCGCTGGTGCCGGCGCAGCCGTAGCCGTCCAGGTGCATCCCCAGCAGCCCGATCTTGCCGAAGAGCGGTCCCAGGTCGTCGGGCAGCGTCCCCTCGTCGTACCACTCGGCGACCTGCGGTGCGAGCTCGCTCTGCGCGAAGTCGCGGACCGTGTCGCGGATCGCGCGGTCCTCGTCGCTGAGGAGGTCGTCGATCTCCAGGAAGTCATGGGCCATGTCAGCGGCCTTTCCAGTCGGGCGTGCGCTTCTCGTTGAACGCGGCGTGGAACTCCGCGTGGTCGTGGGTCGTCATCAGCAGGGCCTGGGTCATCGCGTCGAGCTCCATCGCCGGGCCGAGGGGCATGTCGAGCTCGCGGGTGATCAGCGACTTGGTCTGCTGCAGCCCCAGCGCCGGCCCGTCCGCGAGACGCCGGGCCAGCGCGGCGCAGGCGCCGTCGAGGTCGCCACGCGTCGTCCAGGAGCTGGGTGACGAGGCCGTAGCGGTCGGCGGTCTCGGCGTCGATCGTGTCGCCGAGCATCAGGAGCTCGGTGGCGCGGCCGTAGCCGACCAGCCGCGGCAGCAGGTACGCCGCACCCATGTCGCCGCCGGAGAGCCCGACCTTGGTGAACAGGAACGCGAACCTGGCCTGGGGGGTGCAGATCCGGAAGTCGGCCGCGATCGCCACCACGCTCCCGGCGCCGGCCGCGATCCCCTGGATGCCGGCGATGATCGGGATCGGGCACTCCCGCATCGCCCGGATCACGTCGCCGGTCATCTTCGTGAAGCCCATCAGGCCGGCCGCGTCCATCGCGATCAGCTCGCCGATGATCTCGTTGACGTCGCCGCCGCCGCAGAAGCCCTTGCCCGCACCGCGGATCACCAGGACGCGCGTGTCCCCGCGGTGCGGCAGCTCGGCCAGCAGGTCGCGGAGGTCGGCGTAGCTCTCGAAGGTGAGGGGGTTCAGCTTCTCCGGGCGGTTGAGGGTCAGCGTCGCCACGCCGTCGTCGACGGAGAAGTCGAAGTGCTGCCAGTCGTCGGTGATCTGGGCGCTGGCCCGGTACCGCGTCATCTCTCGCCCTTCATGCGTCCGCTCATCAGTCCGCGGGCGATGATCGTCCGCTGCACCTCGGAGGCGCCCTCGTAGATGCGCGGCGCCCGGACCTCACGATAGAGCCGCTCCAGCAGGTGCCCGCGCTGGAGTCCGCGCGCACCGTGCAGCTGCACCGCCTGGTCGACCACCCACTGCGCGGTCTCGGTCGCGAACAGCTTGGCCTGGGCTGCGCTCGTGGTGACCTCGCTCGCCGGTGCGCCGCCGTCGTACGCCGCGGCGGCCCGGCGTACCAGCAGCCGGCCGGCCTCGATCCTCGTCGCCATCTCCGCGAGCGTGTGCTGGGTGGCCTGCTGGTCGATCAGGCGCCCGCCGAAGAGCTCGCGCTCCGTCGTCCAGGCGAGGCTCGCGTCCAGCGCCGCCTGGGCCATGCCGACCGCGAACGCGCCCACGCTCGGGCGGAACAGGTCGAGGGTGCGCATCGCGACGCCGAACCCCTGGTCGACCTCGCCGAGCACGTCGTCGCGCGAGACCCGGACACCGTCGAAGCGGAGGGTCCCGAGGGCGTGCGGCGCGATCATGTCGAGGCGCTCGCCGCTGAGGCCGGGGCTGTCACCCGCCACCGCGAACGCCGTCACGCCGCGCGCCTTGGCGCCCGGCGTCGTGCGGGCGAAGACGGTGTAGACGTCGGCGTCGGGCGCGTTCGAGATCCAGGTCTTGGTGCCGTGCAGCGTCCAGCCGGCCGCGTGTCCCGAGCCGGCCGACGGAGTCCGGGCGTGCCTCGAGCGACAGTGCCGCGGCGTCGGAGCCGGCGTCGGGCTCGGACAGGGCGAACGCCGGTACGACGTCGCCGCCGGCCACCCCGGGCAGCCACCGGTCGCGGGTCGCGTCGTTGCCGGACTGGAGGATCGGGTAGGAGCCGAGCCCCTGCAGCGCGAGCGCCGTCTCCGCCTCGGTGGTGACCTCGGCCAGCCCCTCGCGGAGCAGGCACAGCTGCATCGCCGCGGCGTCGCGCGGCGGTTCGTCGGGCTCCCCGCCGAAGAGCGCCCGCAGCAGCCCCCGCTCACCCAGGGTCCTGATCAGCGGGCGGTTGACGGCGCCGTGGGCACGGGCGCGACGTCCGTGACGGTCGTCGCCACCCGGCGTACCCACTCCAGGAAGTCCTGCTGGCCCTCGGTCAGCCCGTAGTCAGCGCCGCGTTCTCCCACGCCGCCGACCCTACCGGGAACGGTATTGCGCCTTGACAACGCCCGTCAAGAAAGCGCTATGTTTGGATAGTCCGTGACGAAGCGCAGGTGATTTTCGGCCCAGAACGTCATGCCGAACGTCACGGACTATCCCCCCAGATCGGAGGCCTCCATGCGGATCGCGGTCATGGGAGGCGGTCCCGGCGGCCTCTACTTCAGCGCGCTCGCCCAGCAGCTGGCGGCCGTCACCGGACAGCATCACGAGATCACCGTCTGGGAGCGCAACGCCCCCGACGACACGTTCGGGTTCGGGGTCGTGTTCAGCGACGAGACCCTCGGCGGGATCGAGCACGCCGACCCCGTCGTCTTCGAGCAGATGCGCGCCGAGTTCGCGATCTGGGACGACATCGACGTCCACGTCAAGGGTGAGGTCGTCACCAGCGGCGGCCACGCGTTCGCGGCGATGAGCCGGCGCCGGCTGCTGGAGATCCTCCAGGCGCGCTGCCTCGACCTCGGCGTCGACCTCCGCTTCCGTACGCCGGCCCCGGACGTCGCGGAGCTCGCCGCGTCCTACGACCTCGTCGTGGCCTGCGACGGTCTCAACTCCGTGGTCCGCGCCCGGTACGCCGACACGTTCCGCCCCACCCTCGACGTGCGCGACTGCCGCTACATGTGGCTCGGCACCGACAAGGTCTTCGACGCGTTCACCTTCCACATCCGCGAGACGCCGTACGGCGTGATGCAGATCCACGCCTATCCCTACGACGCCACCGGCTCGACGTTCATCGTCGAGATGACCAGCGAGGTCTGGCGCCGCGCCGGCTTCGAGGAGTACGCCGACCGGGAGTGGGCACCCGGCGAGTCCGACGAGAAGTCGATCGCCCTCGTCCGCGAGCTCTTCGCCGACGTCCTCGACCCTTCGACGGGCTCAGGACAAGCGGCGGTCATCGGCAACAACTCCCGCTGGATCAGCTTCACCACCGTCCGCAACGAGTCCTGGGTCCACGACAACGTCGTCCTGCTCGGCGACGCCGCCCACACCGCCCACTTCTCGATCGGGTCGGGCACCAAGCTGGCGATGGAGGACTCGCTGGCTCTCGCCGCCTGCCTCCACGAGGAGCCGACCGTGGCCGACGCGCTGGCGACCTACGACGAGGAGCGCCGGGCCGTGGTGCTCTCGACGCAGCGGGCTGCCCAGGCGAGCCTGGAGTGGTTCGAGAACCTCGGCCAGTACGTCCACCAGGAGCCGACCCAGTTCGCGTTCAACATCATGACCCGCTCACGACGAGTCACCTACGACAACCTCCGCGTGCGGGACCCGGGCTTCATCGCGCGCTGCGAGTCGTGGTTCGCGGCGAACGGAGGTGGCCGGCTGGACACACCCCCCATGTTCCAGCCGGTCACCCTCCGCGCCGCGACCGGCCCCGGCCTCACGCTCGGCAACCGGGTGATCGTCTCGGCGATGGACCAGTACGTCGCCGTCGACGGCCTGCCCACGGACTTCCACCTCCTCCACCTGGGCGGCAAGGCCCTCGGCGGCGCCGGCCTGGTGATGACCGAGATGATCTGCACCTCGCCCGAGGGCCGGATCACCCTGGGTTGCGGTGGACTGTGGACCGACGAGCAGCGTGACGGCTGGGCACGCATCGTGGACGTCGTGCACGGCCAGTCCTCGGCTGCCATCGGCTGCCAGCTCGGCCACTCGGGCGCGAAGGGCTCGACGAAGCTGATGTGGGAGGGCATGGACGACCCGCTCCCGTCGGGCAACTGGCCGGTCGCCGCCGCCTCCCCCGTGCCCTACTCCCCCGACAACCAGACGCCGCGGGAGCTCGACCGCGCCGGGCTCGACGCGATCCGCGACGAGTTCGTCGCGTCGGCCCGCCGCGCGGCCGAGGCCGGCTTCGACCTGCTGGAGGCTGCACTGTGCCCACGGCTACCTGCTGTCCGGCTTCCTGTCGCCGGTGACCAACCGGCGTACCGACGAGTACGGCGGCGACGTCGCCGGCCGGCTCCGGTTCCCCCTCGAGGTCTGGCACGCGATCCGCGAGGTCTGGCCGTCGGACAAGCCCATGACCGTACGGATCTCGGCGACCGACTGGGTCGAGGACGGCCAGTCGCTGGAGGACGCGCTCGCCGTGGCGGCCGCCTTCGCCGAGGCGGGGGCCGCCGCGATCGACGTCTCGACCGGCCAGGTGACCAAGGCCGAGCGGCCGGCGTTCGGCCGCAGCTACCAGACGCCGTACGCCGACGCGATCCGCAACCGGCTCGGGGTGCCGACGATCGCGGTCGGCGTGATCTCGTCGTACGACGACGTGAACTCGATCCTGATGGCAGGCCGCGCCGACCTCTGTGCACTCGGCCGGGTCCACCTCTACGACCCGATGTGGACCCTGCACGCCGCCGTCGAGCAGGACTACGACGGGCCGGGCGCGGTGTGGCCGATGCCGTGGCGTGCCGGCCGGCGCAAGCCGCAGACCGGTCGCTCGGACGGCCCCAAGCCGCGGCTGGAGCTGATCAGGTCTCGCGGGTCCGACACCGGGCACCGTCGGTGGCGGCCAAACACCACCGGCTAGCCGATCGCGGTCGAGACCGACCGCCGGCGCGCCGCCAGGTCGATCACGTTGGACCCGCTCCGCCCCGCCCGTGACCTCCGCAGCGAGCGCAGGGTGACGCGACCGTTCGCGACGGTGAGGGTGAGGAGCTCGCGGGCGTCGCCGTCGTACGCCGCCACCGTGCCGCGGAACCGGCCGGGCCGGGGGACGCTGCCGACCAGCAGTCTCAGCGAGGCCAGCGCCGTCGCCACCTCGGCATGGCCGCGCGCCCGGAGCAGGGTGCCGTCACGGGAGGCCGCCCACGGCATCGACTCGGGGCTGCCGCCCTCCGCGAGCCGGCGTACATAGGCGACCTCGGCCCCCGAGAGCGGCGGCTCGATCTCGATCGCGCCGGCGAACTCCGTCGTCATCGGTCCTCCTTCGTCTGCGATGGAGGCGTCCTACCCCCGCACCGCCGCTCCGGAACCTGCCTCGACGCGACCGGTGGACGAAACCGGTCATCCACAGCGGCGGGCGTCGGCGGGTGCCGGGGCGGGCGGGAACTGGGTACGGTGAGTGCGCATCGATGGCATCCGCTCGGGAGGCACCGCGATGGCCGTACGCCGCACCCTCGCCGGCTCCGTGGCCGCGCTCCTGCTGCCTGCTCTGCTCACCGGGTGCGGTGACGACGAGTCCGTCGCCGACCCGCCCGTCCAGAGCTCGCCCACCTCGTCCTCCCCCACCGGCGACCCGGCGACCCACGAGACCGCGGAGCACTTCATCCGCCGCTGGGTCGAGGCCGAGGAGCACGCATGGAGAACACCGGCGATACCAGCCGCTACAGCTACCTTGTCGTCGCGTCGCTGCAGACTGTGCCTGCGGTTGAGCCACCAGGTCGAGCACGTCTATCGCGCTGGTGGCTTCGTCCGAACTGGGAGGGATGGCGCATCAATTCGATGAGGCAGTACTCGCATGAGCGAAGCAGGGACGCATCGACTCGTCAAGGTCGAGGTCAAAGCCCGACCAAGTACAAGCAAGTCGGCGAACGTCACCAGTGCAGACACTTGCGCTGGCGGACGCTCAACGAACTTCCATTACGCCTCGAGCATGTCCGGCGATGACTTGGACAGTTCGTCGGCCGAGTCAGAGGCTTCGTCGTGAGACGCGCAGGCGATCGTCCTGGTCGGCGTTGCTCGGCATCCTGGTTGCGGCCTCGATGGATGTCCCGCGAGCTGCATCGCCGACGAGCTGCAGTCGCTGTGGTCAACGAGTGACTCTCGGACAGGCGCAAGCGGACTGCATCAAGTCCGGCACCGAGACCAACGGCTACATCTCCGAGCACTCCGACCACACCTACTCGATCCGGCCCGCGTGCGAGATCGGCGGCCTCGCGCTCTGCGCGGAGCCGGGGCACTGCACCATCGACGGCCACGACGGCAACCTGTTCAACGTCTACGAGGACGCCGACCCGGACCCGCTCGACTGGCAGGCCTGCCTGACGGACCGCGAGGCCGAGCACCTCGGCGGGATCACCCCGGGCGTGGTGCGGCACGCGTTCGAACGCCTGGCCTGGCCGGCGTCGCCGCTGGTCGTTCAGCCGCCCGACGGCCGGACCCTCGTCAACTTCGACACGAACTTCTACACCACCAACACCTCGCCGACGACCCAGGCCGTCACGCTGATCGGGCAGCCGGTGACGATCGAGGCGACACCGACGCAGTACCGCTGGCACTTCGGTTCCGGCTCCCCCGACGGCGACCGCACCACCACCGATCCGGGAGCGGCGTACCCGGACCTCCGGGTGACCTACCGCTACCTCCACGTGGGCCACGTGCAGCCCAGCCTCGACACGACGTACGCCGGTCGGTACCGCATCGGTGACGGTCCCTGGCGCACCATCCCGAGCACGCTGACCGTCCCCGGCGCGCCGGTGGATCTCCAGGTCCTCAGCGCCACGCCCCATCTCGTCGGCTACTGAGCCCGGTCCCACCTCCGGCACCACGTGGATGACAGACTCCGCGCGTGCCCTGGAACAGCCGCCGCAACGCCTGGCCGATCGCCGTGGTCGCCGACGTCGTGGTCGTCCTCGTGTTCGCGGCGGTGGGCCGCTCCAACCACCACGAGTCCGCAGGACCGGCCGGCGTGTGGCACACCGCCTGGCCCTTCCTCCTCGGCACGTCGATCGCCCTGGCCCTCACGGCGTTCACCCGGGCCGACCCGCTCAGCCTCGGGGTCGGCGTGCGGGTCTGGCTGTGGACGGTCGTGATCGGCATGGTCGTGCGGGCCTCGCTCGGCGAGGGCACGGCGCTCTCGTTCGTGGTCGTGGCCACGATCGTGCTCGGCGCCCTGTTCCTCGGCTGGCGGTTCGCCCTCGGGTGGCAGCGGTGGCGTTCCCGCCTGCGGCTCCCCGGGCGCTGAGCGCCGTAGACCGGACCTGGCGCAGACGCCCGACGCAGAGAGACAGAGCGACGAGCGACCTACTGGTCCAGGATGGTGCGCTTCTGGTCCGGGGCGAAGCCGTGCTCCAGCGCCCAGATCACCGCCTGGCTGCGGCTCTCGGCACCGATCTTCCCGTAGATGGCGCGGACGTGGCTCTTCAACGAGTTGATCGTGATGAAGGCGCGCTCGGCGACCTCCGCGTTGCTCAGCCCCTGCGCGATGAGGGCCAGCACCTCTGCCTGCCGAGCGGTCAGCCCCTCGGAGCGGCCGGGCCAGTCACCCTCGGTGGGCTCGATGTCGGCGTGCACCTCCGGCCGGAGCAGGGTCTCACCGGCGGCGACCCGCTCGATCACGTCCACGAGCTCCGCCGCCGAGGACGCCTTGGACACGATCCCGGCCACGCCGAGCTCGAGCGCCTCGTCGACGAGCTCCGGACCGACGTGCCAGGTGTAGAGCACGATCGGTGCCTCGGTCTGGTCGAGGACGTCCCGCACCGGCCCGATGACGCGCTCCCGGCTGAACGTGTCGTAGAGCAGGACGTCGATCTCGCTCACGACCGGCACCTGGTTGTCGAGCTCCACGACATGGAGCCGGTCGGCGTACGGCGCCAGCATGGTCCGTAGGCCGCGGACGACGACCTCGTAGTCGTTCATCAGGGCGATCCGCAACGGGCTGGGAGCCTCGAGCTCGGTGGTCACCTCTCCGACGCTAGCGAAGGTCGGCACCGAACGCGGCCTCGGGGGCGAGGGTCCCCACCCTTGGGGATGGTTCGAGGGGGACCCCCTCCGCCCTACCCTGGGAGGACAGACCCGAGCCCCGAGGAGGTCTGCGTGCCGACCGAGGCCGTCTCCCTACGGCGACAGGCGGCGGGTCCGCTCCCGCGCCTGACCGCCGAGCGCGCCCGCACCGCCGCACCGCCCGGGGCGCCGCCCGACCTGGGCGCCGCGCAGCAGGTGGCGTGCGACCTCGGCCCGTGGGTGCCCCTCCCGATGCAGGGCGACACGCTCACCCTGTGGGAGTGCCTGGCCAGCCTCGGGGCCGTCGACCTGACCGTCGCCCGCGTCGCCGAGCCGCATCTCGACGCGTTGGCGATCCTGCGTGAGGCCCGGCGGCACGGCCAGGTCCGCGACGACGACTGGAACGCCAGGTCGCCGGACTGGAGCGCCGCCCGGCTCTGGCAGGTGTACGCCGCGGAGGGCGCCGAGCGCCTGTGCGCCAGGGAGGCCGACAGCGGCTGGGTCCTCGACGGCATCAAGCCGTGGTGCTCCCTTGCGGACCGTGCCACGCACGCGCTCGTCACCGCCTGGGTCGACGACCACGAGCGCGGCCTCTTCGCGGTGGACCTGGGGAACGCGCAGGTCGCCCCACCCGAGAGCTCGTCCCAGTCGGCCGCCTGGGCGGCCCGCGGCCTGGCGCAGGTCCGCAGCACCGCGGTCGCCTTCGACGGCGTACCGGCTGTCGCCATCTGCCAACCGCAGTGGTACCTCACCCGGCCCGGCTTCGCCTGGGGCGGCACCGGCGTGGCCGCGATCTGGTACGGCGCGTCGGTCGCTCTCGCGCGCACGCTCCGCGCCGCCGCCCAGCGGCGTGACCCCGACCAGGTCGCCCTGCTCCACCTCGGCGCGGTCGACACGGCGCTGGCCCGGGCACGCGCCGTCCTGGTCGACGCCGCAGCCGTCGGCGACGACCCCACGACCGAGCCGGAGGAGTCCGTGATCGTGACCCAGCGCGCCCGGCAGGTGGTCGCCGACAGCGCCGACGAGATCCTCCAGCGCGTCGGCCATGCACTCGGTCCGGCACCGCTGACCGGCGACGAGGACCACGCGCGCCGGGTCGCCGACCTCACCGTCTACCTGCGCCAGCACCACGCCGAGCGCGACCTCGTCCGCCAGGGCGAGCAGGTGCTGGGCGACCCCCACGGCTGGCGCTGGTGGTGACCCGGGAGGCACCCAGGTTCACCGCGCACGGGCCCGGCACACCGGCCCAGGTCTGGTCGGACGCGCTGCACCCCGACCGGCATCCGCTCGATCTCGACGGCGTACGCCGGGTGGTCGTCGTCGCCGCCCACCCCGACGACGAGTCGCTCGGCGCCGGCGGTCTCGTGAGCCGGGCCGTCGAGCACGGCATCCCCGTCCTGCTCGTCTGTGCCACCGACGGCGAGGGCAGCCATCCCGACTCACCGACCCACACCCCCGACGACCTGGCCCGGCGGCGGAGGGACGAGGCAGCGAGAGCCGCAGTCGAGCTGGGCGTCGAGGCACCGGTCCTGCGGCTGGGGCTCCCCGACGGGTCGGTCGCACGGCACGTCGACACACTGACCACCGCGCTCGTCGACGCCGTCGGCGACGGACGCGACACCGTCCTGGCCGCCACCTGGGCCGAGGACGGGCATCCCGACCACGAGGCCGTCGGCCGGGCGGCCTCCGCCGCCGCCCGGCGTACCGACGCAGAGCTCTGGGAGTACCCCGTCTGGTTCTGGCACTGGGCCCGACCCGACGACGCCCGGGGGGCGCTGCTCCAGCCGCTGGCCCTGGGCGAGCGCGACCAGCAGGCGAAGCACCGGGCGATCGCGGCCCACGCCAGCCAGGTCGCCCCGCTCTCCGCACTGGAGGGCGACGAGACGCTGCTCACCGCCGAGCTGGTGGCCCACTTCACGTCCGGGCACGAGTGGTACGTCGTCACGTCCGGGCGCGACTGCCCCGACCACGCGCTGGACCGGGTCCACCAGCACTCCGCCGACCCCTGGGGCGTGGACACACGCTGGTACGAGCGCCGCAAGCGTGACCTGCTGCTCGCCATGCTGCCCGGGGAGCGGTTCGCTCATGCCCTGGAGGTCGGCTGCTCGACCGGCGCCCTCACCGAGGCGCTGGCCGGGAGGGCCGACGCCGTGCTCGGCGTCGACCAGTCGCCCACCGCGCTGGCTGCCGCCCGCCGCCGGCTGGCCGACCGGCCGGGTGTCACCCTCGACGCCGTCGACGTGTCCCGCGACTGGCCCGACGGCACCTTCGACCTCGTGGTCGTCTCCGAGGTGGGCTACTTCCTGAGCCCGGCCGCACTCGACCGGCTGTCCGCCCACGTCGCCGGCTCCCTGACCCCCGACGGTGTCGTCGTGCTCTGCCACTGGCGGCACCGCGTCGAGGGCTGGGTGATGGACGCCGCGGCGGTGCACGGGCGGTTCGCGGACGGACCGGTCCCGCCCCTTCAGGCGCGCTACACCGACCGCGACGTCGAGGTCGCCGTGCACGCGGTGAGCTGGCCCCCGCACGACCGCTGACCGCCGACCGTCGACCCCCGTCGCCGTCGCCTGCTCCGGTCTCGCCGCCGGGGAAGTACTCGACCCCCGCCGGTCATGGGGTACCGGCGGGGGCCTCTCCTGTAGGGAGATCTTTCAGCGGAGCGCAGCAGCCAGGGTGCGCACCGACAGGTTCTGTGGGTAGTTGATGCTCGTCGCGTCGCGCTGCGGCTCGGGCTGCAGCGGCGAGTGGAGGCGCACCCAGCGGCGGTAGCCGAGGGCCGTCATCGACTGGTAGTCGAAGTGACGCTCGCGCAGGCCACGCTCGACCTCGAGGCTCAGCCCGTCGGCGACCAGCATGCCGTGGACCTCTCCGACGCGGTCCTCCGCGCGCAGCCAGTCCACCGACAGGGCGAGCTGGTCGAGCGCGCCGATGCCGACCGCGGTGGTCTTGTTCTCGAGGACCAGCCAGTCGTCGGCCGCCCCCTTCTCGCAGTCGGCGGTGAAGCGGAGCAGGATGTCGGCCCGGCGGCCGTCGACGAACATGTGCTGCTGGCCGCGGACGCCGTCCATGTCCTCGTTGGCCAGGCGTACGGCGTACCCGAGCTTGTGCAGGACGTCGAGGCGGGCGAGCAGCCAGCCCTCGAAGGCGTCGCGTCCCGGCAGACCCCAGATCGGGTACGGCGACGGCTTGCCCTCGGCGTCGGGCTCGAAGGTGGCCAGCCACGCGTCGAGGATCTTCAGCGAGCGCTCGGCGTCGGCGTCCTCGATCATCAGTCGGTCCATGCAGCGCGCGAGGAGGCCGAACCGGCCGATCATCGGGTAGCGCGCGACGGTCTCGATCGGCAGCATCAGCGTCTGCGCGAGCTCGGACTCCGTGACGTCGACGCTCTCCGGAAGCTGCCACTGCCCATCACCCAGCCGTAGCAGCAACCGGTCGAGCACCGGGCAGCCGAGGCGCCCGATCACGAGTGGCGGAGCCACGACAGAGATGTCATCGGTCAGACACTCGTCGACGGTCTCGTGTGCGACCGTGCAGAGCTTGGAGACCTTCTCGTAGGACTCCCCCGTCGCCTGCATGACGAGGTTGACGACCTTGTCGGACTCAGCCATTTCCCCACACCCCCCCAGATGTTGACCAAATGGTAGTGAATGGGATCGATAAAACACTTGACCCATCCGGGCCAGGGGTATTCCTTTACCTTTGCTCCCGCACCCGTTCCGAACGCCCGTACGCCGTGCCGACCGCCCCCGGTCCACGTGGCCGATGCGGGTACGCCGCCGGCACACCGAGGCCACTGCCCTGGGCGTGTCGCGAGCCAGGCGAGGTGGGATCAGCCCTGGTAGGTACGACAGGGCTGCGAGCGCAGCGAGCGGCACGGCGGCGCCTGCCGGGGCACGGTGATCCCGGGGACCACCGACAGCACCAGCGACGACGGGTGGCGACGATCGGTCGCCACCGTCACCCGCTGCCCGTGGTCGAGCGTGCGGAAGGCCCACAACGGCTTGGCTCCGCCCGGCGCGTCGAGCGTGACCCGCAGCCGGTCGCCGGGCCGGAACGCCTGGGCGAAGGCCGGGATCTCGATCCGGAGCTTCTGGTACGTCGCTCGCGGCATGTCGCGGGCATCGCGACGCAGGTCGGTGTGGACGGGCAGCAGCACGCTCGACCGGCGTACGTCCAGCCGGCGATGACTGGCGCGAAGCCACCCGCTCTGCACGTAGACCTCGCGGCCACCCGGCCGGACGACGGTCACCGTCGCCTCCAGGTCGACGTCCGGGGCCAGGGTCTTCACCCAGACGTCGAGGGAGCCGCCGCCGATCACGACCATGGTCCTCGTCATCGGCCCGGTGATCCAGCCCAGGCCGGTGCCCCTGGGGATCTGCCTCCAGTCGTAGGTCGGATGGGCCTGCCAGATGGCGCTGCTCGAGCCGGTGTAGTCGGTCTTCGGCAGCGCCGAGGGGTCGGCCGAGAACGTCTTGGCCGGGGCACGGTGCGAGGCCGCGTGCGGCTTCAGCCCGCCGCCGGAGCGCAGGTAGAACCGGGTCGCCTTCCGGCTCGGCACCGGCCAGGCGTCGAACCCGCGGACGAAGCGCGGCAGCGGGGCACCCGACGGCTGGCCGGCGGCCGCCCCCTCCTCGAACAGCACCCGGACGTGGCGCTGGGACTGGTAGAGGTGCCGGGCCTCGGCGTAGGTCAGGCCGGTGTAGCTGTTCTGGGGCGGCAGCTGGAGGTCGGGGACGCCGGTCAGGGCCGCGGCCAGCTTCGGTGCGACGAAGGACTTCAGGCCCGTGGGCACCCGACGGCCGACGTAGAGGTCGAGGAAGTCGGCGTACCTCCCGAAGATCCCGGGGCTCAGCGCCTCGGTGTGGGATCCGTTGACCATGGTCGCGTAGAACTGCGGCGAGGACCGGAACCGGTTGAGGAAGGCCGGGAAGTGCCCGCCGGTCTGCTCGTCCTGCCAGGCGCCGGCCAGGAACACCGGGACGTCGATCTCGTGCACGAAGCGGCTCGGGTCGATCTGCTCGTAGTAGGCCTTGTTGTAGAACGCGTTGTCCTCGATCAGGGCCACCGGGTCGGGGTTCTGGAGCCGGACCAGCTGGTTGGCGTCGCACTCGGGGTCGTTCATCCCCGCCTCCCAGCCCTCGCCGTAGGGCTTGGCGTCCTCGGCGCGCTGGGACGCCCACGGCTCGGCGAAGCCGGTGTTGAGGATGCCCCCCGGCCAGAGCGTGCCGCGGTAGCTGTCGTCGAGCACCGAGAGCGGTGAGATCGCCGCGAGGTGCGGCGGCTGGGTACGGCCGACGTAGAGCTGCTCGATCCCGGGGTAGGAGATGCCGACCATGCCGACCTTGTTGGACTTCACCCACGGCTGGGCGGCCACGGCCTCGATGGCGTCGTAGCCGTCGAGGCTCTGCACGGGCTCGAACGGCAGGAAGGAGCCACCGGAGCAGCCGGTGCCCCGGATGTTCACGCCGACGTAGGCGAACCCGAGCCCGTTGAGGATCTGCGCGAACGTCGTGTTGGCGGGGTTGCTCGGGTCGTAGCCGCTGTACTCCACCACCGTCGGGTAGGGCGGCGAGCCGAACGCCGGGAACGAGACGTTGGCCGACAGCGTCGTGCCGTCGCGGGTCTGGATGAAGCCGAAGCCCTCGTCGAGCGTCTGTCCGTCGAAGAACGACTGCGCCGGCGGCGGGGCGTCGAAGGCGAGCACCTGGACCACCGGTGAGGTGTACGACGCGTCCGTGGTCCCCACCGTGTAGTCACCGGGAGCGAGCTTGCGCCAGACCAGGCTGCCCTGGGAGTCCACGGTCCCGGTCTGCACCACCTCGCCACCCTGGAGCAGGTCGAGGTCCGACCCGACCAGGGTGGTCGCACCGAGCACCTCGAGCTGGGTGTTGCCCGGCCGGAGCTCGAAGGGCGGTGGTGCCGCCGATGCCGGGCCGGCGGCGGACTGCACCACGGTGAGGGTGGCGAAGGCGATCGCCAGCGCCGCGAGCAGGGCCAGGAGCGCGCGACGGAGCGGCGTACGACGGGGCATGGGTGGATGGTGCCATCCGAGGCCGACAGCCGCACCCCTGGGCCGGGAAGGCGGCGTGGATCCGTGGGCCTTCCTCGGCGGAGGGCGGCTGACCCCCCGAGCAGCCCGCCCCGGCCGCCTTGCGGCGGTTCGCGCCCGGGTACGGGCTGGCGTCGATCTCTGTCGATGCTGCGATCCCCTGACAAGAGACAGCACGATGGTAAAGACCGGAGCGGGCCGGCGCAGCAGAATCGCCGATGTTCTCGAAGGTCGGACTCGAAATCACCGGGCGGCTCTCAGCCGGTCGAGATCCCGGCAGCCTGAGCCTGTGTGACCTCGCTGCGTCCGGGTACGTCAGCGGTATGGCTGTGACGAGCTTCCAGGACCTGCCCCTCGCCGACCGCGACCGCGCCTGGGACGGCGACGCCGCGGAGAAGCGGGTCCGGGCATGGGCGGGCGCCGAGGACGAGCCCAACCAGAAGTACCGCGACGCGCACGTCTGGTACGACGCGGACAAGAAGGACAACTTCACCGCCTACAAGCTGCTGATCGCCGACGTGGTCGACGGCCGGCTGACGGCGGTGCCGCGCGGGGTGATGGCCGCCGCGAACGTGATGGAGGGCGGACGTGGGGGCGTCGACCTCCCCGACCGGGACGCCGACCGGGTCAGGAGCCACCTCGCGAAGTACTACGCGAAGCTCGGTGAGGACGCTCCTTGGGAGCGCGACTGACCGCCCCGTTCGGCGGACGCTGGAGGGCTACGGGCGCCAGACGGCTGCCTCGACCATGTCCGGCTCGGCGGCGAACGCGTCCGGCGGGGGCCAGATCGACGTGGTGACCGCGGCCAGCAGGAGGTCCGCCTGGTCCGGGCTGGCGGGATGCGCCTGGTCGGTGACCAGGTCCCAGTAGCCGACCTTGCTGCCGTCGGCCCGGGCGACGTAGAGCCGGTCCTTGCCGTGCCGCCGCCAGCGGAGGAGGACGAACACGTCTTCCTCGGCGGCTGCGCCGTCGGTGCCTGTCGGCTCGTGCGACATGTCGTGGACCCCCAATGACCGAGGGTTCCTTTGTAGGTGGCTGGAGATCCGGTGTCCGGGGAACGAGCAGACTCCGACCGATCGGTCACGGCCTCTGGTCACGGCCGGTCAGGGGCACAATGGCGGTATGCCCGATGGAGACGAGCACAACGTCCTCGACGGTCCCCTCGACCCCTGCGGCACCGATCCGATGACCGGCTTCTACCGCGACGGTCGCTGCTCGTGCGGCGAGCAGGACGTGGGGCTGCATGCGATCTGCGCGGTGGTGACCGAGGAGTTCCTCGAGCACCAGCGCTCGGTCGGCAACGACCTGTCCACGCCCGTGCCGGATTACGACTTCCCGGGGCTGACGCCGGGCGACCGCTGGTGCGTGGTCGCCGCGCGGTGGCTGCAGGCCTACCGCGACGGTCTCGCTCCGCCGGTCGTGCTGGCCTCGACCAACGCTCGCGCCCTCGAGGTCGTCCCGCTCTCGGTCCTGCGTGAGTACGCCGTCGACGTGCCGCCCGACGTGAGCACGCTCGACCCGTCCTGACGCGCACCGGCGCGCCGGGCGGTGGACGTGCCAGGATCGCCCCGTGGCCCACTCCGCCGACGTCTACCGCGACCTCGCCGAGCGCTCCTGGGCCTGGGTGGTCAGCCAGGTGCGCTCCGGCGAGGAGGGACTCTGGCTGCCGGAGCACCCCGGGCAGGCGGAGCCCCCCGAGTACCCGTTCGGGATGCACTCGGGCGTCGGCGGTCTCGCCCACGTGATGGCGGAGATCCGACTGACGCGGGACCTGACCGCCGACGAGGTGGCTCTGGGCGAGGGCATTGCGGCGACCCTGGTGCGCCAGATCGCCGGGCAGACCGACTGCGACTACTTCGACGGCCTGGTCAGCACGATCGGTGTCCTCATCGCCCTCGACGCACCGGGCGCCGAGCCGGCGGTCGCCCGGCTCGGCGAGCTGGCGGACGACGACGGCTGGCCAGCCCCGTTCCTCGGCCCGCCCCGGGCCGTTCCGGACGCACGCTGCAACGACGCCACCCTCGGGACGGCCGGCGTGCTGCTCGGAGCATTGTGGGCGCTCCAGCACGACGTCCCCGGAGCGTCGGCGCTGCTCCGCCGCGCGATCGACGTGCTGCTGGCGGAGCGGGTGGAGGTGCCGGCCGGGCTCGACTGGCCGTTCGTCTCCGAGCGGTTCCTGGTCGAGCCGGGGGCGCAGATGCCCAACTGGTCGCACGGCCTGGCGGGCATCGCGGGGTCGTTCGCCGCGGCCGGCTACCAGCTCGGCCGCCCCGACCTGGTCGACGCCGCGGTGCGCGGCGCCGCGCACCTGGTCACCCTCGCGGACACGAGTGACGATGGGCTGCGGATCCCGCACGTGATCCCCGGCCAGGAGGGCCTGGACACCTACACCTACACGTGGTGCCACGGACCGGCCGGCACGTCGCTGCTCTTCGCCGCCCTCGACCGGGCCGCGGTCCCCGCGGTGGCCGGCCGTGCGGCGTACGACTGGGAGCGCGCGTGCCTGCGCTCGCTGCAGACCTCCGGCATCCCCGAGCGCCGCTATCCGGGCTTCTGGGACAACGACGGTCGCTGCTGCGGGACGGCGGGCGTCGGCGACGTGGTGCTCAACGTGTGGCAGCGCCACGGCCGCGACGAGGACCTCGCCTTCGCGACCACGCTCGCCGACGCGATCGTCGACCGTGCCGTCCGCGACGGCGACCACGTCTACTGGCGCTTCGTCGAGCACCGCAACGACGACCCGCTCCTCCCACCCGGGGTGGGCTGGATGCAGGGCGCCGCCGGCATCGCGGCGTACCTCTTCCGGATCGCCCGACTGCTCGAGCAGGGTGCCGAGGCTCCTGCGGTGGCCCGGATGGACACCTGGTGGGCCCTGCCCTGAGACCGCTCCTTGTCCGGGGTACGGCGTCGGTCTAGCGTCCGAGGAACCAGCCCCGACGACGAGGAACGCCCATGCCCGAGACCATCGACCCGAAGAAGACCGCCGTCGTCCTGATCGAGTACCAGAACGACTTCACCACCGAGGGTGGCGTGCTCCACGACGCCGTCTCCACGGTGATGGACCAGACCGACATGATCAGCAACACCCGCGAGGTCGTGGACGCCGCGCGGCAGGCCGGTGCCACGATCATGCACGCGCCGATCACGTTCGCCGAGGGCTACCACGAGATCTCCGACCATCCGTACGGCATCCTCAAGGGCGTCGTCGACGGCAACGCGTTCGTGAAGGGGTCATGGGGCGCCGCGATCACCGACGACCTGGCTCCCCAGGACGGCGACATCGTCGTCGAGGGCAAGCGCGGCCTCGACACCTTCGCCAGCACCAACCTCGACTTCATGCTGCGCAGCAAGGGCATCGAGACCCTCGTCCTCGGCGGCTTCCTGACCAACTGCTGCGTGGAGTCCACGATGCGCAGCGGCTACGAGAACGGCTACCACGTGATCACCCTGAGCGACTGCGTCGCCGCGACGTCACCGGAGGAGCACGCCAACGCGTTGCAGTACGACTACCCGATGTTCTCCGAGCCGATGACCTCCGCGGAGTTCGTGAAGGCCCTCGACGGCTGAGCCCGCCGCTCGGAGCGGGTCGCGGAGGATCTCCGGCACCCGGTGCCTGCGATCCTCCGCGGTCGCGGCGCCCTGGTCGTGGACGTGTCAGGGCTGGACCGGGTGGTGCCTCGGACGTGGCGTGGGCCCGGAGGTCTCGGACCTCCGGGCCCACAGCTCGGTGCGGGGTCGCTCAGTTGAGCGGACACCCCAGGTTGTTGTCGGTGTCCAGACGCGTGGCCAGGGCCAGCATCGTGGCGCGATCGCCCGTCGCGAACGCGGCGTTCACCGTGGGCACCAGCGGCGGACGGCCGTCCAGGCCCGTGGCGTAGCGGCGCCACGGGGAGCCGAGACCCTCGTGCGCGGCGTTGAGCCAGGCTGCCGTCGCGGCACGCGCCAGGATCGTCGCGGCGCCGTCGGCACCCGGACCTCCACCTCCCTGCAGCGCTGCCAGCAACGAGATGCCGGCGACGTTCGCACGAGCGTCGACGTAGAGCGTGCCGAAGGTCGTGCTCGGCGTGGTCTCCTGCCAGTTGTCGGTGTGGGTCTTCCAGTAACCCGGGGTGCACCCCTCCATGCCGATCGCCGTCGCGTGAGCGGCGGAGGTCCCCAGGACGGAGACGGACATCAGAAGCGCACCGATGAGCAGACGAACGAGTGCGCGCATACGCACCACCCCCCGGTGTGAGGGAGGCGCCCGGATGACCCCTCCTCCCTCCAGTGCAGGACTTTTTACCCGCCGGCGCATACCCCCGAGTGGGGATCCTGCAGCGCCGGTTCACGTCCTGCGGTGGAACCGGACCGCGCCGTCGGGGAGTCGACTGCTGCGCCCTCGCGGCCGCCGACGTGTCACGCTGGGTGACCCGGGAATGTGCGCGGCGGCGGATGCGTTGAGCAGGTAGTTGAAACACGAACCACCGAGACGGGACGAGAGACATGCAGATCGGCATCTTCACCGTGGGCGACGTGACGCCCGACCCGACGACGGGCCGGACGCCGACGGAGCACGAGCGGATCAAGGCGACCATCGCGATCGCCACGAAGGCCGAGGAGGTCGGTCTCGACGTCGTCGCGCTCGGGGAGCACCACAATCCCCCGTTCATCGCCTCCGCGCCGACCACGACGCTGGCCTACATCGCAGCGCAGACCGAGCGCGTCATCCTGTCGACCGCGACCACGCTGATCACCACGACCGACCCGGTGCTGATCGCAGAGAACTACGCCAAGCTCCAGCACCTCTCCGACGGCCGCGTCGACCTGATGATGGGGCGTGGCAACACCGGCCCGGTGTACCCGTGGTTCGGCAAGGACATCCGCGAGGGCATCAACCTGGCGATCGAGAACTACCACCTGCTGCATCGCCTGTGGCGCGAGGACGTCGTGGACTGGGAGGGCAGGTTCCGCACGCCGCTGCAGGGCTTCACCTCCACGCCGCGGCCCCTGGACGGCGTACCCCCGTTCGTGTGGCACGGCTCGATCCGCTCGCCCGAGATCGCCGAGCAGGCGGCCTACTACGGCGACGGCTTCTTCGCCAACCACATCTTCTGGCCCGCCTCCCACACCCAGCGGATGGTGGAGCTGTACCGCCGGCGGTTCGAGCACTACGGCCACGGCACCGCCGACCAGGCGATCGTCGGCCTGGGAGGTCAGGTCTTCATGCGCGCCAACAGCCAGGACGCCGTCAACGAGTTCCGCCCGTACTTCGACAACGCACCTGTCTACGGCCACGGCCCGTCGCTGGAGGACTTCAGCCGCGAGACCCCGCTGACCGTCGGCTCGCCGCAGCAGGTCATCGAGCGCACGCTCGGCTTCCGCGAGTACGTCGGTGACTACCAGCGCCAGCTGTTCCTGATGGACCACGCCGGCCTGCCGCTCAAGACCGTGCTCGAGCAGCTCGACATCCTCGGCGAGGAGGTCGTCCCGGTGCTGCGACGCGAGTTCGCCGCACTCAAGCCGGCCCACGTCCCGGACGCGCCGACCCACGCATCGTTGCTCGCCGCCCGCGACGCATCGCCGAGCGAGCTCGTCGAGTCCCCGGAGGAGGCCCGAGCATGACCAGCATCGTCGTGGTCTCCGCCGGCCTCTCGGTCCCATCGAGCACCCGCATCCTGGCCGACTCCCTGAGCGCCGCGACGCAGCGTGCCCTGTCGTCGCTCGGCCAGGACTCGACCGTCGACGTCATCGAGCTGCGCGACCTGGCGCATCTGATCACCGACAACCAGCTCACCGGCTTCCCCACCGGGCGCGCTCGCCGACGCCGTACGCCGGGTGGCCGAGGCCGACGCCGTCATCGCGGTCACGCCGGTCTTCAGCGCCAGCTACTCCGGGCTGTTCAAGAGCTTCTTCGACGTCCTCGAGGACGGCACCCTCGCGGGCAAGCCGGTGCTGATCGCCGCCACGGCCGGCACCGCCCGCCACTCGCTGGTGCTCGACTTCGCGATGCGCCCGCTCTTCGCCTACCTCCGGGCGGACGTCGTACCCACCGGTGTCTTCGCCGCCAGCTCCGACTTCGGCTCGGGCGCAGGCGTCGGCGTGGGTGGCGGCTCGCTCTCGACCCGCATCGACCGGGCGGCCGGCGAGCTCGCGGACCAGGTGCTCCGCCGTGGCACCACCCTTCCCGTGGACCCCTTCGCCGACCCCACGCCGTTCGAGGACCTGCTCAACGGGCCGTTCTGAGGCACGCTCACCGTCCGGGAGCGGCTGACGGCCGGTCCCGAGATCGTCTCGTTGGGGTGATGCCCCCGCGCTGCCGCGCGGTCGAAGGTGGAGTGCGGCGGTGCGCAGGCTCGCCGCGAACTGCCAAAGGACGACGACGTGAGCCTCTCCACCTCTCCCTTCCCGCCGATCGCCGACTACGGGTTCCTGTCGGACTGCCACACCGGCGCCCTGGTGGCCCCGGACGGGTCCGTCGACTGGCTGTGCCTCCCGGCCTTCGACTCGGCCAGCGTCTTCGGCAACATCCTCGACCGGGGAGCCGGGTCGTTCCGGCTCGGGCCGTACGGGATCAACGTGCCGACGGCGCGCAGGTACGTGCCGGGCACCAACGTGCTGATGACCACGTGGCACACGCCCGGCGGCTGGATCCAGGTGCACGACGCACTGGTGATGGGGCCGCGGCAGGGTCCGGACACGGTGACGCCACACACCAGGCCGCCCGCGGACGACGACGCGGCTCATCTGCTCGTACGCACGGTCGAGTGTCTCGAGGGCACCGTCGAGGTGGACTTCGTCTGCGAGCCGGCGTTCGACTACGGGCGGGTCGAGGCCACGTGGACCATGGCGGACGAGGAGAGCCATGCGGCCGATGCCGCCGACGCCACCGGTCCGGTGTTCCGCATCAGTACCGACATGCTGATCGGCATCGAGGGCGGCACCGCCCGCGCCCGGCACGTCCTGACCAAGGGCGACACGGCGTTCTGCGCCCTGTCGTGGGCTGAGGGACTGGTCGCACCGACCGACATGGCCGAGGCGACCGCCCACATCGAGGCCACGATCCAGTTCTGGCGGAACTGGCTGGCGCGCGCGCGGATCCCCGACCACAGCCTGCGCCACCCGCTCGAGCGGTCGGCTCTCACGATCAAGGGACTGACCTACATGCCGACCGGCGCCACGGTGGCTGCCCTGACCACCTCGCTCCCGGAGACGCCCGGCGGTGAGCGCAACTGGGACTACCGCTACACGTGGATGCGGGACACGACGTTCACCCTCCAGGCGCTGCACTACCTGAACCTCGACTGGGAGGCCGACGAGTTCATCCAGTTCGTCGCGGACCTCGAGCCGAACCCGGACGGCGGCCTGCAGATCATGTACGGCATCGACGGCCGGCGCGACCTCACCGAGTCCACGCGGGACGAGCTGACCGGTTACGAGGGTGCTCGCCCGGTGCGTCTGGGCAACGGAGCGTTCGACCAGCGTCAGAACGACGTCTTCGGCGCGGTCCTGGACTCGATCCTCCTGCACACCCGACGCAGCCAGCACCTGCCGCGCCGGCTGTGGCCGCTGGTGCAGTCACAGGCCGCGGGAGCGATCGCCGCCTGGCGCGAGCCCGACCAGGGCATCTGGGAGGCCCGCGGGAAACCGCAGCACTACGTGTCGTCCAAGCTGATGGGCTGGGTAGCGCTCGACCGGGCCGCGAAGCTGGCCGCGATCCGCGACGACGACAAGCTCGAGACCGAGTGGGCCGCCGTAGCCGAGGAGATCAAGGAGGACATCCTCGCCCACGGCGTGAGCGACCGCGGCGTGCTGCGCCAGCACTACGACACGGACGCGCTCGACGCCTCGATCCTGCTCGCCCCGCTCTTCGGTTTCCTGCCCGGCACCGACGAGCGGATCCGCAACACCGTCAAGGCAATCTCCGAGGAGCTGACGGAGAACGGCTTCGTCCTGCGCTACAAGACCGACGAGACCGACGACGGACTGTCCGGCAAGGAGGGGACCTTCCTGATCTGCTCGTTCTGGCTGGTCTCCGCGTTCGCCGCGATCGGGGAGATGGACCAGGCGACCGGGCTCATGGAGCGGCTGCTGCGGATCTCCTCGCCGTTGGGCCTGTACGCCGAGGAGTTCGAGGTCGAGCGCGCCCGCCACCTCGGCAACTTCCCGCAGGCGTTCTCCCACCTGGCGCTGATCCAGGCCGCGGGCCGGATCATCCTGACCGAGTTTAGGGAAGAGCTCTCGCTGTGACGGTGCTGGTGCTCGGCGGTGGTCTCGCGGGGGTGGCCTGCGCCCACAAGCTCGGCGACGAGGGGGTCGACGTGGTGCTGGTCGACCAGCACGACTACCACCAGTTCCAACCCCTGCTCTACCAGGTGGCCACCTCGCAGCTGCCGGCCGAGGACATCGCCCGGCCGCACCGGACGATCTTCCGCGAGTATCCGACGGTCGAGGTCCGGACCGTCGCGGTGACGGGGATCGACCCGGGCTCTCGCAGCCTGACGCTGGACGACGGGACCGACGTCAGCGGGTCACACCTCGTCATCGCTGCCGGGGGCCGGGCGGAGTACTTCGGCGTGCCCGGAGCGGCCGAGCACGCCTTCCCGCTCTACTCGGTGGCCGACGCGGAACGTCTCCGGCTGCACTTCCAGGAGCTTCTCGCCGCGGCCGGAACGGACCAGCAGGCCGTGGACGACGCCCTCGACGTGGTCGTGGTCGGCGGTGGACCGACGGGGGTCGAGGTGACGGGAGCGCTCGCCGAGCTCACCAAGGCGCTGGCGGCGCTGGGCGACATCCCTCGGCCGGGACGGATCTTCCTGGTGGACCGGGAAGCGCCCTGCTGGCTCCGTTCTCCGAGAAGTCCCACGCCTACGCGCACAAGAAGCTGACCAAGCAGGGGGCCGAGATCCGGCTGGAGACCGGTGTCGCCGCCGTACACCCGGACCGCGTCGAGCTCGACGACGGGACGACGATCCCCACCCGGACCGTGGTCTGGGGCGGAGGGGAGTCGGCAGCATCGATCGCCGCTGCCGGCGGCCTGCCCACCGGGCGCGGCGGACGGATCGACGTCGAGGCCGATCTCTCCGTTCCCGGCTTCCCGGGCGTGTTCGCCGTCGGTGACGTCGCCAACATCCCCGGCGGCGACGACGCCACCCTCCCCCAGCTGGGCTCCGTGGCGCAGCAGTCCGGCGCCTGGGCGGCGGCGAACATCCTGCGCGAGCGAGACGGGAGTCCGACGAAGCCGTTCCACTACAAGGACAAGGGCATCATGGCGATGATCGGCCGCAACGCCGCCGTCGCGGAGGTGGGCAAGCGCCGGCACGAGGTCGAGGGACCGATCGCGTTCGCGGCCTGGCTCGGCGTCCACGCCAGTCTCCTGAGCGGCGCCCACAGCCGGACCGACGCCTTCCTGACCTGGGCCTGGGACTACTTCGACCGCGACCACGCCGCCACCGTCGAGGCCTCCACGGCGCCCAAGCGCATCGCCTGGGGAGACCGCGAGGCGGACGTCCCCCACATCGACCCTCGGCGACCGGCCGAGCACGACCGAGCAGCACGGCGTCAGAGGAGGCACCACATGAGCGACCACTACGACGTGATCATCGTCGGCTCGGGAGCCGGCGGCGGCACGCTCGCCCACCGGCTGGCGCCGTCCGGCAAACGGGTCCTGATCCTCGAGCGCGGCGACTGGCTCCCGCGCGAGCTGGAGAACTGGGACGCCACCGCGGTGTTCGTGGACAACCGCTACGTCTCGGCCGACCGTTGGTACGACGCGAAGGGCAACGCCTTCCAGCCCCAGGTGCACTACTTCGTCGGCGGCGCCACGAAGTTCTACGGCGCCGCCCTCTACCGCCTGCGCGAGCGCGACTTCGGCGAGCTCAAGCACCACGGCGGGATCTCGCCGGCCTGGCCGATCGACTACAGCGTGCTCGAGCCGTACTACACGCAGGCCGAGGAGCTGTACCAGGTGCACGGCGCCCGCGGCGAGGACCCGACCGAGCCGCCGGCGTCCGCGCCGTACCCCTTCCCGCCGGTCTCCCACGAGCCGCGCATCCAGCGGCTCTTCGACGACCTCGGCCAGGTCGGGCTCCACCCCTTCCACTCCCCCTCGGGCATCATGCTGAACGAGGCGGAGCCGGCCTTCAGCCCCTGCATCCGCTGCGCGACGTGCGACGGCTTCGCCTGCCTCGTGCACGCCAAGAGCGATGCGGAGGTGATCGCCGTACGCCCGGCGATCGAGCACGACAACGTCCACCTGGTCCGCAACGCCGTCGTACGCCGGCTCGAGACCGACGAGACGGGTCGCACCGTCACCTCGGTCGTCGCCGACGTGGACGGCGAGGAGCAGCGCTTCTCGGGCGACGTCGTCGTCGTCTCGGCAGGAGCGGCGAACTCGGCGAAGCTGTTGCTCGCCAGCGCCAACGACCGTCACCCCCACGGCTTGGCGAACGGCTCGGACCAGGTGGGTCGCAACTACGTCTTCCACAACAGCCGCGCGTTCCTCGCGGTGTCGACCGAGCCCAACGACACCGGTTCCAGAAGACCCTGGGCCTCAACGACTACTACTTCGGTGATGCCGACTTCGACTTCCCGATGGGCAACCTGCAGATGGTCGGCAAGTCGTCGGCGCCGATGTACCGCGGGGAGAAGCCGATCGAGACCAAGCTGGCACCGACCCTCGCCCTGCGCGACGTCGCCACCCACGCCGTCGACTTCTGGCTGTCGGTCGAGGATCTGCCCGCTCCCGACAACCGGGTCACGCTCGACGCCGACGGCGACATCGTGCTGAGCTACACGCCGAACAACACCGAGCCCATGGAGCAGCTCTACCACCGGGTCAAGAAGCACCTGAGCCACCTCGGCATGCACCCGCACCACCTGATCCCGCGGGACGTCTACATGAAGAACGACATCCCGGTCGCCGGGTGCGCCCACCAGGCCGGCACCGTCCGCTTCGGGAACGACCCCGCGACCTCGGTCCTCGACACCGACTGCAAGGCGCACGAGGTCGACAACCTCTACGTCGTCGACACCAGCTTCTTCCCGAGCATCGGGGCGGTGAACCCGGCCCTCACCGCGATGGCGAACGCGCTCCGCGTCGGCGACCACCTCCTGGACCGCCTCGCCTGACCCGCCTCCGAACGCGATGTAACGCGGGGTTGTCACCGCCCAAGTGCCCGACAGAGCGCACTCAGTGACCACAGCACCGCACCAGAGCGCCCGGTCGGCCCCGGTCAGATCAGACCGAGCTCCACGATCCGCTCCACCGCCTCCTTGCGCGACGACGCGCCGAGCTTGCGGTAGACCGACCCCGCGTGCGTCTTGACCGTGTGCCGCGAGATGAAGAGGCGCTCGCCGATCTCGGGATAGGTCAGGTGCGTGGAGAGCAGAGGGACCAGCCGGAGCTCCGCGGCGGTGAGTGACGAGGCCCCGAGCGGCCGGGCGGCCGTGATCTGACCCACCCGCTCGTCCAGGCGGTGCACGGTGCCGACCAGGCTGCCGACGTCGGGACGCTGCTGCAGGATGCCGCGGAGCTGCTCCAGCACGGCCCTCGCCCCTTCCGGATCGACGAGCGCCAGGTACGCGCGGGCCAGCTCGACCAGGGCCTGGACCGAGACCACCGGCAGTGCGTAGGTGAGCAGTGGCCGCAGTCGGGTGGCACGGCGCGCGTACTCGCGAGCCTCGGACATGTCGCCGCGGTGCGCGGCGGCGTGGGCGGCTGCGGCGAACACCAGGGCACTCGTCCAGTACTCGTCGAACGGTCCCCGCGCCACGATCTCCAGCGACCGCTTCATCAACGACTCGGCAGCCGTCCACTCGTCGCGCTCCACGGCCACGAGGAACTGCTCGGCGAGGACCAGCGCGGCCACCGGCGCTGCGTCGATGCTGACGGCCAGGTCGAAGGCGTGGGCGAACGACGCGTCCGCGCTCTCGAGGTCGCCCTCCAGCAGGTACGACAGTCCCTCGGCGTGGAGCATCGTGGCTCGGTAGGGACTCGTGGGGCCCAAGCCTGCCAGCGCCTCGACCGCGTCCGCCCGCATCACCGCGGGACCTTCACGGCAGAGGTTCGCTCGCAGGTAGGCCATCGTCGCCTCGACCGTGCTGCCGTCCGGGAGGGTGCCGATCGCCGGTGAGCTCTCGGCCACCGCGGCCCAACGCTCTGTGTCGCCGGGCCGCCCGAGCAGGGCGAAGATCAGCGCGCCGTGCGCGATCATCGCCGGGGTGTGGGGTGCCGGCGCGCGGCTGCCGAGCCGCTCCATCCAGCGTTCGACGGTGTCGATACGGCCGCTCGCCCAGACCTGTTGCATCACCGCCAGGACCAGGCGCCCGAACCGCTCCGTGTCACCGGCGAGGTAGGCCTGGTCGATGGCGTCCTCCAGCTCCGCCGGCGTCCTCGAACCAGTCCGCGGCCCGTCGGTGCAGCTCCGGGACGAGGTCGGGAGCCTCGCTCCGGAGCTCGGCCTGCAGGAGCTGACGGAAGAGGCGGTGGACGCGGTACCACTCACCCCGGCGGTCCAGCGGTGCCACCAGGAGCTCGTGCTGCCGGAGGTGGTCGAGCAGCCGCGTGGAGGTGCCCACGCCGAGCACGGCGTCGCAGAGGGGACCGCTCAACCGCTCGAGGACCGACGTACGGACGAGGAACGTCCGTTGCGCCCGCGGAAGCCGGTCGAGGATCTCGGACCGCAGGTAGTCGCCCATCCACCGGTCGTCCCCGGTGAACCCGCCGTCGGCCGGGGCGTCGCCGGCGCGGATCGCGAGAGCGGCCAGGTACAGCGCCGCCGGCCAGCCCTCGGTCTCGTGCACGAGGCCGTCGGTTCGCGCCGGGGACTGCTCGACGCCCGCGGCCGCGAGCAGACCGCTTGCCTCGCCCCGGTCCATGGCGAGGTGCGTCCGCCCCGAGCTCGAGCAGGCGACGCTCGACGCGCATGCGCGCCACGGGGAACGGCAGCTCGTGACGCGACGCCAGCGCCAGCCTCCATCCCGCCGGCAGGGCGTCGGCGAAGGCAGCGACGGAACGCCGGCCCTCACGGCTGGACAGGGCTTCGAGCCCGTCCAGGACGACGGTGACCGGCTCGGCGCCCCACGTCTGGGTCAGGTGGTCGACGGCTGTGTCGTCGTCGTCCATGGGAAGCGGCCCCTCGGGCGCGGTCGGAGCGAGAGTGGCCGCCACCGCGGTCCACAGGACCACCGGGTCGTCGTGGACCTCCTGACACGCGAGCCAGGCGACACGAGGTCGGCGACCCCTCGCCCACTGGGCCAGCAAGGTCGTCTTCCCGTAGCCCGGCGGGGCGACGACGGCGATCACCGGCTCGTCGGAGCCACCCAGGCGGTCGAGGAGGGCCGCGCGCTCCACCATGGCAGGGGCCGTCGCAGCCACGTCGTCCGAAGGCGAGCCGGGAGTGCTCGACGGCGAACGAGGCTGGGTTACGGGCACACCCGACGGGGGAACCCCGTTTTTCCCCTGCACCGTGCAGACGCTACTCCCGGTGGTTCCTCACCAGCCATCCGTCCATCGGCCGGTATTTCCTAGGAACCGCCTCCAGCGCTGTCAGTCCGGCAGCCACGGGGTGCGCCAGCCACCCATGCCGGCGGTGATGTCGTCGGCGGCCGGAGGTCCCCAGGTGCCCGGCGCGTAGGGATGGACCGCCGGCGGGGCGTCGAGCAACGGCTGCATGACCCGCCAGGTCTCCTCGATCCCGTCCTGCCGGCTGAAGCGGGTGCTGTCGCCCATCATCGCGGCGTGCAGCAGCACCTCGTACGGCGTCGCACCCTCGCCGCCCTCGTCGGCGAACTCCATGTCGAGCTCGATCGGCCCGATCCGACCGAGGTCGGTACGCCGGGCATCCACCTGGATCCGCACCCCGGTGGAGGGATCGAGCTTGATCACCAGCTGGTTGGCCTCGGGCTGGTGCGACGGCGGCCAGAAGCCCAGGTGCGGCGGCCGCTTGAACACCAGACGCAGCTCGGTCTGGGTGACCGGGAGCCGCTTGCCGGTCCGGATGAAGAACGGGACGCCGGCCCACCGCCAGTTCTCGATGTCGAGCCGCAGCGCGGCGTACGTCTCCGTGCTCGAGCCGGCGGCGACGCCCTTGATGTCCTGGTACCCGTCGTACTGCCCGCGGACGTAGTGAGCCGGGTCGGCCTCGACGACCGCGCGGAACAGGGCGACCTGCGACTCCTTGATGGTGGCCAGGTCGCCCCGGGACGGCGGCTCCATGGCCGCGGCGGCCACGACCTGCATGAGGTGGTTGACGACGACGTCGCGCACTGCGCCGACCGGGTCGTAGAAGCTGCCTCGGTCGTCGACGCCGAAGTCCTCCGCCATCGTGATCTGCACGTTCTCGATGTAGTTGCGGTTCCAGACCGGCTCGAGCATGGCGTTGGCGAAACGCAGGAAGAGGATCTCCTCGAGACCCATCTTCCCGAGGTAGTGGTCGATCCGGAACAGCTGCGCCTCGTCCACGTACTGGTGCAGCTCCTCGGCGAGGGCGTGCGCGGACTGCTGGTCGTGACCGAACGGCTTCTCGATGACGAAGCGCGCTCCCGTGCTCAGGCCGGCGTCGGCGATGCCCTTGACGACCTTGCCGAACAGGAACGGCGGGATCTCGAGGTAGAAGCACGGCGTCGAGGCGCCCTTGATCGCCTCGCCGACGCGTCCGTACGTCGCGGGGTCGGTGAAGTCGCCGCTGACGTAGGAGAGCCGGCCGACGAACCTCGCGAAGACCTCCTCGTCGATCTGCTCGCCGGTGCCCTCGATCGAGGAGCGCGCCCGTTCGACCAGCTGGTCCATCGTCCAGTCGTCGACGGCGACGCCCACGACGGGACAGTCCAGGAGCCCTCGGGCCTCGAGCCGGTACAGCGACCGGAAGGTCATCACCCGTGCCAGGTCGCCCGTGATCCCGAAGACCACGAAGACGTCCGCCCGCTGGTTGGTCTGGTCGGCTGTTGTCGGCATCTTGCCTCCCCTTCGTCGTCCACCACGATGCCGAACGCGGCCGAGCCGGCGTATCGCCCGGGGTGGGTGATTCGCGGCCCGGCTCGCCGGGCGGAAAGCCGACGACCCCGCCACTCGGGTGAGTGACGGGGGTGCCGCCGGGTGGGGCTACTTCACCTCGGAGCGCAGCACCTGCCGGAGTGCGTCGCCGTTTCCGAAACTTCTTCGCAACGCCCTGTGGATACTGAGGCTTCTCGGCGTCGGACTGTCGGTGGCGGCCGCTTGACTGGCATCGATGACCACCACGGACACACCACACACGACCTCGGCCGGCATCCCTGCCGAGCTCGAGCGGCTGCGCCGTCGGGTCGTCGAGCTGTCGGAAACGTGGTGGGCCGCGCACCCCGCGAGCGAGCTCGCCGCGACCGTCACCGCGATCGAGTCGCTCAAGTCGTCCCTCGACGAGCTGGAGCTCTCGGTGGTCGCCGAGCTCGAGTCGACCGGCGGCGTGAAGCCGCTGGGATGGGCCTCGACGCGTGACTTCTGTACGGCGGTCGCGGGCGGCCGCCGCGGCGCCGGCCCCGCCATGGTCCACCTCGCCGAGGACCTCCGCGAGGAGCTGTTCGCGCCCGTGGCCGAGGCGATGCGCGACGGTTGGCTCTCCACGGCGAAGGCCCACGTCATCACCCGCGCCGTCCGCGTCCTCCCGTCCACCACCGACCACCGACGCGCCGTCGCCGTCCTCCTCGACCACGCCAAGCGCCTCGACGCGGGGGAGCTCCAGCGCGCGGGCCGCCACCTGCTGTCCGTGATCGACCCCGAGGGCGAGGACCGTCGCGACGAGGCGGCGCTCGCCCGTCACGAGCGGGCGAGCCACCAGGCTCGGTTCCTGTCGATCGTCACCGACTCCTACGGCGGTGCCCGGATCCGGGGCTTCGGCTCGGCGGAGGACGCCGCCCTGATCCGGACGACCCTGATGTCCCTCACCAAGCCGCAGCCCTCCGACGCCGCCGCCTGCGATGCCGACTCCTGCACGACTCCGGGATGCGGCCACGACGGCAGGGACCCGCGCGACCACGGTGCCCGCATGTTCGACGCCCTGGTCGAGCTGTCCCAGCGGGTCCAGACCGCCGATGTCCTCCCCCACCAGCACGGCGCGAGCCCGCGGCTCACGTTGCTGATGAGCTACGACGACCTGCGCACCGGCCTCGGGGTCGCGGTGACCGACGACGACACGGAGCTCTCGGCGAGCGCCGTGCGCCGGCTGTGCTGCGACGCGGAGGTCATCCCGGCGGTGCTCGGCTCGGCCAGCGAGGTCCTGGACGTCGGCCGCCAGAGCCGGCTGGTCACGCCTGCCCTCTGGCGCGCCCTCGTCGCACGCGACCGCCACTGTCGGTTCCCCGGGTGCCGCCGGCCGCCGGTGATGTGCCACGCCCACCACGTGATCCACTGGATCGACGACGGCGAGACCTGCCTGGAGAACCTGATCCTGCTCTGCGGGCACCACCACCGACTGGTCCACTCCGGGCCCTGGTACGTCGAGCTGACGGCGACCGGAGCCGCCGAGTTCGTGCCGCCACCCGGGGTGAGCCGCCAGGCGCTCACCCGGCCCCGCCCGCCACCGCGGCGGCGGGAGTGAGGGGCGGTGGCGCGCGGCAGCCATTTGTGATGCCCGGAATCACCCAGGCAGGCCGCTGGAGTCTGGGCAAGGACTCCGTGGACGCTCCCGCGGCTCGGGCCTCGGGTCCGTAGTCAGCGCGCCCCCGTCAGGCGGTGACGCGCACCTTCCGGGCGAGGTCGCGGCAGATCAGGTCGACCGGCGCCGCGAGCAGCTCCGCCAAGCGGTCGAGCACCGCCTCGTCGCCGGGTTCGGCGACGGCGGGCAGGCGGGTCACCACGCTCAGGCTGAGCAGGGCGGCGCGGACGCAGGCCCACGGGTCCACGTCGTCGGGCTCCACGACGTAGCCCTCGGTCACGATGGTCCGGGCGAGGACCAGCGCCCGTCGGGCCAGGTGGGCACCGACGTCGACGACCGGCGGTGGGTCCTGGGCCGGGTCACGGAGGACCAGCTGCCAGACGAGGTCGCGGACGTCGTGGGCGAGCCCGTCGTCGTACCCGCCGGTCTGGATCTCGGTACGCGACGCGCGGACCGCGTCCACCCACGAGGCCGGATCCGCCGCCACCCGCTCGGCGGTCTCGGCGGGCACCAGCAGCGGGGCGCTCTCGAGCATGAAGCCGGACTCCAGCGGCACCAGCCGGCCGAGCACGTGCTGACCGGGCGTCACGACAACCGCGCTGCCGATGTTGGGCAGCACCACGCTGTGCGCCCGTGTCGACCCGCTGCCAGGTGACGGTGCCGGGTGTCCGCTCGACCAGCCGGAGGGCTGCCATGGGAGCACGCGCCCAGTCACGGACGCGGTCGGCGCCGGTCAGCAGATCGGGAGTGGCGCGCGAGCGCAGGAAACGGTCCAGTCCACCGAGCTCGTAGAGATAGAGCTGCCGGAAGACCCAGTCGTGGTCGAAGATCTTGCACTGGGCGTCGACCTCGTCCCGCGTCGACAGTCCCGCTGTCCCTCCGCGTACCTCGACCGCCCGCGCCAGCGCCTCGCCCCGGACAGGGTCGCCCGGCCTGGCCACCCAGTCGTGCGCCTGAGCCACGATCCAGCGGGACACCGCCCAGCGAGGGAGCCTCGAGCCCAGCAGCACCACCTGGCTGAGGCGGCTGACCCGCGCCGGCCTCCAGAACGGCCGCCCGTCCGGCCCGAGCAGCCGCGCGTTCATCAGCAGCAGGGCCTCCTCCGCGTCCCCGCGCCGCTCCGCGTCGTCCACCGCGACCATGGTCTTCAGCCACGGCTCCAGCTCCGCCAGCTCCTCGCGCAGTCCGGGACCGGCGTACGCCGGTGGGCCGGGACGGCGTGGGACGTGGCGGCGGCGTCGCTTCCGAGATGCGGGCATGCCGCCACTGAACGCCCGGTCACCCACCGGCGCCCGCGTCCGCCGCGACACCTGTGGACCGCCATCGACGGTCAGCCGTCTGTGGACACCTCGCGGCCCCTCAGAGCCGGTCCAGGAGCTCCTGCTTCTTGGCCGCGAACTCCGCCTCGGTGAGCACTCCCCGGTCGCGGAGCGCCGACAGCTTCGCCATCGCCTCGAACGGGTCCACCGACCCGCCCGGACCGCCCGGCTCCGGCGACGGCATGGATTCGGCCGGCGCCGCCTCGCGAGCCTGCCGCACCGCGTGCGCCAGCGGCTCGACGTCGCCCTTCACGATCCGCGACACGGCAACGACGTCCGCGCCGACCCGGAGCGCCAGCTCGCCGGTCGACATCCCCGACGAGGTCGTCAGCGAGTCGATCCTGCCGAGCGGCAGGTCCAGCGACGGCTTCATCACCCGGCTCAGGAAGAACAGCAGCCGCTGATCGGTCAGGACCAGCACCCCGCCGCCCCGCTCGTGGGTGCCGAGCACCAGGAACCGCACGATCTCGTCGTCGTGCAGGTACGCCGGCACCGGCGCCAGGTCGCCCGGGTCACGCAGCCGAGCGCCCACCCGGGCTGCCGCCGCGCGGAGGTCGGGACGCAACGCCGCCAACGCGTCGGCCGACTGCTCCTTCTTCCGCTGCCACGCGACGATCCTGTCACGCTCCCACCGACCGCGTTCCGCGCGGGATCCGACCCCGAGCCCGAGCGCGTCGAGACCACCCGAGCCGCGGGGAGCGTCAGCGCGCCCCGACCGACCGCCAGTAGTCGTTGAGCGCCCCGTTGGTCTTGACGAACCACACGAGCACCCCGACCAGGAAGAACCAGCCGAGGAGCAGCGCCCAGAGACCGGTCACGGCGGTGACCGGCGGCTTCTGACCCCGCCGCGCGTAGAGGTTGCCGACCTCGTTGGAGTTCAGGAACGGCATCACGATGCCGACGAAGATCGCCAGCACCAGCGCGATGGCGCCGCCGATCCCCTGCCCGCTGTGCCGCTTCATCTCCTCGTGGGTGGCGAAGTACCAGTAGAGCCCGTAGATCCCCAGGGTCACGATCATCAGCAGGATGCACGTGCCGGTGCTCCGGACCTTGCCGGCGGGGCCGCCGGAGGGAGCGAGACCGGCAGGCGCGGGCGTCGTCGGGACGCCGCTGTACGCCGGCGGAGGGGGCGGCGCGGACGACGGCTCGACGTTCGGGTCGGGCGGCGGCATGGTCGGGTCGGTCATGGTTCCTCCGTGGATACGACGGTCGCCTCACCTTAGATCCGGACCGCGCCCGCCGTCGGCCTCTTCCGCCGACAAGGTGCTGCACATCGGCGGATGCTGCCGAAATGGGAATGACACGGACTGACGACGAGACCCCGCCACTCGAGCGAGTGGCGGGGTCCGCGGCGTACGCGGCGTCGTACCAGGGACTACTTCACCTCCGAGCGCATCACGCCGCGCAGCCCGAAGAAGCCGGGGATGACGATCCAGATGGTGAACGCGGTCGCGACGTGCGCCCACTGGGTGCCGGTGTGCATGCCGTCGAACAGGGAGGTCTGCGCGAACGGCAGGTCCACCCAGGGCTGCAGGTCCTTGAACCAGTCCTGGCTGGCGGCCAGCAGGCTGGTCAGGTTGGGCACGAGCAGGACGAGCACGAAGTACATCACCAGTCCGCCGGCAGAGCTGCGGAGCAGCATGCCCAGCATCACCCCGATCGACAGCGAGACCAGGTTGCCCAGCACGATCGTGCAGGCGTGCCCGACCGTGAGGTCCCACACGGTCGGAGTCCCGGCGATGGTGCTGCCGACGACGTTGCCGACCGCACCGACCGCGAAGGCGAACAACATGGAGGCGACCGCGACGATGACCGCGGACCAGGTCTTGGCCACGACCACGCGCCGACGGCTGGGGACGTAGGTGAACGTCGTCAGGCCGCTGCGCTGGCTCCACTCGCTGGTGATGGACAGCAGGGCGATCATCGGCAGGATCACCGTGATCGGGAACCCGACCGCCTTGGCGAAGTTGTAGTACGTCAGGTCGGCGTCGGGCGCGAACGCGACGGTCGCGATCGTGGCGATCAGTCCGGTGATCACGATGCTCGCGATCAGCCAGAAGCCGGACCTGGTGTCGAACATCTTGCGGAGCTCGACGCGGACGACCCGGCTGAGCGGGATCTGCGCGAACTCGGTACGTCGACCGGCACGCGCCTGGTCGATGGCGATGGCGGTCATGCCGCTGTCCTCTCTCGTTGGGTGTCGGCGGTGAGCTCGAGGAACATCTCCTCGAGGCCGCCACTGTCGGCGGTGCGGAGCTCGGTGAGCACCACGCCGCCGTCGTACGCCGCTCGCCCGACGGAGGCGGGATCGGCTTCGGTGCGGAGCGAGCCGTCGTCGGCGACGGTCGTGCTGACGCCGGCGGTGGCCAGTGCGTGCTGGAGGGCGGGGATGTCCGCGGAGCGGACGACGGTCCCGGCCGCCTGCAGCAGGTCGGCCTTGGAGCCCTGGCAGACGATGCGGCCCTGCCCGATCATCACGATGTCGTCGGCGATGATCTCGATCTCCGCCAGCAGGTGGGAGGACAGCAGGACCGTCCCGCCGCCGTCGGCGTAGTCGCGGAGCAGGTCGCGCATCCAGCGGATGCCGGCCGGGTCGAGCCCGTTGGCGGGCTCGTCCAGGATCAGCACGTGCGGGTCGCCTATCAGGGCGGCGGCGATCCCGAGCCGCTGCCGCATGCCGAGCGAGTAGTTGCCCACGCGCCGGTCGGCCTCGGTCGGGGTGAGGCTGACCAGCTCCAGCAGCTCGGCGACCCGGCGGGCCGGGACGTCCATGATCTGCTGGGCGATGGTCAGGATCTCGCGGCCGGTCCGGCCGGCGTGCTGGGCCGACGCGTCGAGCATGACGCCGACCTCGCGGCCCGGGTTGGGCAGGTCGGCGAACCGGCGACCGCTGATGGTCGCGCTGCCGTCCGTGGGTGTGGTGAGCCCGACCATCATCCGCATCGAGGTCGACTTTCCCGCCCCGTTGGGGCCGAGGAAGCCGGTGACGCGACCGGATCGGGCGGTGAAGGTGATGTCGTGCACGACGGTGGTGCTGCCGTACTTCTTGGACAGGTTCTCGATGGTGATCATGGGCGGCAGTTCTCTCTGGTCGGTGACTCGGGGCGTGGGCGGTGCGGGCGCGGTGTCGTCCACCGCGAGGTCGCGCCGATCCACTCGGACAGTGGGTCGAGCTGCAGGTAGGTCATGCCGATGACGCTAGGTACGCCGGGGGGTCGGCCGCGTCGTCGCGAGGTCGCTCCTCGAGGGGCACCAAGGGGGTCGTGCGGGTCCTACCAAAGGAGGAGGCTCAGGCCTCGAACAGCCCTGTCTGGTACGCCAGCACGATGGCCTGGGCCCGGTCGCGCAGGTCGAGCTTCTGGAGCAGCCGCGTCACGTGCGTCTTCACCGTGGTGTCGCTGATGAACAGCTCGCTCCCGATCTCGGCGTTGGAGTAGCCCTTGGTGATCAGCCGGAAGACGTCCATCTCGCGTGGGGTCAGGTCCGCCACTGCCTTCGGCGGCTGTTGGTGCGAGCGGGTGAACTGCGCGATCACCCGCCGGGTCACCGACGGTGACAGCAGCGCGTCGCCGCCGGCGACCGTGCGGACGGCGGCGATCAGCTGCTCGGGCGGGTCGTCCTTGAGGACGAAGCCGCTGGCGCCGGCCTCGAGCGCCCGGTAGACGTACTCGTCGAGGTCGAACGTCGTCAGGATCAGGATCCGGCTCTCCGGGTCGGCGGTCAGGATCCGGCGGGTCGCCTCCAGCCCGTCGAGCTCGGGCATCCGGATGTCCATGAGGATGACGTGGGGGTGGACCCGGGCGGCCTCGGTGACCGCCTCCAGCCCGTTGCCGGCCTCGGCGACGACCTCGATGTCGGGCTCGTCGCCCAGGAGCAGGCGGAACCCCGCCCGCACCATCGCCTGGTCGTCGACCACCAGCACCCGGATCGTGGTCATGACGTCGCGCCCTCGGAGTGGAGCGGGAGGGAGGCACGCAGCACGAACCCACCGGTGGTCGCGGCGAACGCCGACATCTCGCCGCCGTACGCCTTCACCCGTTCCCCGATGCCGACCAGCCCGTGCCCGAGACCGTCGTTCCGCGCTCCCCCGACGCCGTCGTCGCGCACCTCGAGCCGCAGACAGTCGGGGCTGTAGTCGACGGTGACGTCCGCGCGGCGGCCGCCGGAGTGCTTGAGCGCGTTGGTGAGCCCCTCCTGCACGATGCGGTACGCCGAGAGGTCCAGCGACCGCGGCAGCGTGGTCGGCTCTCCCTCCACGTGCAGGCGTACGTCGAGCCCGGCGGCCCGCACGTCCTTCGCCAGCGCCTCCAGGTCGTCGAGCCCCGGGCCGGGCGTGAGCTCGAGCAGGTCGTCGCCGTCCCTGAGCGCGCCGAGCAGCCGGCGCATCTCGGCGAGCGCCGTCCGCCCGGCCAGCTCCACGTTGCGCAGGGCCTCCCCCTCCTTCGAGGTCGCCGGCATCCGGTGCCGCACCGCTCCGACCTGCAGCACCATCACGCTCACGGCGTGGGCGACGACGTCGTGGAGCTCGCGGGCCATCCGGGCCCGCTCCTCGGCCACGGCCAGCCGGGCCGCCGACTCGCGGGCACGCTCGGCTCGGTCGGCGCGCTGCTCGGCCTCCTCGGCCTGCTGGTTGCGCTCGCGCATCGCGTAGCCCACCAGCCAGCCGATGGTGAACAGCACGGGGGTGAAGAAGAAGTCACCTGGTGTGTGGGTCGGATCGTTGTACACCACGGTCGCCGCACCGACCAGCACGATCAGCAGCCCGACGCGCGACTGTCGGCCGCTCCTCAGGCTGCCGAGCAGCACGGCCGCTCCCATCCCGCACAGGAACACTCCGGGCTGGCTGGTGATCAGGTTGCCGTCGACGAAGCTCAGCGCCGGGCAGGCCACCCAGATGACGACCGGCGCCAGGAAGGGGAACCGTCGGCGAGCGCAGAGGGCCAGCAGCACCACCGTGATCGCGACCGCCTCGAGCCACAGCTGCAGCCCGTCGGGCCGTTGTGGATCGCTGCGCAGGAAAGTCCCTACCCCGCTGGCCACGGCTGCGAGGACGACCAGGACGTCGAGCCCCCAGACCGCGAAGAACTGCCAGACCCGGGCCATGCGGTCAAGGTACGGCAGGCGCTGACCGTGCGGCGTCGTACGAAAGTAGGACGTGGCCATCGGTCGGGCGGCAGTCTCCTCCGCCCGACCAACAGCAGGATCGGCCTCAGCGCGACGTCTTCAGCCAGTGCCAGGCGACGGCACCGATCCACAGCTCGTAGCCGAGCGTGCTGAGCGCGAGGAGGGGGAAGGCGGCCCCGGCGACGAGCGTGGCAGAGCCGGCCAGGCTCAGCGGCAGCAGGACGATACCGAGACGCTGGAGGGTCCGCGCCTCCCCGGCCATCCGCAGCGCGAGCACGATCGCGCCGACGAGGAACAGGCGCGGCAGGGCCGAGAACGCCAGGGAGTACGGCGCGACGGCGTCCCAACCGCCCAGGATCCGCAGGTCGGTCCCGTCCGCGGCGGTGTCCAGCGCGACGTCGTGGAGGACACCGGCGTACGGCCAGATCAGCGTCAGCAACGTCCCGGCGGCCACGGCGACGGTCGCCAGCACCCCGGTGCTGTCCGCGCGCCGCAGCTTGACGTACACCGCTCCGAGGAAGCCGAGCAGCAAGGTGCCGGCGAGGATGAACGCGTAGTTCCCGGCGCGGTAGAGATTCTCCGCCTCCAGGACGTGGTGCCCGCGTTCGAGGGCCGGATCGCTGGGCGAGCCGCCGTGCGGAAGCACGAAGATCGCCATGCAGATCATCACGCCGACCTGGCAGAGGGTGAAGGCGATGCCGAACCGCGCGCTGAGGCGGGTGAGCCACGCGTCGTCGTACGACGTCCGCGCCTCGCGGCTCGGCGCGGCGCTGTGGTGGTCGATCGAGGTGGACATGGGTGCTCCTTCCGGGTGGGCCGCCTCGGTCGAGCCGGCGTGCCGACGTTAGGAATCCGAGCCCTGTCGCCACATCGACGCCAGGACTGGTCGTGACTCAGCCCTGGGGTTGATGGCGCGGAAGGGGAAGCGTCCCTACCCTCCACTCGTGGGATTCCTCGACCGCCTCGGCGTTCCGCGGCTCGACGCGGCGCTGGCCGCGGTGTTCCTGGTGGTCGGGCTGGTGCAGACGGTCGCGTTCCCGATCGCCGACGGCGCGGTCGGCGAGCTGTTCGTGCTCGGTACGACGCTCCCGCTCGCCTGGCGGCGTACCCGGCCGATCGAGTCCACGCTCGTCGCCTCGGCGTTCTTCCTGGTCCCCACCGACGGCTACCCGATCCTCGGCTTCGTCGTGGTGATCCTGCAGTTCTTCGCGCTCGGCGCCCACGGCGACCCGCGCCGCGCCGTCGCCCTGACGACGGCGTTCGCCTGTGTCACGTCCGTGGTCGGGACGTTCCTCGGACCGGAGGCCGGCCTACGCCGCGATCGGGGCCGCGCTGGTCGTCCTCGCGCCGGTGCTGGCCGGACGGCTCGTCCGTCACCTGCGGCACCAGAACGACGAGCTGACCCGCCTCACCGCCGAGCTCCGCGCGGAGCGGATGCGCGCCGAGGAGGCGGCGGTCGACGCGGAGCGGGCCCGGATCGCCCAGGAGCTCCACGACGTCGTCGGTCACGAGGTGACCCTGATCGCGATCCAGGCCGAGGCGGCCGGCGCCGCGCTCACTATCGACCCGGCCCGCGCGACGACACCGGTGGAGACGATCCGCGCCACCGCCCATCGCACGCTGGCGGAGATCCGCTCGGTGCTCGACGTCCTGGCGCCGCACGACGACCACGCCGAGGAGGACCTGGCCGCGCAGTCGGCGCGCGCTCGGGCAGCCGGCATCCCGAACACCCTCACCGTCGAGGGAACGCCGCTACCCGACGAGGCGCCCGCCGCGCTCGCAGTACGCCGCATCGTGCGGGAGTGCCTGACCAACGTCGGTCGGCACGCCCCCGGCGAGCCGGTCTCGATCACTGTCTCCTGGGAGTCCGACGCGGTCTGCGTCGAGGCGACCAACCCGGTCCCGTCGCTCGACGGCGTTCGTCCCGGGTCGCGGTCTGACCGGCATGCGGCACCGGGCCGAGCTGCTGGGCGGGTCGTTCACCGCCTGCGTCGACGACGGACGCTTCGTCGTACGCGCAGTGATCCCGACCGGAGGACGTCGATGACCCGCGTGCTGATCGTGGACGACCAGGACCTGGTGCGCAGCGGGCTCCGGATGATCCTGGAGCTCGGCGGTCACGAGGTCGTCGGTGAGGCCGGCGACGGCTCCGCCGCGATCACCGCGGCGGCGTCCCTGGCGCCCGACGTGATCCTCATGGACGTCCGGATGCCCGGTGTCGACGGGGTGGAGGCCACCCGCCGCATCGCGGCGTCCTCGGAGGCGCGGATCATCGCCCTGACGACGTTCGACCTCGACCAGCACGTCGTCGACATGCTCCGGGCCGGGGCGGTCGGGTTCCTGCTCAAGGACGTCACGTCCGACTCGCTGCTCGACGCCGTACGACGTGCCGCGGCGGGCGACCCGGTGGTGGCACCCGGGGTGCTGGCTCGGATGATGGACCACTTCTCCGCCCGGCCACCGGTCGACCTCCGGACACCTCCCGGCTTCGACGACCTCAGCGAACGGGAGCGCGAGGTCCTCGCCCTGATCGGCGCCGGCCGCTCCAACACCGAGATCGCCGAGTCCCTCTTCATCAGCATGGCGACGGTCAAGACCCACGTACGCCACATCTTCGCCAAGCTCGCCCTCCGAGACCGCGCCCAAGCGGTCGTCGTCGCGCGCGATGCCGGCCTCGGGACACCCGGTTTGACCGGACGCGACGAGGCGCCGCGACTCGGGTGAGGGGGGCCTGCGCGTATTCCAGGCGGCACACGGGCTCGAACCGATGGCAGGCCAGGCTCGCGCCTCAGGCACGGGCAGACATGACCAGCAGCTGCCAGTCGAGCACGACCCTTCCCTCGTCGTCGGTGTACGACTGATCGGCACGCGCACGGCGACCGGCAGGCTCGACACCTGCTTTCATCACCTGGCCGCGCGTGGTGCCCCCACGTCGTACCCGAGTGGTCGCACCGGTTATGCCTACGTCCGCCTGTGGAAGCGGTAGTCACCGTGGGCGAGCCGTCGTGTGTCGAAACGTGGGTCGTGGGCGCGGTGGTGGTGCCACGAGCACAGGAGTACGCCGTCCGCGAGGTCGCTGCGCCCACCGCGAGCCCATGGGGCGGTGGCGTGGTGGGCCTCGCACCAGGCGGCTGGGACGGTGCAGCCCTCGGCGCGGCACCGTCGATCGCGCAGCGCCATGGCCTTGCGCTGGGCCGGCGAGAACAAGCGCCGTGAGCGCCCTAGGTCGAGCACCTCCGAGGTGCCGCCGAGGACGACCGGGATGATCCGGGCGGTGCACGCGAGGCGTCGTACCTCGCCCGCGCTCAGAGGCTCCTCGCCAACCAGCCCCGTGCCGGCCAGCTGGGAGGTGAGTGTCTCCAGGCTGATGGTGACGAACACGGACGTCGCGTCCCCGCCGTGCAGGGGCATCCGGGCGGTGTCAGCCGCCTCCAGGAAGGCGGCGAACGCCTCCGCCATGCGCTGTCGCGGCCGCACCTGGTCTCCCTCGCCTACCCCTCGGTGGCGCGGTGAGCTGTGGGCCTCGAGGTAGGTCCGCAGCCGGTCTGCGACTGCATCGGGGAAGCGTCCGCTCATCCGGGTGGTGCCGTCGCCGAGCCGCCGCAGTGACAAGCCGGCGACCGCCGCCGCCCGGCGCTCCTCGCGCTCGAGCGCCCTGCCCTCGGCCTCGTCACAGTTCTCGGGGGCTGCAACCTCGAGGATGCGGCGACCGAGTCGGCGCAGCTCGCGTGGCGCGTACGTCGCGGCGTAGTCGATCAACGCCTCCTCCGCCCGCACCACCGCATCGGCTCCGACCTCCTGGACCGGAAGATCCTCCAGCGCGCGCGTGATCACCAGGGCCTGGGGCAGGTTCACCGAGCCATGCGCGAGCGCGGCGCCCAGCCGCGTCCATCGCCGCTCCAACGACCGGCCGAGCGCCAGCTCACCGGCCCGGTCGCGCGGGTCGGTGCGGGTCTCGGCCGCCAGCCAGGTCGCCACCGTGTGGTCGGCGGTGACGTCCGCGACGTCTCCGGCCCCAGCCATCACCCGCAGCCGCAACGCGGTCACCTGATCGGCCAGCCGGTCGAGACGAGTCAGCGCGGCAGCCTTCTCCTCCGTCACCATGAAGCCCGGATCGACACCACTGACGTCCTTCAGGGCCTGCTCGATCGCGTCAGCGCACGCCAGCACCGGGTGCACTCGTGGGGGCTGATGGTCCACAGGCATCTCCGGGCATCGACGACGGTCTCAGATCTCACGTGTCGATGGCAGCGCGCCCGGTGAGCGGGGCGACCCCGGTCCCGAGGCCCCGCCGAAGCCCCAGCTATCAGTATCGCTTCGGCGTCCTCCTATTCGAACGTACGTTCGAACAAATGTCAAGGCACTTGTGGAGAGTCGGCGTCACTGCAGCGTCGCGTGCGCCCAATCGGGATCGCGGCCGATGAACCCGAGCAGTCGCGTCTGAGGGTCGGCACCCTCGGAGACCGGGACGGCCGGACCGTACTGGCCGGAGCTCCGGATGAGCTCCTCGAGCGGCTCCATCCCGGCCAGCATCGCCGCGCACAGCTCGGTGTCGAGCGACTCGTCCTGCCCCGTGGCTCGGGCCAGGTCCCAGGTGTGCAGGAACACATCGGAGGTGTAGAAGCGGTCGATCGCCTGCGCGAGCGGCATCGAGCCGGTGTGCGGGTTGGTGAAGTCGGCGCCGGCCTTCGCGGGGTTGTCGAGGAGATCCTGTACGGCGTGCTGGTGGGCGTCCCACGCTCCAGCGGGGTCCTCGTTCGGCGACGGCACGTCGGGCCACGACACGTCGGAGCCACCCTGCACGAAGCTCGGCAGCCACTCGACCAGGTGGACGACGACGTCACGCGCCGCCCATCCCTCGACCGGCGCCGCCGCCGACCAGTCGCGGGCCCCGTGCACCCGACGAGCGAACGCGTCGGCGATCAGCCGGTGTCGCCGGGCCGGCTCGGCGGTGAGCAGCTCAGAGGGTGCCATCGGCGAGCATCCCGTCGATGGCGGCGTACCCGTCGTTGACCCCGACCTCCATGCCGCTGCGCAGCCACGCGTCGCGCGCCTCGAAGCTGTCGCACAGCGAGGTCGCGTGCAGCCGCGTGCGGCCGTCGCCGAGGTCGTCGAACGTCATCGTCTCCAGGGCCACGCCGTCGGGCATGGCCTCCCAGGTGAAGGTCTGCACGATCCGGTCGGGACGCACGGTGTGGAAGCAGCCGCGGAACGCCTGCTCGCCACCGGCGCTGTCGTCCCCGCGGAAGCGGAACGCCCCGCCCTCGGTGGCGTCCCAGCGGTCGATGGCGACGGACTGGCCGGCCGGGCCGACCCAGCGCGCATACAGGTCGCGGTCGGTGTGCGCCCGGAACAGTTGGTCCGGGGTCCCGGCGAAGTCGCGCCAGATGTGGATCATCGGCACGGTCTCGTCGGCCTCGATCGCGGCCTGGTCGTAACGGACATCAGTGGCGGTGCTCATGATGCGGTTCCCTCCATCGGGGTCTCGGTGTCGGCTTGCTCGGCGTTCATCTGCTCGGTCATCTGGGCCAGGACGGCGTCGAGGCGCCCGAAGCGCTCCTCCGCCCGCTGGCGGTAACGCTCGATCCACTTCGTCATCAGGTCGAACACCTCGGCTTCCAGGTGCACGGGGCGGCGCTGCGCGTCGCGGCTACGCGTGACCAGGCCGGCCCCCTCCAGCACCTTGAGGTGCTTGGAGACCGCCTGCAGGCTCACGTCGTACGGCGCGGCCAGCTCGCCGACCGTGGCGTCACCGTCGGTCAGCCGAGCGACCAGGTCGCGGCGGGTCGGGTCGGCGAGGGCGGCGAACACCCGAGACAGCTGGTCGGACATCGCATCCCCTCCTCAACCATGTGGTTGCGAAGCAACGTATACAGCCGGTGCTCACCTTGTCAACCTCACGGTTGAACAATGCTCTGGGGCCTTGCCGTATCACCAGACACCGGAGCAGGCTCCTTGTCAGCGAGATCACAACGTCAGGGAGGCCCGCCATGCCGGGTTGGTACGTGCACATGGATGCCGCTCGCCAGACCACGGACCGGCTCCGCGCCGGACAGGTGCCGCCCGGTCTCGGCATCGATCCAGCTGATGCGCAGGAGCTCGGGGAGCTGTGCCACACCTGGCGCAACTACCTCGCGCTGGGAGCGCTCGGGCCCGACCTCTTCTACATGCTCCCCGACTTCGCCAACACCAAGGGCTGCGTCATCCGGCAGGTCATCCAGTGGGCGCTGGACGTCTGGGAGGAGATCGACGCCGAGTTCATCGCCCGGTGGGAGAAGTGGATCGAGCCGATCAGCACGAACGCCTCCCAGCTCGCCTCGCAGCTGACAGGTGGGCTGTCCGCGCAGCTCGGCCAGGTCCTCAACGAGTTCGCCTCCGCGATCATGACGGCGTTCAAGGGGCTGCTCGCCACGATGGGTGACTGGTTCGGCGTCCTGACGTCGGGCCCGCCGCAGGCCTATGCGGACGAGGCGTTCTACTGGAGCGACGTCTTCCACTACCGCAAGACCTACCAGTTCCCGTTCGTGCTCTACCGGCAGGCCCGCGAGGCGCTCGACAACGCCGGCGACGACGACGCGCGGCAGGACGCCGAGGCACGGCTGGCGTTCGCCGTCGGGTGGATGACGCACTGCGCGACCGACGTGACCGGCCACCCGTTCACCAACGCGAAGTGCGGCGGCCCCTACCGCGACCACTGGCAGCGCCACCACCTCGTGGAGAACCACTTCGACTCGCAGAACTACGACGCCACCCACCCCGGTCCGCTCTTCGGTGAGTACGGCACCAGCGCCCTGCACTTCTGGGTCGCCCTCCGGCACCGCGACGACGCGCCGTACGACGGGCGCGACGACGCCCCGGCGTACGACTACTTCACCGGGTTCCCCGCCTACGACAACGCCGACGGGCCGACGCACGCGGCCGATCGCGCGGCGTACTTCGACCTCGACTCGGGCGAGCTGCCCGACCATCTGACCGACGCGTTGCTCGACGCCATGGCCGACGTCCACCCACGCGGGCCGAAGATCCTGACCCAGGACCCGCAGTACTCCGCCGACGACGTCTCGGGGCACCCCGACGGCCGGCCGAACGCCGATGCGATGGCGCAGATGTGGGCGATCGTCTACGGCTACCTCAAGATGGCCAGCCGCGACGGGCTCTCCCCGCGCAAGCCCATGCCGCCCGACGTCTTCACCGACCACTCCTTCCCCACGCCCCCGGGCGGCGGCGGTGGCGGTGTGGACGACGACCCGTCCCGCGGGGCGGACGTCGACGATGACGACGACTTCAGCCTGGTCGACCTGCTGCTCGCGATCTTCGCCTGGGCGGTCTACATCGCCGAGGTCGCGCTCTGGCTGGCCACCGTGCTCCCGGGTCTGATCATCGACATCGCCACCTTCCCGGCGCGCGAGGTCATCTACTGGACCGTGGTCATCCCGGCCTGGAACCTCTACATGCTGTCCCGGCGGGCGCTGGTCATGTCGGGCTTCCTGATGCCGAAGCCGGAGGAGGTCGCCCTCGGGCTCACCCGGCTCGGTACGACGGGCGCGTTCAGCATCGCCGCGGCGCTCGACGACCCGTTCGGCCTCGGCGCTTCGACGTTCGTGATCGACGAGCCGTCGGGCCGCCTCTCGGCAACGTCGTCGCACGACCTCGACCCGGCGTACCCGCGCAACGTCGTCCGCGACCACCCCGGCGACGTGTCGCGCCCAGACCTCGTCGGCGCACTCGGGCTGACGTCGAACATGCAGTACGCCGGTGACGGCGGCCAGGAGTTCAAGCCGAGCGAGTGGATCGCGCCGTGGCGCTACCCGCTGCGCAACCAGGCCGGCCAGGGCGTGCCGCAGGAGGGCGACGCCACGCACGCCGGCCCCTACGTCGCCGGCACGGACAGCACCGTGCTGCTCTCGGCCGTGGCCGGTGACGAGACGGCCCGCAAGGAGCTGGAGGAGGCCACCTCGCCCGCCGACACGTTCACCAGGCTCGACGCCCTGCTCGCCCAGGACCAGCACCTCGGCGCCCCGGTCGACTACTCGACGTACCTGGTCGCGTGCGCGCTGCGGGACCGGGACCAGGAGGACTTCGGCGTCCCGGACTTCAACCTCGACGCCGACCGCGGCTACGCCTGGAAGACCTGGGACTGGAGCCGCCACAACCTGGCACGCGACCCGGCCGACCCCGGCGCGCGCGGTGCGTGGGAGTGCGTGCCCGACTTCACCCAGACCCAGCAGTCCGACTTCAGCTACGCCCAGCCGTGCACGCCGCCGCAGCAGTTCCACGCCGACCACGACAACCCGCAGCAGGAGTCCGCGGGAATCCCCTTCGACTCGCAGTGGTACGACCCGCACCTGGACCTGCAGACGCACTACCTCGACCGGGCCGGCACCCCGAAGCCCGAGCCGTACGGCGACGACCCGTGCAAGGAGCACCCCGGCGAGCCGCACGACCTGGAGACCGGGTTGGACTGGCTGCGTCGCATCAACGCGGAAGGGGGAGACCGGTGAGCGGCCAGGACCGGGACACCGAGCGGGGGACCGACCCCGCCGTCGTCGTCGGAACCGACAAGGAGAAGCCGGAGTGGCGCGACCCCGACCCCGGCTGGCAGCCGGACCCCGACCAGGCCGACGAGTGGCGGGGTATGGCCGCGGAGATCGGCAAGGAGCGACGCCCACCACGTGAGCAGGTCTATCCCTATCTGCTGATCCGTGCCGTCGTCGGCGACCGCGGCGTCCGCCCGACGTGGCCGCCCGACGCCGTGCTGGGAGTCGCCCGACATCCTGCTGATCGACGCGTCGTACACCGGTCCCTTCGACCCGTCGCAGCTGGTGACCTCCCCGACCGCCGGGCGCTCCTACCGCGTCTTCGTGCGGATCTGGAACCTGGGCCTCTTCCCGGCGTACGGCGTGCACGTCAAGGCCTGGGCGGTGAACCCCGGCTTCTTCGGGACCTTCAACCAGAACGACCCCTACTACCAGCAGCACCTCATCGGCGGCCGCTGGGTGGAGCTGTCCGACCGCACCCGGCCCGACTGCACAGCGATCGTCGAGCTCGACCGACCCTGGAAGACCGACCCCTCCGAGGTCGGCCACCACTGCATGCTGGCCGAGGTGAGCTGCCCGCTCGACCAGGCCGGTGGGCTGCTGCTGTCCAACGCCGACCGCCACGTCGGCCAGCGCAACCTCGAGATCCTCACCGGAGCCACCAGCCCGATGATGCTGGTCAACACGCTGGGCGGGCTGGTGCCCGAGGGCTTCACCCTCGAGGTGATGCATGCAGGACCGGAGATGCTCGGGACCGTGCAGGCGCTCACCGGCGGCCGGCTCGAGGGCCGCGAGGAGATCGCACTGGCCTCCCTCGACGAGCTGCGCGTCGGCGTCCTGACCAAGGCGGGGCGCCACCTGCTGACGGCCTTCTCGTCTGACGGACGCTCGGTGCTCGTCCCCACCGAGGCGCTCGTCGAGCTCGGCGGCGAACGTGTCCTCGAGCGCCCCGGCGGCGTGCGCCGCTTCCTGGACGAGGTCGGTCCCCAGGGCTGGGAGCGCATCGGGGCCACGATCACCGACCGGCCGCTCGACCAGGCTCTCGCCCAAGGCCTCGGGCGCCTCGTCGACGCGTCGGAGGACGCGAGCGCCGGCGAGCTGGCCGAGCGCCTGGGCGGCCGTGACGGCGCGCTGCATCCCTTGCGCTTCGTCCTCACCGACCCGACAGGCGGACTGGTGGGCGGCTATACGGTGGTGGTCGGATAGCGCGGCGAGCGCCGCCGACCACGGCAGGCTCAGCCCGGAGAGTTGAGAATCGGCCGCTTGAGGTCGAAGAACTCCGGCTCTTCGACGTTGAGCTTGCTCATCTCCTCCATCTGGGCCCGCATCTGGGGCGGCATCTCCTTGGTCTCACCCTCGCGGGCGTCGGCCTCGGACGTGAAGTACATGACCATCGTGTAGCCACCGTCCTCATGACCGATCGACAGGTTGCCGATCACGTCAGGGCGGAACTCGGCCCACGTGCCGGGGTCCTCGGCCATCAGCTCCTTGGCCCGCTGGGGATCACTGACCCTGCCACGCATCACCTGCACGAAGCCCGCGCGGTCGGGGTCGCCATTCACGTCGACGTCCACGTCGGTGCTGTCGCTGAAGGTGACGTCTCCGTCGAGCAGCTTCGCGGTCTCGGACCACCACGCGTCCTGCTCGGGCCGGGCACTGTTGGCCCTCGCCGCCTCCTCCGACTCGAAGCGAGCGACGGCGATGAACGTACCGTCGTCGGTGACGCCGCCCGTCGAGCCGAGCCAGCCGGTGGCTCCGGGTGACAGCTCCGCCTTCCAGCGGTCGAACGCCTCCGCGAGCGCCTCGGGTTGCGAGGTCCTGCCCTTGATGACCTGGACGAACATGACGCCTCCTGGGATGTCTGGAGCGGCTCGCGTCGCTTCCACGAGGCTAGCCACCGGCACCGGTCGGCGGAACCCCGTCTGCCTCAGACAGGCTCTCGAGCTTCTCCCGGAGGACCTCGCGCTCGCGCTCGTTCGCGCACAGCCGTACGGCGGTCTCCAGCTCCGCCCGGGCCTCGTAGGTCCGCCCGAGGCGGGTGAGGAGCTCGCCGCGAACGCCGGGCAGCAGGTGTGAGCCGGTGAGGTTGCCCGACTCGACGAGCCCGTCCACCAGGGGCAGGGCAGCGTCAGGCCCTCGTGCCATCGAGACGGCCACGGCCCGGTTGAGGTCGACGATCGGGGACGGCGCGAGCGACGCGAGGGCGTCGTACAGCAGGACGATGCGCTCCCAGTCGGTCTCCTCGACGGACGGCGCGACCGCGTGGCACTCGGCGATGGAGGCCTGGAGGCCGTACGCGCCGAGCCCGCGTCCGACCCGGCCGGCCGCGACCAACGCCGCGCGGCCGCGGCGGATGGCGGCGCGGTCCCAGCGGCGCCGGTCCTGGTCCTCGAGCAGCACGGGCGTGCCGTCGTCGCGGAGCCGAGCCGGGAAGCGCGCGGCGGTGAGCTCGAGGAGGGCGAGCAGGCCCGTGGGTCTCGGGCTCGTCGGGCATCAGCCGCGCCAGGATCCGGGCCTGGCGGATCGCCTCGCGGGCCAGGTCGGTCCGGATCCACTCGGTGCCCGAGGTGGCGCTCGAGCCCTCGGTGAAGATCAGGTAGACGACGCTGAGGACGGCGCTCAGCCGCTGCCGGCGCTCGTCGAGCGGCGGCACCTCGAACGGCACCTGCGCCGCGGCCAGCGTCTTCTTGGCCCGGGTGATCCGCGCCTGCACGGTCGCGGTCGGCGTCACGAACGCCCGCGCGATCTCGTCGCTGGTCAGGCCGCCGATGACGCGCAGCGTCAGCGCGACGCTGGCCTCCCGCGAGAGGACCGGGTGGCAGGAGATGAAGATCAGGGCGAGGACGTCGTCGTCGATCCGCTCGGGGTCGTAGAGCACGTCGTCCTCCTGTTCCTTCTCGGGCGCGGAGCCCGTGACGGCCTGGCCCTCGTCCAGGTCGGCCGCCAGCGCGGCGTACCTCTCGTCGAGGGCCGACCGCCGCCGGAACGCGTCGATGGCCCGCCGCCGGCCGACGGTGAGCAGCCAGCCGGCTGGGTTGCGGGGTACGCCGTCGCGCGGCCACGAGACCAGCGCCTCGGCGAGCGCTTCCTGGGCGAGGTCCTCCGCCATCGCGAAGTCGCCGGTGTAGCGCGCGAGGGCGCCGACCAGTCGCGCGGACTCGATGCGCCAGACGGCCTCGACCGCCTGGCGACCGGAGTGGTCACCAGGCGGTCCGGGCTGTGCCGATGAGGGGGCCGTCACAGCTGGCCGGTCGACTCCCGCCACGCCCGTTCCCTCTGCACGTACTCGTTGTCCTGCGGGAACTCGTCGATGCTCGCCACCCGCCGGATCTCGACCTTGGAGCCGGGGCCGGCCAGCGGCGCCCGCTTGGCCCACTCGACGGCCTCCTCTCGCGAGGCGACGTCGAGGATCCAGAAGCCGGTGAACAGCTCCTTGGTCTCGCCGTACGGCCCGTCGGTCGTCACCGGCGGCGTCGAGGAGTAGTCGACGACGATCGGTGTCCTTGGCGTCGTCCAGCCCCTCCGCGGCGACCAGCACCCCGGCCTTGATCAGCTCGTCGTTGTACTTCCCCATCGTGGTCAGGATCTCGTTGAAGTCGACGTCCTTGAACGCAGCCCACGTCTCGTCGGTGGCCCGCATGATCAGCATGTACTTCATGGTGTGCTCCTCTGTTCCGGGTCCCTCTGGACCCTCTCATTGGTTGGTCGAACGGCGGAACGCCGGATCGACACGTTCTCGGTCTTGTCAGCGGCGGTTGGCCAGGCAGCGTGCGACGAGCGGGACGATCACGGCGGCCGCGATCAGGTGCGCCACGATCAGCGTGAACTTCGTCCCCGCACTCGTCCCCGCCGCCACCAGCGGCGCCGCCGAGCGAGACGAACGTCAGCACGCTCGCGACGACGACGTAGGTGTGCGCCGGCCGCCGGGCCTTCCAGTTGAGCCCCACCGCGAGCGCGGTGCCGAGCACCATGCACATCACGATCGAGGTGGCGCAGGCCCCGATCGGCAGCGCCATCACGCTGCTCGGCGTCTCCGAACGGGTCGCCGACCCGCAGCTCGACGCCCGTCGCCCGCACGAGCGCGACCCACGCCTCGGCAGCGACGCCTGCGGCGACGGTGGCGCCGAGGCTGACCTTCAGCAGCCGGCCGTACGGCGCCCGGGTGGCGGTGGCGGCGCTCGTCGTGGTGGCGGTGTCCAGGATGGTGGTCATCGTCGATCTCCTCCGGTCTCACGCACCGCCTCTCGGTGCGTCCACCCGTAGGTCGAACGGCCACCACGCCGGATCGACACGATCGGGAGAAGTTTCGCGGGAACTTTCGGACCGGCGTCCCACGTCGGGCAGACTGCCCTCATATCGTCGAACGGGAGATCACCATGCGCCGCAACGCCGTCATCGGGTCGCATGACCCTCGCCCTCGCCGCCACCGTGCTCGTGGGCTGTGGCTCCAACGACAGCGGCTCGAGCTCGTCGGGCGACTACTGCGACGAGCTCAAGGCCGACAAGACGTACTTCGAGAGCCTCAGCGGCAGCAACGCGGACCTGGCAACCTCGACCAGGTCTTCGAGAAGGTGCACTCCCTGGCCGACAACGCCCCGGACAACATCTCCGACGACTGGAAGACCCTCGACGACGCCATCACCACGATCGAGACCGCCCTCTCGGACGCCGGCATCAAGGCCAGCGACCTGGCCGCGATGCAGAAGGGCCAGATCCCGCAGGGCGCCGACCTGTCCAAGCTCCAGGAGCTCGCCCCGAAGCTGCAGTCCCTCAACAGCAGCGAGGTCAGCGACGCCGCCAAGAACATCGCCGACGACGCCAAGAAGAACTGCGACGTCGACCTGACCGCGAGCTGATCGCGGCTCCCGTCGGACAGCACGAGCTGGCCGTCCGCGGACGACACGGCATCGAGACGACGCGTCGACTGCGAACCGTCGCTCACCGGGTCAGTCGAACCGGCCGTACAGATTGACCACCACGGACCGGCCGAGCGGCCCTCACGGAGGTACCTCGACGCCGTCGTCATAGGGCCAGCCACCCTGCCGTCAGGCTAAGCGTCCCTGGCATCCTGCCCAGGCACTCGGCGGTAGCCTCGCCGATGCGTGACGATGAGCCGGGATGACATCGTGGCACGAGGTCGGTCGGCAGCTTCACGGCCGGCGCCGACGGCAAGCTGGGGCGTGACCGGTCCGGTCAGTGCGATGCGTACCGGTTCCTGACGCGGATCCGCGGACTTGTCACGCGCGACGCCGCACCCGATGTGCGACTTGCCTCGAGAGGCGCGAATGGTGGAGCTTCGCTGCGGGCGCGCGTGGACCGTCGCTCCTTCTACGGCACTGGTCGAAGGCGAACGGTGGAAGCCGCAAGGATTAGGCGCACGCACACCCACGAGATGAGCGAGACACTCGACGGTTCTCGGCATCGAACCGGCCGCGGTCGATCAACGCGACAACAAGACTGCGACGGAGTTCTTCGATCGTCTGACGCGGAAGCCGAAGCTTGCTGCAGTTGCTGTGGACCACGGGACTTCCGGACGGCTTGTGCTGCGCGACGGGCTGTCGGACGGCGACTGCTGGTAACCCTGCCAGCTCTCGGCATTGGATAGTGGCAGCTCCAGCTGCACGTCGACTCAGACGTCGACCAGGCTCTCAGTCGTCCGAACCCTTGCGTCCGGGACGAGCCATGGATGGGTTCCACAGCTCGAGGTCCAGGTCGGTAGCAATGGTGTCGACGCTCGCGACCGCGGTCGTGTGCAGCGAACGCTCGGATGGGGTCGCACTCGGCCAGGCTCTCGAGCTGGCGCTTGAAGCCAGCGTGGAACGAGTTCTCGTCTGCGACCTGGGCGCGAGCGGCGACGGCGTGCTCGACTGAAGCGGTTCGTCCTCGCATCGTCCTTCTACAAGCCGATCGCGACTGGCTGCGCCGAGCCGGTTCTTCGGCGCTCTGGATCGAGATCATGGCCGAGGCCCGACACGACGACTGCTGCGCAAGGACTGGCTCGCGGAAGCACTCAAGCTTCTACCCGTCTGTCGTGCCGTGGCGGGATCTTCCTGGAGTCTGCAGATGCAATCGTGCGTTGCCCGCGACTCGGAGGGGTCCTGTGAGAACATGGGGGCTCAGCATTGGCCGCCCTACGCGGAGCACCGCTCGGACGGCTTCAGCGGGCGAACAAGCTCGCAGGGACGAGCGCGACCTGATAGCGGACGGCTGGACCATGCGCAACGATCCGAACCTCGAGACACATCCGCTGCTGGAAGTGGGAGACCTCGACGAGGCGGAGCGCGAAAGGCGAGCCGTCGCGCCATCCGCGCATGCTCGCCAGGGTCGGCTACTCCCGGAGTTCGCTACGGTTCAGATCATACTGAGAACTCGATGCAGACCAGGCAATCGTGGACTCGGTCATCGGGACGTAAGTCGGTCACCTCGTTCAGGTCGACGAATCGACCTAGCGGACCACGCACCTCCACCAGCCGCGAAGCCTCGTCCGCCGTTGAGCCAGCATGACTGCGCAAGGCTTCCGCAGACAAACTGTTCGATCCAGCAGGCCCCCGTCATCGTAGTCCGTCGCGCATCTGGTCGGCCTACCATCATCGACGACGCCGAGGTCGGTCACGCACGACGAGTTGGCGATACTGCTCTCGCAGTTCGACGATCTTGCTAACTGCTCCGTTGCGCCTGGAGAGGTCGCCGCGGTCGTCGCGAAAGAAGAAGCCAATCACGCTCCCGCGGCCATGGCGACAATCGCCGAGTATGTCCGCACACCTGCTGCCAGCCCGGTTGCAGAACCGTCGGCGTCTTCCGGTGCAGAACCCACAGAATGAACCAACGAGCAACGACAACGCTATCGCGACGGCCGCGCTGTACATCCTTCGATCGGAATGCGGTTCGGACTTTCGCCGGACGTCGACCCACACCGGTGAGAACCCATGCTGCCAGCCGCAGCTAACGATCGGGATAGTGGTCATGAACCATCGAGATCGTCGATACTTCGCCCACTTTGAAGGCGAGACCGCCGTTGACGGCGGCGCCATCGGTGCAGGAGAGACGCTGCACCCCCATCGAACTGCCCGACCGCCAGTCATTGCGGGCAGCAGTAGCGCCACCCCGTGAAACCGTGGCGTTGCGGTAGAAGGTGACTTGATCCAAACGGAGCCCGGCTGTCGACAGGTCGCGTGGGCTCTCCTAGGCCCAACCGATGGCGATGCTCCACGAGGTAGCGGCCGATGATGGCGCGGTCGTTGCGTCGGTCCGCTACCTCTGCGTGCGTGGCCGGCGCGGCCGGATGCATCTGAAACGTCCTTCGTCTTGAACGATGCCGGAGCAGGTCGAGCCGCATATCGGATCGCGTCGTCATCGATGTCACCAGGACACTGTCGGACCGGCTTCGCGCACGTTCGCCGTATCCCCAACCGTCGCAGCTGCTCGGCGAGTCTCTCCAGGTCGCTGCTCGAGCGGGAGTCGTCCAGCTGGATCGCGTTGAGTCTCGCCAGCCGCCGAATGCTTTCCGGTAGCTCCTCAGAGCCAGGCGTCTGCGCGCGCCTCGACGAGGACTGGAATTACCCGGATGTCGGGCGACCCAAGCGCAGCTTCAACCTCGAGGCGTACGAAGTCGTTCGTCTCATCGAGGCGCCTCACCGCAAAACCGGGTCTGCGCGTCCAGCCAGTTGTCTCCGATCAGCACCGAGCACTACGTGGCATTGCTCGATCGTCGTTGCGAATGTGCTCCTCGAAGTCGGCGCCGGGCGGAATCGAGTCGATGTCCGATGAAGATGCGGCGCATCCGTCAGCCGGTTTCGCAGCCCGTCATGGAGTCCGTTGGCCTGTGCCTGGCAATCGCTTCGACGGTCAGAGATGAAGCCCCGTTGTCTTATCGCGTCGCTCATTCATCTCCCCTTACGACCCCGGACTGAGCATCGACGGTGCTTGACCCTGAACTCCGCGTGAGGGCCGAAGTGCAAGAAAGGACCGGTCGGTCGCTCCTGTGGAAGGCGAGACCGACCGAGTCCGTTCGAGTACGTCTAAGAGCAGCCGCTGGTGGAGCCGCAGCCTTCGCAGACGTAGCAGGAGCCGGCGGGGCGCATCTTGGTGCCGCAGGTCATGCAGAGGGGGGAGTCGACGGCGGTGCCGGTGATCTTCTCCAGGAGCTCGGCGGAGGTGTGGGCCTCCTGGGCGGCGTGGGCCGGGACCTCGCGCTGCTCGGTGCCGTGGGTGTCCTTGGTCTCGACCGGCTCGACGAGCTCGGCGTCCGTGGTCTCGACAGGCTCGACCGACGACTCGACGCGGGGCGCTCAGGTCGCCGATGACCTCGGCGGCGTTGCCGACCTCGGAGATCGGCTCGTAGGAGCCGGTCTCGAGGTAGCGCTGGCGCTCCTCGGCGGAGTAGATGCCGAGGCCCTGGCGGGCCTCGAAGTCGAGGTAGTCCAGCGCGAGGCGGCGGAAGATGTAGTCCATGATCGACTTCGCCATCCGGACGTCGGCGTCGTCGGTCAGGCCGTTGGGCTCGAAGGACAGGTTGGAGAACTTCGAGACGTAGGTCTCCAGCGGGACGCCGTACTGGAGCCCGATGGACACCGCGATCGAGAAGGCGTCCATCACGCCGGCCAGGGTGGAGCCCTGCTTGCCGAGCTTGAGGAACACCTCGCCCAGCTCGCCGTCGTCGTGGGCACCGGAGGTCATGTAGCCCTCGGCGCCGCCGACGGTGAACGACGTGGTGCGCGAGGTGCGCGACTTCGGCAGGCGCTTGCGGGTCGGGCGGTAGACGATGACTTCCTTGGTCTCGACAGGTCTCGACGGGCTCGACCGACGTAGCCGCGGGCCTGGTCCTTCTTGGACGACTCGCTCTTGCCGTCGGACAGCGGCTGGCCGACCTTGCAGTTGTCGCGGTAGACCGCGGTCGCCTTGAGGCCGAGCTTCCACGACTGGAGGTAGATGTCCTCGATCTCCTCGACCGTGGCGCTCTCGGGCAGGTTGACCGTCTTGGAGATCGCGCCGGACAGGAACGGCTGGGCGGCCGCCATCATCCGGACGTGGCCCATCGGCTTCAGCGCGCGGGCGCCCATCGCGGTGTCGAAGACCTCGTAGTGCTCGGTCTTCAGGCCGGGCGCGTCGATGACGTGGCCGTGCTCGGCGATGAAGGCGACGATCGCCTCGATCTTCTCCTCGTCGTAGCCGAGGTTCTTCAGCGCGCGCGGGATGGTCTGGTTGACGATCTGCATCGAGCCGCCGCCGACCAGCTTCTTGAACTTCACCAGCGAGAAGTCGGGCTCGATGCCGGTGGTGTCGCAGTCCATCATGAAGCCGATGGTGCCGGTGGGCGCGAGCACCGAGGCCTGCGCGTTGCGGAAGCCGTTGGTCTCGCCCAGCTTGATCACGTCGGCCCAGGCCTGGGTCGCGAACGTGTGCACCTGCGCGTCGGCGACGTGGTGGGTGCGGACGGTGTCGTTGGCCGCCTGGTGCTTGCGCATCACCCGGTTGTGGGCGGCGGCGTTGCGGGCGTACCCGGCGTACGGGCCGACGATCGCGGCCAGCTCCGCACTCCTCTTGTACGACGCGCCGGTCATGAGCGACGTGATCGTCGCGGCCATGGACCGGCCGCCGTCGGAGTCGTAGCCCAGACCCATCGCCATCAGCAGCGCGCCGAGGTTGGCGTAGCCGATGCCGAGCTGGCGGTAGTCGCGGGTGGTGTCGCCGATCGCCTCGGTCGGGAAGTCGGCGAAGCAGATCGAGATGTCCATCGCGGTGATGATCAGCTCGACGGCCTTCTGGAACAGCGCCGAGTCGAAGGTGTCGTCGTCCTTGAGGAACTTCAGCAGGTTCAGGCTCGCCAGGTTGCACGAGGAGTTGTCGAGCGACATGTACTCCGAGCACGGGTTGGACGCGGTGATCCGGCCGGTCTCGGGGTTGGTGTGCCAGTCGTTGATCGTGTCGTCGTACTGCAGGCCCGGGTCGGCGCAGGCCCACGCGGCCTCGGCGATCTTGGTGAACAGCTCGCGGGCGTCGACGGTCTCGATCACCTCGTGGGTCTTGCGGGCGCGCAGCCCGAAGTCGGTGCCCTCCTCGACCGCGCGCATGAACTCGTCGCTGACGCGCACGGAGTTGTTGGCGTTCTGGTACTGCACGGAGGTGATGTCGGCGCCGCCGAGGTCCATGTCGAAGCCGGCGTCGCGCAGCGCGCGGATCTTGTCCTCCTCCTTCGCCTTGGTCTCGACGAACTCCACGATGTCGGGGTGGTCGACGTCGAGGACGACCATCTTGGCCGCGCGACGCGTGGCGCCGCCGGACTTGATGGTGCCGGCCGAGGCGTCGGCGCCGCGCATGAAGGAGACCGGGCCGGACGCCGTACCGCCGCTGCTCAGCAGCTCCTTGGACGACCGGATCCGCGAGAGGTTGAGGCCGGCGCCGGAGCCGCCCTTGAAGATGAAGCCCTCCTCCTTGTACCAGTTCAGGATGGAGTCCATCGAGTCGTCGACGCTGAGGATGAAGCAGGCGCTGACCTGCTGCGGCGACGGCGTACCGACGTTGAACCAGACCGGGGAGTTGAACGAGAAGTACTGGTGGACCAGCAGCCAGGTCATCTCGTGCTCGAAGGCCTCGGCGTCGGCCGGGGTCGCGAAGTAGCCGTGCTCGAGGCCCGCCTTGGTGTAGGTCTTCACGACCCGGTCGATGAGCTGCTTGAGGCTCCACTCGCGGACCTCGGTGCCGACCGCGCCGCGGAAGTACTTGGTGGTCACGATCGTGGAGGCGTTGACGCTCCAGAAGTCGGGGAACTCCACGCCGCGCTGCTCGAAGACGGTCTCGCCGGTCTTCCAGTTGGTCTGGACGACGTCGCGGCGCTCCCAGGTGAGCTCGTCGTAGGGGTGGGTGCCGGGCGTGCTGAAGACACGCTCGATGGTCAGGCCCTTGCCTGCCGCACCCTGGGCGGACGACCCCTTCGTCGGGTTCACCGTCTCGGTCATGGAAGCTCCTCGTTGTTCGCGCTGGCTGTGCTGATGGGGGTCGGTCGTGGCTGTACATCTGATGGTCTCCGCGACCACCGACGGTGGTGCACCCGGCGCGCAGCTTCCCCACTACGCGCCGGGTGGTCTGTGGGTTATCCCGTGGGTACGGCGTCGCGCGCCGGGGTCTCGACGGGCTGGGGCGCGAGGGCGGCGTCCTGCTCCATGCGGAGCAGCGCGATCTCGTCCTCGAAGTCGTCGGCGGAGCTGAACGCCTTGTAGACGCTCGCGAACCGCAGGTAGGCGACCGGGTCGAGCGCCCGCAGCGGGCCGAGGATGGCCATCCCGATCTCGTGGGCCGGGACCTCGGCGGCACCCTCGTTGCGCAGGGCGTCCTCGACGGTCTGGCCCAGGCAGGCCAGGTCGTCCTCGGAGACCGGGCGGCCCTTGCAGGCCTTGCGGACGCCGGCGATCGCCTTGTCGCGGGTGAACGGCTCGGTCGCGCCGGAGCGCTTGAGCACGGTCAGCTGCATCAGCTCGACGGTCGTGAACCGCTTGTCGCAGCCCTCGCAGCGGCGCCGGCGACGGATCGCGGAGCCGTCCTCGGACACGCGGGAGTCGAGGACCTTGGTGTCGGTGTGCCGGCAGTACGGGCAGTGCATCGTGGGTCCTCCTCTCCCTTCTCTTCTCAACACCGTCAGGGCGCGCCGAATGCCCCCGTGACGGGGGTGTTTTCCCTGTGGACCGACCTGGGGATATCGGGGCCGGACCTGTGGGGAAGTCGCGCTCTTCTGTGGGTTCCGGAGGTAGTCGGTGTGGACTACATGTGGAAAACCACAACGGTGTAACTACTAGATGTAGTGGTAACCGTACGTCGGCGCGGTGGGGGTTGGCAAGAGAATCCGGCGACGGGTTCGCGCAGACGCGCCCCGGAACGCATTCGCACAGGTCAGCGCGTCTGTCGGGACCTCCGAATCCGGGTCGGGAGCGTCGGCGTGTCGCGGCCTGTCGCGATCGGTCACAATGGGCCACGTGACATCGGGGAAGCGGGCCGCACCGAGGCATTCGGGGCCGGCACGCCTGGAGGACGCCCCCGACCGCCGGTGGCGCGCTCCCCGACCGGCCCGCTCCTGCTGCTCGCGCTCGGGATCACCGCGGCCGTGGTCGCCTGGGGCTACCTGGTCTACCTCGCCATCGACTTCGGCACCTCGGCCCGCGACGGCGACGCGGCCGGCTGGTGGCTGCTCGCCCTGGCGACGATCGGCGCGATCGCGTGTCTCTTCGTCGCGATGATGCTCGGCACCCGGCTCGCCGCCCGGCTCCGGGCCGGGTCGCCGCCGGCCGGCCCCCCACGCCCGCCCGGTGGCCGTCGAGCGGCGCGCTGACCCGTGGGCCCGGCTCCCGACTCCCCCGCCGGCTACTCGGGTACGCCGCTGCCGCGCAAGCTCGGCGTCAAGGACGGTCACGTCGTCCTCCTCGACCGGCTGCCCGACGGCCTCGACCTGGGGCTGCCGCCGACCGCGATCGTCGTACGCCGGCTCCGGGGCGGGCTCGACGTCACCGTCACCTTCCACACGCGGCTCGCCACGCTGACCGACGCGGCTGCCGGTGCTCTTCGAGCACACCGTGACCGCGGGGATGGTGTGGGTCGCCTGGCCCAAGCAGGCGGCGGCCAAGCGGCTCGGGCTCGCCACCGACCTGACCGACAACGTCGTGCGCACCCTCGGTCTCGAGCTGGGCTGGGTGGACGTCAAGGTCGCCGCGATCGACGAGGTGTGGTCGGGGCTGAAGTTCGTACGCCGCGTGGCCGACCGCTGACCGGGCTCGACGGGCTCGATCAGCTGGTCGGGCAGCGGACCGGCTCCACCAGCGGGCAGCCAGTTCACCAGCTTCATCAGGAGGTGCGAACTCGCTTCTCACGGCGATTCACCGAAGTGGCGGTTCACCTGCATACATGATGAAGCGGAGACTCGCCACGGACCTGGCCGAGCGCGACCGAACCGGGCGGGTGGTCGCGGCGTCGTAGTGGTCGGGGGAACCGCGGGGGGCAGCGTCGCATGGGGTTGACGCCGCCCCCCGTTCTTCCCCGGCTCTCCGCAGACCGGGGTCGAAGCGGTCTGCGGAAGTTCATGGGTCCCGGCTCGGCGAGCTCGGCCTACTTCGGCACGCGGAGGTGCTGGCCGACCTGGAGGGTGCCGGAGTCGAGGTGGTTGATCGCCTCGAGGTGGCTCATCATCGAGCGCACGTCGCCGCTGCCCGTGGTGGCGGCCGCGCGGGACGAGATGTCCCACAGGGTCTGGCCGGGCTGGACGGTGACCACGCGGGTCGGCTCGGGGTGGTCGCTCGCGGTCGAGACCGAGGCGGCGTAGAAGCCGAGGCCGAGCGCGGCGGCGAGGCCGAGCGCCGAGCACGACCAGGCGGCCGCGCCGGGTCAGCCGCACCGTGCTGCGCCGGGGCGGGGCGACCTCGAGGCGCTGGTCGTCGCCGTCGTACTCCGCGGCGAAGAAGTCGTCGAGACGCACGCGGCGCAGCGGGGTCTCGACAGGCTCGACCAGCGAGGTCTCGACGGGCTCGACCAGCGTCGGGTCGGGCTCGACCGACGGCAGCGCCGTGGGCGCCACGCGGGTGAAGACCGGAGCGCGCTCGTCGTCGACGACGATCCGCAGCACCGGCCGGTCGGCGCGACCGGCCACGCAGGCGCCCGGCCCGGACACCGTGCGGCGCGACCCGGCCTTGCGGGTCGGCGGCGCGGGCGGCGTGAACCGGGTGGTGCGGGTGGCGATGCTGCTGCTCATCGGATCCTCCTGGGGAAGTGCCACTGTCGTTCAGCGGCCGTCGGCTCCTGTGTCTGGTCCCTGTCTAACGGCGACCACCGACAGTGACTCTCGCCGGCGACCCGATCAGACGTTCGATCGAACACATGTACGACGTTAGAGCAGGTGTTCGAACGATTTCAAGCGCGACACGAACATATGTTCGAGACAATTGCCTTCCCGCCGACGGCGGGGAACGGCTCAGTCGCCGGGTCGGTCGCTCCGCTTGGCGATCACCCGGCGGCCGCGGGCGGCGAAGAGCGGCGCGGCGCGTCTGGCCACCGACGGCGCGAGCGTGGTGGTCCGCACCAGGGCCCCGCGCCACGCGGGCAGGGTGCGGACGATGCGCCGGGTGCCGATCATCGCGACGGCCGCGTCGGCGGTCTCGTCGACGGTGAGGATCCGGTCGCCGGAGTGGGCCAGCTGCGAGCCGAGCCCGTCGACGTCCATGCCGTCGAGCAGCGCGGTCCGGACGCCGTCGGGGCAGATCGCGTGCACGCGCACGCCGTTCGGCACCTCGGCCGCGACCGACATCGTCACCGAGACGACGGCGGCCTTGGTCGCGGCGTACACCGAGTAGTCCCGGCACGGGTCCGAGCCCCGACAGCGACGCGATGTTGACCACGTCGCCGCCCGTCCGTCCTCCGGCCCGTCGAACGGCGTCGAGCGCGGCCCGCATCCCCCACAGCGTAGCCCAGGAGGTTGACCTCGACCAGGCGTCGTACCTGCTCGTCGGTCAGGTCGACGAGGCGGCCGTCGTCGCCGACCCCGGCGTTGTTGACCCACACCGCGAGCCGGCCCTGGTCGGCGGCCGTGGTCGCGACGAACCGGTGGGACGCCGGCTCCCGGACGTCGTGCTCCAGCCCGGCGGCCGCCCCGATCTCCTCCGCGGTACGACGTGCAGCCTCGGCGTCGACGTCGGTGACCACGCACGGCGTAGCCCCGCTCCACCATCCGCTCGGCGATCGCCCGCCCGATCCCGCGCGCACCGCCGGTGACCACACAGCTGTCCATGGGCGATCCAACCAGCGGGCGCACCGCCGCGGGCAGGGGCGATGGTCACGACCGCCCCGCCGACAGGCCGAGATCGGCAGCCGACGACACGCCGTTCGAACAGGTGTTTGATTCCGGGGTGGTCGCCGCCGTACGGTTCGGTCCATGACCCCCGGTGACGGCAAGAGCAGCCGCAAGGTGAGCGAGCTCCCCGACGGCCCACCCGACGCCTCCGGGCTGACCGCGCGCCAGACCAAGGTGCTCCTCTCGATCAAGGACGCCATCGAGAAGCGGGGCTACCCGCCCAGCATGCGCGAGATCGGCGAGGCGGTCGGCCTGACCAGCAGCTCGAGCGTGGCCCACCAGCTGCGCGTGCTGGAGGAGAAGGGCTTCCTCAAGCGCGACCCCAACCGGCCGCGCGCCCTCGAGGTGTTCCTGCCCGAGGTGATGGCCGCCCGGCGCTCGATGGGCTCGCCCGCGGCCGACGTCGACTCGTCGTACGACGAGACCGGGGTCGGCGACGCGATGCCGGCCGCGACGTACGTGCCGATGGTCGGCCGGATCGCCGCCGGTGGCCCGATCCTGGCCGAGGAGACCCTCGACGACGTCTTCCCGCTGCCCAAGCAGCTGGTCGGTGAGGGCACCTTGTTCATGCTCGAGGTCCGCGGCGACTCGATGGTCGACGCGGCCATCTGCAGCGGCGACTACGTCGTCGTACGCCAGGAGCAGACGGCCGAGAACGGCGAGATCGTGGCCGCGCTGATCGACGGCGAGGCCACGGTGAAGACCTTCCAGCGCAAGGACGGCCACGTCTGGCTGCTCCCGCACAACGCGGCGTACGACCCGATCGACGGCACCCATGCGACGATCCTCGGCAAGGTCACAGCTGTGTTGCGACGTATCTGAGGGAATACCGTCACCTCCTAGGGCGTCGTAACTGTGGTGCGGTTTGACCGTGCCCTTTGAGAGGATGACGGAATGAGCGTGCGGTCGGTCGTACCGACGATCGCCGGGGGGCAGATCCTCCGGCGTCGTGGCGTGCGTGAGATCGCGCTGATCGGCGCCCTCTATCTCTTCTACTGCCTGAGCCGCACCTTCGCCGAGGACGAGCCTCGCTCCCGCCCAGGAGCGGGCCGGCGACCTCCTCCATCTCGAGCGCGTGCTCCACCTCGACTGGGAGTACTCGATCAACCACTGGTTCGCCGACCACGCCTGGGCGGCCGTGCCGGCCAGCTACTGGTACGCCGCGGCCCACTACGTGGTCACCCTCGACCGTGCTGGTCTGGCTGTTCCGCAAGGGCGCGGCCCACTACTCGCCGGCTCGGTGGGCGCTGGTGGTCTCGTGCCTGATCGCCCTGGCCTGCTACCTGCTGCTGCCGACCGCGCCCCCGCGGCTCACCGGCGGCGGCTACCTCGACGTGCTCAGCCTCCACTCGAACGTCGGGTGGTGGGGCGCCGACGCCTCGGCACCCAAGGGCATGGGGCAGCTCACCAACGAGCTGGCCGCCTTCCCGAGCCTGCACGCCGGCTGGGCGCTGTGGGTGGCCCTCGTCGTCCGCCGCAACACCTCGAACCTGTGGCTGCGCGGCCTGGCCTGGACCCACGCCTTCGTCACCGCCGTCGTCGTGGTCGGCACCGGCAACCACTGGATCCTCGACGTCGCCGTCGGCTGGGCCGTGGTGATCGTGGCGATGTGGCTGGTCGACCCGTACTTCCTCGACCGCGCAGCCGGCCGGCGTCCGCGTGGCGTTCCCGGACCGCGCGGTCGGGGCCCGGCCCGAGCCGGCCTCGGCGCCGGTCGAGCGTCCGGTCCAGGAGTGCCGTCCGCGCTCCGACCCGGATCGCTGACGCCGGTCGAGCGTCTCGCCGGTCGAGCCTGTCGAGACCCCCGCTCAGCCCGCCGACTCCTCGGCAGCCAGCCGGGTGAGCGCCTGGCGCACCAGGTCGCCGTCGTACGTCGTCCACATCGGCGGCAGGCTCGCCTTCAGGAAGCTGCCGTAGCGCGCCGTCGCCAGCCGGGGGTCGAGGATCGCGACCACGCCCTTGTCGGAGGTGGTGCGGATCAGGCGGCCGGTGCCCTGCGCGAGCAGCAGGGCGGCGTGGGTGGCGGCGACCTGCATGAAGCCGTTGCGGCCCTCGCGGTCGGCGGCCCGCTGGCGGGCGCTCATCAGCGGGTCGTCGGGCCGCGGGAACGGGATCCGGTCGATCAGCACGAGCTGGCAGGTGTCACCGGGCACGTCGAGGCCCTGCCACAGGCTCAGCGTGCCGAACAGGCAGGTGTGGGGGTCGCCGACGAACTGCCGCGCGAGCTCCGGCAGCTGCGCCTCGCCCTGCGCCAGCGTGGTCAGGTGGGGCAGCCGCTCGCGGACGGCCTCGGCCGCGGTCTCGGCCGCCCGGCGGGAGCTGAACAGCCCGAGCGTGCGGCCCTCGGCCGCGTCGACCAGCGACACGATCTCGTCGAGCTGGGCGGCCCCGAGCCCGTCGCGGCCGGGCGGCGGCAGGTGGCGGGCGACGTAGAGGATCGCCTGGCGGCCGTAGTCGAACGGCGAGCCGACGTCGAGGCCGACCCAGGGCAGGGTGGCGGGGCGCCGGGCCTCGACGGGCGTGGTCTCGACGGGCTCGACCAGCGGAGCGCGCTCGACCAGCGGGACCGTGGCGCCGACGACGACGTCGACCCGCTCGGCGGGCTTCAGCCCGACCGAGGTGGCGAGGGCGTCGAAGTCGCCGCCGAGCATCAGGGTCGCCGAGGTCATCACCACGGTCTTGTCGGTGAGGAGCTTCTCGCGCATCGGGGCCCACACCTCGAGCGGCGCGACGCACAGCCGCGGCGGCAGGCGATCGCCGCCCTCGGTCAGCCAGAGCACGTCGGCCTCGGAGCGCGCCGCCATCCGCTCGGTGGTGACGAACACGTCCTGCACGGCCCCGCGCGCCTGCGTCCGGCCGGCGTCGGCGTCGGACCCGTCGCCCTCCTTGGGGTACGCCGACAGGCAGGCGCGCGCGGCGTCCCGCACGAGCACCAGCGCGTCGGCCAGGGCCTCGGGCACGGTGTCGAAGCGACCGGGCTCGCACTCGCCGATGGCCGCGGCCAGAGCGTCGCCGGCGTCGGCGAGGTCGTCGGCCGGTGACGACTCGCGCTCGCCCTCGGTGACCCAGCGCCGGGAGCGCCGGGCCGCACGGTCGACCTCGGCGGCGTACAGCTCGTCGGTGGCCGCCTGGGTCACCCGGCTGACGACCTCGTGGGCCTCGTCGACCACCACCACGTCGTAGTCGGGGATCATCGGCACCCCCTCGATCGCGTCGATGGCGAGCAGGGAGTGGTTGGTGACGATCACGTGGGAGCGGTGTGCCTTCTCGCGCGCCTGCTCGACGAAGCACTCCTCGCCGAACGGGCAGCGCGCCGCGCCCAGGCAGTCGCGGTGGTTGACGCTGACCTGGCGCCACTCGCGGTCGGTGTGGCGCGGTGCGTTGTCGCGCTCGCCGCTGCCCTGGGCCTTCGCCTCGCGCTCGGCCCAGGACCGCAGCTCGAGCACCTTCTTGCCGAGCGAGCCCTCGGGTACCTCGATCAGCGCGCCCTGCTCGTCCGGGACGCCTTCGCGGATCCGGTGCAGGCAGGCGTAGTTGGACCGCCCCTTCAGCACGGCGTACGACGCGTCGACCTCCGGGTGCGCGGCGCTCACGGCCTCGACCAGCCGCGGGAGGTCGCGCTCGACGAGCTGGTGCTGCAGCGCCAGGGTCGCGGTGGCCACCACCACCCGTTGGTCGTGGAGCAGGGCCGGCACGAGGTAGGCCAGCGACTTGCCGGTGCCGGTGCCGGCCTGCACGACGAGGTGGCGGTGGTCGGTGAACGCGTCGCTGACCGCCTCGGCCATCGCGATCTGCCCGGGCCGCTCCTGGCCGCCGAGCGCCGTCACCGCGGCCGCGAGCACCTCGCGGACGGGCGGACGCTCCGCCGTCGCGGAGGAGTCGGGTGGCGCAGGCATCGCTGCACCCTATCCGCGCCCGGGGACAGGGCCGGGGGGCCGGGCCACGCCGGACGCAGCCCGATCTGCGCGGGTGGTCACTGCTTCATCATGTGATGCAGCCGAACCGCCGCTTCACATGGTGAGTTCGCCGTGTGAAGCGGCGGTTGGACACCTTCACATGATGAAGCTGTGACCGGTGAGGCGACGGTGGCCGGGGCGGATGCGAGATCAGACCGGGTACGCGGCGAGCTCGCCGGCCAGGTCGGCGTGCGCGCGACCGCGGACGACGGTGCCGTCGCCGGTGTGCTCGAGCGAGGCGATCTCGCCGTGCTGGTGGAGCCGGTCGAGGAGGTCGCCCCGGGCGTACGGGACGAGCGCCTCGAACTCGACGCCCGGCCGCGGCAGGTCGGACTCGAGGAGCTCGAGCGCCTCGGGGATCCCCTCGCCGGTCCTGGCGCTCACCACGACCAGGTGCGGCTCGCGCTGCCGGAGCCGCGCGATCACCATCGGGTCGGCGGCGTCGGCCTTGTTGACCACGACGATCTCGGGCACCTTGTCGGCGCCGATCTCGGCGAACACCTCACGCACGGCCGAGATCTGGCCCTCGGGGTCCGTGTGCGAGCCGTCGACCACGTGCAGGATCAGGTCGGAGTCGGCGACCTCCTCCAGCGTCGACCGGAACGCCTCGATCAGCTGGTGGGGCAGGTGGCGGACGAACCCGACGGTGTCGCTCATCGTGTAGACCCGGCCGTCACTGGTCGCCGTACGCCGGGTCGTGGGGTCGAGGGTGGCGAAGAGCGCGTCCTCGACCAGCACCCCCGCACCGGTCAGCCGGTTCAGCAGGCTGGACTTGCCGGCGTTCGTGTAGCCGGCGATGGCGACGCTGGGGATGTGGTGGCGGCGGCGCTCCTGACGCTTGGTGTCGCGCGTGCCCTTCATGTGGGCGAGCTCGCGACGCAGCTTGGCGATCTTGGTGTTGATCCGACGACGGTCGGTCTCGAGCTTGGTCTCACCGGGACCACGGCCACCGATGCCCTCGCCGCCCGCCGCCCGGCCACCGGCCTGGCGCGACAGGTTGCCACCCCAGCCACGCAGTCGCTGGGTCTGGTAGCGCAGCTGCGCCAGCTCCACCTGCGCCTGGCCCTCGGCGCTCTTGGCGTGCTGGGCGAAGATGTCCAGGATCAGCGCGGTCCGGTCGACGACCTTGACCTTGACCTTGTCCTCGAGGTTGCGCAGCTGGCTGGGCGCGAGCTCGCCGTCCATGATCACCGTGTCGGCGCCGGTCGCGCGGACGATCTCGCGGAGCCCGTCGACCTTGCCGCGGCCGATGTACGTCGCGGGGTCGGGCTTGTTGCGGCGCTGGTAGATCGCGTCGAGCACCTCGGAGCCGGCGGTCTCGGCCAGTGCGGCGAGCTCGGCCATGGAGTTCTCGGCGTCCTCGACGGAGCCGTCGGTCCAGACGCCGACCAGGATGACCCGCTCGAGCCGGAGCTGGCGGTACTCGACCTCGGAGATGTCCTCCAGCTCGGTCGACAGGCCCTGCACCCGCCGCAGCGCGTAGCGCTCGGCGAGGTCCTGCTCGCCGGAGGTCAGCTCCGGGTCGCCGTCGCCGTACTCGTCCTCGGCGTAGCCGGACTCCCAGTCGTCCCCGGAGTCGTCCCCGGAGTCGTGGCGGTCGCCGATGTCCTCGGTGGCGTCGGTCAGGTCGGCGGTCGCGTCCTCGTCCCACCCAGCGGTCTGGTCGAGCTCGGAGGCGAGCGAGAAGTCGTTGCGTGCGTTCGTCATATGCCGTCCAGGGTAGGTCGGCCGCGAGGCCCGCGCGAACTCGTTTGCCGAAGGCGTACGCCGGGCCACCGCTCGGTGGGCGGGCGCCCGCCAACGCTAGGTTGTGCCGGTGAGTCTTCCCGAGCTGCCCGGCCGCGCCCGGGTCGTGGTCATCGGCGGCGGTGTGATCGGGTGCTCGGTCGCCTACCACCTCGCCCACGAGGGCTGGACCGACGTCGTCGTCATCGAGCGCGACCGGCTGACCAGCGGTACGACGTGGCACGCGGCGGGGCTGATGACCTGCTTCGGGTCGACGTCGGAGACCAGCACCGGCATCCGGCTCTACTCCCGCGACCTCTACGCGCGGCTCGAGGCCGAGACGGGCGTGTCGACCGGGTTCCGGCCGGTCGGACTGATCGAGGCGGCCGCGGACGCCGACCGGCTGCACGAGTACCGGCGGGTCGCGGCGTTCCAGCGCCACCTCGGGCTCGAGGTCCACGAGATCGGCCCGCAGGAGATGTCCGACCTCTTCCCCTGGGCGCGGACCGACGACCTGCTCGCCGGCTTCCACGTGCCCGGCGACGGCCGGGTCAACCCGGTCGACCTCACCCAGTCGCTCGCCCGGGGCGCGAAGAACCTCGGCGTCCGCGTCGTCGAGGGCGTGCGCGTGGACGACGTGCTGACCCGCGACGGCGCCGTGACCGGCGTCCGGGTCTCGACAGGCTCGACCACGGGAACGGCTCGTCCTCGCCTCTCAGGACAAGCGACCAGCGGGGGCGGCGAGACCGCGGACCTCGAGTGCGAGTACGTCGTGAACTGCACCGGCATGTGGGCCCGCGAGCTGGCGGAGAAGAGCGGCGTCGTGGTGCCCAACCAGGCGGCGGAGCACTACTACCTGATCACCGACACGATCGACGGCCTCGACCCGAACGGCCCGATCTTCGAGGACCCGGCCGCCCACGGCTACTACCGCGAGGAGGGCGGCGGCATGATGGTCGGCCTCTTCGAGCCGCGTGCCGCCGCGTGGGCCGTCGACGGCATCCCGCCGGGCACGTCGTTCACCACGCTGAAGCCGGACTGGGACCGGATGGCACCGTTCCTCGAGACCGCGATGGCCCGGGTACCCGTCACCCTCGAGGCCGGCGTACGCACCTTCTTCTGCGGCCCCGAGTCGTTCACCCCCGACCTGATGCCGGCCGTCGGCGAGGCGCCGGGGATCCGCGGCTACTTCGTCGCCGCCGGCATGAACTCCGTCGGGGTGCTGTCCGCCGGCGGGCTCGGCCGGGTGCTGGCCCACTGGATCATCTCCGGGCTGCCGGACGTCGACGTCACGGCGTGGGACGTCGCGCGCTTCCGCGCCGACCAGCTCGAGCCGGCGTACCGCCGCGACCGGACGACCGAGATCCTCGGCACCGTGTACGCCGCCCACACGCCGGGCAAGCAGCTGCTCACCGCTCGCGACCGCCTGCTCTCGCCGGTGCACGCGCGTCTGGTCGAGAACGGCGGCCTCATGCGCGAGGTGTCCGGCTGGGAGGGCGCCGACTGGTTCGCCGGGTACGGGATCGTGCCGGAGGCGCAGCCGACGTGGGGCCACGCACCGTGGTTCGAGGCGTGGCGGCAGGAGCACCACACCGTCCGCGAGGGCGTCGGGCTGATGGACATGTCGTTCATGGCCAAGTTCTCCGTGACCGGCTCCGAGGCGGGCGCGGTGCTCGACCACCTGTCGGCCGGCGACGTGAACGGCGACGCGGGCTGGATCACCTACACCCAGTGGCTCAACGACGACGGCCGGATCGAGGCCGACCTGACCGTCTCCAAGCTCGACGACGAGCGGTTCTGGGTGGTCGCCTCCGACACCGCCCACGGCCACGTCCGCGGCCTGCTCGACCGCGCGGCGTACGGGCGCGACGTCCGGATCGAGGACGTCACCCGCGAGGTGGGGCAGCTGAACCTGCAGGGCCCGCTGTCGCGCGAGGTGCTGGCGACGCTGACCGACGCCGACCTGTCGACCGAGGCGTGGCCGTTCCGCGGCGTGCGCGAGATCGAGGTGGCGGGCGTTCCCGTCACCTGCGCGCGGATCACCTATCTCGGCGAGCTGGGCTACGAGCTGTACGTCGCGGCCGACCGCGCGCTCGACCTGTACGACGCGATGGCGGCCGACTCGCGGGTCAAGCCGGTGGGGCTCAAGGCGCTGGCGTCGCTGCGGATGGAGAAGGCCTACCGGGACTTCGGCCACGACATCGACAACACCGACTGCCCGCTCGACGTCGGCCTGGGCTTCGCCGTCGCGTGGGACACCGACTTCCGCGGCAAGGCCGCGCTGCTGGAGCGGAAGGCTGCGTTCCCGTCGACCCAGCGGCTGGTGCAGCTCCGGCTCCTCGACCCCGAGCCGCTGCTCTACCACGCGGAGCCGGTGCTCCGGGGCGGCGAGGTCGTCGGCTACGTCCGCGCGGCGTCGTACGGCTGGACGCTCGGGGCCGCGGTGGGGCTTGCGTTCGTCTCCGCCGACGTGCCCGTGACCAAGGAGTGGCTGGCCGCCGAGTCCTGGCAGGTCGACATCGCCGGCGAGCTGCACGACGCCGAGGTCTCGCTGCGGCCGATGTACGACCCGACCAGCGCCCGGGTGCGCGCCTAGCCCTGGTGTGACGCGGGCGCGTCACCGCACCGGATCGTCGTACTCGTCTGGTGCGGTCCTGTTGCTACTCAGTGCGGCCTGTGCGGGCACTTCGGCGGTGATAACCCCGCGTTACAAGCGGGGGGTGCACTACTTCGGGGGCATCCGGATGCCGCCGTCGACCCGGACGACGGCGCCGTTCATGTAGGAGTTGGTGAGGCACTCGATGACCATCGAGGCCAGCTCGTCGGTGGTGCCCAGCCGCTTCGGGAAGAGCACCGACTCCCCCAGCCGCGCCTTGAACTCCTCGGCCTTCTCGCCCTCGCCGTAGATCGGGGTGTCGACCAGCCCCGGCGCCACCGTGTTGACCCGGACGGCGATGGCCGCGAGGTCGCGCGCGACCGGAAGCGTGAGCCCGACGATGCCGCCCTTGGACGAGGAGTACGCCGCCTGCCCGATCTGGCCGTCGAACGCCGCCACGCTCGCCAGGTTCACGATCGCGCCGCGCTCACCGGACGACAGCGGCTCGAGCCGTGACATCGCGGTGCCGGCGATCCGGATCGCGTCGAAGGTGCCGATCAGGTTGATCCCGATCACCCTCTTGTAGAGGTCGAGGTCGTGCGCCGACTCGTAGGTTCCGTCCCGCCCGACCGTCCGGGCGGCGGGGCCGATCCCGGCCGAGTTCACCAGGACCCGGAAGGGCCCCAGCTCGCCCGCGGCGTCCACGGCGGCGGTGATCTGGGCGGTGTCGGTCACGTCGACGTGGGCGAACGCGCCACCCAGCTCGTCGGCGAGCGCCTGCCCCTTGTCGTCCTGCACGTCGGCGATCACGACCGTCGTCCCGGCGGCGGCGAGCCGTCGCGCCACCGCGGCACCGATGCCCGACGCGGCGCCGGTCACGACCGCTGAGGATCCGGAGATGTCCATGCGCGGGAGCCTAGCGAGGGGGTCGTGTGCTCGATCGGCCCCCTTGTCCGCGGGGCCGGGCCCACGACTCACAGGTCCGTCGTACCCCTCGCGACGATCACCGCTGGCCCGGCCAGGAACACGTGTCCGGCCTCGTCGCGCGAGACCTCCAGCTCGCCACCGGGTACGTCGACCCGCCAGCGCCCCGGCCCCTCACCGGCCGCAGCGACCGCCGCCGCGCAGGCGCCGGTGCCGCACGAGCGGGTCTCACCGGAGCCGCGCTCGTGGACGCGCATCGCGACGTGGTCGGCCCCGCGGCGGACGACGAACTCGACGTTCACGCCCTCCGGGAACAGCCTCTCGTCGTACGCCGGCTCCTCGGCGAGCGACCCGGCCTCGCCGAGGTCGTCGACCATCGCGACCGCGTGCGGGTTGCCGAGGTCGACGTGCACCGCCGGCCAGGAACGACCGTCGAGCCCCACCTTGGTCTCGCCGAGGATCTGAGCGACGCCCATGTCCGCGGTGTAGATCTCTCCCGCGCGCGTCACGGTCTTCACGCCCGCCCCGGTGCCGATCCGGACCGGCCTGTCGGCCGGCACCAGGCCCTCCTCCATCAGGTGGCGGGCGAAGACCCGGATGCCGTTGCCGCACATCTCCGAGAACGAGCCGTCGGAGTTGCGGTAGTCCATGAACCACTCGGTCTCCAGCGAGGTCTCCACCGACTCCCCCGCACTGGCCGAGCCCCACTCGATCTCGGAGTCCAGGGCGGAGGTCCGGATGACCCGCAGCACGCCGTCGCCGCCGATCCCCGCCCGCCGGTCGCACAGGGCGCGCACCCGCTCGCGCGAGAGGTCGCCGTGCACCGAGCCGTCGTGGTCGGGCAGCAGCACGAAGTCGTTCTCCGTGCCGTGGCCCTTGAGGAACGGGTAGCTCACCCCTCCAGTGTGACAGTCCGGACGGCCGCCTCGGCGCGCTCCACCCGGTCCGCGGCGTCCCACGGCACCCACACCACGCGCGGGTCCTTGCGGAACCAGCCGTCCTGTCGTCGGGAGAACCTCCGGGTCGCCGTCGTGGTCGCCGCCACCGCCTCCTCCAGGGTCGTCTCCCCCCGGAGGTACGCCGTCACCTCGCGGTAGCCGATGGCCGTCCGCGCCGTGCGCCCCTCCGCGAGTCCCGCGGTGAGGAGCCGGCGCACCTCGTCGACGAGCCCCGCGTCGAACATCGCCCGCACCCGCTGCTCGATCCGGGGGTCGAGCACCGCCCGGTCGATGTCGACGCCGACCTGCACGGTGCGCGGGTCGACGTACTCGTGCTCGGGCAGCGACGCGCTGAACGGCCGGCCGGTGATCGTGACGACCTCCAGGGCCCGGACGATCCGGCGGCCGTTGTCGGGGAGGATCCGCGCAGCCGCCTCCGGGTCCGACACGGCCAGGCGTCGGTGGAGCTCGGCCGGTCCGACCGCCGCGAGCTCGTCCTCCAGGCCGCTGCGGACGGCCGGGTCGGTCCCGGGGAACTCGAAGCGGTCGAGCACGGCCCGGGTGTAGAGGGCGGAGCCGCCGACCAGCACCGGCGTCCGCCCCCGGCCGCGCACCTCGGCGATCACCTCCCGCGCCCAGCCCTGGAACTCCGCGACCGTCAGCGGCTCGGTGACGTCGAGCAGGTCCAGCAGGTGGTGCGGCACGCTGTGCCGCTCGGCCGCGGACGGCTTGGCGGTCCCGATGTCCATGCCGCGGTAGACGGCCATCGCGTCGGTGTTGACGATCTCCCCACCGAGCCGCCGCGCGAGCTCGAGCGAGAGGCTCGTCTTCCCCGCGGCCGTCGCCCCGACGACGGCGACGACGGGCCTCGTCTCCGCTCGACCACCGGAAGGCATGGGGCCAGTCTGGCAGCGGCCGACCGCCTCGGGCCTACTGTGGGCGCATGCCCGAGGTGCGCGCGGACGAGTTCGACGAGGACTACGGTCCCGACGACCCCGCGAACGACCCGGCGCCGCCGTACTGGTTCCCCGGCAACGCGATGCCCGCGGACGCCCAGCGGATGGGGCTGACCCACCACGTGCCCGACGGCGCGCTGCTCGACTTCGCCGGCAAGCTCGACTCCACCCGGCTCAAGCACCGGATCGCGGCGTGGGTGATGCTCGTCGTCTTCTGCATGCCGGTCTTCTTCTACATCCTGCGCCTGGCGCTCGAGGTCCTCGGGCACGGCTAGGTTGTGGGGAGAGCCTCGCTCGAGGGGGCTCTGCCACCATCGGACACGAGGGAGCGACATGGGATTCCTGGACGACGCCGAGAAGCTGGTCGACCAGCACGACGAGCAGGTCGACGACGCGCTCGAGAAGACCGGCGACCTCGCCGACAAGCAGACCGGCGGGAAGTACGCCGACCAGGTGGACCGGGCCCAGGACGTCGCCCAGGAGAAGACCGGCGACGGCGACACGGCCCGCTGAGTCCTGCTGAGTCCCTGCTGAGCCACGAGCCGTCCGCCGCATGACCGATCGCTTCCGCGTCGTCCCCGCGGCGTACGTCTTCCTGCTCCGCCCCGGACCCGACGGCGACGAGGTGCTGCTGCAGCGACGGCAGAACACCGGGTACATGGACGACCACTGGGCCGCGGCCGCAGCCGGGCACGTCGAGCGTGGCGAGACGGCGTACGACGCCGCGCACCGCGAGGCGCTGGAGGAGATCGGCGTCGACGGGCTGGTGCTGGAGTTCGTGACCTCGATGCAACGCACCCGTCACGCCGACCCCGTCGACGAGCGCATCGACTTCTTCTTCACCGCGCGCACCTGGCGCGGTGAGCCGCGGATCGTCGAACCGGCCAAGTGCGCGGCGCTGGACTGGTTCCCCCTGGGCGCGCTCCCGGAGCCGGTGGTCCCCCACGAGCGCGTGATCCTCGACGGGCTGGGTACGGGGCTCGAGGGGTACACGACCTTCGGGTTCTGATCCGGAAGGCCGCATCGACGCGCCACCCGGCGCGAGGGGAGGGGAGAACCTTGGTGACCGATCTGGGCGAAAAGCCGATCCCGGAGATCGAGCCTGCGGAGCCGCCGCCGGGCGGCGTGGACGCGGTCGAGGAGAAGCTCTACGCGGTGGGGCCGGTGGTGCCGGACCTCGACTTCGGCCCTCAACCCGCACGTGACGGTGCCCGAGCCCGTCGCCGAGGGCGAGGACACCGACACGGCCGCGACCTCCGACGGCGCGTCCGAGCCGCAGCGCGAGTCGCCGGCATGAGCGAGCATCGCGGCACCGGGCACAGCGGCCCCGACCCGGAGGGGCGCCGCCGCGCGGAGCGCGCCGAGGAGACCGAGCTCCAGGAGTCCAACCCCAACGCCGGCGGGCCGGCGCGGGCCACCGGCGGGATGGGCGTGAGCAGCGAACGCGTCGGCCACACCGGCCCGGGGCAGACCTCGAGCAACGGCGAGAACGACACCTCCGAGCCCCGCCTCACCGACCAGGCCGGCGACCTGATCGGGTCGGACGCGGAGTTCGAGCAGGGGCCGGAGGACAACCCCGAGGGGCTCGAGCCGAAGGCCGACTACCCGCAGAAGGACCCCCGCAGCGAAGGCTGACGACGTACGGCCGCGACAGCGGAGGATCCTCGCCACCAGGTGACTGCGATCCACCGCTGTCATCGCGGCGGCTCACCCTCAGGCGGGTGCGCCCACCGTGGGCATGCCGAGGCCGACGGCCGTGCTGGGTGCCTCGGGAGCGGTGCGGGCCGCCCAGGCGTCTCCGGAGCGGGTACGCCGGTGGGCCAGGAGCGGTCCGTCGGCCACCAGGTGGTGCGGGGCGGCGTACGTGATCTCGACCTCGACGACGTCACCGGGCCGGACGGTGTCGCTCCCGCCGGTCGAGCCCGGCGTGACCCCGGCGAAGTGCACCAGCCGGTTGTCGCGCGCCCGGCCGGTGAGCCGGTGGGTGGCGGCGTCCTTGCGCCCCTCCCCCTCGGCGACGAGCAGCTCCACGCGGGACCCGACCAGGGCCAGGTTCTCCGCCCAGGAGATCTCGTTGACCACGTCGACCAGCCGCTCGTAGCGCTCCCGCACCACCGCCGGTGAGATCTGGTCGGGCATCGTCGCGGCCGGGGTGCCGGGCCGGATGGAGTACTGGAAGGTGAACGCCGCGGCGAAGCGGGCCTCACGCACCACCTCGAGCGTCTGCGCGAAGTCGTCCTCGGTCTCGCCGGGGAAGCCGACGATGATGTCGGTGCTGATCGCCGCGTCCGGCATGGCGGCCCGGACCCGCTCGATGATGCCGAGGTACTTCTCGCGCCGGTAGGAGCGTCGCATCGCCTTCAGCACGCGGTCCGACCCACTCTGCAGCGGCATGTGCAGCTGGTGCATGACGTTCGGCGTCTCGGCCATCGCGGCGATCACGTCGTCGGTGAACTCCGCGGGGTGGGGCGAGGTGAAGCGGACCCGCTCGAGCCCCTCGACCTCGCCGCAGGCGCGGAGCAGCTTCGAGAAGGCCTGCCGGTCACCGAACTCGACGCCGTAGGCGTTGACGTTCTGCCCCAGCAGCGTGACCTCGCAGACGCCCTCACCGACCAGCGCCCGGATCTCGCCGAGGATGTCGCCGGGGCGCCGGTCCTTCTCCTTGCCGCGCAGGCTGGGCACGATGCAGAACGTGCAGGTGTTGTTGCAGCCCACCGAGACCGACACCCAGGCGGCGTACGCCGACTCGCGCCGTGTCGGCAGCGTCGAGGGGAACACCTCGAGCGACTCCAGGATCTCGACCTGCGCCTCCTGCTGCACCCGGGCGCGCTCGAGCAGGGCCGGCAGCGAGCCGAGGTTGTGGGTGCCGAAGACGACGTCGACCCACGGGGCCTTCTGCGTGATCGTCGCGCGGTCCTTCTGGGCCAGGCAGCCGCCCACCGCGATCTGCATGCCGGGCTTCGACGCCTTCACCGGCGCGAGGTGGCCGAGGTTGCCGTACAGCTTGTTGTCGGCGTTCTCCCGCACCGCGCACGTGTTGAGGACGACGACGTCGGCCTGCTCGTCGTCGGGCGCCGCGACGTAGCCGGCCTCCTCCAGGAGACCGGTCAGGCGCTCGGAGTCGTGCACGTTCATCTGGCACCCGTAGGTGCGGACCTGGTAGGTGCGGGCGGTGCCGTCGGCTGCGCTGCTCATGACCGGCCCAGGGTACGGGGGGCGCGCGCCTAAGGTGTATCCACCATGACCGAGGACGCCACCCCGCACGGCCTGCACCGGCGCTCCCTGCTGCTCGGCGGCGCCGGGCTCGGGGCCGGGATCGTGACCACCGCCGGCCTGGTCGACGTACCGGCTGCCGCTGCCGGCACGAAGACCCGCATCCACTTCCAGGGCAGGTTCACCGACCCGGACACCCCCGACTGGCACTACCTGCCGTTCCGGGTGCCGCGGGGCGTCCGGGCGATCGAGGTGCGCTACGACTTCACGCCCCACGACACCGGCCTCGGCTTCAGCACGAACGTCGTCGACCTCGGGATCTTCGACCCGTCCGGCAAGGGTCTCGGCAACGCCGAGGGGTTCCGTGGCTGGTCGGGCGGCGCACGGCGGCACGTCCGGCTCACGCGCCACTGGGCGACGCCGGGATACCTCGCCGGCCCGATCACGCCGGGCCGCTGGAACGTCGTGCTCGGGCCGTTCCTGATCACCGCACCCGGTACGCCGTGGCACGTCACGGTCACCCTCGAGCACGGGCCGCCCGTGCGGCCGGCGTTCGTGGCACATCCGGCGCCCACGTCCGTCCCGGGCACCGGGCCGGGCTGGTACCGCGGCGATCTCCACACCCACTCCGTCCACTCCGACGGCCGGTGGACCCCGCACCAGCTGGTCGAGCAGGCGCAGGCCAACGGGCTGGACTTCCTCGGCACCTCCGACCACAACACCAGCTCCGCCACGCGGGTCTTCGGCCGCGTCGTCCCGCCGGACTTCCTCGTGGTCAGCGGCGAGGAGGTCACCACCCGCAACGGCCACTGGCTCTCGACGGGCACCACGCCGGGCACCTGGGTCGACTGGCGCTACCGGGCGGCGGACGACCGGCTCGGCCGGTTCACCGAGCGGACCCGGAGACACGGCGGGGTCGCGATCGCGGCGCACCCGTTCGTGCCCGTCGCGGGCACGCGCTGGGCCTTCGACCCCACCTGGGCCGAGATGGACGCGGTCGAGGTCTGGAACGGGCCGTGGGTGCTCTGGAACCAGATGACCGTGGCGGCCTGGCACACCGCGCTGGTGGCCGGGCGGTTCACCCCGGCCGTGGGCAACTCCGACTCCCACCACGACGGGCAGGTGGTCGGGCTGCCGCAGACCGTCTACCGGCTCGACACCCTGTCCACCGCCGCCGTCGTGGCGGCAGTGCGGGGAGGGCACTGCTGGATCGCGGAGTCGTCAGCCGTCGACGTGACCTTCGAGGGACACGGCACCGTGACCACCACGAACGCCGGCGAGTGCGGCGACACCGTGCCTGTCGCCGACGGCGAGGAGCTGGCCTGCCACCTCGACGTGACCGGCGTACCGGGGACGGTCGGGCAGCTGATCGGCGCCGGAGGCGTGATCGCCGGGGCGTTCGCGGACGTCGACGGGCATCTCGTGGTCGACGCGAGCGTCGGGTCCGGCTTCGTCCGCGCCGAGGTACGCCGGCCGGCGACGCTGCCGGTGGACCCGCTGGCGGACCTGTCGAACGCGCCGATGGTCGCGCTCACGAACCCGATCTTCTGCGCCTGACCCTCACCCGCCACCTCGCCGGGTCGAGCCCCCGCCGGTCGAGCCGTTCGCCGGTCGAGCCTGTCGAGACCAGGACGGACGTCAGGCCAGGGACATGAACAGCTTCTCCATGCGCTTGACGTCCAGCTGCTCCGCCGGTCTCGGGGTCGCCGGTGACGCACTGCCGCAGGCCGGACGCGATGACCGCGAAGCCCGGCCCGGTCGAGGGCCTTGGACACCGCGGCGAGCTGGGTGACGATCTCCTCGCAGGAGCGACCGTCCTCGAGCATCCGCACGATGCCGTCGAGCTGGCCGCGGGCCCGCTTGATCCGGTTGATGACCGGCGCCATCTCGTCTGCGGGCAGCTCCATCAGGAGGTCCTCTCGGTGGGCTCGGCGGCCTCGACCTCGCGGCGTACCGCGTCCATGTCGAGCCCGCGGACGGCGTCGATCAGCTGCGCGAGCGCCGGCTCCGGCAGGGCGCCGGCCTGCCGGAAGACCAGGATGCCGTCGCGGAAGGCCATCAGCGTCGGGATCGAGCTGATCTGCAGGGCGCCGGCCAGGCCCCGCTCGGCCTCGGTGTCGACGCTGCCGAAGGCGATGTCCGGATGGGTCTCGGAGGCCTTCTCGTAGATCGGGGCGAACATCCGGCACGGCCCGCACCAGGACGCCCAGAAGTCGACCAGGACGATGCCGTCCTGCAGCACGGCCTGCTCGAAGGAGTCCTCGGTCAGGGTGAGGGTGGACATCGCGTCCCCTTTCGCTGGAAGGTGGATCATACCCCTGGGGGTGTTAGCCTGCGAACGCTCGATACCCCCCGACGTATTCCATCCTCAGGAGAAGCCGATGTGTCACCCCGTCCGCTGCCGCGTCTGTGGCGGCACCACCTGGGCCGGCTGCGGCCAGCACGTCGCCCAGGTCAAGGCGAGCGTGCCGGCCGAGCTGTGGTGCGCCAAGGCCCACACGAAGGAGGAGCGCGCGGCCGCCGGCGGCGGCTTCCTCTCGCGCCTCCTCGGTCGCTGACCCGCGCCCGTCAGAGGCTCGCCACCCAGGCCAGGATCTCCGCGGGCCACGTCGTCCGGAGTCCGGTCGGTGTTGTCGAGCCGCAGGTGCGGATGCTCGGCGATGAGGTCGTCGGCGACCGACGGGCGGTCGGTGTTCATCTGGTGCCGCTCGAGCTCGAGGACGTTGCCGTCGAGACCACTCCAGGTCGCGCTTCGACTTCTTCTCGGCGAGACGGTACGGCGTGCGGTTGCGGTCCAGCCGCGTCCCCAGCCCGGCGTACAGCTCGACGAGCGCGATCCGGCGGCCGGCGTCGACGAAGGGCTGGAGGTGCGTACGCATGACGTCGGTGTCCTCAGCCAGGTCCAGCGCCCAGACCAGGGTGAAGACGAGGTCGGTGTCGGCCGCGGCGGCCTCCTCGAGGACCCGCTGCCGGAACTCGGCGAGCAGCCGGTTGAACGGGGGCGTGCCGAAGTCGAAGACGTCGAGCAGGGGCTCGATCGTGTGGTGGTTGTGGAAGAGCCGGAAGGTGCTCGCGTCCGCGACCGCCCGGCCGACCGTCATCTTGCCGACGGCCGGCGGGCCGAACACGAGCAGCAGCGTCATGGGGCCAGGGTGGCGGACGTCTCGTCGTCGCGCGACTCAGTTGTCGTGCGGCTCGGCGGTCGCGGGCTGAAGGACCTCGACCCGGTTGCCGTGAGGATCGCGGGTGTGGAACCGCTGGTAGCCGGCGAAGGTGTGTCGCTCGCTCCCGTCGACCTCGGCGCCGGTGGCGGTGACCGACGCCGCGACCCGGTCCAGGTCGTCGACCACGAAGGCCGGGTGTGCCTTGCGGGCCGGGGCGAAGGGCTCCTCGACGCCGAGGTGGAGCTCGGCCACGACGGCGCCGTGCCCGTCGTACGCGCGGAACCACGCTCCCCCGCGGCCCTGCAGGTCGGTCGGCTTCGCGACCTCGGTCAGACCCAGCCCGTCGGCGTAGAACCTGCGCGCGGCGTCCTCGCCGCCGGTCGGGCAGGACACCTGCACGTGGTGCAGGGCGATCACGAGCCGGCCCCGTCGGTCGAGCCGGCCCCGTTGGTCGAGCGGGCCCCGTTGGTCGAGCCTGTCGAGACCTCCGCCACCACGAAGACCCTCCGGAAGGGCAGGACGACGCGGCCGTCTCGTTCCGGGTAGGCCGCTCGCAGGCGGCGCCGGAACTCCTCCTCGAAGCCGGGGCGCAGGTCGTCGGGAAGGGCCTGGATCGTCGGGCGCGCGCCGGTGCCGGAGACCCAGGTGAACACCGGGTCCGGGCCGGTGAGCACGTGGAGGTAGGTGGTCTCCCAGGCGTCGACGCGGCAGTCGAGGGCGGTGAGGGCGTCGAGGTAGACCGCAGGGTCGTGGCTGCTCGGGACCGCGACGTCGCGGGTGTGGTCGGCGTACGGCGCCTCGGCGGCGAGCTCGGTACGGATCGTGTGGCTGGGCTCGGCGAAGTTGCCCGGCACCTGGAACGCGAGCCAGCCACCCGGTCGGACCCGGTCGACCAGCGCCGGCAGCAGGTCGAGGTGGCCGGGCACCCACTGGAGCGTGGCGTTCGAGACGAGGACGTCGACGGGGCGGCCGTTGCGTGCCCACGCACGGAGATCGTCCACGGCGAAGTCGATCGACGGGTCGGCGGCTCGGGCGCGCGCGATCATCTCCGGGCTCGAGTCGATCCCGGAGATCTCGGCCTCGGGCCAGCGAGCTCGGAGCAGCGTGGTCAGGTTGCCCGGCCCACAGCCGAGGTCGAGGACGCGGATGGGTTCTGCGGCGCCGACCCGGGCGAGCAGCTCGACGAACGGCCGGCCCCGCTCGTCGGCGTAGGTCAGGTAGCGCTCGGGGTCCCAGGTGTGCGGCACGGCCTGCTCCTTCGGTGTCTTGACGTCAAGATAATCAGTCTGGAGAGCCATCCTCTCGATGTCAAGATTCTCGACAGGCCCTAGACTGGAGGCATGCGGGACGAGGTGGACGAGCTGCTCGAGTCGTGGGGCCGCGAGCGCAGCGACCTCGACCTGGCGCCGGTCGGGGTGTTCAGCCGGATCAGCAGGCTGGCCCGCCGCCTCGAGCTGGCGCGTCGGGATGCGTTCGCGGCGCACGGCATCGAGCAGTGGGAGTTCGACGTGCTGGCCGCCCTGCGTCGTACCGGCGAACCCTACGAGCTGTCTCCCGGACGGCTGCTCCGCGAGACGCTGGTGACGAGCGGCACGATGACCAACCGGGTCGACCGGCTGAGCGCCCGCGGGCTCGTGGAGCGCTATCCGGACCCCGACGACCGGCGCGGCGTGATCGTCCGGCTCACCACCGAGGGTCGGACCACCGTGGACGCCGCCTTCGCCGCCCTGCTGGAGGCCGAGCGCGAGCTCCTCGACACCCTGTCCGAGCGCGACCGCACCAAGCTCGCCTCCCTCCTCCGCGCCCTCCTCGCCCCCTTCGCCGACCCGGCGCTCCACCACGCCCCAGAGCGCTGACCCGGCTCCTCCCAACGCCGAGTCGGCGCGAACGAGCACGCGAAACGCGCCGAGTCGTCGCAAACAGACACCCGAATCGCGCCGAGTCGTCACCTGACGACTCGGCGCTAGTCGACGACCTCGGCCGCCTCGAGCCACTCCGACTCCAGCGACTCCCGCTCCGCCGCGACCTCGCTCAGCGCCCGGGACAGCTCGGTCAGACGCTCGTGGTCCGCGGCGTGCGCCAGGACCTCGGCGTTCAGCTCGGCCTCGCGCGCGGTCACCTGCGCCAGCCGCTTCTCCACCCGGGCCAGCGTCTTGCGAGCGTTCCGCTCCTCCGCGCTGCCCGTGCGTGCTGTACGCCGAGTCGGCACGTGCCGACTCGGCGCGTTTTCGACGTCACTTTGCGCCGACTCGGCGCGTTCTGACTGCCTCTTCGCGACGACTCGGCGGGTGAGGTAGTCGTCGACGCCGCCGGGGAGCATCGAGATCTGCCCGTCGTCGAGGAGGCCGTAGGTGACGTCGGTGACGCGCTCGAGGAAGTACCGGTCGTGCGAGACCACGACCAGCGTGCCGGGCCAGTCGTCGAGGAAGTCCTCCAGCACGTTCAGGGTCTCGATGTCGAGGTCGTTGGTCGGCTCGTCGAGCAGCAGCACGTTCGGCTCGGTGAGCAGCAGCCGCAGCAGCTGGAAGCGGCGGCGCTCGCCACCGGACAGGTCGCCGAGCCGGGCGGTCAGCCGGTCGCCGGTGAAGCCGAACCGCTCGAGCAGCGACGACGCGGTGACCTCGCCGGTCGCGGTCCGGGTCACCCGGCGGACCGACTCGACCGTGTCGAGCACGCGGGCCCGGGGGTCGAGGTCGTCGAGCGCCTGGGTGAGGTGCTGCAGGGCGACCGTGCGGCCGAGCTTCACCCGCCCGGCGGTCGGCAGCAGCGTGCCGTCGAGCAGCGACAGCACCGACGACTTCCCGGCGCCGTTGACGCCGACGATGCCGACCCGGTCGCCCGGCCCGAGCCGCCAGGTCGCCCGCGACAGGAGGACGCGGTCGCCCCGCTGCAGGTCGACGTCCTCGACGTCGATCACGTCCTTGCCGAGGCGCTGGGTGGCGAACCGCTGGAGCTCCAGCCGGTCCCGCGGCGGCGGCTCGTCGTCGATCAGCGCGGACGCGGCGTCGAGGCGGAACTTCGGCTTGGAGGTACGCGCGGGTGCCCCACGCCGCAGCCAGGCCAGCTCCTTGCGCACCAGGTTGCGACGGCGTACCTCCGTCGCGGCCGCCTGCCGCTGCCGCTCGGCCTTGGCGAGCACGAACGCGGCGTAGCCACCCTCGTAGCCGTCCACCACGCCGTCGTGGACCTCCCAGGTCTGCTGGCAGACCTCGTCGAGGAACCAGCGGTCGTGCGTGACCACGACCAGCGCCGACGGCAGCGACACCAGGTGCTCGGCCAGCCAGGCGACGGCCTCGACGTCGAGATGGTTGGTGGGCTCGTCGAGGACGACGAGGTCGTGCTCGTGCAGCAGCAGCTCGGCCAGCGCGCAACGGCGTCGCTCGCCGCCGGAGAGCCCGATCACGGCACGGTCGAGCTCGACGCCCGCCAGCAGCTCGGTGACGATCTCCCGGGTCCGCGGCTCCGCAGCCCACGCATGGTCCGGCCTGCCGGCGAGCACGGCGTCGCGCACCGAGTGCGTGTCGTCGAGGGTGTCGCCCTGGTGGAGGTAGCCGATCGCCAGCCCGCGTGACATCGTCGCCCGTCCGCTGTCGGGCGGCTCCTGTCCGGTGAGCACCTGCAGCAGCGTCGTCTTGCCGTCGCCGTTGCGGCCGACCACGCCGATCCGCTCCCCCTCCGACACCCCCAGCGACACGTCGGTCAGCAGCGGCCGGACGCCGTACGCCTTGGAGACCCGCTCGAGGTTCACCAGGTTGCTCATGCCGTCACCACGTGCGCGCCGGCGACGGGCCCGTGCGCCACGAGTACGACGCGCCGGTCGCCGCCGGAGGACAGGGTCGCGGCCACCGACCGGGCGTGGTCGGCGGACTCGCACAGGAACACGCAGGTCGGGCCGGAGCCCGACAGCAGCCCCCTCAGCGCGCCGGCGTCCACGCCCTCGACGATCAGGGCGGCGAGGTCGGGCCGGAGGTCGAACGCCGCCTGCTCGAGGTCGTTGTGCAGGGCTGCCGCGAGCCGGCGCGGGCTCGCCGCTCGCGACGGCCGCGAGCAGCTCGTCCGGCGGCGCCGGGATCGCCGGTGCGTCGGGACGCACCTCGTCGTAGTGCCGGTAGACGGCCGGGGTCGACATCCCCTCCTCCGACGGCACGACCACCCACCACCACGAGCCCTCGTCGGTCAGCGGCGTCACCAGCTCTCCGTGCCCCTCGCCGAGGGCGGTCCCCCCGTGGAGCGCGAACGGCACGTCACTGCCGAGCTGGGCGGCCAGCGCGAGCAGGTCGTGGTCGGAGGTGCCGAGATCGTGCACCCGGTCGAGCGCGACCAGTGCCGCGGCCCCGTCGGCCGAGCCCCCCGCCAGCCCGCCGGCGACCGGGATGGACTTGTCGATGCGGACGTCGGCGCCCACCGGGCGTCCGTGCAGCGCCGCCAACGAGGCCGCCGCCCGGTCCACGATGTTGTGGCCGGCGGGAGGCAGGTGCGTCGCGTCGATGTACGCCGCCACGTCGGTCGCGACGGTGATCTGCTCCGCCGCGGTCACGGTGAGGTCGTCGTAGAGGCTGACGGCCTGGTAGACCGTCACCAGGGTGTGGAAGCCGTCCGGCCGGGGCGAGCCCGACGCCGAGGAGCAGGTTGATCTTGGCGGCCGCGCGGACGGTGAGCGTCACGAGAGCGCCTCGGCGATCCGGGCGAACTGCTCCACGGTGAGCGACTCGCCGCGCGCCGTCGGGTCGACCCCGGACGCGGTCAGCGCCGCCGAGGCCGCCTCGCCCGAGCCGGCCAGGTCGCGCAGCGCGCCCCGGAGCACCTTGCGTCGATGGGCGAACGCCGCGTCGACCACCGCGAAGACCTGCTCCCGGGTGGCCGTGGTGGCCGGTGGCTCGCGACGGGTCCAGGCCACGAGGCCCGAGTCGACGTTGGGGGCGGGCCAGAAGACGTTGCGTCCGACGGTGCCCGCCCGGCGTACGTCGGCGTACCAGGCGGCCTTGACGCTCGGGACGCCGTAGACCTTCGAGCCCGGCGCCGCCGCCAGCCGGTCCGCGACCTCCGCCTGCACCATGACCAGCCCGCGCTCCAGGCTGGGCAGCAGGCGCAGCAGGTGGAGCAGGACGGGCACGGACACGTTGTACGGCAGGTTGGCGACGAGCGCCGTCGGGGGCGGTCCCGGGACCTCCTCGATGCGCAGGGCGTCGGCGAGGACGACCTCGCAGCGCGCGGCCCGCTCCCCGGCGTACGCCGTCAGGGTCTCGGGGAGGGCGCCGGCCAGCACCGGGTCGATCTCGACCGCCACCACCCGCGACACCTCACCGAGCAGCGCCAGGGTCAGCGACCCCAGCCCGGGACCCACCTCGACGACGACGTCCTCGGGGCCGACGCCGGCGGTCCGCACGATGCGGCGCACGGTGTTGCCGTCGATCACGAAGTTCTGCCCGCGCTGCTTGGTCGGTCGTACGTCGAGCCGTGCGGCGAGCGCACGAACGTCCGCCGCCCCGAGCAGTCTCGGGCCGGCGGACGTCATGCGCGTCAGCCTAGGGGGACCTCAGCGAGGCAGACCGAGCGAGGCCGCGCAGCCCGGCCAGGCACCGTAGCCGCCGCTGGCGTCGCGGACCTTGGTCGCGATCGCGATCTGCGTCTCCCGCGAGGCGTTGCTGGGCAGCCCGGAGCCGCCGTACGCCTGCCAGGTGCCGAGCGAGAACTGCAGGCCGCCGTAGTAGCCGTTGCCGGTGTTCGTCGCCCAGTTGCCGCCGGCCTCGCACTGCGCGAGCCGGTCCCAGACGGTGCTGCCGCCGGCGAAGTTGCTCGTCGCCACGCTCTTGGTGCCGACGCGCTCGATCTGCGCGATCGGGGTCGCGCAGCACCTGTTGGCTGACCACCGTGCGAGCCACGAGCCGACCGTTGCGGAAGACGATCCGGTAGGTCACGTCGCGCGACCCGTCGCGACCGGACCGCACCACGGTGCTGTGGCCCTCCAGCATCGAGGAGTCGTCGCGGGTGATGGTGCTGTAGCCGATGGACTCACCGGATACGTGCTTGCGCACGATCTTGACGCGCGTCAGCACGAGCTTGTCGCCGTCGTCGAGCACGTGCTTCAGGCCAGGACGGACGGTGTCGTGCTTGCCGAGCTTCACGTCGAGCGCCGCGAGCGCCTGCTGCACGGTCACGGCCGGGATGGTCTGGTGGACCGCGTGCTTGCCGCCGATCACGACGGTGAGCTTCTTGGGGGTCGCCACGGTGATCCGCAGACCGTCACGCGTGATGCCCGCACCGCGGCTGACCGAGAGCTCGGCCCGGTCGAAGCCGCGGTTGATCTCGTCCAGCGCCCCGCGGACGTCGGTGGCCGTCACCCAGTACGTCGTGGTGTCACCGTCGACGTTCAGCTGCAGCGGCTTGCCGTAGCGGACCGCGATCGTGGTGCCGTCGGAGACGGGCTGGTCCACGGCGGGGGCGACCTCGTCGTGGCTCTGCAGCGAGATGCCCTGGTCCGAGAGGACGTCGCCGACGGTGTCGCCGCTGGCCGTCACGTGCTCGATGTGGCCGTCCACGTTCAGCGTCACCGAGGTACCCATCGAGGCGTAGCCGACCGTGGTGCCGATCACGGCTGCCGCAGCGACTGCCGCGGCGCCGACCAGCGCTGCCTTGCTCTTACTGATGCGTGCGAGCTTCTGGCGCACAACTCTCCAGACGTCGTACTCCCCGGGCCTCGGGTCGGCGCCTCGTGCTCTCGCACTCCTGCACGGAGGCCGGGGACCGGCTTCCGGACAAGCGGCCCGCACCTCGGTGCGTAGCCATGGCGCCGGTCGAAACCTCCCGATCCCGGCCAACAGTTCCAAGACCATACGGACGTCTCCGCGGTCCCCCAACTCCTCGGCCACCGTAGGCGAATGAACGTGAGCAGCGTCTCGTTGTCCGAAAATCGCCAGAACCGAGCGTCACCACGAACCGCCGAAGGCGGCGTCCGTGGTGGCCTCGACGGCCTCGCAGAGCGTGGTCAGGTCGTCACCACGGATCTCGGCCATGGCCCGGACCGTCACCGGCACGAGGTACGACGCGTTCGGCCGGCCGCGGTACGGCGTCGGCGTGAGGAACGGCGCGTCGGTCTCGACGAGCACCCGGTCCAGCGGCGTGACCGCCAGGGCGTCGCGCACGGGCTGGGCGTTCTTGAAGGTGACGGTGCCGGCGAAGCTCAGGAACGCGCCCCGGTCGAGGCACGCCCGGGCGAAGCGCGGGTTGCCGGAGAAGCAGTGCATCACCCAGCGCCCGGGCGGCCCCTCGGCGTCGAGCACGTCCAGGATCTCGTCGTGGGCGTCCCGGTCGTGGATCACGAGCGTCTTGTCGAGGCGCTTGGCCAGGTCGATGTGGCGCACGAACGACTCCACCTGGGCCCCTCGGCCCTCCGGCCCGGTCCGGAAGTGGTCCAGCCCGGTCTCCCCGACCGCACGGACCTTCTCGTGCGCCTGCGCGAGGCGCTCGATCTCGGCCAGCGCCTCCTCGAGCCGGCCCTCGGCGGCGAGGCGGGGCGCCTCGTTCGGGTGCAGCGCCACGCCGGCCACGAGTGCGTCGTGCGCCAGCGCCGCGTCGACGGCCCACTGCGCGCCCGGCAGGTCGCAGCCGATCTGGACGATCCGGCGTACGCCGACCTCTGCGGCGCGACTCACCGCGTCGGCCGTCTCGAGCCAGTCGCCGTCGGCGATGTCGAGGTGGCAGTGGTTGTCCACGACCGGGTGCGGGAGCGGCTCGGGCAGCGGGGGACGCTCCCGGTCGCGCTGTCCGCCTCGGTCGCCCTCGGGGCCCCGGCTCCGCGTCGGCTCGCTCACCGTGCCCCCTCCCCCAGGCCGTGGACGGCGTCGTACACCACGCGCTTGGGTACGCCGGCCCGCGCGGCCACGGTCTTGATCGCGTCCTTGCGGCTGTGCCCACCGGACTCCAGGGCGGTCACCGCGTCCCGCAGGGAGTCGGCGTCCGCCGCCACCTCCGTCGGGCTCGCCCCGCCCACGACGATCGTGACCTCGCCCCGGACACCGTCCTCGGCCCAGCCCACCAGCTCGCCGAGCGGACCGCGGCGTACCTCCTCGTGCGTCTTGGTCAGCTCCCGGCAGACCGCCGCCGGCCGCTCCGGGCCGAACGCCTCCGCGAGTGCCGCCAGCGCCGCGGCCGTGCGGTGCGGCGCCTCGAAGAAGACCAGGGTCCGCTCCTCGGCGGCCAGCCCCTCGAGCCGGCGCGCCCGTTCCCCGGTCTTGCGCGGCAGGAAGCCCTCGAAGCAGAAGCGGTCGACCGGCAGGCCGCTCACGGCCAGCGCGGTCAGCACCGCCGAGGGGCCGGGGACCGCGGTGACCACGATGCCGGCCTCGACCGCGGCGACCACCAGCCGGTAGCCGGGGTCGGAGACGCTGGGCATCCCGGCGTCGGTCACCAGCACCACGCGGTCACCGGCCACGAGCCGCTCGACCAGGCCGGGCGTGCGGGAAGCCTCGTTGCCGTCGAAGTAGGAGGTGACCCGTCCCTTCACGTCGACGCCGAGGTCCTTGGCCAGCCGCGCCAGGCGGCGGGTGTCCTCCGCCGCGATCAGGTCGGCTCCGACGAGCTCGGCCAGCAGCCGCGGAGGAGCGTCGGCGGCCTGTCCGATGGGCGTGGCTGCGAGCACCAGGACACCGGTCTGGGAAGCCACGTCTCCGATCATGTCAGCCTGGGTGCGCCACGTAGAGTGCAGCACCGTGACGACCCCAGGCTCCTGCGACCCGTCCGGGCCGCCGGATGCAGGGGCTGTCCTACGACGACGAGGGCAACGCCGTACCGCTCGCCGCGGACCGCGCCCGCCGGCGCCGCTCGCTCGAGGACCCGATCATCGGGTGGATCGCGACGCTGTCGATCACGCTGGTCGGGCTGTTCCTGCGCCTGTGGAAGCTCGGCACCCCACACTCCTTCGAGTTCGACGAGACGTACTACGCCAAGGACGCGTGGTCGCTGTGGCACTTCGGCTACGCGCGCGACTACCTCGACAACGACGGCGGGGTCGCCAACAAGCACATCCTGGCCGGCCAGACCACAGGGCTCTGGAAGCCGGACGCCTCGATGGTGGTGCACCCCGAGGTCGGCAAGTGGCTGATCGGCCTCGGCGAGAAGACCTTCGGCTTCACTCCGCTCGGCTGGCGGATCGTGCCGGCGATCGTCGGGACGCTCCTGATCCTGGTGATGATCCGGTTCGTCCGCCGCCTCACCGCCTCGACCCTGCTCGGCTGCATCGCCGGCGTGCTGGTCGCCTTCGACGGCCTGGAGTTCGTGCTCTCACGGCTGGCCCTGCTCGACATCTTCGTGGCCTTCTTCGTGCTGTGTGCCGTGCACTGCCTCGTGCTCGACCGGGACTGGTACCGCGCCCGGATGGCTTCCCTGGTGCCCGACCAGGTGCGGTCGGGCTGGGGGCCGGTCCGGGCGCTCCTCTTCCGGCCGTGGCTGCTCGTCTCGGGGGTCTGCTGGGGACTGGCGTGCGGCACCAAGTGGGAGGCCCTCTACCCCCTCGCCGCCTTCGGCCTCCTCGTCGTCGCCTGGTGCGCCGGCGCCCGCAAGTCGTTCGGGGTGACCTGGCCGGGCCCCAAGGCGCTGGTCGCGGACGGCCTCCCGGCGTTCGTGCACCTGGTCCTGGTCGCCTTCGTGGTCTACGTCGCGACCTGGACCGGCTGGCTGATGCACTCCAGCCAGTACGTCGAGTACCTCTCCGACAGCCAGTACACCCACTACGTCTCCGGCGGCTCCGACTGCGGCAAGAACATCACGTTCGACAACGACCGGCGCTGGCCGACGGCCGACCAGCCGGTCAAGCACGGCCTCCCGGGCCTGGTCCAGGGCCTGGAGTCGCTGGCGCAGTACCACCGCGACGTCTACGTCTTCCACACCCACTTCCTCACCGGCTGCACCCACACCTACGCCTCCCAGCCCCGGGGCTGGTTGCTGCTGAACCGGCCGGTCGGGGTCGACGCCCAGACCGGCATCAAGCCGGGCACGGACGGCTGCGACGCCCCTCGGGGGAGCGACTGCATCCGCCAGGTGCTGCTGCTCGGCACGCCGTCCCTGTGGTGGGGCGGCGTCCTCGCGCTCCTCTTCGCCGTGGTGATGTGGGTCGGACGCCGCGACTGGCGCTTCGGCGTCGCCGTGGTCGGCGCCGCGTCGACCTGGCTGCCGTGGTTCCTCTACGCCGGGCGCCCGATCTTCAGCTTCTACTCGATCATCTCGCTGCCCTTCGTCGTGCTGGCGATCACGCTGGCCCTGGGCAAGCTCCTCGGGACCTCCCGCGAGCCGACGCCGCGACGCACCATCGGCGTGGTGATCGCCGGCTCGTACGTCGTCCTGGTGATGCTGAACTTCGCGTGGTTCTGGCCCATCTACACCGACGGGCTCCTCACCCACGCCGAGTGGCTCCAGCGCATCTGGTTCGCGCGCTGGATCTAGCGCGCCGAGGCTCGGATCCGGAGCAGCCGCCTACTGGTGCCCGGCGATCCCACGGGGGACGTAGTCCGCGCCGAGGTCCTCGAGCTCCTCGTCGGTGAGCACGAGGTCGACCGCGGCCACGGCGTCCGCGAGGTGCTCGGGCCTGGTGATCCCGACGATCGGGGAGGTCACCGCGGGCTGGGCGAGCAGCCACGCGAGGGCCACCTGGGCGGGCGCGACGCCGTGCCGGTCCGCGACGGCCAGCACCTTGGCGACGACGGCGGCGTCCTCGTCACGGTAGAGCGAGGACCCGAACTCGTCGGTCTCCGACCGGCTCGTCGTGGTGTCCCACGGCCGGGTCAGCCGGCCCGCGCGCCAACGGGCTCCACGGGATGACCCCCACGCCCTGGTCCTGGCACAGCGGGAGCATCTCGCGCTCCTCCTCGCGGTAGATCAGGTTGTAGTGGTTCTGCATCGAGACGAACGGCGTCCAGCCGTGGGTCGCGGCGACGTGCTGCGCCTTGGCGAACTGCCACGCGTACATCGACGACGCCCCGAGGTACCGGGCCTTGCCCGCCCGCACCACGTCGTGCAGGGCCTCCATGGTCTCCTCGATCGGCACGTGCGGGTCCCACCGGTGGATCTGGTAGAGGTCGACGTAGTCGGTCTCGAGCCGGGCCAGGCTGGCGTCGATCTCGTGCAGGATCGCCTTGCGGGACAGACCGGCCCCGTTCGGGCCGGGACGCATCCGCCCGTGCACCTTGGTCGCGAGGACGACGTCCTCCCGGGCCACGTGCTTCCACAGCGACCGCCCCGTGTACTCCTCGCTGGTGCCGCCCGAGTAGACGTTCGCGGTGTCGAAGACGTTGATCCCGGCGTCGAGGGCGGCCTTGATGGTCTCCTCGGCGAACGTCTCGTCGCGCGTCCACGGGCGGGCGGCCCCGCCGTCGCCCCAGCTCATGCACCCGACGGTGATCCGCGAGACCTCGAGACCGGTGCTGCCGAGCCTGGTGTACTGCATGTGACCTCCTCGAGTCGGTTCCCCTCACCCTGCCACGCGGGATGCCGCGTTGCCGCCGGGTGGCGCGAGCCCCGAGCATGAGGTCACGTACCCACCGCGTGAGAGGCCCCGCCCATGACCCGTACCGCCGTGTCCACGACCGCCGCTCCCGCCGCCCTCGGTCCCTACAGCCAGGCGATCGTGGCCCAGGGACTCGTCTTCTGCTCGGGCATGCCCGGCATCGACCCGGCGACCGGGGCGGCGCCCGAGGGCATCGAGGCACAGACCGACCAGGCGCTGCGGAACCTGGAGGCGGTCCTCACCGCCGCGGGCTCGTCGCTGGCGCAGCTGGTCAGGACCACGATCTTCTACGCCGACGTGGAGGACTTCCCGACGCTGAACGCCGTCTACGAGCGCTTCATGCCCGATCCGCCGCCCGCTCGGTCGGCGCCGGCGAACGTGCGGCTCCCCCGCGGGCTGCTGGTCTCCATCGACGCGATCGCGGTCGTGGACGCGGACTGAGAGACGCCGCTCAGAGGCCTCCGGAGCGCCCGGACGGGGCCCGGGGCCGACCGGGGGCCGGGGACACGTCACGCGTGCGTCTGAGCGACGCACGCGTGACGCCTAGCCCCCCGGCCAAGCACATGCAGTTCAACCGCGGTGCTGATGGTGCCGAGCCCCCCAGCTCGTGACCGATCGTATGGTCCGGACTAGTCACAACGAACCATGCGGAACGAATTTGCCAGCAAACTTCCCCTGTTTGGCACATTTCGTGACGGGAAGTGCCCTTCGTCGGTCACAATCCCCTCATGGACTCCGCTGACGCAGCGCTGCTCAAGGAGATCGACCCGGGACAGCTGGGCGATCGGCTGCGTGCTGCGCGCATGGCGAAGGGCTGGACGCAGACCCACCTCGCCGGTGAACACATCTCCGTGGGCTACGTCTCCCGCATCGAGTCCGGGCAACGCCGGCCCAACGCCGCGGTCCTCGACGACATGGCCACGCGCCTCGGCGTACCGGTCGACCACCTGCTGCGGGGCGTCACCGCCCGCGAGTACGACGAGATCAAGCTGACCCTCGACTTCGCCGAGCTCTCCTTGGAGTCCGGCCAGCACCTCGAGGCCGAGTCCCAGGCGCGACAGGCGCTGGACCGCGCGGTGGTCGGCTCGCAGGACGAGCTGGCGTTCCGGGCGCGCTACCTGATCGCCCGCTCCCTGGAGAACCTCGGCTCCATGGACGACGCCATCCTCGAGCTCGAGCCGTTGGTCGGCTCGCGCGAGGGCGGCATCCTCCGGATCAAGTGCGCCATCGCCCTGAGCCGCTGCTACCGCGAGTCCGGAGACCTCGGCAAGGCGATCGAGGTCGGCGAGCGGGTCCTGGCCCAGCTGGCCGGCACCCCGCTCGACAGTGCCGACGAGGCCGTGCAGATGGCGGTCACCCTGGCCGCCGCCTACAACGAGCGCGGCGACTCGGGCCAGGCCGTACGCATCTGCCGCAAGGCGATCACCAAGGCCGAGGGACTGTCGTCCCCGACGGCTCGCGCGTCGGCGTACTGGAACGCCAGTGTCTTCGAGGCGCAGCAAGGATCCGTCGGGAACGCCGTGCCGCTCGCCGAGCGGGCGCTGGCTCTGCTCGCCGAGGGCCAGGACGGTCGCAACCTGGCCAACCTGCGCACCCAGCTCGGCATCATGCAGCTACGGCTCGACCCGCCCAACATCGCGGAGGCCCAGGTCAACCTGGACAAGGCCGCCGAGGAGCTGGTCTGGTGCAGCGCGAGCGTGGTGGACGTCGCCCGCAACGACTTCGCCCGGGCACGCGCGTTCTTCCTGGAGGGTCGGATCTTCGAAGCCTCGGAGCTCTGCGAGACGGTGTTGACCGCCGTGGAGCTGGAGGCCCCGCTGATGGCCGCGGACGTGCGAACGCTTCAGGGCCAGATCGCGTTGTCCGGCGGTGACCTCGGCGAGGCGAAGGCGGCCTATCGGCACGCGGTCATGTTGCTGACCAGTGTCGGCGCCGATCGCGGCGCCGCTCAGCTGTGGTTCGAGCTCGCCAGTCTGCTCGAGGACGTCGGGGACTACGACGCCGCGCGCGAGTGCTACCGAAGTGCCGCAGCGTCCACCGGGCTGCGCGCTCGCCCGGGTGTTCGAGTGTCAGTGCAGGAACATCAACGAGTGACGTCTCGCTGAGATGTCTTCCGTGGTCGTGCCGCTCGACTCTCCAAACCCGAACGGCAGTGCGACCGGCAGGTCAGACGTTCAGCAGCAGTAGGCGTCGCCGCCGCCGCGCATGTTGATCGTGGTCTTGCCTGAGTCCGACGCAGTGGCCGGCGAAACCGCGGCCATCCCGAGCGTCGCCACGAGGGCGGTCGCGAGAGCGGCGATCTTCATCTTGGTCTGACGTGCCATGTCAAAATCTCCCTGTGTGGTGCCGGTCCCCGAGCTCCGGATGAAGCATGGGGCATCAGGTGGCAAATTGGAAAGTCTTGACTTTCCGTGGAGTGTCGGCGGGAGCACGTTTTCGGCGTGATTTCGGCCCCTCTGCACGCCTGATCCAGGCGTGCAGAGGCCTTATGACCAGCGCTTACGTAAAATCCTCGGCGATTTCCCGAATCCCGCTCCGCAAGGGTCAACCCGTGTAAACTTGAGACAACATCAAGAGGCAACCCCCCAGCCTCTCGATGGAGACCTCGCAGGCGCCAGCCCCCCAGGCCCACCCGCAAGGTCCGCGACTGGATCACTCCGGTCGTGCCAGACCCCCCGCATTCGTGCGGGGGGTCCGTCAATTTCCGGGTCTTCTCCGCAGTCCCGCCCTGGCCGGCTCGCGACCGACCCACCGGCCCACCGGCCGAGCGCCGCGGGTCTCGGGACCCGGGCCGACGGGCACTCCGCCCCTACCCGTCCGGGCGGCGTTCGCCTGCACTGGTCCTATGACCGCTGAGCTCGGTTCGCGCGTTCCCACCCTCGTCGTCGGCGGGGTGCTGGTCCTGGTGCTGTCGGGCTGCACGACGAGCCTGGGCCTCGACGTCGCAGGACCAGGGATGGCCCCCCGGATGGGCCAGGGGTCCAGCCGGTGCGCGACCGCCGCGCCCCACGCCGGCATCACCGTCGACGCGGTGCTGATGGACACGGGTCGCCACTCGATGATGTCCCGCCGCGGCGGCGCCCGCACGCCGGCCGGGGTCGGCCGGATGGCTGCCGGAGCCTGGCGGATGCCGGGGTGATGCGGCACGGCCGGATGATGCTCGTGGCCGCACCACGCGTCGTACCTGCAGGTCAGGTGACCTTCGTCGCGGTCAACCACGGATCACGGAAGCACGAGCTGGTGGTGCTCCCGCTCGCCTCCGAGCACTCCGGCCGGACGACGGGTGGTCGGCACGGACGACGCGGTCGACGAGAGCGCGTCGCTCGGTGAGGCGTCCCGGAGCTGTGCCCCCGGCGAGGGCGACGGCATCGAGCCGGGGGCCGTCGGCTGGGTCACGCTCCGGTTGACCCCTGGCCGGTACGAGCTGGTCTGCAACCGGGCCGGGCACTACGCGCGCGGCATGCACACCGAGCTCGTGGTCCGCTGACGCACTCACCAGAGGCCGTACACCGGACCGACGAGGAAGAGCGCGACGAAGCCCAGGCCGCGACGGCCAGCACGGTGGCGACCCGTCCGCCTCCGCGAACAACGTGATCTGGAGATTCGGTGGAGCTGAGGGGACTCGAACCCCTGACCCTCTCATTGCGAACGAGATGCGCTACCAGCTGCGCCACAGCCCCGGTGCGACGTACCTGTCGTACGACGCGAAGCGAAAGGCTAGCACCGGGCTGCGGACCGCTCCGAATCGCCTCGGACGAGGGCGGAACGCCCCCGGTCGGCCGCCGCGGAGGCTCAGGAGCCGACGGCCTCTTCGCCCGGCGCGGGCTTGCGGGAGGCGTGGCGGCGTACCCGGTCGGCGGCCTCGGCCTCGCGGGCGAGAGCGGAGTCGGCCTCGCTCCGGCCGGAGGTCCAGACGCCGGTGGAGTCGAGGTCGATGGTGCGCACCGTACGCCGGGCCGGCGGCTTCGAGACGTACGTCGGCAGGGTGACGGGCACCGGGTCCCACAGGCCGTCCGCCGAGGCTTCCGCGGCCGGCGCGACCGGGGTGATCGACCCCGTCGGGGCCGTCTCGTCCCCCTCGACCGGGTCGAGGTCCGTCGGCTCGGCGAGCACGTGCGGCTGCCAGGCGCGCTCCCGCTTGACCATCAGCCGGCAGGCCACCAGCCACGCGACGAGCAGGCCCGCGGGGATCGCGAGGTAGGGCCAGACCAGTCGTCCGGTGGCGCAGACGGCGCCGACGGCGACCAGGGCGAGAAGGAGCAGGGTGAGGACGCGGCGGCGGCGCCGCGTGGCGCGCCGGGTGGCGAGCCGGCGGGCGGCGGCCGGCTCGTCGGGCGACGCCTCCCCGGCGGAGGGCTGAGTGGTCCCCGTCGTCGCGCCGGCGGGCGTGACGACGAGCCGGGCCTTCCGGGCGCTGACGGGCTCGCGGCGGGCGAGCACCCGCAGGCTCTGGGAGAAGCGGTCCACGGAGCGTCCCCGCACGACCTCGTCGTGGTGGCGGAGCGCCTTGGGGATGAGGTAGGCGGCCCAGGCGACGGCGAGGGCCACGAAGATGAGTCCGCTCAGGTCCACGGCCCGACCTTAGGTTCGGGCGCACAGAGGCCCGGGGATGTCAACGGGTGTGTCGCGAATTCACTCCTGTGACTGGTGGGAAAGTCGGGCCAGCATCCCGTCCGGGCAGTCCTCGACCGTGATCGCGTAGATGCGATGGTCACGCCAGGCGCCGTCGATGTGCAGGTAGCGCGGCGCGTAGCCGACCTCGGGGATGCCGAGCTTCTCCACGACCCGCAGGGAGTTGGAGTTCTCCGGCCGGATCGCGACCTCGATGCGGTGCAGGCCGGCAGAGCGGAAGCAGTGGTCGATGACCAGGGCGACCGCGGTCGGCATCACCCCGCGCCCCGCCACCTCCCGGTCGAGCCAGTAGCCGATGGAGGCGAACTGGGCGGACCCGCGCACGATGTTGTTGACCGTGACCTGGCCGGCGAAGCGGCCGTCCACCTCGACCGCGAACGGCATGCAGGAGCCCTGTCGGGCATGGCGGTTGAGCCGCGCCACCAGGGTCCGGAACGACGCCGGCCGCTCGTTGCCGCCGGGCGGGACGGTCGCGTCCCACGGCACCAGCCAGGCCGCGTTCCGACGACGTACGGCGCGCCAGGAGCGGGCGTCGCGGTGGGCCAGCGGCCGCAGCGTGACGGCGCCGAACTGCAGCGTCACCGGCCAGCCGAGGCTCATGGCGTGGATCCGTGGTCGCTCCCGACGACCTGCTCCACGGCGTGGACGAGCACCGGTCCGAGCACCGCCATCGCGTCCTTCACCCCACCGCGCGAGCCCGGCAGGTTGATCACGAGGCAGTCGCCGACGACGCCGGCGAGCCCTCGCGACAGCGCGGCGGTCGGGACGCCCTGGGCGACGCCGTACGCGCGGATGGCCTCGGCGATGCCCGGCACCTCGCGGTCGAGCAGGGGGCGGGTGACGTCGGGCGTGCGGTCGGTCGGGGTGAGGCCGGTACCGCCGGTGGTCAGCACGACGCGGGAGCCATCGGCGACCGCTGCCTCGATCGCGGCACCCACCGGGGCACCGTCGGGGACGACGGTCGGCTGCTCGCAGGCGAAGCCCAGCCCCGTGAGGAAGTCGACCAGCAGCGGTCCGGTGGCGTCGTCGTACACCCCGGCCGCCGCCCGGTTGGAGGCCACGACGACGGCGGCGCGCAGCGTCATCGCTCGAAGGTCCCGGACTTGCCACCGGACTTGCGGAGGACGCGCACGTCGGTGATCGCGGCCCGCTTGTCGACGGCCTTCACCATGTCGATCACGGTCAGACCGGCCACCGCCACCGCGGTCAGGGCCTCCATCTCGACGCCGGTCCGGTCGGTGGTGCGCACGGTCGCCACGATCTCGACGGCGTCGTCGGCGACCTCGAGGTCGACGGTGGCCGACGAGATCGCGAGCGGGTGGCACAGCGGGATCAGCGCGGGCGTCTGCTTCGCGCCCATGATCCCGGCGAGGCGGGCGACGGCGAGCGTGTCCCCCTTCGGTACGCCGGCCCCGCGCAGGAGCGCGACGACCTCCGGCGACACCAGCACGCGCCCGGCCGCGACGGCCTCGCGCGCGGTGACCTCCTTGCCCGACACGTCGACCATCCGGGCCGCGCCGGACTCGTCGACATGGGTCAGACCCTCCACCATCAGAACTCCTCGTCGAGCGGCAGCACGGTCACTGTCTCACCGGCGTCCACCGAGGTCACGGACTCCGGCACCACGATCAGCGCGTCGGACTCTGCGAGGTCGCCGATCATGTGCGAGCCCTGGGTCCCGACCGGCGTGACGGCGAGATGACCGTCGACGACGGACAGGGTGCCGCGGGCGAACTGTCGCCGGCCCTCGGGCGAGCGCACCGCGTGGGTGAGGACGGCCTCGGCCTCCGGGCGCACGTACGGGGCCCGGCCCATCAGCTTGCGGATCGCCGGCAGCACGAACTGCTCGAAGGAGACGTACGACGAGACGGGGTTGCCCGGGAGGGTCACGATCGGCACCTCGTCGTCCCCGATGGTGCCGAAACCCTGCGGCTTGCCCGGCTGCATCGCGACCCCGCCGAACCAGACGGTCCCGAGCGGTGCGAGTGCCTCCTTCACCACGTCGTAGTCGCCCATCGACACCCCGCCGCTGGTCACCACCAGATCGGCCCGCACGAGCTGGTCGGAGAGCGCGTCCATGAACGTGCGGGGCTGGTCGGAGACGATCCCGACGCGGTAGGCGATGGCCCCGGCCTGACGGGCGGCGGCCGCGAGCAGGAAGGAGTTGCCGTCGTAGATCGAGTCGTGGCCGAGGGTGGTGCCGGGCTCGCGGAGCTCGGAGCCGGTCGAGATGACGACCACGCGCGGTCGTGGGCGGGAGCGGACCGCGGCGCGGCCGACGGCGGCGAGCAGCCCCAGCTGGCGGGGGCCGAGCACCGTGCCCTCCTCGACGAGCAGATCACCCCGGGCGACGTCCTGCCCCGCGGGGCGGATGTGCTGGCCGAGCTCGGGTGCCTGCGTGATCACCACGTTCGCCACGCCACGGTCGGTCCACTCGTACGGCACCACCGAGTCGGCGCCGGCAGGCACCGGGGCGCCGGTCATGATCTTGACCGCGGTGCCGGGAGACATCGCCAGCAGCGTGGCCTGCCCCGCTCCGATCTCGCCGACGACCGGCAGGTGGACCGGCGCGTCGTCGCTGGCACCGGCCACGTCGGCCCGGCACACGGCGTACCCGTCCATCGCGGAGTTGTCGAAGCCCGGCAGGGCGACCTCCGCGTGCACGTCCTCGGCGGCCGACAGGCCGAAGGCCTCCATCAGCGGCTGGTCGAACGCCGGCAGGGGCCGGATCGCGGACAGGATGCGATCGCGGTGCTCCTCGACCGTGGCCAGCGGAGGGACGGGCGAGTCAGTCATGCTCCAAGACGCTACCCGGCGCGACCCGGTCGGCCGCGGCCGTCTCCAGCGTGACGTCGCCGACGACCTTGACCTTGCGCCCGAACGTCCAGTCGCCGCTGACCTTGAACGACGTGGCCTCGCGCAGGGAGGGCGCGCCATCGGGGAAGCGGCGCTCGAACTCCGGCACCAGCTTGTAGTAGGAGGAGTCCAGGTCGACGTAGGGCAGCGGGTCGGCGACGGGGTCGAGCACGAAGTCCGAGCCCACGTCGTAGACGTCGGAGCGCAGCACGAGCAGGTCGTTGGTCGTCTTCACCGGCACGAAGCGGTCGCGACCCACCTCGATGGTGCGGGCACCCTCGAACACCTCGATCGCCGCGCCCATCGCGGTCTCGATCTGGATCACCTCCGGGGTGCTCGGGTCGCTCGGGTCGACGGTCTTGACGTTGCGGATCAGGGGGAGGCCGAGGATGCCCTGGCGCGCGTCGAGCGCCTCGGTCATCGCGCGCAGGTCGAACCACAGGTTGTTGGTCGAGCAGAAGCGGTGCCGGTCGAGGTCGGCGAGCGCCTTCTGGTCCTCCGAGGACGTCTGGGCGGTCTCGCGCAGGACGATCCGGCCGTCGGACTTGCGGCGCGCGAAGTGGCCACCCTTGCGGTCGGAGGCGGTCCGGCGTACCGCCTCGATGGCGAACGGCGCCCCGGTGGCCGCGAACCAGCCCGCGATGGTCGCGTCGGGGACCGCCCCGAGGTTGTCGGAGTTGGAGACGAACACCCGCTCGTAGCCCCGGTCGACCAGCGTCCGGAGCAGGCCGGTGCCACGGAGCGCGGTGTAGAGGTCGCCGTGACCGGGCGGGCACCACTCGAGGTCGGGGTTCCGCGGGAAGCTGACCGGTGACAGGTCGCCGGTGAGGAGCTTGGGCTCGCGGTTCTGGAGGAACTCCAGGGGCAGGCCGTCGACGGGGAGGTCGGCGTAGCGGGCCAGCGCGTCCATGGTGTCGCTGGAGGTGCGGAAGCTGTTCATGAAGATCAGGGGCAGGGGCGCGTCGTGGACGCCGCGCAGGTGCAGCACCTGGCGGGCGATGACGTCGAGGAACGACCAGCCCTTGCGGACGCACAGCAGGCTCTTCGCGCGGTCCATGCCCATCGACGTACCGAGGCCGCCGTTGAGCTTGATCACCGCCGTGGTGCGCAGTGCGGCCGAGGCCGCCTCGTCGTCGACCTCGACGTCGGCGAGCGACTCCATGTCGAGCGGTTCGATGCTGGACTCGGGGATGAGCCCCGTCTCTCCGTGCTCGAGGAGGCGGTAGTAGTGGGCGAAGGTGTCGATCGCCACCGGGTCGATGCCGGCGTCCGACATCTTGGCCCGGGCACGATCCAGTCCGGCGCTGCTCATGGCCTCGATCGTAGGCTGGCCGGGTGGCTCCTCCGCAATCCCGATCCGGCAGCGAACCCACCTCCTCCGCCGCGGCTGTGGCGAAGATCGCCCTGCGCGACCGGATCCGCACGTCACGGCACCGCCGGCCGCTCGTGGAGGTCGTCGAGGCGGGGCGGGGTCTCGCGGCCGTGGCGACCGCGCGCCCGGAGGTACGCCGGGCGGCCACCGTGGCGGCGTACGTCTCGATCGGCAGCGAGCCGGGAACCGGCGCGCTCCTCGACGCCCTGTCCGGGCTGGGCAAGCGGGTGATCCTGCCCGTGGTGCAACCCGACATGGATCTCGACTGGGGCACCTGGCGCGGACCGACCTCGCTGGCGCCGGCGCGGATGGGTCTGCTCGAGCCGGTGGACCGGCTGGGTGTCGACGCGGTCGCGACCGCCGACGTGGTCCTCGTCCCCGGCCTCGCCGTCTCGACGTCGGGCGACCGTCTGGGGCAGGGCGGCGGGTGCTACGACCGCGCGCTCGGCCGGATCCCGGTCGGGACCCCGGTGGTGATCTGCCTGTACGACGACGAGGTCGGGCTCGACGTACCCGTCGACAACCACGACCGGCCCGTCACCACCGCGGTCACCCCCACCCGCTGGCTCCCCCTCCGCTGACCCCCTCGACCCGTCATCGCGGATAGTCCGTGACGAAACGGTCGAAACCTGGCCCGGAAACGACATTTACGTCACGGACTATCCCGCCGTGGCCGACCGACGACGTCGGGTCCGGGCCGACGCGCCGAGGTGTGGGCCGGCAGCTGGCGCGGTGCCGTACCATTGGCAGTCGCCGGCAGCGAGTGCCAGCTCCGTGAACCGCACGACCCGAGGACAGACCGCGTTGCCCACCTACCAGTACCGCTGCACCGAGTGCGACCACGAGTTCGAGGAGTTCCAGAGCTTCACCGACGACGCGCTCACGGTCTGCCCCGTGTGTGGCGGCCGCCTGCGCAAGGTGTTCAACGCCGTGGGCGTGGTGTTCAAGGGCTCGGGGTTCTACCGCACCGACAGCCGCGCCGCGGGCGCCTCCTCGACCGCGGCCTCTGCGTCGTCCGCGAACGGCTCGGGTGACTCCGGCTCCTCGGACGCGGGCACGAAGACCTCCGGCTCGAAGGGTTCCGCCGAGTCCTCGTCCGGCTCGTCGGGCTCGAAGGACGCCGGCTCGTCCGGTCCGAAGGGCTCCGGCTCGTCGGGCTCCGGGTCGTCCTCACCGTCGTCCAGCACCGCCGGGTCGTCGTCCGCCGGCTGAGCCCTGTGGAGAGGCCCGGCGAACGCGCTGCGGCCCACCTACCGTCGGGGCATGACCCCGGTCCTCGACCCGCCATCCTTCCCCGCCGGTCGGCGGGAGCGGGTACGCCGCACCCTGCGGCGGACGGTCCTCGCCCGCCGGCGTCCGCTCGCCGCCGCGTCCGCGGGCCTGGCCGTGCTGGCCGGCCTGCACGCCGCGCGACCCGCCCCCGTTGCGACGGTGCCGGTCCGCGTGGCGGCCCACGACCTCGCCTCGGGAACCGTCCTGTCAGGCGATGACCTGGTCACCCGCCGGTACCCCGCGGACGCCGCCCCGCCCGAGACACAAGCCGGCGCCGTCGGCCGCACCCTGGCCGCACCGGTGCGCGCCGGTGAGCCGATCACCGACGTGCGCCTGGTCGCGCCGTCCCTGCTCGACGGCTACCCGGGGCGGGTGGTGCTGCCGGTCCGGGTGGCCGACGCGGACGCGGTCGCCCTGCTCCGGGTCGGTGACCGGGTGAGCCTGGTCGCCGCGGATCCGCGCCGGGGAACGGCGGCGTACGTCGCGGTCGACGTGCCGGTCCTCGCGCTGCCGGCCGGCGACAGCGATGCTCCGGAGGCCGCCCGGCTGCCGGGGCGGCTGGTGGTGGTCGGCACCTTCCCGTCCGACGTCGACCGCATCGCGGGCGCCGCGGCGACCGACCTCCTCAGCGTCGTGGTTTCCGGCTAGCGTGACCGGGTCCCGCCCCACGACGGCCGGCTCCGGGCCGGCCAAAGGAGCACTCCATGTCCGGGTTCAAGAACTTCATCCTCCGCGGCAACCTCGTCGAGCTGGCGGTCGCGCTGATCATGGCTCTGGCCTTCGCCGAGGTGATCAAGGCCACCGTGGCGCTGCTGATGGGCATCATCGGCAAGGCCGGCGGTCACCCGGACTTCAGCTCCTACCGGCCGGGCGGCCTGCTGGTGGGCGTGTGGATCACCGCCCTGATCGCGTTCCTGATCACCGCCGCCGTCGTCTACTACCTGATCGTGGTGCCCTACACCGAGGCGAAGGAGCGCTACTTCCCGAGTCCCGAGCCCGGGACTCCGGAGGACGTCCAGCTCCTCCAGGAGATCCGCGACCTGCTGCTCGCAGCAGCGCGGCGGGGGATCCGGGACGGCGACCCCGCCCGTCCTGTGACCCGCCCCTGACGCGAACGGCGAGACCGCCGCGCGGCGTCAGCCGTGGTGCGGCGGCACCTGCGCGCGCAGCCAGCGGTCTCCGGCGTCCTCGGTGGAGGCGTCGGCCGCCGTCTCGGGGTCACGCTCGTCGGAGGTCGTCTCCGGGAGGACGTCGCCGAAGACCGCCTCCAGGCGGCGCCGCCGCTGCCACTCCGGCTCACGCTCCGGCTGAGCCGGCACGTCCGCTACGTCGTCGGGCGGAGGTTGCTCGGACATCAGGCGCAGAGCCCGTTGGCCAGGTTCTCCTCGGCCGCCTGCTGCTCCGCCTCGCTGTTGCTCGGCTTGCCGCCGGGCTTGTTCGTGACGCCGGGGATGTGGTGGGCGTTGATCGACCCGCTCAGCAGCGACTTCGGCAGGGGCCGGTCGTTGATGATGTCCTGCCACAGCTGGTCGGCGGTGGGAGCCCAGACCACGCGGTTGGGGTTGCTGGGGTCCACCTGCCAGGGCGTGGTGACGAACTTGACCTTGTCGAGACCGGTGTGACGGAACTGGTAGGCCAGACCGACCAGCTTGGCGAGGCTCTTCAGGCCCGGGTCGACGGTCAGCGACTTGGTGGCCGCGTCCAGGAACTTCGTCAGGTGGATCGGGTTGGCCAGCGTGTTGGCGCTCACCGCGGCGTGGGCCATCGAGGCGATGAACGCCTGCTGCCGCTTCATCCGGCCGATGTCCGAGCCGTTGCCCAGGTCGTGCCGTTCGCGGACGTAGTCGAGCGCCTGGGTCCCGCTGAACTTGTGGGTCCCGGCGGGGAGCGTGATGTGGCCGATGTCGTCGTTCACCGCGTGCGGCAGGCAGACGTCCACGCCGCCGATGGCGTCGACCATCGACTTGAAGCCGGCGAAGTCGACGACGATGAAGTGGTCGACCGGGACCTTGGTGAGGGCCTGGAACTGCTCGATCGTGCAGGCCGGGCCGCCGATGTTGAACGCGTCGTTCCACATCGCACCGCTCGCGGCCGGCGAGATCTCCTTGCCGGCGTTGTCGTAGCAGGCCGCCCGGTCCACCACGGAGTCACGCGGGATGCTCACGCCGTACGCGCGGCGGCGGTCGCCGGAGAGGTGGAGCAGGATCGTGGTGTCCGAGCGCTTGCCGATGCCGGTCAGGTTGTCGATGTGGTCACCGGGAGCGTCCCGGTTGTCCGAGCCCATGACCAGGATGTTGATCGGGCCGGACGGGCCGGTCGGCACCTTGTGCGTCGGGTTGTTCTTGATCGCGTTGCTGACGTCGAGGACGTTGAGGTTGGCGTTGTAGTGCCGGTAGAGGAACACCACGCTGAGGCCGGTCACCAACGCGATCACGACCATCGTCGCGGCCACGACCTTGCCGACGGTGTGGTGCACCTTCGGCTTGCCCTTGCGCCGGCCCGCGGCGTCGCCGGTCGACCCGGCGTCGTCGGGCGGCACAGCAGACATCGATCGGACCTCGAGAGCGGAGACGGCCGACCGGGGCGCGGCCGGGCTGCCCCGAACCTACGGGGCGTGACCAAATTGTGACGGGGAGGTGGCCGGGACACAATTCCCCGGCGTCCCCCGCGCTCCCGGGCGGGGCCCGCGCGCCCTGACAGGGAGCCGTGGACCAGCAGGTGACGGCCCGCCTCCCTCCGGCCACACTGGGCGGATGCGACGCGTGCTCTCGGTCTTCCTCCCGCTCTCCTTCCTGCTGGTGGCCGCGTGCTCGTCGGCCTCACCCGCCCACCAGCAGTCGACCCCGGACGACCAGGACGACCAGGGCGGCCAGGGCGGCGGGACGGCACGCGCAGCGACGTCGTTCACCCCGTGGTGGACCTATCACCGCACCCCGAACCGGGCCGGGCACGTCGCCCAGGCCCCGGGCAGCCCGCTGAAGCGGGCGTGGTCGAAGAAGCTCGGCGCCGCGGTGTACGGCGAGCCGCTGGTCGTCGGCAGCACCCTGATCGTGGCCACCGAGCGCAACAAGGTCTTCGGGCTGAACGCCCGGACCGGGCACGTCCGCTGGCAGACCGGGCTCGGCCGGCCGCAGCCGATGAGCGGCCTGCCGTGCGGCAACATCGACCCGCTCGGCATCACCGGCACCCCGGCGTACGACCCGAGGACCGGTTCGGTCTTCGTCGTCGCCGAGACCCTCGGCGGCGCACCACACCCTGTGGGCCCTGAACGCGACCACCGGTCACCGGCGCTGGCACAAGTCCCTCGACGTGCTCCCCGACCGCAACCGGAAGGCCGAGCAGGAGCGCTCGGCCGTGCTGGTGGAGAACGGGCGCGTCGTCGTCTCCTTCGGAGGCCTGGCCGGTGACTGCGACAACTACGTCGGCTACGTGACGTCGACCTCGGTCACCGGCAAGTGGAAGACCTTCCACTACGAGGTCCCGACGGCCCGCGAGGCCGGGATGTGGGCGCCGCCCGGGCCGGTCCTCGGCCGCAACGGACACGTGTACGTCGCCAGCGGCAACGGCGCGGAGCTCCACGGGCGCTGGGACAAGAGCGACTCCGTGACCGAGCTGAGCGCGGTCAAGCTGCGCCGGCTCTCGATCTTCGCGCCGGCGACCTGGCGGGACGACAACGTCAAGGACCTCGACCTCGGCTCGTCGTCCCCGGCCTCGATCCCGGGCCTGCACCGCCTGGTGATCGCCGGCAAGCGGGGCGTGGTCTACCTGCTGCGTGAGCGCCTGGGTGGCGTGGGCTCGGCGATCCACAGGCTGTCCGGGTGCTCGGCCTTCGGCGGCTCCGCCGTGGTCGGCCGCACCGTGCTGATGCCGTGCCTGTTCGAGGACCAGGTCCGCGAGCTCCACGTCGGCCGGCACAGCCTGCGCTGGGGCTGGACGGCCTCGGGTCTGTACGGCTCACCGGTGATCGCCGGGAACCGCGTGTACGTCGCCGACCGGGACTCCGGTGACCTGGTCGTGCTCCGGCTCGACAACGGCCACCAGGTCCAGCGCATCCACGCCGGCAACCTGACCCACTTCCCGTCGCAGGTCGTCGACGGCGGCTTCGTCTTCGTGCCGACGCTGGGCGGCATCACCGCCTTCCAGGGCTGATCCGGGCGCCTGGCTGCTCCGGCGACGCGGGCGCGGAGCGGGCGGGACGCGGCGTACGACGAGGGAAAGGAGCGACCGTCCTTCGCCGCTGCGGGGATCGAGCTCGCGGGCGACGCCGGCGTCGTCGGTCGCCTGCTCGCGGTCCTCGAGAGCCCGGATCCGGACTTCGCGATCGTGACGCCCAGCAAGGAATGAGGCGCCGCCCGACACACCGCCGGGGCCTTACCGGCCGGGAAGGGTGTCCTGCTCCCCGCGACGGATCGTGGGCGGATACGGCGACGCGTGGTTGCTGGAGGTGCGCGGCAGCCGGCCCGAGACGAACAGCGCCACGAGCACGATCGCGCAGGTCCCGCTGAACCCGATCAACAGGCCGTCCTCCAGATGCCGGCCATGGGAAGCGGTGATCGTGACCGCGATGCCGACGACGGCCGGCCCGAACGCCGACCCGAGCACGTCACCGAGCTGGTACTGGGCCAGCGTCGTGACCTCGTCACCACCCGAGGCCATCTCGGTGGCCAGGACCCCGATCGCCGGGTACGTCATGCCCATGCCCAGCGCGCCCACGCCCCACGCGGCGTACACGACCATGGCGGTGCCCGTGGCGATGCCGCCCAGGACGGCGCCGACGCCGAGGAGCAGCAGGGCCTCGCCCAGCGCCGCGATCCGGGCGATGGGCCACGTGTTCGCCAGTCGTGCCTGGGCCCAGGTCCCGAGGGTCCATGCCAGGGTGCCGCACGTCACCACCAGGGCGGCCACGGTCAGCGAGAGGCCGGCGACGCCGGTGAGGTACGCGGGCAGGAACCCGTCGACGGAGTAGAAGGCTGCGTTGGCCAGGAAGCCGGACGCGATCACGGCCGGCAACCCTCGGGCTGCCCGGAACGTGCCTCGCGGAAGGATGCGCGTCAGGGCGACCACGGCTGCGACCGCGAACGGCAGGACGAGCAGTGCGCCCACCGTCACCGAGGCCGTGAGCGCGGCCAGGAGGGCGAGCATGCTGACCGCGAAGACGAGCAGCACGGTGGTGCTCGCCGGACTGGACTGCCGCTCGCGCTCGTCGGTCTCGTCGTGGCCGGTCAGCGACGGGCGCAGCATCCACACCGCCGGTACGACGAGAGGCAGGAGGAGTGCGAACGCCCAGCGCCATCCGAGCGTCGAGGCGACGAGTCCGCCGTAGGCCGGGCCGAGCAGACCGGGGACGGCCCACGCCACCGCCAACGCGGCGTACATCCGCGGACGCAGCCGGAGCGGGTACCGGCGGGTGAAGATGGCCAGCAGCAGCGCGTACTGCGCCCCTGCGCCGGCGCCCTCGAGGAAGAGCCCGGCGACGAACACCCAGGACGTCGGTGCGGAGATCACCACCAGGCTGCCCGCGACGAACGTGCCCAGGCTGACGTAGAAGGCGCCTCGCAGGCCCCACGTCCTCACCAGTCTGGGGGTGAACGGCAGGACGATGACGGTGGCCACCTGTGACGCGCTCAGCGCCGCCCCGAAAAGCCGGACGCCGCCCAGGTCGGAGACCACCGCCGGCAGCACCGCGACCGTGACCAGCACCTGGACAGCCACCAGGCCCTCCATGAGGAGCAGCCCCGCAGTCGTCCGCGCCAACCCCCCGGCGAAGAGCTCCCGCCATGCCGGCACCGCCGCCGGAGTCTCCGCTGAGGCCACGCCTGACCGTACCGATCGAGTCCGCAACGAGCTCGGTCACTGCGGAAGCCGGTGTATCGATGTCACCGGTGGGTACCCGAAGGGTCCATCTCGGTGAACGGAGAGACCGCCATGGCGATCCGGACGGTGGACAGTCAGGAATGCCCGCCGAACTCCACGAAGTCGGCGTCCTGCCGCAAGCGGCGCAGGGCCACATCCTCGACGTAGGAGATCCGGCCATCGGTCGCAACCGCTCGCAGCTTCGCAGCCAGCGCGGTGGCGTACGCCGTGCTGGCGTCACGTCTCGCCTTCAGCGAGAAGTGCCACGGACGGACCGAGACCCCGAGGCAAGCCTCGTCGGCGTGGATGACCTCGGGCAGCAGGGCATCGGCGGACCTGGACATCAGGTCGTCGAGACCCGACGGCGCACCCCGCGACGAGGCCAGCGGCCCGTGCGCGGTGGTCGCCACCGCCATCATCTGCAGGTCGGAGGGGACCGCAGTGTCGTGGAGCTGCTGTCGACACGTGTCGAGAGCGCGGGCCTCGCTCATCCGGCTGCGGTGGTCGGCATAGGTCACCAGCGCGCCGACAACCACCGCCAGCACGACCACCACGAGCACTCGCGTCGACGGTCTCCGGAGCCCAGGAGGGCCGACGTCGAGAACCTCGTGCCGATTCACGCATCCAGTATCCGCCCCGGGCCAGCCAGGAGGTGCGGGCAACGTCCGTCGTGGTGACGGGCGCGCTGATGCGCCCTCCGCCAAGGGCTCCGCAACTTTCTGGCGGAGGGACTGCGCCATTCGCGACGGTATGACGCTTCACGCATCGTGGGACCGTCCAACGGAGACTGGGTCGCCACGGGCGGGGAGGTCTGCGTCAGCGTAGCGATGTATCGACGCGTATCTCGCCTCCTTCCTCAACCAGCAGCACTCCCTCACCCTTGCCGAGGGGGTTGATCACCTCGCCCGTCGCGCCCAGGACAGCGGCCTCATTTGTCGGACTGTGGCCCACGACGACCGCTCGACCGCCCTCGGGAAGGGCCTCGAACACCGATCGCAGGGCGTCGCCCAGCAGCGCCGACTCCTTCTCCACCAGATCGGTGTCCACCGCACGCATCTGGTCCACGGTGGAACCCTTGCCGGCCGCCTTCGCGGCCTGGCGCCAACGCTCCTCGACCGTGGACCGCAACGAGGGCACGACGGTGACGGACACGTCGTCTTGTCCTGCGGCGCGCCGTAGGATCTCGACCATCCGGGTCGCTCGTTCCGCGCCGGTCGAGCCGAAGAACGCGTAGGGCGGGCTGAGACGCTCGCGGCCGATCGACTCGGCTGCCGCTACTCCCTCCGCGGTGAGTGAGTCACCGTCGTTGTCGGTGTGCCGGAACAGTTCTACATATCGCATGCCTCTGACGTACCCCTCATCACTCTCGCAGCCAAGAGCTCTGATCGTCCGGTCTCCGCGGGCTGAGGAGACCGAGGGCGCTCTGTCACAGCTGCGACGTGACACGCCTTGTCTGCTGTTGGACGACCCGCTCAGATCAGTCGAGGACGACCGACTCGCAGCCTGAGGCGTAGGACGTGCCTCCCTCGGCGCTCATCGTCCAGATGATCCCGAGGGGGACGCCCTTGGGGAGCGCGGCCGCATCTGCGGGGGTGAACACATGGGACCCGGACGCATTCCCGACCGCGTTCGTCGTCAACGCCGCCGCTTCGACGTCCACGGGTACAGCCTGGCTACAGGTCGTGTCGGGCCCGTAGATGTGCAACGTGACCGTGTACTCCGTCCGCGCAACGGCGTGCTGGAGGTGGTACTGCTCGTGGGCATAGATCTGCGGGCCGTTGGGGTGGATGTTCTCCACGAACCCCGAGCCGCTGGAGGTTCCCGGCGCCGGGGACAGAAGGATGTGCGCCGAATGGTAGGTGGCATCCGCCGTCGCCGCGACCGGGGTCAGAACTGCGCCCATTGCGAATACTGAGGCGAACAAAGCTGTCGTGCGCATGGCCCACCCTCTCTACTGGTTCGCCGAGGCGATGATGGACTCAGTATGACCCTCACGGACGCCGCTGCACATGGCCCGTTCCGGCTCAGCGGAGATCGAGGAAGGACCTCGGACCCGGGGCCGAAACCTCGCTGTTCCCCGTGGGAGCTGTGAAGTCTTCAGGCGCCCTGCCCGAGCGGTTCGATCTCTCCTCGATCAACCAGGTCTTCGAGCGCGCGCTGGCAACCCGAATGCCAACGACTCTGCTGGTCTTGAAACGACACCACTGGCTCGCCTTCGCACCCAACCTCGGAGACGCCCTCCGAGCCGTGCCAAGAGCATCCGCCCCGTGCAGCGACCGATCCCAGGGCGGTGCAGTTGAGGGTCGAAGGGATAAGACGGGTTCACCTTGCGTTAGCACCCACCCGACGCCGCGATACGCCACAGCCCGAGGTGACGGGGTCCCATGACCAAGCCCTGTCCCGGCGGAGTGACGCACCTCAGCGCGGCGCCAGCGCTGAAGGCTCCGCCCCGGGCCGAGCGTCATGTCGATCGGGCCCCAGTCTTTGGAGAGCCCGTCGTCAGGCAGCCCCGCTCCGGCAGGACAGCTGCGGCAAGCGAGTGCCTGCGGCACCACGTCCGGCTGCTGACCGGGGTAGGGCCCCGGCAATGGTCTACTCGCTGAGTGCGTAGGTGGTGGCCGCTGCGAAGCCGGCGGTCGTGGCGGCACCCATCACCCGAGCACGCGCCGGGGCGCGCGAGGTGGCGATCAGCAGCGTGTCCAAGGCCTCGTTCACGGCGGCTGCGGTCATCAGGGTGCGCCGGTCGTCGCTGTGGCGGAGCAGGAGTGAGAGTGCCCCGACGGCCGTGGTGCGCGTACCCCACACCCGGGTCATCAGGCGCACGTTGGCCTCGTCGGGCATCCCGTACATCCCCAGGAACAGCCGAGGGGACAGGATCGCCAGCGCCCCGAACCCGATGGCGCCGCAACCCACCGCCTTTCTGATGTCGTCCGGCGTAGCCATGTCGCCTCCTAGTGCACCTCGCTTGTCCGTGCCTCCTGCGGCTCCAGGCTATGAAATCGCCCGTTGCCGGTCCAGTGGCTCGACCCGTTGAGACGAGCCATCGGTTGCGAAAGGACTACGGAGCGGAGCGAGGTGCTCGGCTCCCGACGCAGCTGTGGCTTTCATGGCCTGTCCCTCGGGGTTCACCTGTCAGTCGGCGGCGTTGCCACCACGAGCCGCGCGAGCCGCCGGCGGTGACTCCGGTGCCGGGCCATGCGGGCGAGACGCTCGCGCCGGGCGCGCATCAGAGCGCCGTCGACCCGGTACGCCGTCTCGCCTCGCACCCGCCTTCCTCCAGATGGAGCCGAGGCGTATGGCTACCTGTACCGGTGGTCCGGCACGTCGGCCCCAGCGATGCTGTGATGATGGCGGAGAACGGGAAGGCAGCAGCGCTGGCCTCCTCGACCGAGCAGTCGAGAGTGGTGCCCATCGGGGATTACGGGTTCCTCAGCGACGGCGAGGTCTCGGCATTGGTCGCTCCCGCCGGCTCCATCGACTGGATGTGCCTACCGCGCTTCGACGTGCCCAGCGTCTTCGGGTCCATCTTGGGCAAGCGGGCCGGGTCGTTTCGGTTGGCTCCGCTGGATTCCCACGTGCCTGCCGCGCGGCGATACCTTCCGGGCACGATGATCCTCGCGACGACCTGGCGCCGTTGGTCCGGTTCCTCCCCGCCGACGACCCCCGCGTCCGGGCCACTGTGATGGCCATTCGCGAAGAGCTCACCGTGGACGGTCTGGTGCTCCGGTACCGCGTCGAGGAGACCGACGACGGGTTCCACGGCGAAGAGGGCACCTTCACGATCTGCTCCTTCTGGCTCGTCTCCGCCCTGTGCGAGATCGGCGAGCACGGCATGGCGCGCGAGCTGTGCGCCAAGCTGCTTTCCTTCGCCGGGCCGCTGGAGCTCTACGCCGAGGAGATCGACCCCCACAGCGGCCAACACCTGGGAAACTTCCCCCAGGCCTTCACCCACCTAGCGCTCATCAATGCCGTCATGCACGTGATCGAGCACGACACCAACAGCTCGCGCTGAAGCGGCGGTATGACGCGCCTCTGTGACGGGCGTGACGGGACGACGCCACATCGGTGACTCTGGCGCCTCCGACGTCGCCGCCACGACCCTTCCGATGCTGCCTAGGGTGGAGGCGTGAGTCACTCAGGCGTCGAGCCCGTGTCCTCGGACGCGCCTGAGATGACCGGTCCCGTGATGATGAACCAGAGCTGGCGGGACCTGACCTTCCTGCACTGGGCTGTCGACCCAGACGAGGTCGCGCACCGGATGCCCCCTGGCGTTCGGCCGGACACCCTCGACGGCGTCACCTACGTCGGGCTGATTCCGTTCCGGATGGTCGGCGCGGGGATCGGCCGCGGTCCCGGTGTCCCCTGGTTGGGGTCGTTCCTGGAGACCAATGTGCGGCTCTACTCCGTCGATGACACGGGACGTCGCGGCATCGTGTTCCTCAGCCTTGACGCCGACCGGGCGGCGGTGGTGGTCGGTGCGCGCGCGGCGTTCGGGTTGCCCTACCGCTGGGCAAGGATGCGCTACCGGGCCGGCGGCGACGTGCACTCCTACGACGCCTGCCTCCACCGTCCCGGGAGGCGGACGGAAAGCCACGTCGTGGTCCGCGCCGCGGCGAGGCGGCAGAGCACCGAGCTCGACGACTTCGTCAGCGCACGCTGGGGACTGCACGTTCGCTGGTGGGGCCGGACGTTGTACGTCCCCAACCGCCACGAGGTCTGGCCGGTGCACGACGCTGAGGTGCTGGAGCTGGAGGACGGGCTGATGGCGTCGGTGGGACTGCCCGACCTGGCCGCGCGTCCTCCCGATCACGTGGCATTCAGCCCCGGGGTGCGTACTGAGTTCGGGTTCCCCGGAGACGCGACTCGTCCCCGGCGCTCGTGACGCAGACCAGGGTGATGAGCCTCCCATGGGTCGACCGCTGCGGGCTCATCAGTCGGCCGCAACGCCATGTTCGCTGTGGCCTTGCATTCTTTGATCACCTGATCAAAGATCCTGCCCGTGAGTGAATTCGCCGACACCATCAGCGTCGAGCAGCTTGAAGCGGACCCCTACCCCGTCTACGCACGGCTGCGCGCTGAGCAGCCCGTCGCGTGGGTTCCCGCGGTGCAGTGCTGGTTGGTGACCCGCAATTCCGACGTGCGTTTCGTGACCAGGCAGACCGAGCACTTCACCGCGGAGGCTCCCCAGTCCCCCGTGGACCGGTACTTCGGCGGACGGACGCTGATGACGATGAACGACCCGGAGCACCTCGAGCTGAGGCGGGCGCTCGACGCGAAGTTCCGGCCGAAGCATGTTGCGGCGTACATCGAGGACCTCGTCGCGCCGATCGTGCAGCGTCGCCTCGATGAGTTGCTGGCCCGCCCCGAACGGCGCTCCGAGCTGGTGAGCGAGTACTTCGAGCCGATCAGCGCCCTGGCGCTCGCTCATGTCCTCGGTCTGGGGCATCTCGACTCCGACCGACTCCAGCCGTGGTTCCACGGCCTGAGCCAGGGAGCCACCAACTTCGAAGACGACCCGCGCAAGGCTGCCGAGAACGACCGAGTCATCGCCGACATCCGCATGGAGCTGGAGCCGCTCATGCAGGCATGGCAGCAGCAGCCCGATGAGGACTCAGTGATCTCCTCCCTGCTCACACATGGGTGCCCCGCCGGCACCTTCCGTGACATCGAGTACCTGATGCCGTCTATCCATGTCATCCTCCTCGGCGGCATGCAAGAGCCGGGTCACGGTGCAGCATCCTGCCTGGCCGGGCTGCTGGCCAACCCCCCGCAGCTGGCCTTCCTGCGCGAGAACCCCGGCCACTGGGACGACGCCATCCACGAGGCACTGCGCTGGATGGCTCCCATCGGCACCATGCAGGTCACCGCGGTCCACGACGTCGAGCTGGCCGGCAGCGTCATCCCCCGGGGCGACCTCGTGTCCGCGGTCGTCGCCAGCGCCTGCCACGACGAGTCCCTGTTCGAAGACCCGGCGCGCTTCGACATCCATCGCCCGAGGCAGGGCAACGCCGCCTTCGGTTACGGACCACACATGTGCGCGGGCCACCAGTTCGCGCGGGACCTGGAACGGCTCTGCCTGCACCCCCTGGTGCAGGCGATGCCCGACCTGACCCTGGAGGAGCCGGCTACCTTCCGCGGCTGGGAGTTCCGCTCACCCACGGCCCTGCACGTGAGCTGGTAGCAGTGGCACGCCCGCGCCGGGACGGCGTCGTAGCAGGCAAGCGCGACCACATCGCGTCGGCCGCGATCGCCGTCATGGTCAGGGAGGGGATCGCCGGCACCGGCCTGCGCGAGGTGGCCGCGGAAGCCCGACTGAGCACCGGGTCAGTCCTCTACTACTACCAGCAGTTCCACGAGGTGGTGCTGACCGCGATCGAGCGCATGGCCCAGCAGTACGTCACCGATCGCCAGAACGCGGTCGCGTCGACGGCAAGTCCGGTGGTTGCTCTGCGCCGCCTCGTGGCCCTCGGCCTGCCGGACCGCATCGACGGAGCCCTGTCGGTGCTCTACCAGGCGCATTTCGTCGAGGACCAGGGCGGCCAGGTCCATCAGCGGCTGGCCGCGATGCACCGCGAACAACGCCGGCTGTACGAGGAGGTCATCGGCCGCGGCGTGGCCGAACGCGTCTTCGCCCCCGAGGCACCGATCAAAGCCATCGCGCAGACTGCCCTGGCTCTCGAGGACGCCCACTCGCTGTATGCCATGAGCGGCTACGGGCCCGGTCTTGCCCAGGCACGACGCCTGCTCCGGCAATACCTCTCGAAAGCATTGGCCACTGCCATCTGACGAAGTGTCACCGTCGATAGCAAGCTCCGAACCTGGGACGGGTCGGTGCCGCGCCGAGCGGCTCAGGGCACGGAGGCTCCTGTCGACGGTTCGGCCGCTGTGGGATCGGGGACGTTGATCTCCGTGCGGCTCCCCGGAAGCAGCCGGTCCAGCCAGTCAGGTAGCCACCAGTTGGCTTTGCCCAGAAGCGTCATGGTGGCTGGCACGAGGACGAGCCGGACGATGGTGGCGTCGAGGGCGATCGCCGTGGCCAGGCCGAGTCCCATCATCTTGACCAGAGGGTCCGCGCCGAGGACGAAGCCACCGAAGACCGCGACCATGATCAGCGCCGCCGAGGTGATCGTGCGTGCGGTTCCGGCCAGGCCGCGCGCGACCGCCTCGTCGTTGTCGCCGGTGCGCACGTACTCCTCTCGGACGCGAGACAGGAGGAACACCTCGTAGTCCATGGAGAGCCCGAACAGGATGGCGAACATGAACAGCGGGATGAAGGACAGGATCGGCACCGTCGACTCGAGCCCGATGAGGTCCGCACCCCACCCCCATTGGAAGACCATGACCAGGACGCCGTACGCGGCGCTCACGCTGAGCAGGTTCATCACCGCGGCCTTGAGGGGCACCAGCAGGGAACGGAAGACCAGCATCAGCAGGAGGAACGACATCATCACGACGGCCGCGATGAACCACGGCAGCCGGTCTTGGACGCGATGGCCGAGGTCGGCGAAGACAGCCACCTGGCCGCCGACGTGGGCGTGCGCCGGGCTGGCGGCCAGTGCCTGCGGCAACACCTCCGAGCGCAGTCGGTCGATGGTCTCGCTGGTGACTTCGGACTGGGGCTCGGTGGTCGGTTCCGCGACGAGGACGGCCACGTCACCGTGCGGAGACACCGACGGCTGCGAGACCTCGGCGATTCCGGGGTCCGCACCGACGGCCGAGGCGACGGCCGGGAGGACACCCGAGTCACCCGCCAGATCGACCGCGATGACCAGGGGGCCGTTGGCGCCGGGTCCGAAGCCTTCCGCGATCAGGTCGTAGGCCTGCCGCTCGGTGCGCGACTGCGGCATCGTCCCCTCGTCGGGGAAACCGAGCCGCAACGCAGTCACCGGCGCCGCGAGGGCGAGCAGCAGGACCGTGGCCCCGATGGCGTACGCCGTGGCGTGCCGGCCCACGTGCCCGCCCCACCGACGCCAGCGGAGGCCGGACGCTTGGTGGCCGGAGCGGCGACCGTTCACCCGGTGGCCCGAGATGCCCATCAGCGCGGGCAGCAAGGTGATGGATGCGAGCACCATCACCAGCACGATGAGGGAGATGCCGATGCCTCCGGCGGTGACGAAGGGGATCCGGGCGACGGCCAGGCCCAAGATGGCCACGACGACGGTGCCACCGGCGAACACGACCGAGCGGCCGGCGGTGGCCAGGGAGCGACCGACCGCGTCCTCCACCTCGCGGCCTTCGGCGAGGTACTCGCGGAAGCGCGTCAGGATGAACAGCGCGTAGTCGATGCCGACCCCGAGCCCGATCATGGACCCGATCACGACAGCCCAGCTGGGGATGTCGACGACGTAGGCCACGAGAGAAAGCGAGCCGGCACCGACCGCGAGGCCGAGCAGTGCGGTGCCGATCGGCAGACCCATGGCCACGATCGACCCGAAGGCCAGCAGCAGGATCACGATCGCGACCGCCAGTCCGAGGGCCTCGCCGACGCCGGTGGGCGCTTGCTCGAACGCGAAGTACAGGTCGCCGCCCCCCTCGATGCGCAGCTGCGTGGAGCTGCGGAGGTCGTCGAGGGTCGTCTTGAGGCTCCCCAGGTCGGCCGGCGACAGCTCGGTCCGCTCGGGGTACTGGATCCGGATCAGGGCGACACGGCCGTCCGGCGACACGAGCTCGTTCGTCCCGAGCACGTGCGGCAGCGCCGCCACCGCAGCGTGGACCCGGACCAGGTCGGTGCGCGCACCGGGGGCGTCGGAGAAGGTCTCCGCGGGGTCACGCGGGGTGAGGACGACGTCGGCGCCGAGACCCATGTCGGCGGACCCAGCCTGCGTCAGGAGCTCGGTGGCGCGGTGCGAGTCGAGCCCGGGCGCCTCGAACGGGTCGTCGAGCTGCCGTCCGAACGCCGCCGCTGACGTGACCACCACGACGCACACCGCCGCCCACGTGGCGATCACGACCCAGGGGCGGCGGGCGGCGAGCCGGCCCAGTCGTTCGAGTGCTCCGGACACGCGGGTGCCTCCTCGGTGTGGGGCCTGCGCGGGGCACGCCGGCCGGTCCGTCCACGTTCAGGCAGACGGGGTGTCCGGCGCATCGGCGTCGAGGCCGGGATGCGGTCGTGCTTTCGGCCGGGGGCGAACCGGACTTTCGGCCGGTCCTGCCGCGCCGGGCCTTCCCTAGGCTGGGCCGGTGATCAACGCCCTGCGGTCCGCCCTGGCCGAACCGCGCGCTCCTTCGCCGCCGGCGCGGGTGTGGCGGGACTGGGTGCTGCTCGGCAGCGTCGTGCTGGGCGCCGTGCTGGAGGTCGCGCTGCGCGAGGACCTTCCGTCGCCGTGGCTGTCGTTGCTGGTGACGGCGGGACTGGCGCCGACGCTGCTGTGGCGGCGTACGCACCCGTTCGCGGTGGTGGCGGTGGCTTTCGGTGTGTCCACCGTCGTGGACGTGGGCCTGGTCATCGCCGACGAAGCGGCCCTCGACACGTACACGTCGATCTACTTCCTGGTCCTGCCGTACGCGCTGTTCCGGTGGGCTTCTGGGCGTGAGGCCCTGGCTGGGCTCGCGATCATCCTGGTGGCAGCCACGACTGCGCTCTTCGCGAGCTGGACCGGGTTCGGAGACCTGATCGGCGGGACGGCCGTGCTGATGAGCCTCCATGGCCCTCGGCGTGGCCGCGCGCTCCCAGCACGACCACCGGCGGCGCCGGCTCCAGCAGGCGAAGGCCGACGAGCGGGTCGAGCTGGCGCGCGAGCTGCACGACACGGTGGCCCACCACGTCTCCGCGATCGCGATCCAGGCCCAGGCCGGGCGTGCCCTCGCCGCAAGCCGTCCCGCCGCGTCGGTCGAGGCCCTCGAGGTGATCGAGGCCGAGGCGTCACGCGCGCTGGCCGAGATCCGGGCACTCGTGCGCGTGCTGCGCAACCAGGAGCCCGCCGGCTACGCCCCCCAGTCCGGCATCGCGGACCTGGAGAGGTTGGCAAGCGCCGCCACAACAGGCCCTCCGGTGGAGGTGAAGCTCTCCGGTGACCTCGCGACTCTCGAGGCGGCCGTGGACGCCGCGGTGTTCCGGATCGCCCAGGAGGCCGTGACCAACGCACTGCGTCATGCCCGGAACGCGACCCTGGTCGAGGTGCGCGTCGACGGTGGGCCCTCGTTCGTGCGCTTGAGCGTCCGCGACGACGGCGACCCCGGTCAGGATCGGGCCACCGAGTCGGGCTTCGGGATCGTCGGCATGGTCGAGCGGGCGTCGCTCCTCGGTGGCACGTGTTCGGCCGGCCCGGACCACGACCGGGGCTGGCTGGTCGAGGCAACCCTCCCCCGCGAGGTGACCGAGTGACGATCCGCGTGCTGGTCGCAGACGACCAGGACCTCGTGCGGACCGGGCTGCGGCTGATCCTCGGCACGTTGGAGGGCATCGAGGTCGTCGGCGAGGCGCGCGACGGGCAGGAAGCTGTCCGGTTGGCTCGTGAGCTGCGTCCCGATGTCTGCCTGATGGACATCCGGATGCCCGTCATGGACGGCGTGGAGGCGACCCGCCAGCTGGCCGGACCCACCGTCGAGGACCCGATCGCCGTCGTGGTGATCACGACCTTCGACCTCGACGAGTACGTGCACGGCGCCCTCCAGGCCGGTGCCACCGGGTTCCTGCTGAAGGACGCCGGCCCGGAGATGCTCGGCGAGGCGATCCGGGCGGCCACCCGGGGCGACTCGCTCATCTCGCCGAGCATCACCCGCCGGCTCCTGTCGTCGTTCGCGCGCACCGGCGGGGCTCCACCGACGCAGCCGATCGACCCGCTCACCGCACGGGAGGAGCAGGTGCTTCTCACCCTCGCCCGCGGTCGCACCAACGCCGAGATCGCCGACGAGCTGCACATCAGCCTCAGCACGGTGAAGACCCACGTCGGCAGCCTGATGGCCAAGCTCGACGCCCGGAACCGGGTGGAGGTCGCCATGTGGGCCTACGAGACCGGCCGGGTCAACGACTGACGATGCCGCCCCACGGGCGGCGGGACGCCACATGCGCTGCGTCCGGCATGTGAAGTCGGGCCCACGTGTCCCACCCTCGACGGCGTCACCTACGTCGGGCTGATTCCGTTCCGGATGGTCGGCGCGGGGATCGGCCGCGGTCCCGGTGTCCCCTGGTTGGGGTCGTTCCTGGAGACCAATGTGCGGCTCTACTCCGTCGATGACACGGGACGTCGCGGCATCGTGTTTCTCAGCCTTGACGCCGACCGGGCGGCGGTGGTGGTCGGTGCGCGAGCGGCGTTCGGGTTGCCCTACCGCTGGGCAAGGATGCGCTACCGGGCCGGCGGCGACGTGCACTCCTACGACGCCTGCCTCCACCGTCCCGGGAGGCGGACCCGAAGCCACGTCGTGGTCCGCGCCGCGGCGAGGCGGCAGAGCACCGAGCTCGACGACTTCGTCAGCGCACGCTGGGGACTGCACGTTCGCTGGTGGGGCCGGACGTTGTACGTCCCCAACCGCCACGAGGTCTGGCCGGTGCACGACGCGGAGGTGCTGGAGCTGGAGACCTCAGGCTGGTAGGCCGGCCTCGGCGTTGTCGAGATCGCGCAGCCACGCCGCCGCACCGAGCTGGGTGAAGGCGGCCCGGGCCTGGTCGAGTTCCACCCCGGCGTCCTCGAGCCGTCCGTGCCGTTGCAGGAAGAGCCCGAGCTCACGGCGGCCCAGCGCCACGAAGACCGGCGCGCGCCAGGCTTCGTACTCGGCGAGTGCGCCTCTGAGCGCCGCTTCGACCTCCGCCGGATCGGAGCCAAGGCGCTCAGCCCGCAAGGCTCCGAATCTCTCGCGGTGGCCCCGCAGGCCGCGGGGTGCGCCGGACGGGTCGTCGTCGATCCGACGGATCAGAACGCCGAGGGAGTCGAGGTCGTCGAAGTGGAGTGCCGTCGTGGCGGCCTCATGCCAGACCAAGGGAAAGTCATCGGTGAGGGGTGCATGACCGTACGCGGACGCCACCGCTTCCAGGCCCCGTTGCACCGCTGCGGGATCGGACTCCTCCCGGAGCCGCATGTGCTCCAGGTTCTCCGTCATCGCCCTGATCTGCAGGTCGTCGAAGGAGACGTCGAGCCGATCGCTCGGCGCCCAGCTTTCGCCACGCGCCAGCAGGATGAGTCCGCGGATGACGTCGAACCAGGGCTCGTCGCCGCTGCTCGGTTGAAGCTCGGAGAGCAGCGAGAGGGCCTCGTCCCACCGCCCTACGAGCCAGGCCGACATGGCGTGGTTCGTGGCGGCGTTGATGATGTAGGCCGAATCGCCGCTGAGACGCGCGGTCGCCATCGACCTGGCGCCGAGGTCGTAGGCCGCTTGCGCATCCTCGGGGTTGCCGTAGGCCTGCAGATTTTGCAGGATCCGGGACAGGGTCCGGCTGTCGTGCGCCTCACGGGCCAGTGGTTCAGCGGACTCGAGGAGCACGCGCCCGAGCCCGCCGGCTCCGTTGTAGAGGTAGTGGTGGGCGAGGCTGATGTAGCTCTCGGCGATCAGACCTGGCTCACCGGACCGGGTCGCCAATCTGACCGCGTCGTCGGCGGCGTCCCTGAAGTCGAGTCCCAACAGCATGCGCGAACGAACCAGCCGAGCAGACAGGCGCCCGAGCAAGGGGAAGACGTCCAGCCGCCCCTTCAGCGCTTCCAGCTGCGGGCCGACGAGGCCGACGGCCTGCTCGTGCTCGCCGCGTCCGATGGCCAAGGCATCGGCCAGAGCAAACGCTGCGGAGGCTCTTGCCACCTGGTCGTCGGAGTCGGCGTAGGCCTCGACTGCGGCCGAGGCGTGGGCGATGGCTTCCTCATACCGCCCCGCCGCGGACAGCTGGCGGGACAGGGCCAGCTCGATGTCGGCGACCTCCTGCTCCTCGGTAGCCCGCTTCAGCGCAGTGGTCAGGTGGTTGGCGGCCTCGCCCGGCGTCGAGAGGGCCGCTGCCCGGTCCGCGGCCCGGCGTAGCTGCTCGATGGCGAGCCGTGTCAGCTCGGTGACGTCAGGGTCCTCCGGCACCGCGTCGACGGCGTCCAGATAGTGCTGGGCGATGACGGGTGCGAGGGCGCCGGCCCCGTCCTCACCCAGCGCTAGGTAGCGAGCGACCTGGACATGGGCCGCCTTGCGATCTCGGCGGGACAGCGTGCTGTACGCCACTTGGCGCACGGCGGACTGCACGAAGAGGAGGTGGCCTCGCTCGTTGCTGAACCGGGAATCCTCGACGCGGAGGATCTGCAAGCGCACGAGCTCGCGGACCACGTCGTCGAGGTCCGTGATGTCGGGGCATAAGGCCTCGAGAGATTCGCGCGAGAAGGTCTGGCCCAGGATGCATCCTCGGTCGACCACGCGCCGCTGAGGGGCGCTCAAGGCGTCGAGCCGGGCGGCGATCAGCGCTTGCAGGGACGCCGGAGCCGCCACGGAGTCGAGATCGAGGGCCGAGGGGTCCGCCAGCACGTATCGTCCGCCGCGCGGAACGACGAGGTCCCGGTCGATGAGCGACCGTACGGTTTCGACGGCGTACAGCGGGATGCCTTCGGCTCGCCTGACCAGGGAGTCCCGCACGGAGGGCGGGAGGGCGGCGACCAAGCCGTCGAGGAGATCGCCCATGTCGGCATCGGACAGGGTGTCGAGGTGCAGCGTGGTGACGCGGCGGTTCGTGGCAAGCGTGGGGTTGTTGGTGACCAGCTCAGGTCGGGCGAAGACCGCGACGAAGCAGGCGAAGTCGGCGGTCAGGAGCAGGTGCTCGAGAAAGGCGAGGAGTCCCTCGTCGGCGTGGTGCCCGTCGTCGAGCATCAGCACGACGGGCGCGGCCGGTCCATCAGGTCCGCCCTCGGAGATCCGACGCAGGAACGTCGTCCACGCCGCGAAGAGGTCCTCGCGGCGGAAGGTCCCCGTCGTGCCGATGCCGAGCAGTGCACCCAGCCGAGGAGCCAGCCATTCGCGTTCGGCCTGGTCGACGACGTAGGCGTCGAGGCCCCTGGCGAGCATCTCAGCGCCGTCGGGCTCCTCGCTCTGGTCAGCTGCGGCCACGAGAAGCTGGAGGCGTCCGCGGATGGCCTCAGCGAGCGCGTAGAAGGCGACTCCTTCGCCGTACGAGATGCACCGACCCGCGTGCCACCGCACGATCGTCGACAGACCGTCGGTGTAGGTGTCGAACTCCCACCCGAGGCGGGTCTTGCCGACTCCGGCCTCACCACTGACGATGAGCATCGCTGGCCGCTGGGTCTGCTCGACGCGGTGGAAGAGGTCCTTGACGAGACGCAGGTCGTGGACACGGCCGACCAGCGGCGCCTCCAGACCGTCATTGCGCTGTCCGCCACCGATCTCGGCCACAACGGCTCGCGCCGACCACAGCGCGATCGGCTCCGCCTTGCCCTTGAGGAGATGCGAACCGGCGTCGGCGTAGGAGATCGCGGACGACGTCAGGAGCTTGGTGGTCTCATCGACCCATACCTGGCCCGGCGCAGCGACCGACTGCACCCGCGAGGCCGTGTTGACCGCATCACCGGCGACCATGCCCTGATTGGTCGCTCCGATGGTGACGGCAACCTCGCCGGTCACGATCCCACAGCGCAACGCCAGCCCTGGCACACCCACCTCGGCCCCGATCGCCGTGACGACCGACACCAGCTCGAGGCCGGCACGCACCGATCGCTGCGCGTCGTCCTCGTGTGCGGTCGGGACACCCCACACGGCCATCACGGCGTCTCCGATGAACTTCTCCACCACCCCGCCATAGCGTGCGACCACCTGCTCGCACTCGCTGAAGTAGCGGGTCAGCAGTTCGCGGACGTCCTCCTGGTCACGGCTCTCCGACAGGGTCGTGAAGCCCACGAGGTCGGCGAACAGCACGCTCGTCACCCGGCGAGCCGACGTCGGCATGACGGGCGTCCGCTGGGGTTCCGATCCTTGGGCGGAGCCACACACCCCGCAGAAGCGCGCCGACGCCGGCAGCGCACTGCCACAGGAGACACAACCGGGTGACTCCAGGGGCGCACCACAGGCGAAGCAGAAACCGTGGCCGTCGGGCTGGTCACCGGTGCCGCATGCGGCGCAGGTCCTCACGAATGGATCCCCTCAGTCGCCGGCATGGCCCGAGAAGCCCAGCATGCACCACCAGCGGCTCACACGGGGTCGTTCCAGTCCTGATGTCCCCGGAGGTGATCGCAGTTTCGAGCCGACGGGCCAGGGCTTGGCGCGACGACACGAACCTCGGCCTGGCGGCGACCTGCCCAAGCAGCCCCCCGCCGTCTCACTAGACTCACCTCGGGTTTGCGCAGGCATAGGCGCACCTCCCGCCCCAGTAGCTCAGTGGATAGAGCAGCCGCCTCCTAAGCGAAAGGTCGCCAGTTCGACTCTGGCCTGGGGCACCCGGCTCCACGTGTCGAACCGCCGCGAAACCGGCCCGGACGCCGCGTGGCTGGGGCACGATGGAGTCCTCGAGAGCCCCGTCGTGCGGCCTCGCGAATAACAGGTTTGTAGTTCGCCGAACCCTCTAACGCATCTTCTTTCACACCGTTAACGTCTGCCACATGCGCCCCAGACGCCGCTCGGACCGGCGTGTCTTCTTGACACGTCGGATCGGCATCGTGCTGCTCCTGGGCCTGCTCACGGCGCTCTCCCCGATGCTCCATCCCGAGCGGGTCAGCGCGGCGTCCGGCGTCGACGACTACCCGTCCCGCCTGAAGAACGCCGGCCAGGACTCACTGGTCGACCCGTGGCAGTTCTACAACCGCGAGTGCACGTCGTGGGTCGCCTGGCGGCTCAACTCCGAGAACCAGGTCCCCTTCTACAACTACTGGAAGGGCGTGCACTGGGGTAACGCCTCGAACTGGAAGAACGCCGCCAAGGCCGCGGGCGTCCCCGTGGACGACAACCCGACGCGCGGCGCCGTCGCCTGGTGGTACGCCGGGTCGGCCGGCTCCTCGCGCGGTCACGTCGCGTGGGTGCAGACGGTGAGCGACAACGCGATCACCATCGAGGAGTACAACTACCTCCACGCCGGTCGGTACGACACCCGCACCATCTCCAGCTCCAGCTCCCTGTGGCCCAGCGGGTTCATCCACGTCAAGGACACCGTCGTCCGCAACACCGAGGCACCGACGGTCACCGGCACCCCGCAGGTCGGGGTGAAGGTCAAGACGACCAACGGCAAGTGGAGCGCGACCAACCTGGTCTTCGAGTACCAGTGGTTCGCCAACGGGAACGCCGATCTCCGGCGCCACCGCCAAGTCCTTCAAGCCCACCGCCGACCAGCTCGGCCAGCGCCTGCGCGCCAAGGTCACCGCCTCGAAGTCGGGCTCCCACACCGGCTCGGCGAAGACTCCGCCGACCGACTCGGTCGCCCGTGGCGTCTTCACCAACACCGCCGCCCCGGCGATCGTCGGGACGCCGCAGGTGGGCGTGCAGCTCAGCGCGACGGCCGGGACCTGGTCCCCCGCCGGCGAGCTCGGCTACCGCTGGTTCGTCGGCGGCACCAGGGTCACCGACGCGACCGAGTCGACGTACACCCCGACCCCGGACGACCTCGGCAAGCGGATCAGGGTCAAGGTCACCTCGGCGCTGCCCGGCTACACGACCAGCACCGTGCGGTCCGAGCGCACCGCCCGGATCGCTCCCGGACAGTTCCGCGCCACCGAGGCGCCGGCGATCTCCGGCACCCCTCAGGTCGACCAGGTCCTCACCGCCACCCCGGGCACCTGGACTCCGGCCGGTCGGACCCGCCTGCAGTGGCTGGCCGACGGCGAGCCGATCGAGGGCGCCACCGGGCCGACGTACAAGGTGACGCCCGCGGACGTCCGCAAGGTGATCACGATGCAGGTGACCGTCACCGGGACCGGCTACGCCGACGCGGTGGCCAGCTCCGCACCGACGATGCCGGTCGTCCCCGGGACCTTCGTCAACACTCGTGAGCCGGCCGTCGTCGGCTCGGCACAGGTGGGCGTCCCGCTGACCGCGGACAAGGGCGCCTGGTCGCCGAAGGCGTCGCTCGCCTTCCAGTGGATGGTCGGGAACGTCGAGGTGCCCGGCGCCACGTCGAAGTCGTTCACCCCCCGTCCGCAGGACGTCGGCCTCGCGGTTCGGGTCGAGGTCCTGGCCTCGCGCGACGGCTACCTGACCGCGCTCGCCGTGAGCCCGGCGACGGCCGAGGTGCTCCCCGGCCTGATCACCGCGAAGCAGGCACCGGCCGTCACCGGCCGGGCGATGGTCGGGCACACACTCCATGCCTCGAGCGGCTCGTGGTCCCTCGACCCGGTCACCCTCTCCTACCAGTGGTACCGCGGCTCGCACCGGATCGCCGACGCCACCGACGCGGCGTACCGGCCGACTGCCGCCGACGCCGGCCGCCGGCTGCACGTGGTCGTCACCGCCTCCTCGCCGGGCTACACCCCGGCGTCCGCGGAGTCGACCACGACCGACCGGGTGCTGCTCGGCGTCGCCGAGGTGGCCAAGCCGACGGTGTCGGGCCGAGCCGTGCTCGGGGCGACGCTCCACGCCCACGTGGCGAGCTTCGCCCCGTCCGGCGGGACGCCCTCCTACCGCTGGCTGCGCGGGCACGAGCCGATCCGCGGCGCCCACGACGCGACGTACGTCCTCCAGCCGGGCGACGTCGGCCACCGCGTCCACGTCCAGGTGACGCTGCAGGCCGACCACTGGGTGCCGGCGACCGCGCGATCGGTCAGCACCGCCCAGGTCCGGACGGTGCCGGTGCTCCACGCGCGGACCTCGATCCGGCACGGCCGCGTCCACCTGCGGCTGCGCGTGGTCTCCCCCGGCCTCGAGCAGGCACCCACCGGCACGGCGCGCGCCTGGCGCTCGGGCCGGAACCTGGGCGGCTTCACCGTCGTCGACGGACGCGGGGCCCGGCTCCTCGCGCCGATGCGCGCAGGCACCCACGTGATCACGGTGGTCTACCGCGGTGACGTGCTGGAGACGGCCGGCCGGATCAGCGTCACCGTGACCGTCCCCTGACCTCAGGTCAGAGGATCTCGAAGCGGATCCCGGCCGCCTGGAGCCGGTCGATGAGCGCGTCGCCCATCGCCTGGGCGGTGGTCACCTGGCCGGCGGTCGGCGGGTTGTCGTCGAAGGCCAGGCAGAGCGCGGACTCCGCGAGCATCTTCGCGGTCTCGTCGTAGCCGGGGTCGCCGCCCGAGACCCGCGCGTGCACGACCTGCCCACCGCCCTCGCCCACGAAGTCGACCCGGAACCACGACTTCGCCCGCCGCGCGGCGTCGGGCCCGTCGCCCTGCTTGATGTGCTTGAGCAGGGAGGTGCGGGCCGGCGGGATCTGCGCCGCCAGCCCGAGCGCTCCGACGCCGACGGCGCCGCCGACGGCGTAGCGCAGGGTCTTGGTGCCGGCGTAGTGGGAGTAGCGGAACTCCGGGCCGTACGCCGGCAGGGCTGCGCCGCTGCGCGCCACGATCACCGGGTCGATCGTGGGCAGGGGCAGCAGCCACCGGCTCAGGACCGCGTCCCGCTGCGGCTTGCCGGCGACGGCTCGCGACGAGCGACCCTCGGGGCGGGGCTCGATCCTGCGACGTGCGGAGGAGGCCTGCTTCATCTGCTTGGCCCGCGACATCTGCGTCATCGCGGAGTGGAACGTGCCGCCGGAGAACGTCCCCCGCGAGCGGACGACACCCCGCATCGTGATCGGCACGTCGTCGGGAAGGTGCTGGACGGCGTAGTAGGCGCCGAGGTCGTGAGGGATGGAGTCGAACCCGCAGGCATGGACCAGCCGGGCGCCGGTGCGCTCGGCGGTGGCATGGTGCGCGACGTACATCCGGTCGACGAACTCGGGCTCCCCGGTGAGGTCGACGTAGTCGGTGCCGGCCTCCGCGCATGCCGCGACCAGCGGCTCGCCGTAGGTCAGGTACGGCCCCACCGTCGTGATCACCAGCCGCGCGCGCTGGGCGACGTCCTTGAGCGAAGCGTCGTCGGTGACGTCGGCATGGAGCAGGGTCAGGTCGCCGAGAGCCGGGTCGATCGTCGTGAGGTGCTCGCGCACGCCCTCGAGCTTCGACTCGTTGCGCCCGGCCAGCCCCCAGCGGAGGCCGTCGGGGGCGTGGTGGGCGAGGTACTCCGCGGTCAGCCGGCCGGTGAAGCCGGTCGCGCCGAAGAGCACCAGGTCGAGCTCCCGGTCGGAGCGCGGGTCGGTCATGCGACCCATCGTGGCAGCCCGGGAACCGCCCGGCCAGGGCGCCCGTCAGATGACCATGATCCCCGCCGCACCCGCCGCGATCCGCCGTACCATGGCCGCCCTCCTCGCACTCGTGGTCGTGACCACCGCCTTCGCCACGGGGTTCCTCGTGGCGAAGGGCCGTGGCGACGAGCGGCCCACGCCGCTCCGGCTCGCGGGAGCAGGGCTGGGGTCGGGCCTCGACTGCGACGCGCTGCGCCAGTGGTACGTCGACCACGCGCTCGACCGGGTCACGGCCTGGGGCTGGGACCTCCCGGCGTACGACCTGGGCGGGACGGCCGAGGGCGACGACGCCGTGTCTCCCCAGGCCGCCACGCGCACCGCGACCTCGCAGCCGGACTCCCCGTCGACCACGAGCGACACCGGCACCAACGTGCAGGAGGGCGGGGTCGACGAGCCCGACGTGGTGAAGGTGAGCGGCACCCTGCTGGTGCGGGTGGTCGACGACACGCTCGCGACGTACGACGTGTCCGGGCGCGAGCCGCGGCTGCTCGGGTCGGCGCCGCTGACCGGGCTCGTCTCTCCCGAGCTGCTCCTGGTCGGCGACCGGGTGGTCGCGCTCGGGGAGGCCACGCCGTCCCCCGGCGCCGGGTACGGCCTCGCGGCCCGGTCGACCTGGGTGCGCACGTTCGACGTCTCCGACCCGTCGCGGCCCACGCAGGTCGACAGCCGGGAGTACGCCGGCCGGCTGGCGACCGCGCGGCTGACCGGCGACGTGGTCCGGCTGGTGCTGGCGGCGCCGCTGCCTCCGCTGCGGTTCGTCAGCCCGGACTCCTCGCGGTCCGAGGCCGAGGCGCTCCGGGCGAACCAGGAGGTCGTGCGCGGCTCCACCGTCTCCGACTGGCTGCCCACCGTGGCGGTCGGCGCGGACCCGGCGCGCCCGTCGGTCGCGTGCGACGACGTGGAGGTGCCGGAGGCCGACGGCGGGCTCGGCACGCTCAGTGTGGTCGGCTTCCGGGCCACGGCTCCGGGCGTCATCGACGCGACCGCCGTCGCCACCTCCTCCGACGTGGCCTACCTGTCACCGGACCGGCTGGTCGTGGCGGCCGCACCCTCATCGGGCTTCGGGTGCTGCCGGCCGGTCGCCGGGATCGAGCCCGGGCCCGGGCCGGAGATCCCCGAGGTCGCGCCCGACGTGGCTCCTGACCTGGCGCCCGAGGTGGCGCCGCAGTCAGCGGCGGCGCAGCCGGACCGGAGGACCCGTCTCTACGCCTTCGACCTGAGCGAGACCTCGGCCACGTACCTGGGGGCCGGCGAGGTCGACGGGCAGGTCGCGAGCAGCTGGTCGATGGACGATCAGGACGGCGTGCTCCGCGTGGCCGTCGGGGCGGCGTACGGGAGCACGTCGAACGCGGTCGTGCTGCTGCGACCCACGTCGGGACGGCTCGTCCAGGTCGGCCGGATCGACGGGCTCGGGCCCGACCAGCAGATCCGCTCGATGCGCTGGCTCGGTGACACCGCAGTGATGGTGACCTTCCGGCAGGTCGACCCGTTCTACGTGCTCGACCTCGCCGACCCGACCCGCCCGCAGGTGCTCGGCGCGCTCCACCTGCCCGGCTGGTCGTCGTACCTCCACCCCGTCGGGCCGCACCTGGTGCTCGGCCTCGGTCAGACCGCGACACCGGCGATCGTGGTCGAGCCGCAGACGCCCGGGCTGTCGTCGGAGCCGTCGTCGGGGCCGTCCTCCCGGCCGTTGCTCCCCGTGGCGCGGGCGAAGGCGACGCTGTTCGACATCCGCGACCTCGCGCATCCGCGGGCGCGGGCCACCGTGCGGTACCCCGCCGGGTCGATCGCCCAGGCCGGGCTGCAGCCGCACCAGGTGACCTGGCTCCCGGAGAGCAGCACGCTGCTCACCGTGGTCTCCGACGGGTACGGCGGCGGGCGTGCCTGGCTGTCCGTGCTGAGGGTCGGGCACGACTCGCTGAGCGGCCGGCTGGTCCCGCTCACGCCGACTCCCGACGTCTCCGCGGTCCGGACCGTGCCGCTGGACGACGGCCGCGTCGTGCTCGTCGACGGGGACGCGGTGCGGTTCCTCGACCTGTGAGCGTCCGGGCGCGCGGCGTAGGCTCGACCCATGTGCCGCAACATCCGCCCGCTGAACAACTTCGAGCCGCCCGCGACCTCGCGCGAGGTGCACGACGCCGCCCTGCAGTTCGTGCGCAAGGTGAGTGGAACGACCAAGCCGTCAGCAGCCAACCAGGCCGCGTTCGACCGCGCGGTTGCCGAGATCGCCCACGTCACCGAGCACCTGCTCGACGACCTGGTGACCACCGCCCCGCCGAAGAACCGCGACGTCGAGGCCGAGAAGGCCCGGGCGCGGGCGCGCGCCCGCTACGCGAGCTGACCGGCTCGGCCTCGTGGACCTGACCGTCGAGGCGACGGCGCCGCCCGTCCCCGACGTGCTGCTCGGCGGGCGCCTGGTCGTGCTCACCGGCGCCGGTCTCTCCACCGACTCGGGGATCCCCGACTACCGCGGCCCGGGCTCGCCGTCACGTCAGCCGATGACGTACCAGGAGTTCGTCAGCGGGCCGGACGCGCGGCAGCGCTACTGGGCGCGGAGCCACCTCGGGTTCGGCCGGATGCGGCGTGCCGAGCCGAACGACGGGCACCGGGCGCTGGCCGGGCTCGATCCCGACCTGCTGATCACCCAGAACGTCGACGGGCTGCACGAGGCGGCCGGCTCGCGTCGCCTGGTCGCGCTGCACGGTCGGATCGCCGAGGTCGTCTGCCTCTCCTGCCGGGCCGGGACGAGCCGCGCCGCCCTCGAGGAGCGCCTGGCCCGGCTGAACCCGGGCTTCGCCGAGCGGCACGGCGGGGTGTCGAGCCGACCCGACGGCGACGTCGACCTGGAGGACACCAGCGACTTCGTGGTCCCCGACTGCGAGAGCTGCGGCGGGGTGCTCAAGCCGGACGTGGTCTTCTTCGGCGAGAACGTCCCGCCGGGGCGGGTGCAGCGCTGCTACGACGCCGTCGACGCGCTCTCCCCCGCGGACGCGCTGCTGGTGGTGGGGTCGTCGCTGACGGTGATGAGCGGCTTCCGGTTCGTACGCCGGGCGGTGAGAGCCGGCGTACCTGTGGTGATCGTGAACCGCGGCCCCACCCGCGGCGACGACCTCGCGACGGTGAAGCTCGAGGCCGGCTGCACCCCCTTCCTCACCACCCTTGCCACCCTGCGCTGACGAGCGCCCGGCGGGCAGGCCGAGTCACTGCTTCATCATGTTAGGTAGGTGGACCTCCACTTCTCATGCCGAATTCACCATGAGAAGTGCAGGTTCACCACGTGAACATGATGAAGCAGTGGAACCGAGCAGCCCCCTCGCCACCTGCGCTGACTCGGCGCCTGTCGACGGCGTACGACGAGCGCCCGGTCAGCGAGGTACCCCTCAGGCCCGGGTCGCGGGCCGCGAGTCCGAGGCTCGCGGCCCGCGTCCGACTCGTTGCGGTCAGCGGGTCAGCGAACTGCTCCCGGGCCAGTCGCGCGCGGAGCGGGCGAGCCCGTGCGGCCGCTCGCCAGAGCAGCCGGGTGGAGCGCCCAGGTGCCGAACGAGAAGACCTGCCCCGCAGCTGCGCTGTTCCCGTAGACGGTGATGCCCATCGTGTTGCTCGAGGCGAAGAGGGCATCGTGCGTCGTCGGGTCATAGGTGCCCCGAGCGTTCGTGTTGACCGAGTTCACTTCGAAGACGCACAGGTTGCCCGGCGCGGCATTGGGCGCCTGGGGTGTGCCGGAACAGCCGGTCGGTACGGGGTCACCGGCGTTGATGTAGTGGATGGTGGGCGGCGCGGCCAGGGTCACGCCGAACGAGATGCTGCTCGCGAGGTACTGACTCGACCCCGTCGCGGCACCGCTGACATCGAAGGTGCCACGGATCACCTTCGGGAACGGCGCGAACCTCGCAGTCGCCTGCGCCTTGGTGTACACCTGCTTCTTCTTGTAGTACCGCTTGTCAGCGCGGGGCTGGAGCTGCGTCTTCCAGATCTGTCCCCAGTTGATGCCGGCCTTGGCGCTCGCCGCCGGAAGGACGGCCGCGGCCCCTCCGACCACCAGGGCTGTCGCACACAGCGCAGCCACGACAGCGCCGCGGGTTCGATTCGACTTCATGTACGTCTCTTTTCCGTGCAGACGGCCATCGGTTGACCGCACGGAGGACACTGTTCTCCTCGGGACGTCCGCACACGGGGAGAAGCGCCGGGTCGACGTCGTACAACGTCGACGAGCGCCGGGTCAGCGTCAGACGCGGGAGACGAAGATGTGGGCGGCGGCCTCGACGTCGAGCTCCGCGGTCTCGCCACCCGAGCCCACGAGCACGCCGGCCTGGGTGGCGGTGACCCCGACGACCTTGTCGGGCAGGACGCCGATCCGGCGCAGCGTGCCCATCAGCGGCTCGTCCTTCTGGAGCTCCTCGGAGATCCGGCGGACGCGCACGCTGGCGCGTTCCTCCCCGGCCAGGTCGGACAGCAGCCCGATCCCCTCCAGGGATCCCTCGGAGGCCGACGACGCCTCCCCGAGCTCGTCGAGCCCGGGGATCGGGTTACCGTACGGCGACTCCGTGGGGTGGTCCAGCAGGTCCACGAGGCGACGCTCGACCGTCTCGGACATCACGTGCTCCCAGCGGCAGGCCTCGGCGTGGACGAGCTCCCAGTCCAGGCCGATCACGTCGATGAGCAGCCGCTCGGCGAGCCGGTGCTTGCGCATCACCCGCGTCGCGAGGCGCATCCCCTCGGCGGTGAGCTCGAGGTGGCGGTCGCCCTCCACCGTGACCAGTCCGTCGCGCTCCATCCGCGCCACCGTCTGCGACACCGTCGGCCCCGACTGGTGCAGCCGCTCGGCGATCCGCGCCCGCAACGGCACGATCTCCTCCTCGACCAGCTCGTAGATGGTCCGGAGGTACATCTCCGTGGTGTCGATCAGGTCGCTCACTGGGTCCCCACAGGGTCATTGTGACCCATGCCCGGAGGTGCTGGCACAGTTGTGCGGGTCGCCGAGAAGGAGGAGCCCATGCCCGACCTGCCAGACGTCATCGTGCCCTCCCGCTTCTGCGGGCCGCCCTCGTCCGGCAACGGGGGCTGGAGTGCCGGGGCGCTCGCGGTCCACGCCGGGCAGGCGTGCCCCGACGACCACGCCCTCCCGTGGCCCGCGGTGACGGTGTCGCTGCAGGCCCCGCCGCCCCTCGACGTACCTCTGGCCGTCACCGCGACCGACGACGGCGGCGTTCGTGGCGACGTACGACGGCAGGCCGGTGCTCTCGGCCCGCTGCAGCCACGAGCCGGTCACCGACGTCGAGCCCGTCCGGCCCGACGAGGCCCGTGCCGCCGCCCCGTCCTTCGCCGGCCTGCGGAGCCACCCGTTCCCGACCTGCTTCTCCTGCGGGACCGGACGGGCCGAGGGCGACGGACTCCGCATCTTCCCCGGTCGCGTCGCGGACGCCACCGACGAGCCCGGCGAGGTGCCTCGACCACGGGTCGCCGCGACCTGGACCCCCGACGCGACGGTGGCCGAGGACTTCCACGCGTACGCCGACGGGCAGCCGCGCGCGAGCGTCCCGGTGACCTGGGCCGCCCTCGACTGCGTCGGCGGCTGGGCCGGCGACCTGGAGGAGCGTCTGATGGTGCTGGCCCGGATGACGACCCGGCTCGACTCGCTGCCGGTCATCGGTGAGGAGCACGTGGTCGTCGGGATGGGCCGCGGACGTGACGGCCGGAAGGCGTGGACCTCCTCGACCCTGTACGACGCGGACGGCCGCGTCGTCGGCAGCGCCGAGCACCTCTGGATCGCCGTCGACCCGGCGGCCTTCGCATGAGCGAAGCCGGTCTCGCGGGCGCGGAGCCCGCCCGTCCGTGGTGGCGCGACGCGGTCTTCTACCAGGTGTACGTCCGCAGCTTCGCCGACTCCGACGGCGACGGCCTCGGCGACCTCCCGGGGATCACCTCGCGCCTGCCCTACCTCCGCTCCCTCGGGGTCGACGCCCTCTGGCTCACCCCCTTCTACCCGTCACCGCAGCGCGACGCCGGGTACGACGTGGCCGACTACGTCGGCGTCGACCCCCGGTTCGGCTCGTTGACGGACGCCGAAGAGCCTGCTGACCGCGGCGCACGGCCTCGGCCTGAAGGTGATCATCGACGTGGTGCCCAACCACACCTCGTCGGAGCATGCCTGGTTCCAGCAGGCGCTGAGCAGCCGACCCGGGAGCAGGGAGCGGGCCCGCTACCTCTTCCGGTCGGGGCCGGGGTCGCGGTGGCTCCCGTCCGCCCAACAACTGGCTGTCGGTCTTCGGTGGTCCGGCCTGGACCCGGGTCGACTCCCACGGTCCACACGGCGACGACGAGTGGTACCTCCACCTGTTCGACTCCAGCCAGCCGGACCTCAACTGGCGCAACCCCGAGGTCCCCGCGATGTTCGAGGAGGTGCTCCGCTTCTGGCTCGACCGCGGCGTCGACGGCATCCGGATCGACGTCGCCCACTCCCTGTTCAAGGTCGAGAGCCTGCGCGACCAGCGCCAGGCGACCGCGCCCGCCGAGGGGCCGCAACCCCCGGCGACCGGCGGCGTGTCCCAGCCGCTGCTGCTCGACCAGCCGATGTGGGACCAGCCCGAGGTGCACGACGTCTACCGCGCCTGGCACCGGCTGCTCGCGTCGTACGACGGAGACCGGATGGCGGTCGCCGAGGCGTGGACAGAGGCGCCCGAGTCGTTGGCACGCTACGTGCGCCCGGACGAGCTGTCGCAGGCGTTCAACTTCTCGTGGCTGCTCGCGCCGTGGTCGGCGTCGGCCTTCGCCGACGTCGTGTCCAGCACCCTGACCGCCCTGGCTCCGGTGGCCGCGGCTCCGACCTGGGTGCTGTCCAACCACGACGTCCACCGCCACGCCACGCGCTACGGCGGCGGTCCGGTGGGGCTGGCCCGGGCCCGGGCGGCGACACTGACGATGCTGGGGCTGCCGGGCTCGGCGTACCTCTACCAGGGCGAGGAGCTGGGTCTCGAGGACGTCGACGTCCCTCCGGAGGCACGACAGGACCCGGTGTGGTTCCGGACCGGCCGGCCGGGCCGCGACGGCGCGCGGGTGCCGATGCCGTGGCGTGGGACCCGGCCGCCGTACGGCTTCAGTCCCGCCGGTACGACCACCTGGCTGCCGATGCCCGAGGACTGGGCAGACCTCACCGTCGCCGCGCAGCGCAAGGACCCCGCGTCGACCTGGTCGTTCTACCGCGAGGCCCTGCGGACCCGACGCCGGTTCGCCGACGCCGGGGACGCCGTCGAGCTGGTCCGCGGGACGGTCGACGGTCCTGGAGCTGCGCCGAGGGCCGCTGACCGTGATCTGCAACTGCGGATCCCGCCCGGTGCGGCTGCCCGCCGGCGAGGTCGTCCTCAGCAGCGCACCCCTGGCGGGCGCGCTCCTGCCTCCGAACACCGCCGCCTGGCTCGTGTGACCACTGCGTAGTCCCCGATCAGATGGCTGTGATCTCAGCGATCTCACGACCATCTGATCGGGGACTAGCCGGGTTGGACGCTCAGCCCAGGGTGGCGTTGTAGCGGGCCAGGGCGGTGACGAAGTCGCGGAGGTCGGTCTCGGACCAACCGCTCAGACGCTCGTCGAGCAGACGCCGGCGGTCGCGGTCGACCGCCTCCAGCCGGTGCACGGCGTCCGGGCTCGCCGACACGAGCGTCGCCCGGCCGTCCAGCGGGTCGGGCTCGCGGACCATGAGCCCGAGCTCGCACAGGTGCTGGACCTGGCGGCTGATCGCGCCCTTGTCGACGCCGAACCGCTCCGAGAGCACCGACGACCGCTGCGGGCCTTCGGCGGCGACGTACGCCAGCATGAGGTACGACGCGGGCTGGAGGTCGGGATGCACCAGCCGGGAGCGCTCCCCGATCACCCGCTTCACCCGGCGGATGAGCACGCCGACCTCCTGCTCGAGGCGGCCGCAGCTCCTCAGCGCGCGGCACGGCTTCCCACCATCTCGGCCTCCTCGACGCCGGCCACCGGCGCGACCTCATCCTCCCGCAGGATCGTGGTGCGCAGGGGCACCTCGCGGATGAAGAGCACGCACACCAGCGCGATGACCGCGAACGGGAGCGCGACCAGGAAGAGGTGACCCGTCGCGTCGCCGAACGCCTGCTGGAACAGCGCACGTACCGACTCCGGGAGCGTCGACAGGTCGGGGATCTCGTGGCTCTGCTGCGCGTCCGTCGGGAGACCCATCTGCGGTGAGGCCCGAGGTCACCTGGGTGGAGACCTGGTGGCTGAGCACCGCGCCGAGCGCGGCCACGCCGACCGAGCCGCCCAGGCTGCGGAAGAACGCGACCAGCGAGCTCGCGGCACCCATGTCGGCCTGCGCGGCGTTGTTCTGCACCGACAGGACGAGGTTCTGCATGGTGGCCCCGAGACCCAGACCCAGCACGGCCATGTCGACAGCGAGCACCCACAGGGGGGTGACCTCGTCGATCCGCGACAGCAGGGCCACGCCGACCACCACCGCGACCATGCCGGCGACCAGGTAGCGCTTCCAGGTGCCGGTGCGGGTGATGATCCGTCCGGTCACCATGCTCGAGACCACCAGGCCGCCGACCATGAAGACGGTCATCAGGCCCGCGTGCGTGGGGCTCATGCCGCGGGCGATCTGGAAGTACTGGCTCAGGTAGACGGTGGCCCCGAACATCGCGACGCCCACCATCAGCGACGCGCCGGTCGCCAGCGCCGTGGTGCGGTCGCGGAAGAGGCGCAGCGGGATGATCGGCTCGACCGCCACCCGCGCCTCGACGTACACCGCTGACGCGATGACGGCGAGCCCTCCGAGGACCAGCGCCCAGCTGACGCTCGAGGTCCAGCCGAACTGGTTGCCGGCCAGGGTGACCCAGATCAGGAGGATGCTGACACCGCCCATGAGGAGGGTGGCGCCGAGGTAGTCGATGCTGACCTTGCCCGACCGGCGTACGACGGGCAGGTGCAGCGTCTTCTGCAGCAGCACGAACGCCGCCACGGCGACGGGGATCCCGACGTAGAAGCACCAGCGCCAGCCCAGCCCGGGGGTGTCGACGATGAGGCCACCGATGAGCGGGCCGCTGAGCGTGGCGGTCGCGAAGACCGCGCCGATGTAGCCGCTGTAGCGACCGCGCTCGCGCGGCGTGACCATGCTCGCGATCACGACCTGGACGAGGGCGGTCAGGCCGCCGACGCCGAGGCCCTGGATGGCCCGGGCACCGATCAGGATCCCCATGTTCGCGGCGGTGCCGGCGATCAGCGAGCCGATCACGTAGATGACGAGGGCGGTCTGCACGAGCGCCTTCTTGGAGAACTGGTCCGAGAGCTTGCCCCAGATCGGCGTGGTCGCCGTCATGGTGAGCAGGGTGGCGACGACGACCCAGGTGTACTCGGTCTGGCTACCGTGCAGGCTCTCGACGATGCGGGGCAGCGCGTTCGACACGACGGTGCTGGAGAGCATGGCGACGAACATCGCGAGCAGGAGGCCGGACATGGCCTCGAGCACCTCGCGGTGGGTCATCACGCCGCCGGCCTCCACGGCAGTGCCGTCGGCCGGGCCGTCGACAGGCGCGTCGACCGGGCCGTCGACTGGGCCGGACGGGGCGGAGACGGGGACGGGCTGCGACACGGGCTGGTTCCTCATGTGGGAGATAACGGTTGACTAGGGCAACTATATTCCCTCCGCCGGAGGACACCCAATCCGCGGGCTGACACCCCGCCCGTAGACGCAGACGACCCGCAGGTGTGGTCCCCGGGATGGGGGCCCCTCCGTCCGGACGTGGGACGGATCACCTGCGGGTCGGGTGTCTGCGTTGTAGTGCCAGCAACACTTCGGGCTGGCCGGTTGCTGCTAGACCGCAGCCACCTCACGCGTCCTGTAAGTATTCAACTCTGGACCACCTCCTTTCCCGTGTACGCACGACGGTAACCCGCCGCCCCAAGCCCGCTCAAGCACTTTCCATCCCGGCGCGCCGCGGCTCCGCCGCAGGCGCGCCACGCGGAACACCGTGAGCCGACACGCGGTTGTCCCGACGTGGAGCTCCGACCCAGCCTGATCACCGTCCGGTCGCCGCGAGATGCGAGCGGTGTGGTGATCGTGCTCCACGGCGGCGGCGCCCGCGGCGAGGCGGTGCCCGTCAGCGCGACCCAGCTCTCGGTCCTGCGGATGGTGCCGATGGCGCGCCGGATCGCGCGTACGCGCGGACTCGCCGTCCACCGGCTCCTGAACAGGCAGCGCGGGTGGGGCCAGGGCGACACCCCGGTGGCCGACGCCCGGTGGGCGCTCGCCCAGGTGCGCGACCGGTACGGCGAGGTGCCGGTGGTGCTCGTCGGCCACTCCCTCGGCGGCCGGGCCGCCCTGCTGGCCTCCACCGAGCCCGCCGTGGCCGGCGCGGTCCTCCTCAACGCCTACCTGCTGTCCGGCGACGAGACGATCGACCCTGCAGGCCGCCGTCTCCTCTTCGTGCACGGCACCGAGGACCGGGTGGCGTCGTTCCGCAGGGCCGAGGCCGCCGCCGCGCGGCTGGCGCGACGTACCGACGTCGGCTTCCTCACCGTCACCGGAGGAAAGCACGCGATGCTGCGTCACGCCCGCACCTTCGACGGCGCCGCCGCCGACTTCGCGGCCGGCGTCCTCCGCGGCGATCCGGTCTCCGGAGCGGTCGGGCGGATCCTCGCCGGCGAGTCCCCCGTCGTCGTCTGACCTGCCGCTCGGCACTCAGGCGACGGCGGTCTCCTCGGGCGCCACGAACTGGGCGTTGTAGAGGCGGGCGTAGGCACCGTCGTCCGCCAGCAGGGAGTCGTGCGTGCCCTGCTCGACGATCGCACCGTCCTCCATCACCAGGATCAGGTCGGCGTCGCGGATCGTCGAGAGCCGGTGAGCGATCACGAACGACGTGCGGTCGGTGCGCAGGGCCGCCATCGCGTGCTGGAGCAGCAGCTCGGTGCGGGTGTCGACCGACGACGTCGCCTCGTCCAGGATCAGCAGCGCCGGGTCGGACAGGAACGCCCGCGCGATCGTGACCAGCTGACGCTCGCCGGCGGACAGGTTGCTGCCCTCCTCGTCGATGTGGGTGTCGTAGCCGTCGGGCAGCGAGTGCACGAACCGGTCGACGTACGTCGCTCGGGCGGCCTCGAGGATCTGGTCCTCGGTGGCGCCGGGACGGCCGTAGGCGATGTTCTCGCGGATCGTGCCCGCGAACAGCCAGGTGTCCTGCAGCACCATCCCGATCTGCTCGCGCAGGTCCGCACGCGGCATGGCCGCGATGTCGACGTCGTCGAGCAGGATCCGGCCGCCGTCCACGTCGTAGAAGCGCATCACGAGGTTGACCAGGGTCGTCTTGCCGGCGCCGGTGGGCCCGACGATCGCGACGGTCTGACCGGGCTGGGCGACCAGCGAGAGGTCCTCGATGAGGGGCCGCGCCGGGTCGTAGGAGAACGACGACGTGCTCGAAGCGCACCTCGCCGTGCCGCTCGGCCTCGCGGGCCGGCGTACCGGTGGCGTCGGCGTCCTGCTCGGGCGCGTCGAGCAGCTCGAAGACCCGCTCGGCGCTGGCCACCCCCGACTGCAGCAGGTTGGCCATGGAGGCGACCTGGGTGAGGGGCTGGGTGAACTGGCGGGAGTACTGGATGAAGGCCTGGACGTCGCCCAGCGAGATCGAGCCGCTGGCCACCTTGAGACCACCGAGGACCGCGATCACGACGTAGTTGAGGTTCCCGATGAACATCATCGTCGGCATGATCAGCCCGCTGACGAACTGTGCGCCGAACGACGCCTCGTAGAGCCGCTCGTTCTCCTCCGCGAAGGTCGCCTCGACCTCCTCCTGGCGGCCGAACACCTTGACCAGCGCGTGGCCGGAGAAGGTCTCCTCGATGTGGGCGTTGAGCCGGCCGGTGCGGCGCCACTGGTCGATGAACATGCCCTGGCTGCGCTGCATCACCTGCTTGGCCACGATCATCGTGATCGGCACCGTGACCAGCGCGACCAGCGCGAGCTGCCACGAGATCGAGAACATCAGGACCACCACGAAGACCACGGTCAGCAGCGAGGTGAGGAGCTGGCTCATCGTCTGCTGCAGGGTCTGGCTGATGTTGTCGATGTCGTTGGTGACCCGGCTGAGCAGCTCACCGCGCGGCTGCTGGTCGAAGTAGCTCAGCGGCAGGGCGTTGACCTTGTCCTCGACGTCGGAGCGCATCCGCAGGACGGTGCCCTGGACGACGTCGTTGAGCAGGTAGCCCTGGAGCCAGGCCAGCGCCGACGCCGCGACGTACACCGCGAGGACCAGCAGCAGGACGTGGCCGACCGCGGTGAAGTCGATGCCTTGCCCGACGACGAAGTCCTTCATCGAGGCGATCATCGAGGCCTGCTTGTCCTGGCCGGACTCCTGGAGGCCCTGCACGACCTGCTCCTGGCTGGCACCCGTCGGGGACCTGGCCGCTGTCGCCGAGCTGCTTGCCGAGAACGCCGGCGAAGATCAGGTCGGTCGCCCGGCCGAGGATCCGGGGACCGAGGGACATCAGCCCGACGCTCGCCACCGCGAGGATCACGACGCCGATCGCCTTGGTGCGCTCCGGCGCCATCCGTGCCACCAGGCGCTGGGCGTTGGGCTTGAAGTCGTTGGCCTTCTGGCCGACCATGGCGCCGCCGAACGGGCCACGACCCGGTCCGCCCGGGCCGGCCTCGACCCGCTCGGTCTCCTTGAGCCGCCCACCTACCTCAGGCCCCGCGACCTCCGCATCGGGTTTCTCGGACGCATCGTCCAGAGCTTCGGGGTCCCGCGGAAACGCGAGCGATGCGAGAGTCCTCGTGGGGTGAACTCATGCCGCCTCCTCCGCGCTCAGCTGGGAGGCGACGATCTCCTGGTAGGTCGGGCAGTCGTCGAGGAGCTCGTGGTGGGTCCCGCGTCCGACCACGCGGCCGTCCTCGAGGACCAGGATCACGTCGGCGTCGCGGATGGTGGAGACCCGTTGGGCCACGAGCAGGACCGTCGCGTCGCGGGTCACCGGCCGGAGGGCCGCGCGCAGCCGGGCGTCGGTGGCGAGGTCGAGGGCCGAGAACGAGTCGTCGAACAGGTAGATCTCGGGGCGGCGTACGACGGCGCGCGCGATCGCGAGGCGCTGCCGTTGGCCGCCACTGACGTTGGTCCCACCTTGGGTGATGGGTGCGTCGAGACCCTCGGGCATGGCGCGCACGAAGTCGTCGGCCTGGGCGATCTCGAGCGCCTGCCACAGCTCCTCGTCGGTCGCCCGGGTCTTGCCGTGGAGCAGGTTGGACCGCACGGTCCCGCTGAAGAGGAACGCCTTCTGCGGCACCAGCCCGATCACCCCCCACAGGACGTCGGGCGCCAGCCTCCGCACGTCGACGCCGTCGACGGCGACCGTGCCGGAGGTGACGTCGAACAGCCGCGGGACGAGGTTGACCAGCGTGCTCTTGCCCGCGCCGGTCGACCCGATGACGGCGACCGTCTGGCCGGGCTCGGCGCGGAAGGTGAGGTCCTGCAGGACCGGCGCGTCGGCGCCGGGATAGCTGAACTCGACGCCGTCGAAGGCGAGCGTGCCGCGCTCGGGTACGTCGACGACGGGATCGTCGGCAGGCACCACGGACGAGTCGGTCTCGAGCACCTCCATCATCCGGTCGGCGCACACCGCCGACCGCGGGATCATCATCATCATGAACGTGCCCATCATCACGGCCATCACGATCTGCAGCAGGTAGGACAGGTACGCCGTCAGGGCGCCGATCTGCATCTCGCCGGACTCGACCCGGTGGCCGCCGAACCACAGCACGGCCACCGACGCGACGTTGGCGACGAGCATCACGGTGGGGAACATCAACGCCTGCCAGCGTCCGGCCCGGATCGCGACCGTCGTGAGGTCCCGGTTCGCCATGGCGAAGCGCTCGGTCTCGAGGGGCTCGCGGACGAAGGCACGGACGACGCGGACGCCGGTGATCTGCTCGCGGAGCAGCCGGTTCACCTCGTCGATCCGGGCCTGCATGAGCCGGAAGCTGGGCACCATCCGCGAGATGATCAGACCGAGCAGGACCGCGAGCACCGGCACCGTGACCGCGATCAGCCACGACAGGCCGAGGTCCTCGCGGATCGCCATGATGATGCCGCCGACCATCATGATCGGGGCCATCACCATCAGCGTGCACGAGAGCAGCACGAGCATCTGCACCTGCTGCACGTCGTTGGTCTGGCGGGTGATCAGGCTCGGCGCTCCGAAGTCCTGCACCTCCCGCTGGGAGAACGTGCCGACACGGTGGAAGATCGCGCTGCGGACGTCGCGGCCGAAGCTCATGGAGGTCCTGGCGCCGAACCAGACGGCTCCGACCGAGCAGACGATCTGGACGAGGGCGACGCCGAGCATGATCGCGCCGATCCGCAGGATGTAGGCGGTGTCGCCGGTGACGACGCCGTTGTCGATGATGTCGGCGTTGAGGCTCGGCAGGTAGAGGGCGCCCATCGTGCCGATGAACTGCAGGAGCACGACGATCAGGAGCGGGCGGCGGTAGGGCGCCAGGTAGCGGCGGACCAGACGGAGCAGCATCTAGGCATCCTTCGTGAGCACGCCGTCGAGGACGACGTCGACGATCTGGGCAGGGGTGAGCAGCCGGCCGTCCGCGATCTGGTGGTGGCTGGCGGAGAAGGTGAGGAGGCGCAGGACGTGCATCACGTCCGCCGGCGGCATGGTCAGGCGGTCGGCGTCCGGGACGAGCAGGCGCATCAGCCGGCCGTCGACGTCCTCGCGGGCGCGGATGTGCGCCTCCGAGTCGTGGTCGGGCGGTGCGACCATGCCGACGGCGTGCATCAGCCCGAAGATCTCGGTGAACCGTCGCTGCAGGATGGTCACCATCTGCACCAGCCGCTCGCGCAGGGGTGCTCCGGGGTCGATGTCGTCGAGCTCCTGGGCGAGCCGTCCGGGGACGAACGCCTGGCGGACCGCTGCCTCCACGAGCTCGTCCTTGGAGGCGAAGACCCGGAAGATGGTGCCCTCCGCGACCCCGGCGGCCTCGGCGATCTGGCGCGTGGTCACCGCCCGCCCGTGCTCGAGCAGCAGCGGCAGCGTCGCCTGGACGAGGGCGTCACGGCGCTGGTCGGGAGGCAGGGCCACGGCACGGGGGGTCACCCGACGACCCTAACTGAGTGAGCACTCACTCACAAGCCGGTTGCCGGGTGGTCCCGATGTCAGCGGATGACGGAGTGCTGGACGTCGATCGGGCCGCGGCCGAGGTAGAAGATGCCGGGGCGGGTCTCGAACCGCTCGCTGACGTTGTCGCGGAGCGTCGACCACCGCAGGTGGAGGGTGCCGGTGCGGTCGTTGCTGACGAAGAAGATCGCGCCGCCGCCCTCGCGGGCGTGGTTGTGGCGCATCAGGGTGCCGGCGACCACGAGCCGGTAGGTGTTGCCGTCGGTGTAGATCGCTCCGCCCGACCCGCCACCGGGCTGGCTCGGGTCGTGCGGGGGGTTGGCCCCGATGCCGGTCGCCCGGTTCCGGGTGAAGACGCTGTTGAGCACCGTCCACGAGACCCCGATGCTGCTCAGGCCCGAGCCGTTGCTGCACCGGCCGCCCCGGAAGGTGCTGCCGACGACGTACACCGGCCGGTCGCGGAACTGCGAGAGCGCGCGGACGGCGGCCCCGCCGAGGTCCGGACCGGTCCGGTCGCAGCGGTTGCCCACGAACCGGGTGTTCACGATCTTGAGCCGGCCGCCGCGGTCGAAGACGGCCCCTCCCCCGCCGCCCTCGAAGTGCTGGCCGGTGGAGTCGCCGTGCGCGAAGGTGAGGTTCTGCAGCACGAGCCGCGGGAAGGCCTGGTCGTCGCAGTGGTCGGTCGCCCACACCTGCCGCTGGTCGCAGGTGTCCTGGTAGAGGATGCGACGTCGGCCGAGGCCGTCGAGGGTCACCGTGCCGCCGCCGTCGAGCACGACACGGCGACTGGTGTTGACGACCTTCGCGGTGTGGAACATCGCGATCACGACCGGGTCCGGACCGCACCGGAAGGTGATCACGCCGCCCTGGGCCACCGCGCGGACGACCTTGCGCGACGTACAGCTCGCCGGGGTGCCGTTGCCGATCACGTGGTCGGGCCGGCTGGTGTCCACCGCCCGGGCGGCCTTCGGGACCGGCACGTGCTTCACCCCGCGCGTCACCTCGACCGCCCGGGGAGCCGGACGCTCGGCGCGGCCGTCGGACGCGGCGTACGACGTCGGACCGGCCGCGAGACCCGCGCCGACGAGAGCGACCAGGACCAGGAACGCGCGTCTCATCCCCCCACCGTAAACGGCCCCCGCCGGGGATAGTCCGTGACGAAGAGGTCGGTATCGGACTCCTGGAACGACCTGCGCTTCGTCACGGACTATCCCGCTTTCGGCCTCTTCGAGCGGGGCGGGGGCGGGGTCAGGGGGCGAGGCGGTGGGTGGTCCAGGCCGCGGAGGCGTCGGTACGGCGGTAGACCAGGCGGTCGTGGAGCCGCCCGGGCCGTCCCTGCCAGAACTCCACCGCCTCCGGTACGACGCGGAAGCCGCCCCACTCGGTCGGCACCGGCACCTCGTCGGGGTACGCCGCCCCGGCAGCCGCCCAGGCCTCCTCCAGCTCGGCGCGGGAGGCGACCTCGCGCGACTGGTGCGAGGCATGGGCCCCCAGCCGGCTGTTGCGCGGGCGGGAGGCGAAGTAGGCGTCGACCTCGTCCCGGGGCAGCTCGGTCGCGACGCCGTCCACGCGGACCTGGCGCTCCAACGGGTGCCAGGGGAAGAGCAGGTGGCAGTGCGGGTTGTCGAGCAGCTCGATGCCCTTGCGTGAGCCGAGGTTGGTGAAGAAGACCCACCCCGCGTCGGAGAAGCCCTTCAGCAGGACCATCCGCGCGGACGGCCGGCCGTCGGCCGAGACCGAGGCGACGACCATCGCGTTGGGTTCGTAGATCTCGGCCGCGACCGCGTCGTCGTACCAGCGCTGGAACATGGCGAACGGGTCGGCCGCCAGGTCGTTCGTGTCCAGGCCGCCGTCGGCGTACTCGCGACGGAGGTCTGCATAGGGGTCGCTCACCTCTCGATCCAACCACGGGCGCGACGGACCCAGGAGTGCGCCGGCGCGGGCGGGGCGGCACAATCGGCCGGTGGGACCGGACGACGAAGGAGTCGCATGAGCCAGCAGCAGCCGGAGGTGCACGAGGGCCTCGAGGGTGTGGTCGCGTTCGCGACCGAGATCGCCGAGCCGGACAAGGAGGGGTCGGCCCTCCGCTACCGCGGCGTCGACATCGAGGAGCTCGTCGGTCGGGTCCCGTTCGAGAAGGTCTGGGGCCTGTTGATCGACGGCGCCTTCGAGCCCGGTCTGCCTCCCGCCGAGCCCTACACGATCCCGATCCACACCGGTGACGTCCGCGCAGACGTCCAGGCCGGCGTGGCCATGCTCGCCCCGATGCTCGGCATGCAGCAGACCTACGACATCTCCGACGAGCAGGCGCGCCTCGACCTGTCGCGCGTCGCGGTCATGGTCCTGTCGTACGCCGCTCAGGCCGCGCGCGGCCTCGGCCTGCCGATCGTCCCGCAGCGCGAGGTGGACCGCGGCCACACCCTCGCCGAGCGGTTCCTCATCCGCTGGAAGGGTGAGCCGGATCCCAAGCACGTGAAGGCGATCGACGCCTACTGGAGCTCCGCGGCCGAGCACGGCATGAACGCCTCGACCTTCACCGCGCGGGTGATCACCTCGACCGGCGCCGACGTCGCCGCAGCCTTCTCCGGCGCCATCGGCGCGATGAGCGGGCCGCTCCACGGCGGTGCCCCGTCGCGCGTGCTCGGCATGATCGAGGAGGTCGAACGTCGCGACGGTGACGCCGCGTCGTACGTCAAGGAGCTGCTCGACAACGGCGAGCGCCTGATGGGCTTCGGCCACCGGGTCTACCGCGCCGAGGATCCCCGCGCCCGCGTGCTCCGGCGTACGGCGCGCGAGCTCGACGCCCCCCGCTACGAGGTCGCCGAGGCGCTGGAGAAGGCCGCGCTGGCCGAGCTCCGCGATCGGCGCCCCGACCGCGTGCTGGAGACGAACGTCGAGTTCTGGGCGGCGATCGTGCTCGACTTCGCCGAGGTGCCGGCGCCGATGTTCACCTCGATGTTCACCTGTGCGCGCACCGGCGGCTGGTCTGCCCACATCCTCGAGCAGAAGCGGACCGGCCGGCTGATCCGCCCGAGCGCCGTCTACGTCGGCCCCTCGACCCGCCCTGCCTCCTCCGTCGACGGCTGGAACGCCGAGTGGGCAGGCTGAGCGGGGCTGGGCGTTCCTCTGCTTCATCATGTGATGCAGGTGAACCTCCGCTTCTCATGGTGAGCTCGCCATGAGAAGCGGAGACTCGACACCTTCACATGATGAAGCTCCCGCGACCCGCCCGACCCTCCGCACCGCCCGACTCACCCTGAGACCCCTGCGCGAGGCGGACCTGCCGCACCTGGTGGACCTGAACGGCGATCCCGAGGTGCTGCGCTGGATCACCGGCCGCGCGATGACCCCGGAGGAGGTGGCCGCCGAGCTGCCCGACCTGCTCGGGGACGAGCGCGGACTCGGCTTCTGGTGCGGCTACGGAGACGACGGGGCGTTCGCAGGGGTCTGGTGCCTCACCGTGGACCGCGACGATCCCGACGCCGCCGAGCTCGGCTGGCGGCTCCCCCAGGCCTCCTGGGGGCGCGGGTTGGCGACCGAGGGCGCCGCGGCCGTGGTGACGCACGGCTTCGCGACCGTCGGCCTCGCCCGCCAGTGGGCCGAGACGATGGCGGTCAACACGGCCTCGCGGCGGGTGATGGAGAAGCTCGGGATGAGCCACACCCGGACCGACGTCCGCACGTGGGACGACCCGATCCCCGGCTGGGAGCAGGGCGAGGTCGTCTACGAGCTGACCCGGTCGGCCTGGCTCACCAGCTCTCGACGAGGTCCTTGGCCGCCTTCAGGCTGATCCCGCTCTGCTCGCGCACGACCTTGATCGCGTGGATCTTGTTCCCCGCCGCGGCCAGCGCCCGGGCCTCGGCGTACTCATCCACCACGGGCGGAGCCGGGCGAGGCGGGCGTCGCCGGGTCACCGGTCACCGGCTCACCCGGCGCCGGCCGCGGCCGGCTGTCTGCACGGCGTCCTGCACGGCGGCCAGGCGCGGCGCTGAGCCGCGCGACCTGCTCCTCCAACCGGCGACGCGGTTCTCCAGGGCGAGCAGCTCACCCGCGGTCGGACGACGTTCCGAACAGTCCCACGAGGCGGAGCCTAGGGCACCGGGGCGCCGAGCAGGCGCCCGTAGCAGCGGTTGCTCGGGTGCTCGCGGTAGTAGCCGAAGGGCTCGACCCGCTGGTACCCGGCGGACTCGTAGAGCGCCATCGCCTCCGGCTGCGCCACCCCGGTCTCGAGGAGGACGGCGTCGGCCCCCGCGGTGCGTGCAGTGGCCTCGAGATGGGCGAGCATCAGCCGGGCCAGCCCGCGGCGCCGGGCGCTCGGCGCGACGTACATGCGCTTCACCTCGACCGCGCGCGCCGAGCCCAGCCGGACGACGTCCGGTCGGAAGCGCCAGCCACCCATGGTGACCGGCACGTCGCCGCGGTAGCCGACGTAGAACGCCCCGCCCGGGGCGTCGAACTGGGCCGGGTCGATGTGGGTCCGGTCGGGGGTGCCGTAGCGAACGACGTACTCGGCCTGGACCTCGTCGTCGAGCAGCCGTACGTCCTCGTGGGTGAAGGCGACCCGCTCGATCCGTAGCGCGGGGATCTCGTCGACACCCGAGCCCGGCGGCGTCGTGCTCATCTGGTGTCCTCCCGTGTGCCCGGATCGGCGGCCCTGACACAATAGTCAGCGCCGACAGCGTCGTCCGGCGGACTCTGCCCGTCACCGGGCCCCTCGCCACGGAAGGTTGCTCATGACCGACGCGATCTCGATCCCCGCAGACCTCAAGCCGGCCGACGGCCGCTTCGGTGCGGGGCCCTCCAAGATCCAGACCGGCCATCTCGACGCGCTCGCGGCGACGGGGTCGTCGCTGATGGGCACGTCTCACCGGCAGGCGCCGGTGCGCGGCCTGGTCGGCCGGGTACGCGACGGCCTGGCCACCTTCTTCTCCCTGCCCGACGGCTACGAGGTCGTGTTCGGCAACGGCGGCGCCACGGCTTTCTGGGACGTCGCGACCCACGGGCTGATCCGCGAGAAGAGCCAGCACCTGTCCTTCGGCGAGTTCTCCTCCAAGTTCGCGGCCGCCGCGCAGGCCGCGCCCTGGCTGGCCGAGCCGTCGATCGTGACGAGCGACCCCGGCACCCGCCCGGTGGCCGTCGCCGAGGAGGGCGTCGACGCCTACGCCTGGGCACACAACGAGACCTCGACCGCGGTGATGGCTCCGGTACGCCGGCCCGTGGGCACCGAGGGCGGCGACGCACTCGTGCTCGTCGATGCGACCTCCGGTGCCGGCGGGCTCCCGGTCGACCTCACCGAGGCAGACGTCTACTACTTCGCGCCGCAGAAGTGCTTCGCCTCCGACGGCGGGCTCTACATCGCGCTGATGTCGCCCGCCGCGCTCGAGCGCGCCACCGCGGTCAAGCAGAGCGGACGCCACATCCCGGCGTTCCTCGACCTGGTGACCGCGATCGACAACTCCCGGCTCAACCAGACCTACAACACCCCCTCCATCGCGACGTTCTTCCTGATGGCCGAACAGCTCGACTGGATGAACAGCGAGGGCGGCCTGACCGGCATGGTCGAGCGCACGACCGCGTCCTCCGACGCGCTCTACGGCTGGGCCGAGAAGACGGCGTACACCACGCCCTACGTCGTCGACCCCGACCACCGCTCGCTCGTGATCGGCACCATCGACTTCGACGAGGCCATCGACGCCTCGGCGATCGCGAAGGTGCTGCGTGCCAACGGGATCGTCGACACCGAGCCCTACCGCAAGCTCGGCCGCAACCAGCTCCGGATCGCGATGTACCCCGCGATCGACCCCGCCGACGTCGAGGCCCTCACCGGCTGCATCGACTACGTGGTCGAGCGGCTCTGAGCGGGCGCTACGGCTGATCCTTCGTCAGGTGGAGGAGCCAGTCGGTGTCGGTGTGGATGAGCGCGTAGCGGCGGGCGCCGGAGCGGCCGTGGAGCACGAACACGAAGCGGCGGTCGTTGCGGTCCTCCAGCTCCCACCAGCCGGTGTCCGCGATCGCCTTCGTCGCATCGGTGTACGTCGCGTGGTCCAGGCCGTGGTCGCCGACGGCCACTGCCAGGCGGTCGCCCCGGACGTCGGTCGGCATCCCCTTCGGCACGGCCCACGAGCGGAGGACCCCGTCCTCCTCCAGCCGGAGGTCGAAGTGGTGCTGAGGCCTGTGGTGCTCGTGGAGCACGAACACCGGCCGGTGCTCAGCCATCGGCCGCCGCCACCAGCGCGGCGTACGTCCCGGCGCCGAAGGCGACCATCCGGGCCTCCTCGACCTCGGTCGGGGTCGACCGCAGCGTCTCCACGGCAGCGGCGACCGCGTCCTCGAGGGGCCACGCATAGATGCCGGCACTGATCAGCGGGAAGGCGACCGACGTGGCCCCGAGCTCGTCGGCCACCGCCAGCGCCCGCGGTAGCAGGAGACCAGCAGCGCCCGGTCGCGCTCCCCGCGGCCGAAGTCCGGCCCCACCACGTGGATCACCCAGCGCGCCGGCAGGTCCCCCGCCGTGGTCCAGCCGGCGTCGCCCGTGGCGAGGCCGTCCGGGAAGCGCCGGATGCAGTCCTCGAGCACTGCCGGGCCGCCGGCCCGGTGGATCGCGCCGTCCACGCCCCCACCTCCGCGCATCGCCCGGTTCGCGGCGTTCACCACCGCGTCGACGTCCTGCTCGGTGATGTCTCCCTCGACGACCGTCAGCTCCATGCCCCCATCGTTCCCCAGACGGATGGCGGCACGCGGCCGGAGGGTGCACAGTCCTGCCATGACCGTTGGGACGAGCGCGGAGTGGTCCGACCTCGCCGAGCGCACCGAGGCGCTCGCCCTGCGGCGGATGATGACCGACCAGCCGGCCGAGGTCGTCGAGCTGCTCGGCGTCAGCGCGCGGGACCTGGCCGACGGGGTCCACACCGTCGTCGTCCGCGACCCGATGTGGGGGTACTGGAACAAGGCCCTCGGGTTCTGCGAGACCGTGAGCGAGACCACCGTCGACGAGGTCGTCGACCGGGCGAGCGCCCTCGGGGTGAGCGCGTTCGCGCTGCAGGTGCAGCCACGCGCCGTGCCCGACGACTGGGAGACGATCGCCGAGCGGCACGGCCTGACGCAGGGCACGATGTTCGTCAAGTGCTTCGGCAACGCGGAGCCGCGCGCGGTCGAGACCGATCTCCGCATCCAGCGGCTCGGCCCCGAGGACGCCGTGGCCTTCACCGACGTGATGGCCGCCGGGTTCGAGTTCGAGGCGACCGCCGACGCGCACGCGTTCTTCGACGGCGCCCACTTCTTCGAGGGTGACTGGGCGTCGTTCGGGGCCTACGACGGCGACCACCTGGTCGCGGTGGCACGGATGCTCGCCGTGGCCGCGACCGGTGCGGTCGCGCTCTTCGGGGCCGCGACGCTTCCCGCTGGACGCAGCCGCGGCGCCCAGGCAGCCCTGCTCGACGTCCGGATCCGCGAGGCGCGCGAGCGCGGACTCCCGTTCGCGTCCGCCGAGACCTGGCTGGAGAGCGAGGGGAACCCCAACCCCTCCCAGCACAACCTGCGGCGCGCCGGTCTGACCGAGGTGCACACCCGGCCCAGCTGGGTGTGGCGCAACCCCGCGGGGAGCTGACTCCCTAGACCTCCTTGAGCAGCCGCAGCACGGCGCGCTCGAGCTGGGTCTGCCGCTCGTCCGGCGTCGCGGCCTTGCGCCGGGTGGCGGACCTGATCGTGATGCCCTCCTCGTAGGCGTCCACCACGCGCGGGTCGACGTACGACGCACGCGCCAGCGCGGGCGTGTTGCCCAGGAACTCCGCGACCTCCTTCATCGCGGCCACCTCGGCCCGCTTCCGCGACGCCCTGGTGTGCCCGGGCTCGTCCGTCTCGGCCAGGGAGGCGGCGGCGATCACGGTCGCGTGCCAGGTCCGGAAGTCCTTCGCGGTCGCCTCGAGGCCGGTCGTCCGCCGTACGTAGTCGTTGACGTGGCCCGAGTCGAGCTCACGCCAGGTCCGGCCCTCCTTCCAGGCGAGCAGCTTGCGGTCGGCCGACCCCCGCCGGCGCCGCATCACCTCCAGCGCCTGCACCGTGGCCGGGTCGTCGATGGTGATGCAGTGCTCGACGCCGGACTTCCCCACGAAGCAGAAGACCATGGTCGAGCCCTGCTTCCGCACGTGCTGCCGCTGCAGGGTGGTGAGCCCGAAGCTGCCGTTCTCCTCGGCGTACACGTCGTTGCCGATCCGGAAGTAGCCGAGGTCGAGCAGGCGCACGGCCACCGCGCAGGCCCGGTCGAGGCTCATGCCGTCGGTGCCGAGGTCCACGAGCACCTGCTCCCGGGCCCGGGACAGGACGCGGCCGAACTCGAGCACCCGGGCATGCTTGGCGGCGTCGCGCTGGGTGCGCCAGTCCGGGTGGTAGAGGTACTGCCGCCGCCCCGCGTCGTCGGTGCCGACCGCTTGGAGATGCCCGTTCGGCCAGCGGCAGATCCACACGTCGCGCCAGGCGGGAGGGATCACCAGACCCTTGACCCGCTCGACGGCCTCGGGCGGAAGCCGCGCCCCGGCCTCGTCGAGGTAGACGAACCCCTTGCCGGCTCGGCGACGCGTCCAGCCCGGATCGTCCGGGGAGCTCCTGCGCAGGCGCGTCATGGGGTCAGGCTAGGTCAGCCGTGGACCGCGTCCCTCACCCGGAAGGACCGACGGTACGCCGTTCAGCGAGGGCGCAGGGCGCGGAGCAGCACGAGGAGCACGCCGACGCCCAGCAGGCCGCCGAGCGCCCAGGGCCAGAGGTCGTGCGACGCCTCGTCGGTGGGCTCGGAGGGGTCGCTCACGCCGTCGCCCGGGGCAGGAGCGGCGGACGGGGACGGGCTCTCCGCCGCCATCGCGCGCCGGATCTCCGCCGGCACCCGGGTCGCGACCACCGGCGCCCGGACGCCTTCCGAGGACAGGTACAGGGTGTCGTCGGGACCGACCGCGATCCCCTCGCCCTGCCGCTGGGAGGGCAGGGCGAACGAGCCGACGCGGTGCAGGGAGGGCCAGTCGTAGACCGTGGCGGAGCCGTAGCCGCGCACGACCAGGTGTCGGCCGTCGGGGAAGAACGAGCCGTCCGTCGCGAAGGGCAGGACCCGCCCGACCGGCCGCATCTGGTTGGGGCCGTCGGCGCTCAGGCGCTCCGGGACGGCGTACAGCCGGCCGCCGAACAGGTTCTTCGTCGCGACGTACAGCCGACCGGTGGTCGGGTCTCGGAGCAGGGTCTCGGCGTCGGTCGGGCCGCGCGCGTAGGTCAGGCGGTACGACGTCGCCCGCACCGTCCGGTCGCCGCGCCCCACGGGGACGCGGGTGATCTCCACGTCGTCGCGGCGCCCGAGGTTGTCACCGAGGTCACCTACCCAGACGAACCCGGGTCCGGCCGGGGCCAACGCCTCGACGTCGGTCGCCGAGTCGGACCAGTGGGTGACGCCCACGGTGGCGCCGGACCTGTCCACCGCGAACACCCGCCCGGTGTCACCCGAGTCGTTGGCGGTGATGAAGAGCCCGTCCTGGACGACCAGGGCACTCGCCTCGGTGATCGCCGGGTCGGCGAAGCGGAAGACCTGATGCCGGCGGGGGCTGTCCACCGGCCCCGCGCCGTCGGGCGACATCTGCGGCGGGGTGCTCGACGGCACGGTCACGATGCCGAGCAGGAGGGGCGCAGCGGCCGCCAGCCCGGCGAGCAGCTGCGGCACGGGTCAGGCCCCCGGCGTCGCGGCCTCGACGGTCCGGCGCAGCCCGGTCGGCAGCAGCATCCGCAGCACCGGCTGCCTGACCCCCTCGGAGCAGAGGAACAGGACGCCGTGCCGGCCCGCCGCGATCCCCTCACCCTGCCGCTGGCCCGGGAGCGAGAAGGAGCCCAGCGACGTCATCGACGGCCACCGGTAGAGCGATGCCCGGCTGTAGCTGCGGACGACCAGGAAGCGGCCACCCGGCAGGAAGGCCCCGTCCGTCGCCGTCCCGAGGACCGGCCCGACCGGCCGCAGGACGTTGACCTGGCTGCGGCTCGGTCGGCGGGGCACGGCGTAGAGCGTCCCCCCGCCGGCGTCCTTGGTCGCGACGTAGAGCCGGCCGGTGCGCGGGTTGCGGATCAGGGTCTCCGCGTCGGCCGGGCCACGAGGGTAGGCCAGCCGGAAGGTCTGCGGGCGCACGTCGCGCTGGCCGCGACCGACCGAGACCCGGCTGATCGAGATGGAGGTCCGGCTCTTCTGGTTGTCCCCGATGTCGCCGACCCACACCGAGTGGCGGCCCGCCGGCGCGAGCGCCTCGGTGTCGAGAGCGCGGTCCGACCAGTGGGTGATGCCCACGGTGCGGCCACGCCGGTTCAGGACGAAGAGCCGTCCGGTGTCGCCGGAGTCGTTCGTGGTGACGAACAGGCGCGACCGGCGGGCCAGCCCGCTGCTCTCGTCGATCGCGCGGTCGCGGACGAGGAACAGCGAGGTCGCCCGGTCCGCGGACGAGGTCATCGCCTGCGCCGGTGCCGGGGCCAGGGTCACGAGCACGCCGAACGTCGAGACGAGGGTCAGCGCCGCCAGCCCGGCTCGGGCACGCGCGGTCGCCGTCACGGGCCAAGCAGCTCTGCGAGTCGCGGACGGATCGCCCAGGTCGTCACCACGTCGTCGTACTCCCTGCGCTCGGCGTCGGTCGGCGCCAGGGTAGCCGTCCGGACCGCGCGTAGCAGCGTGTTCCGCGGCGTGTGCTCGCTCCCCACGAACTGCATGACGTCCACCCGGTAGCCCTGCTGCCGCAGCAAGGACGCCCGCAGGCCGTCGGTGAGGGTGTCGGCGAAGCGCTCGCGGAGGATGCCGTGGCGGGTGAGCATCGCGTACGGCGCGGGCGTGGGCGCCCTGCGCAGCTGGGCGGCGATGTCGTGGTGGCAGCAGGGAGCGGCCAGGATCAGCGGCGTGCCCCACTCGACGGCCCGCGCCAGCGCGTCGTCCGTGGCGGTGTCGCAGGCGTGCAGCGCGAGCACGACGTCGGGTGGGGTGGTGGGCTCGGCCCCGGAGATGGAGGCGGCCACGAAGGTGGCGTCGACACCGAGCTCCCCGGCGATCTCCTGGTTGTGCCGACGCGACTGCTCGCGCTGGTCGACACCGGTCAGGTGCACCGGCAACCCGCGCGCGTGGGTCAGGTAGCGCTCCGTGACGAAGGTCAGGTAGGCGTTGCCGCAGCCGAGGTCCACGATCTCCAGAGGGCGCTCGGGGGTGGGTGTGCGCAGGTGGCCCTTGTCGAGGGCGTCGCTGATCGAGGCGTCGAGGATCCGGAGGAACTCCTCGACCTGCCGGTACTTGCTCTGCCGGCTGGGCTTCATCCGGCCCTCGTGGTCGCTGAGACCGAGGGCGCGGAACACCGGGTCGTCCTCGGGGAGAAGCCGGCCCTTGTCGCGGTCGTGGTCCCTGGCCGGGGTCACGTCGCGCTGCTGCGCACGGGTGTGCACGACGGCCTCGAGCTTCTTGGTCACCCTGAGCTGGTGGGTCTCGGTCGTGGTGTCGACGTGCCAGTTGCCGAACGGCTGCGCGAGCAGGTCGTCGACGGCGGTCCGGGCCGCGTCGCCGAGGGCGTGGTTGGAGGTGTGCGCCTGCGCGTCGTCGTACGCCGTGACCTGGAGGTGGCGGCCCGCCTTGAGGTCGACGTACCGCAGCTCGACGCGTCGCCAGGGCGGCCGGTCGCCACGTCGGCGGCCGGAGGCGACGGCCCGGACGAGCGTCTCGTCGTCGAGGACCGCGGCTCCGATCCGGTCCAGCGCCTCGACCAGAGGCACGCTCATCGGCGCACCACCGAGGCGACCACGACGATCAGGAGCAGCCCCACCAGCGCGAGCGGGATCACGAGACGCCGGTGCCGGGGGTTCACACCGCCGAGTCTAGAGAGCACGTCCCGACGGGTCCGCGGCGAGCGCCGCGCGTACCACGTCGAGCACGGGCAGGGTCCCGTCGTCGATCTCACCGAGCTCCACCCAGGCGACCGCGTCGGTGGTCCCGTCCACCTCGGCGACCCGCGGATCGGCGTCGGGCGCCACGGTGGCCCGGAAGAGCAGGTGGACGCCGTGGAAGTCCTCGAAGCGGCCCGACGGGGCCACGCCGCCGAAGTGCAGGTCGTGGACGTCGAGCAGGTCCCCGACCTCGCACGCGACGCCGCACTCCTCCCGCACCTCGCGGGCCAGCCCCTCCCGCGGCGACTCACCGTGGTCGAGGCCGCCGCCGGGCAGCGTCCAGGAGCCCGAGTGGAAGCCGCGCTCGGAGATCCGGGTGAGCAGCACCGCGTCGCCGCGCCGGATCAGCGCGTACACGCCGATCCGCTGCATCCGGAACGAGCTGTGGTCGGCCAGGGCCTCGGTGACGATGTCGGTCACCGGCAGCAGGCCGGCCCGGACGTCCGCCACCGGGTGCCACGCGGCGGCCACGGTGGAGCCGTCGACCTCTTCCACCCGCGGCGCGGGCGCGTCGGGCGAGACCCACGCGTCGTACACGATGCGGAGCGCCTGGTAGTTCCACCGGCGGCCCTGCCGCCACATCGAGGGCAGATGGGCGGAGTAGACGTGTGCGGTGTCGCCGACCTCCGCGTCCAGCCCGGTCTCCTCCCGGACCTCACGGACCAGTGCGTCGCGCGGGTTCTCGCCGTGGTCGAGACCACCGCCGGGCAGGTGCCACTTCTCGCCGGCGGAGATGCGGCGGGCGAGGCGGGTCAGGAGGATCTGGTCGTCCCGCAGGATCAGCGCGTACGCCGCGACGCGCTGCAGCTTCGGCAGGGCTCTGGGCATGACGGGACTTCCTCCGGTCGGGGCGGCCCCATCCTGTCAGGCGAACGGCGGCCGGGCGTCTCGCGCGTGCGAGTGTCGGCCGGCCCACCGCCACACGCGGGCGGAGCGGTCGCGGTCCTCGTCGGTGACGAGGTTGCCCATCCAGCGCAGGGCCAGGGTCATCAGCCAGTCGGACCGCATCCCGGCCGGACCGAGGGTGGCCAGCACGCGCGGCACGGTCACCAGCCCGGCGAGCCGACGGGCGATCGAGAACGACTCGCCGTAGTGGTGGGTCAGGGTCGCCGGCCAGGCGGTCGCCAGGTCGGCGTCGTCGGCCATGAGCTCGGCGACCAGGCGCCCTCCCTCGACGCCGTAGTCGATGCCCTCGCCGTTGAGCGGGTTCACGCAGGCCGCCGCGTCACCCACCAGCGCCCAGTTGGCGCCGGCGACGCCGGTGACGGCGCCGCCCATCGGCAGCAGCGCGCTGGTGGGGGCGCGGAGCTCGTCGCCGAGCCCGAAGCCCTCGCGCTGCTGGCCGGCGTACGACTCCATCAGGCGGCGGACCTTGAGGTCGGTGGGCCGCTTGGCGGTGGCGAGCGTGCCGACGCCGAGGTTCACCTCGCCGGTGCCGAGCGGGAACATCCAGCCGTAGCCGGACAGCACCTCACCCTGCTCGCCCCGCAGCTCGAGGTGGGAGCTGATCCACGGGTCGTCGGACATCGTGGAGGTGACGTAGGCGCGCCCGGCCACGCCGTACACGGTGTCGCGGTGCCACTCCCGGCCCAGTGCCTTGCCGAGCGGCGAGCGCACGCCGTCGGCCACGACGAGGCGCCGGCAGCCGATCTCCAGGGTCTCGTCACCGCGGGTGAACACGACGGTGGTCACGCGGTCGCCGTCGCGGCGTACGTCGACGGCCCGGACGCCGTCCAGGGCGCGCGCGCCGGCCTTGATCGCGGTGGTCCGCAGGTGGTCGTCGAGCTCGGTACGCGCCACGGCGCTGCCCCAGTCCGGCAGCGAGCCGCCCGGCCACGGCAGCAGCAGGGTCTGTCCGAAGCCGTGCGCCCGAAGCCCCTGGTTGACGGTGTGGGCCCGCAGCCAGTCGCCGAGGCCGAGGCGCTCGAGCTCACCGATCGCGCGGGGGGTGAGGCCGTCACCGCAGGTCTTGTCGCGCGGGAAGACCGCCGCGTCGGTCAGCAGCACGTCCATCCCGAGCCGCGCCGCCCAGGCGGCCGTCGCCGACCCCGCCGGCCCGGCGCCGACGACGAGGACGTCGGTCTGCTCGTGCGCGGTCATGCCCCGATTCTCTCAGGGCACCACACCCCCCTCCCAATCGCGGTCGGCCGGGATAGTCCGTGACGAAAGTGTCGTTCCCGGGCCTCTGGATCCACCGTTTCGTCACGGACTATCCCGGTGAAGCCCGCGCCCCTCAGACGTGGAGGGCAGCCGGGAGGCCGTCGGAGAACCTCTCCGGAGGGTCCGGCAGGGTGTCGGCCTCGCCGGCGGCCACCCGGGCGGCCGTCCAGGCCACGGCGCAGGCGTCGAGGAGGTCGTCGACGGCGTACCCCTGCCCACGCTGGTACGCCGGCGGCTCGAGGCCCGCTCGGCGCAGCGCGTCGCTCCGGGTCCGGGCGCCGACGGTGCTCCGCTTCGCGGGAACCACGCTGGCCGGGTCGATCGAGGCGAAGCTGACCTCCGGATGCGCCTCGACGACCACGAACCCGTGCTCGAGCCGGACGAACGCGTCCACCTCGAGGATCTTCGGGACCAGGTGGAAGGCCTGGATGCTGAGCCCGATGCCGCCCGTGGCCTCGCGGTTCGCGGCGCTGGCCTCCACGTGCGTCGGCTGGGCGGTGGCGAGGCGGGTCGGCGCGGGGAAGACCGACGACTTGCGGCCGGCAGGCAGCCGTTGCCGCGCGAGCAGGTCGGCCAGGCGCGGCGGCCCGTCCGGCAGCCCGATCGGCATGTCGATCGCCACCGCCGCGAGGGACGGCTCGCGCGCGCAGGCCGTCGCCACCACGGCCTCGATGCACGGCGCGACGACCACGTCGATCGTGGTCCCGGTGAGCAGCGCGCCCACCCATCCGGCCCCGCAGCCGTCCACCCCGAGCACCGCCGCCATTCGTCCATTCAAGCCTGCGGGCCCTCCGGGCTGGCTCACCTGCCCGGGTGGGGAGACGGCGAGAGCCGCGCCCGAGCGAGAAACGTCCCCTCCCGGCTTGCCGGGAGGGGACGTTCGCAGCGAGCGGCGACGCGAGCTTGCTCGCGAGACGATCAGACGTTCAGTTCTGGTAGGAACCGAAGTCGAAGTCGTCCAGCG
>CAVULA010000007.1:0-180376 GCA_963742195.1 uncultured Actinomycetota bacterium
TCAAAGCCGGCGACATGACCGCGACGCTCGCCCTGACCGGCGGGACTGGCGGACCGCTGACGGTGCCGTTCGAGTGCACCGCTCCCACGGGCGCGGCTGTCGATGCCGGCACGATCCAGGTCAGCAAGGACAAGACCACGACGGCAGTCGTTGCGGGCTACAGGACAGCGAGAAGAACCTTGCGACCGGCAAGGCCAAGGTCAAGTCACACTTCGGCCTCAAGGCGACCGGCAAGGTCAAGTTCGTGCTGAAGCGGGGCACGCACACCGTCGACTCGAAGACGACGAAGCTCAACAAGAAGGCGATCGCCAAGGCAGCCTTCAAGGGCGTCAAGAAGCCTGGCAAGTACAAGATCATCGGCAAATGCCTCGGCAACCCTTGGCTGGGAGCTCGAAGGGCGTCGACCGCTTCGTGGTTCGCTGACGCAGTATCCACAGCAGCAGGACTGCGGCCCCGGTGACTGGTTCACCGGGGCCGCAGCCCATTTCGTCCCGGCGGCCGAGTCCACGACGACCGTGACAGTGCCACTGTGAGGGATGCCACCGCCGACCCGGTTCCGCCGTCCTCCGCAGGCCTTGTAACCTCGCAAGCACACCCGAGGACACAGGAGAGCCGGCGTGAGCCTGAGGATCGTTGTCTGTGTGAAGTACGTGCCCGACGCCACCGGCGACCGGCACTTCGCCGATGACCTGACCGTCGACCGGGACGACGTGGACGGTCTGCTGTCGGAGCTCGACGAGTACGCGGTCGAGCAGGCGCTGCAGATCGCCGAGAGACGGCCGGCGACGACGCGAGATCACCGTGCTGACCGTGGGCCCCGAGGACGCCAAGGACGCGCTGCGCAAGGCGCTGTCGATGGGCGCCGACAAGGCCGTCCACGTCGAGGACGACGACCTGCACGGCACCGACGCGATCGGCACCTCGCTGGTGCTGGCCAAGGCGATCGAGAAGGCCGGCTACGACCTGGTCGATCTCCGGTATGGCCTCCACCGACGGCACCATGGGCGTGGTGCCCGGCGCTGCTGGCCGAGCGCCTGGGCGTCCCGCAGGTCACCCTGCTGTCCGAGGTCTCGGTCGAGGACGGCACGGTCAAGGGCCGCCGCGACGGCGACACCGCCACCGAGCAGCTGGAGGCGTCGCTGCCGGCCGTGGTGTCGGTGACCGACCAGTCGGGCGAGGCGCGTTACCCGTCCTTCAAGGGCATCATGGCGGCCAAGAAGAAGCCGGTGGAGTCCTGGGACCTGTCCGACCTGGACATCGAGGCCGAGCGAGGTCGGCCTGGAGGGCGCCTGGACCGCGGTCGAGTCCGCCACGGCAGCGCCCGGCCCGCACCGCGGGCACGATCGTCAAGGACGAGGGCGAGGGCGGCAAGCAGCTCGCCGAGTTCCTCGCGAGCCAGAAGTTCATCTGAGCCGCCGGCCGCGACTCAGCGGCCGACCGCCCCCGCACCTCGCGATCCGCAGGAGAGCATTCCCATGGCTGAAGTTCTCGTCTACGTCGACCACGTGGACGGTGCCGTCCGCAAGCCCACCCTGGAGCTGCTGACCCTGGCCCGCCGCATCGGCGAGCCCGTCGCCGTCGCCCTCGGCGCCGGTGCCGCCGACACCGCCGCCGTGCTCGCCGAGCACGGCGCGGTCAAGGTCCTGACCGCCGACGCGCCGAGTTCGCCGACTACCTCGTCGTGCCCGAAGGTCGACGCGCTGCAGGCCGCGGACGACGCCGTGTCCCCGGCCGCCGTGCTGGTCGCCGTCCTCCGCCGAGGGCAAGGAGATCGCCGCCCGCCTCGCGCTCGCGCATCGGCTCCGGCATCATCACCGACGCCGTCGACCTGGAGGCCGGCGACGAGGGCCCGGTGGCCACGCAGTCGGTGTTCGCCGCCGCCTTCACCACCAAGTCCCGGGTCTCCAAGGGCACCCCGGTCATCACCGTCAAGCCCAACTCCGCCGCCGGTCGAGGCCGCCCCGGCCGCCGGCGCGGTCGAGGCGCTGGCGGTGACCTTCTCCGACGCAGGCCACCGGCACCAAGGTCATCGCCCGCACCCCGCGCGAGTCGACCGGCCGCCCGGAGCTGACCGAGGCCGCGATCGTGGTCTCCGGCGGCCGCGGCGTCAACGGCGCCGAGAACTTCCCGTCATCGAGGCCCTCGCCGACTCGCTCGGCGCGGCCGTCGGCGCCTCGCGCGCCGCGGTGGACGCCGGCTGGTACCCGCACACCAACCAGGTCGGCCAGACCGGCAAGTCCGTCTCGCCGCAGCTGTACATCGCCAACGGCATCTCCGGCGCGATCCAGCACCGCGCCGGCATGCAGACCTCGAAGACGATCGTGGCGGTCAACAAGGACGCCGAGGCCCCGATCTTCGACCTCGTCGACTACGGCGTCGTCGGCGACCTCTTCGACGTCGTCCCGCGCTCACCGAGGAGATCAACCCGCAAGGGCTGAGCGCGCCCGCAGCGGCTTGTAACGCGGGGTTATCACCGCCGAAGTGCCCGCACAGCCCGCACGAAGTGGCAACAGCACCGCACAGGACGGTGTCGTCCGGCGGTCCGCGCTGCGAACCGAGACTGATCCGTGGCCCCGCCGGCGCTAGCGTTGACGTGTGAGCACCGACCCCGACGTCGCCGAGCTCGCGCGGCGCGCGCGGGTGGCGAGCCGCGTCCTGGGGCTGGCGACCCGGGCGGTCAAGGACGTCGCATTGAGTGCCATGGCCGAGACCCTCGACCGACGCGCCGACGAGGTGCTGGCGGCCAACGACGCCGACGTACGCCGCGCCGAGGACGTCGGCACGCCCGCGCACCTGGTGGACCGTCTGCGCCTCGACGCAGGACGCGTGGCGGCCATGGCCGACGGGCTGCGCGACCTGGCGCGGCTCCCCGATCCGGTGGGCGAGGTGGTGCGGGGGAGCACACTCGCCAACGGGCTCGAGCTGCGGCAGGTGCGGGTGCCGTTCGGCGTGGTGGGGATGATCTACGAGGGCCGGCCCAACGTGACCGTGGACGCCGCCGGCATCTGCCTCAAGTCGGGCAACGCGGCGCTGCTGCGGGGCAGCGGCAGCGCCCGCGCCAGCAACGCCGCGCTTGGTGGCGGTGCTCCGCGACGCGCTGACGGACGCGGGGCTGCCGGCCGACGCGGTCCAGCTGGTCCCGGCCGAGTCGCGTGAGACCGTGAAGGAGCTGATGCGTGCCCGCGGCCTCGTCGACGTGCTCGTCCCGCGTGGTGGAGCGGGCCTGATCCGGTCCGTGGTCGAGGAGTCGACGGTGCCGGTCATCGAGACCGGCGTCGGCAACTGCCACGTCTACGTCGACGCCGCGGCCGACCTCGACATGGCGCTCGCGATCGTGCTGAACGCGAAGACCGACCGCACCAGCGTCTGCAACGCCGCCGAGTCGCTGCTCGTGCACGCCGCTGTCGCCGCGGAGTTCCTGCCCCGGGTCGTCGAGGCGCTGGCAGGGCGCCGGCGTCACGGTGCACGGCGACGCCGCGTTCGCGGCGTACGACGGGGTGGTGGTGGCGACCGAGGACGACTTCGCCGTCGAGTACCTCTCGCTCGACATCTCCGCAGCCGTCGTGCCGGACCTCGACGCGGCGCTGGACCACCTGCGGCGCTTCTCCACGGGCCACTCGGAGGCGATCGTCACCGGTGACCAGGCGGCGGCGCGGCGGTTCGTGGCCGAGGTCGACGCCGCCGTGGTGCTGGTCAACGCATCGACCCGCTTCACCGACGGGGGCGAGTTCGGGTTCGGCGCCGAGATCGGCATCAGCACCCAGAAGCTGCATGCCCGCGGCCCGATGGGACTGACCGAGATGACCTCCACCAAGTACGTCGTCACCGGGACGGCCACGTCCGCTGACGTCGGCGTCGGGCAGCGGACCGGGTCGGAATAGGGTTCTGCCATGATCAGCCCGCTCGTCATCAACCACTGGGTCGTCGGGGGCACCGTCCTCGGTCTCCTGCTGCTGGCGCTGCTGGCGCTGTTGATCTTCGGTGCCGGGCGCGAGCACAGCTGACCCGATGAGGGCCTCGTGAGCCCGCGGGCCCGGCGCGTCGGCGTGATGGGCGGCACCTTCGACCCCATCCACCACGGGCACCTCGTCGCCGCCTCCGAGGTCCAGGCGTGGTTCGAGCTCGACGAGGTCGTCTTCGTGCCCACCGGTGAGCCCTGGCAGAAGTCGGAGCGCGACGTCACCGCGGCGGAGCACCGCTACCTGATGACGGTCGTCGCGACGGCGTCCAACCCCCGCTTCTGGGTCTCCCGGGTCGACATCGACCGTGGCGGGCCGACGTACACCGTCGACACGCTCCGCGACCTGCACCGACAACGCCCCGACGCCGACCTCTACTTCATCACCGGCGCCGACGCCCTGGCCGACATCTTCACCTGGCGCGATCCCGAGGAGCTCTTCGCACTGGCGAAGTTCGTGGGCTGCACGCGTCCGGGCTTCGTGATGGACGCCGACACGCTGGCCAAGATCCCCCACGACCGGGTCACCATGGTCGAGGTGCCGGCGCTGGCGATCAGCTCCACGGACTGCCGGCGACGTACGATGCGCGGAGAGCCGGTGTGGTACCTCGTGCCCGACGGCGTCGTCCAGTACATCGCCAAGCACCAGCTCTACCCGCGTGACGGCTCGGGGCGCCCTGCCCCCGGCCTGTCGGCGGGCCGGCACGCCGCCGGCACCACTCCTGTCCCCAGCAACGAAAGTGCTTCATGACCGCCACCGACCACGCCGTCAGCCTCGTCCACGTCGCCGCTCGCGCGGCCTCCGAGAAGCTGGCGCAGCACATCGTGGCCTTCGACGTCAGTGACGAGCTGGCGATCACCGACGCCTTCCTGATCGCGTCGGCGAGCAACGACCGCCAGGTGAAGTCCATCGTCGACGAGGTCGAGGACAAGCTCCGCGAGATCGGTGCCAAGCCGATCCGCCGCGAGGGCGAGCGGGACGGCCGGTGGGTGCTGATCGACTACGGCGACGTCGTGGTGCACGTGCAGCACGAGGAGGAGCGGCAGTTCTACGCCCTCGAGCGGCTGTGGCGCGACTGCCCCCTGATCGCGCTGCCGGCGGACGTCACCGCCGAAGCCCACGGTGCCTGAGGCCCGCACTCTGGTCCTGGTGCGGCACGGCGAGACCGACTGGAACGCCGTCGGGCGGGCGCAGGGGCACGCCGACGTCCCGCTGAACGCCGTCGGCCGCGGCCAGGCCGAGACCGTGGCGCCGGTGCTCGCCGCGTTCGGCCCGGCGCGGCTGTGGTCCAGCGACCTCCTCCGGGCCCTCCAGACCGCCGAGTACGTCGCCGCGGCCTGTGGGCTCGCCGTCGAGACCGACGCCCGGCTGCGGGAGTACGACGTGGGCGCGCGCTCGGGGCTGACGTTCACGGAGTTCGCGGCCTGCTTCCCCGAGGAGTACGCCGCCTGGGTGGCCGAGGCCTCGTCGCCCCGGGTGCCGGGGGAGGAGTCGACCGAAGAGGTCCGCGACCGCATCGTCCCGGCCCTTCGCGACTGCCTCGCCGCCCTGGAGCCCGGTGAGACCGGCCTCGTGGTGCTCCACGGCGCCTGCCTCAAGGTGGGCCTGATGGGACTGCTCGGCTGGCCGTGGGAGCTGTCGCACTCGTTGCAGGGACCGGAGAACTGCGGGTACTGCGTGCTGTCGGAGCACTCCGTCCGCGGCGGCCTCCGGCTCACGTCGTACAACGAGAAGGCGGTGGGTTCCCGGCACGGACCCGATTTCGCAACCGACGGACCGGTTGGCTAGGATTCCGCGAGTTGCCTGCCGGACCGGCGGGCAGCGGTCCGGGGCTGTGGCGCAGCTGGTAGCGCATCTGCATGGCATGCAGAGGGTCAGGGGTTCGAGTCCCCTCAGCTCCACCGGAGACGCGACTCGGCGAGTGAGCAGCATGGCCGCATGATCCGCCACCTCATGTCCAGACCTGCATGACGGCTGTTCGGTCGGGTACTTCGGTGGTGGAGGAGTCCCTCAAGGACGAGGAGGTCTGATGCCCGCTCGCAAGGACTTGCCGTCCACGATCCAGCGCTCGCCGCAGAAGGCGCAGCGGACCTGGGGCAAGGCCCATGACTCGGCCGTGGAGGAGTACGGCGAGGGGGAGCGCGCCCACCGGGTCGCGTTCAGCGCCCTGAAGCACTCCTTCGAGAAGGTCGGGGACCACTGGGAGCCCAAGGCCGAGAAGGGTCCGTCGGACCCTCAGGCGGCGAAGTCCGGTGGCGCCGCGCGGAAGGGCGGGCGGACCGCCGGAGGCGTCGACGCGAACGCGACCAAGAGCCACCTGATGGACCTCGCCAGGAGACTGGAGATCCGGGGGCGGTCCCGGATGTCCAAGGACGAGCTCGTCGAGGCGGTGCAGCGAGCCAACGACCGGGAGACCCGCAGGAGCCGATCCTGAAGCAAGGGAGCGGTCAGACCAGGTCGGGCGCGTCGGTGAGGCGACGCTCCGAGACCACCATCGCGGCGACGTCCCGGAGCTTGACGTTGTTGTCCTGGGAGTAGCGCCGGAGGGCCTCGAACGCCCGCTCCTCGTCCAGGTCGTAGCGCTCCATCAAGATGCCCTGTGCCTGCCCGATCAGCTTGCGGGCGTCGATCGCGCGCCACAGGTGGTCGGACTCGTGGACCTTCGCCAGGGCGATGGCGGCATGACGCGCCACCACGTGGGCGACCTGGCGGTCCTCCTCGGTGAAGTGGTGCGGCCGGGAGTCGTAGAGGTTGAGGCTCCCGAAGGTGCGCTCGCTCGTGTAGAGCCGCACGCCCACGAGGCTGCGGAAGCCGGCCTCGGCCGCTGCCGCCGCCCACGCGGGCCACCGCTCGTCGGAGTGGGTGTCCTCCACGACGACGCTGTTGCGCCCGTCCACGATCGTCACGTCGGGACCCTCGCGCAGCTGCATCTGCTTGGCCTCGAGCGCCGCGATCCCCGGATGGGTGGTGGCGACCGTCTCGATCCTCTTCCGCGCGTGCACGAAGACCACCGAGGCGTGACTGCACCCGACGGCCGTGCGGCCGAACTCGAGGACCTTGTCCACGGTGTCGGCGACGTTGGCCTCCTCGTACAGCGACAGCACCGTCTCGGCCAGGCCGCCCGTGGCGGGCTCAGGCATCGCACGTCCAGCGGCGGTCATCGAAGCCACCACATTCTCCTGCCGAGGGTGAGGCCGCTCGGTGACGGGGGCCAGGTCACGGGTCGAGTATCTCACCGGAGACAAGAAAAGAACCCCATCCGAGCGGGTGGTCACTCGGACGCACGGGATCGGTCCGGCGCGTCTACCGTGGGGTGGGGAACTGCAGGAGGAGCGCCACCTTGGCGACCACTGTCTCGGGTACGCCGGCCCGGAGCGCGGCCCCGGTCAGGCGGGAGTAGGCCGCGTCGACGGACTCGCCGTACCGGGCCGCCAGGAGACCGACAGCCGTGTCGATCTCGTTGCGCTCTCGGAGCCGAGCAGGGGTCTCCGCGGCGCGCCGACGGCTGGCGAAGGAGAGATCGGCATCGGCCATGGCTCCGGCCGCAGAAGCGCCCAGCGCCCGGGCCAGCGCCTCGTGCCGCCCGTGGAAGGCGTCGGGGGTGGAGCCGTAGAGGTTGATCCCGCCGACGACCTCGCCGTGATGGTGGATGGGGAGGGACAGGCTGCTGGCGATCCCGGCAGCGGCGCTCGCCTGTGCGAAGAGGCTCCAGCGGCCCTCGTCGAGCAAGTCCTTCACGTCCGACTCCGTGGTCTGCTCGCTCGCCACGGTCCGGACGCACGGGCCGCCGTCGAGGTACTGGGCAGCGTCGATGCCGGCGACCTCGACCCCGCTCGCCACGAGCGTGAAGGTCAGGTCGTCCTGCGCCAGCCCGAGGCTGAGCCCCACGCAGTCCGGCGCGATCTCCTGGGCCAGCCGGCCCATCTCCCGCAGGGTCTCGCCCAGCTCGGTGTCGTCGTATCCGAGGAACTCGTCGAGGGCCTCGGCGGTCTCGGGGACTGGCTCCATCCTCACTCCTCCGCTGTGTCCGTCCACCGGCAGCGCATTCCACGTACCCCGTGCGCGGCTCCGCTATCCCTCGTCACGCCGAGTCGAGGAGCAGGCGCCGCCGCTCCTCCACCGTGGCCGGGAGCGGGCGACGTCGTCGTAGCGCCTCCGGAAGGGCGACGGCGGCTCGGAGGACTCCTGCTCGCTCGGCGCGTCCCCGGGCCAGCTCGCGGGCGGCGTCGCGGGCCACGACCGGCCAGGGTCGCCGCATCACCGCGGTGAGCAGCCGGTTCCGTCCCGCCCGCGCTCGACGAGCAGCGACGTCGCGGCTGGGCGAGGGCTCGTGGTAGGCGACGACCGACTCGACGTAGCACAGGGACCAGCCGCGGGCTGTCAGGTCCAGGGCGAGCAGCTCCTCCTCGCCCATGAAGTGCAGGAGCTCGTCGAACCCCCCGACGGCCACGAACGCGACCTTCCGGACCACCGCCGAACAGGCCAGGAAGCCGAGCACCGACGGGCCCCGGCAGACCCGCGCACCGGCCGAGCGGCGAGCTCCGCATCAGCTCGCAGACGGGATCGGCGCGACCGCTCGGGACGGACGAGGTGTGGCCGGCCACGACCGCCAGCTCGGGACAGTCGTCGAGAAGGTCGGCCGCCTGGTCGAGGGCACCCGGCGCGCCACCACGAGTCGTCGTCGGCGAAGGCGACGTACGGCGTGCGGGCCAGCCCCACTCCGACGTTGCGCGCGACGGCCCCGAGGTTGCGGCGCAGCGCCACCAGCTCGACGGCCGGGAAGTGCCGCCGGACCAGCTCGGGGGTGCCGTCGCGGGAGTCGTTGTCGACCACGATCACCGGCCCGCGTGGCGCGGCAGCGTCCGTTGCAGGTCGGGCCAGCGGTCCCTGGTCACCACCACGGTCGTCACCCGGTCAGGCGTCATCGCGCGGTGAGCTGGAGTCTGCACCCGAGCACGGCGTCCCAGTCGGCCAGGAACCGCTCCAGACCGTAGCGGCCGAGGGCGGCCTGCCGGGCCCGGAGGCCCGTGGCCCGGGCCAGGTCCGGGTCGTCCAGGAACCGCCGGATGGCGGCGGCCAGGGCTGCCGGGTCCGCGGTGACCACGCCGGCGTCGGCGGGACCGCTCGAGCGGCCTCGGTCGTGGCGAGCGCGACGACCGGCAGGCCCAGGTGCATGGCCTCGAGCAGGGACAGCCCCGAGGAGGTCCACCGGGCGGTGTGGACGTAGACCCGCCGCCGGGCCAGCTCGCGCGTGGAGCTGCGACTGCGGCAGGTCCTCGAAGGTCCGGACCCGGTCGTCGCCGCCGCCGATCCGGCGAGGTGCCGGCGCAGGTCGTCCACGCCCATGCCGAACACGTCGAGCGGCGCCTCGGCAGCCAGCGCCGGCCAGCAGGTCGGTGCCCGACGGCCCGGCCGCGGCGGACCGGGTCGTTGACGACGACGGCGGCCCGCGGCAGTCTCGCCCGAGTAGCGGTGGCCGGGGTCGACGACCCCGTGCTCGATGACGTGGTGGGAGCGGTGCCGCAGTCCCAGATCAGCCGGTTGAAGTGGGTCACGTGGATGACGGGGATCCGGTCCTGGTCGGCCAGGGGGTGCCGGGTGCGCGGGACGTCTCCGTCCGGGCGTGTTGTGCTCGACGTACACGGCCGGGACGTCGTACCCGGGCGCGCCGACCGGTCCACTGCTCGACCAGCTCGCAGCTCGTGCGGCCGCTGCAGCACGACCAGGTCGAACGTCGGTGTCGCGCCAGGTCCTCGCGCGGCGACCTCGACCACGCGACGCGGGCCAGTCCCAGGTGCGGGCGCGGCCGAGCCCGTCGCGCGTCGCGGCCCGGCGGTGACCGGGCAGGAGGTAGTCGTGCGTCGCCCTGCACGAACGACGTCGTCCACGAACCGTGGACGTGCCAGAGCAGGATCCGCATCAGGTCAGCGGCTTCCGCGGCCCAGGGCGAACAGGTCCCAGCCGGCGGCACGCCACTTCTCGGCGTCGAGCACGAGCCGTCGCGTCGATCACCTGCGGGCCGCGCGACCACCGTCGGACAGCGCCACCGGGTCGATGCCGCGGAACTCGTCCCAGTCGGTCAGGACCAGGACGAGGTCGGCGCCCTGCGCAGGCCTCCTCGACGCAGCCCGACGTGCTGCGCAGAGTCGGGAAGTGACGGACGACGGACGTGTCCGGCCATCGGGTCGTACACGCGGACGCGTGCGCCGCGACCTTGCAGCGTGCTGGCAACGGCCAGGGCCGGAGAGTCCCGGACGTCGTCCGAGCCCGCCTTGAACGCGGCGCCGAGCACAGCGACCGTGGCCCCGTCCGCGTCCCCGCCCAGCATGGAGGTCGCCACCGCGACGGTGCGGGCACGCTGCCGGAGGTTGACGGCGTCGACCTCCCGGAGCAGGGCGGCCGAGGCCGCCACGCCGAGCTCCTCGGCACGAGCCACGAAGGCCCGGGTGTCCTTGGGGAGGCAGCCTCCGCCGTAGCCGAGACCGGGCGAGAGGAACCGCGGCCGATCCGCTCGTCGAGCCCGAGGATCTCGGTCAGGTCGGCGACGTCCGCACCGCTGGCCTCGCAGACCTCGGCGAGCAGGTTCACCAGCGAGACGCGCGTGGCGAGCATCGCGTTCGCCGACACCTTGGCCAGCTCGGCGGTCTCGAGGTCGGTCCGTACGACGGGCACACCCGACGCGATGGCCCCGGCGTACACGCTGCCGCAACGCGCGGTCGGACTGCGTCGCCGATCGACGCCGAACACCAGTCGGTCGGGTCGCAAGGAGTCGGCGACCGCCCTGCCCCTCACGGAGGAACTCGGGATTCCAGGCCAGGGCCGACCGCATCCCCCGCCGGCGCGCTGCGCGCGCACGCCGGTCGGCCAGCACGCGCGCGGTCCCCACCGGGACGGTGGACTTGCCCACGACGAGACACGGGCGGTCGAGGTGCGGCGCCAGCGCGTCGACGGCGGCCTCGAGGTCGGTGAGGTCGGCAGCGTCACCGGACGGTGCCTGCGGGGTGCCGACGCACAGGAAGTGCACGTCCGCACCCCGGGCGGCTTCGGGGCGGGTCGTCGAAGGCGAGCCGTCCCGCGCTGACCCCCCGCTCGAGCAGGCGGTCCAGACCCGGGTTCGTGGAAGGGCGCCCGGCCGAGGGCCAGCCGGCGACGTGCGGGCGGCGTCCACGTCGATGCCGACGACCAGAGTGCCCGGTGCCGGCCAGGCACGCCGCATGGGTGGCGCCCAGGTAGCCGGTGCCGACGACCGAGATGTGCACGGCAGCGCCGGTGCCCCGCTCGGGCCGAATTCATGCGCATTGCGGCGTCGAACTCTTGACATTTCGAGAACCACTTTCCTCACGACCCCGTTTGGCCGAGCCGTGATCGGGGAACCGGTACGCGGCCCGAGGCAGACCAGGGGGGAAGCAGAGATGAAGGTGCTCGGCATCAACGCGCTCTTCCACGACCCGGCGGCGGCGCTCGTCGTGGACGGCGAGATCGTCGCCGCGGCCGAGGAGGAGCGCTTCTCCCGCCGCAAGCACGGCAAGCGGCCGGTGCCGTTCGCGCCTGGGAGCTGCCGGAGCTCGCGGCCGCGCTGGTGCCTGGCGGAGGCCGGGCTCGACGTCCGCGACGACCTCGACGCGGTCACCTACTCCTTCGACCCGCGCCTGGCCCGCCCGGCCGAGGAGCTGGGCCTCGACGACCCGTGGGACCACCTGCGCACGACGTACGCGCGAGCGGGCCCCGGACTTCCTGGCCACCGCGCTGCCCGGGCTCGACCCGGCCAGCGTCCGGTTCGTGCCCGCACCACGTCGCGCACGCCGCCTCGGCCGGCCTGGCCGCGCCGCACCCCGACGCCACGCGCGTGCTGGTGCTCGACGGCCGCGGCGAGGCGCGCAGCCACCTCGCCGGCCGCTACGACGACGGGCAGCTGCGAGGTGCTGCGCCGCCCAGGCGCTGCCGCACTCGCTCGGCCTGCTCTACGAGGACGTCACCGACCACCTCGGCTTCCTGCGCAGCAGCGACGAGTACAAGGTGATGGCGCTGGCCTCGTACGGGGGGCCGCGGTTCCTCGACGAGCTGCGCCGGCACGGTCCACGCCACCGGCGACGGCGGCTTCCGCACCGAGCCGATCGACTGGCAGTCGCTGGCCAAGCGCCGCGGCTGCCGGGCGAGGAGTGGACCGCCGAGCACGCCGACCTGGCCGCCAGCGTGCAGCTGCGGCTGGAGGAGGTGCTGCTCGAGCTGGCCGCGCTGGCTGCACGAGCAGACCGGCGACCGCGCGCTGACCCTGGCCGGCGGGGTCGCGCTCAACTGCGTGGCCAACTCCCGGCTGCTCGCCGAGGGCCCGTTCGACGAGGTCTGGGTGCAGCCGGCCGCCGGCGACGCCGGGACCGCGCTCGGCGGCGCCCTGCACGTCGCCGCGCGAGCCGGCGAGCGCGACCGCGCCGATGCCGGGCGCCGACCTCGGCCGCGGCTGGAGCGACGACGAGCTCGAGGCCTGGCTGCGCACCGCGGCGCTCGCCTACGAGCGGCCCGCCGACGTCGCCGACGCGGTCGCCGAGGTGCCTGGCCGACGACGGCGTGGTCGCCTGGTTCCAGGGCCGCAGCGAGTACGGCCCGCGGGCGCTCGGCCACCGCTCGCTGCTGGCCCACCCGGGCCACGAGGCGCAACCTGGAGCGGCTCAACGACGTCAAGGGCCGCGAGCAGTTCCGGCCGGTCGCGCCGATGGTGCTGGCCGAGCGGGCGGCGGAGATCTTCAGCGCGGGCCGCTGCCCTCGCCGTACATGCTGTTCGTGCACGACGTCGCCCCGGAGTGGCGCGACCGGATCCCGGCCGTCGTGCACGTCGACGGCACCGCGCGGGTCCAGACCGTCGACCGCGGCCGACGAGCCGCTGGTCGCCCGCATGCTCGAGCGGCTTCGAGCGGCGCACCGGGCTGCCGGTCGTGGTCAACACCAGCCTCAACACCGCCGGCCGGCCGATGGTCGACGACCCGCGGGACGCGCTCGAGTGCTTCGGCTCGGCGCCGGTCGACCTGCTGGCGATCGGCCCGTTCGTCGGTACGGCGCGCGGCCGGTCGGGACGCGCTGCACATGACGCGGCGCCGAGCCGCCGACCACCGTCGTCATCCCGACCGTCGGCCGGCCGAGCCTGCGGGTGCTGCTCGAGGCGCTCCGGCCGGCAGCTCGGCCGGCTCGGACCGGCCCGTCGTCGTGGTCGACGACCGGCCGGCCGGCGCCGGCTCCCTGCGATCTGGCCGATCCGACCTCCTGACGGAGCAGCTGCCCGGCCTGCGCGTCGTCCGCGTCCGGCGGCGGCGGGCCGGCGCGGGCCCGCAACCTCGGCTGGCGGCGCGCCCGCACGCCGTGGGTGAGCTTCCTCGACGACGACGTGGTGCCCGCGCCGGACTGGTACGCGCGGCTCCGCCGACGACCTCGCGGCCTGCGCCGGCGACGGTCGCCGGCAGCCAGGGCCGGGTGCGGGTGCCGCTGCCGGAGGACCGCCGACCGACCGACTGGGAGCGCGGCACCGCCGGCCTGGCGACCGCCGCGCTGGATCACCGCCGACATGAGCTACCGCCGCGCGGCGCTGCGGCGGTCGGCGGTTCGACGAGCGGTTCCCGCGGGCCTACCGGGAGGACGCCGACCTCGCGCTGCGGATGCTCGAGCGCCGGGGCGCAGCCTCGTCGCGGGGACGCGGCGCGATCACCCACCCGGTCCGGCCGGCGGACCGCTGGGTCAGCGTGCGTCAGCAGGCGGGCAACGCCGACGACGTCCTGATGCGCCGGTGCACGGCCGCGACTGGCGCGCGCCGCGCCGCGGCGCCCCGGGCCGGCGTCGGGCGCCACGTGGCCGTCGTCGGCTGCGCCGTGCTGGCGGCCGTGGCGGCCTGCCGTCACCGGACACCGCCGTACGTCGGCCGCGGCGGCCGGCGTTGTGGCTGCCGGCACCGCGGAGCTCGCCTGGGCGCGGATCGCTCCCGGGCCGCGCGACGCGGCGCGAGGTCGCCACGATGGTCGCGACCAGTGCGGCGATCCCGCTCGCCGCGCGTGGCACACCGGCTGCGCGGCGCGCTGGCGGCACCGGCGCGCGCGGCCGTGGCGCGGCGCTCCCCGACCTGGTGCTGTTCGACCGCGACGGCACGCTCGTCCACGACGTCCCGTACAACGGCGACCCCGACGCTGGTGGCGCCCGGTCGACGGCGCCCGCGAGGCGCTGGACCGGCTGCGCGCCGCCGGGGTCCGGGTCGGGGTCGTCACCAACCAGTCCGGCGTCGCCCGCGGCGGCATCACGCTCGGCGCAGGTCGACGCGGTCAACGCCCGGCGTCGAGGAGCTGCTCGGCCCGTTCGACGTGGTGCAGCTCTGCCCGCACGCGCCGGCGCGACGGCTGCGCGTGCCGCAAGCCCGCACCCGGCATGGTCGACGACGCGTGCGCCGACGCTCGGCGTCGAGCCGGCGCGCGTGCGTGCGTGATCGGCGACATCGGCAGCCGACGTCGAGGCGGCCGCGCGCGGCCGGGCGCCGCGGCGGTCCTGGTGCCGACCCCGGCCACCCGGGCGGACGAGGTCGCGCGCCGCTCGCCGGGTCGCCGCGCTCGCTGGCGGCGGCCGTGGACGACCCTGCTCGACGGGGGCCTGGTGACGCCGCACCCTCGTCGGTGCGCCTCGACAGCGCCGGCGACGTGCTCCTGGCCGGGCCGGCCGTCCGCGCCGTGGCCGCCGGGAGCGACCGCGTCGACCTGCTCGTCGGCCCGCGCGGGCGCGGCCGCCGCGCGCTGCTGCCCGGCGTCGACGAGGTGCTGGTCTGGCCCTGCCCGTGGATCGACGCCGATCCCGGCGCCGGTCGACGCCGGACGACGTGGCCGAGCTGGTCGCGTCGGTTGGCCGAGCGCCGGATCGACCGGGGCCGTCGTCCTCACCTCGTTCCACCAGTCGCCGCTGCCGATCGCGCTGCTGCTGCGGCTGGCCGGGGTGCCCGTGGATCGCCGCGATCAGCGAGGACTACCCCGGCTCGCTGCTCGACGTCCGGCACCGGGTCGACCCGAGCTGCCCGAGGCCGAGCGCGCTCTGTCGCTGGCGCGTCGCTGCCGGCGTTCGACGCTGCCCGCCGACGACGACGGCCGGCTCGCCGTCCGGCGCCCGCTGCGCCGACGTCTCCGCGCTGCTGCGCCGGCGAGCCGTACGTCGTGCTGCACCCCGGCACGTCCGTGCCCGCCCGGGCCTGGCCGGCCGACCGGTACGCGCGAGGTCGCGGCGACCTGGCGGCCCGCGGCCACCGGGTCGTGGTCACCGGCGGCCCGCGCGAGCGCGCGCTCACCGCGGAGGTCGTGCGCGGGCACCGGCGCGCGTCGACCTCGGCGGCGCGCACCAGCCTCGCGCGAGCTCGCCGCGGTGCTGGCCGCGCGCCGCGGTCGTCGTCGTCGGCAACACCGGCCCGGCGCACCTGGCCGCGGCCGTCGGCACCCCGGTCGTCTCGCTGTTCGCGCCGACGGTGCCCGCGCGCGCGGTGGGCGCCGTACGGCGTGCCGACCGTGCTGCTCGGCGACCAGGACGCGCCTGCCGCGACACCCGGGCCACAGCCTGCCCGGTGCCCGGCCATCCCTGCCTGACCTCGGTCGAGCCGGCAGACGTGGTCGCGGCGGTGGAGCACCTGGTCGACGTCGACGATCCCGTGGCGGGCCGAGGCGGCTCCGCCCGACCGCCATGAGGAGGTAGGTGCGATGAGGATCGCCATGGTCTCCGAGCACGCCGACCCGCTGGCCGCCGTCGGAGGCGTCGACGCCGGCGGGCAGAACGTCCACGTCGCCGCGCTGGCGGCCGGCGCTGGCGCGCCGCGGGCACGACGTCACCGTCTACACCCGCCGCGACTCCGCTCGGCGCCGGACCGGGTGCGCGACCGCGGACGGGTACGTCGTGGAGCACGTGCCCGCCGGCCCGCCGCACGGAGGTCCCCAAGGACGAGCTGCTGCCCTACATGCCGGCCTTCGCCGACCACCTGCGGCGACCGCTGGCGCGCAGGAGCTCGTCGACGTCGTGCACGCCCACTTCTGGATGAGCGGCGTGCGCCTCGGTGCGCGGCCGCGGCCGGACTCGGGATCCCGGTGCTGCAGACGTTCCACGCGCTCGGCACGGTCAAGCGGCGCGCACCAGGGCGCGAAGGACACCAGCCCGGCCGACGCGGATCGAGCTCGAGCGGCGGCTGTGCCGCACCGTCGACCACGTGGTCGCGACCTGCTCCGACGAGGTGGTCGAGCTGCGCGCGGTGGGCCTGCCGCCCGGGCGCGCCAGCGTCATCCCGTGCGGTGTGGACACCGACGCTGTTCCGCCCGGTGCCCGGTCCCGAGCCCGGCGGACCGCCGCGGCTGCTGGTGGTCGGCCGGCTCGTCGAGCGCAAGGGCGTCGGCAACGCGATCGAGGCGCTCGCCGCGCTGCCGGACGCCGAGCTGGTCGTCGCCGGCGGTCCGCCGCGCCGACCTGCTCGACGCCGACCCGGAGGTCGCAGCGGCTGCGCGGGCTCGCCGGCGAGCCGGGGTCGCCGACCGGGTGCAGCTTCCTCGGGTCGGTGCCGCGCGACCGACGTCCCTGCGCTGATCCGCTCGGCCGACGTCGTCGTCGCGGTGCCGTGGTACGAGCCGTTCGGCATCGTGCCGCTCGAGGCCATGGCCTGCGGGCGCCCGGTGGTCGGGCTCCGCCGTCGGCGGGCTGCTCGACACCGTGGTCGCCGGGCGTCACCGGCGAGCTCGTGCCGCCGCGCCGACCCGACCTGCTGGCCCCGGTGCTGCGCGACGCTGCTCGCCGACGCCGACCGACGCGCGCGCTACGGCCGGCCGGCCGGGCCCGTGCGGTCGCCGTCTACCAGTGGCAGCCAGGTCGCCGCGGCCGACCGAGGACCGTCGTACGCGTCGCGTCGCCCGTCGCCCGCCGACTCTGACCGTCAGGAGCATCGCACGATGACCCTCACCACGCCCTGCGCGCACGCGCACCTCGCCGAGCTGGTCCGCGCAGCCGGCCGGCTTCGGTCGCCAGCGTCGACATCGCCGACCGCTGGGGCGCCGACGCTGGCCGACGGTCCTGACCGCGGGCGGCCGACTGCTCGCGGCCGGCAACGGCGGCAGCGCGGCGCAGGCCCAGCACCTGACCGCCGAGCTGGTCGGCCGCTACCGCGACGACCGGCCGCCGTTCTCCGCGATCTGCCTGACGCGCGGAGACCTCGAGCCTGACCGCGATCGGCAACGACTACCCGGCCGAGCGAGCTGTTCGCCCGGCAGGTCGAGGCCCACGGCCGGCCCGGCGACGTGCTGGTGCTGCTGTCGACCAGCGGTCGCAGCGCCAACGTCGTGGCCGCCGCCGAGCGCGGGCGCGGCGGTGCGGCCTGCAGGTCTGGGCGTTGACCGGGCCGCGCCCCAACCCGCTGGCCGACCGCCGCCGACGAGGCGCTCTGCGTCGACGCGACGTTCACCGCGACCGTGCAGGAGCTGCACCTGGTGGCGCTGCACGTCCTCTGCGCCGGCGTTCGACCGGGCGCTCGGCGTCGATCCCGGCCGGCGCGCCGGGCGCCACCGCGCCGAGGGGTGCGCGCATGAGCCGGGCCGCTCGTCGTCGTCGGCGACGCCTGCTCGACGTCGACCTCGACGGCCGCGGCCGAGCGGCTCGCCCCGACGCGCCGGTGCCGGTCGCTCGACGACGTGGTGGAGCAGCGCGCGGCCCGGTGGCGCCGCGCTCGCCGCGGCTGCATGGCCGCCGCGCGACGGGCGCGAGGTCGTGCTGGTCGACGGCGCTCGGGCGACGACGCGGCCGGCGCGCGCCTGCGCTCGCCTGCTCGACGGCCGCGTGGCGGCTGCGTCCCGCTCGCCACCGACGGGCCGACGCCGGTGAAGCAGCGGGTCCGGGCCGGCGGACAGTCCCTGCTGCGGCTCGACAGCGGCGGCCCGACCGGGACGCGCGGTCGGACCGGACGCGTCGTGGACGGCGGTCCTCGGCCGACGCCGGCGCGGTCCTGGTCGCCGACTACGGCCGCGGCGTGACCGCCGGCTCCCGGACCTGCGCGGCGCCTGGCCGCGCGCCGCACCGCGTCCCGGTCGTCTGGGACCCGCACCCGCGCGGCGACCGACCCGGTCGCCGGGCGTGCCGGCTGGTCACGCCGAACCGGGCCGAGGCGGCGCGCTCGCTGCCGCCGTGGCGGCGCGGCGGGCGGCCGCGGCCGGTGCGACGGGCTCGGCGGCCGTGCGCGCGGACGCCGAGGCGCTGCGTCCGGCACGGTGGCGTGCGCAGGCCGTCGCGGTCACGCTCGGCGAGCGGCGGCGCTCTGCTGTCGCTACGGCGCGGGCGTCGCCGGTCGTCGTGCCGGCGCCCGCCGGTGCCGTGCGCCGACCCGTGCGGCGCCGGCGACCGGTTCGCGGCGAGCGCCGCCCTCGGCGCTCGCCGACGGGCGCGGTCACGACGGAGGCGGTGCAGCCGGCCGTGGCCGACGCCGCGGCGTACGTCGCAGCGCGGCGGTCCTGCGCGCTGCTCACCGCGTCGGCCGCCGCGACCCGCGCTCACCCGGCCGAGCGGCGCGAGCGGCTGGTCGGCCGCGGTCGCGGGCCCGGGGCGGCACCGTGGTCGCCACCGGCGGCTGCTTCGACCTGCTGCACGCCGGCCACGTCGCGACGCTGCGCGCGGCGCGCGCGCTCGGCGACTGCCTGGTCGTGTGCCTCAACTCCGACGCCTCCGTGCGCCGGCTGAAGGGCCCGCGCACGGCCGCTCGTCCCCGCGGCGGACCGGGCCCGGGTGCTGGAGGCGCTGGAGCTGCGTCGACGCGGTCGTGGTCTTCGACGAGGACACCCCGGTCGAGGTGCTGCGGCGGCTGCGGCCCGCACGTCTGGGTCAAGGGCGGCGACTACGCCGGGTCCGACGTGCCGGAGGCGGCGGTGCTCCGCGAGCTGGGGCGGGCAGACGGTCGCGCTGCCCTACCTCGACGGCCGTTCGACCACGCGCCTGGTCGGCGACCGCGTCAGCGGCGACCGCGCCGACCCGTCGGATCCGACGAGCAGCAGGAGGTCGAGACGACCGACGTAGGGCAGACGAGAGACCCGAGAACCCCGGGCGCGGGTGCTGGTCACCGGCGGCGCCTCCGGGCTCGGCGCCGCCGTGGTCGCGGCGGTCGCGGACGCCGGCGGGCACCCGTTCGTCCTCGACCGGGTGGCGCCCGCGACGGGACGTCGACCACGAGCTCGTCGACCTGGCCCGGACCCGCGCGAGGCCGAGGAGGCCGTCCGCACGGCGTCGGCGACGGGTCGGTGGCCTCGACGCCGTCGTCACCTGCGCCGGCACCGATGCCTGCGGCCGGCTGGAGGACGTCCCGGCGGACGACTGGGACCGGGTCGTCGCTGGTGAACCTGCTCGGCACCGTGGCCGTCGTCCGGGCCGCGCTGCCGGACCTGCTCGAGCGACGGGGCGAGGGTCGTGACCGTGGCGTCGACCCTGGGCCTGCGGGCACTCAGCGACGCCAGCGCCTACTGCGCGTCCAAGTTCGGCGTCGTCGGGTTCACCCGGGCGCTCGCCGTCGAGACCGCAGGGCCGGATGGGCGTCACGATGCTGGTGCCGGGAGGCATGCACACCGCCTTCTTCGACGGCCGCGACGAGCAGTACAAGCCGCCGCCGGACGCCAAGCTGAACCAGCCCGGCGACGTCGCCGCAGCGGTGCTGTTCGCCTTGCAGCAGCCCGCCGGGTGCGAGGTGCGCGAGCTGGTGGTCACGCCCGCGGTCGAAGGATCCTGGCCCTGACCGCTCGTCGACGGGTGCTCGTGCTCCGGGCACTGGGACTCGGTGACTTCCTGGCCGGCGTGCCCGCACTGCGGGCGCTCCGGCGGGCGGTCCCGGACGCCGAGCTGGTGCTCGCCGCCCCGGCTGCCCTGGCCCCGCTGGTGCGACCTGGCCGGGGTCGCCGACCGCGTCCTGGACACGGCCGGGCCCGTGACGCCGTCGTGGCGAGGAGACCCGCCCGACCTGGCCGTCGACCTGCACGGGCGTGGCCCGCAGAGCCATCGGGCCCTGCTCGCGCTGGAACCCGCGCGGCTCCTGGCGTTCGACTGCCCGGAGGTCGGCCATCACGGTCCGCGCTGGAGGCCTGACGAGCACGAGCGGGCCCGGTGGTGCCGACTGGTCGCCGATGGGCTGGGCGTGGCCGCCGACCCGGACGACGTACACCTCCGGTCCCCCGACGGACCGTCGCCCGCACCGGACGCCGTCGTCCTCCATCCGGGCGCCGGGGCACCGGCGCGGCAGTGGCCCGTGGACAGGTTCGCGGCCGTGTCACGTCACCTGCGGGACGAGGGACACCGGGTGGTGCTGACCGGGAGCAAGGACGAGCGAGCGGCTGCGGGCCAGGTGGCACGCCTCGCCGGGCTGGCACGTGACGCGGTGCTCGCCGGCAGGACCGACCTCGCGGAGCTCGCCGCCCTGGTGTCCGGGGCGCGCCTGGTGGTCTCCGGTGACACGGGGATGGCCCATCTCGCCTCGGCGTACGCCGTACCCTCCGTCGTGCTGTTCGGACCCGTCCCGCCCGCAGAGTGGGGCCCGCCGACGGACGGCCCCCACACCGTGCTCTGGTCGCTGCCCGGGTGCGGGACGCGGCGCGGTGACCCGCACGGCGGCACCGTGGACCCGGGGCTCGAGGCGATCTCGGTCGATGACGTCCTCCGCGCCGCTCGCGCCCGGCTGGCCGGTGTCGGCGCGGTGCCCGAGGTCAGACCCGGTCGAACGACATCGTCTCGCCTCGCGACACCGGGGTGACGACCTTTGCGAGGCCGGCCGCACGCGCGGCGTCGAGGAACGCCGAGAGGGGCGACCTGAAGACCCCGTAGTCGTCGTGGTGCACCGGTACGGCGCGGGGTGGACGCAGGCGCTGGAGGAAGTCGACCCCCTGGCCGGCGTCCATGGTCACGGTGTGGAACAGGACCCGCGTGCCTCCGAGGTGCATCACCGCGAGGTCGAGCCCGGGAAAGCGTCCGGCGATCTCGTCGACGTGCGCGCCGGTCAGGGTGTCGCCGCTCAGGTAGACGCGGCGCACCACGTCGCCGGCGCGCGACAGCTCCAGCACGGTGCCGATGACCGGCGGCAGGAGCCGGCCCATCACCCCGCGCGCATGGACAGCCGGCACCGCGGTCACCCGCAGCATCTCCGACTCGTGCCGCAGGACGTGGCTGTCCCACGGTTCGAGCCCGGAGGCCTCGAAGCCCCAGCGCCGCAGGGTGCGGGCGGCCCTGCCGGTCGTCAGGACGGGCTGCGAGCGCGCCAGCTCGCGCCTGGCCATCCGGTCGAAGTGGTCACCGTGGAGGTGGGAGAGGACGACCGCGTCGAGGGCGGGCAGCTCGGCGGGACTCATCGCGGGCTCGGTGAGGCGTCGCGACCACAGCCCCTTGCCGAGGTAGGCCCGCTGGCCGCGGTGCAGGAAGTTCGGGTCGGTCAGCACGGTGAACGAGCCGAGCCGGAGCAGCGTGGTCGCAGTCCCGATGAACGTCAGGGAGTCGGTCGGGGGCGTGGTCATCCGGGGTCCTGGGGTGACGGTGGGTGGTCGGTGGCCGACCGTCGCACGTCGCGGCGAGGTCCGGCCTCCTCCGCAGGGGTGGCCGGTGCGGTACGGCGGGCCCGGAGGAGGGCCCGCGTAGATTGGGTTCCGGCCCCTGCGTCCTTCCCATCGAGAGCTGACCACCTGGTGACTGTTCACGACGGCACGAACGGACCTCGTGGCGAAGCCCTCCGCGTGGAGGCACTGGCGGCGCTGGCGGCCGTCCGGGCCGACGACGGCGTCTCCGACGTGCCGGCCCTGCTCCAGCGCATCTGCCGCGCGGCGGCCCAGGTGCTGGAGCTGACCGGTGCGTCGGTGCACCTGCTGAACGTTGCCGCGTCGGGCGGGGTGGTGGCCGGCTCGGACGAGGCGGCGCGGCGGCTCGGGGAGGCCGCGTTCACGGCGGGGGAAGGCCCGGCCCTGGACGCGTACGCACAGGCCAGGCCGGTCTTCGCGCCGTACCTCCTGGAGGAGGGGCGGCACCGGTGGCCGGGGTACGTCGACGCCGTCCGGACCTCGGGCCTGCGCGCCTGCTTCTCCCTGCCGCTGCACGTCGGTGCGGTGCGGTTGGGCGTGCTCGACCTGTACGCCGGCACGCCGGGACCGCTGCGGCAGGACCAGGTCTCGCTCGGGCTCACCTTCGCCGACCTCGCCACGGAGTCCCTGCTCGAGTCCCCACCCGCCGCGACGTCGGACGCGGTGAACGCCCGGGTCGTGGACGCCTTGGAACGCCGGGGGGAGATCCACCAGGCCCAGGGCATGGTGATGGTCGACCTGGACGTCGACCTCGCCGAGGCGCTGGCCCTGATGAGAGCTCACGCCTTCACCGAGGGGCTGAGCCTGCTGGAGGTCGCTTCGAAGATTCTTGCGGGCGCACGCCTTCCGGCGCCGCCGGACCCTCCGCTTCGCACCGATGACCCATAATGAAAGAGCGCGAGAGAAAGCGAGTGACCCCATGATCGACAGCGCCAAGTTGGCCGACATCTTCGTCGAGGTCGCCGACACTCTGGTGGACGACTTCGACCTGGCCGACTTCCTGCACGGCACGGCGATTAGTGCGGCCGAGGTCACCGGCTCGGGCGCGGTGGGCATCATGCTGGCCGACCACGAGGGGCTCCGCCCGATGGCCTCCTCGAACGAGGACGCGCGGCTGCTCGAGCTCTTCCAGGTCCAGCATGCGGAGGGGCCGTGCCTCGACTGTCACCGGGCGGGTGAGGAGGTGGCCGACGTCGACATCGCCGACTCGGCCGACCGGTGGCCGGTGTTCGCGCCACGGGCCGCCGAGCTGGGGTTCACCACCGCACACTGCTTCCCGCTCCGGCTGCGCGAGCACGTGATCGGGGCGATGAACATCTTCCGGACCGACCACCGGTTCCTCTCCGAGGAGGAGCGCCGGGTCGGCCGGGCGCTCGCCGACCTGGCCACCATCGGTCTCATGCAGGAGCGCGCCCTCCGTCGGGCCGAGGAGCTCACCGAGCAGCTGCAGTACGCCCTGAACAGCCGGATCGTGATCGAGCAGGCCAAGGGCGCGGTGGCCCGGTCGCTCGGTGTGGGAGTCGACGAGGCGTTCATGATCCTGCGCTCGTACGCCCGCAACCACGGGCTGCGGCTCACTGCCCTGTCGCGGGACGTGCTCGACGACCGGCGGGCGATGAGTGCGCTCGTCGACGACAGCCGAGGGTGAGGCGGGCCGGCTCGTGGGTGGCCGGCCGTCAGGGGAGCACGGCCTCCGGCTCTGCAGCCAGGGCTCCGGACTCCCGTAGCCAGGTAGCCGTGCGCCGCAGCCCCTCGAGCAGCGGTACCTGCGCCTCCCAGCCGAGCTGCGACCGGGTCCGCGAGAGGTCGGGCCGGCGTACGCGCGGATCGTCCTGCGGGAGCTCGACGTGCACGACCGGCGAGTCCGAACCGCAGACCTCTCGAACCAGGCCGGCCAGCTCCAGCACGGTGATCTCGTGGTCGCTGCCGATGTTGAAGGGCCCGGGCCGACGGGACATCGCGGCCGCCAGCAGCCCGCGCACAGTGTCCGAGGCGAAGCAGAGCGACCGGGTCTGCCCACCGTCGCCGGCGACGCTCAGCGGCTGCCCGGTGAGCGCCTGGGCGAGGAACGTGCTGACGACCCGGCCGTCGTCGACGGCCATCCGCGGGCCGTAGCTGTTGAAGATCCGGACGGCGCGAGCGTCCACCAGCCCCTCGCGCCGGTGCGCATAGGTCACCGCCTCGGCGAACCGTTTCGCCTCGTCGTACACGCTTCTCGGGCCGATCGGGTTCACGTTGCCCCAGTAGCTCTCGCGCTGTGGGTGCTCCAGCGGGTCGCCGTACACCTCCGACGTCGAGGCGAGCAGGAACCGGGCGCCGGTCCGCCGGGCCAGATCCAGGGCGTGCCACGAACCGTCGCTGCTCGCCTTCAGAGTCTCCAGCGGATGACGAAGGTAGTCGACGGGCGACGCGGGGGAGGCGAGGTGGAACACCACGTCGATCCTCCCGCCGAGCTCGAGGCCGGTAGTGACGTCGCACTCCAGCAGCCGGAACGTCGGTCCCTGGAGGTGCGCGACGTTCTCGGGGCGACCGGTCAGGTAGTTGTCCACGCAGGTCACCTGCCAGCCCTCGGCGAGGAGGAGCTCACACAGCCAGGACCCGAGGAAGCCCGCTCCACCGGTCACGACCGCGCGCCGTCTGGCGACACTCCTCATCCACCCTCCTCGTTTCGCCTGAGCGCCGGTACCCGACCGCGGCCTCGGACATGCGTGCCCGGGCCGGCCGACAGCCCAGCAGGTGCCGGGCGGGGCTCGGCCCGAGAAGGCGCATGGCGGGCACAGCGGGCGGGTACCGCAGCGGCCCCGACCTGACAGGAGTCACCGATGACCACGTCCTCGCCGATGAGCGTCCGCACCGGACGGCGACCCGCCCAGACGGCGGCACTCGTCGTCGGAGCGGTCTTCTTGGTGGTGGGAGTCCTGGGCTTCATCCCCGGCATCACCACCGACTACGGCGACATGACCTTCGCCGGCCACGACAGCGGCGCCCAGCTCCTCGGCATCTTCGAGGTGTCGGTGCTGCACAACATCGTCCACCTGCTGTTCGGGGTGGCCGGCCTCGCCCTCTCGCGCACCGAGCCGGGCGCGGTCAACTTCTTGATCGGCGGCGGGATCATCTACCTCGTGCTGTGGCTCTACGGGCTGCTGGTCGACGAAGGCTCCAACGCCAACTTCGTCCCGGTCAACGACGCCGACGACTGGCTGCACCTGCTGCTGGGGATCGGCATGCTGGCGCTCGGACTGGCTCTGCGTCGCCGGCCGGCAACCGCCACCCGCTAGACCGTCCTGCTCTGCACGGCGCCGCTAGGCTGGCGCCGTGCAGAGCAACCACGGTCGCCTTGTCCTCGGTGCGGTGCTGGGTCTGGCCATCGCCGCCGGCTTCGAGTTCGGGCTGGGATGGCTCTTCCTCGGCAGCCTCGTCCTCTTCTTCGGCTGGCTCGGCTACCTGCTCCTCGGCCCGGAACGCTGACGTCACCGCCTCCGGCTGGCTGGCTACCGTGGCGGCGTGGACATGGCCGAGGCGATCGCACCGCTCGAGGACGGGTACGCCGCTCTGCTCGCGCGCGTGGCGGCGGCTCTCGAGCGTGACCACCGCGTGCGGGCTCTGTGGATCGCGGGGTCGGTGGGCCGTGGTGTCGCAACGCCGGCAGCGACCTCGACCTGGTCGTGACAGTCATCGACGTCGAAGCCTTCGCGGAGCCCGCCGTCTGGGCGCTGGTGGACCCGGTGATCACGCTCCCGATCCCGGCCTGGCCGGCTGCTTCGCGTTCGACGAGGGGCGCGCGACGTGGTGCGGAGACGCCCGCGGACCTGGCCGGGTCGGCGTACACGCGCCGGGTGTGCGCCTTCGACCGGGACGGCCTCGAGGTGCCGGTCCGGACGTCGAGCCGCCTGGTCCCGACATCACATGGATGCAAGCAGTAGTCGTGGAGTTCCTGCGACAGGCGGCCACCTTCCCCGCCGCCGTCGTGGCACGCGTGGACTGCTGCTCGGTCAGGTCGCAGTCCACCACCTGACAGATCGCTGACCTGGGTGTCCCTACGTGCACGCCGATGGCCGTGGCGAAGACGTCAGGTGATGGTCATCCCGCCGTCGACGGCGAGGGTCTGACCGGTGATGTAGCCCGCTGCGTCGGAGGCGAGGAACACCACGGTCGCCGCGAGCTCGGCGGGGTCGCCCTCGCGGCCCGAGGGGATCCGGTACTGCATGAGGTCGAGGTAGCCCTCGGGGTACTGCTCGGTCATCTCGGACTCGAAGAAGCCGGGGGCGACCGCGTTCACCCGGATGCCCTTGCGACCGGTCCACTGCTGGGCGAGGTCGCGGGTCAGCCCGATCAGCCCGGCCTTCGTCGCGGAGTACGCCGCCTGGGGCAGGCCGCCGGTGGTGAGGCCGAGGACCGAGGAGATGTTGATGATCGACGACCCCGGCTGCATGACGCGGCCGCAGGCCTGGGCCATCCAGTAGCAGCCGTTGAGGTTGACGTCGACGACTGCGCGGAACTGCTCCGGCGTCTCGCGGGTCGCGGGAACGGCTGTGCCGATGCCCGCGTTGTTGACCAGGACGTCCACCCGCCCGAACTCGTCCATCGCCGCCTGCACGAGCGCCGTGCAGGCCTCGGGGTCGGACACGTCGGTGGCGACGGCGAGCGAGCGTCGGCCCGCCGCCCGGACCAGGTCCGCCGTGGACTCGAGGCGGTCGGCCCGCCGGGCGCCGAGGGCGACGTCGGCCCCCGCCTCGGCCAGGCCCTGGGCGAAGGCGACGCCGAGCCCGGACGACGCACCGGTCACGATGGCCACCCGTCCGTCGAGTCGGAAGAGGTCGAGGGAGGTCATGGCCGCATCGTAGGGGTCCCCTCCGGCCGACCCTGAGGCACTCCCGATGCATTGTTCGCCGCCTTCGGGGTACGACCCTTCGCGTCGACTGGCGCCACCGGCGCCCGGGAGTTACCTGCCACCGGTCAACGTCGACGTGGGAGGCTCGGATGGTTGTGCTGGCGTCCTCGATCCTTCGCCTGGATGCGAACTGGATCGACTACCTGCTGATCGCGCTCTACTTCGCGTTCGTCCTCGGGATCGGGCTGTCGGCCCGGGCCTCGGTGTCGAGCAGCATCGACTTCTTCCTGTCCGGACGATCGTTGCCGGCGTGGGTCACCGGGCTCGCCTTCATCTCCGCGAACCTCGGCGCCGTCGAGATCATGGGCATGTCGGCGAACGGTGCGCAGTACGGCATGGCGACGTTCCACTACTACTGGATCGGCGCCATCCCCGCGATGCTGTTCCTCGGCGTCGTGATGATGCCGTTCTACTACGGCTCCAAGGTGCGGTCCGTGCCGGAGTTCATGCTCCGGCGCTTCGGGCCCACCGCACACCTGGTGAACTCGATCAGCTTCGCGCTCGCCCAGCTGCTCATCGCCGGCGTGAACCTCTACCTGCTGGCCACGATCGTCAACGCGCTGCTCGGCTGGAACATCTGGCTCTCCACGTCGTCGCGGCCGTCATCGTGCTCTCCTACATCACCCTCGGCGGGCTGTCGGCCGCGATCTACAACGAGGTGCTGCAGTTCTTCGTGATCGTGGCTGCCCTGCTGCCGCTCACCCTGCTGGCGCTGCACGAGATCGGCGGCTGGAACGGGCTCCAGGACAAGATGTCGGCAGCCGGGACCGGCGACCAGATGGACTCCTGGCCCGGTACGACGATCACGACCTACAGCTCCGGCTTCTGGTCGGTCGTGGGCATCGTGTTCGGTCTCGGCTTCGTGCTCTCGTTCGGCTACTGGACGACGAACTTCGTCGAGGTGCAGCGCGCGATGGCCTCCAAGGACATGAACTCGGCCAAGCGCGCCCCGATCATCGGCACGTTCCCCAAGATGTTCATCCCGTTCATCATCATCGTGCCCGGCATGATGGCCGCCGTCCTGGTCAGCCCGCTCGCGTCGATGAAGAAGGCGGGGGCGGACGCCGGGACCGACGGCATCACCTACAACGACTCGTTGCTGCTGCTGATGAAACAGCTGCTGCCCAACGGCCTGCTGGGCGTGGCGATCGCCGGCCTGCTCGCGGCCTTCATGGCCGGCATGGCGGCCAACATCTCGGCGTTCAACACCGTGACGACCTACGACCTGTGGCAGACGTACGTCAAGAAGGACAAGCCCGACCACTACTACACGACGTTCGGCCGTGGCGCGACCGTCGCGGCAGCCGTCATCGCGATCGGGACGTCGTACTTCGCCAGCCAGTTCCCGAACATGATGACCTACCTGCAGACCCTGTTCGGGTTCTTCAACGCGCCGCTGTTCGCGACGTTCATCCTCGGCATGTTCTGGAAGCGGATGACCGCGACCGCGGCCTGGACCGGGCTGGTGTCCGGAACCCTGGCCGCCGTCCTGGTGGCGTTCCTCTCCGAGGACGCGTTCGGGTCGGCGAGTGTCGGGGTCCTGCACATCGGGGGCCAGGGCGCGAGCTTCGCGGCCGCCGGCGCCGCGTTCGTCGTCGACATCGTCGTCAGCGTGGTCGTCACCTACATGACCCAGCCGCGGAAGGAGTCGGAGCTGCGCGGACTCGTGTACTCGCTGACCCCCAAGGAGGACCTGCTCGACGAGCACGCCGACCACTGGTGGTTGTCGGCCACGAAGCTCGCCGGCGTCTCACTCGCTATGGTCATCGTCCTCAACATCATCTTCCGCTAGGAGGCGGGTCACATGAGCCAGAACGGCACGGCCGGCCCGAAAGCCAGCCTCTTCGACATCCGGACCATCATCGGCGCGCTGCTCGGCATCTACGGCGTCGTGCTGGTGATCGTCTCCTTCTCGACCAGCAACCAGGACCTGGAGAAGGTCTCCGGGGTCAACGCCAACCTGTGGGTCGGAATCGGGCTCCTCCTGTTCGCGGCGTTCTTCATCGCCTGGGCGTTCCTGCGGCCGATCGTGGTCGACGAGGCGAAGCTCGAGGAGGACAAGCGAGCGGTCGACGAGGAGGCCCACCGCCGGCTCACCGAGCGCACCGAGCACACCGACTGACGCCGCGGGGGCAACCGCTCCGGATGCCGACCAGGAGTCAGGCGGACGCCAGCTCGGCGAGCAGGTCGTCCTGCCAGGCGAACGCCGCGGCCGCCCGTTCGGCCAGGTCCGGACCGGGAAGCAGCGCCTCGATCCGGGCGGCGTACCCCTCGGGCAGGTCGGTGTCGAGGTAACGCAGCCCGAAGTCGTGGCGGGCCGGGCAGTGGACGATGCGCAGCAGCCGCACCAGCGGGTTGACCGCGTACCCCAGGTGGAAGGTCACGGCCTCGGCCAGCTGTCCGCGAGCGATGGCACGGTTGACCAGCCAGGCCGCCGTCTGACGCCGGGCGGCGATCTGGACGACGGCCTCGGCGCGGGCCGTCGCCATCTCCTGCTCGTCGTTCTCGCGCAGCTCGACCAGCCCGTCCGGGTCGTGCAGCACGAGCGGCTCGCCGTGGCGGCGCGGGTCGACCAGGCGGTGCTCGTCGCCGAGATCGGAGACGTGCAGGTCGATGATCCGCGTCGGCACGCTGAGGTCGCCGGCGTCGGGGGTCAGGTTGAGGAACGCCTGCCGGCCGTCGGGCCACGTGGACTCGGGGAGCTCCCAGATCTGGTGGACCGTGAAGTCGTGCAACGCCGCGACGAGGAGCCGGCGGTACGCCGACGTCGACTCGCCGGGCGTGGCCAGCACGTCGACGTCGAGGTCGGAGTGGTCGTCGTAGCCGCCGGTCACCGCGGAGCCGCCGACGAACACCACCTGGATGTCAGGGTCGGTCTCGCCCCGCTCCCGCAGCCAGGTCAGCCAGTCGTCGTACCTGCTGAGATCGCTCACGCCGGTGAACCTAGGCGTATCCCGGAGGCGAGGACCAGCACGTTTCGGATACGATGGCGTCCATGCAGAGCACCCTGCTTCTTCGACAGCCGCGCTGACGTCCACCACGTCGCGCGGCCACCCCTCCCTGTGAGGGGTTTTTTTCTGTCCGGAAATGGGTCCTCGACGGGCTCGACCAGCGAACGTAAGGCGAAGACGATGAGTCAGAGAGACCACGGCGGCGATCCGGCCGAGACCGACGTCGAGGCAGGCGCCGCGACGTACGACGCCGTCGCGGTGCAGGAGAAGTGGCAGCCGGTCTGGGAGGAGCTGCAGCCCTTCCGCGCCGACGACGACGTCGTCCGGAGCGGCACGCGCGAGAAGCGCTACGCCCTGACGATGTTCCCCTACCCCTCGGGCGACCTGCACATGGGCCACGCCGAGGTCTTCGCCCTGCACGACGTCATGGCCCGCTACTGGTGGCAGCGCGGCTACGAGGTCCTGAACCCGATGGGCTTCGACTCCTTCGGCCTGAACGCCGAGAACGCGGCGATCCGCGACAACGCCCACCCCGCGACCTTCACCTACGAGAACATCGCGGTGTCCACGGAGTCCTGCAAGAAGTTCGGCGTCAGCTTCGACTGGAGCCGCACCTTCAACACCTCGGACCCGGAGTACTACCGCTGGACCCAGTGGCTGTTCCTGAAGCTGCGCGAGCGCGGCCTGGCCTACCGCAAGAACAGCCCGGTCAACTGGTGCCCCTTCGACCAGACCGTGCTGGCCAACGAGCAGGTCATCGACGGTCGCTGCGAGCGGTGCGGCAACGAGGTCACCAAGCGCGAGCTGACCCAGTGGTACTTCCGGATCACCGAGTACGCCCAGGAGCTGCTGGACGACCTGGACGACCTGGCCCCGACGTGGCCCGAGCGGGTGATCAACGCGCAGCGCAACTGGATCGGCCGGTCCGAGGGCGCGCACGTGAGGTTCCCGGTGGAGGGCCACGACGACCTGACGGTCTACACCACCCGGCCCGACACCCTGTTCGGCGCCACGTTCATGGTCGTGGCGGCCGATGCCGCCCTGGCCTCCGAGCTGGTCACCGACGAGCAGCGACCGGCGTACGTCGCGTACCTGGACGAGGTGCGCAAGGCCAGCGACATCGAGCGGCTGGCCACCGACCGCCCCAAGACCGGGGTGTTCCTGGGCGTCCACGCCACGAACCCCGTCACCGGCACCGCGATCCCGGTGTACGCGGCCGACTACGTGCTGGCCGACTACGGCACCGGCGCGATCATGGCCGTCCCGGGCCAGGACCAGCGTGACTGGGACTTCGCGCAGGTCTTCGACCTGCCGATCATCCGCACCGTCCAGCCCCCCGAGGGCTGGGAGGGCGAGGCCTTCACGGGCGACGGGCCGGCCGTCAACTCCCGCAACGACTCGCTGGATCTGGACGGGATGGACGTCGCCGAGGCCAAGCGGGCCATGGTCGACTGGCTGGAGGCGCGCGGCGTCGGCCGAGGTGCGGTGAACTTCCGGCTGCGCGACTGGCTGCTGTCGCGGCAGCGCTACTGGGGCGCGCCGATCCCGATCATCCACTGCCCGACCGACGGCGAGGTGCCGGTCCCCGAGGACCAGCTGCCCGTCGTCCTGCCGGAGCTGCGGGGCGCCGACCTGACGCCGAAGGGCGTGTCTCCGCTGGCCGCGGCCACCGACTGGGTCAACGTCACCTGTCCCACCTGCGGTGGGCCCGCGACGCGCGACAGCGACACGATGGACACCTTCGTCGACTCGTCCTGGTACTTCCTGCGGTACTGCTCGCCGCACGACGACACCCGGGCCTTCGACCCGGAGCTGGCCAACCTGTGGGGTCCGTGCGACATCTACATCGGCGGCGTCGAGCACGCCGTCCTGCACCTGCTGTACGCGCGGTTCTTCACCATGGTGCTGCGCGACATGGGCCTGCTGGAGTTCGGCGAGCCGTTCTCCGCCCAGCTGAACCAGGGAATCGTCATCAACGAGGGCGCCAAGATGTCGAAGTCCAAGGGCAACGGCGTCAGATTGGGGGACCAACTATCGGCGTACGGCGTGGACGCGGTACGGCTGACCCTGGTGTTCGCGGGCCCTCCCGAGGACGACATCGACTGGGCCGACATGTCGCCGAGCGGGTCGGTCCGGTTCCTGCAGCGTGCCTGGCGCCTGAGCGGTGACGTGGCCTCGGAGCCCGGCGCCGACGTCACCGCCGGCGACACAGCGCTGCGCAAGGTCACCCACCGGACGCTGCGTGACTCCGAGCAGCTGGTCGAGAGCCACCGCTTCAACGTGATGGTGGCCCGGACCATGGAGCTGGTGAACGCGACGCGCAAGGCGATCGACACCGGCTGCGGGCCCACCGACCCCGCGGTGCGCGAGGCGGTGGAAGCCGTGGCGATCCTGCTGTCGCTGGTGGCTCCGTACACGGCAGAGGAGATGTGGGAGCGCCTGGGGCACCGGCCCACGGTGGCTCGCGCCGGCTGGCCGGCCGTGGACGAGGCGCTGCTGGTCGAGGACTCGGTGACCGCGGTGGTGCAGGTGCAGGGCAAGGTCCGGGCTCGCCTGGACGTCCCGCCGACCATCACCGACGCCGACCTGGAGGCGGCCGCCATGGCCGACCCCGCCGTCGTACGCGCGATCGACGGTGCCGTGGTGCGCCGGGTGATCGTGCGCGCGCCGAAGCTGGTGAACATCGTCGTCTGAGCTCGGAGCGCGGGGCGGTCGAGAGCCTCGTGCCGGCCACGAGGCTCCGCGCGTCGAGTGAAGCGACCATCGGCATCGTCGTCTGAGCTCGGAGCGCGGGGCGGTCGAGAGCCTCGTGCCGGCCGCGAGGCTCCGCGCGTCGAGCTCGGCGACCGTCGAGCATCCGCGTCGGCTAGCCTTCCGCGCATGGCGGGGAGGACCGTGGTCGTCACCGACTCGACGGCCTCGTTGCCGGCCGAGGTGGTGCGGGCGCGGGGCATCGTCGTGGTTCCCCTGCAGGTGGTCATCGGCGCGACCGTCTACGACGAGGGTGCGGACGGCGCGACGCCCGAGCTCGTGGCACAGGCCCTGAAGGACTTCCGGCCGGTCAGCACCTCGCGCCCGGCGCCCGCGGCCCTGCTCGAGGTGTACGAGAAGGCCGCTCTTGAGGGTGCGGACGCGGTGCTGGCGATCCACCTGTCGGGAGACATGAGCGGCACCTACGAGTCGGCGCTGCTCGCCGCCCGGGACGCGTCGGTGCCGGTCACCGTCGTCGACTCGCGACAGGTGGGGGTGGCCACCGGCTACGCCGTGCTCAGCGCGTCGGACGTCCTCGACGCCGGCGGGTCGGTGGACGAGGCGGCCGCGGCGGCGCGGCGGCGGGCCGACCTGACGACCGCCCTGTTCTACGTCGACACGCTGGAGTACCTCAGGCGCGGCGGGAGGATCGGGGCGGCCGCAGCGCTGCTCGGCGGTGCCCTCGCCGTGAAGCCGCTCCTGTGCATCGAGGACGGACGGGTGGCCAACCTCGAGCGGGTCCGCACCTCGGCGCGCGCCCTGAGCCGGCTGGAGGACCTCGTCGTCGAGGCGGCCGGGGACCTCGATGTCGACGTCTGCGTCTCCCACCTCGCCAACCCCGAGCGGGCCGCCGACCTCACCGCCCGGCTCACCACCCGGCTGGCCGCCAACCTGCACGGTCGCGAGGTGTGGTGCGGCGAGCTCGGAGCGGTGCTGGGTGCGCACGTCGGCCCCGGCATGGTGGCGGCCTGTGTCGCTCCGCGGCTGACCTGACGGCCCGCTCTCCCTCCCCGGCGGCCCTGCCGACGTCCCTCTCCACAGGCAGGCGTGGCGGACGGCCGATCGGGTCGGACCGCCGACCTAGCGTCGTCGTCATGCGTAGCCGATCCCTCGCCACCGACCACGACGCTGCCATCGCCCGAAGGCTCCAGCTGCTGAGCAGCGAGCTCGCCTCCGTCCGAGAGGACTCGGCCGGGCGGTTCGACTCCGCGCCCCTGGGCGTCCCCACCACGATCCGCACCATGCCGGACGTCGAGCCGGACGTCGAGCCCGAGCCCGAGGCGGCGCACGGACCGCCCCCACCTCCGGTGGCGCGGATGCCGGGTCGCCACGCGTCCCGCCGGACCACCGGTCCGGCCGGGGGATGGACCGGGCGATGGGCCGGGTCGATGCCCGAGCCGCTCCGTGGGCGCGTCGGACTCGGGCCCGGTCAGGTGGCCGTCGTGGCCGTGCTGGCCGTGGTCGGGCTGGTCGTCACCTGCTGGTTCCTGGTCCGCAGCGACGGCCAGGAGATCGCGGCGCCGGTGGCCGTGCAGGCCCCGACCGATGCCCTGCCCGAGCCGACGGGCGCCGACGACGTCGTAGGCGCGGCGGTGAGCGGGGACGGGCGACCGTCGTCGGCGGCGTCGGCGTCGAAGGTGGTGGTGGACGTCGCGGGCAAGGTACGCCGGCCCGGTATCGCCGTGCTGCGTCAAGGAGCGCGCGTGGTCGACGCCATCCGGGCCGCGGGTGGTGCTCGGACCGGGGTGGACCTGCGCGCGCTCAACCTCGCGCAGGTGCTGACGGACGGGGAGCAGATTGTGGTCGGCGGCCCGGCGATCGCGCCCACGGGCGTTGCTGCTGCCGCCTCGGGCGCGCCCCCGGCGGCCGGTCTCGTGAACCTCAACACCGCCGACCAGACGGCGTTGGAGTCCCTGCCGGAGGTCGGACCTGTCACGGCTCAGGCGATCATCGCCTGGCGGGCCGAGCACGGCGGGTTCAGCGCCGTCAGCCAGCTGCTCGACGTCGACGGGATCGGAGACGCCACCCTCGCGAAGCTCACTCCGTACGTGACGCTCTGAGGTGCGGCAGCAGCCCGATCTGCGCATGGTCCTGCTGGCCGCGGTCGGGTGGCTGGGGGCGCTCGCCGTCACGGCGTGGGGTCCGGCCGCCACCGGAGGCCTCCTCGTGACCGCGTCGATCGGAGCCGGCGCCCTCGGGTGGCGCGTCGGACGACGAGCCGGACTGACCGCGGTCGCCGCGTTGGTCGTCTTCTCGTCCGTGGCCACCGCGGCGGGTGTCCGCGCCCAGCGTGTCGCCGACAACCCGCTCACCCGTCTCGCCGCCGAGCGCGCCGAGGTGACCCTCGACGGCACCGTCGCCGGCGACCCCCACCTGCTGCACGCGCGGTTCGGCGACGAAGCGCTGGTGCGTCTCTCGGTCCGGCGGGTCACGACCTCGGAGTCGGTGCTCGCGGTGCGACTGCCGGTGGTCGTCTTCGCCCCGACCACGTGGCTCCGGGTCCCGCTCGGGGCCACGGTGCGCATGAGTGGCCACCTGGCGGAGAGCGGGCGCGACGACGTGGCGGCCACCGTGACCACCGACGACAGTCCCACGATGACGCGTGGCCCTGACCCCTGGTGGCGGGCCTCGGCCCAGGTGCGCGCGGCGCTGCGCAGGTCCGTGGCCGGGCTGGATCCGGACCGTCGGGCGCTGGTCCCGGCTCTCGTGGACGGGGACGACGCGGGCGTCGACCCGGCTCTGCAGGACGACTTCCGGACTGCGGGCCTGACCCACCTGCTCGCGGTGTCGGGCACCAACCTGACCCTGGTGGTCGGCTTCGCGCTGGTCGTCGCCCGGTGGCTGCGGGTGCGCGGTCGCTGGCTGTACGCCGTGGGCGCCGCCGGGATCGCCGGCTTCGTCCTGGTCGCCCGAGCGGAGCCCAGCGTGCTCCGGGCCGCGGTGATGGGCAGCGTGGCGCTGGTCGGCATGGGGGCGAACGGGCGCGACCGTGGTACTCGCGCGCTGGGCGTGGCCACGGTGCTCCTGCTCCTGCTCGACCCGGGTCTGGCCAGGGCGATGGGCTTCGCCCTGTCGGTCCTCGCCACCGCCGGCATCCTGATGCTCGGGCCGCCGTGGCGCGACGCGCTCGCCCGGTGGCTGCCGCGCTGGGCGGCCGAGGCGGTGGCGGTCCCCGCGGCCGCCCAGCTGGCGTGCACCCCGCTGGTCGCGGCGATCTCGGGACAGGTGAGCCTGGTCGCCGTACCGGCCAACCTGCTCGCCGCCCCCGCGGTCGCCCCGGCGACGGTGCTGGGCCTGCTCGGTGGCCTGCTCACCCTGGTCGTGCCGGCCGCCGGGCGGATCGTCGGGGCCGGGGCGGGCTGGTGCGTCGCGTGGATCGTCGCGGTCGCCCGGCACGCGGCGTCGCTGCCGACGCCGACGGTGGGGTGGGGGAGTGGCCCGGTCGCGATCGGCGCCCTGGCCGTGGTCAGCGCCCTCGTCGCGGTCGCGGCGCCCCGCCTGCTCCGGCGGCGTACCACCGGGCTGGCCTGCTCCGGCCTGGCGCTGGCGGCGGTCCTGGTGCGGGTGCCCACCCCGGGGTGGCCGCCGGACGGCTGGCTGCTGGTGGCCTGCGACGTCGGACAGGGCGACGGACTGGTGCTGAACACGGGCCAGCCGCATACCGCCGTCGTGGTCGACGCCGGCCCGGATCCCGCCTCGATGGACGCGTGCCTCGACGGGCTCGGGGTCACCCGGGTCCCTCTCCTGGTGCTGACGCACTTCCACGCCGACCACGTCGACGGCCTGCCGGGAGTCCTCGCCGGACGCCACGTCGACGCGGTGGAGGTCAGCCGGCTCAGGGACCCGCCCACCGGTGTGGCCCTGGTACGCCGCACCGACGAGGCCGCCGGGCTGACGTCGAGGGCCGCGCCGTACGCCGTGACCCGCCGGATCGGCGAGGTGACCCTCGAGCCCGTGTGGCCGCTGCCCGGATCACCCAGCGTCGGCCCGGGAGACGGCAGTACCGCCAACAACGCCAGCGTGGTGCTGCTGGCACGCATCGCCGGGTTCACCTTCTTCCTCGGGGGAGACCTCGAGCCCGAGGGCCAGGCGACGCTGGCCGCGACCCTTCCCGGGCTGCGGGTCGACGTGCTCAAGGTGCCTCACCACGGCAGTCGCTACCAGGACCTCGCGTTCCTGCAGTCGCTCGGTTCCCGGCTCGCGGTCATCTCGGTCGGTGCCGACAACGACTACGGCCACCCGGCGCAGACCACGGTCGACGCCCTCGCGGCCACCGGGGCGCGGGTGCTCCGCACCGACCGGGACGGGAGCGTGGCGGTGGTCGAGCGCGACGGACGTCTGGCGGCCGTCACGGCGCGCTGAGCGTCCCTCGGGAAGCGTCGGCGGCATGTGACAGGCTGCCGCCATGCGAGGCCCGACCCCGAAGGACGTGCTGGCGCACGTCACCCTGGTGACCGGCAAGGAGGAGTTCCTCTCCGAGCGGACCGTGGTGGGCGTGCGCGAGGCGGTACGCCGCCACGACCACGAGGCGGAGATCTCGGAGACGGCGGCCTCGGGTCTGTCGCTGGCCCAGCTCGGGGAGATGGCCGCGCCGTCGCTGTTCTCCTCGACGCGCTGCGTGGTCGTCCGCGGCCTGGAGAACCTGCCCGAGGAGTCGGTCGACGGCCTCCTCGAGTACGCCGCGTCCCCGGCCGACGACGTCGCGCTCGTCCTGGTCCACGGAGGCGGCCAGAAGGGCTCCGGGGTGCTGACCCGGCTGCGCAAGCTGGCCGGCGTCACCGAGGTGAAGTCCGAGGAGCTGCGCGCCTCGGAGTACCCCGGCTTCGTCAGCGCGGAAGTGCGGCTCCAGGGCGGCACGATCGAGCCGGAGGCGGCCGCCTCGTTGGTGCAGGCCGTCGGTCAGGACCTCCGCTCGCTGGCGGCCGCAGCCGACCAGCTCGTCAACGACTTCCCCGGTGAGACGCTGACCGAGGAGAAGGTGAAGCGCTACTTCGGCGGCCGGGCCGAGGCCAAGTCGTTCGCCGTCGCGGACGCCGCCTTCTGGGGCCGTCGGCGCCCGGCGCTGGAGGAGCTGCGCTGGGCGATGGACGGCGGCACCGCCCCGGTGCTGATCACCTCGGCCTTCGCGGGATCGGCGCGGGGCATCGCGCGCTACCTCTCGGCGCCACGCGGCATGCGCGAGGTCGACCTCGCCCGTGAGGTGGGGGTGCCGCCGTGGAAGCTGCGCACGATCCGCGACCAGTCCCGGGGATGGTCCGACGGGGGCATCTCCCGCGCCATCCGGACCATCGCCCAGGCCGACGCCGACATCAAGGGGGCGGCCGGCGACGCGTCGTACACCCTGGAGCGGATGGTGCTGACGGTGACCGGGCTGCGCGACCGGGCCTGAAATGACACGAAGGCGCCGACCCCACCGGGGATCGACGCCTCGTCAGCGGGCCGGACTCAGAGAGACGCGGCCTGCTTCATGATGGCGGACTTGCGGTTGGCCGCCTGGTTCTTGTGGATGACACCCTTGGAGACGGCCTTGTCGAGCTTGCGCGACGCGACGCGACCGGCCTCGACCGCGGTGTCCTTGTCGCCGGCCTCGGCGGCCTCACGGAACTTGCGGACGAGGGTCTTCAGCTCGGACTTCACAGCCTTGTTGCGCTGATGACGCTTCTCGTTCTGCTTGTTCCGCTTGATCTGGGACTTGATGTTCGCCACGAATGAGCCTTCGGTCTGAGGTGTTCAACGAGTGGATCGGAGTCGAGGGGCGTGAGCACACCAGCGGCGCACACACGAGGAGAAAAGATACCAGCGGGGCGATCGGCGCCCCAAATCACGAAACCGTGCCGGTCAGGGGCTCCAGCCCCGCCGTTCGCACAGCCAGTCCCAGACCACCTCGCCCTGCCAGCGCTGGACGTCGCGCACGTACGGCGAGGTCGGCGGCACCGGCTCGTCGGCGGAGCGCAGGAAGTAGCCGCAGGTGACGGCGAGCGCGCGGTCCAGGTCCTCCGCCGGGACGTCGCGGAGCAGCCGTCGCTCGGCGATCACCGCCTCGACGTCGAGCCCGTCGCCTCGCGGCCCGATCAGCATGAACAGGGAGTCGAGCCACGAGGCGCCGACGGTGGGCCAGTTCCAGTCGCAGAACAGGGTGCGGCCGTCGGTCGCCAGCAGGACGTTGTCGTCACGCACGTCGGTGTGCACCAGCGTGTCGCCGGCGAGCGACCCGGCGAACTCGGCCGCGAGGGCGGCCGCCTCGACACCGTGCGGCAGGTCGCGGGTGGCGTTGACGTGGTCCCAGTACGCCGGCCAGGCGGCGAGCTCGTCGCTGATCGGGTCGAGCGCGAGCGCCGGCGGCGCGGGGGTGAGCAGGTCCGCGACCGTCTCCAGGGTGTCGAGGCAGGCGTCCAGCTCGGCCGCGCGCCACGGTCGCCGCGGCGCCCGCGCCTCGACGTACTCGAGGCCGAGCACGACCCAGTCGCCGTCCATCGTCCAGAGCAGGCGTGGCGCCGGCGTCGTGTCGGGGAGCTCGCGCAGCTTGCGCGCCTCCTCGCGGTACGACACTGCGAACGGCCGCTGGGCCGCGGTCGACGCGGCCTTCACGAAGTGGCGCGAGCCGTCCGCGCACGTCAGCACGGATGCGAAACCGGGCGTGAAGCCACCGCCCTGGGACTGCGCAGACACGACCGGCGATCCGCAGCGGCGCTCGATCTCGCTCCGCACCGCGGGCGGCAGGTGGGGCCACTCGAGGCGGCGTGCCGTGCGCCCGTGCGGGATGGGGCTCGGGATGGGGACTGTCACTCGGCCGGCGCGGTGTGACAGACGGCCTCGACGTTGTTCCCGTCGGGGTCGCGGACGAACGCGCCGTAGTAGTGCTCGTGGTACTCCGGCCACAGCCGGGGCTCGTGGAGCGTCTCTGCTCCCAGCGCGGTGGCTGCGGCGTGGAACGCCTTGACCTGGTCGGCCGACTCCGCGGTGAAGGCGATGTGCACCTCGCGGTTGGGCCCCATGTCGTCGAAGCGGGAGATCCAGAAGTCCGGCGCCGTCGTCCCGTAGCCCACGGCCACGTCGAAGTCCATCACCCGTCGGTGCCCGAGCGTGCCCAGCACCTTGTCGTAGAAGGCCTTGGCCGCCTCGAGGTCGGAGCAGTTGATGCCGAAGTGATCGATCATGCCCGGGAGTCTGCCACCGCTCAGGACGCGCCGTCGCCGGTGTGTCCTCGGAGCGGCCGGACCTCGACGACCGGTTCGGCCGCCGCGAGCTGACCGACGACGGCCAGCAGGTCCTCGAGGTCGTCGGACCCGACGACGTAGAACCCACCGATCTGCTCGGTCGCCTCGGTGTAGGGGCCGTCGGTCACCAGCGATCCCCGGTGTGCACGGCGTACCACCCTGGCCTCGGCCAGCGGCGTCAGCTCACCTGACGCCCTGACCACGTGCCCACGAGCGGTCAGCGCCGCCACGAACGCACCGTGCGCCTCGCCGACGGTCCGGTTCTCCTCGTCGGTGCGGGCGTCCCACACGGCCTCGTCGCCGGGGATGGTGATCAGGTACTCGGTCATCGTGCTGCCTCTCGTCGGGTCGATCGTCTGTCACCGGGATGACGAACGGCCGGCTCGGCGGATCGACAGAGATTTCGGGCCGCTCGAACCCGCGTGGGAGGATTGGTCCTCGCTCCTCCGACCCCGAAAGCAGCGCAGACCCAGCCGTGCCCATCACCCCGACCGCACCCCTCCCGGGGCGCACCGACCCCGCGGTCATCCGCAACTTCTGCATCATCGCGCACATCGACCACGGGAAGTCCACGCTGGCCGATCGCATGCTGCAGCTGACCGGTGTCGTCGACGAGCGCAGCGCGCGGGCCCAGTACCTCGACCGGATGGACATCGAGCGCGAGCGCGGGATCACGATCAAGAGCCAGGCCGTCCGGATGCCGTGGACCGTGCCGGCCGACAACGACGCGGGCGCCGAGCCGGGGACCTACGTGCTCAACATGATCGACACCCCGGGCCACGTCGACTTCACCTACGAGGTGTCGCGTTCGCTGGAGGCCTGCGAGGCCGCCGTGCTCCTGGTGGACGCCGCCCAGGGCATCGAGGCGCAGACACTCGCCAACCTCTACCTCGCGCTGGCCGCCGACCTCGTGATCATCCCGGTCCTCAACAAGATCGACCTGCCGTCCGCGCAGCCGGAGAAGTACGCCGCGGAGCTCGCCGGGATCATCGGCTGTGACCCGGGCGACGTGCTGCGGACCTCGGCCAAGACCGGCCTCGGGGTGGAGCAGCTCCTGAACGAGATCGTGAAGCAGACGCCCGCGCCGGTCGGCGACCCCGACGCGCCGCCGCGCGCGCTGATCTTCGACTCCGTCTACGACACCTACCGCGGCGTGGTGACGTACGTGCGCGTCATCGACGGCAAGCTCAGCCACCGCGACCGGATCAAGATGATGTCGACCGGCGCCGTGCACGAGATGCTCGAGGTGGGCGTGATCAGCCCCGAGCCGGTCAAGGCCGGTGACCTCGGTGTCGGCGAGGTCGGCTACCTGATCACCGGGGTCAAGGACGTCCGCCAGTCCCGGGTCGGTGACACCGTGACCAGCCAGCACCACGGCGCCACTGAGGCCTTGGGCGGGTACAAGCACCCGAACCCGATGGTCTACTCCGGTCTCTACCCGATCGACGGCGACGACTACCCGACGCTGCGTGACGCGCTCGAGCGGCTCCAGCTGAACGACGCGGCGCTGGCCTTCGAGCCGGAGACCTCGGGGGCGCTCGGGTTCGGCTTCCGCTGCGGCTTCCTCGGCCTGCTGCACATGGAGATCACCCGGGACCGGCTCGAGCGGGAGTTCGACCTCGACCTGATCTCGACCGCGCCCAACGTGGTCTACGAGGTGGTCATGGAGGACGGGACCACCCACACGGTCACCAATCCCAGCGAGTACCCCGACGGCAAGATCGCCGAGGTGCGCGAGCCCGTCGTCCGGGCCACGATCCTGAGCCCGAGCGACTTCATCGGCACCATCATGGAGCTCTGCCAGACCAAGCGCGGGAGCCTGCAGGGGATGGACTACCTGTCCGAGGACCGCGTCGAGATGCGCTACACGCTGCCGATGGGCGAGATCGTCTTCGACTTCTTCGACCAGCTGAAGTCGAGGACCAAGGGCTACGCCTCCCTCGACTACGAACGGTCGGGCGAGCAGTCGGCCGACCTGGTCAAGGTCGACATCCTGCTCCAGGGCGAGCCGGTCGACGCCTTCTCCGCGATCGTGCACCGCGACGCGGCGTACTCCTACGGCGTGATGCTGGCGGGCAAGCTCAAGGAGCTGATCCCGAGGCAGCAGTTCGAGGTGCCCATCCAGGCCGCGATCGGGGCGCGGGTGATCGCGCGCGAGAACATCCGGGCGCTGCGCAAGGACGTCCTCGCCAAGTGCTACGGCGGTGACATCACCCGCAAGCGCAAGCTGCTGGAGAAGCAGAAGGAGGGAAAGAAGCGGATGAAGATGGTGGGCCGGGTCGAGGTGCCCCAGGAAGCCTTCATCGCCGCTCTCTCCAACGCGCCCAGCGGTGAGAAGACCGGCAAGAAGTAGTGCCCCGGACGCCGCTCGGAAGCCCGGTGCCGCGCGCCGTGGCGGTCGTCGTACGAGGACCGAAGGTGCTGGTGATCAAGCGGCGTCTCGACGGCCGGCACTACGCCGTCCTGCCGGGCGGTGGCATCGAGCCGGGGGAGTCCGCGGCGGAGGCGGCCGTCCGTGAGCTCGCGGAGGAGTGCACGCTCGACGGCTGGGTGGTGCGTCATCTCTTCGACGGCGACCAGGGCGGCCGATCGGCGTCGTACTTCCTGGTGGACGCGCCCGACGGCGACCCCGTGCTCGGTGGTGAGGAGGTGGAGGCGGAGTCGCCCGAGAACTCCTTCCAGCTGCTCTGGGCGACCGCCCCGGAGCTCGAGCTGCTCGGGCTGCTCCCCGAGGGGATCCGCGCACTCCTCGTGGAGGCGGCCTGGCCGCTGCGCGTCGACGTCGCCGGTCCCGACGACGGACCGCTGCTGGCAGCACTCTGGCAGCTCTACCAGCACGACCTGTCGGAGTTCCGGCACAGCGCTCCCGATGCGGCCGGACGCTTCCGCGCCGAACGGCTCGAGCCCGTCGCAGGGCGCCGGGACCGGGTCGCCTACGTGGCGCACCTCGGGGACGTGCCCTGCGGGTTCGCGCTCGTCCGCGGGATCGCGCGCGGGCGGACGCGGCGCATGGGCGAGTTCTTCGTGACCCGTTCGTCCCGCGGCCGGGGCGTGGCGGCCGAGCTCGCTCGTCGGGTCGTCACGGCTCACCCGGGCCGGTGGGAGATCCCGTTCCAGGACGAGAACCCCCGGGCCGCCGCCTTCTGGCGCCGCTTCGCGCTCGAGACGCTGACCGACGTGTCGGAGCGGACGATCCCGGTGCCCGGCAAGGAGCACCTGCCCGACGACGTCTGGCTCTCGGGCACGCTCGGCGGGTGACGCGGCTACAGGCGGGTGACGGTGACCGAGGCGACGTGCACGTCGAGGGCGGTCGCCAGGGCCGCGGCCGCGTCGGCCACCTCGGCCTTGCGGAGGCGGCGCGACCCGGGAAACGTCGAGACCTCCAGCGCCCGGGAGCGGCCCGACCCGCTGAGCCGCCAGTGTCCGCGGATCCGGCCGTCGACCAGCACCGGGGCCAGCATCAGACCGTTGTCGCGGTGCCAGAGGACCGCGTTGTCGGCCTCGGAGACGAAGCGGTCGCGGGCCTTCGGGTCGTAGCCGCAGAGCAGCGCGTCGAACTCCGGCAGCAGGCGTACGCCGGGCACCTCGCGCGCCGCCGGCGGTGCGGGCAGGTCGGCGTAGGCGCGGCCGTCCGGGCCGTCGCGCCAGACGAGGTCGAGCCGCTCCAGGAGCTCGTCGACCCGGCGCAGCCCGAGCCCCGACCACCACGCGACGTCGTGCCGGCTGGACGGACCGTAGGCGGCGACGTGCAGCCGCACCGCCTCCAGCACCGGGTCGTCCGGGACGCGCCGCTCGGGCAGCAGGGCCGACGCGGTCCGGTAGCCGGGAGTGCCCTGACCGGACCAGTCGCCGCGGAGCGGACGGCGGACCAGGCCGCCGTGGCCGAAGGCGAGGTAGCGCCCGAGCCCTCGGTCCAGCCAGGCCTCCGGATCCGTTTCGGCGTGCGCGACCAGCCAGCCGCGGAGGTGCTCGCGGAGCTCGTCGACGGTGCGCCACTCGTCGCCGGCGAAGTCCTCGATGCCCTGCCAGACGTCCTCGACCTCGGCCCGGACCAGCCGTAGCTGACGCGTCCAGACGGAGCGCTGCCCGACCCGGGTGACGGCGTCGAGCAGCGCCTGGTGGTCCGCGGTCGAGGTGTGGACCGTGCCGCGGATGCTGCTCCCGCGCAGGATCCGCCAGGACTCGTAGGCCTCGGTGACAGCCGCATGGGCGACACCGGGCAGGCGCGCGCCCAGCCCGACGTACGGTGAGCGCGCGGTCTGCGACTGGATCGGACCGATCCGTCCGACCGCCTCGACGACGGCGTCTGCGCCGGTGCCGTCGGTCTCGGGGAACTGCCGGGCCAGGCTGAGCCCGCGCAGCTCGTCGAGGTCGTACGCCGTCACCCGCCCAGGCTAGGGGCGGTCACCGACACCCCGACCGACGCCCGACTGACCGCGTGCCACGATGGCGGGCATGCCGATCGACCTGCCCGCCGGCCTCGACGGGCAGCGCTACCTGGGCCCGGACTGGGCTCGCTGGCTGGACCGGCTGCCGGCCGTCTTCGCCGGAGTCCTCGAGGAGTGGGAGCTGACCCGCGAGGGCGACGACCTGTGGCACGGGTTCTGCTCGTTGGTGGCACCGGTCCGCACCGCCGACGGCGAGCCCGCCGTCCTCAAGGTGAGCTTCGACGGCGACGACGAGTCCGAGCACGAGGGCCTGGCCCTCCAGCACTGGCGCGGGAACGGCGTCGTCCGCCTGCTCCGGGCGGACCCGCGGCGGCGGGCGTTCCTGCTGGAGCGGCTCCACCGACGCGACCTCACCGAGCTGTGGGACGTCGAGGCGTGCGAGGTCGTGGCCGGGCTGTACCCACGGATCCACCGGCCGGCCCTGCCCCAGCTGCGCACCGTCACGTCGTACGTCGAGCGCTGGCTCGACTCGCTCGCGCGGCTGCCGGCCGACGCACCGGTCCCGCGCCGGATGGTCGAGCAGACCCTGTCGCTCGGCCGTGACCTGGTCGCCGACCCGGCGAGCGTCGGCCGGATGATCCACGGCGACCTGCACTACGCGAACGTCCTGGCGGGCGACCGCGAGCCCTGGCTGGTGATCGACCCGAAGCCGATGTCCGGCGATCCCCACTACGAGCCCGCCCCGATGCTGTGGAACCGCTTCGAGGAGTACGCCGGTGACGTGCGCGACGGCGTACGCCGGCGGTTCCACACGCTGGTCGACGCCGCGGGGCTGGACGAGGCCCGGGCCCGCGACTGGGTCGTGGTCCGGATGGTGCTGAACGCGAACTGGGCGATCGAGGACGCCGAACGGGCGAACCGCCCGATCGACGCCGAGGAGCGGGCGTGGATCACCCGGTGCATCGCGATCACCAAGGCCGTGCAGGACTGACGGTCGCGTCCGGCCCGGCGCCGACCTCCGAGACGCCCTCGTTGGGATACTGGTCCCGACCTGTGAGGAGGAGGGTTGGTGGCCTTCGACCCCGTGCTGATCGACAAGCGACCGCGCTCCCTCGCCCACATGTTCCTGGAGCGCCGGGACAACGCGCCCGACGCCGACGCCTACTACTACCCCGTGGACGGCGGCTGGCAGGCGTCCAGCTGGGAGGAGACGCACCGACTCGTGGAGGGGCTCGCGGCCGGTCTGGTGGGGTTGGGGATCCAGCCGGAGGACCGCGTCGCGGTGATGGCGACGACCCGTTTCGAGTGGGTGCTGGCGTTCCTGGCGGTGCAGTTCTCCGGAGCGGCGGTGACGCTCGTCGACCCTGCCGCCGGTGACGCCGAGGTCGGCGACGTGCTCGCGGACTCGGGCGCGGGCGTCGTCATCGCCGAGGACTACGACGCGGTCCGCACGCTGTGGCGGATCCGGTCGCGGATCCGCGACGTGACCAAGGTCGTGCAGATCGACGGCGACTACCCCGACGCGCGGGTGCTCTCGCTCGAGGGGCTGCTGGCGCTGGGCGCCGAGCGGCTCGAGGCGGAGCCGCGCGTGATCGCCCAGCGCCTGTACGCCGTACGTCGGCAGGGGCTGGCGGCGATCCTCTACGAGCCGGCCGACGACGGCTCGCTGCGCGGCGTCCGGCTGACCCACTCCGCCCTGGCCTACCAGGGCGCGGCGATCGCGGCCCTGGGGGTCGTCGACGAGCCCGATCTGCTCTACCTCTGCCTCCCGCTCTCCCGGACGTTCGGCCGGACCCTGATCGCGGCCCACCTGGCCACGGGCTTCCCGGTCGCACTCGAGGGCCGGCCCGACCGCGTCCTCGACTCGTTGGCGCTCGTCCGGCCGACGGTGGTCGGCCTGGCGCCCGCGCAGCTGGCCGAGGTGCGTGCCCGGTTGCAGGACGAGAACCGCCCGCGGCTGCTGCGTCGGCGGGCCGAGAAGCGCGTCCTGTCCGGGGTGCGTGAGGCCTTCGGGGAGCGGCTGCGCTTCGTGGTCACGGCGGGCTCCGGCCTCGACGCGGAGCTGGTCGAGTTCTTCGCGCAGGCCGGGGTGACGGTGGTCGAGGCCTACGGCGCTCCCGAGGCGGGTGGCGCCGTGTGCGTCGCCCGCCCCGACGACCCGCCCGGCACGGCCGGCCGGCCGCTGCCCGGCACCGAGGTCCGGATCGCCGACGACGGGGAGATCCTGGTGTCCGGCCCGGGCCTGATGGAGGGCTACCACCGGCGGCGGGCGCACACCGTCGCCGCGCTGCGACAGGGCTGGTGGCACTCCGGGGACGTCGGTGTCCTCGATGCCGAGGGTCGGCTGCGGGTGCTCGGGCGCCACGTCGAGCACGCGGCCGAGTGACCCGCTCGGTCTCCGCCGGGCGGCTACCCGTGCGTAACTTCGTGAACTAGATTGAGCCTCGGCCTCGGTCGCCGCGTACCAGCCGCCCCCGCTCCCAGGAGAGACATGTCCGTCACCCCAGAGTCCAGCTTCGTCGACGACATGGTCGCCAACGTCGCTCTCCAGTTCCTCGACCGGGTGTCGAGGAGCCCGCGCGGGGAGGCGTTCCGGTTCCCCGACGGGGACAGCTGGACGTCGATCACCTGGGCCGACGCAGGCACCCACGTGTCACGGCTGGCCGCGGGGTTGCTCGCCCTGGGCCTCCAGCCCGAGCAGCGGGTCGGCATCGCCTCGGGCACCCGCTACGAGTGGATCCTGGCCGACCTGGCGGTGATGTGCGCCGGGGGAGCGACCACGACGGTCTACCCGTCGACGAACGCCGAGGACACGGCGTACATCCTGAGCGACTCGGAGTGTCGCGTCGTGTTCGCCGAGAACGACGAGCAGGTCGCCAAGATCAAGGACAACAAGGCCGAGCTCCCGCACCTGGAGAAGATCGTCACCTTCGACCCGGCGACGAGCGCGGGCGAGGGAGGCACCGACGACTGGGTGATCGGGCTCGACGACCTCGCCGCCCTCGGTGACGCCTACCTCGCCGAGCACCCCGGTGTGATCGAGGAGACAGCGCAGGCGATCCCGGCCTCGCAGCTGGCCACCTTGATCTACACCTCCGGCACCACCGGCCGCCCCAAGGGCGTGCGGCTGACGCACCGATCGTGGGTCTACGAGGGCTCGGCGATCCAGGCCAAGCGGATCCTCAGCGAGAGCGACCTCGAGTTCCGCTGGCTGCCGATGGCGCACTCGTTCGGCAAGGTGCTCCTCTCGACCCAGCTCGCGATCGGCTATCCCGCCGCCATCGACGGACGGGTCGACAAGATCGTCGACAACCTGGGCATCGTGAAGCCGACGTTCATGGGCGCGGCGCCGCGGATCTTCGAGAAGGCGCACGCGCGGATCGTCACCATGCAGGCCGCGGAGGGCGGCGCCAAGGAGGCGATCTTCAAGCAGGCCTTCAAGGTCGGGCTGGCCGTGGACAAGGCCAAGCGTGAGGGCCGCAGCCCGGGTCTGCTGCTCAACGCCCAGCACGCGGTCTTCGACCGGCTGGTCTTCGCCAAGGTCCGGGAGCGGTTCGGAGGTCGCGTCCGCTTCTTCATCTCCGGCGCGGCTGCGCTCAACCAGGAGATCGCCGAGTGGTTCCACGCCGCCGGCATCCTGATCCTCGAGGGCTACGGTCTGACCGAGTCGTCGGCCGGCTCGTTCGTCAACCTCCCCGACAACTACCGGATGGGCAGCGTCGGTCTGGTCTTCCCCGGGAGCGAGGTGCGGCTCGGCGACGGTGACGAGATCCAGATCAAGGGCCCCGGCGTGATGGACGGCTACCACAACCTCGAGGGGGAGACCGCCAACACCCTCACCGAGGACGGCTGGCTGCGCACCGGCGACAAGGGCCACATCGACGCCGAGGGGTTCTTGCGGATCACCGGCCGGATCAAGGAGCTCTTCAAGACCTCGGGCGGCAAGTACATCGCGCCGCCGGCGATCGAGTCGAAGTTCAAGGCGATCTGCCCCTACGCCAGCCAGTTCGTGGTGTTCGGCAACGAGCGCAACTTCGTGGTCGCGCTGGTCACCCTCGACCCCGACGCGCTGGCGGACTGGGCCAAGGAGAACGGCGTGAGCGGCGACTACGCCGAGATCGTCGCCTCCGACGCCTGCGAGAAGATGGTGCAGGGCTACGTGGACGAGCTGAACGGGCGCCTCAACCGCTGGGAGACCATCAAGAAGTGGAAGCTCCTCGACCACGACCTCTCCGTGGAGTCCGGTGAGCTCACCCCGTCGATGAAGGTCAAGCGCAACGTCGTCGAGGACAACTACGCGAAGCTGATCGACTCCTTCTACGCCTGACCCCCCCGTGCCCCGGGTCGTCCGCCTGAGCGTCGCATCGAGCGGATCCTCGGGCGGACGACCGAGCAAGGCCTGAGGGTCGTCCGCTCGAGAGTCCGGTAGAGGTGATCCTGAGGCGGACGACCCCGGCGATGGTTCGCTCCGGAGGCTGTGGAGAGACCGCCGACGCGGGGATCTCGTCTGCGGCACGCTCGGTGGATGCCGAATCGCCGACCCCGCACCTGGGGATCCGTCGCCGCCTCCCAGGCCGGCGTGATCGCGCGGAGGCAGCTGGTCCACCTGGGCTACGACGATCGGTACGTCGACCGGCAGGTGGCTGCGGAGCGGTGGCAGCTCGTGAGCGAGGTCGTGGTCTGCACCACCACCGGCGTGCTGACCCGCGAGCAGATGATGTGGGCCGGCGTGCTGCACGCGGGGCCGAACAGCGCGATCGGCGGACTGACGGCCTTGGAGAACTGGGGGCTCCGGCACTGGCGCCGAGACGAGATCACGGTGCTGCTCGCCAAGTCCCACAACCTGCGACCTCTGGATGGCGTTCGGTTCGTGGAAACGCGTCGGCCGCTGGGGCTCTACTCCACCGGGGCGCTGCCGGTCTGGCGTACGGAGCCGGCGGCGCTCCTCTTCTCCGCCTATACCCGCAGCGCGCGGACGGCCCACGGTTTGCTCGCCGCCGTCGTCCAACAGCGCCTGACGACGCCCGCGCGGCTCCTGGCTGAGCTGCCACGGATGCACCCGCTCCGACGCTCGAAGGTCTTCCGGATCACTCTGGAGGATGTTGCCGAAGGCGCTCACTCCTTGGCGGAGCTCGCGGTCGGCCGGATGTGCCTGAACGAGAGCCTCCCGATGCCCGACCGGCAGGTACGCCGACGCGACGCTCTCGGGCGCCTGCGATTCACCGATGCCCAATGGCGGTTGCCGGACGGCCGCAGCGTAGTGCTGGAGGTGGATGGTGCCTTTCACATGGAGGTGAGTCACTGGGAGGCCGACATCGCTCGCGAGCGAGACCTCGTCACCACCGGCGTCGTCGTACTCCGGTGCACGGATCGGGAGGTCAACGAGGAGCCGGGACGCATTGCCGCGTCCCTCCGTGCTGTGGGCGTGGGACGGTCGTCCGCCTGAGTGTCACGTCTAAGCGATCCCCAGGCGGACGACCGCATCCACTCCGCGAGTCGTCCGCCTGAGCGTCACTTCTAGCGGCCTGTCAGGCGGACGACCCAGGGGCAGGGGGTGGTTGGATGGCGGGGTGCCGTCCTCGCTTCCGCCGGGCGACGCGGCCCCGGCTGACGGGTCGCTGCCCGGGTCCGCTCTCGACGAGCTGGGCAGCCGGCCGTTCGGGTTCTACGTGCACGTCCCGTTCTGCTCGGTCCGGTGCGGCTACTGCGACTTCAACACCTACACCGCCGAGGAGCTCGGCGACCAGCCCGGCGCCTCGCGAGCGACGTACGCCGAGGCCGCGATCGCCGAGGTCCGGCAGGCGACGGAAGGTGCTCGGCGACCGCGACCTGCCGGTGGACACCGTGTTCTTCGGCGGGGGTACGCCGACCCTGCTCGGCGCCGCCGACCTGACCTCGGTCCTCGCCGCGATCGATGCGGAGTTCGGACTGGCCGCCGGCGCCGAGGTGACCACGGAGGCCAACCCCGACAGCGTCGCCGCGTGGGACCTGGCCGCGCTCCGCGAGGCCGGCTTCACCCGGGTCAGCTTCGGCATGCAGTCGGCCGTCGACTCCGTCCTGGCGACCCTCGACCGCACCCACGACCCGCTGCGTGTCCCGGCCGTCGTCGACTGGTCGCGCGACGCCGGCTTCGAGCAGGTCAGCCTCGACCTCATCTACGGCACGCCGGGGGAGTCGCTCGAGGACTGGGAGGTCTCCGTCGAGGCGGCGCTCGCGTGCGCCCCCGACCACGTGTCGGCGTACTCCCTGATCGTCGAGCCGGGCACCGCGCTGGCCCGCCGCGTCGCCCACGGCGAGCTGCCGATGCCGGACGAGGACGATCTCGCGGACAAGTACCTGCACGCCGACGAGCAGCTCGCCGCGGCAGGGTTCGGCTGGTACGAGGTGTCGAACTGGGCCCGCGACCGGGCGAGCCGCTGCCGCCACAACGAGCTCTACTGGACCGGCGGCCACTGGTGGGGCGTCGGACCGGGCGCGCACAGCCACATCGGCGGCGTGCGGTGGTGGAACGTCAAGCACCCCGCGGCGTACGCCGGTCGGCTGGCCGCCGACGCCAGCCCGGCCGCTGCCCGCGAGACGCTCGACGCCGAGACCCGTCGCGTCGAGCGGGTCCTGCTCGAGATCCGGCTGCGCGACGGGTTGCCGGTGCTCACCCTCGACGAGCACGGGCGGCGCGCCGTGGCGGACCTCAGGTCCCGCGGGCTCGTGGAGCTCGCGGCCGAACGACTGGTGCTGACCCAGGAGGGCCGGCTGCTGGCCGACGCCGTCGTCCGCGACCTCCTGGCCTGAGCTGGTGGTGGCCGGTCAGCTGCCGGAGTCGGCCCAGCCCGGCGGGGCGACCAGCATCTCCAGGGTCGGCGAGCGGTGGACGACCCGCCAGCCCTCGTGGTGCTCCAGCTCGTAGGCGAGCCGGTAGGTGGGCGGCAGCAGCGCGACCTCGGCGCGCGTGCTCCGCAGCTCGCGGTCCCACCCCGGCGCGACGGTGAGAAGGTCCTCGTTGCGCTGGAGCTCGGGGATGGTGAAGGTGTCGCCGTACCCGTGCATCACCAGGTCGAGGTCCGGATACCTCCACATCAGGTAGCCGGCGTACGCCCAGTCGCTCAGCACCGGTGTGTGTGCGGGCAGCTCCGACAGGGCCGGTCCTGCCCAGCCCGGTTGGGCGGGCGCCTGGTCCGAGGTGTGCGGCACGACGAAGGCCAGCACCACGAGCGCCACGAGGCCGGAGCCGAGAACGGCGTACTTCTCGCGCGAGGGCAGCGGCGGAGGCTGCGCCTTCAGCAGCGGCCGCGCGGCACGTGCCACCAGCGGCATCAGCATCACCGCGGCGACCGGAACGGTGCGCAGGGACCAGACGGCGAAGCCGCCGGCGACCAGGACGTACGCCACGTCGGTCCAGGGCGGCCGTGGCCCACGGATGAGCAGCACGGCACACACGGCCAGCATGGCGGCCAGCACCAGCAGGGTCGGCATGGAGGGGTACGACGGGGCGTTCCACTCCGCGAAGAACCGCGACCGGTCGACCCACTCCGAGCACGCCCCGGTACGCCGCGGGGCCCAGCGGGGTGAGCGCCGCGGCGACGGCCGACCCGAACGGGATCAGCGACGCGCGCCCGAGGCCGCGGCGGTCCGTCCGCCGGTCGAGAGCCAGGCCGATCACGCCCACCACCCCGAGGCCGATCCCGATCGGCCACATGCCGTGCACCATCACCCACAGCCAGGTCAGCGGGATCAGCCACCAGCGCAGTCGCCGGTCGTCCCACGTCCGGAGCCAGGCTCCGAGCGTGACCACGACCAGCAGGTAGCTGAGCACCTGGGGCCGCATGCTCAGACCGATCGAGGCGCCGATCAACGTGGGGACGAGCAGGAAGACGACGAGCGTGGGCGAGGCCCAGCGGCGGGTCACGAGGTAGAGAGCGCAGACCAGCGCGACCTGCTGGAGGCCGGAGAGCCAGGCCACGCCCGCCAGGCCGAACCACGACTCGACCTGTGCCATGACCACCTCGGGCAGCCACTGGGTCGGTACCCACGACGAGGTCGCGTACGGCGTCACCGAGCCCGGGTCCCACAGCGACCAGCGGCCGTGGAGGAACTCCGAGCCGAAGCGGAGGTGGAAGTAGGTGTCCCAGTTGTCGAGCCGGACCGCCACCGTCCGTACGACGAACAGCAGCACGGCCGCGAACAGCACCGCCGGCAGCCAGCGCAGCGCGACGCCCACCAGGTCCGTGCGCCGCGCCACCGTCGCCGGTGCCGCGGCGCTCTCGGAGGCCTGGACGGCTACCGCCGGGTGGTCCAACTCAGGGCCTGGGTCGAGCCGAGAGCGGACCGCAGGCTCGGTGCAGCCTTGCTCGGCACCAAGGTGTTGCCGGCCACGTCCTTGATCTTCGAGGCGGTGAAGACGATCAGGTAGTTGCCGGCCCGCAACCGCGACTTCGGGTTGAGACTGGCGGCCTTGCCCCTCTTCAGGACCGTGACGACTGCGCTGATCCGGGTCTTCTTCGAGCCCTTCACCCGGTAGAGCTTCATCGTCTTGCCGGAGACGCCCTTCACCTTCTCGCTGAAGGTCGCCTTGATCGTGGACGTCGGCTTCAGCGTGCTCGGGGCGACCGAGACGACCTGAGGCGGCGTGCCGTCGACCCGGAAGTCCCGCGTCTCGCTGGTGCCGAGGACGTTGCCGCCGGCGTCGAGGCCGACGACCCGCCAGGTGTAGGAGCCGTCTCGGAGGGTCGAGGTCGGGGCGTACGCCGTGGCCGCGGTGGTGTACTTCGAGGTCGACGTCCCACCGAAGAGCAGCTGGTACGACGTGGCTCCCGGCACCTCGGACCACTCGAAGAGCGACCGGCGCGCGTTCACCCATACGCCCTGGGCGGGCTGGACCAAGGTGGCGGCGTCACCGTTGGAGTAGAAGGTGGCCGGCGAGGACCAGGGGCCCGGGTTGCCCGACGCATCCACCCGGCGTACCCGCCAGATGTAGTTCGTGGAGGCGGCCGGCAGCGGCGTCGTCGGGGCGTAGGCCGTCGTCTTGGCGGTGACCGACACGACCCGGTTGGCGGAGCTGAAGGTCAGGTCGTTGTTCTTGTAGACCTCGAGCGTGTACGACGCGGCGAAGGGTGCGGCGTCCCACCGGAACGGCGTGGTCCCGGAGACGTGGGCTCCCCCGACGGGAGAGTCCTGCACGACCTGCGGGCTGACCTTGGTGAACTGCTGCGGCGCCGACCAGGTCAGTCCCTGGTTCTCGTCGTCCAGCGCCTGCACCCGCCACCAGTAGGTGCCGTCGGCGTAGAGGTCCGCGTGCTCGGTGTACGTCGCCTGGTCCACGACCTCGGTGTCGACGGGGGAGGCGAAGGTCGAGTCGTTGTCGACCTGGATCCGGTAGTTCTTGGCCGTCTGGTTGGACGTCTCGCCGTTCACCGTCGTGGCGACGTTCGTGTCGTAGTAGTCGTCCCACGCGAAGGTGATCTCGCTGGCGTTGGGGTTGGAGCTGGTCAGCCCCACCACCGCCGGCGAGGCCTTCCGGAAGGACCGGGTGTCGGGGAGCACGGTGGCGCTGGACACGGGGTCGGGCCCGCACGTCGTCTTGGACGTCGTGGTGCACGGTCGCACGTGCCAGTAGTACGCCTTGCCGGCCTGGCTGTCGGGCAGCGCGCTCAGGTTGTTGCTCGTGTTGAGCTGGAAGATCGTGTTCGTCGTCACCGGGACGGTCGGGATCTCGGACGGTGGTGAAGTTGGCGTCCTGGGCGTAGTAGACGAGGTAGGCACCCGCTCCCGGGACCGGGTCCCACGACAGCACCGGAGTGGCGGGCACGCCCGAGCAGACGTCGTCCGGCGAGGTGCCGGCGCAGCCCTTGCCGTCGGTCGTCGCGCCCTTGCCGTCGATCCCGATCTTGAGGCCGGTCACCTGAGCGTTCGCGTCCCAGGCCCGCGACCGGTGCGGCAGGCGCCGTGTAGGTGAAGGCCTGTGGCGCGGAGTAGATCCCCGGCAGCCCACCGCTGTAGGGGAAGTCGAGGGGTCGGACCCGCCAGTAGTGCACGGTGGACCCCGAGGGGAACATGCAGTCGCTCGGTGAGATGTTCCGCGGCGTGTAGGTGGTCTGCGACATCTCGCAGGTGTGCGTCACGCTCGTGCTCGGCGAGAAGTTCGGGTCCGTCGAGACCTGGAGCTCGTACTCGGTGGCGTGCTGGACCGGCGTCCACTGGAAGAACGCCTTGATGCCGGTGATGGCAGCCGGCGTGACCCCATGGCGCCCAGCGGGTAGACGGCCTGCGGGGCTTCGGGCCAGATCCGGTTGAAGCCGTTGAGCGACGGCGGTCCAGCCGCTCTGCTGACCCGCCGGGTCCACCGCCCGCACCCGCCACCAGAACTGGTCGCTGTTCAGCGTGGTCGGAGGCGAGTAGCGCGTGCTCTGGATGCCGGTGACGGTCAGGGTGAGGTTGTTGAAGTCGGCGTCCGTGGACACCTGGAGGTCGTAGGTCTTGGCGCCGGGGACCGGCGTCCAGTCGAAGACCACGTCCTCGAGCGTCTGGTTGATGTCGTCCACCGGGTAGGTGATGACCGGGGCGGGCAGCCCGTGCACCACGAAGTGCTCGACGCCGGAGGGCAGGCTGTTCAGCCCGGAGCCCTTGCTCGCGGTGACCGTCCAGTACCAGTCACCGGCCGTCAGCGGGTCGGGGACGACGAACGAGGTGCTCTTGGTCGCGTAGCTCTTGGCGCCGATCATGTCCGCGTCGCCGTCGACCTGCACGGTGTATCCGGTGGCACCCTGCACGCCGGTCCACTGGAGGAGCGGCGGGTCCTGGGGCTGGTCCAGTGCCTCGCCACCGGTCGGGGACAGCGGCACCGGGGCCGAGATCGCCTCGACGGTGAAGCCGGCCTTGGACCAGCCCGACCGGGTGCTCCCGGAGATCGAGCGGACTCGCCAGAAGAGGTCTCCGGAGGGCAGCACCTTGGTCGGCACCACCTTGGTGTTCACGGTGGTCGCGGTGAAGTTGGGGGAGTCGAACGAGCTCGAGTCGTCGACCTGGACCTCGTAGGAGGTGGCCTTGGCGACCGGTGACCACGACAGGATGTGGGTGGTCGCGTTGCGGGGTGACTCGGCCAGCCCGCCGGGGGCGCCGAGCGCGTGCGCGGGTTGCGCCACCAGCAGGGAGGCGCTCAGCGCCGCAGCGGCGCCGAGCGCGGTGGCAAGGCCAGCGCGGTGGCGAATGGAATGAGTGCGACGCAGCACGGTGGGGCCCCTCCACGAGAAGACTGACGAGGCAGGTTATGACGCGCCGCGGCGACACACTGCCGTTTTGGGAGAAACAGTGACGAACCGGAATCAGCGCAGGCGGCCCGGGCCAGGGGTGGACGCTAGTCGACCCCCACGGCGAATGCGGCCTCGAGGTCGTGCCGGGAGTAGGCGCGGAAGGCGATGTGGGTCTCGGTGGAGGTGACGCCGGGGACCTTGTTGAGCCGGTCCGCCACGACCGTGGCGACGTCGTCGTGGTTGCGGACGCGGACCAGCGCGATCAGGTCGATCTGGCCGGTCACGGAGTAGACCTCGCTGATGCCGTCGAGGTCGGCGATCGCCTCGGCGACCTGCGGGATCGAAGCGACGTCGGCCTTCACGAAGACGATGGCGGTGATCATGCGGCGACCCTAGCCGAGCACGAGGTGGGAGGTCAGCGCACCGGACGCGACAGCGTCGGCAGGTCGCGCCGGTCGTCGAAGGGCACCAGGTCGAGCCGCGACTGGGTGGCCGCGTCGTGCACCGCGAGGTGGCGCGTGGCGCCGCCGACCGGGCAGGTCCACTCGCCGTCCACCTCGATCAGCCGCAGCCCCGGGGCCTCGAGCCAGCGCAGGATCCGCTCGGTCTCCTCGGCCGTGGCGGCGGGCGCCGGGCCGGGGCCGCCGCGGACCGTCTCGCCACTGGCGACGAGGTCGGCGACGTAGTGGTGGGCGTCGGCGCCGGGTGGGATGACCCCGGCGGCGGCGAGGCGCCCGTGGCGTACGACGTGCACCGCCCAGCGCACGCCGCCGCGCGGGTCGTCCTCGCGCCGGGCCGCGACCAGGTGGGGGATGCGCGTCAGCGCCGAGAGCCGTTGGGTCCGGGCGACGGCCCGCACGAAGGCCGCGAGGCGGTCGCGGTGGACGCCGGCCTCCTCGAAGCGCTCGTCGTCGGCCAGGAGGGCCATCCGCCGGCTGATCAGCTCGACCACGTCGTCGGGCCGGCTCAGCAGGTTGTCGCGCAGCTGACGCACGACGGCGGCGTACGTCGTGGCGTCGACGCTGCCGTCGCAGGGCGCGAGGCAGCGGCCCATCTCCGCCAGCACGCAGGGTGACACCGAGGGGCGACGGCCGAGCCGCTGGGTGCACTGGCGGAGGGGGAACGTCTCGTGGAGCGCTGCCAGGGACTTCTCCGCGGTACGCCGGCTGCTGAAGGGGCCGACGTAGTCGGCGCCGTCGTCGACCACCCGGCGTACCAACGACAGGCGGGGCCAGGTCTCGCGGGTGAGCTTGAGGTAGTGGGCCTTCTCCGGGAAGCGGGAGCGGCGGTTGTAGCGCGGCTTGTGCTCGGCGATGAGGCGCAGCTCGCGGACCTCGGCCTCCAGCGGCGTCGCGCACTCGATGCCGGTGACGGACGCGGCGAGCCCGACCATCTCGCCCATCCGGGAGCGGGTCTCGGAGGCGGTGAAGTAGGACCGGACGCGCGTGCGCAGGTCGCGTGAGGTGCCGACGTAGAGGATGCGCTCCTGCTCGTCGCGGAAGAGGTAGACACCGGGCGCGTGGGGCAGGCCCTCGGCGAGGTGCCGCTTGCGGCGCTGGGCGGTCGAGACCTTGGCGCTGAAGGTCTGGAGCTCCTCCAGCGTGTGGACGCCGAGACCGCCGAGCCGCTCCATCAGGCCGTGGAGGACGTCGACCGTGGCCCGCGCGTCGGACAGGGCGCGGTGGTTGGGAGTGGTCGTGGCGTGGAACGCCTTGGCCAACGACGACAGCTTGCAGTTGGGCGCGTCGTCACGCGTGACGACGCGGCGGGCGATCTTGGCGGTGTCGAGCACCTCGAACGCCGGCCACGCGAGGTCCTGGCGGGCGGCGAACCACTGTCAGGAACCCCACGTCGAACGGCGCGTTGTGGGCGACCAGGACGCAGCCGGAGGCGAACTCCAGGAAGGCCGGCAGGACGGACTCGATCGGCGGCGCGTCACTGACCATGGAGTTGGTGATGCCGGTCAGCACCGCGATGAAGGGCGGGATCTGGGCGTGCGGGTTGACCAGGGTCTGGAACTCGCCGAGCACCTCGCCGCCGCGGACCTTCACCGCGCCGACCTCGGTGATCATCGACCCGCCCTCGGCGGACCCGCCCGTGGTCTCGAGGTCGACCACGCAGAACGTCAGGTCGCGCAGTGGCCGGCCGAGCTCGTCGAACGTGCGCTGGGCCTCCCACCGCGCAGCGCGGCCGCTGCGGGCCGGGCGGGAGGCGGTGGTGGTCACGTTCTCGACGGTAGGGCGGCCCGCCGACAGCGGCGTCCGGACACGCCCGAGCGAGGACGCTCGCGATCCGACGCAGTCGGAGCGCAACGACCGGAGCGAGACCGGAGCGAGCTTGCTCGCGAGGTGGCTCGAGAATGCGGCCTGAGAACGATGTGTCGGTGGTGCCTGGGAGTGTCCACGGCATGACGACGAGAATCGACTGCGACACCTGTCTGGTCCGCGGGCAGGCCTGCCACGACTGCGTGGTGACCGTCCTGCTGGGGCCACCTCCCGAGCTCACCCTGGCCGACGACGAGTGCCAGGCCCTCGACACCCTCGCGGCGGGTGGTCTGGTGCCCCCGCTGCGGCTGGTCACGCCGGTCTCGAGCCCGGTGATCGAGTCGGCCTGAGGGCCGGGCAGCAGCTGTGACGAATGGGGCTTGTGTGACCTGTGTGACACACGGAGCTCATCTCTCATGGAAGGTCACGAAATAGTCACGACAAGCTGGTTGAAAGTTTGGTGGGGGAGCGGCCCTGTGGTTAGGGTGACGCCTCAGACGCCCGTACCCATGGACCAGTCCGAGGTTCATGCGGGGGTCGCGCCGAGTCATCAGCTCGTGGCCGCTCGGGGTCGCGAACGAAGAGCCGGGGAACCAACCCATCTGGGGTGAATCGCCATCGAGGCGGAGGGCAGCAGTCCTCCGAGGAGGTGGAGTAGGGCCTGTCGTGCCCGAACCCGTCAGCTCACCTGGTAGGCGTACGACACGTAAGGGAGACCTTCCGCTCGTGCTCAACGGCCGGAAAAGCCTCATCACCATCATTGCCGCAGCCTCGCTCGTCGCCACCGTGGGAGCCATCCCCGGCGGCTCGGCGCAGGCGCAGCCCTCCATCGAAGACGTGCAGCACCGGGTCGACCGGCTCTACCACGCCGCCGAACAGGCCTCGGAGCGCTACAACCAGATCCACGTCCAGCTGACGCAGATGCGCGGCGACGTCCAGGCTCTGCGCGCCGACCAGGTCCGCCAGCAGGCACGCACCGAGAAGGCACGACAGCTCGTCGCCGACTCCATCGTGCGGCAGTACGAGGGCGACTCGCTCTCGGCGGTCGGGCAGGCCGTGGTCTCCAGCGACCCGAGTGCGTTCGTCTCGCAGCTGACCACCATGTCGGCGTTCAACACGATGCAGGCCGGCCAGTACTCCAGCTACCTGACGCAGGCCAAGGCACTGACCATCCGTCAGGACGCCACGAGCAACCAGCTCACCAAGGTCGCGCGCCTCGAGAAGGAGGCCGCCGAGAACAAGGCGACCATCGCGCACAGCCTGGCCGAGGCCAAGAGCGTGCTCGACAAGCTGAAGGCCGACGAGCGCGAGCGCCTGCTCGAGTCCTCCCGCGGTGCCGCGCCGCGCATCTCGACCGCCAGCGTGCCGGTCTCCGGCCGCGCTGCCGCCGCGGTGCACTTCGCGATGGCCCAGATCGGCAAGCCCTACGTCTACGGCGCCGCCGGTCCCAACGCCTACGACTGCTCGGGGCTGACCATGGCCGCCTGGGGCTCCGCGGGCGTCGGTCTGCCGCACTCCTCCAGCGCCCAGTACGGCTGCGGGCACGCACATCTCCGCCAGTCAGCTGCAGCCGGGCGACCTGGTCTTCTACTACAGCCCGATCAGCCACGTGGGCATGTACATCGGCAACGGCATGATCGTGAACGCCGAGAACCCGTCCGCGGGGATCAAGGTCGCTCCGCTCTACATGATGCCGTACGTCGGCGCGGTCCGACCGGGCTGACGCCACGTCCCCGAGCAGGCCCCTGAGCTCGACGCGAGTGGCCGGTCATCCCCGATGGTGGGTGGCCGGCCTCTTGCTGTTCCTGGTCCTGGCCGTCGGGCTGGTCGTCCGGTCTCACCGACCATGGCGCGACCTACTCCCGCACCGTCGAACGCCCCGGAGCCCGCACCGTCCGCCGAGGCGGCCGCACTGCTGCGCGATCTCGAGTCCGCGGTCCGTGAGGGCGACCCGGGGGCGGCCCGGCTGCTGGGCTCCTCCGCGCCGGTCGCCCGGTCGCTGGCCGGGGTGGTCCGCAACGGGCAGGCACTGCACGTGCGCGGCTTCTCGCTGCGCTACGTCGACGCGGCCGGCGGCGTTGCGCCCGGCGGCTCCTTCCCGGCGTACGTGCAGGCCACCTGGCGCTTCGCCGGCTTCGACCGGCGTCCGGAGTCCGTGGAGGTCCGGGTCCGCTTCGCGGCGCGCAATGGACGACTGGCCCTCGCCGGGATCGGCGGCGGGGACCGCCGCTCGCCGCTGTGGCTGGCGGGTCCGGTCCGGGTACGCCGCTCGCCGGAGGCGCTGGTCCTGGTGCAGGGTGGCGCGGCCGAGGCCGACCGGGTGTCGCGGATCGCCCGCACGGCCGTCCCGCAGGTACGCCGCGTGCTGCCGGCCTGGCGCGGACGCCTCGTCGTCGAGGTCCCGGCCACCGAGCACGGCCTCGAGCGTGCGCTGCGCGCCGATCCCGGCGAGTATGCCGGGATCGCTGCCGTGACCACGACCGTCGACGGCTCGCAGTCGCGTCGGGCGCCCGTGCACGTCTTCGTCAACCCTCGGTCGTTCCTGCCGCTCCACCCGCCGGGTGCCCAGGTGGTGCTCACGCACGAGGCCACCCACGTGGCGACGGCCGCGGCCACCAGCAGGTCCCCGACGTGGCTGGTGGAGGGCTTCGCCGACTACGTCGCGCTGCGCTCCCAGCGGATCCCGCTGCGGACGAGCGCGGCCCGCGTGATCTCCCTGGTCCACGACGCGGGCGTCCCGGCCCACCTCCCCGGCGAGCAGGAGCTCTCGGCCGCGGCACCTCACCTGGAGGCCCGTTACGAGAGCGCCTGGCTCGCCTGCCGGCTGCTGGCCGACAGCGCGGGGACGGCGGCACTGGTGTCCTTCTACCGGGCCGTCGACGCGGGCAGGCCGGTCGGGGCCGCGCTCGGACGGGAGTTCGGGTTCGGGGTCGCCGGCCTGACCCAGCGGTGGCGGACCCTCCTGTCACACTTGCCGGCGTGAGTGAACGCCGCTGGGCCTGGGCCACGTTCCTGACGGCCACGGTGGCGTTCGTGGCGGTCGCGGCCTGGCGGATCCCCTGGCACCCCGTGCCGGGCGGCACACCGCCGCCGGTGGCTGCCGACACGGTGTTCACCCCCGCCCAGATCGCGCGCGCCAACGCCTACACCGACCCGGCACGACACCTCGGCTGGGCGTCGCTCGCGGTGTCGTTGGCGGTCACCCTGGTCCTCGGCTTCACCCCGCTCGGCTCGCGCCTGGTCGGCCGGCTGCGCGGCTGGTGGTGGGTGCGCGTGCTCCTGGCGGTGCTGGTGCTGGCCCTCATCGGGCGGCTCGCCACGCTGCCCTTCGCGGTCGTCGGCCACCACCGGTCGCTGGAGTTCGGCCTGACGGACCAGGCAGTGGGGGCCCTGGGCGCGTCGACCAGGCGAAGGGACTCCTGCTGTCGGTGGTGGTCTCCGGGCTGCTCCTGCTCGTGCTCATCGGCTGTGCCCGGCGATGGACGCGTGCCTGGCCGGCGGTGGCCGGCGCGATCCTCGGTGGGCTGGTGATGCTCGGCTCGTTCGTCTACCCGGTGCTCGTGGAGCCGGCCTTCAACCACTTCACCCCGCTGCCCGACGGTCCGCTGCGGAACGCAGATCCTGCAGGTCGCCGCGGACGAGCACGTCCACCTCGACGACGTGCTCGTCGCCGACGCGTCACGACGTACGACGACCCTCAACGCCTACGTGTCCGGCTACGGGAGCACGCGGCGGGTGGTCCTCTACGACACGGTCGTCCGCGACCTGCCGCGCGACCAGGTCCTCTCGATCGTGGCCCACGAGCTCGGGCACGCCCGGCACGACGACGTGCTGACCGGGTCGTTGCTGGCGGCGCTCGGCGCGACGCTCGGGATCGGGCTGCTCGCGCTGGTCCTCCCTCTCGTACGCCGGCGTCCCCACGCCCTGCGCGACCCCACGGTCGTCCCGCTGGTGCTCGCCCTGGTCACCCTCGGGACCCTGCTGTCGAGCCCGGTCAACAACGGGCTCTCCCGGCTCATCGAGACCCGCGCCGACGTGGACTCCCTGCAGACGACCCGTGACCCCGCGGCGTTCATCGCCATGCAGCGCCAGCTGGCGCTGCACGCGCTGAGCGACGAGCCGCCCGCCTGGTCCCACTTCTGGTTCGGCTCGCACCCGACCACGCTGGAGCGGATCGCCATCGCCGAGCAGCTGGGGCGGCAGCCGGGCGTGCGGGCAGCCGGAGGGTCACCGGCCCCGGACACCACGATGGCCGCGGCCCCCGTGGGTCCGCGGCCATCCCCTGTCGGGTGACAGGGAGGTTCAGCAGGTGCCGGCGTTGGCGCTGGTGCCGACGCTGTCGCAGGTGGCGTTGTAGACGTTGCTGAGGACGCCGCCGAACGCGTAGACGACGATCACGATCAAGGCGGTGATGCCGGCGATCAGCAGGCCGTACTCGACGGCCGAGGCGCCGCGCTCGTCCATCTTGGCGAGTCGCCCCTGAAGCATGATGCGCACGTAGTCGAGCATGGCGGTGACTCCTTGGATGCCGGGGGGTGAGGCGGTGATGAGACCAGTGTGCTCGCCCGAGGTCCTCGCCCGGTAGAAGCGTTCGCCCGACGTGGCGTGGTCCGATCGGACTACCTGCCGCGATCTGCCGGGTCGACCTCGAGTGGCCGGTCGACGGCGTCATGGAGAGGGGACCGGGTTCCCTCGCACCGGCTGCTCCGGACATGCCGGTGGCCGCGGACCCGAGGGTCCGCGGCCACCGTCAGTGTGGAAGCGTCAGCAGGTCTGGCCGGAGCTCTGGCCGACCGAGTCGCAGGTGTCGCTGAAGATGTTGGTCAGCACGCCGCCGAAGGCGAACACGACGACGACGATCAGCGCGGCGATGCCGGCGATCAGCAGGCCGTACTCCACGGCGGACGCGCCGCGCTCGTCGAGCTTGGCCTTCTGGGCGTTGAGCATGATCTGGAGGTACTCGAGCATGGCTGCTCCTTCGGGAGGGCGCTGGGGGGCGCAGGGGGGTGTGTCTGGATCCAGTCTTGCCGCTCGCGCTCGGGTACGGATCGGGAGTTCGCTTTCTTTGCCTGGTCCGTTCGCACTAGTCCTGACTGCATGAGAGGGGCCAGCTCGAGCGACCTGGTGCGGGGCCGGAAATGCGAGATGGCCGCGGACCCCGAAGGGTCCGCGGCCATCGTCTGACGAAGAGCGTCAGCAGGACTGGCCGGAGCTCTGGCCGACCGAGTCACAGGTGGAGCTGAAGATGTTCGTGAGCACGCCACCGAAGGCGAACACGACGACGACGATCAGCGCGGCGATGCCGGCGATCAGCAGGCCGTACTCAACGGCGGACGCGCCGCGCTCGTCCATCTTGGCCTTCTGGGCGTTGAGCATGATGCGGAGGTAGTCCAGCATTTTCGTTTCTCCTACAGGTGTGGTGGATAGGCGTTTGAGAGCCGAGAAGGCCGGAGGCCTCCGTCACTCAATGATCCGCTCTTCGCCGCGCTGAGCGGATCCCGCTTTCGATCCGAGCGAGGTAGTCACTTCGGGCCATTCGGGAGGGCGTTCTGGGAGGAAATCGTGGAAAACCGCCCGCGCTCGCACGAACCTGTGCTTCAGGTCTCCTTGCGCTGCACGCTGGAGAGCAGGCCGATCCGCATCGCGGTGACCAGGGCCTGCGCGCGGTTGCTGGCGCCGAGCTTCTGGTAGATCCGCGCGATGTGCGACTTCACCGTGGACTCGCTCATGTAGAGCTGCTGGCCGATCGCGGCCGCGTTCGCGCCGTCGGCGAGCAGCAGCAGGACGTCGTGCTCGCGGGTCGACAGGCGCGTGGACTCCGCGCTCATCCGGCGCATCATCGCGCCGGCCAGGCCGGTGCACAGGAAGGAGCGCGGCGAGACCGCGGCGTGCCGGGCCGCGCGCACCACCTCGGTGGACGGCGCGTCCTTGCCGACGAACGCCGAGGCGCCGGCCTCCATGGCCGCGAAGATCTGGTCGTCGCCGGAGTGCATCGTGACCACGACGAGACCGATCGCCTCGTCGTGGGCGCGGATCTGGCGGAGGATGTCGAGCCCGGTGCCGTCCTCGAGCTGCAGGTCGGTGACGATCACGTCCGGACGGTTCGTCTCGTACACCGTCGATCGCCTCGGCCACCGTGCCGACGGACCCGATCACCTCGGTGGCCGCCTCGCGCGAGAACGCACCGGACAGTCCCTCGCGGATCAGCTCGTGGTCGTCGACGATGAGCACGCGGAGGGTGTCCTGCTCGGTGTTCATGCGATCAGGGTGTCCGGTCGGGACGTCGGCTCGGGTGCCGACACGCCGATCCCGTTCAGACGTACTGCGACGGAGGTGCCGTGCGGCACGGTGTCGCTGACGTCGAGGTCGGCCCCGATCAGGGCCGCGCGCTCGCGCATGATCTCCAGCCCGTGCGAGTCGTCGCGGCCCGCGCCGAGGCCGCTGCCGTCGTCGCTGACCACGATCTCGGCGGTCGGCGGAGCCACCCGGCACTGGACGTTGATGGCCTGCGCGCCGGAGTGCCGGACGGCGTTGGTCATGGCCTCCTGGGCGATGCGGAGCAGCTCGCTCTCGACCTCGGGGCGCAGCCGGGTGGTCGACTCGTCGAGGGTGACGTGGATCGGGGTGCCGCTGCTCGCACTGAGGTGGCGGGCGAGCGAGCCGATCGCGGTGCCGAGCGAGTCGTTCTCGCCGATGCTCGTGCGCAGGGTCTGGACCGACCGGCGTACCTCGCCGACGACCATGGTCAGCCGCTCGCGCAGCATGCGCAGCTGGCGGGCCCGGTCGGATCCCTCGGGCTCCTGCTCGACCAGGGAGTCGACGAAGTAGCCGAGGGACGCCATCTCCTGCGCGACGCCGTCGTGCATCTCGCGCGCGAGGCGGCGCCGTTCCTCGACGGTCGCGGAGTCGCGGAACGCCAGGAAGAGCACGGCGGTGTCGAGGCGCACGGTGGCGGGGCTGAGCTTGCGGTCGAGCGCCGAGAGGCGCCGGGGCAGGTCCATGGCCTGCGGGTCGAGCCCCGGCGCGAGGACGCCGGACACGACGGCCGCCACACCTCCGCCGCTGTTGAGCGGGAAGGCGAAGCTGTGCCCGACCACGCGCACGTTGCCGGTGACGAGGCAGTACTGCGCGAGCTCCTCGCTCACGGCGAGGTCCTGGTCCGCCGAGGCCGGTGTCGCCGACCAGCGGCGTGAGGACCTCGCCGCGCGGGATGTGGACGGTCAGCGCCGCCACCGGGAGCTCGTCGCGCACCGCGCTCTCGATCTGGCCGCCCAGGGCGACCGGGTCGAGGCCCGAGCTGAGCCGCCCGGACAGGCCGATCAGCTCGCGGATCAGCGCCTGCGCGTCGCGGTAGGCGCGCTGCGGGTCGGAGCCGTCGAGGAAGTTGGTGCGGACGAACGAGGCGATCAGGCCGAGGCCGAGCCCGGTGATCGCCCAGGTGAACGCCGCGCTGCCCAGCTCCGGCGTCAGGGTGTGTCCGAACAGGCCGATCCCGACGAACGTGGCGAGCTCGGCGGAGAGCGAGAGGGCGACACCGCGGGTGCCGCGGGCCAGGCCGGCGGTGAAGGGCGGCACGGCGAGCGCTCCGAGCACGGCCGTGTTCGAGCGAGGACGACGCCAGGCCCGCGACCGTGCCGACCAGCGCGGCGTCGAGGACCAGGAGCACCGTGGCGCGGGAGCTCGAGCAGCTCGCCGGCGGTCACCGCCGCCCAGATGGCGCCGATGGACAGCAGGGCCAGCAGCATCAGCTGGTCGTGCGACAGCAACAAGGGCATGGCGAGGGTCAGGAGCGCGAACGTGCGCGCTCCCACCGCCAGCCAGGTGTACTGACGGCGGGGACTACCCCAGATCATCGGTCCGGTTCATGGCCGGCTCATCGCCCCGCGAAGGAGTCCATGATGTGGATGACGGCGGGTCCCATGACCGCGATGAAGAGGCAGGGCAGGATGCAGAAGATCAGCGGGACGGTGATCTTCACCGGCACCTTCTGGGCCTGCTCCTCGGCGCGCTGGCGGCGCTTCATCCGGATCTCGGAGGACTGGATCCGCAGCACGTTGGCGATCGGGATGCCGAAGCTGTCGGCCTGGATCATCGAGGTCACGAAGCCCTTGAGGTCGTCGACCTCGGTGCGCTCCCCGAGCGCCCGCAGCGCCTCGGCGCGGCCCTGGCCGATCTGCATCTCGCGCAGCACCCGGGAGAACTCGTCGGCCAGCGGACCCTCGGTGTTGCGGCGCGACCTGCTGCACCGCGGCGTCGAAGGCCAGGCCGGACTCCACGCTGATCGTCATCAGGTCGATGGCGTCGGGCAGCGCCCGCTGGATCAGCTTCGAGCGGTCGTAGACGCGCTGGTAGAGGTAGAGGTTGGGGCCGAGCCAGCCGACGGCGGTCGCGCCCACGATGACCACGATGCGCAGGGTGAACGCCGTGCCCATCACGGTCGTGAGGGCGACCGAGATCAGGAACAGCGCGATCGCGCCGATCACCTTGCCGGCCTGCACGCGCTCGACGGTCCAGCCCGGAGGGTTGCCGGCCACGTCGAGACGGTGGCGGATGCGCTCGGCGGCGTCGCTCCCGGAGAGCCGGCGCGCGACCTTGAGGGCACGGGCCTGGAACGGCGCCATGATCCGGTCGGCGAACGACTCGTCGTACTCCTTGGTCAGCTCCTTGGGCGCGTTGGTCAGCGCCTGCACCAGGGCGACCGAGCGGTCCACGCCGGAGACGGCCTGGCCGGAGGCGGTGGTGCCCATGGCCGCCGAGACGAGGACGAGCGCGAGCACCACGAGGGCGGCGCCGAGGATCAGGAGGATGGTCATGTCACACCTCGACCTTGACGATGCGGGACATCCAGAAGATGCCGACGGAGAGGATCATCACGCCGCCGACGAGCATCGCGATGCCCAGCGGCCGCGTGAACAGCACGATCACGTAGTCGTGGTTGGCGAGCAGGAGGTAGCAGCATGAAGGCCGGCGGCAGACCGCCGAGCACCATGGCGGAGAGCTTGCCCTCGGCGGCCAGGGCCGCGACCTGACGACGGATGTACTCGCGCTCGCGCATGGTGGCGGCGACCGTGTTGAGCAGCTCGGCCAGGTTGCCACCGACCTGCCGCTGGATGTTGATCGCCATCACGACCCAGTCGAAGTCCTTGCTCTGGAACCGGTCGGCCACGCCCTGGAGGGCGGTCTCGAGCGACAGGCCCAGGCGGGTCTCGACGAGGACCTTGCGGAACTCGCCGGCGATCGGCTCGGTGCCCTCGCGGACGATGGTGTCGACGGACTGGGCCAGCGAGAGGCCGGCGGCCAGCGAGCCGGACATCAGCTGCAGGGTGTCGGGCAGGCCGGCCTCGAACTTCTTCTTGCGGCGCTTGCGCCGGAACCCGAGGTACCACCACGGGCCGATGGCGCCGAACAGCATGAAGATGAGGCCGATGACCAGGTTGAAGCCGCCGATGAGGAGACCGAGGATCGAGACGCCGATGAAGAAGGCGGAGTGGAAGAGCAGCCACTCGGCGGGGCGCCAGGCGCTGCCCGCACCCTCGAGACGCTGGGCGATCCGGAGCTCGAGGCCGCCGCTGCGCTTGAGCACGGCACCGGCAGCCGTCTTGGCGGACTCGAGCGCGGAGTCCTCGGGACGGCTCGGCGGAGCGATGGCCCCGGAGGCGGGAGCACCGCGGCCGGCCCGGTCGGCGTACTGCCTGACCCGCTCCTCGGTGGTCAGCGCGCGCTCGCGCGGCACCGAGAGGAGCAGCAGGATCAGCAGGCCCACGGCCGAGCGCGATCAGCCCGGCGTACATCATCCAGGTGGTGTCCATCGCCAGCGGAGCCACCGTGGTGAGGAGTGCGGTCACCGCAGCCCCTCCATCGCGAACAGCATCGGGTCGACGTGCACGTTGGAGTGCTCCATCTTGTCGAGGAACTTCGGGCGCAGACCGGTGGAGCGCAGGAAGCCCTGCGCCTTGCCGTCGGAGTCGAAGCCGGCGGAGTGGTCGAAGACGAAGATGTCCTGGAGGGTGATGATGTCGCCCTCCATCCGCTCGACCTCGGTCAGGCTGGTGATCCGGCGCGAGCCGTCCTTGAACCTGGTCTGGTGGACGATCAGGTCGACCGCGGAGGCCACCTGCTCGCGGATGGCGCGCACCGGCAGGTCCATGCCGGCCATCAGCACCATCGTCTCCATGCGGGCCAGGGTGTCGCGCGGACCGTTGGAGTGGAGGGTACAGATCGAGCCGTCGTGACCGGTGTTCATGGCCTGGAGCATGTCGAGCGCGGAGGCGTCGCGGACCTCACCGACGATGATGCGGTCGGGTCGCATACGCAGGGCGTTCTTCACCAGGTCGCGGATGGTGACCATGCCGCGACCCTCGATGTTGGCCGGGCGGGACTCGAGGCGCACCACGTGGTCCTGCTTGAGCTGGAGCTCCGCGGCGTCCTCGATGGTGACGATGCGCTCGTCCTCGGGGATGAACGACGACAGCACGTTGAGGGTCGTGGTCTTGCCGGCGCCGGTGCTGCCCGGAGACGATGATGTTGAGGCGGCCGCGGACGCAGGCGTCGAGGAACTCCACCGAGCGCTCGCTCAGCGTGCCGAAGGCGATCAGGTCGTCGGCGGTCAGCGGGTCGGCGGCGAACTTACGGATCGTCAGCGTGGAGCCGTCGATCGCCAGCGGCGGGATGACCGCGTTGACACGGCTGCCGTCGGGGAGCCGGGCGTCCACCATCGGGCTCGACTCGTCGACGCGTCGGCCGATGCGCGACACGATCTTGTCGATCGTGCGGCGCACGTGGGCCTCGTCGCTGAACGTCGCGTTGGCCTTGACCAGCTTGCCGTCGCGCTCCAGGTAGATGGAGTCCGGACCGTTGACCATGACCTCGGAGACGTCGACGTCGCGCAGGAACGGCTCGATCGGGCCGTAGCCGAGGATGTCGTCGCTGATCTCCTGGGTGAGCCGGTTGCGGTCGGCGTTGCTGATCGGCCGCTCCTGCGAGCTCATCAGCTGGGCGAGGACCGCACGGACCCGCTGGTCGAGGTCGGCCTGGTCGAGGTTGGCGTCGTACAGCTGCGGACCCAGCTGCTTGAGCAGCTCGCTGTGCACGTCGTGCTTGAGCGTCCTCGAGGCGCTCGTACTCGGCGTTGCCGCGCCGGTTGGTGACCCGGGACGTCGTCGTGGCGGGCGACGCCGCAGCGCGCGCTGGCGGGTGCCGGCGTCGTCGCCGCCGCCGCCCGCTTCGCCGCGCGCGGCGGCGGGGTCTGGGAGGGCTCCGGACCGTCGGGACCCTTGGGCGGGGGAGCCGACGGCGGCGCGCCACCGCTCTCGGTCTGCTTGCGGGCGGCTGCCAGACGTTCGGCGAGACTGCTCACGATGTCACCTCTTGATCCGGAAGAGCTTGGCGAAGCGGTCGTTGTCGGCGTCCGCGTGGCGGCCCGGGTCGTCCGTGACGGCAGCCCTGCGGCTCGCCGACCAGCAGCGCCGAGAGGTTGCGGAACGCGGCGCTCGACGGGTGGTTGGGGCTGGCCGCGATGATCGGCGTGCCGGCGTTGGTGGCGGCGGCGATGTCGATGGACGTCGAGATCTGCGAGGCGACGTTCATCCCCAGGATCGTCTCGACCTTCTCCGCGCCGATGCCGACGGCGTCGTCGGCCCGGTTCAGCAGCAGGTAGCGGTGGCCGCGCCCGATGTTGAGCATCTCGAGGGTGTCGAGGGCGACCTTGACGTTCTTCAGGGTCGGCACGTCGAGCGTCGCCACGATGATGCACTCGTCGGTCTCGTCGAGGGCGGTCAGCGTCTGCTCGTCGAAGGCCGGCGCGGTGTCGACCACGACGTAGTCGTACATGGTCCGCAGGGTGCGCAGGACCTTCGAGATGAGCAGCGGGCTGATCCGCTCGCGGACGTCCGGGTGGCTCGGCGCCGCCAGCACCTTGAGGGAGTCCTGGTAGCGGGTGAGCAGCGAGTTGAGCATCGGCGTGTCGAGGTCCTCCTCGGAGCCGATCGCGTGCTCGATGGTGTGCGACGGGAACAGCTGCAGGGTGATGGCCACGTCGCCGAAGGCCAGGTCGAAGTCGACCAGGCACACCTGGCGGGCGCCCTTGTCGGTGAGCGCGAGCGCCAGGTTGACCGCGACCGTGGTCTTCCCGACCCCGCCCTTGGGGGAGAAGACCGAGATCACGTGGCCGTTGTGCCGCGACGCCTCCGGGCCCCGCAGGGCCTGCGAGAACTGGTGGGCCCGCGACACGGCACCGGCGACCAGGTGGAGGTCGTCCATGGCGACGACCTCACGGGCGCCGGCCTGCATGGCGCGGGCCAGCAGCGCGGTGTCGAGGGCCGGACGGACGAAGACCACGCTGGTGGCGGGCCGGGTCGTGCGCAGTCCCTCGCACACCGTGACCCCGTCGCCGAACGAGATGTTCGGCCCCAGCACCACGACGTACTCCTCGGGGTGCTGGGCCAACCACGGCAGGAGGCGCTCGGTGGTGTCCACCGACTGGCAGCCGGGCGGCAGGGCGCCCAGGAGCCGGCGGGCTGTGGTGCTGTCAGGATCGACGATGACGGGCATGTGAGCTCACTTGAAGAGAGAGGCGACTTGGGTCGAGGTGCCCGGACCGGGCTTGACCTCGCTGTTGTCGGTGAGCAGCCCGAACGTCAGGTCGAGTGCCTTGGAGGCCACGATCACCTTCTGGGCCTCCTTCTGCGTCACCGCGAGGGTCAACAGCGTACGAGGAAGCTGCTCGGTGGTCTGCTCGCCGCTGGCCGGGTCGGTCTTGGTGGACGTGCGTCGGCGGTTGCGGTGACCGACGTTGAGCACGGTGACCTTGGGCAGCAGCAGCCGGGTGGCCTGCGTGTCGGTGCCACCGGGCGCGGGGCCGGCGCCGGCTGCGGGCGTCAGGGTCCCGGTCACGAAGATCGCGACCTCGGAGCCGTTCTGGATGTTGCCCGCGACGCGGTCGGGGTCGGTCAGGTTGACCGAGATCGCGATCATCCCCTTGGGGATGGCCAGGTTGCTGTTGGCGGCGGAGACCGCCGTCACCGAACTGGCTGGACGATGACCTGGCCCGCGAAGATCGGGACGGACACGATCTTGCCGTTCAGCTGGGTGGAGTCGGTCACGGCGCCGGTGTTCGCGTCGACCACGGTCTGCGGGACCTCGGACGAGACGATCTTGCCGGCGGACAGCGCCGCGTCGTAGGTCTCGCCGGCGGCGATGTTCGCGGTGGCCACCAGCACGGAGGTGTTGGCGACTTTGTCCTGGCGCGCTTGTCGGCGCCCTTGACGTAGAGGAAGACGAGTGCCGTGCCGATCACGGCGACAAACACTGCGAGGATCAGCAGCAGTCGGCGGCGGTCCATTCGGGCGTTACCTTTCGCTCGGACACCTGCCGTCCGTAGGGAGCGGCCGGGCAGTCTTGACGGCCCCGAGGATCGAGGGGGCTGATGCCCTTCCGGTCCCGAAACACGCGAGACAGATGGTATGAGTGGGAAACCGGGCCAGGGGCGGAATGGCAAAGAAAGGCCCTCTCGCCGCTACGGCCGGGTCCGGTCGGTGGACAGCAACCGGGTCAGGCGAACAGAGCGAGCGATCTCGTCCTTGCGCTCGCGGACGACCACGTTGCGCTTGAGCTTGAGGCTGGGCGTGAGCTGGCCGCCCTCCTCGGTCCAGTCCTCGGGGAGGATCACGAACTTGCGGATCGACTCCGCCCGCGAGACCGCTGCGTTGGCGTCGTCGACCGCGAGCTGGACCTCGGCGCGCAGGTCGGGGTCGTCGACCAGGGCGCGGAGAGTCGCCGTTCTTGCCGTGCGCGGCCGCCCAGTCGGCGAAGGACTCGGGGTCGATCGTGACGAGCGCGGCGATGAACGGCTGACCGTCGCCGACGACGAGGCACTGGCTGACGAGGGCGTGGGCACGGACGCGGTCCTCGAGCACGGCCGGGGCGACGTTCTTGCCGCCCGCGGTCACCAGGATCTCCTTCTTGCGCCCGGTGATCCGGACGAAGCCCTCCTCGTCGATCTCGCCGACGTCGCCGGTGTGGAACCAGCCGTCGCGCCGCAGCACCTCGGCGGTGGCCGACTCGTTCTCCCAGTAGCCGGCGAACACCTGGCCGCCGCGGAAGAGCAGCTCGCCGTCCTCGGCCACCCGGACCTCGGTGCCGGGCAGCGGCTGGCCGACGGTGCCGATCTTGAGGGCGTCGGGTCGGTTGGCGGTCAGGGCGGCCGTCGTCTCGGTGAGGCCGTAGCCCTCGAGCACCACCAGCCCGATGCCCCGGTAGAAGTGACCGAGCCGGTCGCCGAGCGGGGCGCCACCGGAGATGGCGTAGCGGCAGCGCCCGCCCAGGGCGGCACGGAGGCGCCCGTAGACGAGCCGCGAGAACAGCGCGTGCCGGGCCCGCAGGGTGATCGGCACCTTGCCCCGGTCGAGGGCCCGCGAGTAGGCGATGGCGGTGTCGGCGGCGCGCTCGAAGATGCCGCCGCGCCCCTCGGCCGTGGCCTTCTGCGACGCGGTGTTGAAGATCTTCTCGAAGACGCGGGGAACGGCGAGGACGAACGTCGGCTGGAACCGGTCGAGGTCGGCCAGCAGGTGCTTGATGTCGGCGCTGTGCCCGAGCCGGACCCGGGCCTTGATCGCGCCGACCTGGATGATCCGGGCGAAGACGTGGGCCAGCGGCAGGAACAGCAGGGTCGAGGCGTCGTCGGGCTCGAACAGCTCGTGGAGCTCGGGGACGGCGACGCCGAGCTCGAACATGAAGTTGCCGTGGGTGAGCAGGCAGCCCTTGGGACGGCCGGTGGTGCCGGAGGTGTAGATGATCGTGGCCAGGTCGAGCGGCGTCGCCGTCGTACGCCGGACCTCGAGGTCGTCGTCGGAGATGTCGTCGCCGAGTCGTCGGAGCACCTCGATCGCGTTGTCCTCCAGCGACCACACGTGGTTGAGCGACTCGAGGGTGGAGCGGCGCTCGGCGATCCGGGCGGTGTGCGCCGGCCCTTCGGCGATCACGGCCGTGGCCCCGGAGTTCCCCAGGATCCACTCGATCTGCTCGGCCGACGACGTCTCGTACACCGGCACCGTGACCGCGCCGGCGAACCAGATCGCGTAGTCGACCAGGGTCCACTCGTAGCGGGTCTTGGAGATCAGGGCGACCCGGTCGCCGGTGCGGATCCCGGCCGCGACGAGCCCCTTGGCCACCGCGCGCACCTCGTCGAGGAACACCTGCGCGGTGACGTCCTCCCAGTCGTCGCCCCGCCGCCGCGAGAACGCGACGGCGTCGGGTGCCTCGGCGGCGTTGCGCACGACGTCGTCGGTCAGGTTCCCCGTCGCCGGGATGTCGACGGTCAGTGGGGAGGAGTACTCACGCAAGGGTGCCTCCAGCACGGGACGGGGGACGGTTCCCGGGGAGGTTACCGCCGAGGAGGCGTCGACGCGATCCGATAGGCTCGCCGAGCCCTCCACGCGCCCTCCGCGGCGCGTGTGCTGCCGAACCCGTGGGCCGAGCCCGAGGAGGTCACGATGGCCGACCAGACGACGTCGTCGATCGTGATCGACGCCTCGCCGAGCGAGGTCATGGACGTGATCGCGGACTTCCCGGCGTACCCCACCTGGGCCAAGGGGGTGACCACCGCGGACGTGGTCTCGGAGTTCCCCGACGGGCGTGCCGAGAAGGTCTTCTTCCGGCTCGACGTGTCGCCGATCAAGGACGAGTACACCCTGGTCTACGTCTGGTCCGGCGACGAGCAGGTGACCTGGAAGCTCGACGAGGGCAAGATGCTCAAGGCGCTCGACGGCGCCTACGTGCTCACCGACCTCGGCAACGGCTCGACCGACGTGACCTACCGCCTGGCCCTCGACGTGTCGATCCCGCTGATCGGCATGCTGAAGCGCAAGGGCGAGAAGATCCTCATCGACGCGGCGCTGAAGGGGCTGAAGAAGCGCGTCGAGTCCCTCGCCTGACGGGCTGACCTCCAGACGTCTCGTGCGGATCCTCCTGTTCACCGGCAAGGGCGGCGTCGGCAAGTCGACGGTCGCAGCCGCTACGGCGACCCTCGCCGCGGCGTCCGGGCAGCGCACGCTGGTGCTCTCGACCGACGCCGCCCACTCGCTCGCCGACGCGTTCGGCGTGACCGTCGGCACCGAGCCCGAGCAGGTGGCCCGCGACCTGTTCGTCCACCAGGTCGACGCCCAGCGGCGCTTCGAGCAGTCGTGGGCCGAGATCCAGGGCTACCTGCTGCGCGTGCTCGAGGTCGCCGGCGTCGACCCGGTCGCCGCCGAGGAGCTGACCGTGATCCCGGGAGCCGAGGAGGTGCTGGCGCTCCTCGAGCTGCCGGCAGCACGCCCTCTCCGACGAGTGGGACGTCATCGTCGTCGACTGCGCGCCCACCGCCGAGACGCTCCGGCTGCTCGCCCTGCCGGAGGCGCTGGGCTGGTACATGAGCCGCGTCTTCCCGGTCGAGCGCCGCGTGGTGAAGGCGCTCCGGCCGGTGCTGTCGCGCGCGGCCGGGGTGCCGATGCCCGAGGACGACGTCTTCGCGGCGGTGGAGCGGCTGCACCTGGAGCTCGACGAGGTGCGCGCGCTGCTGACCGGTCGCGACGCCAGCGTGCGGCTCGTGCTGACACCCGAGCAGGTGGTCCTGGCCGAGGCCCGGCGCAGCTACACGACGCTCTCGCTCTTCGGCTACCGCGTGGACGGCGTCGTGGCCAACCGGGTCTTCCCCGGTGAGCGACGCCGACCCGTGGCGCGCCGGCTGGGTGGCCGCGCAGGCCGAGGTGCTGGAGCAGGTCGCGGACTCGTTCGCCGGCGTCGAGGTCTGGCAGTCGGAGTACCGACCGTCCGAGCCGGTCGGGCTGGAGGCGCTCGGCGCCTTCGGCCGGCAGCTGTACGGCGACAGCGACCCGCTCGCCGTACCCGCGACGCGCGAGCCGATCCGGATCACCCGGACCACCGACGGCGCCGTGCTCCGGCTGCGGCTCCCGTTCGTCGGACGCGGCGGACGTCGACCTCGCGAGGGACGGCGACGATCTGGTCGTGACCGTGGGGTCGTATCGTCGTCTCCTCACCCTGCCCGCAGGGCTGGCCCGCCATCGGGTCGCCGGTGCCCGCGTGGACGGGGGCGAGCTGCAGGTGAGGTTCGCCGCGGAACGACAGTGAGGACTGAGGTGTCAGGGCAGACGGACGGCGCGGAGCCGGGTGGCCCGGAGCAGCAGGGCCCGAGCGGAGAGCCCGGACAGCAGGTGGGCAGCGTGGCCGAGGAGGCCGCGAAGCTGCTCGGCGCCTTCTCGGGGTGGGCCAAGGAGCACGGCGACGGTCTGTCGTCCTTCACCGACGGTCTCCACGAGCACGTCTCGACCGGGTCCCCGGAGTGCACCTGGTGCCCGGTCTGCCGCACGGTCGCCGCCGTCCGCCAGACCAGCCCCGAGGTCATGGCCCATCTCTCGAGCGCGGCCTCGTCGCTGATGCTGGCCGTCTCCGGGATGATGGCGCCGCCCGAGCCCGGCCGGGACGGCGGCGTCGAGCGGATCCCGCTGGACGACGACGACTGGCCGGAGGACGACGCATGACCCTCGCGTGCGGCATCGACGTCGGCGGCACCAAGATCGCCGGCGGCGTCGTCGACGAGTCGGGGTCGGTCCTCGAGGAGCTGCGGGTCGAGTCGCCGGCCACCGACGCGCACGCCATCGAGGCGGCGATCGAGAAGCTGGTCACCGAGCTGCGCACCCGTCACCAGATCGAGGCGGTCGGCGTCGGCGCGGCCGGCTACATCGACAAGGCCCGGTCCGTCGTCCTGTTCGCCCCCAACCTGGCGTGGCGCGACCTCGACCTCAAGGCCGACCTCGAGGCGACGCTGGGCCTGCCCGTCGTCGTCGAGAACGACGCCAACGCGGCGGCGTGGGGCGAGTTCCAGTTCGGCGCCGGGCACGACGTCGACGACCTGCTCCTGGTGACGGTCGGGACCGGGGTCGGGGGCGGCGTCGTCCTCGACGGCTCGCTCTACCGCGGCGCGTTCGGGGTGGGTGCCGAGATCGGGCACATGCGGGTGGTGCCCGACGGCATCCGGTGCGGCTGCGGCAACCGCGGGTGCTTCGAGATGTACGCCAGCGGCTCGGCGCTCGTGCGCGAGGCGCGGGCCGCCGCGGGAGCCGGCTCGCTGCTGGCCGCCGACCTGCTCGATCGGGCGGGCGGTGACGTCGACGCGATCACCGGCCCGCTGATCACCGAGGCGGCCCGGGCCGGCGACCCCTTCGCCCTCGAGCAGCTGGCCTCGCTCGGCCGCTGGCTGGGCGAGGGCATCGCGTCCCTCACGGCGGTGCTCGACCCGGCCGTCGTCGTGATCGGCGGCGGCGTGAGCGCTGCCGACGACCTGCTGCTCGACCCGGCCCGCCGGGCCTTCGCCGCCCAGCTCACGGGACGCGGGCACCGTCCGATGCTCGAGATCCGCAAGGCCCGCCTCGGCAACCGGGCCGGACTGATCGGCGCGGCGGACCTGACCCGGCACTGACCCGAGCCGACAGGACCGGCGCGGCGAGCGCCGATCCCGCCCGGTGACCAGGGTTCGCTGGCACCATCCCCGCATGGCCGATCGTCGGTCCGGTGGCTGCCGGTGGCGCTGGTCTGCGGCGTGGTCGCCAGGGTGGCGCGCCGCGCGGCGGCCCCGATCCGTGACCCCGACGACTGGTGGCACCTCCGGCTCGGCAACGACCTGATCGCCCAGCGGTCCCTGGCCACCCCGCGACTGGTCGTCGTTCGCGACGGTGCCCGTGGGTGCCGACCGAGCCGCTGCCCGAGGTCGTCGCGGCGTACGTCGAGCGGTGGGCCGGGCTGCCCGGGCTCGCGGTGCTGTTCTGGCTCGGCCGCGCTGGCGGTCGTGGTCGCCGTGCACGCGGCCAACCGGCGCGAGGCCGGCCCCGCTCGCGGCCTCGGTGGCCACCGTCTTCACCGTGCTCGCTGCGGCGGCGTCGCTGACCTCCCGCCCGCAGCTGCGTCAGCTTCGTGCTGCTCCCGGTGCTGCTCGCCGCGTGGCTGCAGACCGAGCGCGACCTGAGGCCACGCTGGTGGCTGATCCCGCTCGTCTGGGTCTGGTCGCTGTGCCACGGGTTCTGGTTCCTCGGGGCCGGCCTCGGCTGCCTGGTCGCGCTGGGCATCGCGCTGTCGCGGCGCGCCGACGGCCGCACGCTGACGCGGCTGGGAGCGGTCGCCGCCGGCTCCTTCGCGGTGGTGGCGCTGAACCCCGTCGGTCTCGGCGTCCTCGAGGCGCCGTTCGCGGTGCGCAGCACCGCCCGGTTCATCGCCGAGTGGGAGCGCACCGACCTGCTCGCGTGGGGCCCGCTCGGCGCGCTGCTGATGATCGCGGTGACCGCCGCGGTCTGGGCGGTCACCCGACGCGGGGTCACCTGGTCCCGGGTGCTGCTGCTCGTGGTCGCGACCGTCCTGGTCTGGTACAGCGCACGGTTGGTGGTGGTCGGGGCCCTCGTCGCCGCTCCGCTGTTCGCGGCCGCCCTCGAGGGCCTCGGGTCACGATCGGCCGGCGACACCGAGCCGCTCCCGGCCCGCGAGGGAGTGGGGGGCGATCGGGGCCTGGGCCGTGCTCTGCACCCTCGTGGTCGCCGTCGCGGCCCCGCAGGTGGCGGACCGGCCCGGAGACGTGCCGACCGCGCTCGACGCGGCGCTCGACCGCCTGCCGCCGGGGACCGGGGTGCTCAACGCCTACGAGCTCGGCGGCTGGCTCGCCTGGCGCCATCCGCGCCTCGAGCAGTACGTCGACGGCCTGATCACGCCGTACTCCGTCGCGCACGTCGAGGGCTACGACCGGGTGGTCCGCCAGGCACCGGGTGGTACGCCGTCGTGCGCGACGCCGACCTCCGGGTCGCGCTGGTGGCCGAGGACTCCGCCCTGGCCGCGGGCCTGACCGAGCGGGGCTGGGTGCCCGAGGGCACCGACGACGGCTACGTCCTCCTGCGCCGGCCGGCCTAGACCCGGGCGCCGTCGTCGTCCGGGTCGTGCGGCTCCATGGTCGCGACCAGGTAGCCGAACGAGGCGAGGAAGGCGACGACCAGGCCGCCGGTCAGCACGGCAGGGAACGAGTAGTCGACCAGCGTGAGCACCACCAGCAGCACCGGCGACCCGACCAGCCCGACCCAGGCGAGGCGTCGCTCGGGCCTGATCACCGGCGGCGGCGGCAGCGGGGGCGGGACGAACTGCTCGTCGTAGAGCTCGAGCTGGAACGGCTCGGGGGCCTCGGGCGGACCCTCGGAGAGGTCGTCGGCGGGCGGCGCCTCCACGGCCGGAGCGTCGGGGACCTCCGGCCGCTCGCCGTAGTTGTCGACGATCTGCCGCCAGGCGGCGTCGTCGTCCCGCGTGCTCACCGGACCAAGGTTAGGCCGTGACGCGGGCGATGAAAGCCGCGGACTCCTCGAAGATGCGCTCGGCGTCGTGGTCGAGCGTGGCGACGTGGTAGCTGTTCTCGAGGATCCGCTCCTCGACGTCGGTCGAGCCGACGGCGTCCAGCACGGTGGCCGAGGAGGACACGTCGATGACGTGGTCGACGGCGGAGCGGAAGTAGAGCAGCGGCTGGGTCACCCGGCCGAGGTCGGGGACGACGACCTTCCACAGCGCCACGATCTGGGCCATGCCCTTGAGCGGCAGTCGGTCGTAGCCGACCTCGTCCTGGTCGGGCTTCTTGATGTCGTTGACGACGCCGCGCAGCGACGGCACGACGTGCTTGAGCAGCGGCAGGGCGACGAGCTCCTTGCGGTCGCTGGACACGAAGGGGTTCACCAGCACGATCCCGGACACCTGGTCGGGGCGCTCCTCGGCCAGCCGGAGCACGACGGAGCCGCCCATCGACAGGGCACAGACGACGACGGCCGTGCAGGACTCGCGGAGCGCGTCGAGCGCGCGCTCGGCCTCGGCGTACCAGTCCGACCACGTCACCTGGTTGAGGTCCTGCCACCTCGTGCCGTGCCCGGGCAGGCAGGGGACCTCGACGGCGTACCCCTGCTCGGCGAGGTGGCGGGCCCACGGCTTCATGGACGCGGGCGAGCCGGTGAACCCGTGGACGAGCAGGACGCCGATCGCGCGCCCACCGGTCTTCTCCGGGGTGGCGGGCAAGGACAACGGGTGCGTGGGAACGTCGGCTGCGAGGGCGTCGGACATGCGCGCATCCTGCCGTACCGCCACGCGTGCTGTCAGGGGCCGCGCCCCTGCGGGTGGGACTAGGGTGTGGCCAGGCTCGCCGGCGTGCGCGTGGCCGCTCGGATCGGAGGGAGGTCGGGGTTGCTCTACTGGTTCATGAAGTGGATCGCGTTGGGCCCGTGGCTGCGGATCGTCTTCCGTCCCCACGTGGACGGCGCGGAGAACGTCCCGGCGTCCGGGCCCGCCATCCTGGCCAGCAACCACCTGTCCTACACCGACTGGATGTTCATGCCGCTGACCCTGCCGCGGCGGGTGACGTTCGTGGCCAAGGCCGAGTACTTCACGACCCCGGGCCTCAAGGGCTGGTTCCAGAAGAAGTTCTTCTCCGGCGCCGGCCAGGTGCCGATCGACCGGTCCGGCGCCAACGCCGCCGAGGGCGCGCTGTCCTCGGCGCGCAAGATCCTCGAGGACGGCGACCTCTTCGGCATCTACCCCGAGGGCACCCGCTCCCACGACGGCCGTCTGTACCGCGGCAAGACCGGCGTCGCCCGCCTCGCGCTCGAGACCCGGGCGCCGGTGATCCCCGTCGCCGTGCTCGGCACCGACGTGGTCGCGCCGCCGGGCAAGACCTTCGGCACCTTCACCCGGCCGAGCGTGCGCTTCGGCAAGCCGCTCGACTTCTCGCGCTACGAGGGCATGGAGAACGACCGCTACATCCTGCGCGCGATCACCGACGAGATCATGTACGAGATCATGCAGCTGTCCGGCCAGGAGTACGTCGACGTCTACGCGAGCAAGGCCAAGGAGCTGTCGCAGAAGCCGGCCGGCCCCGCGTCGTCGAAGCGCACCGAGCGCGAGGCTCGCGAGGACCTGGCCGCCGGCACCGGCGAGCAGAAGCAGGCATCCTGACCCCGCGCCTGCGGCTCCCGGCCAGGCCGACCGAGCCGGCGGCGATCGCGGTCGAGGACCGCCTGTACCGCTGGCTCGCCGTCCTCAGGTTCGTGCTGGTGGCGAACGCGGTCGTCCTCAACGTCTACCGCGACGGGTTCTCCCACCCGGTCGGAGCCGCCGGCGTGCTGGTCGGCATGGTGGTCTGGACCTTCGTGGTCACCTGGGCCTACCGCTCCTACGCCCGTCGTACGACGGCCTGGGTCGTCGCCGACCTCGGGGTCGCGCTGGCCGCCCTGGGCCTGACCGCCCTCGTGAAGGACCCGGGCTACCACTCCACGATCCCGGGCTTCTGGGTGATCGCGGCGATGTTCGCCTGGGCCATCCACTGGCGCGCGCTGGGCGGGTTCGTCGCGGCCGTCCTGCTCTCCGTGACGGACGTCCTGACCCGGCACTACGTCGACGAGACCGTCTACGGCAACCTCTTCCTCCTCCTGATCGGCGGCCCGATCGTCGGGCTGATGGCCGACTCGTTGATGCGCTCGGCCGCGCGCACCGCCGTCGCCGACCGCGCCGCGGCAGCCGCGGCCGAGCGCACCCGGCTCGCCCGCGTGGTCCACGACGGCGTGCTCCAGGTCCTGGCCCTGGTCCAGCGCCGCGGCCCGGAGCTGGGCCCGGACGGCGCCGAGCTCGGGCGGCTGGCGGCCGAGCAGGAGCAGGCCCTGCGAGCGCTGATCCGTCAGCAGGACGCCGTCGGTCCGACACCCGGGGTGGTCGACCTGGTCGGCGAGCTGTCGGCGCTCGAGCGACGCGCCGGGGTGTCGGTCGCGGCGCCCTCGAGCGGCGTGCTCCTGGAGAAGGCGGCGGCCGACGAGGTCGTGGCCGTGGTGTCGTCCTGCCTCGACAACGTGGTGGCCCACGTCGGGCCCGTCCGCCCCCGCCTGGGTGCTGCTCGAGGCGACGCCCGAGGAGCTCCTGGTCACGGTCCGGGACGAGGGTCCGGGCATCCCGCCGGGACGGCTCGAGGAGGCGGAGCGCGAGGGCCGGCTCGGCGTGGCCTCGTGCATCCGTGGCCGGGTGTCCGAGCTCGGCGGCACCGCCACGCTGACCACCGGCTCCTACGGCACGGAGTGGGAGCTCAGCTTCCCGCGCTAGCCGTCTCTCCGCGGCCGGTCACGATCCGCTGCACGAGGTAGCCGATCGCGCACCGCGAGCACGACAGCCAGCCACATGCCGACGCCGCCGTGCGTCACGGCCCGACTCGAAGGCGTTGTGGTGCCAGGCCTGGTCGAACGGGAGGTACGCCGTGTCCTTGACCGCGCCGTAGGAGATGGCGAGCAGCTGGAGCGCGATCACCGGGCCGAGCAGCGCCCGGGCCACCCGGCCCATGTGCGGTGTCGACAGGGCCAGCGCCGGCGTGGCGCAGGCCAGCATCTCGAGGCCCAGGCGGTAGCCGTAGAAGACGTCGCCACCGCTGAAGCGGTTCAGGACGCCTTGCAGGACGGTGTAGGCGAGGCCGCCCCACACCAGCGACTGCGACCAGTCCGGCAGCTGCCTCCAGGAGCGCACGAGCGCCGGCAGCAGGATCAGCACGAGCGGCGTCCACACGAGGATGCCGCGGTCGGGCGCCACCCAGAACCCCAGCTGGTTGACGATGCTCAGCCGGTTCTGCTCGGCGTAGTCCTGGAAGACGGCTGGTGTCGTAGGAGGCCGTCGGGTTCCACGTCCCGTACATCCAGTGCGTCCAGAGGCTCATCGGCACCAGGAACGCGCCGCTCGCGACGCCCACCCGGACCACGATGCCCGGGGAGCGACGCCGCAGCCCGACCAGCAGCCCGAGGACGGCCACGATCAGAGCGGCATGGAGCCGGCCCCAGAGAGTGATCCCGCCGAAGATCCCGACCCACCACCACCGCCCGGTCGCGGAGGCCCAGGCCATCCCACAGATCCCGAACACCGTGATCGTGTGCGGCCACACGCCGTTGGCCGCCACGCTCCACACCGGCGTCGCGAAGCCGAAGACCACGGCGGCCAGCAGCGGCCTGGCGCTGGGGCAGGTACCGCCGCACCGTCAGGAACACGAACGTCACGGCGCCGGCCATCAGCAGCGCCGCCGTCATCCCGCCCGGCACGGTCGTGAACGTCGCCGGCCGGACCAGCCAGTACGCCGGCAGGGCGGCCGCGATGACACCCGGCGAGCGGCCGATCACCGTGTGCCCGTTCGCAGCCTCGAGCACCCATTCGTGGCGCAGGGGGTTGTGGTCGAGCAGCGGGATGCGGATGCCCTCGATCCAGGGGTTGCCCACCGTGGCCAGGTGCCAGGAGCCGAACTCCGCGGTCCAGACGTCCATGCTGACCAACGTGTGGGAGACGGTGAGCGGCGTAGACGAGCAGGGCGCCGAGGAAGAGCAGGGCTGCCGGGAACCATCCCGGCGCACTCCGCCGCGTCACGACCGCCTCGTCGACCGCCGCCTCCTGCATGGCGCACATTGTGGCTCGGGATCGGACGACGCGCATCGGTCGCCGCGCTCGAACTTTGCCCAAAACCCCGGGAGCCGGCGCCGTGCTCGTAGACTTCGAGCGCTCGTTTCGCCGCCACCTGGTGAGGTCCGTGTGAAGCTCGTCGTCCAGATCCCCTGCCTGAACGAGGAAGGCACCCTGCCCCTCGTCCTGCAGTCGATCCCGCGACGCATCGACGGCATCGACGAGATCGTCGTGCTCGTCATCGACGACGGCTCCAGCGACCGCACCGTCGAGGTCGCCCGCTCGTTCGGGGTCACGCACTTCGTCCGCCACGCGCGCACCCAGGGGCTGGGCCGCTCGTTCCAGGACGGCGTGAACTACGCGCTCAGCATCGGCGCCGACATCGTGGTCAACACCGACGGCGACAACCAGTACCCCCAGCAGCGGATCTCCGACCTCGTCCAGCCGATCGTGGCCGGCACCGCCGACATCGTGATCGCCGACCGTCAGGTCCACCTGGTCGAGCACTTCTCGCGCTCGAAGGTCGCGTTGCAGCGGCTCGGCAGCAAGGTCGTGAACAAGGCCGCCGGCACCACCCTGCCGGACGCGGCCAGCGGGTTCCGCGCGTACTCGCGCGAGAGCCTGATGCGGCTGAACACGGTGACCCGGTTCAGCTACTGCATGGAGTCGATCATCCAGGCCGGCAACAAGAAGCTGAAGATCGACAGCATCCCGGTCGTGACCAACGCCAAGACCCGCGAGTCACGGCTCTTCTCCTCGACCCGGCAGCACGTCTTCAAGTCCGCGGCCGCGATCATCCGGGCCTTCATCATGTACAAGCCGTACATCATCTTCGGCTGGTCGGCGATCGGGTTCGCCCTGCTCGGGCTCGCGCCGTTCGTCAGGTACGCCGTGCTGGTCGGGCTCGGCGAGCCGGGGCGCGGCCACGTGCAGTCGTTGCTGGTCGGTGCCGTGCTGCTGATCCTGTCGTTCCTCAGCGTGATGCTCGGCATCATCTCCGACCTGATCCGCACCAACCGGATCCTGATCGAGAACACGCTCGAGCACACGAGGAGGGCCCGGTTCGCGACCCCGGTCGAGACCGAACCGACGTGGCAGAAGGCCGTTCCGTTCTGAGCCCGGGGGACCGCTCCTGGCGCAGCGTCGGGTCGTGGGTCCTCCTGGCCGTCGTCGCGGCCGGCTGCGTCTTCATCGTCGCCCGCAACGGGGAGACCCTGGCCGACGCCTTCCGCGAGATCGGGTGGGGGCCGCTGCTGCTGTCGGGTGTCCTCGCCCTGCTCGGCACCACGGCTCTGCTCGGCGTCTGGGTCACCCTCCTCCACGGTCTCGGGGCCGGCCCTCCGCGCGGTGAGGCGTGGGACGTCTTCTTCGTCACCCAGCTCGGCAAGTACATCCCCGGGCTGGTCTGGCCCGCGGTCGCGCAGATGGAGTCGGGCCGGCGCTGGGGTGCCCGCCGGCGGGTGATGCTGGCGGCCAACCTGATGCTCCTCGTCGTGCTCACCGCCACCGGCGCGGCCCTCGGCCTGGTGCTGCTGCCCTGGGTCGGGGGGACCTCCGAGGTGGCGTGGTGGGGTTGGGTCCTGGCAGCGCTGGCCCTGGTCGCCCTGTGGCCCCCGGTGCTCACCTCCCTCCTCGACCGGCTCTTCCGCCTGGCCGGCCGCGAGCCGCCCGGCCTCGCGATCACCGGTCGGGCGATGGCCGGTGCGGTCGCGTGGGCCCTCGTCGTCTGGGTGCTCTACGGGCTCCACGTCTGGGTCCTGGTCCGCGCGCTCGGCGGCACGGGGGCCGACGCGCTCGTCGCCTCGGTGGGCGGGATGGCGCTGGGCTGGGCCTTCGGGCTGGTCGCGATCCTCGCCCCGGCCGGGGTCGGGGTCCGGGACGGCATCCTGATCGCGGTCCTGTCGCCGATCATCGGGCGGTCGCCGGCCTTCGCCGTGGCCCTCGCGTCCCGCGGCCTGCTCGCGCTCTCCGACGTGCTGCTGGCCGCCTCCGGCGCGCTCCGCTCGGCGCACCGGCTGCGGTCAGGAGCGTCGCAGCAGTGAGGTCTGGTCGGGGTAGGGGAGCGTCGGGGTGAGCCCCGGGAGCCGGCGCTCGACCACCGGCGCCGCCTCGATCGCACGGCGGTAGCGACGTCGCCGGGTGTTGTCGAAGACGACGATGCCGTCCGGCGCGAGGCGCTCGAGCGCCTTGGTGAGGCAGCGCTCGCGCGCACGGCCGTCGACCACGACCAGGTCGAAGTCGCCGTCGACCTCGTCGATCGCGTCGACGTACGAGGCGAAGTCGAGGCCGGCGTACCCCTCCTTCGCCGACGGTACGACGGGCGCGGCGGACGCGACCGGCGGACGTACGACCACCTCGGCGTTGGCGACCTCGGCCAGCAGGTCGTCCATGAGCGAGGCGAAGCCGGTGTCGTGCTCCACGCTGTGGACCGATCCGCTGCGCCGGGCGAGCCAGGCGGTGCTGGCACCGGAGCCGTACTCGAAGACGCGGGCCGGTCGGTCGCGGGCGGCCAGCCAGGCCTCCACGTCGTCGATCGCCCGATAGGTCCACCAGGGCACGTCGAGCGTGATCATCGCGGCCGAGTCGTGCACCGACGTCAGGCTGTGCAGCCAGTGCCGCCGACGGTGCGAGCGCGGGGGAGGCTCGCTGCCCAGCACGTGGGCGGCGGTGAGGACGCGCCCGGCACCGTGCGCCGCTCCGGCGTACCAGCGCTTCACCGTCCCTCGCACGCTCGTCGACGCCATCGCCCGCTCCTCGGTGGCCGACGCGCACGGTCGACCGGCGCCCACCCTAGACAGGTGTCGCGCCGTGTCGGGCCGAGATCCCTAGGCTCGACCCGTGACGATCCACCAGGGACATCCGTTCGCGGACCCGGAGCCCGACCCGGTCCGACGCTTCCGCGGTCGCGTCGGGGGGACGGTGAGCCTGTGGACGTCCGGCGCGGAGGCGGCTCGTGCCGGGCTGACGGTGACCTCGTTCCTCGTGGCGGCCGGCGAGCAGGCGCGGCTGCTGGCGCTCCTGGACCCGGACGCCGCCCTGACCGAGTCGCTGCTGGCCACCGGCTCGGGCGTCGTGCACCTGCTCGCGTGGGAGCACCGCGACCTGGCCGAGATGTTCGCCGGTACGGCGCCCGCGCCCGGCGGGATGTTCAGCCACGGGGAGTTCGAGCAGACCGCGTGGGGGCCACGCCTGGTGTCCGCGGCGTCCTGGGCCGGCGTACGTCTGGAGGGGGAGCAGGAGGTCGGCTGGTCCACGCTCGTCACCACGGTCGTGGAGCGCCTGGAGGTGGGTGACGGGGACGACCCGTTGCGGCACCACCGTGGTCGGTTCGAGCGCTAGGGTCGCCGCATGTCCGACGGGGTCGACCGGCACGCGGTGCGGGTGATGGTCGTCGACGACCACCCGATGTGGCGTGATGCGGTGGAGCGCGACCTGGTCGCGGCGGGCTTCGACGTGGTCGCCGTCGCAGCGGACGGTCACCAGGCCATCGCCAGGTTCCCCGCCGCCCGGCCGCAGGTGGTCGTGCTCGACCTGCAGATCCCCGGGCCGAACGGCGTCGAGGTCACCGCCGACGTGCTCGGCCGGGACCCGTCGGCGCGGGTCCTCATCCTGTCGGCGTCCGGGGAGCACAGCGACGTGCTGGAGGCGATGAAGGCCGGCGCCACCGGCTACCTGGTGAAGTCCGCGTCGCGCGCCGAGCTGATCGACGCCGTGGGCCGCGTGGCGGCCGGCGACGCCGTCTTCACACCGGGCCTGGCCGGCCTCGTGCTGGGGGAGTTCCGGCAGATGGCCGAGAGCGGACCCGACCCGGAGCCCGACAACGAGCTCACCCCGCGCGAGACCGAGATCCTCAAGATGGTCGCCAAGGGCCTGAGCTACAAGCAGATCGCCGACCGCCTCGTGGTGTCGCACCGGACCGTGCAGAACCACGTCCAGAACACCCTGCGCAAGCTGCAGATGCACAACCGCGTCGAGCTCACCCGCTACGCCCTCGAGCGCGGGCTGGCCGACGCCGACGACGAGTGACCGCCGTGACGGACGTCTTCCGCCGCGGCCACGCCGTCCGACGTGGTGGCCCTGACCGAGCTCGAGCGCGACGCCAACCTGGTCGCGCTCGCCCACGTCTTCGGGGACACGCCGTACCCCTGGGCCGAGGTGCAGGCCCGGTGGGAGCGCACGCTGTCGGAACCGGAGGCCCGGGTCGAGGTGTGCGGCCCGCCGGCGAGGCTCGACGCCTATGTCTGCTGGGACCCCGCCCTGCTGCGGCACCTGGCGGTGCGGCCCGAGCGCTGGGGGAGCGGCCTGGCGCGACGGGCCGTCGAGCGCGCGGCCGAGGCGAGTCGGCTGTGGTGCCTGGTCGAGAACCACCGGGCGCGCGGTCTCTACGAGCACCTCGGCTGGCGGGCGACCGGGTGCGAGCAGAGCGCCGAGTGGCCGCCGTACCCTCGCGAGATGGAGTACGCCCGATGAGCGACCCGCTGCTCGAGGTCGCCGACGAGCTCTACGCGCTGCCGCTGGAGCGGTTCACCCCGGAGCGCGATGCGCGCGTCAAGGCGGCCAAGGGCGACAAGGAGCTGGTCGCCGCGCTCAAGGCGCTCCGCAAGCCGTCCGTGGCGGCGTGGGTCGTCAACCTGCTGGTACGTCGCGAGGCCGCCCAGGTCGAGCAGGTGCTGGCGGTCGGCGCGGCGCTGCGCGAGGCGCAGGAGGGCATGGACGGGGCCGAGCTGCGGGCGCTCACCAAGCAGCGGCGGCAGCTGACCTCGGCGGTGACGGCGCAGGCCCGCGCGCTGGCGGCGGACGAGGGGGTCCGGGTCACCTCGTCGGTCGCCGACGAGGTCGAGGCGACCCTGACCGCCGGTCTGGTGGACCCGGAGGCCGCGCGGGCCGTCCGCAGCGGGCTGCTGGTGCGGTCGTTGCGGACGACCGGGGTCGACACCGTCGACGTCGCGGCCGCGGTGGCGCTGTCCGGACGCGCTGGGCTTCGCCGCCTCACCCACCACCGCCGCGACTCCCGCGCCGCCCGAGCTGCACGTCGTACCGGGGGACGAGGCGGCGCGCCGGCGGGAGGAGGCCGAGGAGGCGCTGGCCGAGGCCGAGGAGGCGGCCGGAGAGGCCGAGCAGGAGCTGACCACGGCCCGGGCCGCCGAGGAGGAGCTCCGCGCGCGCAGCCTCCAGCTCCAGTCCGAGATCGACGAGCTGCGGCGCCGGCTCGCGGAGCTCGAGTCGAGTGCGGAGGAGACCGACGACGAGCTGGCCGAGGCGGAGGAGGTCCGGGCCGACGCCGAGCGCGCCCACGCCGACGCCGTCCGCTCCCGGGACGCCGCCCGCCAGGCCCTCGACGCCCTGGACTGAGGCGTCGTACCGGGATAGTCCGTGACGTAACGGTCGCTCGAGGACGCTCTGATATCGACATTTACGTCACGGACTACCCCGGTCTGCACAGGGGAGGGGGCGGGAGGGGCTCAGTCGGAGGCCCAGCCCTTGGAGCGCTCCACGGCGTCCTGCCAGCGGGCGTACGCCGCGTCGGCGGCCGCGCGGTCACCGTGCGGCTCGAAGCGCCGGTCGAGCTGCCAGGTCTGGCGCAGGTCGTCGGTGGAGTCCCAGACGCCGACGCCGAGACCGGCCAGGAAGGCCGCTCCGAGAGCGGTCGTCTCCACGATCCGCGGCCGCTCGACGGGTACGCCGAGCTGGTCGGCCTGGATGCCGCACAGCAGGTCGTTGGCACTGGCGCCGCCGTCGACGCGAAGCGGGGACGACTCCGCGCCGGGCATCGTGGACAGGACGTCGCGGACCTCGAAGGCGATCGCCTCCAGGGTGGCGCGGACCAGGTGGGCCCGGGTGGTGCCCCGGGTGAGCCCGAGGATGGTGCCGCGCGCGTGGGGGTCCCAGTGAGGAGCGCCCAGTCCGGTCAGCGCCGGCACGAACACCACGCCGTCCGAGGAGTCGACCGTCGCCGCGACGGCCTCGCTCTCCGCGGCCGACCCGACGATCTGCAGCCCGTCGCGCAGCCACTGCACAGCGGCGCCGGTCACGAAGATCGCACCCTCCAGCGCGTAGGTGAGCTCCCCGCCCGGGGAGCGCCAGGCCGCCGTCGACAGCAGCCCGGCGTCCGACCTCTCCAGCGAGGTGCCGGTGTTGGTCAGGATGAACGAGCCGGTGCCGTAGGTGCACTTGGAGTCGCCGGCGTCGAAGCAGGTCTGGCCGAACAGCGCCGACTGCTGGTCGCCGGCCAGCCCCGCGATCGGCAGCTCCAGCCCCGCGAACGCCGCCGGGTCCGTGGTCGCGATCTCGCCCCAGTTCGGGACCAGGTCGGGCAGTGCGTCACGGGGTACGCCGAACAGGCCGCACAGCTCGTCGGACCAGTCGCCGGTGGACAGGTCCAGGAGCAGGGTCCGCGAGGCGTTGGAGACGTCGGTGACGTGCCAGGTGCCGCGGGTCATCCGGGCGATCAGGTAGGAGTCGACGGTCCCGACGGCGTACCGGCCCGACTGGACGAGCGCCCAGGTGTGGGGCTCGTGCTCGGCCAGCCAGACCAGCTTGGTGCCCGAGAAGTAGGGGTCGAGCCGCAGCCCGGTGAGCTCGGTGACGCGCTCCTCGTGCCCCTCGGCGCGCAGACGGTCGCAGATCTCGGCGGTACGCCGGTCCTGCCACACGATCGCCCGCCGCGGCGACCCGAGGGTCTCGCGGTCCCACAGCAGGACGGTCTCGCGCTGGTTGGTGATGCCGATCGCCGTGAGCGCCGAGGCGTCGTACGACGTCAGCACCTCGCGGGTGGCCTGGAGCGTCGCCTGCCAGATCTCCTCGGGCGCGTGCTCCACCCAGCCCGGGTGCGGGAAGTGCTGCCCGAACTCCTGGTAGCCCTTGGCGGCGATCCGGCCGTCCGGGGTCACGACGACGGCCGTGACGCCGGTGGTGCCGGCGTCGATGGCCAGGACGCTCATCCGGCGCTCATCCCGGCGGGGTCATCGGTCGTCGTCCTCGCGGGAGCGGAGGATCTCGAGCACCTTCTCGTCGATCCACGTGCCGTGCGGATCCACCCGCATCTCGTAGTTCTCCGTGCCGACCCAGGAGCCGAGGTCGGCGAAGCCTCGCTCGTGCACCAGGTGCTCGATCTCCGCCGCGAGGTCCGGGGTGATCTCGACCCGCTCGGTCTCGGTCGACGCCGTCAGGTAGAGGTCGTTGAGGTCGAGCAGCCGGGCCAGCTCGGTGACGGGGTCCGGATGGTCGTCGACCCGGAGGTCGGCCACGATGTCGTCGCGACCGCCGTACCCCGCACCCTCCTTGACCACCAGCAGCGCGGCGGACTGGCGGCCGCGCCGGTCGCCGCCCGCGTCGTCCCCGGCGGACAGCGCGGCCAGCAACCGGCGCGCCAGCGGCTCGTCCGCGTCGCTGGCCTCGAACGCGTCCTGCATGGCGGCGACCACGAACTCGCCGGCCAGGATGTTCCCCTGGATCGCGTAGCCGTCGCCGGTCACGCCGCCGGCCCAGTCCAGGCAGGCGTGGCCGGTGTGCGTGGCCGCGCCACCCTCGGCGTCCACGATCCCGACCTGGCGTTCGTCGCGGCCGTCGTCCTCCTCGAGGAGCCGCAGCACGGCGACCGAGGCGGTGGCGCCGTCGTCGAGGTGGGAGAGCGCCAGGCCCTTGTAGGCGACGTTGGCGTCGGCCTGCGTGGCGATGGCGCCGACCTGCGCGACGGCGGCGGGGACGACGGCACCGACGGCCAGGAACTTCGAGGCGACCGCGACCCCCCAGGACTCACCGTCGGTGGAGCGAGCCACGATGGAGAACGTCATGCGCGGAGCCTAGCCATAACGGTGTTGCCCTCAAGGGGGCTTGACGTTGGAGGATGACGGAGTGCTGCAGCGACTCGGGTTCCCGGATGTCGGCCCCCATCGCCGCTTCGTCAGCGCGCTGGCGATCGACGCCGTGGGCAGCGGCATCTGGATGCCCCTCTCGCTGCTGTACTTCCTGCACCAGACCTCGCTGAGCCTCGTCCACCTCGGCGCGGCGATGACGATCGCCAACGTCGCCGTCCTGGCGGTGGTCCCGGCGATCGGCTCGCTGGTCGACCGGCTCGGCCCCAAGGTCGTCATGCAGGCCGGCAACGCCGGCGCCGCCGTCGCCTTCGTGCTCTACCCCTTCGCCCACTCCATGGCCGCGGTGGCGGTCCTGGTCTTCGCGGCCGCCGCCACCCGGTTCGCCTTCTGGGGGGCGCTCGGACCGATGGTCACGCAGATCACCGAGCGCGGTGAGCGCGAGCTGTGGTTCGGCTTCCTCCAGGCGATGCGCAACGCCGGCTACGGCGTCGGCGGCGTGCTCGCGGCGGTGGCGCTCACGGTCGGCTCCGACGCGGCCTTCCAGTCCGTCGTCCTGCTGCAACGCGGCGTCGTACGTCCTGGCCTTCCTGCTGATGCTGGGCGTCGCCGGAGGCGGACGGGTGGCCGCCGGCGAGACCCGCGCCGGCGGCGCGAACCGGGGTTGGTGGGTCGCCTTCGCCGACCGTGGCTACCGCTGGCTGATCGTGGTGATCTTCTGCTACGCCCTGGCCGAGACGACCCTCAACGTCGCCATGCCGGTCTACTTCATCGACACCCTCGACCTGCCCGGCTGGGTGCCGGGCATCGTCTTCGTGATCAACACCGTGATGATCGGCGTCGGCCAGGGGCTGGTGGTGCGGTCGATGACCGGCGTGGCCCGGAGGCGGGTGCTCCATGCCGCGGTCGCCTTCTCCGCGGTCTCCTTCGTGCTGCTGTACGCCGCCGGCGCGCTGTCGGTGACGACCGGCGTGGTCGTCGTCCTGGTGGGCGCCGTGGTCTTCACGCTGGGCGAGATGACCGCCGGCCCGGTGGTGGCCGCCCTGTCCGCCGAGGCCCCGCCCCCGGAGCAGCGCGGCCGCTTCATGGCCGCGACCCAGCTCGCCTGGGGCGCCTCGGGCGCGGTCGCGCCCCTGCTGTTCACCGCGCTGCTCCACCGCGGCGCCCTGTGGCTGTGGGGCGGCGCGATCGCCCTGTGCGTGCTCTGGGCGCTGACCGTGGAGGTGATGGCGCGGCCGGATGCCGCTGGCCCGCGGGGTGGTCACCAACCTCGCCGAGAGCGCGACCGCCGACCCGGTGGCCGAGGCGCCGACCACACCCTGAGACGCGCCGTCGTCCGGGCGTCGTCGTCGCATCGTCCGGGCGGATGACCTCGCGCCCACGCCGTATCTGCCCTCGGGACGGCCCTCTCCTGTGGGGTCGAGCCCGGCGGGGAACCCGGGCCGTACCCCAGGAAGGGACACACCCATGTTCGACTGAAGACACCGACCTCAGCCACGTCCCGTGGCAGCTGCTCATCCGGGCGCGCACCGTCGCCGAGGTGGACGCCGTCGTCTCCTCCGTCGTCCTCGGCCGGCTCGCCGAGGTCGCGTCGGTGGAGGTCATCCGCCGGGTCGCCTCCGCCGCGACGGAGGCAGCCGGCGTCGGCGCCGGGGAGAGGGCCACGCCGGAGCACGTGCTCGGGGCACTGGGCGCAGCGGCCGACTTCGACGACTGGTTCTGCGGTACGCCGCCCCGCCCGCGCCCGTGGCCGCACCGCGGTGACCTGCTCGACGAGGTCTCCGACCCGATCACCCCGATGGTGGTCGCCGGCGCCCTGCGGCTGGTCGAGGCCGGCGGCAGCGACGCTCTGCAGAAGACGTGGGCCAGGTGCTCGCCGAGGTCGGCTGACGTCGTACCGCTGCCGTCCGCTCCGTCGGGCGCCCGCGTCGTGCGACCCGGGGGCGGACGGTTGGCGCGCGGGTCGCGCGTGGCCCTAGGCTGACGGTCGCCCTTGTAACGATCCAACCAGTGATCAGGAGCCAGCATGCGGGTCGGAGTACTCACCGGAGGCGGAGACTGTCCCGGACTCAACGCGGTGATCCGGGCGGCGGTCCGCAAGGGCGTCGGCGTGCACGGCTTCGACTTCGTCGGCTACCGCGACGGTTGGAAGGGCCCGCTCGAGGGGCTGACCATGGAGCTGGGCGTGCCGCAGGTGCGCGGCATCCTCCCTCGCGGCGGCACCATCCTCGGCTCCAGCCGGACCAACCCGTTCAAGATCGAGAACGGCGTCGAGCGGATCAAGGACAACCTCGCCCGCGACGGTGTGGACGCGCTCGTGGCGATCGGCGGCGAGGACACCCTCGGCGTGGCCACCAAGCTCGCCGACCTCGGCGTCGACGTGGTCGGCGTACCCAAGACGATCGACAACGACCTGTCCGGCACCGACTTCACGTTCGGGTTCGACACCGCGGTCAACATCGCCAGCGAGGCGATCGACCGGCTGCACACCACCGCCGAGTCGCACCACCGGGTCCTCGTCGTCGAGGTGATGGGCCGGCACGCCGGGTGGATCGCCCTGCACAGCGGCATGTCCGGTGGTGCCAACGTCGTGCTGATCCCGGAGCAGCCGTTCGACATCGACAAGGTGTGCGACCTGGTCCGCAAGCGCTTCGAGACGCAGTACGCACCGATCATCGTGGTCGCCGAGGGTGCGATGCCGCGCGAGGGCGGCGACATGTCGCTGGCCTCGGGGGAGATCGACGCGTTCGGTCACGTCCGTCTCGGTGGCATCGGCGACCGGCTCGCCAACGAGATCGAGCAGCGGACGGGCGCGGAGGCGCGTGCGGTCGTCCTCGGACACGTCCAGCGCGGCGGCACGCCGACGGCGTTCGACCGCTGGCTCGCGACCCGCTTCGGCCTGCACGCCGTCGACGCCGTCGCCGAGAAGGACTTCGGCACCATGGTCGCCCTCCGCGGCGCCGACATCGTCCGCGTCCCCCTGCTCGAGGGCACCGGCGAGCTGAAGCTCGTCAGCCCGGAGGAGTACGCCGAGGCCGAGGTCTTCTTCGGCTGATCGGGGACTCGACTCCGGCAGTCACGGGCACGGCTGAGGCGCGATCTTGCCGGTGGTGTGGCCGGTCGCGATCTGGCGGTGGGCGGCGGCCGCGTCGTCGAGCGGGTACGTCGCGGCGACCAGCACCCGCAGCCGGCCCTCGCCGGCGAGCCGGGCCAGCTCGGGCCGAGCGGCCGCGCGGAGCTCGTCGCCCGCGTCGGCGCCCGGTCCGCCGCCGAGCAGCCGGATGCCCTCCTGCGGTCCGCGGGTGAAGTTCGCGATGCTCGCGATCCGGTCCCGCTCGACGAGCGCCAGCGAGACGTCCATCGCCTCGTCGCTGCCGACCAGGTCGAGGGCTGCGTCGACGCCCTCGGGCGCCGAGCCGGAGCACACGGTCGAGGAGGCCGTCACCGTAGGCGACCGGCTCGGCGCCGAGCTCACGCAGCAGGTCGTGGTTCTGCTCGCCGGCGGTCGCGACCACCCGGGCTCCGCGCAGCCGCGCGAGCTGGACGGCGTACAGGCCGACGCCACCGGACGCGCCGTGCACCAGCACGGTGTCCCCCTCCTGTACGCCGGTCGCCTCCAGCGTGTGGACCGCCGTCGCGCCCGCCAGCATCAGCCCTGCGGCCTCCGGCCAACCCAGCCCGGCCGGCTTGCGCGTCAGCGTGCGGTCGGGCACCACGAGGTCCGCGGCGTACGCGCCACGGGTCCGGAAGACGACCACCTCGTCGCCGACGGCGAGAGGTCCCGCGTCGTCCGCCGCGCCGTCACCGACGGCCGCCACCACGCCGGCGGCCTCGTAGCCGAGCAGGACGGGCAGCTTGGCGGGGTCGCCGGGTCCCCGGTAGGCCTTCGACGTCGGCGGGGTTGACGCCGCTCGCCCGCACCGCGCACGTGCACCTCGCGCGGCCCCGGGTCGGACAGCGTCGACCTCCTCGACCGAGAGGACTTCCGGACCACCGAAGGCGGTCGCCACGACACGTCGGCTCGAGATGCTCATGCCCGCGCAACCGTCGTGGCCGGGCGGACATTCCACGCCGTGGGGCGTGACCTCTCACCCCTGGGCTCGTTGGGAGGGGTGGGGCCGGCGTGTGGGGGCGCCTGTCCCACCCGGTGGGTCGTCCGGCTCTCAGGCCGGGCGACCCGCCACAGGGCTCGACGCGGGCACCGGTCGCGGGCTCGTCCGGATGACGTCGCCGACGCGGGGTCCGAGGGGTGTACGCCGTACCCTGGGCGGGTGACCAACGACGACGGTCCTGACCACCGTCCCCGATCTCGAGACGCTGCGCGCGATGGGCCCCGCCCAGCAGCCGGCGTACCCCGACCCGGTCGCCGTCGACGCTGCCGTCGCCCGGCTGCGGCGGATGCCACCGCTCGTCTTCGCCGGCGAGTGCGACGAGCTCAAGGGCAAGCTCGCCGACGTCGCGCACGGCAAGGCCTTCCTGCTGCAGGGCGGCGACTGTGCCGAGACGTTCGAGGGTGCGACCGCCGACAACGTGCGCAACAAGCTGCGCGTGCTCCTCCAGATGGCCGTCGTCCTGACGTACGCCGCGTCCGTGCCGGTGGTCAAGCTCGGCCGGCTGGCCGGCCAGTACGCCAAGCCGCGCTCCTCCGACCTCGAGACCCGCGACGGCGTGACCCTCCCGGCCTACCGGGGCGACGCCGTCAACGGCTTCGACTTCACACCCGAGGCCCGCCGGCCCGACCCGCAACGGCTGATCGAGGCCTACCACTCCAGCGCCTCGACGCTGAACCTCGTGCGCGCGTTCGTGACCGGCGGCTACGCCGACCTGCGCCAGGTCCACACCTGGAACACCGACTTCGTGGTCAGCTCCGCGGTCGGCAGGCGGTACGAGAAGATCGCCCACGAGATCGACCGCGCGATGAGCTTCATGTCCGCGATCGGGGCCGACCCCGACGAGTTCCACCGGGTCGACTTCCACACCTGCCACGAGGCGCTGCTGCTCGAGTACGAGCACGCGATGACGCGCATCGACAGCCGCACCGGGACGCCGTACGACGTCTCGGGCCACTTCGTGTGGATCGGCGAGCGCACCAACGCCCTCGACGGTGCCCACGCCGAGCTGCTCAGCCGGGTCCGCAACCCGATCGGCGTCAAGGTCGGCCCGCGCTCGACGCCCGACGACCTGATCGCGCTCGCGGCCAAGCTGAACCCCGACAACGAGGCCGGCCGGCTCACCTTCATCACCCGGATGGGGGCGGGCCGGATCCACGACGCCCTGCCCGCGCTGATCGAGAAGGTCGCCGCCGCAGGACTCGACGTCGCCTGGGTCTGCGACCCGATGCACGGCAACACCTTCGAGGCCTCGACCGGTCACAAGACGCGCCGCTTCGAGGACGTGATCGCCGAGGTCCAGGGGTTCTTCGACGTCCACCGCTCGCTCGGCACCTGGCCCGGCGGCGTCCACGTCGAGCTCACCGGCGACGACGTCACCGAGTGCGTCGGCGGGGGCGAGGAGGTCGCGGAGATCGACCTCGGCTCGCGCTACGAGTCGGTCTGCGACCCGCGCCTGAACCGCGTGCAGTCCCTCGAGCTGGCTTTCCTCGTCGCGGAGATGCTCCGGACCGCTTAGCCTGCGACGGTGACCCGCGACCTGCTGCCACCGGTCGCCTGGCGCCGGATCGGGCTCCCCGCGCTGCTCGTGGTCGTGGTGCTGACCGCCTTCAGCAACGGCTACGGGTACGACCGCGACGAGCTCTACTTCGCGATGCTGAAGCCGGCGTGGGGCTACGTCGACCAGCCGCCGCTCACCCCGCTGGTCGCGCACGGCATCGCCTCCCTGTACGACGGCGGCCCGTGGCTGCTGCGGGTCCCGGCGACCCTCTGCGCTGCCGCCTGCCTCGTCGTCACGGCGCTGATCACGCGGGAGCTGGGCGGGGCTGCCAAGGCCCAGACCTGGACGGCCTGGGGGATGGCGACGACCTCGGCGGTCCTGCTGCTCGGACACGCGTTCCTGACCTCGTCGCTGGACCTGGTCGTCTGGCCGCTGGTCTCGCTCCTCGTGATGCGCGCCGAGCTGCGGAACGAGCCCCGCTGGTGGCTGGCGGCCGGCGCCGTCGCCGGGCTCGCGACGTACAACAAGCTGTTGGTGCTCGTCCTGCTGGCCGGCATCGCGCTCGGGCTCGCGCTGGTCGGTCCGCGTCGCCGCCTGCTGTCGCCCTACGTCTGGGGCGGAGCGGCGCTGACGCTGGTCCTCGGCCTGCCCAACCTGGTCTACCAGGCCACCCACGACCTGCCGCAGCTGCGGATGGGGCGCGCCCTGTCGGAGAACAACGCCGGGCGAGGTGCGGGTCACCATGTGGGTGCTGCTCCTCGTCCTGCTGGGCCCGCCGCTCGCGGTGATCTGGGCCGCCGGGCTCGGCCGGCTGTGGCGGGACCGCCGGCTGCGCTTCTTCGTGGTGGTGTTCGCGGTGGTCGTGCTCTTCACGTTCGTGTCCGGCGCGCAGCCGCACTACCCGGTCTTCATCCTGCCGATCCCGTTCGCGGCGGGAATCCTGGCCATGGAGCGGCATCTCGGGCGGGTGTGGGGCGCGCTCTTCGCGCTCAACGGGGCGGTGTCGCTCGTTCTCGGCCTGCCGCTGGTGCCGGTCGGCTCCGTCGGCGCGACGCCGGTGCCGGACGTGAACCTGCTCGTGCAGGACTCGGTCGGCTGGCCGGCGTACGTCCGCCAGGTCACCGAGGTGTACGACGCGCTGCCGGACCGTGGCGCCGCCGCCGTGCTCACCTCCAACTACGGGGAGGCCGGTGCGCTGCACCACGACCGGCCCGACGTCCCGGTCTACAGCGCCCAGAACGCGCTCTACGACCAGGCCCGGCCGCGCCGACACGGTGACCACCGTGGTGGTCGTCGGCGGGCAGTACCCCGAGGTCCGGGCGCTCTTCGACCGGTGCACGGTGCGCGCCCGCCTGGACAACGGGGTCGACGTGGACAACGAGGAGCAGGGGCTGCCGATCGCGGTCTGCAGCGGGCCGGTCGCCCCCTGGGCCGAGCTGTGGCCGCGGCTGCACCACCTCGATTGAGCTCTGCCGGTCAGCTCGCGAGCAAGCTCGCTCCGCTGCTCGCTGCGGTGGTCCGCTCCGACCGACGTCGGAGCGGAGCCTCCTCGCTCGGCCGCTAGCGTGGGTGCGTGACCGTCGACCTGCGCTCCGACACCCTGACCCGCCCCACCGACGCGATGCGCAAGGCGATGGCGGAGGCCGAGGTCGGTGACGACGTCTTCGGCGAGGACCCGACGGTCCTGGAGCTCCAGCGCCGGGTGGCGGAGCTGTTCGGCCACGAGGACGCGCTGTTCACCCCCACGGGGTCGATGGCCAACGTGCTCGCCGTCGCCTCGCTGGTCGAGGCCGGCCAGGAGGTGCTCTGCGAGGCCTCGGCCCACATCGCCCGGGCGGAGCTCGGCGCCCACGGGGCGGTGACCGGGCTGACGATGCGGACCTGGCGCGACCCGGGCGGTCAGGTCGACCTGGCGGCCGTGCAGGAGATGTACGCGCCCGACATGGGGCCGTTCTTCGTGCGGACCACGGCGATCTCGGTCGAGAACACCCACAACTTCGCCGGCGGCGCGGTCGTTCCGCTCGCCGACCTCCAGGCACTGAGGACGTGGGCCGACTCGGTCGATGTCGGCGTGCATCTCGACGGCGCCCGGATCTGGAACGCCCACGTCTCCTCGGGTGTCCCGTTCACGGCGTACGGCGCGTGCGTGGACGTGCTGTCGGTCTGTCTCTCCAAGGGCCTGGGCGCCCCGGTCGGCTCGCTCGTGGTCGGGTCGCGGGACGCGATGGCGGAGGCCCGTGTGCGTCGCAAGCGGATGGGCGGGGGGATGCGCCAGGTCGGGGTGCTGGCGGCGGCGGGCCTGCACGCGCTCGACCACCACGTCGACCGCCTCGCCGACGACCATGCTCACGCGCGTCTGCTGGCTGAGGCCTGTGGCGTCGACCCGGAGACCGTCGACACCAACATCGTCGTGGTCCCGCGCGACGACGCCACGGAGTTCGTGGCCCGCGCCCGGGACGCCGGGGTGCTCGTCGCAGCGGTCGGCCCGCGCGCCGTACGCCTGGTGACGCACCTCGACGTGAGCACCGACGACGCGAAGGCGGCGGCAGGCGTGCTCACGCGCCTGTGACCCTCAGGACGCGCTGCCGACGAGGGACACCTCGCTGACGGCGGTGTCGTTGCGGGCGGCCGGGCCGCGGCCCGGGGGCGAGACGGCGGTGATCCGCACCTGCACCGTCGAGGTGGTCACCGGGGGGACGTCGCGGGTCTGCATCGACCTGGTCTCGGAGAAGGTCTGGCTGACCGTCGTGCCGTCGTCGAAGACCCAGTCGACCGACAGCACCCGCCGGTCACCCTGGTACCAGTCGTAGCGGCGGCCGCCGGCGTACGCCGTCTTGGCGTAGCCGTTGACGAGCCCGACCTCGGTGATCTCGGTCGGACGGTCGAGCCGGAAGGTCAGCACGGTGCCGGTGGCGTCGCCCGGCGTGCGCCAGCAGGTCTCGACGACTCCGTCGACCATGTTGGGCGCGACGTAGGTGACCGTCTGGCCGGCGAAGTCGACGCCGGCCGGCGCGTGCGTCGGCGCGCTGGCCTGCGCCAGCCCGGCGACGTCGGCCGGGGCGCCGGTGGAGGCTGCTCGCGGCCGTCGTGGGCGCGGACGTCGTCGCGGACGACGACGGGGGAGCAGAGGTGGTGCGCGATGCGGTCGGGACCAGCGGGGTCGGCGCTGCGGGTGAGCTCTCGTCGCCGCCGGCTCCGCGAAGGAGCAGGAACGCTCCGAGCAGCAGCACGAGGACGAGCCCGACCGCCGCTCCGACCCAGAGGCCGGGGCCGGGCCCGCGCGGCGGCGTGGGAGACGCGGGCACCGGCGACAGCCGCTCGTGCGTCGAGGTGACGTCGTACGCCGGCTCGTGCGGTGGAGCGGGCGACGAGCCCAGCGGGGCACCGCACCCGGTGCAGAACCGGCCTCCGCTCGAGGGGACGCCACACTGCGCGCACCGGGTCACCTGGCCGTCCATGGTGCCTCAATGTAGGGCAGGTCCGGGCGGCCGAGCGCCGCCGCTGTGGCGCACGCCATAGCGTCGCCGGTTTCCGGCCGGCAGTGCCGGGTACGAAGGCCGGTCGCCGCAACAACTTGTGGTGAGCCCAGGCCCGCCCTTCGCGCGGTTGCCGGGCCCAGCGATGAACCCGAACCCCGAAGGGGATCCACCCATGTCACAGTCCACCCGTTCGAACGACCTGGCTCACCGCACCGCCGGCACCAGCCGCCGGGTCAGCACCGAGACCAAGGCAGCGGTCAAGACGACCGAGCTCATCGCCTACGTCGTCGTCACCATCGCCGTGCTGGTCGCCGCGCAGGTGTCTGACGACTTCACCGCGAAGGACGCGTGGTTCTTCGCGACGCTGCTGACGGTCGGCTACCTCGTGAGCCGCGGCCTGGCGAAGTCCGGCAGCCGCGACTTCTACGACGACGACCGTGGGACCGACCACGGCGTCCGCAACGACGGTCACGTCGACCGCTGACCGACCGAGTGCTGAACGAGCGTCACGCCCGCCCCGTCCCCGATCAGGGGGCGGGGCGCGGCTCGACGGTGGCCGCTGCCCCAGCCCGGCTCGCCGCCGGCGCCGGAGGCCTCGTCCTGGCCGCGGTCACGCGCCTCGCCGCCGCGCGGCCCGCCGCGAAGCCGTTGCATCCTCGGGGAGCCGTCGTCCGGGGGACTCTGCAACGCTTCGGCGCCGCGGGCGCGACCGGCGTCCCGTGGCTGGACCAGCCCGGGTCCGACGAGGTCCTGGTCCGGAGGTCGCGAGCGCTCGGACTGCCCGACGGCGTCCCCGACGTCCTCGGCCTGGCCGTCCGCGTCCCGACCACGGACGGTGGCCACGGCGACCTGCTGTTCGCCACCACGGGACTGGGACCCGTGACCCGCTTCACCCTGCTCCCCGCCCGGACCTCGCGGCCCGCGGCGTTCACGACCCTGCTGCCGTACCGGACTCCGGCCGGGCCCGTGCTCCTGGCCGTCGAGCCCAGGGGCCAGAACGGGTTCGCACTGTCCTGGGCCATCGGCGCCGGGGTGTGGCACGGCTTCGCCGACCTACGGCTCCACGAGGAATCGGTCGGCGAGCCCGACGCCCTCGTCTCGTTCGATCCGGTCACCCGTCCGGTGCCGGGCCTGGAGGGCTACGGATGGGTACGCCGGCTGCGCGAGCCGGCGTACCGGACCGCGCGCCGCTCCCGAGCCGGCCGGCGCTGAGGCCGCTCAGACCACGAGGTGCTGCACCTCGGCCTCGAGCCTGCCGCGCGGGCCGAGCTCGGCCATCAGCATGGCGGCCAGCACGAGCAGCCCACCGAAGACCATGCGGAGGGTCATGCTCTCGCCGCCGAGGAGCACCGCGAACAGGGCGGCGAAGACCGGCTCCATGCTCATGATGATCGCGGCCCGCGTGGGCGGCAGGTGGGCCTGGGCCCAGGTCTGGCCGATCATCGCGGCCGCACCCGCGAAGACGGCCATGTAGAGGATGCTCAGCCAGTCGTCGAGCCTGGTGGGCAGGACGATCCCGTTCGGAGCGGTGCACAGCGTGCAGATGACGGTGATCACGATGAGCTGGACGATCGACATCCCCAGGGCCTGGTGCGGCTCGGACCACGCCCCGAGCCCGACGATGTGGAGCGCGTAGATCATCGCCGCCACGAAGATCAGGGCCTCGCCGTAGCCGACCGAGAGACCGCCCAGGGTCAGCACCGCCAGCCCCACCATGGCGACGGCCACGGCTGCCCAGGTGATGCCGCTGATCCGGCTGCGCAGGATCAGCGCGGCGAACACGGGGGTGGCCACGACGTACATGCCGGTGATGAAGCCCGAGACGCTCGCCGGGGTCTCGGCCAGGCCGGCTGTCTGCAGGATCTGGGCGCCGCCGTACAGGCAGCCGAGCACGACGGCCTGGCGTCGTGACTCAGGGGTCAACCGGCCGAGCGCGCGGGGCGCCAGGAGGACCAGGGTGAGGCTGGCGATCGCGAACCGGATCGCCAGGAAGTCGAGCGTCGGCACCCGCTCGAGGAGGTCGTGGATCAGGAAGAAGGTCGAGCCCCAGCAGGCGGTGACCGCCAGCAGTGCGGCCGTCGCGAGGAGCAACGAGCGTCGCGACGAGGGGGCGGTGGGCACCCGCACTCACGCTAGCTGTCACACGATGTGGAGGACGACGGTGCTCCCCTTGGGCAGCATCTCGCCGCCGCCGGGGGTGTAGCTCGCGACGTAGCCGAGCCCGAGGTAGAGGTCGGCGTGGTCGACCTCCACCTCGAAACCGAGGTCCTCGAGCGCCCGGGTCGCCGCGTCGACGCCCATCGCGCGCAGGTTGCCGGGGACGGCGACGAGCTCGGGACCCCGGGAGACGACGAGCCGCACCGTGTCGCCGTGGTGGAGGACGCCTCGGGGCGGGTCCTGCGAGATGACGAGGCCGTGCGCGACCTGGTCGGAGTACTCCTCGCTCGTCTCCACCTGCAGCTGTTGGGACGCCAGCACACGCTCGGCCCGCGCCGCGCTGCGGCCCGTCCACTCGGCGAGGCGGACCGGCTGCGGGCCGCGACTCACCACCAGGTCGACGACGCTGTCAGGACGTTGGCGGGTGCCCTGGGCGGGATTGCTGCCGAGGACCTTGCCGCGGGGGACCGTGTCGGACCAGCGGGGGACCGACCGGCCGTAGGTCAGATGGGCCTTCGCGAGCGCGTCCTGCGCCTGGTCGACGGTGAGCTTCTTGACCGTGGGGACGGCGTACCGCTCCTTGCCGAGCGAGAGGGTCAGCGCGATCGTGCCGTGGTCGATCACCCGCGAGCCGGGGGCGGGGTCGGTGGTGAGGACCAGGCCCTTGCGGACGTTCTCGGAGTACGCGCCGGGGCCGACGGTGACGTCGAAGCCTGCCTGGTCGAGCTTCGCGGTCGCCGCACTCTGCGTCAGCCCCAGGACGGCGGGCGTCGCGGTGTAGCGCGCCCAGCCGAACCAGTAGGCGCCGAGACCGGCGGCCAGGGCGATGACGAGGGCGACGGCGAGGACGGCCGGTCCGCGGCGGGAGCGGCTCGGACGGCCCGGTCGAGCGGTGCGCTCGACGGTCGACGGCGGCCCCGGGGGCCCCGGCGGTCTCGTCGGTCGTGGGGTCGCCGACGCTGCGGACTCGACCGGCGGGCCGACGAACTCGGCGGGGGCGACCGGCACCACGTCGACGTCGAGCATGGTCGTGTCCTCGGTGACCCGGGGCGGCAGGGCGAGGTCGGCGGTCAGCTCCTCGTCGTCGCGCACGCCGCCGGCGAGCGCCTGGGACACCCGGTGCACCTGGTGCAGCAGCACGCCGGCGTCGGCCGGACGGAGGTGGCGGTCGCGGGCGGTGGCCCGGGCGACCAGCGCGTCGACGTACGGCGGGATACCGGGGACGATCTCCGACGGCGGCGGGACGTCCTCGTGGACGTGCTTGTAGGCGACCGCGATCGGGGACTCGCCCTCGTGGGGCTTGCGGCCGGTGAGCAGCTCGTAGAGCACGACGCCCACGGCGTAGACGTCGGCGCGGGCGTCGCTGGTGCCGTCGACGACGAGCTCGGGCGCCAGGTAGGAGACCGTGCCGATGAGGACGCCGCCGGTGGCGGTGTGCTGGGTGTCGGTGGTGACCGCCTTCGCCAGACCGAAGTCCGCGACCTTGACGCGGCCACCCGACGGCTCGTCGGCGATCAGCACGTTCTCGGGCTTGATGTCGCGGTGGATGACGCCGGCGCGGTGGGCGGCGGCGAGGGCCGAGACGATCGGCTCCAGCAGGGCCATCGCCTGGACCGGCGGCATGGGTGCTTCGGCCCGGATCACGTCGCGCAGGGTGCTGCCCTGCACCAGCTCCATGACGAGGTAGAGAGTGCCGCCCTCGACCGTGGGGTCCTCGCCCTGGTCGAAGACGTTGACCACGTTCGGGTGCGACAGGCGCGCCGCGGCCCGGGCCTCGCGCGTGAAGCGGTCCGCGAACGACGCGTCGTCGGCCAGGCTGCGGTGCATGGTCTTGACCGCGCAGACCCGGTCGAGCCGGATGTCGACGGCCTCGTAGACCGCGGCCATCCCCCCGCGCGCGATCCGCCGCCCGATCCGGTAGCGCCCGTCGAGGAGGTGCCCGGTCAAGGGGTCGACGAGCGTGGCGCTGCCCGCGTGGGCGCGCGTGTCTGGCTCCACGTCGACCCTCCAACGCCCGGTCGGGGAAGTGACCCGGCGGGCCCATCCTACGGATCGGAGGCGATCTGCCCGAGTCACGGAGCGCCCGGCGCGCCGCCGACCGGCGTAGCCGGTGAGGAACGTCCTGCCCGGCCGCCGTCCGTCCTCCGCCCCGTACCGGACTCGACCTTTGCCGGGGCGCGGTCCGTGACAGAGTTGTCCCATGACATCGCTCGCAGATGCCGATCTCTCCCAGCTCGTCGACGAGTGGCTCGACTGGACCCAGGCCGCGGAGATCCTCGAGGTGACCCCCGCCAAGGTCCGTACGATGATCCGTCAGCACGAGCTGGCGGCCGCCGTACCGACCCCGGGCGCAGGGCAGCTCGTCCCCGCGGCGTTCCTCGACGACGACGGCCTCATCGTCAAGGGCCTCAGCGGACTGCTGGTCCTGATGCACGACAACGGCTACGAGGACCGCGAGTGCATCGCCTGGCTGTTCACCGACGCCGACCTGCCCGGCCGGCCGATCGACGCGCTCCGGGAGAACAGGGGCTCGGAGGTCAAGCGGCGTGCGCAGGCCATGGGCTTCTGAGCCCACCCCGGCCAAGGGCCGGCTCTGGCTGGCCGTGCTCGGGGTGGTCGTCCTCGCGGTGATCACGTGGGGGCTCAACCAGGGCGGCTTCTCCGGCGGCGGTCGGGACGGTGACACCGACCCGGGAACGCTGCCGGCCGTCGCGCTGACGTCCCTGCCCGCGGAGGCGCAGGACACGGTCGCGCTGATCGACGCCGGCGGCCCGTTCCCCTACGAGCGCGACGGCTCCGTGTTCGAGAACCGCGAGCGGCTGCTGCCGCTCGCTGCGAGCGGCTACTACCACGAGTACACCGTGCCCACCCCGGGGTCGAGCGACCGCGGCGCGCGGCGGATCATCACCGGTGGTGCGACGGAGATGTACTGGACCGACGACCACTACCGATCGTTCGAGAGGATCCTCAGATGAGTGGACTGGCCGGGCTGCTGGCACACCACGTGGAGCCGGGCATCTACCGGTGGCACGGCGCGTTCGAGGTGGACGACGTACGGCACACGGTCGAGCACGCCGGCTGGAGGTTCGCCGCCATCGACGGGTGGCACGGCCCGACGAAGGCCGAGTTCTTGTCGGCCGTCGGCGAGGCGCTCGGCTTCCCCGACTACTACGGGCAGAACTTCGACGCGCTGGCGGACTGCCTGGCCGACGTGGTCGCCGGCGACAGCGAGGGCTGGGTCCTGCTCTGGGACGGCTGGGGTCCCCTGGCCCGCGAGGACGAGCGGGCCTTCTCCGTCGCGCTCTCGGTCCTCGGCGGGCGCGTCAATGCCGACAAGGGCGGCCGCTTCGCCGTCCTCCTCCGCGGGGAGGGCCCGGACATCGAAGGGGTCCCCAGCCTCGACTGAGGTCGTTCCGACCCGGCGGAGATGGGCGGAACGACCGCGAGGGGCGGCTCGCGACACCGTCCCCGCTCAGTGCAGGCGGTCGGTGACGGCGGTCGCCAGCTCCAGGAGTACGCCGCGCGCGTGCTCGTCGACGTCGGCCTCGCGCAGCGCCGTGGTCGCCCGGTCGGACAGCAGGCCGATCACGTCCTCGACCTGGGCCGAGGCGCCGGAGTCATCGATGATGCGGCGCAGGCTCTCCACCTGGCCGGCGTCGAGCGCACGACCCAGCGCGGCGTCGAGCCGCTCGGCCGCCTCGCGCGGAGCCGCATCGAGCGCCAGGGCGACGAGCACGGTGCGCTTGCCCTCGATCAGGTCGTCGCCGGCGGGCTTGCCGGTCACCGCCGGGTCGCCGAAGACGCCGAGCAGGTCGTCGCGGAGCTGGAAGGCCTCGCCCAGCGGCAGGCCGAAGGCTCCGAGCTGGTCGAGCTGCTGCTCGCTGCCGCCGGCCAGGGTGGCGCCGATGTGGAGGGGGCGCTCGACGGAGTACTTCGCCGACTTGTAGCGCAGCACGGTCATCGCCGCATCCACGTCGGCCACGCCCCGCGCCTGCACGGACACGTCCAGGAACTGGCCGGTGATCACCTCGCTGCGGCAGCGGTCGAAGACGTCGAGCGCCGGCGCGACCCGGTCCAGCGGGAGGCCGCAGCGGCGGAGCAGCTCGTCGGACCAGCTCAAGAGGAGATCTCCGAGCAGGATGGCCGCGGACGCGCCGTACTGCTCGGGATCGCCCCGCCAGCCGTCTCGCGCGTGGTCGTCGGCGAAGCCGCGATGGGTGGCCGGTCGCCCCCGCCGGGTGTCGGAGGCGTCCATCAGGTCGTCGTGCACCAGGGCGCTGGCATGGAGCAGCTCCAGCGACGCGCACGCCCGGACCAGCGCGTCGTCGGCGTCGTCGGCGCTGCCCGCGACGGCGTGGTAGCCCCAGTAGCAGAAGGCCGCCCGGAAGCGCTTGCCTCCCGACACCGACGCGCGTGCCTCCGCGAGCAGACGTGCGGCGTCCGCGCCGAGCGGGGCGAGCCGTTCGGCCTGCTCGTCGAGGAAGACGTCGAGGGCCGCCTGCACCCGCGCCCGGAACGCCGACGGGTCCCACGCGGTCAGGGTGCTGGTCACCCGCCGAGCCTAGGTGGCGGCCGTCGAGCCGGTACGGCACCCCACCACCACGCGGACGGCAATGCCGGTCGTGGGCGTGGCTTTCCTTAGACTCGACGCATGTCCGACCAGCCGACCATCGGCCAGCTCATCCACGACGGCGAGCGCTCGATCTCGTTCGAGTTCATGCCGCCGCGTGACCAGGCAGGCGTCGAGCAGCTGTGGAAGGCGATCCGCGACCTCGAGCCCTACCAGCCGACGTTCGTCTCGGTGACGTACGGCGCCGGCGGCACCACGCGCGACACCACCGTCCAGATCACCGGCCGGATCGCCCGCGAGACCTCCCTGCGCGCGATGGGCCACCTCACCTGTGTCGGCCACACCCGCGCCGAGCTCGAGGAGATCGTCGAGTCCTACCGCGCCGCAGGCGTCCGCAACATCATGGCGCTGCGGGGCGACCCGCGTGAGGGCCCGAGCGCCCCCTGGACCCCGACGCCGGGCGGCCTGACCTACGCCTCGGAGCTGGTCGAGCTGGTGCACGGGCTGGGCGGCTTCAGCATCGGTGTCGCCGCCTTCCCCGAGGGGCACCCCGCCGCCGAGTCGCGCGACGCCGACGCCCGGGTGCTGGTGGCCAAGGCCCAGGCCGGGGCCGACTTCGCGGTCACCCAGCTGTTCTTCCGCTCGCAGGACTACCTCGACCTGGTCGACCGGGTCCGCGCCGCCGGGTCCGACATCCCGATCCTGCCGGGCATCATGCCGATCACGAACCTCAACTCCGTCCGCCGGATGGCCGAGCTCTCCGGCGCGGACGTCCCGGAGTCGGTGATGGCGCGCTTCGAGGACCTCACCGACCCCGCCGACGTACGCCGCGAAGGGGTGCGCGTGGCGACCGAGCTCTGCGAGGAGCTGCTCGCCGGGGGCGCCCCGGGGCTGCACTTCTACACGCTGAACCGGTCGCGCGCGACGCTCGAGATCTTCGAGGCGCTCAAGATCACCGCCTGACCGCGGCCGCCCGGCGGCGGGCTACGGTGCTGACATGCGTACCGTCAGCGTCACCGGCCAGGGCGAGGCCCGGGTCCCGCCTGACTGCGCGGTGGTGCGGGTCTCGGCAGTCCACCGGGCGCCCGGTGTCGCCGAGGCGCTTGCCGGCGCCGACAGCTCGGCGGAGGCCATCGCCGCCACGGCCAGGGGCTTCACCACGCCGGAGCGGGTGGCCACCACGTCGCTGCAGCTCTGGTCCGACCGCGACGAGGACGGGCGGCCGTCCGGCTTCCAGGCACGCCACTCGCTCGTGGTGCGCTGTCCCGACATCGACGCCGCCGGTGGTCTGCTCACCGCCCTCGCCGATGCGGTCGGCGGCCGGCTGGAGATCGAGGGCGTCTCCCTCGAGGTCGCGGACCAGAGCGCCGCGCTCGTCGCGGCCCGCGAGGCGGCGTACGCCGACGCCGTCGACCGCGCGACCCACCTCGCCGGGCTCGCCGGTGCCGAGCTGGGCGAGGTGCAGGCGGTCGCCGAAGGTGGCGGCGTCGGCTCGCCCGGCGTCCGCATGGCCAAGGCGATGAGCGCTTCCGCCTCCTTCCAGCCCGGCGAGACCGCGGTCCTCTCGTCGGTGACGGTCACCTTCCAGCTGCGCTAGGCGGGGCCGACCGCCTGCGCCACGAGCGCAGCCGACAAGCCCCACGAACGGCAGCCCGGACCCTGGGGTCGCGTGGCTGCCGGCGGCGTACACGCGCTCGACGGGCGTGCGCGGCCCGAGCCGCCCGCGGACGGTGCCGCGTCCCTGCCACCGCACGCCCAGCGGGGTGCCGCCCCACTGCTCGACGAGCTCTCGCGGGGACCGGTCGATGCGGGTGACCACCTGTTCCCGGACATCCAGACCGTGCCGGGCGAGCGACCCCAACAGATCGTCGGTCCCGGGCCCCCGGCCGGTCACCGTCCAGGCGTGGCGGCCGTCCGGCGCGCGGCCGCCCGTACGGACCGTCAGCAGCGCCTCGCCGTGCACGACGAGCTCGTGGGGCAGGTCGCGCACCGCGCCCTCGAGCCCCAGGTGCGTGAGGGCCGGCGGCAGGGCCGGGGTCGTGCGCACGACCAGGGGCGCCAGCGAGGGCAGCCGGCGCGGGTCGACCGCGCAGACGACGACGTCGGCCGCGAGGTCTCCGTCCGAGGTGGAGACCGCGGCCGCGCGACCGCCTCGCACGACGACGTCGGTCGCGGTGGCGGCGACGACGCCGACGCCGCGGGTGCCGAGCCGGCGTACCAGCGCCTCCAGGAGTACGCCGGTCCCGCCGGCTGCCGCCCAGGCGCCGAAGCGCTGCTCGAGGAAGGCGCTCAGTCCGGCCCAGGCGGGCACGTCGCGGAGGTCGTGGCCGTCCACGGCGAAGGGGTACGCCGCGACCAGCCGTGAGCGCGGGTCGGCCAGGGAGCGCCGGAGCCGCCGGTGCAGCGACTCCCGTGAGTCGAGCCTGGCCGCGAGCTCGCGGGAGAGGTGGTCCGGCTCCCACGGCACCTCCAGGTAGCCACGGCGGAGCACCTCCCAGTCCTCCGCGTAGGAGGCGACGTGGTCCAGCCACGGCTGCCCGAGCCCGGGGCGGAGTCCGTCGAACGCGCGCAGCTGCGCGGCGCGCCCCGTCCGGAGCACCAGTGCGGTGCCGTCGTCGAACCAGTGCTCCCGCACGCAGTCCAGCGGCACCAGCTCGACCTCCTTCTCCAGGGGACGGCCGGTCTTGCGGAACAGGTCGCGCACCACGGCCGGCAGGAGCGTGTGGCCCACGGTGTCCCACGTGAAGCCGTCGGCGGTCACCGGGACGAGTGCACCGCCCAGGGTGCCCTGCTCGACCACGGTCACGTCGTGACCGAGCTTGGCCAGCCGCAGGGCCGTGGCCAACCCTCCGAAGCCACCGCCGATCACCACCACCCGGGCCATGGCCGGGCGCTAGCGGGACGAGCCGGACGAGGCGTCGGGCAGGGCGCCGGGGCCCGGGGGCCGGGGGTCCTTGCCCTTCCAGCGCCGCCAGCCGCGGCGCACCACCTTGCCCAGCATGTAGAGGAGCACCAGGCCGCCGGCGAGCAGCACCGCGCAGATCACCGCGGCGGCCCGCGGATGGTCGATCGCGAACCACACCACGGCGAGCACCGCGGCGTCCTCGGTCAGGCTGGCCCCGATGTTCGACAGCGGTTCCGGCGAGGCGTTGATCGCCAGCCGCGACCCGGCCTTCACCGAGTGGGACAGGAGCGCCGTCCCGCCCCCCACCACGGCGGCCACGGCTCCGTTCAAGGAGTCCGCCTGCCCGGCCAGGAGCACGCCGACCACGGCGCCGGCCGTCGGCCGGATGAACGTCGAGACGGCATCCCAGGTCGAGTCGATGTAGGGGATCTTGTCGGCCACGAACTCCATGGCGTAGAGGAACCCCGCCACGGCGAGGACGTCCCACCGGCCCAGCACGTCCGGGATGTCGGGACTGTCGTGGAGGTCGTCGGCGATGCCGAGCACGAGGACGACGAGGTAGCAGTTGAGCCCGCTCGCCCAGCCGCTGGAGAAGACCAGGGCGAGTGGGTACACGCGCCGAGTCTAAGGAGACGCCGTCAGTCGACCTCGACCTGGTCGGCCCCGGTCAGCGCCAGCAGCTCGTCGTACGTCGTGGAGAAGACGGCGGCGGGGTGGCCGGCGGCGGCCCAGATCTCGTCGTACCGCCGGAGCGCGACGTCGATCCAGGTCGGCACGGGGGAGGGGTGGCCGAGCGGCGAGACGCCCCCGATCACCTGGCCGGTGTGCTGCCGGACGAACTCCGGCGTGGCGCGCTTGAGGGCGGCTACGCCGACCCGCTCGGCGGTGGCGGTGGTGTCGACCCGGTGGGCGCCCGAGGTGAGGATCAGCACCGGCGAGCCCTCCGCGTCGAACAGCAGGCTGTTGGCGATCGCACCGACCTCGCAGCCGAGCGCCTCGGCGGCCAGCACGGCGGTGTGGACGGTGTCTGGCAGGATGACGACGCGGCCCCCGCCCCCACGGGCGGAGTGGGCCGCCTTGAACCTGGTGACGGCTGCGGGCTCGGGGTCGGGCATGCGGCGACCCTAGCCGGAAGGGACGACGGTGGATCGGCGACTGCCTGGCTCGGTGGCGCTCGCCATCCGCGCCGCCTGGGGGCTGGTGGCGGTGATCGCGCTGACCGTGGCTCTGTTGGCGCTCTTCCGCGACGACGTGGTCGGTTCCTGGGCTCGCCGCCACGAGGGAGCGCGGGAGGCCTTCGAGCAGGGCGGCCGCGAAGGGCTCTCGCGCGCGGGGTTCGTGCCGCCGGCGTTCCTGCCCGTCGGGGCGACCATGCTCGTGGTGGCGGCGATGCTGGTCTGGGTGCTCACCGTCTTCTTCCGCGAGGGACACCGTTGGGGGCAGCTCGGCCTCACCGGCCTGGTCGCCGTCAGCGTGTTCGCCAGCGTGGACCTCGGCCTGCTGCTCGACCCACCGCCGGTGTTCGTGGTGATCGCCGTCGTCTCGCTGCTCGTCGAGGGGGTGCTGCTGGTCGCCCTGTGGCACCCCGACACGCTGCGCTACCTCGCCGGCCCCTGGGTCGACGGCGCCGTGGAGGGGGCCGGCTGAGCCTGCGGCGCCCCGACGCGGCGGGGCCACCAGAAGGTGTCGCCGAGCACGAGGGCGAGCGCGGCCCTGCGGACGGTGCTGTAGCGGGCTCCGCGTGTCTCCGGCTGGGCCCCGGCTGCTGGGGAGACGCGTTCTCCCCAGGTCCGCCCGACCCCCTGGTGCGCGTCGGTGGTGGGGTGTAGCGTTCCTCGTGTTCGAACACCTGTTCGATCACCCGACTCCGGTGAGGGCGACCTCGACCCCCGCTCTCACCGGATCGGGTCCGCGGGGTCGACGAGCACTGGGAGAGCGCATGAGGCGGTACGACGACCCTGTCGAGACCCGGATGGGTCAGGTGTCGGGCACCGAGGGGCCCGAGCAGTTCCTGTGGCGCGGCCGGCTGTGGAAGGTCCGCGCCGTGCTGGCGCACTGGGTGGAGACCGGGCCCTGGTGGCAGTCGGGGGGAGCCCGGGCCGTGATCGGCTCCGACGAGCCGGCGGCCGAGGACTCCGACCGGGGTGTCGGCGGGCTGCGCGGTGCCGATCTGCTGCGGGAGCGCGAGCTGTGGCGGGTCGAGGCCGGGCGCGGCCCCGGCGCCGGAGACGGGACCGGAGACGGGGCCGACGGCGGCGGGGTCTTCGAGCTCGCCTTCGACTGGAGCGACGGGCGCTGGGCGCTCGTCGGCTGCGCGGACTGAAGGGGCGAGACGATGTCAGGTCACCCGTCCCCGGCGGTCCACGCCCCGGCCGGCCCGTTCTCGCTGCCGGCGACCACCCACTCCTACCTCGCCCGGGCCGCCGCGTCGCTGAGCGAGGCGACGGCCGCGGTCGACGTACCCACCCGCTACGCCTGCGCCCACGTCGCCGCGCTGCGCGCCGCGGCCGCGCTGCTGGCGGCGCGGGCCCGGCCGGCGCCGACCCGGCGCCGCCCCCAGAAGAACGCGTGGGTCCTGCTGGCCGAGGTCGCCCCCGAGCTGGCCGAGTGGGCGACCTTCTTCGCCGCCGGCGCCGCCAAGCGCGCGGCCGCCGAGGCGGGGTCCACCCGGGCGGTCACCGAGCGCGAGGCCGACGACCTGGTCCGCGACGCCGACCGCTTCCTGGGCGTGGTCGAGCAGGCGTTGGGGCTGGCGCCCCACCGCTCGGCCCCTCAGCTGTGCGTCATCCGCCCGGCCCCTCCGGCCGCCTCGTCCCCTGCCGCCCGGGCCGGCTAGCCGGATGGATCCGTTCGTCCACCTGCACGTGGCGTCGGGGTACTCCCTGCAGTACGGCGCGTCCCACCCGCACGTCCTCGTCGAGCGGGCCGCCGAGCAGGAGATGGACACCCTCGCCCTGACCGACCGGGACGGCACCTACGGCGCGGTCAAGCACGCCCGGGCCTGCCGGGCGGCCGGGATCCGGCCGGTGCTGGGCGTCGACCTGGCGGTGACCCCGCTGACCGGGGAGGCGGAGCGCCCGCGGCAGCGGCCGCGCACCCCGGTCCGTGGCGGCGCCTTCCGCGACGACCGGATGCTGCCCCGGGTGACCTTCCTGGCCGATGCCGGAGCGGCGGGAGGACGCGCGGGCTGGGCCGCGATCTGCCGGCTGGTCTCGGCCACCCAGCTGGCCGGTGAACGCGGGAAGCCGGTGCTCGACCTGTCGCTGGTCGCCCCCTGGCTCGAGAGCGGTGACGTGACCGTCCTGCTCGGTCCGGCCTCCGAGGTCGGCGCCGCCCTGGCCCGGCCCGGCCGCAGCCAGGGGGACGACCTGGCCCGGGCCGCGTTGGCGCCGTGGCTCGAGATCGTCCCGCGGGCGAACCTCCTCGTCGAGCTGATCTCACACCGCCTGTCCCACACCACCGGCCCGTCCGGCTCCCGGTGGGGTCCGGGCACGACCCCGCTCGCCGCCCGGATGGCCGGCTTCGCCCACGCCGCCGGGCTGGGGGCGGTGCTGACCAACGCGGTGCGGTACGCCGACCGCCGCGACGCCCCGGTCGTCGACGTCCTCGACGCCGCTCGCCGCCTGGTCGCTCTCGACACCCGGCACGTCGACCGGGGCAACGCCGAGGGGTTCCTCAAGTCCGGCAAGCAGATGCACGAGGTCGCCGAGGAGATCGCCCGGCTGGCCGGGCTCGGTGACGACACCTCCCGGGAGGCCGACCGGCTGCTGGCCCGGACCCGCCTGGTGGGCGACCGGTGCGCCCTCGACCCGCGCGCCGACCTCGGGCTGGGAGAGGTCCACTTCCCGGAGTTCGACCTCTCGGCCTCTCCCGGCGCCGACCTGCGGCCCTCCTCGACGACCGGCTCGCCCGCCGACGACCTGCTCCGCGCCCGGTGCGAGGCCGGCCTCGGCCGCCGCTACGGCAGCGCCCCGCGCCAGCGTCTGTGGAAGCGGCTCGACGACGAGCTGGAGATGATCCGCGGCCTGGGCTACGCGTCGTACTTCCTGACCGTCGGCGACGTCACCGACCTGATCCGCGAGATGGGGGTGCGCTGCGCCGCCCGCGGCTCGGGCGCGGGCAGCCTGGTCAACTACCTGCTCGGCATCTCCGGGGTCGACCCGATCCGCCACGGGCTGCTGATGGAGCGGTTCCTCTCCCCGCTGCGCGCCTCGCTGCCCGACATCGACGTCGACGTCGAGTCGGCCCGGCGTGAGGACATCTACCGCGCGATCCTCGACCGCTACGGCGGGGAGCGGTGCGTGTGCGTCTCGATGATGGACACCTACCGCGTGCGCCACGCGGTCCGCGACGTCGGTGCCGCGCTCGGCATGCCCCCCGGCGAGACCGACGCCATCGCCAAGGCCTTCCCCCACATCCGGGCCCGGGACGCCCGGATGGCCATGCGCGACCTGCCCGAGCTCCGCGCCGCCGGGCTCCACCACGAGCGGCTCGACCTGATGTTCGACCTCGTCGAGCGGCTCGACGGGCTGCCTCGCCACATCGCCGTCCATCCGTGCGGGGTGCTGCTGTCCGACGCCACGCTGCTCGACCGGACGCCGGTCGAGTCCAGCTTCGCCGGGTTCCCGATGAGCCAGTTCGACAAGGACGACGTCGAGGACCTCGGGCTGCTCAAGCTCGACGTGCTCGGCATCCGGATGCAGTCCTCGATGGCTCACGCCGTCGACCTCGTCCGCCGGACCGACGACGTCGTGATCGACCTCGACGACGAGCAGCAGGTGCCGTTCGACGACCCGGCGACGTTCCACATGATCAGCCAGGCCCGGACGCTCGGGGTCTTCCAGATCGAGTCGCCCGGTCAGCGCGAGCTGGTCGGCAAGTCCGGCATCGAGACCTTCGACCACATCATCACCGACATCTCGCTGTTCCGGCCCGGCCCGGTCAAGAGCGACATGATCACGCCCTACCTCGAGGCCAAGCACGGCTGGTCGGAGGTCACCTACCTCCACGACGACCTGCGCCCGATCCTCGAGCAGACCAACGGCGTCGTGGTCTTCCACGAGCAGGTGATCGAGATGATCGCCCGGTTCGCCGGCATCACCAACGCCGAGGCCGACGAGAAGCGCCGCGCGCTCGGTGACACCGAGGGGATGGCCGAGACCAAGGTCTGGTTCTTCCCCCGGGCCCTCGGGCGTGGCTACCCGCTGCCGGTGGTCGAGGCGATCTGGAAGGTGATCGAGGCGTTCGCGTCGTTCGGCTTCTGCAAGGCGCACGCCGCGGCGTTCGCGCTGCCGACCTACCAGTCGGCCTGGCTCAAGGCCCACTGGCCGGCCCACTTCCTGGCCGGGGTGCTCACCCATGACCCCGGCATGTACCCCAAGCGGCTCATCCTGGAGGACGCCCGCCAGTGCGGGATCGCGATCCTCGGCCTCGACGTCAACTCCTCCGAGAAGGCCTACGTCGTCGAGCGGACGGCGTCGCTGGACGAGCCACCGCCGATCGTGCTCGGCCAGACCTCCCGCCCCGACCCGACCGAGCGCGGCTGGCCCGACGGACGGGCCTGGGGCATCCGGCTCGCCCTGGCCGAGGTGAAGGGCATCAACGCCGGCGAGATCGAGCGGATCCTCGCGGCGAGGCCCTATCACTCGCTGACCGACTTCTGGCACCGCGCGCAGGTGTCCCGGCCGATCGCCGAGCGGCTGGTGCTCGCCGGTGGGTTCGACTCCCTCTACGGGCTCGGGTCCGCGCTGGGTGGAGCGGGCGTGCGCCGCCGTACCCGGGTCACCCGGCGTGACCTGCTGCTCCAGGTGGCCGAGCTCGACCGGCACGCCCGGGCGGTCCAGCGGGCCGGTCGGGCGCGGGGGCTGGCCGCCGGCCGCGGCCCGCGCACTCCCGCGGTCCGGCCGGCCGACACCCGCGCCGGCCAGGCGGCCGCGCGCGCCAGCACCGACCCGTCGGTCCGCGACGCGGCGGCACCGGTGGAGCGTCACGCCCTGGCCGCGCAGGGGGTCTGGGCCCGGGCGGCCGCCCAGTCCCGGGCCGCGGCCGACCCTCGTCCCGTGACCTCGGTCCAGCTCACCCTCGACCTCGGTGACGAGCCCCAGGAGCAGGTCAGCGGCCTGCCCGAGATGAGCTCCGAGGAGCGGATGCGAGCCGAGCTGGAGATCCTCGGGCTCGACGCGAGCCGGCACGTCGTCGACACCTACGCCGACTTCCTCGACGCCCTCGGGGCGGTCCGCAGCCGCGACCTGCTGACCGTGCGCAGCCGGGCCGAGATCCTGGTCGCCGGGGTCAAGGTCGCGACCCAGACCCCGCCGGTCCGGTCCGGGCGGCGCGTGGTGTTCCTGACCCTCGACGACGGCACCGGCCCGGTCGACGCGACCTTCTTCGAAGACGTCCAGGGCCCCTACGCCGCCACCGTGTTCGGCTCGTGGCTGCTGGTGATCCGCGGTGAGCTGCGCCGGACCGGCCACCGCGGCGTCTCCCTGCGCGCCACCGGCGCCTGGTCGCTGCCCGACCTCCACGCCCTGTGGAGCAGGCCCGGCCCCGACGGCGGTCTCGAGGCGGTCCGTGCCCAGCTGACCGCGAGGTCGGTCCCGGGGGACGAGGCGTCCCGACCCGGGGAGACCACCCACCGCCGGGTGCTGGTCCACTCCAGCGGATTCCAGATGTCCCCCTATGCCGACGTCAAGCCGGCCGGCGACGACACCAAGGACGTCGCCGCAAGCTGTGGCACCGCAGCCCCGGGAGCCCGGGATGACCCACACCTCGATGAACCGACCCGGGCCCCACCCCACCCTGCCTCTAGGGTGGCGTCCATGGCGCCTCCTGCGAGCGAGCGACGCGGCAGCACCCGCACCGCCGTCGTGTGGTCGGCGCTGGAGCCCGTGCTGGGCGGTCCCTCCCACGAGACCACGCTCGACGTCCTCGACATCGGCGGCGGTACCGGTGGTCTCGCCGTCCGCATCGGCGAGCTCGGGCACCGGGTCACCGTGGTCGATCCCAGCCCCGACGCCCTGGCCGCCCTCGACCGCCGTGCCCACGAGCACGACGTCGCGGTCACCGGTCGCCAGGGCGACCTGTCCACGCTGCTCGACGTGGTCGGCCCCGACACCGCCGACCTGGTGCTGTGCCACGGCGTGCTCGAGGTGGTCGACGACCCTGCCGTCGCGCTGGCGACGCTGGCGCGGGTGGTCCGGCCCGGAGGAGTGCTCAGCCTCCTCGTCGCCCAGCGCCATGCCGCCGTGGTCGCCCGGGCGATGGCCGGCCACTTCCAGCAGGCGCTCACGATGCTCGACCCGTCCACCGACCCGGGACGCACGCCTCAGGGTCGGGCCGGCCACCGCTACACCGACGACGAGCTCGGCGCGCTGGTCCGCGACGCCGGCCTCACCGTCGACGCGGTGCACGGCATCCGGGTGTTCACCGATCTGGTGCCCGGCTCGCTGCTCGACCTCGAGCCCGGCGCGACCGCGGCGCTGGTCGAGCTGGAGCAGGCCGTCGCCACCCGGCCGGAGTACCTCCCGCTGGCCACCCAGCTCCACCTGCTCGCCCACCGGCCCGGCTGAGCCCTCCGGGGTCGCGTCATGACCGACTCCTTCCAGACGCCGATCCTGCACGTCGACATGGACGCCTTCTACGCCAGCGTGGCCGTCCGCGGGCGTCCCGAGCTGGCCGAGGTCCCCGTGATCGTGGGCGGCGGCTCCCGGGGGGTGGTGCTCTCGGCCAACTACCTCGCCCGGGCGACCGGCGTCCGGTCCGCGCTGCCGATGACCCGTGCCCGCCGGATGTGTCCCGACGCCGTGGTGGTCGCCCCGGACTTCGAGACCTTCGCGACGGTGTCGTCCTCGGTGATGGAGACCGTCCGTCGGGTCACCCCGCTGGTCGAGGTGCTCTCACTCGACGAGGCGGTCCTCGACGTCCGCGGCTCGACCCGGAGGCTCGGTTCGCCGGTGGAGATCGCCGAGCGGCTGCGCGCCACCATCCACGACGAGCAGGGCATCACCTGCTCGGTGGGGCTCGCCGCCTCGATGACCATGGCCAAGCTGGCCAGCCGCTGGGCCAAGCCCGACGGGGTGTTCGTCTGTCCGCCGTCGTCGGTCACCACGCTGCTCCACCCGCTCGACGTGGGCGAGCTCTACGGCGTGGGGGAGAAGACCCGCGAGCTGCTCCACCGGCTGGGGCTGGTCACCGTCGGCGACCTCGCCCACACCCCGGTCCGTACCCTCCAGCGCGCCGTCGGCGACCACCTCGGCCGCCACCTCCACGACCTGGCGTGGGGTGTCGACGACCGTCAGGTCGTCGCCCGGACCAGCGGCGGCTACTTCGGGGTGCTCGGTGGCGACCCCGACAAGTCCATGGGGGCGAACGAGACCTTCGGCCACGACACCGATGACCGCGCGGTCATCGCGCGCGAGCTGTTGCGCCTCACCGATCGCGTCACCACCCGGATGCGGGTGGCCGGGGTGGCCGGCCGCACGGTCACCCTCACCGTCCGGTTCGCCGACTTCACCACGATCACCCGGTCGCGGACCCTCCCGGAGGCCACCGACGTCACCCAGGAGGTCTACCGACAGGCCGTCCGCTCCTACGACGCCCTGGGGCTGCAGCGCGCCCGGATCCGCCTGGTCGGGGTCCGCGTCGAGGGCCTGGTCCCTCGCCGACGCGTCCATCGCCAGCTCGTCCTCGGCGAGCGCGACCGCGGGTGGGCGGACGCGGACCGGGCCGCCGACCGGGTCGTCCGCCGCTTCGGGGCCGGCACCGTCCGCCCTGCGAGCCTGCTTCGATGAGGCCGGATCATCACAATTTCATCCGCCCGCCTACCGCACGTCCTCGGGCCTGCCTACACTGGCCTCAACCGATCGTCCGAGGGGAGGATCCTGTGCCGCTCTCCGAAGAAGAGTTGCGAGCATTGGAGCAGATGGAGCGCGCCCTCGTCCAAGAGGACCCCAAGCTCGCCTCCACTCTCCGCGGGACCAACCTCCGTCGTGCTGCTCGACGCCGGGCGATCCTCGCCGGCGGCTGCTTCGTGGTCGGCATCGCCGTCCTGATGGCCGGTGCGATCGCCCGCCAGACGATCGTGGGCATCCTCGGGTTCGTGGTCATGCTCGTCTCGGCGACCATCGCCCTGGCCGCCATCCGCGGCACCTCCGGCGGAGCCCGCCGGACACCCACCACTCCGGGCGCCCCCACCGGGTCGATGCTCGACCGGTTCGGCACCCCGTGGCGTCGCCGCCACGACAACGAGTCCTGAACGAGGACGTTGCGACACGGCGGAGCCGGGGCGCAACGGCCGCAGCGAGCGGCACCGCGAGCTTGCTCGCAAGCCGACAGCAGGCCCGAGGCCGCTGCGCCAGCCCTCAGCCGACGTGGTCGATCACGCCACCGGCGGCGACGGCCTCCGGCTCGCGATCGCGCGTGGTGCGAGCCGCCGCCCGACGACGCCCGCCGAACAGCGAGCGCGGTAGCCACTTCGCGCGGCGCAGGGTCGATCGCATGCTTCCGTGCTCGAGCGCGGCCACGCAGGTCAGCACGTCGTCGGCGAGGGCTCCCGGCACGTCCCGCGGGTCGCGGGCGTAGCGCACCTGCTCGAGAGTCAGCACGATCCGGTCCAGCGCGTCCTCGGCACCCGGCGCGAGTCCGCGACCGCGGGGCGGCCGGACCAGCGGTGGCCCGTCGGGCTCGGGGCCGAACCAGCCGGCCAGGTGGTGCCCCGTCTCGTGGGGTGACCGGCCCGACGGCCAGCTGACACCCAGATCGACGGCGCTGTCGCGCAGCTCCTCCCAGGCGTCCTCCGCCCCACCCTCCAGCCGCCGGGTCCGCCTGGTCTGCCGGACGAGACCGGGCACCAGGGCGAGACCGGCGATGACGACGAGCAGGACGAGGCCACCCAGCAGCCCCAGCCACGGCACGTGGCGACTCGAGGTCGACGTCGTCGTGGCCGGCGCGGTCTGCGGCTGCTGCACGGACTGGCTCGCGCTCGGCTCGTCGCTCACCCGGCCACCGGCCGTCTGCGCGGACCGCGGATCCTTCGGCGCGCCGACCCCTCCGACGGAGTAGTCCGGTGGGCTGTCCGCGCGGGCCCCCGGGGTCGGCTCGAACCGCACCCAGCCGGAGCCGCTGAAGTAGAGCTCGGGCCAGGCATGCAGGTCGTGTGCCTTGTAGACCCACTCGCCCTTCGTCTCGCCGGGGTGCGGCTCCAGGAAGCCGATCGCGACGCGGGCCGGGATCTGCAGGGTGCGCGCCATCACGGCGTACGCCGCCGCGAACTGCTCGCAGTACCCGACGCGTCCGTCGGGGCCCGGGGTGAGGAAGTGCAGGAGCGCGGCGTTGCCGGAGCCGTCGTCGGTGTGCCGCTTGAGGTTGTACTTGAAGCCACCGGTGTCGCGGAACCAGCGCTGGAGCATGACCGCCTGCTGGTAGCGCGACTCGGCTCCCTGCGTGGCCTCCAGCGCGTACTCGTGGACCTTGGACGGAAGGGTCGAGGGGATCGAAATGTAGGCATCCTGGATCGCGGGCGGGGCGGTCAGCGACCGCGCCATGGCGCTTCCGGAGTACCGCGGCTCGGCAGCGGTCATCGTGTACGTCAGGCCGCCCACGGTGGCGTTGGAGCTGGACCTGAAGTCCATCGTCGTCGTGTCGTAGTGCCAGTCGCCGTCCGCCCGGACGTCCGAGACGGGAAACTGGGTGGGCAGCCAGGTGGACTGGAACTCGTCCGCGGCGCGCACCGTGTAGTTGTAGGAGTCGAGGGGCAGGCTCTCGCTGAGGGGAGGCTCCTCGAGCGGGACCAGGCCGTCCGCCACCTGGTCGCTGACGACCTGGCGGTTGCCGGCCGCCCACTCGTTGCCGTTGTACTGGGTCAGGACTCCGATCCGGAGGTACGACGGGTCCGGGTCGTCGGTGGTGACGTCGAGCAGCGGGATGTTCGCGCCCCGCTGGAGGTTGCGGGTCATGTCGATGGTCGGGTTGATCACCTTCACCGCGCCGCCGCCGCTGCCGCCCGGCCCGAACAGGCCGAGCCCGTCGAGGTGCAGGGTCGGGATGAACGCCGGGAGGATGACGGCGAGGACCACCGCAGCGCCGCCGACCGCGCTCGCGCTGGTCTTGCTGGCACCGGTGTTCACGCCGAAGCCCTGCGGGTCGACGTTCGAGGCGGTCCCGCCGAGCGGGCGGCCCCACCGCAGGATGTGCGCCGCCTCCTGCAGGTACATCATCAGCAGGAAGCCGACGGCGGCGAGCAGGAACACCAGCCAGGACACGCCGTCGCCGAGCAGGCTGATCGGCACGCAGTACACCGCGAGGAGGGGCAGACCGGCCAACGGGACGCGTCGCAGCCAGCAGGCCAGCAGGTCGACGGCCAGCAGGCTCAGCGCGCCGCAGGGGATCATCATCGGGGCGATGCCGGCCGCGGTGGCCGGGATGGGCGGCTGGTAGGTCTCCGACGTCGTCCAGGCATCGGACAGGCCGTTCGCGACCTGGTGGGCCCCCGCGACCGGGTGCAGCAGCGAGCCGCCGATCATCAGCCAGACGACCACCGCGACCACCACGACGTGCAGCACCAGCGCCAGGCGGCGGGGGAGCGGGGCGGAGCGGAGGAGCACGCCACCGAAGGCCACGACGGCCGCGACCAGCAGCAGGGGACCGAGGTACTCGCCCCACAGGGCCGAGAAGCCGCGCCAGGACAGCATCGTGACCCAGGTCGTCGTCGCGGCCACCACCGCGAGCGGCAGGTCGCGGCGGGCGTCGGCGGGAAGGCCACTCATCGGGGTCCCCTCGGGGTTGTGCGGCGGAGGAGCGGAGCGGGGGAGGCGCAGAACGCCGTGGGGGTCGAGATCGAATGATGAGATCCGGGGTACGGCGCGGACGTCGTCGGCGGCGCCCGATCGCGCGGCATAGGCGCTGGTCCGGCCGAGGTCCTGCCAGACCAGGTCGAGCCGGTCGCGCGGACGCAGCGTCACCGCCCGCCAGCCCTGGCGGACCAGCATCGGGCGCGCGGAGCTCGGGACGGCACCGAGCCCGGCGCTGGAAGGTGCCCAGGCGGAGACGTCGAGGCTCAGGGCCAGGGCCGAGCCCGCGTGGTGGTGCATCCGGCGCAGCACCGGGCCGTCGGCCTCGGTGATCGCCCCGATCACGGCCAGCAGCAGGCCGCCGTGGGTCGACTCGGCCAGCCATCCGGTGTCGATCCGGTGACTGGTCACCGGCTGCACGACGGCCAGGGCCTCCAGCATCGCGCGGGTGTTGAGCTCGGGGTCACGGGTGTGCCAGGTGGTGCTGAGGTCGTCGCCGGCGGCGGTGACCAGGCGGACGGTGAAGCCGCGCTGCCCGAGGTGCACCGCGATCGACGCGGCCGCCGAGACGGCCGACTCCAAGGAGGACGCGATGCCCTGTCCCTGGTGGGCGGACAGCCGGTTGTCGACGAACAGCGTCGCTCGCGACTGCCAGGGCTGCTCCTCGCGCCGCACCATCAGCTCGCCGACCCGGGCCGAGCTGCGCCAGTGGACCCGGCGCAGGTCGTCGCCGCGGCGGTACTCGCGCACCGTGACGTCCTCGGCGCTGCCGATCGCGAAGGCGCGGGGCCGGTTGTCGCCGGAGCCGGTCCAGGCGCCCCCGAGGGGGATCGGAGGCAGGGGCACGGTGCGGGGGGTGACGGTGAGCGTCGCGGTGCTGCGGAACGACCGGCCGAGCTCGACGAGCCCGAAGGGGTCGCTGACCCGCACGCTCATCGGACCGATCTCGAACCGCCCCCGGACGTCGGAGCGCACCTGGTAGACCGCGTGCCGTCGCCAGCCGTGCCCGATCCCGTCGAGCACGAAGCGCGGCCGCGTTCCCAGCACGTAGGGGACGTGGTCCTCCAGCATCAGCACGCCGCTCGGTGTGCGGCCCTCGTTGGTCATGGTCAGGTGGACCGTCGAGGGTTGGCCCGCCACCACCGTCTGTGGCCCGACGCTGCGCACGAGCGCCAGCCGGTAGCGGCTGCGGCCCAGGGTGGCCGCGGTGAGCAGCGGCAGCGCGGCGATCAGGATGCCGACGCGGGTGAGGGTCGGCTGGCCCAGCAGGACCGCGCACACCACGGCCGTGATCCCGGCAGCCAGGAACGCCCGCCCGCGGACGGTCAGGGCAGACAGGGCCTCACGCACGGGTCCCCTCGGGGACCGGGACGGAGGCGACGATGCTCTCGAGGATGCTGGCGGTCGTCCGGCCGCCCATGGCCGCCTCGACGCTCGGCAGGAGCCGGTGGGTCAGCACGGAGGGAGCCAGCCCGAGGACGTCGTCCGGCAGGACGTAGTCGCGGCCCTGCATGGCGGCCGACGCCTTGGCGGCGCGGACCAGGTGGAGCGAGGCTCGCGGTGAGGCGCCCAGCGACAGCTCGGTGGTACGCCGGGTGGCCGCGGCCAGGGCGACGGTGTAGCGCTGCACGGCCTGGGAGACGTGGACCTGGCCCACGATCGCGATCAGCTTGCTGATCTCACCCGCGTCGGTGACCGACTCGAGGTCGTCGAGCGGGCTGGTCATGGTGTGCGAGTCGAGCATCGCGATCTCGGCCGCCTCCACCGGGTAGCCCACCGACAGCCGGATCATGAAGCGGTCGCGCTGCGCCTCGGGAAGGGCGTAGGTGCCCTCCATCTCGATCGGGTTCTGGGTGGCGATCACCATGAACGGCTGGTCGAGGTGGTAGGTCGTGTTGTCGACGGTGACCTGACGCTCCTCCATGCACTCCAGCAGCGCCGACTGGGTCTTCGGCGACGCCCGGTTGATCTCGTCGCCGACCACGATGTTGGCGAAGACCCCGCCGGGCCGGAACTCGAACTGCCGGCTCTCCTGGTTGTAGACCGAGACCCCGGTGACGTCGGAGGGCAGCAGGTCCGGGGTGAACTGGATGCGCCGCACGGAGCAGTCGATGCTGCGGGCGAGGGACTTGGCCAGCATCGTCTTGCCGACGCCTGGCACGTCCTCGATGAGGAGGTGACCCTCGGCGAGCAGCACCGTGACCGCCGAGCTGATCACGTCTTGCTTGCCCTCGATGACGCGCTTGATGTTGCCCCGGACCCGGTCCACCACCCTGGACAGGGTGTCCAGGTCTGCGCCCTCAGCAGCAGGACTTGCCACGAGACGTCCTTCCCGTCGTTCCGTGCGCCGTGGCGCCCACCCGTGTACGACCCGTTCCGGGCGCGATCCAATGACCGGCCTGGCAGGGTCGTGCAGGACAACCTACGCGGATCGGGCGCGCTTGGTTCTGACTCCCGGGGTCACGGTTTGGTTGCGGATTGGCCACCACCGGCTGACACGGACGCTCCCGTCCTCCACCGTCCCCCACCACCGCCCCCCACCGCGCTCCACCCCATGCCCGGAACCGGCGGCGTGCGCGTGCCCTCGCTGCGCGACAGCGCGCTGACCTGGGCCGATGGGCGGCCCACCGGAGAGCGCAGGCGTGGAGCGCGCCGACGGAGCCGGCGTACGCCGACAGCGCTCCTGGTGCGCGCTGAGCGTGGATCAGCGGCACGACTTGGGTGAATGTGGTTGACGGTGGAGCAAAGTGGAGTACAGTGGCGCGAAGTGGAGGATGGGTCGACCGAGGTGGAGGTGCCCGGATGTTCGTGGGCTCCTACACCCCGAAGCTCGACGAGAAGAACCGGCTCTTCCTCCCGGCCAAGTTCAGGGAGCAGCTCGCGGAGGGACTCGTGGTGACGAAGGGTCAGGACTTCTGCCTCACCGTCTTCCCGCGCGCCGACTTCGCAGCGATGACCGGCCGCATCCAGGAGGCCCCACTCACCGTGCGTCAGGCACGGGAGTACGGCCGCTTCCTGGCGATGCGGGCGGCCGAGGACAAGCCCGACAAGCAGGGCCGGATCACCATCCCGCCCCTGCTGAAGGAGTACGCCGGCCTGGATCGCGACGTGGTCGTGATCGGGGCGCTCAACCGGGTCGAGATCTGGGACCCGGCGCGGATCGCGGCCTGGGAGGCCGAGCACAGCCAGACGTTCGCCGACATGAGCGAGGACATCCTGCCCGCCACCTGACGGGTGTCCTGCTCCTCCACACAACAACACACAGGGATTCGCACAGCGAGGTCTCGCGCCCGCTCCCGTCATCTGGGGCACCTTCCCCGGTTCCAGAGGACCTTTCCCACGTCGAGCCCACACGGTCACCCCATGAGACCGGGCATCGAGGGAGCGGGCAGGGACCTGGCTGGGCGAATCCCTCCTCGTCACCACAGCACCACCGCCGCACCAGCACACGCCACACGTCCGCAGCACCAGCAGCGCCATCGAGCGGGGTCGAAACCGATGAGTCTCACACCGACAGCACCCTCCGTCGCCGGGGTCGCCGGGGTGCCGGTAGCCCGAGCGGACCGGCCGGACCGGCCGCCGCGTCGGGTACGCCACCAGGCGCGCGACGTCGTGGCGCTGATGGCCTTCTCGGCCACGACCTCCACGGCGCTGGCCGCAGGGTTGCTCCTGCTGGCCCATCTCTCCCACGCAGCAGGGCGCTAGGTCGGACGATGGCCGCCCCCTCCCACGTCCCGGTGCTCCTCGACCGGGTCGTCGCCCTGCTGACGCCCGCACTGGGTCACGAGGGCGCGGTGCTCGTGGACGCGACGCTCGGCCTGGGCGGCCACAGCGAGGCGGTGCTGGACCGGTGCGAGCTGGCCCGCGTGGTGGGGATCGACCGCGATCCCGAGGCCCTCCGGATGGCCGGCGAGCGACTCGCGGCGTACGGCGACCGGTTCACCGGCGTCCACGCCACCTACGACGCCATCCCCGACGTGCTCGCCGACCTCGGCCTGGAGCACGCCGACGGCGTCCTCTTCGACCTCGGCGTCTCCTCCATGCAGCTGGACGTCGCCGACCGCGGCTTCGCCTACCGGGAGGACGCGCCGCTCGACATGCGGATGGACCCGACCACCGGCCCCACCGCCGCGGACGTCCTCAACACCTACTCGCAGGCCGAGCTGACCCGGGTCCTGCGTGAGTACGGCGAGGAGCGCTTCGCGTCCCGGATCGCCGGCGGGATCGTCCGGGAGCGGACGGTCGAGCCGTTCACCACCTCGGCCCGGCTCGTGGAGCTGCTGTACCGCCAGATCCCCGCGGCCGCCCGGCGTACCGGCGGCCACCCGGCCAAGCGCACGTTCCAGGCGCTGCGGATGGAGGTCAACGACGAGCTCGGCGTCCTGAGCCGTGCGGTCCCGGCCGCCATCGACTCCCTGGCCGTCGGTGGCCGGGTCGTCGTGGAGTCCTACCACTCGCTGGAGGACCGCCTGGTGAAGCGGGCCTTCGCCGCGGTCACCCGGCTCGACGTACCGCCGGACCTGCCGTTCGTGCCGCCGGACCGGGAGCCGGCCCTGCGCCTGGTCACCCGCGGAGCGGAGCGGGCCGACGCCGCCGAGATCGAAGCCAACCCCCGCGCAGCCTCGGTCCGGCTGCGCGCCGTCGAACGGGTCCGCCCCCACGCCAGAGGAGCAGCTTGATGAACACCCCACGCAACCGCTCGCAGAGCTCGCGCTTCCGCGGGGACCTCGCATGAGCAGCACCGCACCAGCCCTCCGGGCCCGCGTCCCCCGTCTGGCCGGCGCCGCGCTGGAGCGGGCGCGCCTCACCGTCGTCCCTCGGCGCCGGAGCCGTCGGAGCAGCCCCGTCCCGTTCCTGCTGGTGGTCTCGATGGTCGCGGTCGGCGGCATCGTCGGTCTGCTGCTCTTCAACACCTCGATGCAGCAGGCGTCCTTCGCCGCGACCTCGTTGCAGAACCAGGCGGACACGCTGGTGGCCCGGCAGCAGACGCTGCAGATGCAGCTCGACCAGCTCCGCGACCCGCAGGCCGTCGCCCTCAAGGCGCAGCGGATGGGCATGGTGCTGCCCACCAGCCCCGCAGTGCTCGACCTCCGGACCGGCCGCGTCCTCGGGACCGCCGTCCCGGCCACCCGCCTCGACCCGCTGCGCCTGCTGGCGCCGCCGCCGTCCAAGCCCGCCGAGATCGACCCACCGGCCCAGGTCACCGTCGTGCATCCGCCGGCCAGGCACCAGGACACGGGAGCGACCGCCAAGCAGGACCGGCGGGACCGCCGCGACTGGTCGGCGAACGGTCGGGACCACGGTCTCCATGCGGCGAACGCCACTCCGTCCGGCAACCACTGACCGCGAGCAGGAAGCAGAGCGATGGCCACCCAGAACCCCCGCGGTCGCGACCGGACCGGCCGTACGCCGGCCGCGCGCACTCGTCGCCCCGGCCCGGCCGCCCGCACGCGTCGTCGGCGCCGGGCGATGCGTGGCGCGGCCCCGCTGCGACTGCGGACCGGGTTCGTGTTCATCGCCGTCGTGCTGTCGTTCTTCGGCGCCCGGCTCGTGCAGCTCCAGGGGGTGAGCCCCGAGAAGTACGCCACCCTCGCGGCGTCCCAGGGCGGGACGGTCACCGTCGAGCTGCCGGCGGCACGCGGCGACATCCTCGACCGCAACGGCAAGCCGCTCGCGGTGTCGGTCGACGGACGGATGGTGGTCGCCGACCCGCTGCTCACCGGGCCCCGGGCCCATGACCTGGCGCGCTTCCTGTCCCAGCACCTGCACGTCGACTACTTCAAGACCCTGCGCGCCCTGAAGCAGCCGGACAGCCGCTTCGCCTACATCGCGCGCCGCGTCCCGGCCGCGCTGGCCGTGGACGTCGTCGACCAGGCCCGCGCTGCCGGCTTCAAGGGACTCGACACCCGAGACGATCCCGTCCGGTCCTACCCGGACCACGACGTCGCGGCCAACCTGGTCGGCTTCCTCGGGACCGACGGTCCGCTCGCAGGCCTCGAGCTGGGCTTCGACCGGCAGCTGGCCGGCACCGCCGGCTCCGAGACCTACGAGGTGGGCGCCGGCAACCGGATCCCCCTGGGGAGGAGCACGGTCGTCCCGGCCCACAACGGCACCGACCTCCACACCACCATCGACGAGGACCTCCAGTGGTACACCCAGCGGGTGCTGCGCCAGACCGTGCTCACGGCGCGTGCCGACTCCGGGTTCGCGGTCGTGCTGGACTCTCACAGCGGTGAGGTGCTCTCCCTGGCCGACTACCCGACGTACGACGCCACCGATCCGCAGGCCTCGCCGGTGAAGGACCGCAACAGCCTGGCGATGACCAGCCCCTACGAGCCCGGCTCGGTGGAGAAGGTGCTCACCCTCAGCTCGTTGATCGACGCCGGCAAGGTCACCGACCACACCCGCCTGCTGGTACCGGGCGTGCTGCCGAGCGGGGACCGCCCCATCCACGACTGGTTCGACCACCCGACCCTGAAGATGACGCTGGCCGGCGTGATCGCGCAGTCGTCCAACATCGGCACCGCCAAGGCCTCTCGCCTCTTCGCCCCCGGTCAGCTGCGGTCGTACCTCACCCGGTTCGGCCTCGGTCAGCGCACCGACATCGGCGTCAACGGCGAGACGCCGGGTCTGCTGCCCTCGTCCGCGGCGTGGAACGGGATGCTCCAGGACCGCATCGCCTACGGGCAGAGCGTCTCGGTGAACGGCGTGCAGATGGCCGCGGCCGTGAACACGATCGCCAACGGCGGCGTCCGCGTCTCGCCGAGCCTGGTGCAGGGGAGCGCCACGAACAACCTCGGCCAGTCGATCGGCACCGACCACGCCACCCGGAAGCGGGTGGTCAGCGCGAACGCGGCCCGCCAGATGACCGACATGATGGAGCGGGTGGTCGACCCGGAGGCCGGCACCGCCCCGGGTGCGCAGGTACCGGGGTACGTCGTCGCCGGCAAGACCGGGACCGCCCAGCGCGTCGGGCCCGTCTGTGGCTGCTACAACGGCGAGTTCACGGTCTCCTTCGCCGGCTTCGCCCCGGCCGACAAGCCGCGGTTCACGGTGTACGTCGTGGTGCAGAACCCCCGCAACGGCGGCGGTGGTGGTTCGGTCGCGGGTCCGGCCTTCTCCAAGATCATGGCGTTCGCGCTGCGTCGCTACGGCGTGCCACCGACGGGGGCGACTCCCTCGGAGATCCCCACGACGTGGTGAGAGGGCCGGGCTCGGCGCTCGGTAGCCTCGGGTCGACATGACCGACCACACGCCGACCCTGGCCGACCTGGTCAGCCACCTCGCGACCTCGGGCACGGAGACCGAGACAGCGGGCGACCCCGGCGTCGACGTCCACGGGGTCACCCTCGACTCGCGGCGGGTCACGCGGGGCGACCTCTACGCCGCCCTGCCGGGCTCGCGGGCCCACGGCGCCGACCACTGGGCGCAGGCCCGCGACGCCGGCGCCGTGGCGGTGCTCACCGACCCCGACGGCGCCCTCCGGATCGGCGCCGGCGTGCCGGCCGTCGTCGTGGCCGACCCGAGACGCGTGCTCGGCACGGTGGCGGCCGAGGTCTACGGCCGCCCGGCCGAGCGACTGCGGATGATCGGCGTGACGGGTACCCAGGGCAAGACCACCACCACCCGCCTGCTCGAGAGCGGGCTCACCCACGCCGGGGTCCCCGCTGCCGTGATCGGCACGGTCGGCACCCGGATCCTGGGGGAGGACGTCGTCAGCGCACTGACGACGCCGGAGGCACCGGATCTCCACCGCCTGCTCCGTCGGATGGTCGACGCCGGGGTCGAGGCGTGCGCGATGGAGGTCTCCAGCCACGCCCTCGTGATGGGTCGGGTGGACGGCCTGGTCTTCGACGTCGCGGTCTTCCTCAACCTCGGCCGCGACCACCTGGACTTCCACACCGACATGGAGGACTACTTCGCGGCCAAGGCGTCGCTGTTCACCCCGGAACATGCTCGACGCGGGCTGGTGAACATCCACGACGCCTGGGGACAGCGCCTGCGCTCGGCGTCGGGGATCCCCGTGCAGACCCTGTCGGCCGACGGTCAGGAGGCCGACTGGGCTGCGTGGGACGTCGACCGGTCGGCGGCGGGTTCCCGGTTCCGGGTGACCGGACCGGACGGCGCCACGGTCCGGGCCGGGTGCCCGATCCCCGGGGGCTACAACGTCGCCAACACGCTGGCCGCGGTCGCCGCCGCGGCGGCGGTGGGGTACGACGCCCAGGCGGTCGCCACCGCGATCGCGGCCGGCCCCGGTGTGCCCGGACGGCTCGAGCGGATCGACGAGGGACAGGACTTCGAGGTCGTGGTCGACTACGCCCACAAGCCCGACGCCGTCGCGGCGGCCCTCGCGGCGCTGCGTCCGGTCACCAGCGGCCGCCTGATCGTGGTGCTCGGCGCCGGGGGCGACCGCGACCCGGGCAAGCGACCGCTGATGGGTCGGATCGCGGCGGCCGAGGCCGACGTGCTCGTCGTCACCGACGACAACCCCCGCAGCGAGGACCCGGCCGCGATCCGGGCGGCCATCCTCGACGGCACCACCGCGGGGCCGGCCGAGGTCCTGGAGGTCGGCGACCGCCGGTCCGCGATCGCCGAGGCGATCCGGAGGGCAGCCACCGGCGACGTGGTGCTCGTCGCCGGCAAGGGGCACGAGACCGGGCAGGAGGTCGCCGGCGTGGTGCATCCCTTCGACGACCGCGCCGTGGCACGTGAGGAGCTGCGCCGATGATGGAGCTGAGCCTCGCCGACATCGCCGCGGTGGTCGGCGGCACGGTCGCCGACGACGATGACGACGCGGTCGCGACGGTGACGGGAGCCGCGTTCGTCGACAGCCGGTCCGTGGAGCAGGGCGGTCTCTTCGTGGCGGTGCCCGGCGAGCGCGTCGACGGGCACGACTTCGCGAGGGCCGCGGTGGAGGCAGGGGCGGCCGGCGTCCTCGGCGCGCGGGCGACCGGCGTACCCACGGTGGTCGTCGCGGACCCGGTCCGGGCGCTGGGCCGGCTGGCTCGACACGTCGTCGACACGCTCCACCCCGCGGTGCTCGCGCTGACGGGCTCGCAGGGCAAGACAGGGACCAAGGACTACCTCGCCCAGGTGCTCGCGTCCGCGGGGGAGACGGTCTGGACCGAAGGCAACCGCAACAACGAGATCGGCGTCCCACTCACCGTGCTGCGGATCACCCCCGAGACCCGGTTCCTCGCCCTCGAGATGGGGGCCCGGGGCGCCGGCCACATCGCCGAGCTCTGCTCCGTCGCGCCGCCGCAGGTGGCAGCGGTCCTCAACGTCGGGACCGCTCACCTCGGCGAGTTCGGGTCGCGCCAGGCGATCGCTCTCGCCAAGGGCGAGATCGTCGAGGCGCTGCCGTCGGGCGGAACCGCGGTGCTGAACGCCGACGACGACCTGGTGGTCGCGATGGCCGGTCGCACCTCCGCGCGGGTGCTCACCTTCGGCGTCGGCGGTGACGTCTCCTGGCGCGGCCTGGAGCTCGACGAGCTGGGGCGGCCCACCTTCGAGCTCGGGTACGACGGCGACTGGGCGCCGGTGCGGCTGCTGGAGGCCGGTGCCCACCAGGTGGCCAACGCCGCCGCCGCCGCCGCGATGGCACTCGCTGCCGGGGTGCCGTGGGCCACGGTCGTCGGTGCCCTCGGGTCGGCGCGTTCCCTGTCGCCATGGCGGATGGCGCTCCACGAGCGCGCGGACGGCCTGGTGGTGGTCAACGACAGCTACAACGCCAACCCGGCCTCCATGAATGCGGCCCTCGACGCGCTCTCCGCGATCGGCGAGCGCGGAGGCCGGCGGACGGTCGCCGTGCTCGGCGAGATGCTCGAGCTGGGGGAGACCTCGGCGGAGCAGCATGCCGAGGTGGGAGGCCACGCCGCCGGGCTCGGCATCGACGTCGTGGTCACGGTCGGCCCTGCGGCGGACGCGATCGCCGACGGTGCGCGCCACACGCCGGGTTGGGCGGGGTACGACGTGCGCACGGCGGGCCGCGAGCAGGCAGCGGACTGGCTGCGCCACAATGTCGGGGCCCGGGACGTCGTCCTGGTCAAGGCGTCGCGAGGCGCCGCACTCGAGCACCTGGCCGACGCACTGGCGCACCCCGCGGACGCGGACGTGCCCGCCGGCCGGGACGAACCCCAGGAAGGCGGGACTCCGAGCCGATGAAGGCGATCCTGCTGGGCGGAGGTCTGGCCCTGGTGTTCTCGCTGCTCGGCACCCGGGCGGCGATCCCGCTGTTCATGCAGCTCGGGTGGACGCAGGAGATCCGTGACGACGGCCCGACCAGCCACCACACCAAGCGCGGCACCCCCACCATGGGCGGCGTCCTCATCATCGCCTCGAGCGTGCTCGCGTACTTCCTCGCCGACCTGATCACCCGGCACGAGCCGTCGGCGTCCGCACTGCTGCTGCTGTTCCTGTTCGTCGGCATGGGCGTGGTCGGCTTCCTGGACGACTTCATCAAGATCTCCAAGCAGCGCTCGCTGGGCCTGCGGAGCAAGGCCAAGATGGTCGGCCAGACCGTGATCGCGCTGGTCTTCGGGTGGCTGGCGCTGTCTCCGATGCTCGAGGACGGCCGCGGGGTGTCTCCGGCGTCGCACAACCTGTCCTTCATCCGCGACCTCGACTTCGCCTTGCCGACCCTGGTCGCCATGGTGCTGATCTGGGTGATGATCACCGGCACGAGCAACGCCGTGAACCTCACCGACGGTCTCGACGGGCTGGCCACCGGAGCCTGCGCGATGGTGTTCGGCGCCTACATGCTGGTCAACATCTGGCAGAACAACCAGAGCTGCGCGACCCACCGGGGCCCGGCCTGCTACCTGGTCCGGGACCCGCTCGACCTGGCCCTCGTGGCGGCGGCCATCACCGGTGCCTGCTTCGGCTTCCTGTGGTGGAACGCCCCGCCGGCCCAGATCTTCATGGGCGACACCGGCTCGCTCTCCCTCGGTGGGGCGCTGGCCGGCTTCGCGATCATGACCCGCACCGAGCTGCTCCTGGTCATCCTGGGCGGCCTGTTCCTGGTGATCACCTTGTCGGTGATCCTGCAGGTCGGGTTCTTCAAGCTGTCGCGACGCTCGGGGCTGGTGCGCGCCGTGTTCAGAGTCGGCCCGGGTCACCGGGTCTTCCGGATGGCTCCGCTCCAGCACCACTTCGAGCTGCTCGGGTGGGACCAGGTCACCATCGTGATCCGGTTCTGGATCATCACCGGGCTGTGCGTCGCCGCCGGGCTCGGCATCTTCTACGCCGCCTGGGTCGCGGTCACATGAGCACCCCAGGACGTTCCTCGGTCCCCCCGCTCCGGCTCTCCACCGAACCACGCCGCGGCGACCCCGAGAGGTCTCGTGGTGCTGCCGGTTGAGAGCCTCGGTCGCCACGACGACTGGTCGGCGGTCCGTGCCGTGGTGGCAGGGTTCGGCGTCAGCGGCTTCGCCGCGGCCGACAACCTGACCCATCTCGGCGCCTCGGTGGTCGCCCTCGACGAGTCACCTGACGGCAAGGAGGCCCAGGCCGAGCTGCTCGGCGTGCTGGGGGCCGACATCCGGCTCGGCGCGGGCACGACGGCGGAGCTGCCCGACCGGGCGGACCTGCTGGTGGTCTCGCCCGGGTGGAAGCCGACCGCGCCCCTGATCGAGCAGGCCAGGGCACGCGGCATCCCGGTCTGGGGCGAGGTCGAGCTCGCCTGGCGGCTGCGGGACCCCGAAGGAGCGGCCCCGTGGCTCGCCGTGACCGGTACCAACGGGAAGACCACGACGGTGCAGATGCTCGACGCCATCCTGCGCGCAGCGGGGCTGCGCAGCCTGGCGGTCGGCAATGTGGGCATCCCGGTCGTCGAGGCGGTGATGGACCCCACGCCGTACGACGTGTTCGCCGTGGAGCTCTCGAGCTTCCAGCTCCACTACACCGACTCGATGGCAGCCGAGAGTGCAGCCGTGCTCAACGTCGCCGAGGACCACCTGGACTGGTACGCGGGGCCGACCGGCATGGCCGACTACGCCGCGGACAAGGGGCGCATCTACCGGGGCGTCCGGCAGGCCTGCGTGTACAACGTGGCCGATCCCGAGACCGAGCGTCTGGTCCGAGAGGCGGACGTCGCGGAGGGCGCGCGGGCCGTCGGCTTCACCCTCGGCATGCCGTCGGTGGGCATGGTCGGCGTCGTCGAGGACCTGCTGGTCGACCGGGCGTTCATCGCCGAGCGCCAGTCGAGCGCGGCCGAGCTGTGCTCGGTCTCCGACCTCGCCAGCCCGGCTCCCCACGTCGTCGCCAACGCCCTGGCAGCGGCGGCCCTGGCGCGGGCGCACGGGATCTCGCAGGCCGCGGTGCGCGACGGCCTGACCGGCTTCCGGCCGGACGGGCACCGGATCGCGACGGTCGCCACCGTCGGCGGGGTCACCTGGGTCGACGACTCCAAGGCCACCAACCCCCACGCCGCACTGTCCTCGCTCCTCGCCTACGACCCGGTCGTCTGGATCGCCGGCGGCCTGGCCAAGGGCGCACACTTCGACGACCTGGTCGTCACGGCCCGGTCCCGGCTTCGGGGCGTGGTCCTGCTGGGCCGCGACCGCGACGTCATCGCCGCTGCTCTTGCGCGACACGCGCCGGATGTTCCGGTCATCACGCTCGACGCCGTCGAGACTGGCCACGGACATGCCGTGATGGAACGCGCGGTCGTGGCCGCGGCGGACCTCGCCCACCCGGGTGACACGGTCCTCCTGGCCCCGGGGTGCGCCTCCATGGACATGTTCACCGACTACGCCGACCGGGGTGACGCCTTCGCCGCGGCGGTGCAACGCCAGACCGACGACTGACCGCCGCTCGCCGAAGGGGGCCCGAGGACCGATGGCCAGCGCGAGCCCGCTGCGGGCCCGGACACCCGGTCCGTCACCCTCCGCGCCGTCGAGCCAGTCCTCGACGCCCGTCCGTCGAGCCCGGCAGCCGACCGGACGCCGGGCGTCGCCCGGGCCAGGTCCGGGCTGTCGTCGTGGTACGCCGCCCTGCACGACGCGCTCGAGCGTCCGCTCACGTCGTACTACCTGCTGCTCGGGGCCTCCGCGCTGCTGCTCACCATCGGGCTGATCATGGTCTTCAGCGCCTCGAGCGTCTACGCGTTCGAGAACTACGACGGCGACTCCTACGCGGTGGTGGTCAAGCAGCTCACCTGGGTCGCCATCGGCCTGCCGTGCGCCTGGATCGCCGGTCGGCTCCCGCAGCGGTGGATCCGCCGGCTGGCCTGGCCGGGCTACGTCGTCTCCCTCGGCCTGCTGCTGCTCACCGCGTTCTTCGGGGTCTCGCGCAACGGCAACACCAACTGGCTCGCCCTCGGCCCGATCGTCATCCAGCCGTCGGAGATCGCCAAGCTCGCGCTGGTGCTGTGGGCGGCCCACGTGTACGCGAACAAGGACCGCCGTCTCGGCAACCTCCACCAGATCATGATGCCGGTGGTGCCCGGCCTGCTGCTGGCGACGGGCCTGGTCGTCTTCGGCCACGACCTCGGCACCGCGCTGGTGCTGTTCGCGATCCTGCTCGGCATGCTCTGGGTGGTCGGCGCCCCCGCCCGGTTCTTCGCCCTGTCGTTCCTCGTGATCACCGTCTTCGCCGGCGCCCTCGCCGCGGCCGATCCCGAGCGGCTGACCCGCATCACCACCTTCACCGACCCGATGCGCGACTACAGCAGGGCCGGCTGGCAGCCGGCGCACGGGCTGTTCGCGCTGTCCAGCGGCGGGCTGTTCGGCCAGGGCATCGGGGCCAGCCAGCAGAAGTGGGGCAACCTCCCGGAGGCGCACACCGACTTCATCTTCGCCGTGCTCGGTGAGGAGCTCGGGCTGGTCGGCACGCTGCTGGTGGTCGGGCTGTTCCTCACCATCGCGTTCGCCGCGATCCGGGTCGCGCGGCGTACCAAGGACCCCTTCGTCCGCTACATGACCTTCGGCCTCGTGGTCTGGATCATCGGGCAGATGATGATCAACGTGGGGATGGTCCTGGCGCTGCTCCCGGTGATCGGCATCCCGCTGCCGCTGGTCTCCTACGGGGGGTCCGCCCTCGTGCCGTCGCTCGTGGCGCTCGGCCTGCTCGTCGGCTTCGCGCGCCGCGAGCCCGAGGCCGCCCGGGCCCTCGCTCAGCGCAAGCGCTCGCGCAACAGCGGCCTCACCGCGGGCCATGTCGCCGAACGGGACCTGTAGGAGATGCGCGTCCTGCTCGCGGGAGGTGGGTCGGCCGGCCACACCTCCCCCCTCCTCGCCACCGCCGACGCCCTGCAGCGGCTGCACCCCGGCGTCGAGATCACCTGCCTCGGCACCCGCGAGCGGATCGAGGCGCAGATCATCCCCGCGGCGGGATATCCGCTCGAGTTCGTGCCCAGCGTGCCGCTGCCGCGGAGGCCGAACGCCGACCTGGTCCGCCTGCCCGGACGGCTCCGGGCCGCTCGGCGCGCCGCGCTCGAGGTGGTCGACCGGATCCGCCCCGACGTGATCGCCGGCTTCGGCGGCTTCGTGTCGGTGCCGGCGTACCTCGCGGCCCGGACCCGGAAGGTGCCTCTCGTCGTTCACGAGGGCAACACGATCCCCGGTGTCGCCAACAAGCTCGGGGCGCGGATCACCGACCACGTGGCCACCAGCTTCCCGGACACGACGCTCCGGCACGGTGAATACCTCGGCCTGCCGATCCGCCGGATGATCGCCACCCTCGATCGGGCTGCTCATCGTGAGGAGGCGCGCGCGGCGTACGGACTGCGTCCCGACCTGCCGGTGCTCCTGGTGACCGGCGGCTCGCAGGGTGCCGCGTCGATCAACGAGGCGGTGCTGGGCTCGGCGCAGGCGTTCGCGAACGCAGGGGTCCAGGTCCTGCACGTCACCGGACCCTCCCACCAGGTGACGCCACCGGAGACCGGCGTGCCCTACGTCGTCGTCGGGTTCGTGGACCGGATGGACCTCGCCTACTCCGCCGCCGACGCGGTGCTCTGCCGCAGCGGCTCCAACACCGTCACGGAGGTCTCCGGGGTCGGGCTGCCGGCGATCTTCGTCCCCCTGCCCATCGGGAACGGTGAGCAGGCCCTCAACGCGCGCGCCGTCATCGAGGCCGGGGGCGGGCTCCTGGTCGACGACGCGTCGTTGACGGCGGACTGGGTCGCGACCTATGCGGTCCCGCTCCTCGTGGACGGTCCTCGCCTGCACGCGATGGGCGCCGCGGCCTCCGACCTGATCCCGCTCGACGCGGACGAGAAGCTGGCCCGGATGATCCTCGACGCGGCCGAGGACCGCGCATGAAGATCCCGGTCCCCGACGAGATCCCGTCGGCCGACGCCCTGGGCCGCGTGCACTTCGTGGGCATCGGCGGGGCGGCTCTCTCGGGGATCGCCCGGATCATGGCCCGGCAGGGCGTCCCGGTCACCGGCAGCGACGACCACGACACCCCGTTCCTGCCGTCGTTGCGAGAGATCGGCGTCCCCTGCCACCTCTCCTACGACGCGAGCCACGTCGGCGACGCGGACACGGTCGTGGTCACCACCGCCGCGCGCGACGACAACCCCGAGGTCCAGGAGGCGCGCGAGCGGGGGCTGCGGATCCTGCCCCGCTCGGCCGGGCTGAAGTCCGTGATGGCCGGACGCCGGGTGCTCGCGGTCGCGGGTACCCACGGCAAGACCACCACCACCTCGCTGCTCACCATGGCCGTACGCGCGTGCGGCGCCGACCCGACGTATGCGATCGGCGGCGTCCTCGCGGCCACCGGCCGCAACGCCGACTCCGGCACCGGCGACCTGTTCGTCGCGGAGGCCGACGAGAGCGACGGGGCGTTCCTCGTCTACCACCCGTACGCCGCGCTGGTCACGAACGTCGACGCCGATCATCTCGACGTGTGGGGGTCCGAGGAGGCCTACCGCGCGGCGTTCGCCGAGTTCGTCGAGACGGTCGACCCCGAAGGCTTCCTCGTGCTGTGCACCGACGATCCCGGCGCTGCCGGGCTGGTCGGGCCGGCGACGGAGCGCGGGCTGCGCGTGGTGACCGTCGGTCAGGAGCCGGCGTGCGAGATCCGGGCGACCGGCCTGGTGTTCGAGGGCTCTCGCTCGACCTTCGAGGTCACCGACGGGGGAGTGGCACTGGGCCGGGTGATGCTCCAGGTCCCGGGCCGGCACTACGTCCTCGACGCCCTGGCGGCGCTCGCGCTCGGCCTCCGGCTCGGCCTGCCGTTCGAGGGCCTCCGGGCCGGGCTCGAGGCGTTCACCGGCACCGGCCGCCGCATGGAGCGCAAGGGCGAGGCCGGGGGAGTACGCGTCTACGACTCCTACGCCCACCACCCGGTCGAGATCGCGGGCGACCTCCAGGCCGCGCGGGCGCTCGCCGGCGACGGCCGGCTCGTCGTGTGCTACCAGCCGCACCTGGTGTCGCGGACCCGGATCTTCGGCGCGGCGATGGGAGCCGCGCTCGGCGCGGCGGACGAGGTCGTCGTCCTCGACGTGTACGTCGCCCGCGAGGACCCCGACCCCGACGTCACCGGCCGCCTGGTGGCGGACGCCGTACCCCTGGCGCCCGAGCACGTGCACTTCGTCGCCGACCTGGCCGACGCCCCGGCAGAACTCGTCCGGCTCGCCCGGCCCGGTGACCTGGTTCTGACCCTCGGCGCCGGTAGCGTCACCGACGTCGGGCCGCTGCTCCTGGCCCTGCTGGAGGACTCGTGATCACGCTGCCGCGCAACCCGCTGAAGGGGACCGGGCGTCCGGACCCCGCGGTGGCGTCGCGCCGCCGGTTCGCGCGCCGCCAGTGGCTGCGCCGGTGGCTGGTGTGGCGCTACGTCATCGCCTCGGTGCTGCTGGTCGCCCTGGTCGTCGGTGGGGTGTGGCTGGTCTTCGTCAGCTCGTTCCTCACCGTCCAGCAGGTCCAGGTGCAGGGCGAGTCCCTCCTCACCCGGCAGCAGATCCTGACGGCCGCCCAGGTGCCGGCCGGCGCCCACCTCGTGGAGGTCGACCTCGGCGCGATCCGGGCGCGGGTCGGCGCGCTGGCCCCCGTGCGTCGCGTCGACGTCTCGCGGGACTGGCCGCACGGGGTCCTGATCAAGGTCACCGAGCGCACGCCGGTGGCCGTGGTCGAGATCGGCGGGCAGTTCCATGCGATGGATGCCGACGGCGTCCTCTTCCGTGACTACCAGCGTCCGCCACCGGAGATGCCGCGCGTGGTGTCGACCACCGACACCGACAGCGCAGCACTCGCCGAGGCGGCCCGGGTGATCGCCGCCCTGCCCGCGGACCTCGCCACCCGGGTCGACCACGTCGGCGTGGCCGGGCTCGACCAGGTCTCCCTGGTGATGCGCGGCGGGGCGCTGGTGATCTGGGGGAGCGACGCGCAGTCCGACCTCAAGGCCCAGGTGCTGACCCGCCTGCTCACCCACCCCGGCCACACCTACGACGTCAGCGTCCCCGGCCAACCGGTCACCAGCGGCAGCTGACCTGCCGGCGTCCGGCATCCCGCGTCGTTCACCGCTTCATCATGTGAAGGTGTTGAAGCGCCACTTCTCATGGTGAGCTCACCATGAGAAGCGGCGCTTCGCCTGCATCACATGATGAAGCTGGGGCAGGTGTGCAAGAAGGGCTGCGAACTTTTCGGTACGCCGGCCCGCGTGTCGGCGGAGGCGTGGCCGGGTCGTTGTCTAACGTCGTCGCCAACGAGAGGTTGACATAACTATAACCCTCCACTTCAGGGTTACGGTTCAGGAGCCTCGAGGACTTCCCCAGACAACGTCAGCGGTGCCCGGCGACCAGGGCGCCACCAGAGCCGTACCGGTCCGGTCCCTCGGGTCCGGCCGATCACCGAGAGGCGCGAACCGTGGCAGCAGCGCAGAACTATCTGGCCATCATCAAGGTGGTCGGCATCGGTGGCGGCGGCGTGAACGCCGTCAACCGGATGATCGAGGTCGGGCTCAAGGGCGTCGAGTTCATCGCCATCAACACCGATGCCCAGGCACTCCTGATGAGCGACGCCGACGTGAAGCTCGACATCGGCCGCGAGCTCACCCGCGGCCTGGGCGCCGGGGCCAACCCCGAGGTCGGCACGCAGGCCGCCGAGGACCACTCCGACGAGATCGAAGAGGTGATCAAGGGCGCCGACATGGTGTTCGTGACCGCCGGCGAGGGTGGCGGAACCGGCACCGGGGGCGCACCCGTCGTGGCCCGGATCGCCCGGTCGCTCGGCGCCCTGACCATCGGCGTGGTGACCCGCCCGTTCGCGTTCGAGGGACGGCGCCGGGCCAACTCCGCGGAGGAGGGGATCGCCAAGCTCCGCGAGGAGGTCGACACCCTCATCGTGATCCCGAACGACCGCCTGCTGTCGATCAGCGACCGCAGCGTCAGCGTCCTCGACGCGTTCAAGCAGGCCGACCAGGTGCTGCTGCAGGGCGTCTCGGGCATCACCGACCTGATCACCACGCCCGGCCTGATCAACCTCGACTTCGCCGACGTGAAGTCGGTGATGGCCAACGCCGGCTCCGCCCTGATGGGCATCGGCTCGGCGCGCGGCGAGGACCGCTCGGTGGTCGCCGCGGAGCAGGCGGTGTCCAGCCCCCTGCTCGAGGCCAGCATCGACGGCGCCCACGGGGTCCTGCTCTCGATCGCGGGTGGCTCCGACCTCGGCCTGTTCGAGATCAACGAGGCGGCCGCGCTGGTCTCGCAGTCGGCCCACCCCGAGGCCAACATCATCTTCGGCGCGACCATCGACGACGCCCTCGGGGACGAGGTCCGGGTCACCGTGATCGCCGCCGGCTTCGACGGCGGCATGCCGAAGCGGCGCGAGACCGAGTCCGGCTTCCGGCGTACGCCGGCCCAGCAGCAGACGCAGGAGCAGACGAAGGCCGCCGCCCAGGCCCTGGCAGCCCAGAAGGCGCAGGCCCCCGCGAAGGAGCCGGAGCGTGAGCCGGTCGGCGCTGCGACCCGTCCGCCCCAGCCGCGCCCGATGCAGTTCGACGACGACGACCTCGACGTCCCGGACTTCTTGAAGTAGCCCCTACTACCGTCGGCAGCGTGTACGCCGCCCGTCTCACCTCTGGCCCCGTCGAGCTGGCCTTCACCGACCGGCACGGCGGGGTCAGTGCCGCCCCGTTCGACTCGCTCAACCTCGCCTGGGCGGGGGGCGACGAGCCGCAGGCCATGGCGGAGAACCACCGCCTCGTGATGGCCGACTTCGCCCCCGACGCCGGCCTCGACACCTTGGCCCAGCTCAGCCAGGTGCACGGCAACGCCGTGGCCGTCGTCGGCGCCGACGGGCCGGGGCACGACGTCCGGGGTCACCTGCACGCGGTGGGTGACGCCCTGGTCACCGCGCAACCTGGAGTGAGCCTGATGGTCCGCGCCGCAGACTGCGTGCCGGTGCTGTTCGCCGACGAGTCACGCGCGGTCGTCGGGGCGGCCCACTGCGGGCGACCCGGCCTGGTCGCCGGGGTCGTCGCGGCGACGGTGGCGGCTCTGCGAGGGCTCGGTGCGACGCGGCTGACGGCCTGGGTGGGGCCGTCGGTGTGCGGTCGCTGCTACGAGGTGCCCGCCGAGCTGCAGGACGTCGTGGCAGCGGTCGAGCCGGTGAGCCGCGCCACCACGTCGTGGGGCACCCCCTCCCTCGACGTCGCCGCCGGCGTACGCGCCCAGCTCGAGCGAGACGAGGTCGAGGTGGTCGACCTGTCGCGCTGCACCCTCGAGTCGCCGGATCTCTTCTCCTACCGCCGGGACGGTCCGCGGTCGGGCCGCCAGGCCGGGATGATCAGGATCACCGCATGAGCCCCGGCTCACGTCGCGACGAGGTCGCCGCCGGCCTCGACGCCGTACGCCGGCGTATCGAGACCGCGGCGGCGGCCGCCGGCCGCGACGCGGCCGAGGTCACCCTGGTCGCGGTCACGAAGTTCTTCCCGGCCGACGATGTCCGCATCCTGTCCGACCTCGGGGTGACCGACGTCGGCGAGAACCGGCACCCGGAGGCCGGCGACAAGCGGGCGGCGTGCCAGGACCTGTCCTTGCGCTGGCACTTCATCGGCGGCCTGCAGAGCAACAAGGCGGCAGCGGTCGGGTCGTACGCCGACGTCGTGGAGTCCGTCGACCGGACGAAGCTGGTGAGCGCGCTCAACCGGGGCGCGCACGAGCGCGGTCACGAGATCGACGTCCTCCTCCAGGTCAGCCTCGACCCGCCCGGTCGGGCGGGCCGGGCCGGCGCCGACCCCGCGGACCTGTCGGCCCTGGCCGATGCGGTGGAGGCTGCGGGAATGCTCCGGCTGCGCGGCCTGATGGCGGTCGCCCCCCTCGACGAGGACCCGCACGCGGCGTTCGCCCGGCTCGCGGACGTCCGCGCCGGCTTCGTCGCCGTTCGCCCCGGCGCCACCTGGCTTTCGGCCGGGATGAGCCATGACCTGGAGGCCGCGATCGAGGCGGGGGCGACACACGTGCGTGTCGGCTCCGCAATCCTCGGTGCGCGTCCGCACATCGAGTAGCGTCACAACCACCACGAGGCCTGAGCAGGGCAGCGACCGAAGGATGGATGCATGAGCGCGATGCGCAAGATCGGCGAGTACCTCGGCCTGCTCGAGGACACCGGCGTCTACGACGACGAGGAGTACGACGAGCAGGGGTACGCCGAGGCGGACCCCAGGCAGTCGGTACGCCGTGCCCCGGTGCCCGCGAAGGCGCAGCCGGCCCCGGTGGCCGACCTCAACCAACGCCGGCGTACGCCCGTGGCGGCTTCGCCTGCGGGGATCGCCGAGCTCTCGATGATCACGACGCTGCACCCGCGCACCTACAACGAGGCGCGCACGGTCGGTGAGAACTTCCGCGAGGGCATCCCGGTGATCATGAACCTGTCCGAGATGGACGACGCGGACGCCAAGCGTCTCGTCGACTTCGCCGCCGGCCTGGTCTTCGCCACCCGCGGCACCATCGAGCGCGTGACCGCCAAGGTCTTCCTCCTCTCACCCCCCAACGTGACCGTGGCCGCGGAGGACAAGCAGCGATTGGTCGAGGGCGGGTTCTTCAACCAGAGCTGAGCCCACTACGGTTGACGTGCGGCGACGTCGTACGACGGCCGCGAGGTGCCTCGACTCGGGAGTGACCGGGGGGTCTGGTGAGGCGCTATTGTTCGATCCGTTGACGTATGAGATCCGCGAACTAGGAATTGGGTGAGGTCATGCCGCTGACGCCTGAGGACGTGAGCAACAAGCGCTTTACTCCTGTCCGGCTCCGTGAGGGCTACGACATGGGTGAGGTCGACCAGTTCCTCGACGAGGTGGAGGCCGAGCTCGCGCGCCTCACCCGCGAGAACGACGACCTCCGCTCGAAGCTGTCCGCCGCGCAGAGCGGCGCGTCCGAGGCTCCAGCCGCGACGCCCGAGCCGGCAGCGCCTGCGCCGGAGCCGGTGGCGGCCGCCCCGGAGCCCGAGCCGACCCCGACCACCCAGACCCCGGCGGTGGGCTCGATCGCCCCGGCGGGCGTGGAGACGATCCGCGTCGAGACCGTCGGCGAGGCGTCGAACGCCGCGGCCCGCCTGCTCGAGCTGGCCAGCCGCAACGCCGACGAGCTGGTCGAGGACGCCAAGGGCGAGGCCGACAGGATCATCGGTGAAGCCCGCACCAAGGCCGAGCGCCTCGAGTCCGAGGCGAAGACGAACGCCGACAAGCTGGAGGCCGACGCCCGTGGCCGCGCCCAGTCGCTCGACAGCGAGACGGCCGAGCGCCGTACCCAGCTGTTCGGCGACCTGGAGAACGAGCGCGACCGCCTGGCCTCCGACGTCGACAACCTGCGGGCCTTCGAGCGGGAGTACCGCTCGCGGCTGAAGGTCTACTTCAGCCAGCAGCTCGAGGCTCTGGAGAGCTCGGGCTCGGCCGACCCGACCACGGCCACGCCGGACTCCGGCATGACCCAGCCCAAGCGGCTGCGGTCGGTGCTCGGCGACGACGAGGCCTGACCCGCACCACGCGTTCGGACGGCCGGCACCCGCGAGGGCGCCGGCCGTTCGGCATTTCCTCCCCCCGGAGGGTGAGGCGGTGGAGCCGCCTCACAGAAGGCCGGTCCCCACGGGCGTGCCTTCTTTGAGTGGGGGCTCCGGCGGATATACCCTGCCCCCTCGACGGTGCCTGTACCCGACCGCCGCCCACACCCCCTCCCGCGTCTGCACGCGGGTGCCCGGAAGGCTCACCATGGCTCGCAGCACGACCCGGTCGCTGGCCGGCAAGGCCGCCTCGGCCGCTCGCAAGGTGGTCACGCGCCGGTCTCCTGCCGCGGCGGCGGGCGGAACGGCGGCGAAGGCGGCGCCGGCGAAGAAGACGGCGGCCAAGAAGGCTCCCGCGAAGAAGGCAGCCCCGGCGGCGAAGAAGGCTCCGCGAAGAAGACGCGCCGGCGGCGAAGAAGGCTCCCGCGAAGAAGACCGCGCCGGCGGCGAAGAAGGCTCCCGCGAAGAAGACGGCGCCGGCGGCGAAGAAGGCTCCCGCGAAGAAGACCGCGCCGGCGGCGAAGAAGGCTCCCGCGAAGAAGACCGCGCCGGCGGCGAAGAAGGCTCCCGCGAAGAAGACCGCGCCGGCGCCGAAGAAAGCCCCGGCCAAGAAGACGTCTCCGGCGGCGAAGAAGGCTCCCACCACCCAGAAGGCGGCCCCCGTGGCGACGAAGGCACCGGCCACGAAGGCCACCACGGCGACTCCCGCCACCACCACCCGACCAGCGAAGAAGGCAGCCACGAACAAGTCGGCCACGGCGAGGCAGGCACCGTCCGCGACGCCGGTCACCCAGACCACCCCCGCCCGGAAGGGTGCCGCCAAGGCACCCTCGAAGAAGACGGCCGCGCCGTCGAGCTTCCCGGTGCTCTCCGGCGAGAAGCCCTGGACGAAGGCAGAGGTCGACGAGGTCATGTCCGACCTGCACGACGACCGCGCCCGCGTCGTGCGCACGCTGACCGCGCAGGAGGAGGAGCTCGCGGGGCTGATGCGCGACGCCGGTGACGGCGCCGGCCACGACCAGGCCGACATGGGCGCCACCAGCTTCGAGCGCGACCAGGAGCTGACGGTCGTCAACAACGAGCGCGAGAAGCTGGCCCAGATCGACCGCGCCCTCGCGCGCATCGCGGACGGCACCTACGGCATCTGCGAGTCGTGCGGCAACCCGATCGGCAAGGGCCGGGCCATGGCATTCCCGCGTGCCACACTGTGCCTGACATGCAAGCAACGCGAGGAACGTCGCTGACTTCCACCGATCCTGGAGCGACGGATCCCGGGGCCTCCGGTGCCGACCAGTCCCGAGCCGGCGTCGACCCGGCGACGTCGTCCAGCCACCGCGTGGTGTTCGTCGCCGTCGCGGTGACGGCGTACGCCGTCGACCTGCTCACCAAGGTCCTCGCGGTCCGTCACCTGACGGAGGGCGATCCCGTCGACGTCCTCGACGGCGTGCTGCGTCTCGACCTGGTCCGCAACCCCGGCGCCGCCTTCAGCACCGGTACGTCGTACACGCTGGTGCTGTCGGTGATCGCGCTGGTGGCGGCAGGGGTGGTGATCCGCTTCGGACGACGCCTGGGCGACCGGACCTGGGCCGTCGCGCTGGGGCTGCTGCTCGCCGGCGTCTGCGGCAACCTCACCGACCGGATCTTCCGTGACCCGGGTGTGCTCCGGGGGCACGTGGTGGACTTCCTGGCACTGCCGCACTGGCCGGTGTTCAACGTCGCCGACATGCTGATCGATGTCGCCGTGGTGCTGATCATCATCCAGACCTGGCGGGGCATCGGCATCACCGGCGTACGCACCGTCCGCGGCGACCGATCGTGACCGGCTCGCCGGAGCAGCGGGTCGTCACCGTCCCCGACGGCCTGGCAGGAGAGCGGCTGGATGCCGCGATGGCGCGGATGTTCGGTCTCTCGCGCACCCGGGCCGCGGTCCTGATCGCCGAGGGCCACGTCCATCTCGACGGCGACGTCGCGATGAAGAGCGACCGGGTGCACGGCGGCTCGCTGCTCGACGTCACGATCCCGGCCGTGGTCGACCCGCTGGCTGCGGAGCCGGAGCTGGTCGAGGGCATCAAGATCATCCACGACGACGACTCGATCATCGTGCTCGACAAGCCCGTCGGCATCGCCGTGCATCCCTCACCGGGCTGGACGGGCCCGACCGTGGTCGGTCACCTGGCCGCGGCGGGCTACCGGATCGCCACCAGCGGTGCCTCGGAACGGCAGGGGATCGTGCAGCGCCTCGACGTCGGGACCTCCGGCGTGATGGTGATCTGCAAGGGCGAGCGCGCCTACTCCGTGCTCAAGAACGCGTTCCGCCACCGGACGGTGGACAAGGTCTACCACGCCCTGGTGCAGGGCCATCCCGACCCGTTGAGCGGGACCATCGACGCCCCGATCGGCCGCCACCCGCGCGCCGACTACAAGTTCGCGGTGATGGCCGACGGACGCCACAGCGTCACCCACTACGAGACGCTCGAGGCCCACCGGTTCGCCTCCCTGCTCGAGGTGCACCTGGAGACCGGGCGGACCCATCAGATCCGGGTGCACATGAGCGCGCTGAAGCATCCGTGCGTCGGTGACCTCACCTACGGGGCCGACCCGACCCTCTCCCAGCGGGTGGGCCTCCAACGGCAGTGGCTGCACGCCGTACGCCTGGGCTTCGAGCACCCCGACACCGGCGAGCACGTCGAGTACGAGTCGGCCTATCCCGAGGACCTGGCCGCGGCCCTGGAGGTGATCCGTGACTCCGACTGACGACGTGACCGTGCGGCTGGCGACCTCTGAGGACGCCGAGGCGCTGGCCGACCTGTACTCCGACGCGCGCCGGGCCGCCGTCCCGCAGATGCCGCCGGCGATGCACACCGACGAGGAGCACCGCGGCTACTACGCGCGGCAGCTGGCCGAGGCGGAGGTCATGGTGTGGGTGGCCGAGTGCGGTGGCGAGCGGCTGGGCTTCGCGATGTGCACGCCGACGTTCCTCGACGGCCTCTACGTCCGTCCCGACCTCACCGGACAGGGCGTCGGCTCGCTGCTGCTCGACGTGGTCGAGGCCACGCACCCCGACGGCTACGAGCTGTGGGTCTTCGAGAGCAACGCCGGGGCGCGCCGGTTCTACGAGCGTCGCGGTCTGGTCGAGGTCGAGCGCACCGACGGCGCCGGTAACGAGGAGAAGGCACCCGACATCCGGATGGCCTGGCGTCCCTGAGGCTCGCTCGACCGTCGACGGGAGACCGATACACGTGCCGGTGCTGCGATGGTGGTCAGACCCGGGCGAGCACGGCGGCCAACGGGTCGGGCACCCGGTCCGGTTCCAGCGCCGCCACCAGCAGCGCGGCGTAGCGCGCCTTGCGACCGGACCGGACGCCGAGGAAGCGCCGGAGGACCGCCTCGCGGGTCCAGCTGCGCTGGGCGGGCATCCCCGCCAGCAGCCGGAGCGAGCGCGTCTCGCCCGCCTGCTCGATGACGGCCTCGACGGCCTCGGTGCCGAGCGCCCGGATCAGCTCGTCCTCGAGGTCCGCCGAGCACCGGAAGAAGCCCAGAGCCGGCAGGGAGCCCGGCTCGAGGGCGGCGCTCAGCCCGGCGGCCGCCAGCCCGTACCGGACCTTGGTCTCCTCTCCGGCGTCGTAGAGCCCGGCCAGGGGTACGTCGAGACCCTGCGGCCCGTAGCGCCGGGCGAAGGTGCGGGTGTTGGTGATCCCGCCCATCGCGACGACCTCGACGCCCTCGGCGGCCAGATCGCGCCCGGAACGCGCGGCCAGGGTGGCGAGGGCCACCTGGTCGCTGTGCCCCTCGACGAGCACCACCGTCCGCGGCCTGGTCAGGACGGCCCCGTGCGGCGAGCCACGACGACCAGGTCGTGCATGGACTCCTCCGCGGCACCGTGCCGCACCTGCCTCGTCCGCGTCTCGGCCACGTCGACGTCCCAGAGATCCGCATCGAGGGCGGACGTGACGGCGCCGGGTCCGATGGACGCCGGCTCGGGAGCGCGCGCGGCCGAGTGGCTGTCGGCGTGGTCGTGCCCGGCGACGAACAGCGTGCCGCCGGGGGCGACGGAGTGCGCCAGGCGTCCGACGAACGCGGGGAACGGTACGTCGGGGTGGACGTACTGGCTGACCACCAGGTCGTAGCGGACCGGAGGCTCCCAGACGGTCAGGTCGGCCACGACCCAGGAGATGCGAGCCGCGAGGTCAGGAGCCTGCTCTGCCGCGAGCCGCTCGGCCAGACCCACGACCGTCGGTGAGATGTCGACCGCGGTCACCTGCCAGCCCTCCTGCGCGAGCCAGACCGCGTCGGCCCCGGTGCCGCAGCCCGCGTCGAGGGCCGTCCCGGCCGTCAGGCCCGTCAGCTCGGCGACCAGGTGCGGGCTCGGTGCGCCCCGACCGGGAGCCTGCCCCTGGTAGTGCTGCTCCCACCACTGCGAGCCGAAGGCCGGATGGTCCACGTGCGGTGACCCGTGCTCCTGTCGGTGGATCTGCACGGGGGGGCTCGGCCATCCGTCCATTGTGCCGAGGACGGGGTCTGGCCGCAGCGGGGGTGGTCCGCCGGGCTCAGCCCACGGCTCGCTCCACCAGGCCCGCGAGCTGCTTCTCCACGGCGGGACTCCATGCCGTCAGGGCGTACGCCACGGGCCACAGGTCCCCGTCGTCGAGGTGTGCCTGGTCCTGGAAGCCGACGGTGGAGTAGCGGTACTTGAACTTGCCGGCGTCCTGGAAGAAGACGACGACCTTGCCGTCCGCATTCGCGTACGCCGGCATCCCGTACCACGTCTTCGGGGTCAGGCCGGGTGCGGTCGCGGTCACCGTCACGTGCACCCGCTGGGCCAGCGCCCGGTCCGCCGGCGCCATCTTCGCGATGCTGTCGAGCACCGCCTGGAGGCCGTCGGCCTTCTTGGCGCCCTTCTTGCCCTCGGCCCGCAGCTCGGCGGCGTGCTCCTTCATGGCGGCCCGTTCCTCGGCGGTCCAACCGTCAGCTCCGCCGGCGGTCGTCGTGGGCTTCTTCTCGCTCATGTGTGTCGTCCTTCGTGGTGGGTCGGGGTGGATGGTGCGGGTCGTACGGAGCAGCCTAGGAAGCCCGGGCGGCCGCGTGCTTCTCGATTCCTGACCGAACCGGTCGCCGCGATCCGCCGTCCGCCCGGACTGTCGGTGTGCCCTGCCAGGATGGCCCCGGTGGTCGCGTAGTCTGACGGTCTTCCCCCAGCCGGTTCCCGGCGTCGGTGGTGGCCGCAGGGCCAACCCTCCGCCGGACCGCTGTCGCCTGCCCCGCCCGAGCCGCTGAGGAGTCTTCGCCACCCATGTCATCCGGCTCGACGACTGGTCAGGACTTCGTCCACCTGCACGTGCACACCGAGTACTCCATGCTCGACGGTGCCGCCCGGCTCGACGACCTGTTCGCCCGGACCGCCGAGCTCGGGATGACGAGCATCGCGATGACCGACCACGGCAACGTGTTCGGCGCCTACGACTTCTACGCCAAGGCGACCGCGGCCGGGATCAAGCCGATCATCGGCATGGAGGCCTACCTCACCCCCGACACCAGCCGCTTCGAGAAGAAGCGCGTGCGGTGGAACGACGGCGGCGACGACGACGTGAGCGGGTCGGGCGCCTACACCCACATGACGCTGCTGTCGGAGTCGACGACGGGCATGCACAACCTGTTCCGCCTCTCCAGCCGGGCCAGCATGGAGGGCTACTACTACCAGCCGCGCGCCGACCGCGAGCTGCTCGCGGAGTACGCCGAGGGGCTGATCGGCACCACCGGCTGTCCCTCCGGCGAGGTGCAGACCTGGCTGCGCATCGGCGACTACGCCAAGGCCCGGAAGTCGGCGGGCGACTTCCAGGAGATCCTCGGCCGCGACAACTACTTCATCGAGCTGATGGACCACGACCTGGCCATCGAGAAGCGCGTGCGCGACGGACTGCTCCAGCTGAGCAAGGACCTCCGCATCCCGGTGATCGCGACCAACGACTCCCACTACGTCAACCGCGAGGACGCCCCGGCCCACGAGCACCTGCTGTGCGTCTCGTCGGGCTCGGTGATGAGCGACCCGAAGCGCTTCCGCCTGGACGGAGACGGGTACTACATCAAGTCGGCCGCCGAGATGCGCGACCTGTGGGAGCACAAGCACGGCATGAAGGAGGCGTGCGACAACACCCTCCTGATCGCCGAGCGCTGCGAGGTGAGCTTCACCGAGGGCAACGGCACCTACATGCCGCGCTTCCCGGTGCCGGCCGGTGAGACCGAGGAGACCTGGTTCCGTAGCGAGGTCGAGACCGGCCTCCGCCACCGCTACCCCGGCGGGGTCCCGCAGGCGGCGCGCGAGCGTGCCGACTTCGAGGTCGGCGTGATCCTCCAGATGGGCTTCCCGGGCTACTTCCTGGTGGTCGCCGACTTCATCAACTGGGCCAAGGACAACGGCATCCGGGTCGGTCCCGGTCGTGGCTCGGGGGCCGGGTCGATCTGCGCCTACGCGATGCGGATCACCGACCTCGACCCGCTCGAGCACGGCCTGATCTTCGAGCGCTTCCTCAACCCCGAGCGCGTCTCGATGCCCGACTTCGACATCGACTTCGACGAGCGTCGGCGCGCCGAGGTGATCCGCTACGTCACCGACAAGTACGGCGAGGACCGGGTCTCGATGATCGTCACCTACGGCACGATCAAGGCCAAGCAGGCGGTCAAGGACTCCAGCCGGATCCTCGGCTACCCGTTCGCGATGGGCGACCGGATCACCAAGGCCATGCCCGCGGCGGTGATGGGCAAGGACATCCCGCTCAAGGAGATCTTCGACCCCCAGCACAAGCGCTACGGCGAGGGCGGCGACTTCCGCTCGCTGTACGAGGCGGACCACGACGTGAAGACCGTCGTGGACACCGCGATCGGGCTCGAGGGCCTCAAGCGGCAGTGGGGGGTGCACGCCGCCGGCGTGATCATGTCGAGCGAGCCGCTGCTCGACATCATCCCGCTGATCCGCCGGCCGCAGGACGGCGCGATCATCACCCAGTTCGACTACCCGATGTGCGAGCACCTCGGGTTGATCAAGATGGACTTCCTGGGGCTGCGCAACCTCACCATCCTCGACGACGCGCTGGTCAACATCGAGCGCAACCGGGGCGAGAAGGTGGTCGTCGAGGACCTCGCCCTCGACGACGCCGCCGCCTACCAGCTGCTGGCCCGCGGCGACACCCTCGGCGTCTTCCAGCTCGACGGCGGCCCGATGCGGAGCCTGCTGCGGCTGATGCGCCCCGACAGCTTCGCCGACATCTCGGCCGTCCTGGCGCTCTACCGTCCGGGACCCATGGGCGCGGACTCCCACACCAACTACGCGCTCCGCAAGAACGGCCGGCAGGAGATCTCGGCGATCCACGCCGAGCTCGAGGAGCCGCTCGCGGAGATCCTCGAGCCGACGTACGGGCTGATCGTCTACCAGGAGCAGGTCCTCGCGATCGTGCAGAAGGTCGCCGGCTACTCCCTCGGCCAGGCCGACCTGCTGCGCAAGGCGATGGGCAAGAAGAAGCGCGAGATCCTCGACGCCGAGTACGTGCCCTTCGAGGCCGGCATGTCCGCGAACGGGTACTCCCGAGCCGCGGTCAAGGCCCTCTGGGACATCCTGGTCCCGTTCTCCGACTACGCCTTCAACAAGGCACACACCGCGGCCTACGGTCTGGTGTCCTACTGGACGGCGTACCTCAAGGCGCACTATCCGCAGGAGTACATGGCGGCGCTGCTGACCTCGGTCAAGGACGACAAGGACAAGTCCGCGATCTACCTCAACGAGTGCCGGCGGATGAAGATCCAGGTGCTGCCGCCCGACGTCAACGAGTCGGACGCGACGTTCACGCCGGTGGGCGGCGACATCCGCTTCGGCCTGACCGCGATCCGCAACGTCGGCGCGAACGTCGTCGACCGGATCGTCGAGGCCCGGCAGGAGCAGGGCCGGTTCACCGACTTCAACGACTTCATGGCCAAGGTGCCGGCCCTGGTCTGCAACAAGCGGGTCATCGAGTCGCTGGTCAAGGGCGGCGCCTTCGACGAGATGGGGCACGGCCGACGGGCGCTGGTGGCGATCCACGAGCAGGCGGTCGACCAGTACGTCGAGACCAAGCGCAACGAGGCGATCGGCCAGGACTCCCTGTTCGGCGGCCTCGACGACGAGGAGTCCGGCTTCGGGATGGCGATCGCGGTGCCCGAGATCGACGAGTGGGACAAGATGACCCTGCTCGGTCACGAGCGGGAGATGCTCGGCCTCTATGTCTCGGACCACCCGCTGCTCGGCCTCGAGCACCTCCTGGCGGGAGCCAGCGACTGCAGCATCGGCCAGCTGATGCTCGACGAGGAGCGTCCCGACGGCAGCCCGATCACCGTCACCGGGCTGATCACCTCGGTGCAGCGCAAGATCACCAAGAAGGGCGACACCTGGGCCGTGGTCACCGTCGAGGACCTCGACGGCGCCATCGACGTGCTGCTCTTCCCGGGCACCTACCAGCTCGCCGGCAGCCTGCTCGCCGAGGACGCGATCGTCACCGTCCGCGGCAAGCTGTCACGGAGCAAGGACCAGCCCGAGATCCGGGGCGAGGAGGTCACCCTCCCCGACCTCTCCGACGACCGCACCGGCCCCGTGGTGGTGAGCATGCCGATCACCCGGTGCACGCCGCCGGTGGTCGACCAGCTCAAGGAGGTCCTCCGCACCCACCCGGGCGTGACCGAGGTCCATCTCCGCCTGCTCGGCCGTCAGCAGACCACGGTCATGCGGGTCGACGACCGGCTCCGCGTCGCCGCCGGGGCGGCGTTGTTCGCGGACCTCAAGCAGCTCCTCGGGCCGGGATGCCTGAGTCGATGACCGACGAGGTCGAGTCAGGGGAATTGCGTCGTTCGGTCCTCCTGGCCGTGGGCGTGGTGCTGGCCTACGTCGTCGTGGGCGCCGTCGCCGGCGTCGTGTGGGAGTGGCTCTGGACCCCGCCGACCCAGGTGGTCCAGAAGCATGACCTCTTCTACACCGACTACGCCTCGCTGCGCCGCGTCTTCTCCGGCACCGGCCTCTACGCCCTCGTGTCGGCGGTGGCCAGCGCAGGCGTGGCCCTGGTGGCCGGGCTCCTGACCCGCCGCCACGAGCTGCTCATCCTGGGCGCGGTCGTCCTGGGCTCACTGGCGGCGGCATTCACGATGCACGCGGTGGGGGTGGCCCTGGGCCCACCCGACCCGGCCGCGGTCGCCGCCACCGCCGCCGACGGCAAGAAGGTGTCCGCGCAGCTCGTCGTGAACGGCAAGACCCCTTACGCGGTCTGGCCCATGATCTCGCTGTTCGTGCTGGCTCTGGTGTTCTTCGCCTCCCCGGGGGCTCGCTTCGGCAACCGCCAGGACGACGCCTCGACCGAATCCACCGAAGCGGACGTGGCGGGCCCGACGCCGAGATAGGCTCCCGCGGGCAAGCGCGCCCGCACGGCGCCGACATCACGGGGAGCACCACCATGTCCGAGCAGCAGCCGCCCGCGGGCACGCCCGAGTACCTCGACTCCGGAAGCGGTGCCTCCTGGTCGCCGGCCCCGGACGAGGGCGAGGGCGAGGCACCCGCCGGCCGGAGGAGCCGGCGTACCACGTGGCTCGTGGGCGGTGGCGCGGTCGGGCTGCTGGCGGTCGGGGCCGGCGCCTGGGCGGCCGTCTCCTTCTTCTCGCAGGGCTCGCAGCCGGCAGAGGCCCTGCCCTCGACGACCGTCGCCTACGCGAGCATCGACCTCGACCCCAGCGGCAGCCAGAAGATCGACGCGTTCCGCACCCTGAACAAGTTCCCGGAGTTCAAGGACGGGGTCGGCGTGAACAGCGTCGACGAGCTCCGCCGCGAGCTGGGCCGACGGCTCATCTCCGACTCGGGCTGCGACGGCCTCGACTACGGGCGCGACGTCGACCCCTGGCTCGGGAACCGGATGGCCGGCGCGGTCGTCCCGCTCGGCGACGGTCCGCACCTGGTGGTCGTCGTCCAGGTCACCGATGAGGACCAGGCGCGCAGCGGGATCGCCAAGATCGACGAGTGCACCGACACCGGCGACGACGGCGTGGTGGTGAAGGACGGCTGGGCGATCCTGGCGGAGTCCCAGAAGGTGGCCGACGGGGTGGTGGCCGCCACCGACGACGGCACCCTGGCCGACGACGCGACGTACCAGAAGTGGACCGAGGCGGTGGGCGACGCCGGCGTCATCAACGCCTACGCATCACCCGAGGCCGGACGGGTCCTGTCCGAGGAGCTCGGCGGCTTCTTCGGCGGCGATCTGAGCGCCGCGGAGAGCTCGTCCTCCGAGGTGACGACCGAGCTGAGCGCCTACCATGCGTCCGGCGCGGACGACGCCGACGACCCGTTCACCCAGGCTCTGTCGGGCTTCGAGGGCGGCGCCGCGACGCTCCGCTTCACCGGTGACGGCGTGGAGCTGGCGGCGGCCGGGGACGGCAGCTCGCGTCAGCTGGCCGACCTGACCGGCACCACCGGCGGCCAGCTCGTTCGTCGACTGCCCGACGACACGGCGGCCGCGGCCGGCATCAGCCTGCCGAAGGGCTGGCTCTCCCGGCAGGTCGACGGCCTGTCGCTGCTGTTCGGTGGTGGGCTGTCCGGCGACGAGCTCTACCGCCAGATCTCCCAGGAGACCGGACTGGACGCGCCCGATGACATCGAGACGCTGCTCGGCTCCGGCTTCGCGCTGTCGGTGGGCGACGACATCGATCTCGCGGACCTCGAGTACACCGACGACGGCGTGGGGGTCCCGATCGCCGCGACGGTGAAGGGCGACCCGAAGGCGATCGGTCCGATCCTCGACAAGCTCCGCGCCCGGGCCGGCGACCTCCCGATCCTCGAGTCGGACTCCTCCGCAGACCTGGCCGTGATCGGCCCGACGGCGGACTACCGCCGGCACGTCCTCGACGGCGGCAGTCTGGGAGACGACGACGCGTTCACCAGCGTGGTCCCCGACGCCGAGCACGCGAGCATGGTGCTCTTCGTGGACGTCGACGCGTTCGAGCCGGCGTTGAAGAAGCTGGCGTCCGGGGACGACTCCGGCGACATCGAGAACCTGATACCGCTTCGGTCCGTCGGCATGTCCACGTGGACCGACGACGGCGTGGCCAGGTTCTCGGTGAAGCTGACGACGAACTAGCGCGACCTCACGTCGGATCAGTTGGGCGACCAGCGGGTCCGGGCGATCTCGGTGGCCGGCAGGGACGGGAACACCCGCATCGTGCGCAGCTCGGTGCGGATCACGTCGGTCACCATGCGGAGCCGGCCGGTGGCGTCCTCGGCCTCGAGCAGCGCCTGCCGCTGCGACAGGCTGAGAGGAGCCAGGGCGGCCAACGCCCACGAGAGGTACGTCGGGTCCTGTGGCAGGTCGCCGCTCGGCGGCTCGCGGTCGATCGCGAGCAGCGCCTCCCGGTAGGCGTCGTACACGAGCCGTGCGGACTCGTCCACCTGCTCGGGCACGGACTCGGCGTGCTCCTCCAGGTGCGTCACGTGCCCGACGGGATACGCACCACTGGTGTCGAGCCGCTCCAGCTCGATCCGGTCGAGCCCCACGGCGACCAGCTCGAAGGTGCCGTCGGGGAAGGCCTCGACCTCGGTCATCTTCACCCGGCACCCGATCCGGAACAGCCACTGCGCGCCGTGGTCACCGACCTCGTAGCCCTCGCGGATGCCGACCGAGCCGAAGACCCGCTCCGTCGGGTCGTCGACGCGGAGCAGGTGGTGCACCAGTGCGCGGTAGCGGTCCTCGAAGACCCGGAGAGGCACGCTCATGCCCGGGAACAGCACGGAGTTGAGCGGGAACATCGGGAGCGTGTCGCCCATGGGAGCAGCCTACGTTCTCCACCCGTGGTCGGGGCCGAGGCCACGGCGCGCCGCCACCTAGAATCGGGGTGTGTCCGAGTCCCTGATCCGCAGGATCGACCTCCGTGGAGCCGCCGCGCCCGTGGACTACCGCGCCGTCGTGCCGCGCGCGGCGTTCGACGTGGAGGCGGCGGTCGAGGTCGTGCGTCCGATCAGTGAGGCCGTCCGCACCCGGGGCGCCGACGCCGTCGCGGAGTACTCCCTGCGTTTCGACGGCGTGGCCCCCGAGCAGCTCCGGGTTCCCGCGGCGGCCCTGGCCGACGCGCTCGCGTCGCTCGATCCTGCCGTCCGGGCGGCCCTCGAGGAGTCGATCCGGCGGCTGCGCGCCACCTGCGAGGCGGAGCTGGAGCCCGAGGTCGTCACCGAGCTCGGGCCGGGCGCCCGCGTCACCCACCGTTTCCTGCCCGTGCGCCGGGTCGGTCTCTACGTCCCCGGCGGCCTGGCGCCGCTGGTCTCCAGCGTGGTGATGAACGTGGTCCCGGCCCAGGTCGCGGGCGTCGAGTCGCTGGCGCTGGCGAGCTCGCCCCGGAAGGACCACGCAGGCCTGCCCGAGCCCACGATCCTGGCGGCCTGTGCGCTGCTCGGGGTCGACGAGGTGTACGCCGTGGGCGGGGCGCAGGCGATCGCGATGTTCGCCCACGGAGCGGGGGAGTGCGCCCCGGTCGACCTGGTCACCGGACCGGGCAACATCTACACCGTCGCCGCCAAGCGGCTGCTCAAGGGCGTGGTCGGAATCGACTCCGAGGCCGGACCCACCGAGATCGCGATCCTGGCCGACGACAGCGCCGACGCGGCGTACGTCGCCGCGGACCTGATCAGCCAGGCCGAGCACGACCCGGCTGCCGCCAGCGTGCTGGTGACGCCCTCGGTGCGACTGGCCGACGACGTCGAGGCCGAGCTCGAGAAGCAGGTGCTCGCGACCCGGCACACCGACCGCATCCGCACCGCGCTGGGCGGCCAGCAGTCCGCGGTCGTCCTGGTCGACGACGTCGAGCAGGGCCTCGCGGTGGTCGACGGCTACGCGGCCGAGCACCTCGAGATCCACACCGAGGCCGCTGGTGAGCTGGCATCCCGGGTACGCAACGCCGGCGCCGTCTTCGTGGGCCGGTTCGCCCCGGTGTCGCTCGGCGACTACTGCGCCGGCTCCAACCACGTGCTGCCCACGGCAGGATGCGCCTGTCACTCCTCCGGTCTCTCGGTGCGCGCGTTCCGCAAGGCGGTCCACGTCGTCGACTACGACCGGGACGCGCTGGCCGAGGTCGCCGACCACGTCGTCACGCTCGCCGAGGCGGAGGACCTGCCGGGTCACGGCCAGGCCGTCACGATCCGGTTCGGTCGATGACGCCCCTCCCGTTGCGGGAGGAGCTGCGCGGGCTGGAGCCCTACGGTGCCCCCCAGCTCGACGTCCCGGTCCGCCTCAACGTCAACGAGAACCCGTATCCGCCCTCGTCGGCGGTGGTGGCCGACATCGAACGAGCCGTCGCCGAGGCCGCGCGAGGGCTGAACCGCTACCCCGACCGGGAGTTCCTCGCACTCCGGGAGGCCTTGGCTGCCTACCTCGGGCACAGCATCGGTCCGGACCAGGTGTGGGCCGCGAACGGGTCCAACGAGGTGATGCTCCACCTGCTGCAGGCCTTCGGGGGGCCGGACCGGCTGGCGCTGAGCTTCGCGCCGACGTACTCGATGTATCCGGAGTACGCCCGCGACACCCACACCGCCTGGGAGGCCGGCCACCGTGAAGCAGGACTTCACCCTCGACCCAGAGCGAGCGGTCGCGCTGGTTCGGGCCCGGCGTCCCCACGTCGTCCTGCTGCCGTCGCCGAACAACCCGACCGGCACGGCGCTCGCTCCGGAGGTCGTCACCGCCCTGTGCGACGAGCTCGACGACGGGCTGCTGGTCGTCGACGAGGCGTACGCCGAGTTCCGCCGCACGGGCACGCCGAGCGCCCTGGAGCTCCTGCCGCGCCATCCCAACCTCGTCGTCACCCGCACGATGAGCAAGGCGTTCGCGCTCGCCGGCGCCCGGGTCGGCTACCTCGCGGCCGCCCCCGAGATCTGTGACGCGCTGCGCGTGGTCCGCCTGCCGTACCACCTGTCGGCGGTGACCCAGGCGGTCGCGCAGGCGGCGCTGCGCCATGCCGCCGAGCTGTTGGGCGCGGTCGACGACCTGCGGGCCGAGCGCGACGCGACCGTCGAGTGGCTGCGGGCGCAGGGGTTCGCGGTGGCAGACAGCGACGCCAACTTCGCCCTGTTCGGCACCTTCCGCGACCGGCACGCGGTCTGGCAGGGGCTGCTCGACCGCGGGGTCCTGGTGCGCGAGACCGGACCGGACGGCTGGCTGCGGGTCTCCATCGGCACCGGCCCGGAGATGGCAGCATTCAGGGACGCACTCACCTCGGTGACCCAGACGACGGAGGCACGAGCATGACCCGCTCAGCGATCGTGGACCGCGACACCCAGGAGTCCAAGGTCCACGTCGAGGTCGACCTCGACGGGTCCGGGCGCTCCGACGTGGCCACCGGTGTGGGCTTCTTCGACCACATGCTGGGCTCCTTCGCCCGGCATGCCCTGGTCGACCTCACCGTCAGCGCCGACGGCGACACCCACATCGACGCCCACCACACGGTCGAGGACACCGCGATCGTGCTGGGCCAGGCCCTGCGCGAGGCGCTCGGGGACAAGCAGGGCATCCGGCGCTTCGGGGACGCGCTGGTGCCGCTCGACGAGGCGCTCGTGCAGTGCGCGGTCGACGTGTCGGGCGGCCGTACTGCGTCCACACCGGCGAGCCCGACGGGCAGGCCTACGTCGTGATCGGCGGCGAGTACGCCGGCTCGCTCACCCGCCACGTCTTCGAGACGCTCGCGTTCCACGCACAGGTCGCCGTCCACGTACGCGTCCTCTCGGGCCGGGACCCCCACCACCTCGTGGAGGCGCAGTTCAAGGCCTTCGCCCGGGCGTTCCGCGACGCGGTCGCGCTCGACCCGCGCGAGACCGGGGTGCCGTCCACCAAGGGCGTTCTTTGAGCAAGGTCGTCGTCCTCGACCACGGGTCCGGCAACGTCCGCTCGGCGGTGCGCGCGCTGGAGCGGGCCGGCGCCTCGGTCGAGCTCACCGCGGACCGCGCGGCCGCCGAGGCGGCCGACGGGCTGGTCGTGCCCGGGGTCGGCGCGTTCGCCTCGTGCATGGCGGGCCTGCGGGCGGTCGAGGGGCCGCGCACCATCGGGCGCCGTCTGGCCGGGGGACGGCCGGTCCTGGGCATCTGCGTCGGCATGCAGGTCCTGTTCGCCCGCGGGGTCGAGCACGGGGTCGAGACCGAGGGCTGTGACGAGTGGCCCGGCGTGGTCGAGCGGCTCCGGGCCCCCGTCGTACCCCACATGGGCTGGAACACCGTCGAGGTGGCCGACGGGTCCCGGCTCTTCGCCGGGGTGGAGGACCAGCGCTTCTACTTCGTCCACTCGTACGCCGCGCGGTCCTGGAGCCTGGTCACCGACGGCCACACCGCGGCGCCGCTGGTGACCTGGGCCGAGCACGGCGGCGACCGGTTCGTGGCCGCCGTCGAGAACGGGCCGCTGACTGCCACGCAGTTCCACCCCGAGAAGTCGGGCGACGCCGGTGCAGCCCTGCTGCGGACCTGGGTCCGTGGACTGTGAGCCGGTGACGAGATCATGAGCAAGGAGCGGGCGCGTCGACGCGCCGAGCGCGAGCAGGAGGCAGCGCTGAAGGCTGCGGCGCGTCAGCGCGACCTCGAGCGGAGGGCCCGGAGCCGGTCCCGCCGGCGGAGCCTCACCGGCTGGTTCCCGCGACCGCGGCTCCAACCGGGCGTGCTCGCCGCGCGACGGCGTACCGAGCTGATGGCCACGTTCGGGTTGTTGTTCCTGCTCAACCTGCTGGTGTGGCTGGTGCGTCCCGACTGGGCCGCCCGGCTGGGTGCCCTGGTGGTCAGCGCCGTGGTGTTCCCCGTCGTCCGACTCGCGATGCAGCGCCGATGACCGGCCAACCGCTCGTCGTGGTGACCGGAACGCCCGACGCGGAGGTCGTCGCCGCGGCCCTCGCGGACCGGCTCGGCTGTGCGTACGTGTCGCTCGGCGAGATCGAGGACGAGCTCGCGGTGGACGCCGAGGACACCCCGCGGTCGTGGCTGCGCCACGACGCCGAGCAGGAGGCCGTCCGCCGCCTGACGGAGTACTCCGGCGTGGCGGTCCTCGACGTGGCGGTCGAGCCGCCGGTCGCGGCCGAACGGGTGACCGCGCTCGTCCGCCGCTGGTGGGACGACGTGGTGGAGGTGCGGTGCGAGGCGCCGGGGCTGCACTACGAGGCGCTGGGGGCCTCGCGCACCGTGGTCCTCGACGCCAGCCGTCGGCTCGCCGTCGGCGAGATCGCGGCCGTCGTACGCCGTGAGACGGCGACGCACCGGCGCGCGCGCCCCGCTCGATAGGGTCGGACCGTGCCGGACCACCTGGAGCTGCTGCCTGCGGTGGACGTCGCCGACGGCCAGGCCGTCCAGCTGGTCCAGGGCGTGGCGGGCTCCGAGAAGCGTTTCGGCGACCCGATGGAGGCAGCGCTGCGCTGGCAGGAGGCCGGCGCGGAGTGGATCCATCTCGTCGACCTCGACGCGGCCTTCGGCCGGGGACACAACCGGGAGCTGCTCGCCTCGATCGTCGGACGTCTGGACGTCCAGGTGGAGCTGAGCGGTGGCATCCGCGACGACGAGTCGCTGGCCGCGGCGATGGACAGCGGCTGCCGGCGGGTCAACATCGGCACGGCGGCCCTGGAGCAGCCGGACTGGTGCGCCGCCGCGATCGCGGAGTGGGGCGACCGCGTGGCCGTGGGGCTCGACGTCCGCGACCGGACCCTGGCCGCGCGCGGCTGGACGCGTGAGGGTGGAGACCTCTACGAGGTGCTCGAGCGGCTCGACCGCGAGGGGTGCGCCCGCTACGTCGTCACCGACGTGAACAAGGACGGCATGCTCGAGGGCCCGAACCTCCAGCTCCTGTACGACGTCTGCGCGGCCACCGACCGGCCGGTCGTCGCGAGCGGTGGGATCACCGAGCTGGACGACCTCGCGGCACTGATGGAGCTCGTGCCCGTCGGGGTGGAAGGGGCGATCGTCGGCACCGCTCTCTACGAAGGGCGGTTCACCCTCGAGGACGCGTTGACCGTCACCCGCGGGGATCCGGCATGACCCTCGCCGTCCGGGTGATCCCGTGTCTCGACGTCGACGCCGGCCGGGTCGTGAAGGGCGTGAACTTCCGCGACCTGCGGGACGCGGGCGACCCGGTCGAGCTGGCCCGGACGTACGACGCCGAGGGCGCCGACGAGCTCACCTTCCTCGACATCTCGGCCTCCCACGAGGGCCGGGCGACGACGCTGGAGATCGTCTCCCGCACCGCCGAGCAGGTCTTCATCCCGCTCACGGTCGGCGGGGGAGTCGCCGACGTCGACGACGTCGACCGCCTGCTGCGGGCCGGCGCCGACAAGGTCGCGGTCAACACCGCCGCCATCCGCCGACCCGAGCTGGTGGCCGAGATCGCCGACCGCTTCGGCAACCAGGTGCTCGTGCTGTCCGTGGACGCCAGGCGGGCTCCGGACACCGACTCCGGCTTCGAGGTCACCACCCACGGCGGCCGGACCGCGGCCGGGCTCGACGCGGTCGAGTGGGCGGCGCGCGCCGCCGGGCTCGGCGCCGGCGAGATCCTCCTCAACGCGATGGACGCCGACGGCACGCAGTCCGGCTTCGACCTGGATCTGATCCGGCTCGTCCGGGCGACCGTGTCGATCCCCGTCGTGGCCTCCGGCGGTGCCGGTGCGGCGTCCGACTTCGCGCCGGCGGTCGACGCGGGTGCGGACGCCGTCCTCGCCGCCACCGTCTTCCACTTCGGCACGGTCTCGATCGCCGAGGTGAAGGCCGCCCTGGCGGACGCCGGTCACCCGGTCCGCTGAGGCCAGACACGCCGACTCACCTCGGGGCGGGGGCACCTGACCCACCGGGACTCTTCCGTCACGGCGTCGCGTGTCTCAGACTGTGCGCGTGACCTGGCCCCGGTTTCGTCGCCGGCCGGTCTCGGGCAGCCCCGACGAGCGCTCCTCGGTTCCCTGCGAGGGGACCCCACCACCGCTCGACCTGGCGCACCTGGCCGAGGCGCGCGACGCGTGGCTCGCTTGGTACGCCGCCCAGCCGAACGTGATCGCACCCGGCGGGGGTTGTCCGTTGTCGTGCCCGTGCTGCGGGCATCCGACCCTCGCCGAGCGGGGCGCCGAGGAGCGGTGCTCCGAGTGCGGGTGGTACGACGACGGTCAGGACGACCATGACAGCGCCGTCGTCCGGGGTGGTCCCAACGGCTGCCTCAGCCTCGACGCCGCTCGGCGGCGCTACCTCGAGGGGGGCGGAACGGCGCTCCCGCGCCACCCGCCCGCGTGACACGGACCGGCCCGCACATCCTGCTCAGAACGCCGGAACGGCGCTCGCATGGAGAGCGCGAGCGCCGTTCGTGTGGCCAGGGGCACTTGGGGGGTGTGGCCACATTCACAGCACGGTAGTGCCAGATCCGTACCCGCGTCGGTGGAACACGGGAAACTTCACTCACAAGACGCCAGCCGGCTCCGCGCCGCGGACCGACGCGGGGAGGGCGAGGGTCCCGATGGACAATGGGCGCATGGACCTCGACCCCGCCGTCTCGGCGCGCCTGCGTCGTGACGACGCCGGGCTGGTTCCCGCGATCGCCCAGCAGCACGACACCGGTGAGGTGCTGATGCTGGGCTGGATGGACGACGAGGCGCTGGCCCGGACCCTGGCCACCGGCCGTGCGACGTACTGGAGCCGCAGCCGCGGGGAGTACTGGGTCAAGGGTGAGACCTCCGGCCACCACCAGTGGGTGCGGGCGGTGCGACTCGACTGCGACGGCGACACGATCCTGCTGCAGGTCGACCAGGTCGGTCCGGCGTGCCACACCGGCGCCCGTACCTGCTTCGACGCCGACCTGGTCGGCGAGCCGGACGCCCGGTCCGAGGCGGGGCATGGCTGACGGCCGACGCCTGTTCGCCCCGGCTGTCCTGGCCGGCCTGGCCGGTTCGGGCCTGGCCGCGCTGTCCGGCGGCAAGCCCTGGGCCGCACCCGACGCGCGGGCCGGCTCGACGCTGGTCGACCACTCCGGGGGTCATGTGCCGCTCGCCGGAGCGCTGGGCCTGGTGGCCCTGGCGTGCTGGGGCGTCCTGCTCGTCACCCGCGGCCGGGTACGCCGGGTGGTCGCCGCCCTGGGCGCCCTGGTGGCCGCCGGGCTGGTCGTGACGGCGGTCGTCGGTCGCTCGACCGCGCTCGCCTCGGCCCGGGCCGCGACCGTCGTGCTCGGCGAGCGCGACACCTCGGCCCACGTCACCGGCTGGTGGTGGGCAGCCCTCGTCGGCTCCCTGCTCGCGCTCGCCGCCGCCGCCGTCGCACTGCGCTTCTGCGGGTCCTGGCCCGAGATGGGCAGCAGGTACGACGCGCCCGCGACCAGGCCGCGGGCCGAGGACCTCGACGAGCTCGACCTGTGGCGCGCCATCGACCAGGGCCACGATCCGACGGACCCGGCCGACCACTAGGATGCGGCTACCCAGATCAGACGGGTCTGATCGCTGGACCCGATCCCGAGGAGCAGTGCATGTCTGACAACCACGGCAACACCCCGGCAGCCTGGGCGGCCGTCGGGGTGGCGATGCTGGGCTTCGTGGTCGCGGGCATCGGGCTGATGTTCGACCCCGTGAAGATGTCGGTGTTCTGGGTCGGGGTCGGCATCGGGGCCGTCTCCGTGATCGTCTTCGCGGTGATGGCCCGGATGGGGCTCAACGGACCGAGCCACTGATCCGATGACCGGCCGATGAGCACGGCGACCGAGCCCCTGGCCGACCGACCCGCACGGTCGGAGCGGATGCTCGGCCCGGCTCTGGCGCTCGGCGGTCTCGCCGCCGCGACGGTCGCTCTCCACCTGCGCGATCCCCACGTCAGCAACTCCTGGGGGCTGTGCCCGCTCTACGCCCTGACCGGGGTCTACTGCCCCGGCTGCGGTGGCCTGCGCGGCGTCAACGACCTGACCGAAGGGCACCTCGGTGCGGCCGCGTCGAGCAACCTGTTGCTGGTGCTGGCGGTGCCGTTCGTGGTCTTCCTGCTGGCCCGGTGGACCTGGGCCACCTGGCAGGGCCGCGACGTCGCCGTGGTGCCCACCCTGTCGCGCCCGGTCCGGTACGGCCTGGGCGCGCTCGTCGTGGTGTTCTGGGTCGCCCGCAACCTGCCGGGGAGCTGGCTCGCGCCCTGAGGCGCCCCACCTCAGCGGGTCGGCGGGTGCACCGCGCCGGTGCCGAGCAGGATCAGCCACACGGTCCCGAACACCGCCGAGATCCCTCCGCACGCGATGCCGCCCAGGGCGAGCCACCGGCCCGTGGGCTCGTCCTTGGACTGCCAGCCGAGGACGACCGCGGGGACCCCCACGAACATCCCCAGCCCGCACAGGCAGGTGACCGGAAGGCTGACGAAGCCCAGGATCATCGACCACAGGGCCTTGGGGTTCTCGTGCTTCGGCTTGGCATGGGGCAGTGGGTCCGACGGCGGAGGTGGCAGCGGGGTGACGTCGGGGCTCATGCGTCCGGACCCTACCGAGGGCTGGCCGGCCCGGCCGCAGGCCGGGCAGGTGACGGCCTCGCTGGGGTCGCGTGAGAGGCTTGGCGGCGATTCCGCTTGCTCACGTCCGGAGGCCTGGAGGTCGGTTCATGTCCGTGCTCGACGACATCGTCGCGGGCGTGCGCGAGGACCTGGAGCGGCGACAGGCGGAGGTCTCCGAGGCCGAGCTCCGCTCCCGGCTGCTCGACGTACCGCCCGCGCGCGACCCGATGCCGGCCTTCCGCCGGCCCGGCTCGTCGGTCATCGCCGAGGTCAAGCGCCGCAGCCCCAGCAAGGGCGACCTCGCCGACATCGCGGACCCGGCGGCGCTCGCCGCGGCGTACGAGCGTGGCGGAGCGGCCGCGATCAGCGTGCTCACCGAGGAGCGCCGGTTCGGCGGCAGCCTCGCCGACCTGCACGCGGTGCGGGCCGCGGTCGCGGTCCCGGTGCTGCGCAAGGACTTCGTGGTCGAGCCCTACCAGCTGCTCGAGGCCCGCGCAGCAGGGGCGGACCTCGTGCTGCTGATCGTGGCGGCCCTGCCGGGCGACGCGCTCGGGCACCTGTACGACGTGGCCCGCGAGCTCGGCCTGACCGCACTGGTCGAGGTGCACGACGAGCCGGAGACCGAGCGTGCGGTCGGCCTCGGCGCCACCCTGGTCGGAGTCAACGCCCGCAACCTGAAGACCCTCGACGTCGATCCGGCCACCTTCGCCAAGCTGGCCCCTCTCCTCCCGGGTGACGTGGTGCGGGTCGCCGAGAGCGGCATCTCCGGCCCGCACGACGTACGCCGCCACGTCGCCGAGGGCGCCGACGTCGTCCTGGTGGGCGAGGCGCTGGTGCGCGACGGCGATCCCGAGGCCGCGGTCCGGGCGATGACGGGGGTGCGGGCATGAGTGGTCTCGACGGGCTCGACCGGCGGCCGGCCACCAGCTGGGACGCCGACGAGCAGGGCTGGTTCGGTGGCGAGCAGGCCGGCTGGGGCGGGCGCTACATGCCCGAGGCGCTGGTCCGGGCCCTCGACGAGCTGACCGTCGCCTGGCAGGAGGCGATGGCGGACCCGACCTTCACCGCGGAGTTCGCCACCATCTGCCGGGAGTACGCCGGCCTGCCGAGCGCGCTCTACGAGGCCACCCGCCTCTCCGAGCAGGTGGGCTGCCGCATCCTGCTCAAGCGCGAGGACCTCAACCACACCGGCGCCCACAAGATCCGCAACGTGCTCGGCCAGGCGCTGCTGACCAGGCGGATGGGCAAGACCCGCGTGATCGCGGAGACCGGAGCCGGCCAGCACGGCGTGGCCAGCGCGACTGCCGCGGCCTACTTCGGGCTCGACTGCACGGTCTACATGGGCTCGGTGGACGTCAAGCGCCAGGCGCTCAACGTCGCGCGGATGCAGCTGCTCGGCACCCAGGTGATCCCCGTCGACTCCGGCAGCGCGACCCTCAAGGACGCCATCAACGAGGCGCTCCGCGACTGGGTCGCGTCGGTCGACCACACGGCGTACCTGTTCGGGACGGCGGCCGGGCCGCACCCGTTCCCGAGCATGGTCCGCGACTTCACGCGCGCGATCGGCGACGAGGCGCGGGAGCAGTGCCTCGAGCGGTACGGCGTGCTGCCGCGCGGCATCGCGGCCTGCGTCGGCGGCGGGTCGAACGCGATCGGGCTGTTCACCGCGTTCCTCGACGACGACGTCGAGATCCACGGCTTCGAGCCCGGCGGTGACGGCTTCGAGACCGGCCGGCACGCGGCGACGATCACCGCCGGAGACGCGGGCGTCCTGCACGGCGCCAGGACCTACGTGCTCCAGGACGAGGACGGGCAGACCATCGAGTCCCACTCGATCTCCGCCGGGCTCGACTACCCGGGCGTCGGACCCCAGCACGCGCACCTCGCGGCGTCCGGACGGGCGTCGTACACCCCGGTGACCGACGCCGAGGCGATGGCGGCGATGGCGCTGCTGAGCCGGACCGAGGGGATCATCCCCGCCATCGAGTCGGCCCACGCGATCGCCGGGGCGCTGGAGGTGGCGAAGGGCTACGACCGCGACGACATCATGCTGATCAACCTGTCCGGCCGCGGTGACAAGGACATGGGCACCGCGATCGAGTGGTTCCATCTCGGGGATGCCAGCGGTGGCGAGGCAGAGCCGCTCCAGTGACGGTCGCCCCCGCCTTCGAGAAGGCCCGCGCCGACGAGCGCGCGGCCCTGGTCGGCTACCTGCCGGCCGGCTTCCCCGACGTCTCCGGCGCCATCGAGGCGCTGAAGGTGATGGTCGACGCCGGCTGCGACGTGATCGAGGTCGGCCTGCCCTACAGCGACCCGGTGATGGACGGCCCGACGGTCCAGGCCGCCGCGCAGCGGGCGCTCGAGGGCGGCGTCCGGATCCGCGACGTGCTGGACACCGTGGAGGCGGTGGCTGCGACCGGCACGCCGACGGTGATCATGACCTACTGGAACCCCGTGGAGCGGTACGGCGTGGAGCGCTTCGCCGCCGACCTCGCCTCGGCCGGCGGCTCCGGGCTGATCACGCCCGACCTCACGCCCGACAGCGGGGGCGCGTGGATCGCGGCTGCCGACGCCCACGACCTCGACAAGATCTTCCTGGTCGCGCCGTCGTCCACCGACGAGCGGATCGCGATGACCACCACCGCCTCGCGCGGCTTCGTCTACGCCACGGCGGTGATGGGCGTGACCGGTGCGCGTGCCACCACCAGCGACCTGGCGGCCCCCTTGGTGGAGCGCGCCAAGCGCACCACCGACCTGCCGGTGGGCGTCGGCCTCGGGGTCAGCAACGGGGCGCAGGCGGCCGAGATCGCGGCGTACGCCGACGGGGTGATCGTCGGCTCGGCGTTCGTCCGCTGCCTGCTCGACCACGACGACCGCGGTGAGGCGCTCCGGGCCCTGACGACCCTCACCGAGGACCTGGCCCGCGGAGTGCGCCGTGCGTAGGCGACTCTCCCTGCTCCTGCTGGTGGTGCTGGCCGTCGCCGGCTGCTCGAAGAGCTCCGCCGACGTGTTCACCGGCGCGGTGCTCCACCAGCAGTACCACGCACCCGACACCGAGCTGACCGACACCGAGGGCCGGCCGTTCTCCCTGGCCACCAGCACCGACAAGCGGCTCACCCTCGTCTTCTTCGGCTATACGCACTGCCCCGACGAGTGCCCGACCACGATGGCCACGCTGGCCTCCGCCATGCTCCAGCTCGACGAGGCCGACCGGGACGACGTCCAGGTCGTCTTCGTGACCACCGACCCGGCCCGCGACACCGCCCCGGTCATCCGCCACTGGCTCGACCGCTTCGACCCCTCGTTCGTGGGGCTCACCGGCCCGCTGCCGACGATCAAGAGGGTCGCCGAGACGCTGGGTGTCCCGGTCTCGCAGGGCCGGCGGCTGCCCAGCGGTGGGTACGACGTCACCCACGGCACCCAGGTCCTCGCTCTCGACGGGACGAACACCGTTCCCGTCGTGTGGACGATCGGCGCCACCGCACCCGAGTTCGCCCACGACATCCACCAGCTGCTCTCCTGAGGACCCCCGTGTCGAGTCTCTTCATCCCCAGCCCCGCCGACGGCGTGTGGTACCTCGGGCCCCTTCCACTGCGCGGGTACGCCCTCTGCATCATCGCGGGGATCGTGGCTGCCGTCTGGATCGGCGAGCGCCGCTGGCTGGCCCGCGGCGGCACCCACGGCGAGGTCACCGACATCGCGCTGTGGGCGGTGCCCTTCGGCGTGATCGGCGGCCGGCTGTACCACGTCGCCACCGACCACGCGCTCTACTTCGGGGAGGGCAGGTCGCCGGTCAACGCGCTCTACGTCTGGCGCGGCGGGCTCGGGATCTGGGGAGCGATCGCCCTCGGCGGCGTCGGCGTCTGGATCGGTGCACGGCGCAAGGGGATCCGGGTCCCGCCGATGCTCGACGCGCTCGCACCCGGCGTCCTGGTCGCCCAGGCGATGGGCCGGTGGGGGAACTGGTTCAACCAGGAGCTGTTCGGCCGTCCCTCGACCCAGCCGTGGGCGCTGAAGATCGACCCTCCCAACCGGCCGCCCGGCTACGAGCAGTACGCCACCTTCCAGCCGACGTTCCTCTACGAGTCGATCTGGGTGGTCGCCGGGTTCTTCTTCGTGGTCTGGGCGGACCGCAGGTTCCGGCTCGGCCACGGGCGGGTGATGGCGCTCTACGTGATGACCTACACCGTCGGGCGGGGATACATCGAGACGCTCCGGATCGACGACGTGGAGTACCAGCACGTCCTCGGCCTCCGGCTGAACGTCTGGACCTCGATCGTGCTGTTCGTGCTCGCGGCGATCTACTTCGTCGTGGTGGGCCGCCGCCACCCCGGCCGGGAGAGCGAGGTCTACACCGAGGAGCGCCTCGCCGCCGACCGCGCCCTCGTCGGCGACGCGACCCAGACCGATCCCGACCCGGACGCGCCCACCCGGCCCACCGACGACGAGGACGAGCCCGATCCCGCTCCACAGCCGAGCCGGGACCCTGCCGACTGACCCCCGCCGGGCCGGTCCGCCGGCCGGAGGGCGGGTGCGTCGTGGCCCGGAAAGCGCGGAACAGATCGAGCTCTGCCGGTGGCATTGGGCGATCTCTTCCGCGTTTTCTGCCCGCGCCGGGGGAACGGTGTGGGCATGACCGACGACCAGACCCGCTTCTCATACCGCCTGCTCGACGCCGACGGGCGCACGCTCGAGGAGACCGAGCTCCCGACCGACGGGGAGGCCCTGACCTGGGCCGAGCAGGTCCGCGGCCGCACCCCCGGTCTCACGGTACGGCGCCTGGAGCGCCGCGACGCGGACGGCTGGGAGCAGGTGGAGGAGGCGGGCACCGCCCCCGTCGACCGGGGCTCCGAAGACGTCTGACGCCTCTCCCGACTCGCGTCCGGGCAGGAGCGTGCGTGCCCGACACCCTGTCCGCTGGGCAAGAAGCGCGGGGCAGCGGGCGGACTGCTTGCTAGCCTGACCGCGCTTGGGCCAACGCCGTCCCCTGCACGTCTCGCCCGATCGCCCGGAGACCCGGGCGCCGACGACGGGAGCACCGGATGAGCGCCCACCCCGGCGCCAGGCACGCTGGCCCACCCGCCCAGGGGCTCTACGACCCACGCTTCGAGCACGACGCGTGCGGCGTCGCCTTCGTGGCCACCCTCACCGGGGAGGCCAGCCACGACATCGTGCGCCAGGCCCTCACCGCTCTGCGCAACCTCGACCACCGCGGTGCCGCCGGCGCCGAGGTGAACTCCGGTGACGGCGCCGGCATCCTGCTCCAGGTCCCGGACGCCTTCCTGCGCGACGTCGTCGACTTCGCCCTGCCCGGCCCGGGCGCGTACGCCGTCGGCACGGCGTTCCTCGAGGGGGATCGCGACGAGGTGGCCAAGACCCGGCAGCGGGTGGAGGAGCTCGCCGACCAGGAGGGCCTGTCGGTCCTCGGCTGGCGTGACCTCCCCGTCGACCCCGCACTGCTCGGCGCGACCGCCCGGGGCGTGATGCCCCTGTTCAGCCAGCTCTTCGTCGCGGCGTCCGGATCCCGGATGACCGGGATGGCGCTCGAGCGGCGTGCGTTCTGCCTGCGCAAGCGGGCCGAGCGCGAGACCGAGGTGTACTTCGGCTCGCTCAGCGCCCGGACCCTGCTCTACAAGGGCATGCTCACCACCGACCAGCTCGACCGCTTCTTCCCCGACCTGACCGACGAGCGGGTGGCCTCGGCGCTGGCCGTCGTCCACTCGCGCTTCTCCACCAACACCTTCCCGAGCTGGCCGCTGGCTCATCCCTTCCGCTACATCGCCCACAACGGCGAGATCAACACGGTGATGGGCAACCGGAACTGGATGCGCGCCCGCGAGGCGCTGCTCGACTCCGACCTGATCCCGGGCGACCTCGACCGCCTGTTCCCCATCTGTACGCCGGGCGCGTCCGACTCCGCGAGCTTCGACGAGGTGCTGGAGCTGCTCCACATGGGCGGCCGCACCCTGCCGCACGCCGTGCTGATGATGATCCCCGAGGCCTGGGAGAACCATCAGGAGATGGACCGGCAGCGCCGCGCCTTCTACGACTACCACTCCGCACTGATGGAGCCGTGGGACGGCCCCGCGTGCGTGGTCTTCACCGACGGCTCCCAGATCGGCGCCGTGCTCGACCGCAACGGCCTGCGTCCGAGCCGCTACTGGGTCACCGACGACGGTCTCGTCGTCCTGGCCTCCGAGGTCGGCGTCCTCGACCTGGACCCCGCCACCATCGTGCGGAAGGGCCGGCTGCAGCCCGGCCGGATGTTCCTCGTCGACACCGACGAGCACCGGATCATCGAGGACGAGGAGATCAAGGGCGAGCTCGCGGCCGAGAACCCCTACGACGAGTGGCTGCACGCCGGCCAGATCCACCTCGACGACATCCTCGAGCGCGAGCACATCGTCCACACCCACGCCTCGGTCACCCGGCGCCAGCAGGTCTTCGGCTACACCCAGGAGGAGCTCCGCGTCCTGCTGACCCCGATGGCCAACTCGGGCGCGGAGCCGATCGGGTCGATGGGCACCGACAGCCCGATCGCCGCCCTCAGCGACCGTCCACGGCTGCTGTTCGACTACTTCGCGCAGCTGTTCGCCCAGGTCACCAACCCGCCCCTCGACGCGATCCGCGAGGAGCTCGTGACCTCCCTGGCCGGCACCATCGGGCCGGAGGCCAACCTCCTGGAGCCGACGCCGGCGGCGTGCCGGCAGATCGTGCTGCCCTTCCCGGTCATCGACAACGACGACCTCGCCAAGATCCGCCACATCAACCGCGACGGCGACATGCCGGGCTTCATCACCCACGTCAGCCGGGGCCTGTACGCCGTGGACGGCGGCGGCACGGCGATGGCGCAGCGCCTGGACGAGATCTGCGACGAGGTCTCCGGGGCCATCGCCGACGGGGCACGCGTGATCGTGCTCTCCGACCGCCACTGCACCGCCGAGCTGGCCCCGATCCCGTCGTTGCTGCTCACCGGTGCCGTGCACCACCACCTGGTGCGCGAGAAGACCCGGACACAGGTCGGCCTGGTCGTCGAGGCCGGAGACGTCCGCGAGGTCCACCACGTCGCGCTCCTGATCGGGTACGGCGCGGCAGCGGTCAACCCGTACCTCGCGATGGAGTCGGTGGAGGACCTCGCCCGCGACGGCTTCTACGTGCAGGTCGAGCCCGAGGTGGCGGTCCGCCACCTGATCAAGGGGCTGGGCAAGGGCGTGCTCAAGGTGATGTCCAAGATGGGGATCTCCACGGTGGCCTCCTACACCGGCGCCCAGACCTTCGAGGCGGTCGGGCTGTCGCAGACCGTGGTCGACCGCTACTTCACCGGGACGACGTCCAAGCTGGGCGGCATCGAGCTGGACACCATCGCCGAGGAGGTCGCCCGGCGCCACGCCACGGCGTACCCCCGTGGCGGGATCAGCCCGGCCCACCGCGAGCTCCCCGTCGGCGGCGAGTACCAGTGGCGCCGCGCCGACCAGGACGCCGAGCCCCACCTGTTCGACCCCGAGACGGTCTTCCGGCTCCAGCACTCCACGCGCCACCAGCGCTACGACGTCTTCAAGCAGTACACGGCCCGCGTCGACGAGCAGTCGGAGCGGCTGATGACGCTGCGCGGCCTGTTCCGGTTCAAGGACGCCGCCGCGAGCGGACGGCAGCCGGTCCCGCTCGAGGACGTCGAGCCGGTCTCCGAGATCGTCCGCCGGTTCTCCACGGGTGCGATGTCCTACGGGTCGATCAGCCGCGAGGCCCACGAGAACCTCGCCATCGCGATGAACCGGCTGGGCGCGAAGTCCAACACCGGTGAGGGCGGCGAGGACACCGACCGTCTCCGCGACCCGGAGCGCCGGAGCTCGATCAAGCAGGTCGCGTCCGGGCGCTTCGGGGTGACCAGTGACTACCTCACCAACGCCGACGACCTCCAGATCAAGATGGCGCAGGGCGCCAAGCCCGGTGAGGGCGGTCAGCTCCCGGGCGCCAAGGTCTATCCCTGGGTGGCCAAGACGCGGCACTCGACCCCCGGCGTCGGCCTGATCAGCCCCCCGCCCCACCACGACATCTACTCGATCGAGGACCTCGCGCAGCTCATCCACGACCTCAAGAACGCCAACCCCTCGGCCCGCGTGCACGTGAAGCTGGTCGCCGAGGTCGGGGTCGGCACGGTCGCGGCAGGGGTGTCGAAGGCCCATGCGGACGTCGTCCTGATCTCCGGCCACGACGGGGGCACCGGCGCTGCGCCCCTGACCTCCCTCAAGCACGCCGGCGGCCCGTGGGAGCTCGGGCTCGCCGAGACCCAGCAGACCCTGCTGGTCAACGGCCTGCGCGACCGGATCGTCGTCCAGACCGACGGCCAGCTCAAGACCGGTCGCGACGTGGTGGTGGCGGCTCTCCTCGGCGCCGAGGAGTACGGCTTCGCCACCGCGCCGCTCGTCGTCAGCGGCTGCATCATGATGCGGGTCTGCCACCTCGACACCTGCCCGGTCGGCGTCGCCACGCAGAACCCCGTGCTGCGCCAGCGCTTCAGCGGCAAGCCGGAGTTCGTGGTCACCTTCTTCGAGTACATCGCCGAGGAGGTCCGGGAGCTCCTGGCCGAGCTCGGCTTCCGCACCCTCGACGAGGCGATCGGTCAGGTCGGCGCCCTCGACATCGCTCCGGCCGTCGACCACTGGAAGGCCTCGGGTCTCGACCTCACGCCGATCCTCCACGTGGCCGAGGTGGGGCAGCAGTTCGCCGGCCAGGACCTCCGCTGCACCAAGAGCCAGGACCACGGTCTCGCCAAGGCGCTCGACAACGAGCTGATCCGGATCGCGGCGCCGGCCCTGGACCGCGGCGAGCCGGTCCGGGCCCATCTCGCGGTGCGGAACGTGAACCGCACGGTCGGGACGATGCTGGGCCACGAGGTCACCAAGCGGTACGCCGGCGACGGACTGCCCGACGACACCATCGACCTGACCCTGGTCGGCTCCGCGGGCCAGTCGTTCGGCGCCTTCCTCCCCAGGGGCATCACGCTCCGGCTCGAGGGCGACGCCAACGACTACGTCGGCAAGGGTCTGTCGGGCGGCCGGATCCTGATCCGCCCCGACCGGTCGGCGACGTTCGCCGCCCACGAGCAGATCATCGCCGGCAACGTGATCGGCTACGGCGCGACCTCCGGTGAGGTCTTCATCCGGGGCGGGGTCGGCGAGCGGTTCTGCGTCCGCAACTCCGGCGCGACCGCGGTCGTCGAGGGCGTGGGCGACCACGCCTGCGAGTACATGACGGGTGGGCGGGTGCTCGTCCTCGGCAAGACCGGCCGCAACTTCGCGGCCGGCATGAGCGGCGGGACGGCGTACGTCCTCGACCTGAAGCCGCACCGGGTCAACCCCGAGCTCGTGGACCTCGGGCCGGTGCCGGAGCGCGTCGCCGAAGAGCTGTGCACCCTCGTCACGCGCCACCACGAGGAGACCGGGTCGACGGTCGCCGAGGAGCTCCTGGCCGACTGGCCGGGCACGCTGGCCCGCCTCACCGAGGTGATGCCGCGCGACTACCGCAGTGTGCTGGAGGCGCGGGCCGAGGCGCTGCGCGACGGACTCGACGACGACGAGGCGGACCGCCGGATCATGGAGGTGCTGCATGGCTGACCCCCGGGGCTTCCTGAAGTACGGGCGCGAGGTGGCCGAGCGCCGCCCGGTCTCGGAACGGATCCACGACTGGCAGGAGGTGTACCCCGGTGGCCCGGGGCGCGCGCTGCTGCCGATCATCTCGACCCAGGCGTCGCGGTGCATGGACTGCGGCATCCCGTTCTGCCACCAGGGCTGCCCGCTGGGCAACCTGATCCCGGAGTGGAACGACCTGGTCTGGCGCGACGACTGGGACGGCGCGATGGACCGGCTGCACGCGACCAACAACTTCCCCGAGTTCACCGGCCGGCTCTGCCCGGCGCCGTGCGAGACGGCGTGCGTCCTCGGCATCAACCAGGAGCCCGTCACGATCAAGAACGTCGAGGTCGCGATCATCGACCGGGCCTGGTCGTCCGGCTACGTCCGCCCGCGCCCTCCCGAGTGGCTCTCCGGCCGGACGGTGGCCGTGATCGGCTCCGGGCCGGCGGGTCTCGCCGCCGCCCAGCAGCTCACCAGGGCCGGCCACACCGTCGCCGTCTACGAGCGGGCCGACCGGATCGGTGGGCTGCTGCGCTACGGCATCCCCGAGTTCAAGATGGAGAAGGCGGTGCTCGACCGCCGGCTCGACCAGATGCGGCGGGAGGGGACGGTGTTCCGCGCCGGGGTCGACGTCGGCGCCGAGCTGACCGGGGACAAGCTGGTCGAACGGTACGACGCGGTGGTGCTGGCCGTCGGCTCGACCGTCGGCCGCGACCTGCCGGTGCCCGGGCCGCGACCTCGACGGCATCCACCAGGCGATGGAGTACCTGCCCCAGTCCAACCGGGTCAGCCTCGGCGAGGACGTGCCGGACCAGATCACCGCCGCGGGCAAGGACGTCGTGATCATCGGTGGTGGTGACACGGGCGCGGACTGCCTCGGCACCGCGATCCGTCAGGGGGCCGCGAGCGTGACCCAGCTGGAGATCCTGGCCCAGCCGCCCGCCGACCGCCCGGCCGGTCAGCCCTGGCCGACCTATCCGATGACGTTCCGCGTCTCGTCCGCTCACGAGGAGGCCGGCGACCGGGTGTACGCAGTCTCGACCCAGGAGTTCCTCGGCGACCCTGCGGCGGGCTCGGGTCGTGGGCAGGTCCGGGCGCTGCGCCTGGTCGAGGTCGACGCGTCGTTCCAGCCGGTGGAGGGGCACCGAGCGCGAGATCCCGGCCCAGCTGGTGCTGCTCGCGATGGGCTTCACCGGGCCCGAGCGGCCGGGGCTGCTCGACCAGCTCGGCGTGCAGCTCGACGAGCGCGGCAACGTCGCCCGGGACGCGGCGTACTCCTCGAGCGTGGAGGGCGTCTTCGTCGCGGGCGACGCCGGCCGCGGGCAGTCGCTGATCGTCTGGGCGATCGCCGAGGGCCGGGCCGCCGCGGCGGCGGTCGACGACTACCTGACCGGCGGGACCAGCCTGCCCAGCCCGATCCCGCCCACCGCCCGGCCGCTGGTGGTCTGAGCGACCTGCCGGGCTCCGAACAATCTCGGGTGGTCGACACCTTGCTTGGAACGTTCCAAGAGTTGCTAGGTTGGCGCGGTGCGTAGAGCGAAGATCGTGTGCACCCTCGGCCCAGCCGTCGGCACCCCCGAGAAGATCCGCGAGCTCGTCGACGCGGGCATGGACGTCGCCCGGCTGAACATGAGCCACGGCAGCCACGAGGAGCACCGGCTCCGGTACGACATGGTGCGGCAGGCCTCGGACGCCACCGGGCACGGCGTCGGGATCATCGCCGACCTGCAGGGCCCCAAGATCCGCCTCGAGACGTTCGCCGACGGCAAGGTCAAGCTGGCCAAGGGCGCGGAGTTCGTGATCACCACGCGCGACGTCGAGGGTGACGCGACCATCTGCGGTACGACGTACAAGGGCCTGCCGGGTGACGTGTCGGTGGGAGACCCGATCCTGGTCGACGACGGCAAGCTCCGCCTCGTGGTCGTCGACGTCGACGACACCGACGTCACCACCCGGGTCGAGGTCGCGGGCAAGGTCAGCGACCACAAGGGACTCAACCTGCCCGGCGTCGCGGTCAGCGTCCCCGCCCTCTCCGAGAAGGACAAGGACGACCTGCGCTGGGCGCTGCGCCTGTCCGTGGACTTCATCGCGCTGTCCTTCGTGCGCTCCGCCGCCGACGTCGACGACGTCCGCGCGATCATGCGCGAGGAGGGCGTGATGCTGCCGATCATCGCCAAGATCGAGAAGCCGCAGGCGATCGACAACCTCGACGAGATCGTCAAGGCCTTCGACGCGTTCATGGTGGCCCGGGGCGACCTCGGGGTGGAGTGCCCGCTGGAGGACGTGCCGTTCCTGCAGAAGCGCGTGATCGACAAGGCACGACGCAACGCCAAGCCGGTGATCGTGGCGACCCAGATGCTGGAGTCGATGATCACCAACCCGAGGCCCACCCGGGCCGAGGCCTCCGACGTCGCGAACGCCGTCCTCGACGGCGCGGACGCCGTGATGCTGTCGGGCGAGACCAGCGTGGGGGAGTACCCCATCGAGACCGTCGAGACGATGGCCCGCATCGTCGCGTCCACCGAGGACCACGAGCTGGCCAAGATGGCGGCGATCGACTGGCAGCCCAAGACCCGTGGCGGTGTGATCGCCAAGGCGGCCGCGGAGGTCGCCGACCGGGTCGGGGCGTCGTACGTCGTCGCGTTCACCCAGTCCGGCGACTCCGCGAGGCGCCTGGCCCGCTACCGGGGGCGGGTACCGGTGCTGGCGTTCACGCCGGTGGCGAAGGTGCGCTCGCAGCTGTCGCTCACCTGGGGCGTCGAGACCTTCCTGATCACCGACGTCGAGCACACCGACGAGATGGTGCGGCAGGTCGACGAGGCCCTGCTCCAGATCGGCCGGGTCTCCGAGGGCGACCAGGTGGTCATCATCGCCGGCTCGCCCCCGGGCATCCCGGGCTCCACCAACGCGCTGCGTATCCACCGGATGGGCGACGCCATCAACGAGGTCACCCCCGCCTACCGCCGTCGTACCTGACCCCACGGAGCCCGCCGAGGACTCGCTCTCGGGCCGCTCACTGGTTCACTGCTTCATCATGTTCACATGGTGAAGCGGTGCTTCTCATGGTGAATTCGCCATGAGAAGCGGAGGTTCGACTACCTCACATGATGAAGCAGTGACAGGGCACCGACGCAGTGCCGGGTGTGGGACTTGAACCCACACGTCCTTTCGGACAATGGTGTTTGAGACCATCGCGTCTGCCGATTCCGCCAACCCGGCTGGGCGGCGCCCAACCTACCGGACCGGAGAGGCCCGACCGGCCCGGATAGCCTGACCCGGTGACCACCCCGCAGACCCGTCGCGTCGTGATCGCGGAGGACGAGGCGCTGATCCGCATGGACCTCGCGGAGATGCTCGCCGAGGAGGGGTACGACGTCGTGGGGCAGGCCGCGGACGGCGCCCGGGCCATCGAGCTGGCCGAGGAGCACCGGCCCGACCTGGTGATCCTCGACGTGAAGATGCCGGTCCTCGACGGCATCGCGGCCGCCGAGCGGATCGCCCGCGACCGGATCGCTCCCGTCGTCATCCTGACCGCCTTCTCCCAGCGCGAGCTGGTCGAGCGGGCCCGCGACGCCGGCGCCATGGCGTACCTGGTGAAGCCCTTCTCTCGCAGCGACCTGGTGCCCGCCGTCGAGATCGCCCTGAGCCGCTTCGCCGAGCTCGGTGCCCTGGAGGCGGAGGTCGCGGACCTCGGCGAGCAGCTCGCCGCCCGGAAGGCGGTCGACCGGGCGAAGGCGGTGCTCCAGAAGGAGCTCGGGATCAGTGAGCCCGACGCCTTCCGCTGGATCCAGAAGACCGCGATGGACCTGCGCCGATCGATGCGCGAGGTCGCCGAAGGCGTGGTCGAGCACGGCGTCGCGGGCTCCTGACGCCCCGTCGAGACGCCGTCGGCCCACGCTCGGGCAACGTCACAATCGCGAAACTGTGCCGGTTTTCGGTGTCGAGGGGCGAGACGGACCCCCCTTAGGTGCTAACTTGCCGCAATCTCGAAAGCGCCGCGTACCCGCGGCAGAAGTTCCGACGGAGGACTCTTACATGAGCACCAAGCACAACCTGCGGATCGTTGCCGCAGTGGCGGCTGCCGGCTTCGCACTCACCGCATGTGGCTCGACCACGTCGTCCAGTGCCTCAGGCGGCTCGTCGTCCGACTGCACGTCCGGCCAGAAGCTGGCCTACCTCGGCGCCACCACCGGCGACTACGGGGCTCTCGGTCAGAACATGGTCGGCGGCATCAAGCTGGCGCTCGACGACTACAACAAGACCCACTCGGACTGCACCGTCGACGTGCAGGTCTTCGACTCCCAGGGTGACCCCGACAAGGCCACGCCGCTCGCCACCGAGATCGTCGGCGACGACTCGATCGTCGGTCTGGTCGGCCCCGGGTTCTCCGGTGAGTCGCTGGCGACCGGCAAGACCTTCGAGGCAGCCGGCCTCCCCGTCATCTCTCCCTCGGCCACCAACGTGACCATCACCCAGCAGGGCTGGAGCGTCTGGCACCGGGTCATCGGTAACGACTCGGCGCAGGGCGCCGCAGCGGCGACGTACATCACCGACACCGCGGGCGCCTCGAAGGTCTTCGTGATCGACGACGGCTCCGACTACGGCAAGGGCCTCGCCAGCTACGTCAAGAAGGGCCTCGGCTCGAAGGTCGTCAAGACCGACACGGTGCAGACCGGCCAGACCGACTTCTCGGCGAGCGTCACCTCGGTGACCAGCTCCGGCGCGGACGCGGTCTTCTACGGCGGCTACTACGCCGAGGCGGGCCTGCTCGTGAAGCAGCTGCGCCAGGCCGGTTACAAGGGTCTGTTCATGTCCGGTGACGGCTCGGAGGACCCGGCGTTCGTCAAGGCTGCCGGTGCCCAGGCCGCCAACGACGCGGTGCTGACCGCACCGGCCGGTCCCGCGCCCGGCGGACTTCGACAGCAACTACCAAGATGTCGTCGGTGCTCCGTCCGGTCTGTACTCCACGCAGGCCTACGACGCGGCGAACATCTTCCTGGCCGGCCTCGACGCCGGGAAGTCCAGTCACGCGGACATGAACGCGTTCATCGGCTCCTACACCGGCGACGGTGTCAGTGGCCCGATCGCGTTCGACCAGTACGGCGACATCAAGGAGTCGGTGATCTTCGCCTACCTCGTCAAGGACGGGAAGCTGGACACGGCGAACCCGACGCCCATCTCGTGACCCTGCCCCGCTAGGACCACGCTACGGTTGCGGCCGGGGACCCGATCCCCGGCCGCAACCGCGCGACCTGCCCCTGAAGGGAATGCCGTGGATTTCGCGTTCCTGTTCGACAACTTCTTCCAGCTGACGATCACCGGCCTGGCGCTCGGGGCGATCTACGGGCTGGTCGCCCTCGGGTACACGATGGTGTACGGCGTCCTGCAGCTGATCAACTTCGCCCACTCCGAGGTCTTCATGTTCGGGACCTTCGCGGTGGTCTGGGTCGTGGTGTTCCTCCACGGCACGGCGTCCGCCAACCAGAGCCTGGGCAGCTCGCTGGGCCTCTTGGCCGTGGCCCTGATCGCGGCGATGCTCACGTCGGCCGCGATCGCCATGCTGCTGGAACGTGTGGCCTACCGCCCGATGATCAAACGCGGCGCCTCGAAGCTGATGATCCTGATCGCCGCGATCGGTGCCTCGTTCTCCCTGGCGGAGATCATGGGACTGCGCGACCGGATCGTCGGCTGGGTCGGGCTCGAGGACAAGCTCGCCAACTACGTCTCCCAGGCCCGGAACGTTTACTCGAGCCCGGTCACCATCGAGCCGCACGGGGTGGTGACCATCGTGAACTACAAGGTCACCGACATCGACCTGCTCGTCATCGGCTCGGCTCTCCTGATGATGGTCCTGCTCGACACCTTCGTCCGTCGTACCCGGCTCGGGCGCGGCATCCGAGCGGTCGCCCAGGACCCCGAGTCCGCGGCCCTGATGGGCGTCAACTCGACGCGGATCATCCAGGCGACCTTCCTCATCGGTGGCCTGATGGCCGGTGTGGCCGCCACCCTCTACATGATCCGGATCGGCTCGACCCGGCAGAACGCCGGCTTCATCCTCGGCGTCAAGGCGTTCACCGCAGCGGTGATGGGTGGGATCGGCAACCTCCGCGGAGCGCTCGTCGGCGGACTCGTGCTCGGCGTCGCCCAGAACTGGGGCGCCGCGCTGTTCGGCGCCAACTGGCAAGATGTCGTCGCCTTCGTCCTCCTGATCCTGATCCTTCTCGTCCGACCTACCGGCATCCTCGGTGAGTCGATCGCAAAGGCACGCGTATGAACACCCCACGTCGCATCGAGCTCCCGTGGCTGCGCCTGCGCTGGGTGCGGATCGCCATGATCGCCGGTGGCATCCTGCTGGCCTACGCCCTGCCGTTGCTGCGCCCGCCGGTGCTCACCACCACGGGGTCTGACTTCGGCGGCGTGCTGGTCGCGATGACCTCCTACGCCCTCGTCGCTGTCGGCCTCAACATCGTGATCGGGTACGCCGGCCTGCTGGACCTCGGGTACGTCGGCTTCTACGCCACGGGCGCCTACACCACCGGCGTCCTCACCTCGCAGCACCTGCACTGGCCGTTCCTGCTGGTCCTCCCGGTCGCGATCGCGGTCACCATGGTCACCGGCGTGATCCTCGGGGCACCGACCCTGCGCGTCCGTGGTGACTACCTCGCCATCGTGACGCTCGGGTTCGGGGAGATCATCCGGATCGTCATCTTGAACACCGAGTGGCTTGGCGCCTCGGCCGGGATCAAGGACATCCCGTCGCCGCCCAGCCTCGGGCCCGACGAGGTCGGGATCGACAACGACGGGCTGTTCCAGATCCCGCACATCGCGTGGGACGGCCTGACACCGCTGATCGACACCCAGCACAAGACCCCGTTCCTGGTCTTCGGCGTGCTCGACGCCATCCCGTACTACTGGTTGCTGCTGACGGTCCTGCTGGTCGTGCTGGTCGCGGACTTCCTGATCAAGGAGAGCCGCGTCGGCCGGGCGTGGGAGGCCACGCGCGAGGACGAGGACGCCGCCGAGGTGATGGGGGTGCCGACGTTCCGCTACAAGCTGCTCGCCTTCGCGCTCGGTGCGGCGATCGGCGGTCTGGCAGGCTCCATGCTGGCGGCCGGCCAGGGCGGCTACATCAACCCGAACAGCTTCTTGATCCTCCTGTCGATGCTCTTCGTGGCCGCGGTGATCATCGGTGGCGCCGGCAACCGCTGGGGTGCGGTCTTCGGCGGCGCCCTGGTGGCTTACCTGCCCGAGCGCTTCCGGGCGCTGAGCGACTGGCGGTTGCTGATCTTCGGTCTCGCGCTGATGCTGATCGTGAACGTCCGCCCGCAGGGCCTGCTCCCACCACGTCGTACCCGACGGGTCATGCGGGCCAAGGCCGAGATCGAGCAGCTGGAAGGGGAGGCCGTCGATGTCTGAGGTCGATTCCCGCAAGGCGCTGCTCGAGGTCGACGACGTCACCATCCGGTTCGGGGGTGTGACGGCGCTCGACCAGGTCAGCTTCGACATCAAGCAGGGCGAGATCCTCGGCCTGATCGGTCCCAACGGCGCCGGCAAGACGACGTGCTTCAACGTCATGACCGGCGTCTACCAGGCGACGAGCGGTGAGATCCGGTTCGACGGCTCGCCGCTGGCCAAGATGAAGCGCTACGAGATCACCCGGCTGGGCATCGCCCGCACGTTCCAGAACATCCGGCTCTTCAAGGCCATGACCGCTCTCGAGAACGTCATGGTCGGCGCCGACGCCCGCAGCAAGGTCGGGCTGCTCAACGCGCTGTTCCGCACCCCGCTGCACCGCCGTACCGAGGCCGCGGCGGAGCAGTCGGCGTACGAGCTCCTCGACTTCGTCGGGGTCGCCGGGCGTGCCGACGAGCTGGCCGAGAACCTCTCGTACGGCGACCAGCGCCGGCTGGAGATCGCCCGGGCGATGGCCACCAAGCCGAAGCTGCTGTGCCTCGACGAGCCCGCCGCCGGCTTCAACCCGGCCGAGAAGGCCCGGCTGATGGAGCTGATCCGCAAGGTCCGCGACCAGGGGTACACCGTCCTGCTCATCGAGCACGACATGCGTCTGGTCATGGGAGTCACCGACCGCATCGTGGTGCTGGAGTTCGGCCGCAAGATCGCCGAGGGCACGCCGGCCGAGATCCGCGACAACCCCGCGGTGATCGCGGCCTACCTGGGAGTGGACGACGAAGATGCTTCTTGAGGTCGACGGCCTGTGCGTCAACTACGGCCACATCGAGGCGATCCGCGACATCTCGTTCGGCGTGGAGGAAGGCGAGATCA
>CAVULA010000008.1:0-192361 GCA_963742195.1 uncultured Actinomycetota bacterium
CCCGCCGGCTTCGGGATCAGCGACGAGCGCCTGCACGAACTCGACCGCTACTAACGAAAAGTCCGACAGCGGCTCGCGCTCCGGCCGATTGACCTGCTAGCTGCCGCGCTTCGTGGTGGCCAGGCCGCGACACGGGGTACTCGAGGTTATGAGCGGTTTCAACGACCGTGGGCTAGTTCGATCCCCCGTTAGGGGGTCATCGGTGTTGTCTGCACGGACGATGACCTTTTCGTATATCCACGACGACGCGGGCGGGCGGCCACGTCCCGATATGAGAGAGGTCTCTTCGACGTGACCACGAATCCGCCCACCGTTCGAAACCGCATTTCAGCACCACAGCCGTCCACAGGAAGGAACTCTCAACGATGACACGCCGCATCGCCCATGCAGCGCGGATTGGCGCTCTCGTCCTCGCTCTCACGCTCGTCCCCGCCGCTCTTGCCTCCAGGGTTGGCGACGGCGGCGGTGGCGCAACATCGAGTTGCGCGGCAAGTGCGCCCCGCGCGTCGATCGACAACAGCTGGGCCTGGGCATCGCCTGGGTCGTGGGGTACTGCCCGGCCAGCAGCTCAAGTACGCGATCGACGTCTTCAACAACGACGTCGGCTGCGGCTCGTCGACCTTCACGGTCAGGTTCTCGGCGCCGAACGGATTCTCCGTCTCGATGCCATCGACCACCATCACCCTCAGCTCGGCCTCGAGTGGTTATGTCTGGGCAAACGTCACCTCCCCCGCGACCGCCGCCGATGGGGACTACCCGCTGACCGCAACGCTCGAACGAGCGACGTCTTCGAGCCCGGCCGCGACCAGCTCGTACAAGGTCTACTCGTCCGACACGGTCGCCCCAAAGCTCTTCTGGACCGATCCGTCGGATGGAGGAGCGCTCAGCGGTCGCACCACCTATGTCGGCTTCACATCGAGCGACGACCATGCTGTCAAGAAGCTCGAAGTGTCCCTTGACGGTGTCTCGGTGGCATCAGCGCTCTGCGACAACATCTCGTCCGATTGCCAGGTGTCCTACAAGTGGTCGATCCGCCGCGTCCACGGGACGACACGGCGACGTACAGGTCGACCGACTGGATGGGGAACGTCGCCAGCCAGACGGCGACCTTCACCGTCAACTGATCGACGAGATCCAGTAAGACAGGGGGCCGGCTGAGCCGGCCCCCGTTTCGTAGTTGCTCGACGATCTTCCTTTTAGGGATCGATCACGATCGTGCAGGTGACGGTCGTGGCTCCCTCGATACCCGTGACCGTGTTTGACGTATCCCACCCGGTGATAGCGGTGGTATCGCCCGTTCCGGTCGCGTTGTCGCAGCTGATCACTGCACTCGTTTCCAGCGAGCCGCCGTCGCGGAAATTCACCTGAATATCCGAGAGCGGCGGGTTCGTGAAGGTCGCAGTGGCCCCTGCACCGGGCAGGTTGGAACCGCAGTCGGTCCCGTTCACCACGGTCACCGACTGATCGGCCTCAGAGGCGGGAGCGCCGCCGTAGCCGCTCGGCGGCGAGGTCTCGTTCACGGTGTAGTCGCCGGGAACGAGGCCGGACACGCACACCGAGCCGACGGCCGAGTCCTCGTCACCGGTTCCGTTGTCGGTCACGCTGCCGCCGTCATACGAGAAGACCGCTCCGTCGTTCGCGACAGCACCACCCTTGGTGCTGTTCTTCACGATCGCGAGAGCACCCGCCCGAGCCGGATCGGTGAACGGCAATGTCCTGGACTCGTTTGCCGCGAGCGTGAACGTGAATGGCAAGGTCGGATCCTTGTCGTAGCCGTTCGGGATGGTGGTTTCATCGATCGTGTACGTGCCCGGGTTCAGGCCCGTGAACGTCGAATCGCAGCTACCGCTCGCGAGGATCGTGCAGGTCCCCACAACGGTGCCGGTGGTATCGGAGCCCGAGTAGAGCGTGAACACCGCGCCCGCCTGCGAGCCGCCGTCGCTCCCCGTCTTCGTGACGCTGACGCCGGCGCAGTTGGTGATCGTGTGATCCTCGAGCGTGACGTCCTTTGTCGATGAAACGAAGCTGCTCCCGGACGATCGGGATTCCCATACCGTCTGGGAGAAGGAACTGCACGTCCCGTTGTTGGGAATGACACCTGCCGCTGCCAGGTTGACGCCGAACTCGGCGAACTGCCCGGCGACGATCGCCTTCCCGCTGATCGGATTTTGCGCGATGCTGAAGTTGCTCGTGCTGACGCCGCCTTCAGCGACGGCCGCGCTGAGCTCCGCGACTGTTGCGCCCCAGCAGGGGTTGGGATCGTTGGCGACGAAGCAGGGGCCCGAGGCGACCCACGTCAGCAAGTGGAACTGCACTGCCTTGCCGCCGCCCAGGTAGTCGATCGCGAGCAGCCTGTCACCCGGTGTCCGTGCGAGGAGCGTCGTGCTGCCCGGGCAGAAACCGCTGGTGCCCTGCTTCAGCTCGATGTTCTCGCTCGCGTTTCCGTTCGCCGCGTAGCGGAGGGTCGCGCCGTACAGGTATACGTCACCGTTCGCCGCCTGCTCGTTGTAGGAGGCGACGTCGGTGAAGTCGTCCTTCGGCGGGTTCTTGTGACCCTCAATCGTCGGACACGTCGTGTCCTGCTTCTGGCCCGGCGTGAATGAGTCGTCGCCGTTGCTGGCCGCGGCGTCACTGAGGTGGACGTAGGCCGCGTGCGCGGCTGCACCGTCGGAGACGGTGATCCAGTCGCTGTTACCGGTTGTGTTGACGACCTCGTTTCCGAGCCCAAGGGTCGGGTCATTCCCCGACTCGAACTTGCTCGGGCTGCCGGTGAGCACGCCCGAAGCCGAGGCGATCAGGAACAGCGAGACCGCCACGACCGCCAGAACCGGCACGAACAGGAAGCGGCGGCGGCGCTTGCTTCCTGTCGGCCCCAAAATACGTGTACTCATTGATGCCCTCCCATTGAGTTGCGATAACAAGGCGGGTCGACCCCCCTGGGCGACCCCCGGTCAAACCTCTCGTGTTGCGCACCACCTCCCGTGTGGCGACATGCATGCAGGCGCTGCATGTGTCCGTGGTCGCTCCGCAGCGCACGGACACCGACCACGTTGGCACCTCGCGACCAGGGCTGCAAGGCTTGACCGTCCCGCCTGGCGTTGGGTTTTCTCAACGCTCCCGCGCGATCTTCGCCCCTCGGGAAGTGGCCGAAACCCCCGACGAAAGCGCTAAATCGGCGGTAAGTCGCGGCTCAGCGCGAGGCGCGATCGAGCGCCGCCGAGAGCGCGTCCGCGTTCGGGGCGTTGCCAGGAGAGAAAGCAACGAGCTTGCCGCCGCTCTTGCCGATGTAGAGCGCCGGGGTGCCGCCGACTCCGTCCGCTTTGGCCTGGGCGTCGTAGCGCTTGGCCGTATCCACGACGCTCGCGGAGTTGCGCGTGTCCAGGAGGGTCTGGACATCGAGACCCGGGATGCTCTTGGCGGCCGCGGTCACCATCGAGTCGTCGAGCCAGCCGCCGTTCTCGGGCCCCTGGTTGGCGTAGAGGAGTTGCTCGAAATCGAACAGGCGGTTCTGTCTCGAGGCGGCGATCGCCGCGCGCCGGCCGCGGTCGGAGTCTGGGCCGATGAAGGCGATCGTCCGGGCATCGACCTTCACCTTGCCCGTGCGCACGTAGCGGTCGACGATCGTCGGCATCACCTCGGTCTCGAATGCGCGGCAGACGGGGCACTGCAGGTCGACGTACTCGACCATCGTCACCGGCGCCGACGCCTTGCCGAGCACGTTGCCCTGCTGCGGGACGCCCTTAAAGACCTGCGTCACCGCGGCCGCGTCCGGAAGCGCGCTCACGGTCGTAGAGGAAGGCGGCGACGAGCTTCCTCCGCTGAACGCAATGCCGATGGCGATCGCGGCGACAATCCCCGCGATCCCGGCGGCAGCCCCGAGCAGGACCTTCGGCGAGGCCTGCCGCCCAGCCTTGCTGCTCACCGGAGGCCTCTGTGCCTGGCGCTGTCTCCGCGCTTGCTTGCCGCTGGTCATGGTTCCCTAACGGTAGCGAGCAGCAGGAAGGCGAAGCAGAGCGCGAAGCCGGTCAGGGCCAGGGTCGGGATCGTCACGTAGCCGAACTCCTCGATCCATTTGGTCGCGCAACCTCCAGGGGCTGAGAGCAGGCAGGCCTGCGCCTGCTTCACGACGCCGTTCTCGACCAGCAGGTGGTAGACCGAGACGCCCGCGCCCACGAGCGGCAGCGGCAGCAGGTAGCGCGCAACCCGGCGATCGTTCGCCAGGGCCGCCAGCAGCGTCACGATCGAGAGCGGGTACATGCAGATCCGCTGGTACCAGCAGAGCTCGCACGGGACGAAGCCCGCTGACCTCGGAGAAGTACAAGCTCCCGCCGGTAGCGATCGAGGAGACGAGGAAGACGAGCCAGAGCTCGTAGCCCTCGAGCGCTCGGCGCAGCGTCGCCCCCGGGCCGCGCACGCCGACGAGCCACGCGAGCCCCACAAGCAGCAGAGGGCCGCGAGCACCTGGCCCGCGACCCCCAGCGCTGCGAGGGTGACGATTACGTCGTGCGTCAAGCGACGGCGGCTAGCGGTCTCTGCCGCCGCCACGCTCACGGCCACCGCCTCTACCGCCCCGGCCGCCGCCGCCGTCGCGGCGCGGAGGACGATCCTCCTTCGGGCGCGGCGGGGCATCCTTGGCCCGCTCGATCAGCTCCTCGGGCTGGACGAGGTTGCCGTTCTCGTGCTTCGCGACCAGCTTGAGGCCGATCCGGCCGCGGTCCTTGTCCACCTCCTGGACGATCACGTCGAGCATGTCGCCGCGCCCGATCACGTCCTCGATGTGGGCGACGCGCCCGGGGCCGACGTTGGAGACGTGGAGCAGGCCGTCGGTGCCCTTCTTCAGCTCGACGAAGGCGCCGAACTCGGTGGTCTTTGAACGCCCCACGGCGCAACGCCACGAGGGCCATCATTCCAGGGCGATACAGCTGCCCGACAGGCCCGCGACATGCGAAAGGAAATCTCCACCAAACATCCGCACGTGCCGCTGTCCGGTCGCACGCACATGCCGATATGAGGTCGGCGCCTCGACGCGACCAGCCCACCCGTTTCACGAGAGCGCCTACCGCACGGCGGTCCTGACAAAGCATCGCCATGTGTCAGACACTCCGATAGACCCAGCGCTCGGTCGCGGGCCGGGAGTCAGCGGGACAGGCCACTCGTGTCTTCCTCGGGCTGACAGTCCGTCGACAGCACTGGTGGGTGTTTGTGGTCGTGGTCGAGGTTCTTTTGCCCTGGTGATCGAGCTATCGTTCGAGGATCGCTACGGCGCTGGGACGCGCGTCGTGTGGGTTGCTCGTTATGCGGATCTGGACTCGTCATCGCCAGCGTCGGTCTTCGACGTCCACCTTCTGACTCGACGTCGGTTCCATCAGCGGCTACGCGAAGGCATCGTCCTCGAGTCAGGCTTCGGCGAGGGCTTCCTGGCGTCGGCCCTTGGTCCGAATCTACGTTGGCGTTCGACGGCATCGCATCGCTACGGTCGAGTCGCGACTCGGTGTACCTCCAGCAACATGGATCGCCCTTCTGAACTGCTGGCCAGCGCAACTGTTCCAGCCGAGCCAACCTGGCCCGGCTGCAACGCACCTTCGACACGCGTTGGCGGTTCCCGAGCCCTGTTCACGCTGGCCCACGTCGATGCGGGTCGGCACAGGTGGCGGGACCGTACGGAGCAGCTGGCAGAGAAGGCCGGCGCGCGTCCCGCGTTGACCGTCGACCCAATATCGCTCCTCCTGGTCAGGCGGAGGTCGTAGGGATCTGGGCCCGTGCCCAAGGGATGCAAGTCAAACCCGCGGGTCGGCTGTCCCAGGCCGTGGTCTCGGCCTGCGACGCCTTCACTTGGCACATGCCGCTGGCCGCGTCGGCAAGGCTCGTGGCCCGGCAAGGCGGGCTGTGCGGGGTCGGTACGCTCCGTGGCCACCGCCGGCGCCCGGGCCACACGACGCTTGCGGACCAGGAGCGGCGCGACCAGGGTCGAGCGCAGGGAGTTGCCCAGACGAGCAGCACGGTCACCACCCCGGCCAGGGAGCCGACGGACCCGCCGCTGACGAGCTGGCTGACCCCGTTGACGTACGCGGTCAGCGGCAGGAGACCGTTGAGCGTCTGCATCGGGGCCGGCGCCGTCTCGAGCGGGACGACGTTGCCGAGCGCCGCGGCCTGCAGCAGGAGCAGCAGCACGAACGACCACGACGCCGGTTCCGCCCGAGCGCCCAGCGGAGTGCGATGCCGAGCAGGGTGAAGGTGGTCGCGGCCAGCAGCGTGAGCAACGTCAGCTGCACCGGTTCCGCGCGTGCCCACCTCGAGCAAGGGGAGGGCCACGAGCACAGCGACTCCCTGGAGGACCGCGAGCCCGGTGGCAGGACGGAGCTGCACCGAGGTGAGGCGACCGGCGGACAGCGGCGCCCCTGCGTCGCGCAGGGCGCGGCGACGTCGCGGACCAGGACGCCGAGCAGGGCGGCGAGCCAGAGCACGACGCCGAGGACGAGGCCGAGCAGCCAGCCGTTGCCGTGGTCGGTGTTGTCCACCGAGCTGCGTGAGGAGGACGGGTTCGCTGACCGTGGCCTCCAGCGCCTTCTTCTGCTGCTTGTCGTACGTCGGGGACTCCTTCGCGCCCTTGGCGAGTCCCTGGCTGAGCTGCTGGGCGCCCTGGTTCGTCGAGTCGGCTCCGGACGACAGCGACGTGCTGCCCGAGGCGAGCTGGTCGCCCGCGTCGGCGGACGACGCGGCACCGGAGGCGACCCGTCCCGCCGCCTGGTCGGTCTCGTCGCGCCCTGCTCGAGGGCGGTGCGCCGCCGGACACGTCGTCGGCACCGGAACGCACCTGGTCGCCCGCGCGCGCCAGCGAGGTCGCGCGCCTCCGCCAGCCGGCGGGAGCCGCTCGGCGAGCGCTCTGCGCCGGCGGCCAGCCTCACGTTGCCGCGGGCCACCTCGCCGGTGCCCTGCGCGACCTTCCCCGACGCCGCAGCCAGAGCGGCGGCCTGGTCGCTCGCCCGGCCGACAGGGCGCAGAGCCGCGGGGGCCGCCTCGGTCGGTGCAGCCGGCGTGGAGCGCGCCGACGTCGCCGCGACGGCAGCGGGTCTTGCGCGCCAGGTCGTGAGCGCCCACCGACGTCGCGACCGCGCCCCGGGCCAGGGTGCGCGCCTTGCGCGCGAGCGTCGCGTCCTTGGCCGGCGAGGGTCCGCGCACTGCCGGCCAGCGGGTCGGCACCGCGGTCGAGCTCCTGCGCTCCCGTGCGCCAGGCCACGCGCCCCGTCGGCCAGGTCGCGGGCGCCGCGGCGAGCGAGCTCGTGCCGCCCTGCAGCTGATCCGCCCCGTCCGCGAGCTGCCCGAGCCCGGCGGCGAGGTTGTCCGCGCCCTCGTCGAGGTTCTTGGCACCGAGGGACACCTGACCCGTCCCGTCGGCGACCTGGCCCGCGCTCGACGCGGCCTTCTGGTTCGACGACGCGATCTGGTTGAACCCGTCGTAGACCTGCCCGAGGTAGCCCTGCGTGGTCTGGTTCCCGAGCGAGGTCGCCGCCGCATCGGCGATGGTCCGGCTGATGTAGGGCACGGTGGTGCTCGCGGCGCCGTTGCTGACCAGGGTCAGCTTGCCCTGGACGGGGTCGTCGGTGCCGGACGAGAGGATCGCCTTCGAGAAGTCCTTCGGGATCGTCAGGACCGCGTAGTAGTCACCGTTCTCGAGCCCCGCCTGGGCGTCGTTGGTGTCGGCGAGCACCCAGTCGAGGTTCGTCTGGTCGGAGCTCGGCTGGGTCAGGGCCCCGGCGAGCGCGCGGCCGGCGGCCATCGGTTGGGGGGACGTGATGATCTGGTCGTTGTTGACGACCGCCACCGGCACCTCGTCCAGGTTCTGCTCCCGGCCGGTCGTCGACCACACCAGGACCGTCGCGGCCACGAGCGGCAGCAGCAGCCCGACGAGCGCGAGACGCCGCCACGGGAGCGGCGGGCGTCCCGACTCGGGGTCTCCTCGGTCACGACCGGGCCTCCTCCGAGCTGCGTCGGAGCGTCGGGGCTCCGGCACGCTGCCGCTGCCCTGACCCGGCGCGCAGCAGCACCACCGTCACGCCCTCGTCCGCCAGCGCCCGGGCGAGCGCGGCGGCGGTGCCCGCAGGCACGTTGCTCTCCGGACCCTCCTCGGTCAGCACGACCAGGGTCACTCCCCCGGCCACGGCGAGGGCGCAGGCGAGGACCGCGGCGGCGGTCACGGCCCGTCCTACGGGTCCCACGGGCGTGCCGACCGTCGGCCGCGCCCTGCAGCAGGACTGGTCAGCTCCTCGGCGCGGGAGACGAACGCGTGCCGGTGTACGCCGGGTCGCGACGCGGTCAGGTTGGCCCGGTCGTCGCACCTGCTCGGCCCGGCTGCCTCGTCGTCGCCCGGTCGGCCGACCTCGACGAAGGCGGTGTGACGGTGGACCGCGGCCGCCTGCTCGGGCAGCAGCATGCCGCCCACGACCAGCTCACCGTCGACGGGCCGACGCCGTCCGACGAGCACGTCGGCGAGCTCCGTGGCCGCGAGCCCTTCCGGTACGTCGACGACGGTGACCGCTCCGGGCGGGGCCTCCACCTCGACCGGGACCGCGCCTGTCGAGACGACGACGTCCCGTGCGACCAGGGCAGCCGTGCCGTGCGTGCGCTCCCAGTCCTCGTACTGCACCTTGCGGTGCATCGCGGCCCCTTCGACGTCGACCTCCGGAAGCTTCTTCTCGAGCAGCTTCGGGAGCCACCAGGCCTTGTGGCCCAGCACCACGAGCACCGCCGGCACCAGGGTCATGCGGACGACGAAGGCGTCGACGAAGACACCGATCGCCAGGCCGAACGCGATCGGCTTGATGGTGGTGGAGCCGTTCGGGATGAAGGTCACGAACACCGAGGTCATGATCAGCGCCGCCGCCGTCACGACGATCGAGGAGGCCTTGAACCCCTGGACCACGGCGTCCTTCGGGTCGCCGTGGGTGACGTACTCCTCACGCATCGCGGAGACCAGGAACATCTCGTAGTCCATGGCGAGGCCGAAGAGCACGCCCATGACGAAGATCGGGAGGAAGCTGACGATCGGTCCGTCGGCGAGCCCGGGGGCGACGCTCTCGAGGACAGCCGTCCTGGAAGACGAGGACGACCGCGCCGAGGGCGGCCCCGACGGAGAGCAGGTAGCCGAGGGTGGCCTTGACGGGGACGGCCAGCGAGCGGAACACGATCGTCAGCAGCACCAGCGAGAGCCCGATGACGATCGCGGCGAACGGCAGCAGGGCGGCGCCGAGGCGGTCGGACACGTCGATGTTGATGGCGGTCGGGCCGGTCACGAGCATGTCGGTGACGCCGTACTTCTTCTCCAGCGACGCGCTCTGGTCGCGGAGCTCGTTGACCAGCGCGGCCGTCGAGGGAGCGGTCTGCCCCTTCTCGGGGATCACCTGGACCAGCGCGGTGTCGGCGCTCTCGTTGGGGGTGGCCTGGGGCACGGCGACCACGCCCGGCAGCTGTGCCGATGCGCCTTGGCCAGGTCGTCGACCGTGCCGGTGGGGTCGTGCTCGTGATGACGCCGGCCGTCACCGAGAGCGGGGCGTTCCAGCCCTCGCCGAACGCCGCGGTGATGTCGTCGTAGGTCACCCGCTGCGGCGTGTCCGCGGGCGCGGTGCTGTTGTCGGGCAGCGCCAGCTCGAGCTTCGCGCGCGGGCACGGCGGCGAGCAGCAGGATGCCGACGACGGCCGCGATCGTGAGGAGCGGCTTGGCGGTGACGAGGTGCACCCAGCGGGTCGGGAAGCCGACCTTCTCGGTCCCCGACGCTCCTCCGGACGTGGCGACGCAGCCGGGTCTTCTCCGACCGGGGCGTGGGTCGCATGCGCTCGCCGAACATCAGCGCGGTGCCGGGCAGCAGGGTCAGGCGCGACGACGACCGCGACCACCACCGCGGCCGCCGCCGCGATCCCCATGACGGTGAGCACCGGGATCCGTGCGACGGCGAGGCCGCACAGCGCGATGACGACGGTCGTCCCGGCGAACACGACGGCGCTGCCGGCGGTCGCGAGGGCGCGCGACATGGCCACCGCCGGGGTCACGGTGGGATCGAGCAGCTGGCGCCGGTAGCGCGACAGGATGAAGAGGGCGTAGTCGATGCCGACCGCCAGGCCCAGCATCTCCGCCAGCGTCGGCGAGGTGCTGGACACCGTGACGACGTGCGAGACCAGCACGACGGCGCTGAGGGTGGTGAGCGACCCCGACGAGCGCGGTGATGATCGGCATCCCCGCCGCGAGCAGGGAGCCGAAGGTGACGGCGAGGATGAAGAACGAGATCAGCAGCCCGATGCAGCTCGGGCACCTTGCTCGTGTCCGGGCTCGTCTTGTAGGCGTCGCCGCCGACCGAGGTGCTGAGGTCCGAGCCCCGCCGGCCGCCGCGCGCTGGACCGCGTCGAGCGTCTTGTCGGACGGCACGGCCTGGTCGAACAACGCCGGGCCGAGGGTCGAGGCACCGTCCTGGGACAGGATCGGCTTCTTCTGCCCGGGCGGCGGGCCGAGCGGGTTGCGGCATGTCGACCCGGGCCACGGCGTCGATCGCGGCCGCGATCTTCTTGACCTCGCCGGCGTGCCGAGTCCGTGATGCTCCCGGACTCCGGCGGTGAAGATCACCTGGGCGGAGGTGCCGCTCTGGTCGAACCGGTCGAGCAGGATGTCCTGCCCCTCCTGCGACTCGGTGCCGGGGATGGAGAAGGAGTCGTCGTACTTGTCGCCGAGCGCCATCGACGCGCCCAGGACGCCGATGCCAGGACCAGCAGCCAGGCCGACGACCAGCACGGGCCGTCGCGCGAGGGCCGCCCCCAGCCGGTACAGGACAACGGACATGCGACAGCCCCTCCCTCGGCCGTCGGGCCCCCGAGGAGCCGTCGGGCAGGTCCTCACATCAGCGTGCGAGTTACGATCTTGCCCACACGAGGGCCGTGATCGTCAACGCGATCTGGGGTCGGGGCGGCCACGACGGCTACGGGGATCGATGAGCCATGCGGATCCTGGCCGTGTCCGACCTCCACTACCGGCAGCCGCACTCGTCCTGGCTGGTGGACGCCGCGGCCGGGGCCGACGTGGTCGCCATCGTGGTGACCTCGCGGACGTGGTCCGCCCGGTGCCGCACGAGGTGCAGACGGTGGTCCTGGCGACGTACCTCGAACGACTGGCGGAGCGGACCGTGGTGCTGGCGGCATCCGGCAACCACGACACGGCGAGCAGGTGGAGTAGCTCGGCGACGTGCCGCGGCTCGACCGCGCGCGGAGGAGGCCGCGCCGGAGGAGGCCGCGCCGGCCGCCGGCCGGGAGGCCGTCGTGCAACCCCGGGCCCGGGCCGCGGAGGACACGCTCGACGACCCGTGGCGGCCCGACGACGGCGACGAGCACAGCATCTACCGGCAGATCTGGAGCAGCCAGGACCGGGCCGTCGAGTAGGCGTCACGGACGACGTCACGAGGCGTCTCCCGTCCCACCTGTCGCGCGTTGTCCACAGGACTCCGGCGCAATCGCCGCCAACCGCGGAGCGCCCGGGTTAGAACTCGGGGCAGCGCTCGTCGGCCAAAGCCCATCCACCCGGACAACAGCACGAGCCGATGCCAAGGCAACACATCCTGGTACCCCGCAGACAGAATCGCACTCCCATCGGCGCCGGCGACGCCGCATACGCGCCAGGAGCAGGAGGATCGCAAACGAGGAGCCGCGGCCTAATCAGGGCCGTGGCCCTCTCGAGACGACGGACCGGAGGCCGCCCACCCCAAGTGGTGTACAGCGCGTGCTCCTGTCGGGCGTAGCATCCGAAGTGAACGGTGTCGGGATCCCGCATCGTCGAGCTGCAACCATACGACGTGTTTCCGTCAGCCGAATCCCCGGCAACCGAGGCCGGGCGGCGGTCTCGACGTTTGCTGGATCGAGCAAACCATGCCCGCCGAACCGGCCACGGGACCCCAGCCGTCCCCGCGCGAAGCCGCCCTGCAAACCCTCGTGGCCTCGGCCGCAAGCAACATCCCAGGCGCAGACTTCGTCAGCATCACCGTGCACCACCACGACCACTCGATGAGCACCCAGGCGGCCACCGATCCGCTGGCCGAACAGGCCGACGCCCTGCAGTACGAGCTACGCGAAGGGCCCTGCTACGCCGCGGTCACCGAGGACCGGTTCGTGCTGGTCAACGACCTGGCGGCCGCGGTGGAGTTCCCCCGCTACGGACCCAAGGCAGTCGCCCTCGGCTTGGGAGCCCAGGCAGCTGTTCACCTCTTCCACAACGGGGAGCGCGCCGGCCTCAACCTGTACGCCTACGGAGCGGGAGCCTTCGACCGATCCACCGTGCAACTGGCCGACCTCTTCGCCAACCAGGGTGGCGCCCTGCTCGGGTACGCACATCAGGTCGAGCAGCTGAGCGCCGCGCTCCACACCCGCACCGACATCGGAACCGCGGTAGGCATCCTGATGGAGCGCTACCGCATCGACCGCCAACGGGCCTTCGCCTTCCTGACCCGCAACTCCCAGAACCGCAACGTCAAGGTCCGCGTCCTCGCCCAGCAGATCATCGAGGGCACGTTCCAGAGCACACCCGCCGAAGACCGCGCCTCCCAACAGTGGCCCTGAGCTACGTCCAGGCTCTCGCCGGATGCACCACCGCTCATCGGCATGTGCGTGCGTTGCTCTAGATGTTCACCCCGTGACTGGACCACGCAGCAGATCCTGGGGATTCGGAGTATGTTTGCAGTGGCGAGAGTGGCGGCGTCGACCGTCGAGGCGGAAAGCAACGCTAGCTCTTCTCCAGTATGCGAAGCCGTCTCCGAGGTACGCCCTCAGGGGGCGGTTTTTGCGCACCGGGAAGCGTGCCGGGCCCACGGCGCGTCGCCGACGAGCCGCAGCGCGAGAAGGACCAGCGCGACTTATAGGACTGCGCCGCGGCGCGACCTGCACCGAACAATTGAGCATCAACTCGAGCGCGGGCAGCGCTCATGAGCGTGGCCTTCGGACCCCCAGTGAGTGTCACTTTGGCGGGTGATAGGCAACGGTCCAGCGTGCATGGCGTCCGAGAGCGCGGGTACGCCGAGGCATGGACAAGAAGGGAGCCTTGACGAAGTGACACCTTTGGAACCGATCGCCGAAACGGTCAGGGCGGCCAACGAGGTGGATGCGTGGCCCGAGGAAGGCGACCTACTGCCCCACCTCACCCGGCTGGCAGAACAGGCGAGACAACTCGTCCCCGACCTCGTCGGCGTCAGCATTGCCCCGATCGACCGCGGAATCACGTTCACCCTGGTCGCCAGCGCCGCGGACATCGCCGCCCTCGATGCCGTCCAGTACCTCGCGGGCGGCCCGTGTGTGGACGCCGCCCACAGCGCAGAGGTTACCGAGTTCGACCACGGCGTCTTGGACGAGAGCCGATGGCGCCTGTTCGCGGAGGCGACGGCGGCGCGTTGCGTGCGCAGCACGCTGACACTTCCGGTGCTCAGCGACGATCGAGTGCGTTGCACGGTCAACCTCTACGCAGCATCAGCGCGAGCCTTCGTCGGGTTCCATGACCAGTTGGCGGAGGTCTTCGGAGCCTGGGCGCACGGAGCCGTGGCCAACGCAGACCTGTCGTTCACGACCCGCAAGCAAGCCCAAGCGGCTCCCCGGAGAGTCCGGGACCAACAAGTCATCGACACCGCGACCGGCATCACTGCGGCCCTGCTCGGAGTGGATGTCGAGGCTGCCATCGCCGCCATGCGGGACTCCGCCCACCGTGCCGGAGTCAGCTTGCTGGAGTTGGCTCGCGACATCCTCGACGCCCGGCGAAGCCAGGACCGGGACCTCGACTGACGTCGGGTCGTATCTGCGATCCGGACACCGGGACCTACCTGTCTTCGGCCATCCACGACGCCGGGGGCGTACCGCGCGTAACGGGAGCGACCCGGCCCTTCCTTGTGTCAGGTCAACGTTTTTGTCAACGCACTCATCTCGGCATGAGAGTGCGTTGGGGAGCGCACGAAGACGCCCCGCCGCGCTGTGTGAGCAGGAGCGACGGGGCCCGGCACTCCACTGGGCGAGGCATTCCTCGGGAGAGGACACCTACATAGAGATGCCATCTCATGCAACCCGATCAACTGGTTCGAGCACATCCCCTTTGTGGGCGACCTTGCCGACACAGTCGGCACCACGCGTGAACGTGACGGTGCCCGCCGGTTCTGGTGATGGGACAGATCCGGCGGGCACCGGCGAGGGGCGCCGCACCGGCTGCTGGCTTAGATGGGTGGGGCGCTTTGCGCAGGCTTGGGACTGTTCGACCGCCGGTATGGCCGACCGGAACACTTCCAGGCACGACTTCCAGACACCATCGAGGCAGAGCTGACGGCGTTTGAGCGCTGACCGTTAGCAGATCCGTAGCAGCGCGGCCCTCGAGCCGCGGCGCGGGGACGCTCACACCACGTCTGACCTGCGGCGATAGGGCGCCCCCGGCAGGACTCGAACCTGCGACCTAGAGATTAGAAGGCTCTTGCTCTATCCAGCTGAGCTACGGGGGCGGAAGGATGCGACAGCAAGTATGCCAACCGGCGCCCGTCGGTTGAGCCCCGTGGAGATGTTCGGCCCGGACGAGCGGAGTAGGTGCGAGGCGATGGCCACCTTGGTGTCGGTCAACGTCGGCCTGCCGAAGGACGTTCCGTGGCGGGGCCGGACCGTCCGTACCGGAGTCTGGAAGAGCCCGGTCAGCGGGCCCCGGATGGTCCGACGCCTGAACATCGACGGCGACGGGCAGGGCGACCTGAACGGGCACGGCGGCGAGCAGCGCGCGGTGCTCGCCTACCAGGTCGAGTCCTACCGGCACTGGCGGGAGTTCTTCGGCCGCGACGACCTGGAGCCCGGGTCGTTCGGCGAGAACTTCACGGTCGAGGGCCTCGACGACGACGAGGTCTGCATCGGTGACCGGTACCGGATCGGGGGAGCGGAGCTCGAGGTCACCCAGCCGAGGGTGACCTGCTTCCGCGTGGGGATGCGGTTGGGCGAGCCCCAGCTCCCTTCCCTGCTGGTCGCCCACCACCGTCCGGGCTTCTACCTGCGCGTCCTGACCGAGGGGGAGGTCCGTGCCGGCGACGAGATCGTGCGTACGGCGCGCGGGCCTCATGCCTTGACCGTGGCCGAGGTCGATGCGCTGCTCTACCTGCCAGGGCACGACGTGGAGAAGCTGAAGGCGGCCGTGGACGTGCCGGCTCTCAGCCCGGGCTGGCGCGAGTCGTTCCGCAGCATGATGGTGAGCGAGGAGGAGGCTCGCCCAGCCGGCATCGCAGTCGCACCGCCTCCGGCGTGGGCCGGCTTTCGCACTCTCACCGTCACCGACGTCGTCGCCGAGAGCCCGTCCGTCAGGTCCTTCCGGTTCGCCGCGGACCAGGACCTCCCGGCGTACTCGCCGGGTCAGTTCCTCACCCTGCGCCTGCCTGGCGACCCCGGACCCGTGCGGACGTACTCGCTGTCGGACGATCCGGACGCCGGCCGCTACCGGATCAGCGTCAAGCGTGAGGCGCACGGGGTGGTCAGCGAGCATCTCCACGCGCACCTGCACCGCGGGGACCGGGTCGAGGTGGCGGCACCTCGGGGCGACTTCGTGCTCGAAGACGGCGACGAGCCGGTGCTGCTCGTGTCCGCCGGCATCGGGCAGACACCGCTGCTGGCGATGCTGCACCGACTCGCGAGCCGGCACAGCAGCCGAGAGGTGTGGTGGATCCACACCACGCACGACGAGGACAGCCACGCCTTCTCCTCCGAGGTCGCCGACCTCGTGGGCCGACTGCCGTCGGCGCGGTCCCTGGTCTACTACACGGCTCCAGCACAGCCTCTCGCCTCGGACCCGAGCGTCCGGGCCGGACGACTCACCGCGGAGGTGATCGCGGGCCTCGGCCTGCCCGCCGACGCCCACGCCTACGTCTGTGGCCCGGAGCGCTTCATGGACGACGTCGCCGCGGCCCTGGAGGACGTCGGTGTCGACCGCGCTCACATCCGCACCGAGAGGTTCGGGTCGCGCTCGGCGATCAACCCCGGCGTCGTCGGCGCGGAGGCACCCCCGCCGCACCCGCCACCCGGACCGGCCGGCGCCGGCCCGGCGGTGACGTTCGCCCGCTCGGGGCTCACCGCCGCCTGGTCGGACACCTACCTCTCGGTCCTCGAGCTGGCCGAGGCCTGTGACGTGCCCACGCAGTGGTCGTGCCGCACGGGTGTGTGCCACACCTGTGTGACGGCGGTGCTGTCGGGGGAGGCGTCGTACGAGACGCCACCCCTCGAGGCGCCCGGCGCCGACGAGCTCCTGATCTGCTCGGCGCGGCCCACCGCCGACCTGGTGATCGATCTCTGATCGCGACCGCTGTGCACGCACGATCCTGTGGGACGCTGGTGCGCATGCCCTGGGTGCCCGAGCTGTTCGCAGCGCCGGCTCTGCAGCACATCCTGGACGACCGACGCCGGGACGCCCTGGTGGCGGTGCCGTACTTCGACGGGCTGGTGGTCGGTGACCCCGACCCGCTGGTCGAGTCGTTCGCCGGTGAGCCCGAGGTGTACGACCCCGTCCACGGACGCATCAAGGGCGTGGCGCCGTTCCGGGACTTCGTCGCCGAGACCAGCGCGTGGCTCCGGGAGCACAACACCTCGATCGAGGACGTCGAGCGCGTGGTCCTGGGGCAGCGGGGCTTCGAGGAGGTGGTCCTCCACCTGGACACCGACCGGGGCGTCGTCGACCTCCCCGTGGCTGTCGTCGCGGACCGGAGCGCCGACGGACGCATCGAGGAGCTGCGGGTGTACTTCGCCACCGGGCCGCTCGCGGGCGGGCACACCAGCCGTCTTCCCCTTCTGCAGCCCGATCCTGCGCTGCTCGTCCCCGACGAGCTGGCCGGGGCCCTGTCCGCGTTCTACGGGCCGCTCTCCGCCCGTGGCGACGCCACGGTGGAAGCCTGCGCACTCGTCGACAGTGGGCGCGCGTGCGCCCTGGAGTACAACGTGGTGCCGAGGAGGTCCGCCGAGGTGCCGCGCCGGGCCGGCGTCGCCTCCTTCACCAGGGCCGAGACCGGCCGAGCAGCCGCTCTCCGGGTGTACGACGACCTCGAGCCGCAGGTCTCCCGCGCCTAGGCGCGCCGGTCACCTGCCCGAGGTCATGGTGCGGAGCGAGTCCGGCTGGGCTGAACCGACCGGTTCGCTCGCCGCCGCGATCTCGGCACCGAGCGACTTCAGCGCGGCGACGTAGATCTCCGAGAAGGTCGGGAACGGCTGGATGGTGTCGACCAGGACGTCGAGGGGCACGTGCGCCCGGATCGCCAGGGTCGCCTGCTGCATCCACTCGCCCGCCTCCGGGCCGAGGCCGTGGGCTCCGGTCAGCCGCCGCCCGTCGCTGACCAACGTCAGGTAGCCGGTGGACTCGGCGTACGCGTGGGTGTACGTCGCCGTCTTGGCCACCTCCGAGAGCTTCGCGGTGCCGCTGAACCGATCCTCGGCCGCGCCGACCGCCGCGGCCTGAGGGTCGGTGTAGGTCACCCTCGGGACGGCTTCGTAGTTGGCCTGCCGCGACTCCCCGAGGATGTTGGCCGCGACCACCTCGCCCTGGTACTTGCCCACGTGGGTCAGCGGCCAGAGGCCGGTCACGTCGCCGATCGCCCAGAGGCCCTCGGCGACGCGCAGGTGCGCGTCGACGGGGACGCCGTGCGCATCGGGCTCGACGCCCACGGTCTCGAGGCCGAGCCCCTCGACCCGCGGCCGACGACCGGTGGCGACGAGCAGTCGGTCGCCGCGCAGCTCCTGCCCGCCGTCCAGCTCCAGCACGAAGTCGTCTCCGTCGCGCCGGGCCGCGGCGACTCCGGCGGACAGGGCGAGCTCGATGCCGTCGCGGCGGAGGACCTCGCCGAGGGCCTCACCGAGCGGCGCCGGCTCCCGGGCGAGCACGTGCTCGGCCCGGTCGACGATCACCACCTCGCCACCGAGACGGCGTACGGCCTGGGCCATCTCGACCCCCACCGGCCCGCCACCCATGATCAGCAGCCGGCGTGGCACGGCCTTCATCGAGGTCGCCTCACGGCTGGTCCAGACACCGTCCAGCGCCTCGAGCCCCGGCACCGGAGGCACGATCGGATCGGCGCCGTTGGCGAGGACCACGTGGTCGGCGGTGTGGCGTACGCCGTCGACCTCGACGACGCCCGGCCCGGCGAGCCGGCCGGTGCCACGCAGCAGGTCGATGCCCTGGTCCGCCAGCCAGTGCTCCTGTCCGGCGTCGGAGTAGTCGGAGACCATGAAGTCACGCCAGGCGAGCGCCGCCGCGACGTCGACCTCCGCGGTGGCGCCCGCGTCGCGCGCGCCCTGGACGGCCTCGCCCGGGCGGAGGAGCGACTTGGACGGGATGCAGGCCCAGTAGGAGCACTCGCCGCCGACGAGCTCCCGCTCCACGACGGCCACCCGCAGACCGCCCTCGACCAGGGCTCCTGCGCAGTGCTCGCCCGGGAGAGCCTCCGCCCAGCACGATCACGTCGTAGTCGGCGGTCACGTCGGCAGCTCCTCGTCTGCGCGCCTCGCGGACCATGTAGAGCGCGTACCAGTCGGGCCAGTCCGGATCCGCTTCCCCGGTTCGTTCCTCGTGCTGCCCGTGCGCAGCGGCGGCCCGTCTCAGGGCCGCGGCCAGATCGCTCACGGACTCGTACGTCGTGCCCATCCCACTCCTCCTCAGCGCCCGGGCAGCCGGGTCTTGATCTCCTGCAGAAGCCAGCCGTTGCCGTCGGGATCGGCGAAGGAGGCGAACGAGCCGTAGTCGGCACGCTCGGGAGCGGTGCCCTCCACGCGTCCCTCGGTGCCCCGGTGGTGGAAGACGCCCGTCACGTCGTGGAAGGGCTCGCTGACGTCGGCACCGCGCCGGACGAGGTCGGCCCGGGCCTCCTCGATGTCGTAGACCGAGAGCTGAAGACCCTGAGCCGAGCCCGGCTCGGCCGAGGTGAGCCCGACACCGAAGATGATCGAGCAGGCGGAGCCGGGCGGAGTCAGCTGGACGACCCGGTAGCCGTCGTCGACGGCGAGGTCCGCGTCGAGCCGCCAGCCGAGGCGCTCGTAGAACTCCTTGGCCCGGTCGACGTCGGAGACCGCGAGGACCACGACCTCGAGCCTCATCTCCCCGGGCTTCACCGGTGGGCTCGCGGTCGCGGACCCGCTGCCGGTGTCGATGCTGCTCATGAGTGCCTCCCTGGGACGACGACGCCACGACAGAAGGGCGACGAGGCCGGTCTCGCGCACCGGCGGTCGCCCTGCGCCCACGGTGCTCCGCGGCACCGAGCGCCGTCAAGAAGGTCGAGGCGGGCGGTGCGAGGCCCCGGCCGACCCCGGGACACCAACCGGCGTCAGTCCTCGTCGTGCTCCACGACGTCCTTCATCTGCTCGGCGCGCGACTCGCCGGACGGCTCGTTCCCCGAGGGCGTGTGGCCGGTGTCCTCGGCCTGCGTCCCCTCCTCGGCGTTCTCCACCGCCTCGTCGATCGTGTCGCCGCCGAGCGTGGGCTCGGGGTCGTGGAAGGGCTCGGAACCTCGGTCAGCAGACGTCATGCCCCCAGTGTCGTCGGCGTCGGACGTCCGGCGCCTCACCCCCAGGGCAGGCTGCGCCGTCATGCATCGGTGGCCGATGGGTACAGCACCCGCATGAGACTCGGGTACACGCTGATGTCGGAGCAGTCCGGACCACGAGAGCTGGTCGTGCACGCGGCCGGCGGGGAGCGGGCGGGCTTCGACTTCGAGGTGATCAGCGACCACTACTTCCCGTGGCTCGACGAGATGGGCCACTCGCCGTACGCGTGGAGCGTCCTCGGCGCCGTCACCCAGGTCACCGAACGCGTGGAGCTGATGACGTACGTGACCTGCCCGCTGATGCGCTACCACCCGGCCGTGGTCGCCCAGAAGGCGGCCACGGTGGACCTGTTGAGCGACGGGCGCTTCACCCTCGGTCTCGGGGCGGGGGAGAGCCTCAACGAGCACGTCGTCGGTCGGGGCTGGCCACCGGTCAACGTCCGGCACGAGATGCTCCACGAGGCCCTGACGATCATCACCTCCCTCTTCGAGGGCGGGTACGTCGACTTCGCCGGCGAGCACTACCGCGTGGACTCGGCCAAGGTGTGGGACCTGCCGCAGACCCCTGTCCCGATCGGCGTCGCGGTGTCGGGGCAGCAGTCGATCGAGACCTTCGCCCCGCTCGCGGACCACCTGATCGCCGTCGAGCCCCGGGCCGAGCTCGTGCGGCAGTGGGACTCCGCCAACGACAAGCCCCATACCCGCAAGATCGGTCAGCTCCCGGTCTGCTGGGGCCGGGACCGCGACGCGAGCATCGATCGGGCCCACGAGCTGTTCCGCTGGTTCGGCGGTGGCTGGAAGGTGAACGCCGAGCTGCCCGGCACCGCCGGCTTCGCCGCCGCCTCCCAGTTCGTGACCAAGGACGACGTCGCCGACGCCATCCCCTGCGGCCCGGACCTCGACGCGATCGTCAAGGCCGTGCGGGAGTTCGACGACGCGGGCTTCACCGACGTCGCGCTCGTGCAGATCGGCGACGAGTCGCAGCACGACTTCCTGGAGATCGCCGAGCAGGAGCTGCTCCCCGCGCTGCGCACGTAGCGGGCTCTGTCCGCGTCGTCAGCGTCGCGAGTGACTGTCGGCACGGACTCCGAGGATCGTGCGCAGCTGACCCTGGCCAAGCGGCGCGCACTGGCCCTACGGTGAAGGTGGCCACCCGGCAGGGTGCCGGGGGTCATCTCTTGGGAGGCACCATGCAATGGTCGCGAATGAAGATCCCAACGATCGTCCTGGCGGTGGTGGCACTCGTCATCGGGATGAGCACGGGCGCGGTGGCGGCGAAGCTGATCACCGGGGCCGACATCAAGAACGGCTCGGTGACGTCTGCCGACATCAAGAACGGCACGCTTGGTGACGAAGGACCTCAAGCAGGAACGGGGTCAGCGGCAGACCGACTCAAGAAGGGGAGTCGACGGCGCCAAGCTGCAGGGCGGCACGATCGCAGGTGCCAAGCTGAAGGCAGGCTCCGTCGGCACCGGCAAGATCGCGGACGGAGCGGTGACGGCCGACAAGCTCGCACCGGGGGCGGTCGCGTTCCCGAACACGCTGTGGGGCCCCATGATCCGCAACCAGACCGGCGCGGGGCACGAGCATCCTGGCGACCGGCCCGTGCCGGTGCCCCTGGGCATCGGGAGCCTGCAGTTGCGCGTCACCGGGGCGGCCGACCTGGCCGCCTTCGGGGACTCGGTCGACTTCGCCGGAGTCCCGCTGGACAGCATCACCGGCCTGGGCTACTCGTCGTTCAACGACGACGCCACGCCACTGGTCGCGGCCCTCGCTTCGGTTCGAGATCAACCCGCACCTGGTCGACGACTCGACGCGACGGTGGCGTGTTCGAGTTCACGACGCTGATCTACGAGCCCGCGCCCGGTGCCAGGGATGGGAGACCCTCGGACATCCAGGACGACGCCAGTTGGTTCACGACCGGTACGCGAGACCGGCGACAGCGGTGCACGCAGGCGACCCATGTGCACGTTCGCTGGACGTCGACCGCAGCGTTGAAGGCGAACATGGCGACACCGACGACGCTCCGCCTGCGATCAGCACCGGTGTCTACTTCGCCCTGGGTGCGGGCTCCGCCGGCCACTGGCGGCGGTCGACGATTTCGTGGTCAACGCCAACGACAGCACCCACGACGTCGTGTTCGACTTCGAGCCCAACGGCGTGTTCCTGACAACCCCCTGATGCGACTCGTGCCGCATGGTCACGTGAGGTCCTGACCGGACTTCGTGGCCCGTGCGACGTGACCGGCGCGGCTCCGAGACCCCGAGCCGCGCCGGCACATCGAGCGACGCGTCGACGACGCGTCAGCCGCGGGCGGTGGCCATCCACTCCTCGACGTCGGACGACGTGCGGGGGAGCGAGGCGGAGAGGTTCCGGAAGCCGTCCGCGGTGACCAGGATGTCGTCCTCGATCCGGATGCCGATCCCGCGCATCTCCTCCGGCACGAGCAGGTCGTCGGCCTGGAAGTAGAGGCCCGGCTCGACGGTCAGCACCATGCCCTCGGCGAGGTCGCCCTTCGGGTAGATGTCCGTCGACGCCTGGCCGCAGTCGTGCACGTCCATGCCGAGCATGTGGCTGGTGCCGTGCAGCGTCCAGCGGGCGTAGACCTTCGACTCGGGGTCGAGCGCCTCCTCGGCCGAGCACGGGAGCAGCTTCAGCGACTCGAGCCCGTGGGCCAGGACGTTCATCGCGGCGTTGTGGGCGGCGAGGAAGGGCGCGCCGGGCCGCACGGCCTCGATCCCGGCCTCCTGCGCGGCGTACACGAGGTCGTAGAGCTCGCGCTGCAGCGACGTGAACGTGCCGTCGATCGGCAGGGTGCGGGTGACGTCGGCGGTGTAGAGGTTGTGGCCCTCGACGCCCATGTCGAGCAGGACGAGCTCGCCGGGCGTGATCGGGCCGGTGTTGTCGATCCAGTGCAGCGTCGTCGCGTGGGAGCCGCCGCCGACGATGGAGTCGTAGCCGATGTCGTTGCCCATGGCGCGCGCCCGGCGGAAGAACGTGCCCTCCACCCAGCGCTCGCCGAACTCGAGCACCCGGTCCCACTCGGCCACCGAGTCGGTGAAGCCGAGGGTGGTGATGTCGCAGGCGGTCTGGAGCTCGGCGACCTCCCACTCGTCCTTGACCAGGCGCATCTCGGAGGCGACGCGGGCGAAGTCGGAGTCGCGGCTCTCGTCGGCCGCGACCAGTCGCGTCGACGGCCGCGGAGACGCCGCGGTGGACGCGGGTCTTGCCGCTGCGCGAGAGGTCGTCCGCGAGCCGGTCGATGTGGCGCACCTCGAGGCCGAGGGAGTCGGAGATCTCCTTCAGCGACGGGCGGCGGCCGACCCACAGCTCGCCGTACTGCCGGTCGCGGAAGAACTCGTCGGTGGTGCGCTCGGAGCGCGGGCGCGCGTAGAGCACGCTCTCGCCGTCCTCGACGACCAGCACCGCGTCGCTGGTCTGGTTGCCGCAGAAGTAGGTGTGGGCGGTGTCGGGGCGGAAGCGGTAGTCGGTGTCGTAGGACCGCACCTTGAAGCCGCCGGCCGGGAGCACGAGCCGCTCGCCCGGGAACGCCTCGGCGAGCCGCTGGCGGCGAGCCGCGGCGTACGGCGCGATCGGGTGCGCCGGCAGGTCGAGCTCGCGGTCGCCCCAGCCCTCGCGCATGAAGGCGGAGTACGCCGCGGGCACGGCCGGGTCGTGCGACTCGGTGTGGAGCTGGGTCTCGCTGGTCTGGTCGGTGGTCGCGTCGGGGGTCTGTTCGCTCACGCGCGCAGCCTACGCCCGCGCCGCGCGACGAGCGCGAAGGGGAAAGTCTGCGCTTCGGTAGGCTTCGGGCATGGCCGGTGCCCGCCGCGAGAGTGCCGTCTTCACGGTCGTGGTGACGGCTCTCGTGCTCCTCTGCGCCGTCCCGATGACGGTGATCGTCGGCGCCGTCCGGAGCGCCCCGCGTGACCGTCCTGGCCGCACTGCTCGCCGCGGTGCCGGTCGGCCCGCTGGTCGCCTGCTTCCTCTGGCTCGACCGCTACGAGCCCGAGCCGCGCCGGCTCCTCGCCGGCGGCCTGCTCTGGGGCGTCTTCGTCGCCACCGCGATCGCCCTGCTGCTCGAGGGCGTCGGCGGCTTCGTCGGCGGCATCTCCGACCACCGGATGCTCGAGGTCGGGGCGCCGCTGGCCGAGGAGGCGAGCAAGGGGCTGTTCCTCTTCCTGCTCCTGTGGTGGCGTCGCTCGGAGCTCGACGGCGTCCTCGACGGCATCGTGTACGCCGGCATGGTCGGCGTCGGCTTCGCGTTCACCGAGAACATCCTCTACCTCGCCAGCGCCTACGACGGCTCCGGCAACCTCGGCCCGGGCGGCGTGGACGCCCTGACCGGCACCTTCATCCTGCGCTGCCTCGCCAGCCCCTTCGCCCATCCCCTCTTCACCGCCTGCATCGGGGTCGGCGTCGGCCTCGCCGTCTCGTCGCGGCGCCGGTCGGTGCGCATCCTCGCGCCCGTCGCGGGCTACGTCGGCGCCGTGACCCTGCACGCGATCTGGAACACGTCCACGGTCTACGGCCCGGGCAACTTCGTCTCGGTCTACCTGATCCTGATGGCGCCGATCTTCCTCACCGGGGTCGGTCTGGCCGTGTGGGTACGCCGCTCGGAGGGCCGGATGCTCGCCGGCGCCCTCGCGGACGCCGCCCGGCGCGGGCTGCTGCCGGCCACCGACATCGGCTGGGTGGTCGACCTGTCGGCGCGTCGGCGCGAGCCGGGCCTACGCTCGCGAGCGAGGTGGCCCGGCCGCCGAGCGGGCCATGCGCGAGTACCAGCAGGCCGTGATCGAGCTCGGCTTCCTCCACAGCCGCTACCTGCGCGGCGTACCCCCACCGGACTTCGCCGCCCGGGGGCACGACTACGTTGCACGCATCAGTGAGATCAGGCCCTCGATCGCCTTTCCGGGACAGGTGGTACCCATCCGATGACCGACACCACGAGCGGTGCGCAGATGGTCACGGCCCTCGTGCGCCTGCGTGCGGCGCTGCAGAGCGCGGTCCTGCCGCTGGAGCTGCCCGGCGTCGCGAGCCACCGGCTCGCCCGGACCGAGATGGTCGACCAGCTCGAGGACTACGTCATCCCGCGCATCGTCACCCTCGAGGCGCCGTTGCTCGCGGTCGTCGGCGGCTCGACGGGCGCCGGCAAGTCGACGCTGGTCAACTCCCTGGTCGGCGCGGTGGTGACCGAGTCGGGCGTGCTCCGGCCGACCACCCGGTCGCCGGTGCTGGTGCACAACCCGGCGGACGGCGACTGGTTCGGCGCCGACCGGCTGCTGCCCGAGCTCGAGCGGGTCCACCACCCGACCCACGACCCGCAGGCCCTGCAGCTCGTGGCCCTCGACGTCGTGCCCCAGGGCCTGGCCATCCTCGACGCCCCCGACATCGACTCGGTCGAGGAGAGCAACCGGCACCTGGCCGCCCAGCTCCTCGCCGCCGCCGACCTGTGGCTGTTCGTGACCTCCGCCGCGCGGTACGCCGACCAGGTGCCGTGGGACTTCCTGCGCCAGGCGGCCGAGCGGTCGGCCGCGGTGGCGATCGTGCTCGACCGCACCCCGCCCGACGCCGTCGCCACCGTCGCGTCCCACCTGGCCCGGATGCTCGCCGCGCGCGGGCTGAAGGACTCGCCGCTGTTCACCGTCAACGAGGTGCCGCTCGACGACGACGGACTCCTCCCCGCCGGCGAGGTGGCCGAGATCCGGCGCTGGCTGACCGAGCTCGGCGCCGACGCCGACGCCCGCGCCGCGATGGTGCAGCAGACCATCGAGGGCGCGATCCGCTCGCTGACCCGACGCGCCCACACGGTCGCCGACGCGTGCCTCGAGCAGGCCGCGGCCGCCGAGCGGCTCCGCGACAGCGCCGACGCGGCGTACGACGAGGAGCTGCGCAAGCTCCTCGAGGCCTCCGCCGACGGCACCCTGCTGCGCGGTGAGGTGCTGGTGCGCTGGCAGGAGTTCGTCGGCACCGGCGAGCTGCTCAAGAGCCTCGAGGCCAAGGTCGGCCGGTTCCGCGACCGGATGGTCAACGCGATCAAGGGCAAGCCGGCCCAGGCCGAGCGGGTCAGCGTCGCGGTCGAGTCGAGCCTCGAGACCCTGATCATCGAGCACGCCGAGGCCGCCGCCGAGCGCGCCGAGGCGTCGTGGGAGAGCCTGGCGCCCGGCCACCAGCTGCTCTCCGACGTCGGCGAGGACCTCGGCCGCGCGAGCCGCGGGCTGCGACGCAAGGCCGAGCGCGCGGTCCGCGACTGGCAGCAGGAGGTGCTCGAGATGGTCCGCACCGAGGGCGCGGACAAGCGCAGCACCGCCCGCTTCCTGGCCTACGGCGTCAACGGGCTGTCGGTGGCGCTGATGGTCGTCGTGTTCTCCCAGACCGCCGGGCTGACCGGCGCCGAGGTCGGGATCGCGGGCGGAGGCGCGGTGCTCGGCCAGAAGCTGCTCGAGGCCGTCTTCGGCGACCAGGCCGTGCGCACCCTGTCCGAGCGGGCACGACGCAAGCTCGAGGTGCGGATCCGGGCGCTGCTCGAGGAGGAGCGGGCGCGCTACACCGATCTGCTCGTCAGCCTCGGCATCGACCCCGCCTCCGCCGACCGGGTGCGCAACGCCTCGCGCGCCGTCGACGACCTCCGCTACGCCGGCACCGGACGGGCCGGAACGCCACTCCCACTAGGCTCGGACGCGTCCGTTGCTCGTGGTGTCCAGAGGGAGAAGATGTCGTCCTTGTTGGAAGGGGCCAGGAGACTCGTGTCTCGCGGCTCCGATCTCGGTGACCGGGTCGACGGTCTCGGGCAGGCCGGCCGGCCGCCCGCGGCCGTCTCGACGAGCGCGTGGTCGACGACGCCGAGGTCGCGGTCGACCGGGTGACGCACCCGGCTCGGCCTGGCCGCCGACCACACCGTCGTCGCGCTGGCCGGCGCCACCGGGTCCGGCAAGTCGTCGACGTTCAACGCCCTGGCGGGCGTCGAGCTGTCGTCGGTCGGCGTACGACGTCCGACGACGTCGTGGGCCACCGCCTGCGTGTGGGGCAAGGAGGGCGCGACCGAGCTGCTGGAGTACCTCGGCATCGCCCCTCGCCACCAGGTGATGCGCGACTCGCTGCTCGACCTCGGCAAGGAGGACAGCGCGCTCCAGGGCGTCGTCCTGCTCGACCTGCCCGACCACGACTCCACCGAGGTGTCCCACCATCTCGAGGTCGACCGCCTGATCGAGCTCGCCGACCTGATGGTCTGGGTGCTCGACCCGCAGAAGTACGCCGACGCCGCGGTCCACGACCGCTACCTCGCGCCGCTGGCGACCCACAAGGACGTGATGCTGGTGGTGCTCAACCACATCGACGAGGTGCCGATCGACCGGCGCCAGTCGATGGTGGACGACGTACGCCGCCTGGTCGACGCCGACGGGCTGTCCGGCGTACCCGTGCTCGCGACCAGCGCCCGCACCGGCGAGGGCATCGACGAGCTCCGCGACGAGATCGCGCGCCGGGTCAGGGCCAAGAAGGTCACCCGGGCCCGGCTCGAGGCCGACGTCCGCCAGGCTGCGGCGCGCCTGCAGGAGGCCAGCGGCACCAGCACCGCACCCGGAGCTCTCGAAGGCGCGGATCGCGGCCCTCGACGACGCGCTCGCCGAGGCCGCCGGCGTGCCGACCGTCGTCGACGCCGTCGGGTCGGCGACCCGGCTGCGGGCGAACCGCGCGACCGGCTGGCCGGTCACGGCCTGGCTGTCGCGGCTGCGTCCCGACCCGCTCAAGCGGCTCCACCTCGACCTCGGCACGGAGGGCAAGCAGTACACCGGCCGTGGCCGGACGTCGGTGCCCGCCCCGACCCAGGTCCAGCGCGCCGCGGTCGACGGCGAGGTGCGCGCCGTCGCCGACGAGGTGTCGGCGCCGCTGGCGCGGCCCTGGGCCGACTCCGTGCGACGGGCCTCGGTCTCGCGGCTGCCCGACCTCAACGACCGCCTCGACTCCGCCCTGTCGGCCACCGACCTCGACGCCGGGCGGATCCCGGTCTGGGCCGGGCTGGTGCGGGTGCTGCAGTGGTTGCTGCTGCTCGACCGCGATCGCCGGGGCGGTCTGGCTCGGGGTGCTCGCGACCGACCGCTACCTCGGCGTCTCCGAGCCCTCCACGCCCGACGTCGGCCGGCTTCCCGGTGCCGACGGTCATGCTCCTCGGCGGCATCGTGCTCGGGATCCTGCTGTCGCTGGCTGTGCCGGCTCCTGGTGTCCGCGACCGCGCGCTCGCGGGCGCGCTCGGCCGACCGTCGGCTGCGGTCGGCGATCGCCGAGGTGGCCGACGAGCTCGTGGTCACGCCGGTGCGCGCCGAGCTGGCGGCGTACGACCAGGTGCGCGAGGGGCTCGGCCGCGCCCTGGCCGGTGACCCGCCTGCCGTCCACAGGCGGTCGATCGGCACCGCCGTTCCACCGGCTCGCCGCGCGACCGCCGCGGGCTGTCGGCGCCCGTCCCGAGGCTCGTGAGCACGTCAACGAGACCGAGGAGACCCATGAACGAGACCTTCGTGACCCTGTCCGGCTGGCTGGGCGGCGACGTCGAGCGTCCGCGAGGCGGCCGGCGTCCCGGTCGCGACCTTCCGCGTCGCCAGCACCCCGCGCCGCTACCAGCGCCGCACCGACAGCTGGGAGGACGGCGACACCCAGTGGTACGCCGTGAACGCCTGGCGGGCGCTCGCCGAGAACTGCGAGCAGTCCCTGCGCCGGGGCGACCCGGTCGTGGTGCACGGCAAGCTGAGCGCCCACGTCTGGACCAACAAGGCCGGCCTCGAGGTGACCACGTTCGAGGTCGAGGCCGCCTTCGTCGGCCACGACCTCAACCGCGGCACCAGCGCGTTCCAGCGGCGCAAGGCCGCAGCCCCTGGCCCGAGGCCGGCAGGCCGCCGAGGCGTCGGAGCAGCGCCGGATGCGGGCGCGCCGGAGCCGGCGGTGCAGGCGGCCTGACCGGCGCCGGCCGCCGCCCCGATCGGGCGTTCCGGGCGTTCTGCCCGTAGGGTTTTGGGCATGGCTGACTACGTCTTCACCCTGCGCAACGTGCGGAAGACGCACGGCGACAAGGTGGTCCTCGACAACGTCACGCTGTCGTTCCTGCACGGCGCCAAGATCGGTGTCGTCGGGCCCAACGGCACGGGCAAGTCGACGCTGCTCAAGATCATGGCCGGGCTCGAGCACGCCAACAACGGCGACGCGATCCTCGACCCCGATGCCACGGTCGGCATGCTCCAGCAGGAGCCGCCGCTGACCGAGGGCAAGACCGTCCTGGAGAACGTCGAGGAGGCGGTGCACGAGATCAAGGCGAAGATGGCCCGCCTCGATGCCGCCTACCTCGAGATGGGCGACCCCGACGCCGACCAGGACGCCCTGATGAAGGAGACCGGCGACCTGACCACCGAGCTCGAGCACGCCGGCGCGTGGGATCTCGACGCCCGGCTCGACCAGGCGATGGACGCGCTGCGCTGCCCGCCGCCCGACGAGCTGGTGGACCACCTGTCCGGAGGCGAGCGACGCCGGGTGGCGCTGTGCAAGCTGCTGCTCCAGCAGCCCGACCTGCTGCTGCTCGACGAGCCCACCAACCACCTCGACGCGGAGTCCGTGCAGTGGCTCGAGGGCCACCTCGCCTCCTACCCCGGGTGCGTCCTCGCCGTGACCCACGACCGGTACTTCCTCGACAACGTGGCGCAGTGGATCCTCGAGCTCGACCGCGGCCAGGCGCACCCCTACGAGGGCAACTACTCGACGTACCTCGAGACCAAGCAGGAGCGCCTCAAGATCGAGGGGGCGAAGGACGCCAAGCGCGCCAAGATGCTCGAGCGCGAGCTGGAGTGGGTCCGGTCCAACCCCAAGGCCCGGCAGGCCAAGAGCAAGTCGCGGCTGTCGCGCTACGAGGAGATGGCGGCCGAGGCCGACCGCAACCGCAAGATCGACACCGCCGAGATCAACATCCCGGCCGGCCCCCGGCTCGGTGACGTCGTGCTCGAGGCGAAGGGCCTGGCCAAGGGCTTCGACGGCCGCACGCTCATGCACGACCTCTCGTTCACGCTGCCCCGCGCCGGCATCGTCGGCGTGATCGGCCCCAACGGCGTCGGCAAGACCACCCTGTTCAAGATGATCATCGGCGAGGAGAAGCCCGACGACGGCGACCTGGTGGTCGGCAAGACCGTCAAGATCTCCTACGTCGACCAGAGCCGCGGCGGGCTCGACCCGCAGAAGAACGTCTGGGAGGTGGTCTCCGACGGCCTCGACTTCATCAAGGTCGCCAACTTCGAGATGCCGTCCCGCGCCTACGTCGCGTCGTTCGGGTTCAAGGGCCCCGACCAGCAGAAGCGGGCCGGCGTGCTGTCCGGAGGAGAGCGCAACCGGCTCAACCTCGCGCTGACGCTGAAGATGGGCGGCAACCTGCTGATGCTCGACGAGCCGACCAACGACCTCGACGTCGAGACCCTCCAGTCGCTCGAGGACGCGCTGCTGGAGTTCCCCGGCTGTGCCGTGGTCACCTCCCACGACCGGTGGTTCCTCGACCGGATCGCCACCCACATCCTGGCGTGGGAGGGCGACGACGAGGACGAGGCGAAGTGGTTCTGGTTCGAGGGCAACTTCGCGGCCTACGAGGAGAACAAGATCGAGCGGCTCGGGTCTCGAGGCGGCACGCCCGCACCGGGTCACCCACCGCCGGCTCACCCGCGACTGAGCGGCGCGGATCGGGGCGGTCCGCTCAGCTCCCGGACCGGATGTCCATCTCGGGGTGGCACTCGATCAGGCGGTCGGAGACCGCGTCCATGACCCGGCCGAGCGCGGCGAAGTCGTCGGGCGCGACCAGGTCGACGAGGTAGTCGCGCACGCCGTTGACGTGCACGTGCGCGGCCTCGGTCAGCACGGCGTACCCGTGGTCGGTGAGGCGGCACACGATGCCGCGGCCGTCCTCGGGGGACGCGCAGCGGACGACGAGCCCGGCGCTCTCCATCCGGGTCACGGTGTGGGTGACCCGGCTCCGGCTGTGGGCGAGCGCGTCGGCCAGCTGCGCCATCCGCATCTGCCGGTCGTCGCGCTCGGAGAGCCGGACCAGGATCTCGTACTCGGTCAGCGACAGGTCGAAGTCGTGCTGCAGGTCGGCGTCGAGCCGGTCGAGCAGCAGGGTGATGCCGACGACGAACGCGCGCCACGACGCCTGCTGGTCGGCGTCGAGCCAGCGAGTCCCCCGTCGCTCGGACATGACGGAAGCGTAGCGAGGACACGCGGGGATCCGGGCACTCCGGCGCGTCGCGGGTCAGCCCAGCCGCTCCAGGATCAGCGCCATGCCCTGGCCGCCGCCCACGCACATGGTGATCAGGCCGGTGGACTTGTCGTGCCAGTCCAGCGAGTTGAGCATCGTGTTCTGCAGCCGCGCGCCGGTCATGCCGAACGGGTGGCCCACGGCGATCGCCCCGCCGTTGACGTTGAGGCGGTCGAGGTCGATGCCGAGGTCCTGGTACGACGGCACGACCTGCGCCGCGAACGCCTCGTTGATCTCGACCAGGTCGATGTCGCCGATGGTCATGCCGGCGTGGGCCAGGGCCCGCGTGGTCGCCTCGACCGGGCCGAGGCCCATGATCTCGGGGGAGAGGGCGCTGACCCCCGTCGCCACGATCCGGGCCAGCGGGGTGAGCCCGAGCTCGGCGGCCCGGGTGTCGGACATGACGACGACGGCGGCGGCGCCGTCGTTGAGGGGGCAGCAGTTGCCGGCGGTGACCACGCCGTCGGGACGGAAGACCGGCTTCAGCTGGGACACGGCCTCGAGGGTGACGCCGGCGCGGGGGCCGTCGTCGGCGTCGACGACGGTGCCGTCGGGGGTGGTGACCGGGGTGATCTCGCGCTGCCAGAAGCCGTCTGCCAGCGCCTTCTCCGCGAGGTTCTGGGAGCGGACGCCGAACTCGTCGAGCTCGAGGCGGGTCAGCCCGCGCAGGGTCGCGACGTTCTCCGCGGTCTGGCCCATCGCGACGTAGGCGTCCGGGGTGATGCCGTCCTCGCGCGGGTCGTGCCACGGCTCCCCGCCCGAGCCGTGCTCGGCGCGGTCGGCGGTGCGGGCGACGGCGTCGTCGAACACCGGGTTGCGGGTGTCGGGCCACGAGTCGGAGCTGCCCTTGCCGAAGCGGGAGACGGTCTCGACGCCGGCGGAGATGAACACGTCGCCCTCGCCGGCCTTGATCGCGTGGAACGCCATCCGGGTGGTCTGCACCGAGGACGCGCAGTAGCGGGTGATGGTCGCGCCGGGGACGTCGTCCATCCCGTTGATCACGTTGACGATGCGAGCCATGTTGAAGCCGCTCTCGCCGCCGGGGAGACCGCAGCCGAGGTAGAGGTCGTCGACCGTGTGCGGGTCGAGGGCCGGGATCTTGGTCGAGGGCGGTGCGGATGATCCCTGCCACGAGGTCGTCGGGACGCAGGTCCTTCAGCGAACCTCGGCCGGCGCGCCCGATCGGCGAACGGGCAGCGGAGACGAGGACGGCTTCGGGCACAGCGGGCTCCGATCGTGGACGGGACGCGAGGGCGTCCTCACCCTAGTCCGCCCATCAGCACCGCCATCGACTGGCGGACGAACGGTCGTCGCTGGGACGTCGGACGGCTCGCGGCGCCCAGGAGCACGCCGTCGAACGACGCCACCAGGGTCTCGGCCACGGCGTCGCCGTGGTCCTTGCCGCGGGCGGACAGGATCGGCCTCGACCAGGCCGACCAGCCGGCGGTGGAAGGCGGCCAGCAGCTCCGCCAGCTCCGGGTCGCGGGCGGCCTCCAGCGACAGCTCCATCCGGGTGAGGAGCAGCTCGCGCTCGTCGAGCCAGCCCATGAAGAAGCCGGTCACGGCCTCGATCGCCTCGTCGTCACCCAGGGCACACGCGGTCAGGTCGGCGGCGAGCTGCTCGACGTCCTCGGCCAGGCTGTTCGCGACGTACTGGGTGAGGGCGAGCACCAGCGCCTTGCGGGTGCGGAGGTACGCCGAGCAGCTGCCCTCGGGGAGGCCCGCCCGCGCGGTCGACGGCGCGATGGGTGAGACCCCGCAGGCCGTGCTCGGCGACGACGTGGAGGGCGGCCGTCAGCAGCAGCTCCATGCGGGGGCTGAGCGGCGCCTCGGTCATCGGTCCCCTTCGGCCGGGTGTGACGCGCGAGACTACCCGCCGACTTGAGCGCGGTGGCGCAGCGGCGTATCTTCTACATACGTAGAGATTCTACAGAAGTAGAAAGGAGAGGGACATGACGTCCTTCGACAGCCTCGTGAACGTCTACCTGATCGCCGTCTTCTCGCTCGCCGCGCGTGGCCCTCGCCGGCGCGCTCGGTGTCGTCGCGACCGGGATCGCGCGCAACCGACGCGTCCGCCTGGCCCGCCACCAGTCGCTGCGGGCCTACTACGGCCCCCGCCTCGCCCTGCACCACTGACCCGCGCCCCGGACGGGGCTGGCAGGATCGGCACGTGCGTCACGTGTACGAGTGTCCCGTGCGCCGCGCCGACCTGCACCCGGGCGGCACGGTCAACAACGTCGCCTACGTGGACTACCTCCAGGAGGCCCGCCTCGACGTCCTGCGCCGCCACGACTCCGCCGTCTCGGCCCGGCCGGGGGAGGGGCTGGTCGTGGTCGGCACGGTCGTCGAGTACCTCCGGCCGATCACCCTGGCGGCACGCCCGCTCTTCGTCGCCTCGTGGGTCACCGAGGTCCGGGCCGCGTCCTTCACGCTGGGCTACGAGCTGTTCACCCGGCCGGCGCAGCGGGACGCGCCCGTGGTGCACGCGCCGCGCGACGACCTCGCTGACGCCGTACGACTTCGGCCTGGAGCGTCCGCGGCGGCTCACCGCCGACGAGCGGTCCCGGCTGCTGGAGGGTCGGGAGCCGTCTCCGTTCCCGGACCGCGACCGCCCGCCGCGGCCGGCGCCCTGGGGTGAAGGGGCGTGGTGCCAGCCGCAGCTGGTGCGCTTCTCCGACATCGACGTGCTCGGCCACGTCAACAACGTGCGCTACCTGGACTACGTGCAGGAGGCGACCACGAACCTCCTGCTCGACTGCCTGCGTGAGGCTGCGGTCGACGGGCAGGTGGACTTCGTCGTGGCCCGGACCGAGATCGACTACCTGGGTCAGATGAACCTGCGCCCCGAGCCGTACGACGTGTGGGCGCGGGTGACGCACGTCGGCACGACGTCGGTGACCTTCGAGTCCGAGATCCGCGACGGCGAGCGGGTGATGGCGCGCTGCCGGGCCGTGGAGGTGTCGCTCGACGAGGACGACCGGCCGCTACCCCACATCGCGGAGCACCGCGCAGCCTTCGAACGGCGCCGGGAGGCAGCCGTCGGGACGCTCACTCGAACGAGTTGACCATGAATTGATTTCCATAGTGCCTTGACCTGTGGCGATCAGCGGACACCCGCGTTCTACCTGCGAAGACGCCCGTCAACGGTCCTCATCGTTGAGGGACGTTTCTCCTTGGTCGGCTACATGTGCGCTACATGGGGGCACCAGATTCTGCGCCTGACGCCTACCCGCCGGTTCCCGAGCTTCCGGCAGGCGCCACCCTGCCGCCGCGGCCCGCTGGGTCCGGGGAATCCCGATGCGGCCGAGGGGCGAGGCGTTGCGATGACAGAGCGCCGTCGGAGCCGCCGCTGTGCAATCATGTGCCCCCCATGAAGCCCAGCGGTCGGTCCCAGTCGCGCCCGGTGCTTGACGACGCAGCGCCGGTGGTCGTTGACCCCAAGTCCGTCCAGACACTGGTCGAGGAGGTCAGGACGCTCCTCGGGTCGGACACCTCGACCCTGCTGCTGTTAGACGGAACAGGAAGGGTTCTTGAACCGGCTGCCTCTGCCGGCCTCGGTCGGCGATGGCGGGGCGCGACCCACGTCCCAGTGGGGTCTGGTTTCGCTGGACGGGTCGCAGCGACGGGCGAACCACTCCTGTTGACCGAGATCAACGAGCACACCGTGCTCAATCCCATCCTCCGCGACTTCGGGCTCCGGCAGCTCTTCGGAGTTCCTGTAGTCGGAATGGACGGGATACTTGGCGTCCTGCATACCGGATGGCGTGTACCCCAACCACTGACGCCAGATGCAGTTACAGACCTTGAACGGGCCGCGACCGACATCGGCCGGCGTCTGTCGGCACGGACCGAGGACGACGCGCACGTCGCAGCGCTCGCGCTGCAGCGAAGCCTGCTTCCGGGGGCACCTCCGTTGATCGATGGGCTTGAGATCGCCGTCCGGTACCTCCCGGCCGACGGCGACCTCGGTGGCGACTGGTACGACATCTTCCAGTTGCCCTCCGGCAAGGTCGGCGTCGTCATGGGTGATGTCGAAGGGCACGGCCTCAGGTCGGCGGTCGTGATGGGCAGGATGCGCAGTGCCTTGCGCGCCTACGCTCTCGACTACGACGACCCGGCGGAGGTGTTACGGCGACTGGACCGCAAGATCAGCCACTTCGAACCTGGCCTCACTGCCACCGTGGCCTACGCCGTCGCCGAAGCCCCGTTCAAGACCATCACCGTGTCCAGCGCCGGCCACCCGCTGCCGTTACTGGCCCAACCCGGGGCCGAGGCCGCCTCGCCTCCCGGCCTCGGCACCGACGCGCTCCTTGGACTAGATCCGGATTCACCCCGGACAGCCTGCACAATCGCCTGGCCGCCGGGCGCGTCGCTCGCGTTCTACACCGACGGCCTGCTCGAGCGGCGAAAGGGCTTTCGCGACCAGCAGGACCCGTACCTCGAGCGACTGTCGCTCGTGGGGCACGTCTTCGCGGCCGCTGATGACGCGGAGACAGCCTGCACCCGGATCATCGCCGAAGGACTCGGCGACGACAGCGTCGAGGACGACGTCGCATTGGCCGTCGTACGCCGCACGAGCTGACCCATCTGCTCGTCGCGCCCGGCATCCTCGCCCAGGTCGAGGCCCTGGCTGGAATGAGCCTTCGGTATGAGTTGGTGGGCTGAAACGCACTCACATGCCGCTGTCCGGACGCATCGTCACAGAGCCGGCGAGCCGTCATAGCCTGAGGTTTCCTCTCCCTGAGGAGGGGAACCGCGCCCCGTCGCTCCTGCTCACACACAACGTGCGGATGGGCCTTGGTCAGCACAAAGCCAGCAAAAGTACAGAGTCGTAGGAAAGTACGCCGCGCCAAGATCCTTGGCGTCCCCTTGCTGAGCCGGTAAGCGCGACCCCTCGCGAAGCGACACATAAGCAAAAGCACACGCGTGGCGATCAAGCATTGACATGCCGACGTTCGCGGGCGTTCACTCAGGTTCGAGAGGTGCTTGACGACTCGCTGGGGGACCGGGCACCGTCGCTTTTCCTGGGGGAACATGAAGACCTTGAAGGTTGCCGCTACCGCATTCGTTACGGGCTTCGCCATAGCCGGCATCGTCGGGATCGCACCGGGCCACGCCGCGACCGGTACAACGATCAAGATCGACGCGCGCACAAGTCCGATCTACCTGCTCGACATTTCCAGCGAGGGCGCCGGTGACTTCCATAAGGCCGTAAATGCCCAGGCGGTCGTCAGAAACTGTATGCCCGGCGAAACGTACATGATGCAGTCTTGGCTTACGCAAAACGGAATCAGGCGGTCATGGCAATGGACCGGGGGACTCGGAGCCGGCGAGTACCCATGCCCCGACAGCGGGCCGTATGAGGTTGGGTCTTCCGTTTGCCGGCGACGACCTGCGCCCCGGCAAGGCATTCGTGGAGTACTCAATTCGCCTCTGCTGCGACGGTGACGACATCCCAGAGGCAACAGCCAGTCGGAAGGTGCAGATCCCGAAGCGCTAGCTTGCCCGCACCTCGCCGAAGCGCATTGGCGATCGCATGGCAGCGACCAGGGTCAACAAGGCACGGGCCGCGGAGCCGGTCTGACCACAACGGCAACTCTCCCAGCGGCTTTGACAACGGCCGCGGCGTGGGGCTGACCGGGCAGTGAAAGACCGCGCTCATGCCGCTGTCCGGTCGCATCCTTAAAGACCCGGCCGAGCCGTCATAGTCTGAGGTTTCCTCTCCCCGAGGAGAACCGCGCCGCGTCGCTCCTGCTCACACAGCGCGGCGGGGCGTCTCCATGAAGTCCCCGAACGTCCTCTCATGCCGATGAGCGGGCGCGCGTCTAAGCCAGCGGCGCGAACCCCTGCGCGATGAGGGTCTTCGCGATCACATCGTTGCCCTTCTGCGACGGATGCGTGTAGTCCGGCCCCAACAGGTTCCCGGAAGCACGCGTGCCATCCGGTCCGTTGAAAGCGTGGTAGATGTCGGCACAGGTGAATCCATGGGCCGTGGCAGACGCGCACAGCATCCGGTCCCACAGGTTGTGGAACATGACCACGGTGGCTATCTGCTCGGTGGTCAGATGTGCCGGCCCGCCGGTCCAGTCGTTGTACTTGTCGATGGTGCGAAGGATCGTCGGCTTGTCGCCCCGCCAGGACGCGATGGTGGAGTACAGCTTGTCGTACTGCGCGCGATAGCGCTCCGTCGTCCGGCGAGCGCACTGCTCGTCGAGCTTCGACCAGTCCGCGAATGTGCTCCGAGATTCCACGAACCGAGTGCCGCAGGGTCGATCGGCATTCAGCTCGATGCTGTTGTGGGCGACGCCGACGATGATCGCGTCAGCGGAGCTCAATTGCTCCTGCAAGCTCGGCAGGCCCTCGTCGCTGGTGCTCGCGTGCAGCAGCTCCCTCAAGAGCATCGGGAGCGTCAGGTTGTTGTGCTCGGACAGGTTGGTGGTCTCGACCTCCCGCCCGGTCGTCTGACCTAGTGCCAGAGCGTACTGGTCGACGAACCCGACACATCCAGGGCAGTCATAGGGGGCGTTGTTGGGGATGGAGTCGCCGATGACCACGAGACTCAAGGACGCCTCCGCCGACGCCGACGGCGCTGCCTCGCCGGCCCCGGAGCTGTTGGACGACGCGCACCTGACGCAGCCCCAGGCGATCAGGACGGTCGACGCAGCCAGAGCAAGGCGCGAATAGATTCTCATAACAATGAATCGCTCGAGGTGCCCGTCCGCGTTTACACGCACCCACCTCAATCGCACTCTCATGCCGCTGTCCGGTCGCACGCTCGTGCCGATGTGCGGTCGCGCAACGAACTCGGAATTCACTTTGATGACGCACAAAGGCTGGCGCGATGGCGACGACCTTGAACGCCGCTTCCGGAAGAGGTCTCCGCCTGCCTGATGGCTGACCGGAAACCCACGATTTCATCCTGCAGGATGACAATGCCCGGCTGCCTTCGGGTCAAGACTGGCGAACTGGGAGCCGCAAACGGGGGGCTCCCCACCTCGAGGAGATGATCATGATGCATTCACGTTCACACACTCGTTCCGGCGCAGCGGCAACCGCGCTGCTGCTCACCGCCTCTGCCGCCGGCCTGGCCCTGGCCAACGGCTCCGCCCAAGCCACCGGGTCGCACCGCGCAGCAGCCGCCCGCGCGGCGACGCTCACCGTGACCATCACGTCCACCAAGGCCGGCCCGAAGCTGTCGCTCGACAAGTTCCGTCCCGGCAAGACCCTGTTCAAGGTCGTGCGCGGAAATAAGGGCGGCGACATGCAGCTCCTGCGACTGCGGGCCGGGTACTCGCTGAAGCACGCGTTCTCCGACTTCAACAAGCTCAATGGAGACCCGATCAACCTGAAGGCGCTCCGTCGGATCGACCGGAACGTCATCTTTTACGGCGGGGTGGTGGTGCCGGACAAGGGCGCCAAACCCACCTGGTGGGGCGTGGACCTCGACAAGGCAGATAAGTACTACGTCGTGAACGGCGACGATTTGACGCCCCTGACCACCAAGGGACACCACCAGCGACGCTCGCTGCCGGCCACCAACGGCCGCCTCGGGATGAAGACGATCGCGGGTGGCGCGAACGCGTGGGCGGCTCCGAAGACCGACCCCCACAAGGGCTGGATGAAGACCACCAACAACGCGGCGGAGCCGCACTTCGTCGTCCTGGCCAAGGTCAAGGAGTCCACGACCGACCAGGACGTCCAGGATGCGCTGATGAGCCCCGACGATCCGGCGTTCTTGCTCGGCCCCGAGCTGGACACCAACATCATCAGCCCCGGCCACACCTTCGTGTGGAAGTACGGGACGAGCAAGGGCAAGTACCTGGCCCTCTGCTTCTGGCCGAGCAAGGTCGACGGAACGCCCCACGCGGTCATGGGCATGTTCAAGCTGTTCCATCTGAACTGAGGCCCCAACGCCCCTAGGAGCTCTGCTACGCCTGATGAGCGCGTCGTAGCGCCAGAAGTCGCGCTGCTCGCCCGCGGCGGACGGCCGCACATGCCGCTGTCCGGTCGCACGCTCATGCCTGCGGGCTCGGGCAGCCCTTCCCCTAACCGCCAGACGCGCGTACGTTCAAGGAATCCTTCGTGGTTCTCGAGACCGTGGGAAACGTACCCCGGACCTCGGTACGCCCCGGACTGTGGTGCGTCAAGCGCTCCGCGGGTCAACTGGGGGATAGGCCGCGGGGCGCTTCTGCCTCTGGCGGTGGTACCGAGACTGATCTCGGGGCTCCAGGCTGCGTTCCCCCGTGCGTGACCTGGGGCCGCCTCGGCGAGCCAGTCACCCGGTCCGGGCGCAGCTTCACAGAGCCGGCCGGGCGTCATAGCCGGAGGTTTCCTCTCCCCGAGGAGGGGAACCGCGCCCCTTTGCTCCTGCTCACACAGCGCGGCGGGGCGTCTTCATGCGCTCTCTGAACGTCCTCTCATGCCGATGAGCGTGCGTCACTCCGCCCAGGTCGACGCGCCAGTTTCCGGGTCCTTTTCGACGGTGACGCGGTTGCAGACGCAGGTGGGCATCAGACGGGATCCGATCCCGTCTTCGTGGGACCAACCGACGAGTTGTGCGCGCGAGGACTCCCGGGCGGAGAAGCAGGTCGCATCAATCGGTTTCGGCTTGGGATCGGCGCGATGGAGCCACCCGTCGTGCCGGCGCCCTGCCGTCAGGCCATCTCCGGCACGTGGAGGTGCGCGAATACGATTTCCATCTCCTCGACGTTGTCGACCGTCGCACCCAGCTCGGTGGCGATCCGCTCGCGGATGTCTTTGGCGGCGTTGCGGCTGGCTTCCAGGGATTTCCGGCTGTCGAAGGCGACGGTCCCCACCACGCGGCCGGCGACGCGATCGATCATCAGACTGGAGCTACAGAAGCCATCCATCTCCTGAAGGCGCGGGAGTACGGCCATCTTGTAGGTGTCGATTGCGCGATCCGCGGTTGCAGGATCGCCCGAGAGCCAGGTGAGGCGTGCGCAGGCACCATCGGGTGCGGCGTGATCGCGATGCATCACGGCAACCTCCCACTGGTGGACCTTGCTGTCGCCGGCGCCCAGACCCTGCTCCGCCCGGCTCCGCAAGGACATGACTCGCTCGGCGCTCTGCAGCATCGCGTCCTCGGAGTGCCACGCGGTCGTGGCGATGCAACGACCGGCCGCGCGGTCCACGAGCAGCGACATCCCAGCGCATCCATCCATCTCGGACACGGCGGGAAAGATCTCGTCACGAACAAGGTTGATGCCGTCATCGATCTGGGCGGGATCGGCCTGCACTTCGGTGCTGCGTACGAACATGACTCACTCCCTCGGCTCGAGCGGCGTCTGGATGGCGCCGACCCACAGGATTCACGCTCCGTCTGTCAGCCGCCCGAGTCAAGAGCAGGTGGAAACTCGGCCGGTCGATCGGCGGGACCTCACCTCACCAGTCGCGCTAGAGCGCGCGTTAGCGGCCCGTGTCGAGCGAGTCGACAACCCGTCATGGTCGCTGCCTTCCGCCGACTGGGAAGGCAGGAGAAGCGTCTGGATCTGCTGCGATGAGTGCGTCATTCCGCCGCGAGTGGCGCGCCTGGCGAACGACCCTCTGCCGCTGTCCGGTCGCACGCACATGCCGAGGAGAGGACTGCCAGCCCGACCTAGGTGTTGGCATCCCGCGGCCCTCATGGTGCCGGTGGGAGATTCATCAGTCCCGATTGCCGCTGCGTCGCCTTGTGCCTTGGTTTGGCCATGCAACGTCACTCGGGATCGAGGTCGATACCGCACTTGGTCCTCGCGTGCGCCACGATGGTGTGGGCAGCCTTGGCAACCTTGGTGTGGTCGAGCGCCATGAGCTTTCGAAAGAACTGAGCGAACTGCTTCTGTTGGACGTTGGCGGGCAGCTTCCCGTTGTCGTCCCAGTACAGGAGCTCGTCGATTGATAGGTCCGCATCGTCCATCAGCTCGGCGAACCGGTCGTACTCGTCGCCCAGAACACCCCAGGCGGCCTTCACTTCGACCGGGGCTGAGGTCTTCAACTCGCTGATGTTGATCGGCAGGTCCGTGAAGTCGGCAGCACTGTCGAGGGCGAAGTAGTCAAGGGTGAAGGTTCGCTCTCCCACGTCTTTGAGGGTCGAGCAGTAGGCGTCGCCCTGAGCGCCGGCGCCAGCGATGGACGCGCCCGTCTCGGGCTCGCCGCCATTGTTGGATCCGCATGCTCCCAGCATCACCATCAGCAGCGGCACCACCAAGGCCCTGGCCAGCGTCCGCAACGACTTCCGCACCTCATCGCCGCCCTCCCAGCTTCCACCATGACACACGTCGTGGCGCGCAGCCCTACGTGGCGATCGTGTCCCGACTCTGGCGGTCTGGTCGGCGCGGCCACGCAAACGTCCTCACATGCCGCTGTCCGCGCGCTCGCGCTATGCCGATGAGCGGGCAAAGTGGGTGTCACTCAGGCCACAACTGAGACCCTGCTTGAACGCAGACTCGGCGCAGCTGGTCGTACGCACGGTGCTCAGCGTCGCGCAGGGCTGACCGCTCTCGGTTCCCCTTCGCGGCGGCCATCGCGTCCGCAGCGTCGACCATTGGCTGGAGCACCTCGGCGGTTGCCGGCTCCCCAGTGTCGATCATGCCTTGGAGTTCCGAAGAAAGCGTCCTGTACTGCTCCGTCTCATTCGCACTGCCATCCCTGAAAGCGTCCTGGGCGTGGTCGCAGACTTGAAGGAGGTTCGCCGCGACCGCCGCAGGTGACGTCGGTGCCGCGAGGGGAGATTGCTGGTCGCTGCCGGAGGCGCACCCGATCAGCGCGACATTGAGCCCGAGAACGACTATGCCCCGCCCCGAGGCCGTCGCCGCGATATGCATACCCACGACCCTAGGACGACAGGCACGCCGCGGAAGTTGCGACCGCTCATGCCGCTGTCCGGGCGTCCGCTCATCCCGACGGCCCAGCGTCACGGCACGCATCGACCTCACCTGACCAGGTCTGTGCCGTTGCGGATCGAAAGCTTGGTCTAGCCACATCATGCCTTGTCGGGCTTGCGTCCCACGGTGATGGCGGGGGCGCCTTCGGGCGTTGGAACCGTCCCCACCTCGACCAAGCCCGTGGACCTGAGCATCTCTTGGGCCTGGCCATCGTCAAGGGCCGTGCCCCCATAGGCGATGGTCTTGAACCGGCCAACCGCGTCGTCAACTGCGGACCTGCCGTACCTTCCGTGTCCGAGCATCAGCCATCCGCCCGGCAGCAGAGATTCGACGACTCGCAGGACGCCAACGTCCAGCGCCGATTCAGGGATGAATGGGGCAGGCACCCACGCGAAGGCGTATGTCTCAGGCTCATCCAGGAGACTGACGTCCTGCTGGCGCAAGATGATCCGATCGCTAGCCGAACTCGCGCTAACAGCCTGTTCTGCCAGCTCGAGCACCCGAGGCATGACGTCAATCCCAACGACGGTCAACTGCGGAAACAACTCTGCGTACGCGACCGCCATGGCGCCGACTCCGGTGCCCACATCAAGCATCCGCGCCCCGTCCGCGAACGCCTCCCTCAGTCCTGCCAACATCGGCAAGGCGAACTGCGCAAACCCGGCAGCACCCTGAGCACTCGCCCGCCCCTGCGCAAGGAGAGCTTCATCAGACTGGGCGCTCCACATCAGTCCCTCGCCTCGAAGGAGCGCAGCGACCTGATGGATGGGGGCGGCAGCTTGTGCCGCCAGCCCGGCAGCGTCCTCAGCACCCAGACTGACCACCCCATCCACACCACGTGCCTTCAACACCTCCCGTGCGGCGGCTTGCAGCTCGCCTGAACCAGTCCCCCGCATTGTCAGCACCACCGCAGCGGTGGACCAGATTGCCTGATCACCGCCATGGAGGAATGAGTTGAGCTGGTCGCGAGCGTTCACGGTCATACGGCGCACTGTCCTCGCCTGGGTGGCTCACGACAATGTGCGCACCCCAAATGGCCACTGACGTCTTCAGCGCCCTCGTCCGGGCCGGATTGCGCCGGATCCCGGCAACCAGATCGGAAGGGATGTGGAGGCGGCACTTCGACCACATTCACCCTTGGTCCAAGGGTGGTGCGTCGAGTGGCGAACCTGAGACTTCTCTGTGCCCGGAGCAACCTCGCAAAGGGGGCCGGCGAGGCTGAAGGCGTGCCTTTGTGCACTCGCGCCCAACGCGGTTGACCATGGCCTTCCGTCGCGCCAACGGCTGCGTCACACCGCTACGTTGCGCGGAACTGGAGCGGTGGCTGTGCTGACGTGAAAGGTGCGTCGATGGCCGAGACCTCTCTCCCTTGGTGGGATCCCCGTTTGGCGTACCCCGGTGACCGCAACATCCGGATACGTTCATACCGAAGGCTTCAATCGCGGTGGCGCGAGCTCGTGCTGCACCTGCCACCCGGTAGCTACGTCAATCGCTATGGGGAAACGAGGCTGCTCGGGTCTCGGCTTCCGGAGGGGTCCGGCCCCGAGCATCAGCTTCTCAGTGATGAGGCCATCGCCTATGCGAGCGACCGACTACCACAAATCCAGAAAGAGGGACGCAAAGCAGAGCCGCAACGACTGTGGCTCAACATGAGTAGCTCGCAACCGCTGTGTCTCACGCTGTTCGGTCACCTTGCCAAGCATCGAGAAGCCGGAGCCCGAGTCCTCAGCGCCGTCCTCCCCTGGCCGATCGACTCGCTAGACGAGGTGTTGGTGGAGCACGCCCCCTCGGCTGCGACAGCCACGTTGGGTGGTGAGCGGCCAGACAACTCCGCCTTCGACGCAATGTTGGTCGTGAGCTCGAAAGGGCAGCAACGCGTTCTCTAGGTGTCGAGACCAAGTACACCGAGCCCTTCACGCAAAAGCGCTACGACAAGGTGGGCTACCGCATTGCCACCGGTCGACAAGGGTCCTGGTTCCACCCCAATGTTGCGGACATTGCCGTCGAGCCAGCCACCAATCAGTTGTGGCGCAATCTGATGCTGGCGCAGGAAACGGCGGAAGTGCATGGGTCGATTGCCTCCGTGGTGGTGATGAGCGCACGTCATGACCACCATGCCGAGAGGGCAGTCGCGGAGATGAACCCCCTCCTTCGCGCGCCGGAAGAGACACTGACGCACACGTTCTTCGAAGACGTGCTAACCGCTGCTGCGAACGAGCCCACCCTGTCCGCCTGGGCGACCCGCTTCTCGCAGCGGTACTTCGACCTAGCGCTCGCTGAGCCCCCGACCTGACGCGCGCCGACATTCCGCCGGCTGAGGACCGCGTCCTTCCGCCGCGTCTGGACCCAGCGACGTGCGAGTCGTCATACGGCCATCAAGGCCTGGGGCCCAACCCGTCCAGGTACTCGGCCAGCCGGTCGGGTGGCCATTGCTCCTCAAGATCGGCCACCACCTTGTCGCAGACCTCAGTGACACTGCCCGCCACCGGAGTCCAGTCGCTCCGGGTCCACCCCGACAGATAGTCATCGCTACTGGTGTCACCGAGACGCATGGCGGCCTCATCGATCGCTTCCTGGAAGCGCGGGCCGAGCGGACTCTTCGTCACGTGTTCTCCGTGGCGGGCCACGACAAGGGATGGCACGTCTCGCCATAGGGTCACCTGGTACTCGGTCACCAGGCGGACGCTAGTACGCCGGGCTCGACAACAACAGATCGGGCCAAGGACCGGCGAGTCATTACGCCGGGACAGGGGCTTTGTGATTGAACCCCTTCGACTCGGACTGTGGCGTATCCCGGCGTCGAGTGGGTACTAGCGCAAGGTGAACCCGTCTTATCCCTTCGACCCTCAACCGCACCGCCCTGGATCGGTCGCTGCACGGGGAGGATGCTCTTGGCACGGTTCGGAGGGCGTCTCCGAGGTCGGGTGCGAAGGCGAGCCGGTGGTGTCGTTCCAAGACCAGCAGAGTCGTTGGCATTCGGGTTGCCAGCACGCGCTCGAAGACCTGGTCGATCGAGGAGAGATCGAGCCTCTCGGGCAGGGCGCCTGAAGACTTCCCGGCTCCCATGTGGACAGCGAAGTTTTGGTCCCGGGTCCGAGGTCGTTCCTCAGGCCGAGCGCCTAGGCCATTCCGCCACCTGCCGGGCATTAAAGCGAACGGCTGTCTGTCGTAGTGCTATGGGGTGGTCATTGGACTAGCTAGGCCCTTTTCCGAGTGGGCCGCCATAGGGCCGGGTCACCATGGTCGTGTCGCCCGACCGGGCGAGCACACATCGGCTGCCTGCAGCTTCTGGTCTGCGATGTGTTGAGACCAAACCGGGGGTCGAACGCCGACATGTCTTTATGGCGTCCACGACAACAGTGCGGAACGCAACCGAGACAGCGCGAACGGTGGAGCCCCATCTGCTCACGAATCTTCCGCTATCGCACGACTCGGGCGCACGTGCCGTTGACGTCCGACCTCACCATTGGCCTCATCGTTGGCCTCACTGCATGCCTCCTCGCGCCCACGTCCGCCTTCGCGGACGGCGCGGTACACGTCGGTGATGGGTTGTCGACCAGGTCGCTGCCTTCGCTCGACTTCAGCCGCGGACCCCGTCCGGCCGCACATCGCACACCGCTGCTGCCGCATCGTGCCACGGGGGTGCCGAAGACGGGGCAGCGAGTGAAAGCAAGCGGCACATCCCGCGGCCCGAGCGTGCACGGCACCGACACCAGCGCCGGGGACGGCTCCGCTGCCGATCGCGATCTCGCACTCGCCTCCACCTGGCAGCTCGACCCAACGCTTGTGTTGCCTCAACCGGGAGACAGCGCCGCCACCCTCGACGCGCGCGCCACACTTGCGGCGGTGGCCGACCGCATCCCGGTCGTGCTGGTCCGCTACCAGCAAGCCCAAGCGACCGCCCACGACTCAGCCGCGGCCGCCATCAAGGCCCGCGCCAGGCTCACGCAAGCCCGTGCGGATGCCTCCGCTGCACACCTCGCTTACGTGCGAGACCACCGGCTCCTGATTCAGCTGGTCACCACCAACTACGAGGAGCCGCCCGTCACCTCGATGGAGCTCCTGTTGGGCGCCCACAGCATTCAGGACCTGATGGTGATCGGAACCTTGCAGCAAGTCACCAGCAACCAAGCCTCTGTGGTCGCCGACGCCGAGGCGGCTGCCGAGGTGATGCGGGACACTGCGGCAGGCGCCGAACTCGCCGCCGATGCAGCCCGGCTCGCCGACCATCGGGCCAAAGTCGCGGTCGCCGCGGCCACGAAGACGGGCCAGAAGGTCCTTGACCAGCTCGACCACGCGCGCCACATCCTCACCTTCTCAGTCTTGGCCGACCAGATGCAGACCACTCTCGCCGACGCGATGAAGTACGCCAACCAGCTCAAGCCCGGCAGCGTCTCGTTCCCCCTCCCGCCGGACTCTGGCTTCTACGACAACCACAACTGGGGCGAACACAGCGCGCACTGGGCGTCTTTCCACACCGGCGACGACTACTCCGTGTCCTGCGGTACCCCCGTGCTCGCGGCCACCGCCGGCACCATCGAGATCCTCACCGACCAGAAGTGGGCTGGCCGATGGCTGGTCATAGTCTCGACCGGCCAAGGCAAGCTGAGCACCTGGTACGCCCACATGGAGACGCTCGCCGTCAAGCCCGCCCAACGCGTGAAGCCTGGGCAGATCATCGGTGAGGTCGGCGAAGGGGGAAACGCGACCGGCTGCCACCTCCACTTCGAGCTTCACCCCAACGGCGGCAGCATTTACCAAGACACCACAGACCCGGATCCCTGGCTGAAGGGGACCCAGGCCTATCCCGGCAGCTGAGTCCGAATGCTGCGCCACACGGTACAAGCACCAGCTGCACTTGAGCAGACATGTCGAGGCGCGCGCCTAGCGGCCGGCCGCGTCAAACCGCCGGGCACCGGGAAGCTCTTGACCGCACTCATCTGCCGAGCAGCGTCACATTGCCAAACAGCTCAACATTGGCCGAGCTCGACGTTGATGCATACGTCGCTGCCTTGCGTCAGGTCGGCTGTGTCGGTCCCGTCGCCGCCGTCGACGAAGTCGTCGGTGGAACCTAGGGTGGACACTGTGTCGTCGCCACCGCGCATGTGCGCAGTGAGCCCGGCGGAGAACAGAATGTTGACCGCGTCTGGTCCCTCGCTACCGGTGACGAACACCGGACCAGGCGCGGCCACTAACCACTCTTCGAACCCCTGGTACGTCGCGTGGAGACCGTCCATGTTGAAGGAGCCGGTGGCCAGGTTGCCGACCAAAGCGCCGTCGGACGCGGGGTCGCCGTTGATGTCGACGCCGAACGACCCCTGGAGATGATCGCGCCCCGCATCCCCGTTCACCTGGTCGCCGTCGCGAAAAGTTTCGAGCACCACATGGTCCTGACCGGCTCCCCCTGACACGGTGACCCTGTCAGTAGCGACCCTCTCCAGGAGCTCGACACGGTCGTCACCCGTACCGCCAAGGATCGTGACGTTGCCGCGGTGGGCGTCGATCCAGTCATCGTCGGCTCCTCCGTACAGGGTGTCGTCGCCCGAGGTGCCAAAGATGTGGTCAGCGCCGGCGCGTGCCCGGACCGCGTCGTTCCCCGCCAGGGGGTAGATCTCGTCTCCACCCGGGTGCCACTGAGTCGAACCGTGGTTCGCGTCGGTGCCCCGGAGGACGTCGTCGTGCACGCTACCCACCAGTGCGTCCCAGCCGGGAGCCACCACCAGCCGGTCGTGACCCTGACCCGTCGCCAGGCCGCCCTTCAGGTCGACGGTGACCCCCTGAGTGGCTCCGCGGAACGAAAACTGATCAAGGAGTTGGGGGAGGCAGTAATGCTGAAGGAGGTTCACGCAGTCCCACGTCGTCTGGTCCGGATCGAGGCCGGGATTGAGCAGATCATGCCCCGGACCACCGTTCAGCACGTCGCCGTAGGTGCCGCTCAGGGAGCCATAGACGGTTTCGAAGGCGCCGACATAGTCGCCCTGCCCGAACAACCGGTCATCACCCTTGCCGCCGAACACCCGGCTGCCTGCGGGCCCGGCGCATACCAAGTCGTTGCCCGCCCCTGCCCTGATCAGCTGGAAAGGCGAGCCGGGGTCCCCGGCCAAGGTTCCCACGATGACGTCGCGGTGAGAGGTACCGATCAGGTTGCCGGATCCGAAGATCGTGGCGCGGTGGCCGTGACAGCTGGGCACCTCAGCGGTCAAGGCGAGACCATCGGCGCGGGGCATCACCACAGCAGACGCTGCGGCGACCACCGTCGCAGCGGCACATGCGAAGGCGATACTTCGTCGTCGCGCCATCAAGCCTCCCCCGAACAGGGAAACCGGCCCCCGCCAGCCGATCGTCCAGGCTACGCCCGCCCCGATGTTGCGTCACCCCTTCGAACTCGCGAGACCCCGCGATGCGCACGTCCTCACATGCCGCTGTCCGCTCGCACGCCCCACCATGCCGATGAGCGGCGGATCACCAAGTGTGAGATCAACAGCTCAGCGGCACGGGAGGGCTCTGCCCCAGCGCGGAGTCAATCGCGATAGGAGTGATGTTCTGGGCCATCCGGCTTGGTGTACATACCGAACCTTTCCGAGGTGCCGACCCCATGCTGGCCCGGATCGACTCCGGACCTCCGGTGAGCCCGGTAGATGTTCGTCCGGCGGAACCACCGCAAACCCAGCACCGTGCAGACGATCAGGAACGCGATTTCGAACATGGCCACCATGTCGAGACTCCCTTCCCCGAGCCTAGCCATGCTACGCGCCACTCGACGACCCCCGGCGAGGTTGAGCCATGGGCGGAAATGCACACGCAAACGTCCTCTCATGCCTGCGGGCTCAGGCGGTCAACGCAACACCTCGGCCAGTACTTGTGATGGTGACCGTGCCGCTGCCGTCGGCCGTGCGCGAGCTGCTCGCGGCGTACCTCGTGAATACCCGGCGCGACCGGTGACACTGCCCTGGCGCGAGGTCGACGGGGAGTCGGCCACGGTGCCGCTGATCCTGACGACCCGTGCAGCCCGGGGCGGTCAACCGGAACCACTTCAACACCTACGTCTGGAAGACGGCTTTGGCAAGCAGCGGAGGTGCCGGGCGCCCGGGAGAACGGGATGCACGCGCTGCGACACCACTACGCGAGCGTCCTGCTCGACGCGGGCGAATCGATCAAGGCGGTGAGCGAATATCTAGGCCACGCCGACGCGGGCTTCACGTTGCGGACCTACACGCACCTCATGCCGGCCAGCGACGAGCGTACGCGGCACGCCGTTGACGAAGCTTTCGCGTGCTACACGGCCGCTACATCGAGCGCGGATGCGGCTGCCCATCCAGGCTCTGACCTGCATTGAGGTCGGTCACTCGAAGGAGTTGACCATGAACTGGGCGGCGTGCGTGACGTACTCCCAGAACTGCGCGTCCTGCTCCGGCGGCAGCGCCACCTCGTCGAGCGCCGCGCGGAAATGGGTGAGCCAGTGGTCCTTGGCGTCCGGGGTGACGGCGAAGGGCGCGTGCCGCATCCGCAGGCGCGGATGCCCGCGCAGGTCGGAGTACGTCGTCGGTCCGCCCCAGTACTGCATGAGGAACAGCCGGAACCGCTCCTCGGCCGGGCCGAGGTCCTGCTCCGGGTAGAGCGGGCGCAGCACCTCGTCCTGCGCCACTCCGCGGTAGAAGGCGGCGACGATGGCGGTGATGGTCGGCTCGCCACCGATCTCGTCGTAGAACGTCACGACACCATTCTCCCCGGGGCCGGCCGCCGCCGACGCACCGGTGGTCACGCGTCCGCCGGCTCGGTGGTCACCGTCTCGGCACCGCCCCCGTTGCCGTCGTCGCGGTTCTGGTTCATGACCACGGACGTCGGGTACGGCGCCGCGATGCCCTCGTGGTCGAAGCGGGCCTTGATCCGCTCCCGCATCACCCGCGCGACCCGCCACTGCTCCATGGGAGCCGTCTTGAGGGTGAGGCGCAGCGTGACGGCATCGGGCGTCATCGCCTCGACCCCCCAGATCTCGGGCTCCTCGATGACGACTCCCTCGAAGTCCTCGTCCTGCCACAGGTCGTTCGCTACGTCGGTCAGCACGCGGCGTACGCGGACCAGGTCCTCGCGCGCACTGACCTGGACGTCGAGCACGGTGCGTGCCCAGTTCTGGCTCATGTTGCCGACCCGGAGGAGCTCGCCGTTGCGGACGTACCAGACCGTGCCGTTGGTGTCGCGGATCCGCGTGACCCGGAGGCTCACGGCCTCGACCGTGCCGGAGAGCCCCTCGCCGAGGTTCACGACGTCGCCGACGCCGTACTGGTCCTCGAAGATCATGAAGATGCCGGACAGGAAGTCCTTGACCAACGTCTGCGAGCCGAAGCCGAGTGCCACGCCGATGATGCCCGCACTGGCCAGCACCGGACCGATGTCGAAGCCGAGCTCGGCGAGCGCCATCGTGATCACGATCGCGGCGATGACCCCCGAGGTGATGCTCTTCAGGAGACTGCCCATGGTCTTCGCACGCTGGACGCGGCGCGTCGAACCGGGGGGCGGCTGGGCTGCGGGGCGACCGAGACCTGCTTGCGCGATCCGGTCGGGCAGCACCCCGTCCTCGGCCCGGCGTACCAGCCGGTCGATGAGTCGGTGGAAGACGAACTGAGCCACCAGCCCGAGCACCAGGATGGTGATCAGCGCGACGGACTTCGCCGCGACGAGCTTGCCGAGGTTGGACCAGTCCGTCTGATCGATTCCCATGAAGAGCGCGGACATGGGGTCCAGTATCCTCATCGCGTGATCACCCAGTCCCGTGCCCCGCGCCGGGTCGCGCTCGTTGTGGGCTCCGCCACGCTGCTCGTGCTGGCGTACGCCGGGCCCGCGGCCGCCGACATCCCGGTCGGCCCCGGCTGGCCGGCCCCGCCGCCGGTGTCGGCCCTGCGCGACCTGCTCGTGTTCATCGGGATCCCGCTGCTGATCACCGGGGCGATCTTCGCCGCGGTCTATCTGCCGGGTGTCGTCCGCGGGGAGTCCGTGGCGCCGGCCGGTACCCGCACCGACGACCAGTGGTTCGGCGGGCGGCGGGAGACGGCGGAGCTCGAGTCGTCCACGGCCGGTCGCGCCGCCGACGAGACCGAGAGCGCCCGCGACACCGGTGGCGCCTCCGGCACGTGGTGACCGCGATGTCCCGCGAGTTCACCACGGCCCAGCAGGTCGCGCTCGACCAGGCCATCCGCGCGGCCGAGCAGGTCTCCCGCTTCGAGTTCTCGGTCTTCGTCGGGACCGCCGAGGGTGACGCCCGCGCGTTCGCGGAGCGGCTCCACGCGTCGCTCTCGACGCCGCCGCGCAGCGTCCTGGTCATGGTCGACCCGACGGCGCGTCTCGTGGAGGTCGTCACCGGCAGCGAGGTGCGACGGGTCCTCAGCGACCACGAGGTCGGCCTGGCCGTGCTGGAGATGCGCGCCGACTTCGCCTCCGGCGACCTGGTCCGCGGTCTGCGCCGCGGGATCAGCATGCTGGCCATGCAGGCCCGCGCCCCCCGCACCCTCCACGCCCAGTCCTGACCCCAGCGCTGACCCGGCGCTTGTCGACGTCGCGGGCCCCGGCGACCTGTCGGGGCCGAGCCGGGTCAGCGTCGGCGTCCTTGGCCTGGGCGGCGAGGGCGCGGATGACGTCGGCGCGGCCCTCGCGGACGTAGCGCTTGGCGGCCGGGTTGGCCGGCGACTCGTCGAGCCAACGGTCGAGCCGGGCGATCAGGGCCGGGCTGCCCAGCGGCACCGGGAAGGCGCCGGCGAGGGTGTTGGACGCCATGTGGGTGCCGAGCCGCTCCCAGATCGTGTCCGCCGCCTCGAGGTACTTCTCGACGTACGGCTCGAGCAGCTCCTCCTGACCGTGCCGCATGAACGCGACCGCGATCGAGCGGTGGGTCTCGTTCGGGACCTCGGGGTTCTCGGCGAGCTCGGCCCAGGCGCGGGCCTTGGCCTCCGGATCCGGCCGGGAGGCCCGCGCGGCGGCGGCGTGCTCCTGACCGGAGATGGTGCGGTCGCGCTCCAGCTCCTCGTCGATCCGGGCCTCGTCGGCTGCGCCGGCGCGCGCCAGACCGATCACCATCGCCCACCGCAGGTCGGTGTCGACGTCGAGCCCGTCGACGACCAGCGAGCCGTCGAGCAGACCGCGGAGGTCGGCCACGGCCTGCTCGGAACGGGCCGCCGCGGCGTACGCCCGGGCGAAGGTCAGCTGGTGGTCGCTGCCGGGCTCGGCCGCCATCAGCAGCTCGCGGACGCCGGTCTCCCAGCGCGCCCGCAGCTCCTCGCGCCGCGACGGGTGGGAGTAGAGGTTGATCGCGGCCGCGGCGTAGTTGGGCAGTGCCCGGACGCCGAACGCGTCGGTCTCGGTCGCGAGGTTGGTCAGCACCAGGGTGACGAAGTCGGACGCCGTCATCTCCGCGTCGCGGGTCATGTCCCACGCCGCTCCCCAGCACAACGCCCGGGCCAGGGAGTCGTCGAGCAGCCGGAGACCGTCCACGACGGTGGCCAGCGAGCGCTCGTCGAGGCGGATCTTGGCGTAGGTCAGGTCGCCGTCGTTGAGCAGGAGCAGGGCGGGCTGCTTCTCGCCGACCAGCGCGTCGACGTAGGTCAGGTCACCCTCGACGTCGGTCTCGACGTTGCGGCGCCGGACCAGCCGGCCGCCGACCTCGTCGTACAGGCCGATGCCGAGACGGTGGCGGCGCAGCGTGGCGTTGTCGCCCGCCGCGGTCTGGCGGACGCCGAACGACGCGAAGGTGCCGTCCGCGGCGAGCTCGAACTCGGGGACCAGGCTGTTGACCCCGCTGGTCTGCAGCCACTCCTTCGCCCAGGCGTCGAGCTCGCGCCCCGACGCCTTCTCCAGCGCGGTGAGGAGGTCGACGAACTCGGAGTTCGCGTAGGCGTGGTCCTTGAAGTACTGCCGCAACCCCACCAGGAACGGCTCGAGCCCGACCCAGGCGACGAGCTGCTTGAGGACCGAGGCGCCCTTCGCGTAGGTGATGCCGTCGAAGTTCACCTCGACCGCGTGCAGGTCGTAGTTGTCGGCGGCGATCGGGTGCGTGGAGGGCAGCTGGTCCTGGCGCAGCGCCCAGTTCTTGCGGGCGTTGGTGAAGCCGGTCCAGGACTCGGTGAACGCCGTGTTCTCGACCGCGGCGTGGTAGCAGGCCCACTCGGCGAAGGACTCGTTCAGCCACAGGTCGTCCCACCACCGCATGGTGACCAGGTCGCCGAACCACATGTGCGCCATCTCGTGCAGGATCACCGAGCAGCGGAACTCGTAGAAGGCCGCGTCCTGCCGGCTGCGCGGGAGGTACTCGTCGCGCAGCGTGACGGCGCCGGCGTTCTCCATGGCGCCGGAGTTGTACTCCGGCACGTAGAGCTGGTCGTACTTCTCGAACGGGTAGGGGAAGTCGAAGGCCTCCTCGAAGAACTCGAACCCCTGTCGCGTCAGCTTCAGCAGCTCGTCGGTGTCGAGATGGTCGACGAGCGCCTGGCGGCAGTAGTGACCGAGCGGGATCGTGCCGTTCTTGCCCTCGTAGGTGTCCTGGTGCTCGAAGTACTCGCCGGCGATGAGCGCCGTGACGTACGTCGACATCCGCTTCGACTCGGGGAAGCTCCAACGCGCCCTGTCGTCGCCGAGGTCCTCGGGCTCCGGCGTCGGGGCGTTCGACACGACCTTCCAGTCGGCCGGCGCGGTGACCGTCCACGTGAACACCGACTTCAGGTCGGGCTGCTCGAACGTGGTGAACACGCGTCGCGCGTCGGGCACCTCGAACTGGGTGTAGAGGTAGACGCGGCCGTCGACGGGGTCGACGAACCGGTGCAGCCCCTCCCCGGAGTGGGAGTAGGGACAGTCGGCGCGGACCACCAGCTCGTTCTCGGCCTGCAGGCCGGTCAGGGTGATCCGGCCGTTCTGGTACGCCGACGCCTCGTCCAGCCGCTCGCCGTTCAAGGTGATCTCGTGGACGATCGCGTCCACCAGGTCGGCGAACGACGTGGCTCCCGGCTCCGAGCAGGTGAAGCGCACGGTCGTCGTGGAGGCGAAGAGCTTGTCGCCGGTCGTGAGGTCCAGGTCGATGGAGTACGACGTGACGTCGAGGAGGGCGGCGCGGGTCGCGGCCTCTTCCCGAGTGAGGTTGGTTCCAGGCATGCGCCCGATCCTGCCATCGCGGGTAACCCTCGTCACAACCGGCGGCGCCCGTCAGGCGGGCGACGCGGTTGGTCGGCGCGCGGCGCGGGAATGGGCGCGGCCCGCCACAGGTTCCCCCTGCATGACCGTCTCGGAAGCGAACGCCCCTGCCCCCACCACCGATGTCGCCGACTTCTGGTTCGACCCCCTGTGTCCCTTCGCCTGGATCACCTCACGCTGGATGCTCGAGGTCGAGCAGGTGCGCGACGTCCGGGTGAACTGGCGGGTGATGAGCCTGTACTTCCTGAACAAGGACCGCGACCTCTCCGAGGACTACCAGGCGCGGATCGCCCGTGGGCTGCCGGTCGGCCGCGTCCTGATCGCCACCGAGCAGCGGGTCGGCCGCGAGGCGCTGGCGCCGCTCTACACCGCCTTGGGCACCCGGATCCACCACGAGAAGCAGGACCTGGGACGTGACCTCGTCGTGGCCGCCCTCGCCGACGCCGGTCTCCCGGCGGAGCTCGTCGACGCCATGGAGGACACGGCGTACGACGAGCCGCTGCAGGCCTCCCACCAGGAGGCCATCGACCGGGTGGGCGACGACGTCGGCACCCCGACCATCGCCTTCAACGGCTCGGCGTTCTTCGGCCCGGTGCTGTCGCGGATCCCCCGGGGCGATGACGCCGGCCGGGTCTGGGACGGCACGGTCGCGCTCGCGGAGTTCGACTACTTCTTCGAGATCAAGCGCACTCGCACCGGCGAGCTCGACTTCAGCTGACACCTCGGTAACCTCGGCGGATGCCGTCCGACGCCGAGCTGGGAGCCCTGTCCGTCGCCGTCGACCAGGCGGCGGGCCTGCTCGCACGGGTGCCGGACGAGCCGCCTCGACGATCCCACGCCGTGCACCGAGTGGACGGTGGGACGGCTCGTCGACCACCTCGTCAACGCACCGTCGGTCTTCACCACGATCATGCGCGGCGAGCAGCCGGACTGGGGCAGCCGCCCCCGAGCACGTGGGAGCCGACCGGGAGCGGCGGTTCCGGGCCGCCGGCGACGAGCTGGTGCGAGCCTGGGCGGATGCCGAACGCCGACGCCGACCGTGCGTCGCGGACGGATGCGGACCCGACGCCCGCTGGCCTGGCAGCTCGCCGAGCTGGCGGTGCACACCTGGGACCTCGCGACCGCTCTCGGCGTGCCGACCGACGACCTCGACCCCGAGGTGGCCGAGCGCGGTCTGGCCTTCATGAGCCAGGGGCTCACCTCGGAGAACCGCGGCCCGGTCTTCGACCCCGAGCAACCGGCCCCGGCCGACGCCGACGCCTATGCCCGGATCGCGGCGTTCGCGGGCCGCAGGGTCTGACGGCTCCGGGATCCGGGCACGCCCCAGGTGGCGGGCACCGACCGGGTCCCGACCGCGCTCGCACCGACCGAAACCCGGTGGCGCCGCCTCACTAGGCTTGCGACATGACCCATGTCCTGTCCGCCGTCGCCTGGCCGTACGCCAACGGCCCGCGCCACATCGGCCATGTCGCCGGTTTCGGTGTGCCCTCCGACGTCTTCAGCAGGTACATGCGGATGGCCGGTCACGACGTGCTGATGGTGTCGGGCACCGACGAGCACGGGACGCCGATCCTGGTCGCCGCCGACGCGGCCGGCGTGAGCGCCAAGGACCTCGCGGACAAGAACAACGCCGTGATCGTGCAGGACCTCGTCGACCTCGGCCTGTCCTACGACCTGTTCACCCGGACCACGACGGGCAACCACTACCGCGTCGTCCAGGAGATGTTCACGACGGTGCACCGCAACGGCTACATGGTGGAGCGGACCACCAAGGGCGCGGTGAGCCCCTCGACCGGTCGCACCCTGCCCGACCGCTACATCGAGGGCACCTGCCCCATCTGCGGGTACGCCGACGCGCGTGGCGACCAGTGCGACAACTGCGGCAACCAGCTCGACCCGACCGACCTGATCGCCCCGCGGAGCAAGATCAACGGTGAGACACCGACGTTCGTCGAGACCCAGCACTTCTTCCTCGACCTGCCGGCGCTCGCCGACGCGCTGGGGGAGTACCTCCGCGGGCGCGAGGCGTCCGGCACCTGGCGCCCCAACGTCATCAAGTTCTCCCTCAACCTGATCGAGGACCTCCGTCCGCGGGCGATGACCCGCGACATCGACTGGGGCATCCCGATCCCGCTCGACGACTGGCGCGACCAGCCCACCAAGCGCATGTACGTCTGGTTCGACGCGGTCATCGGCTACCTGTCGGCGTCGATCGAGTGGGCGCGCCGCCTCGGTGAGCCCGAGCGCTGGCGCGACTGGTGGAACGACCCCGAGGCCCTGTCGTACTACTTCATGGGCAAGGACAACATCGTCTTCCACTCCGTCATCTGGCCCGCCGAGCTCCTGGCGTACGACGGGCGGGGCGCGCACGGCGGGGAGCCGGGGCCGTTCGGCGACCTCCAGCTGCCCACCGAGGTGGTCTCGAGCGAGTACATGACGATGGAGAGCAAGCAGTTCTCCACCAGCCGGGGCCACGTGATCCTGGTCGGCGACATGCTGGCGCGCTACCAGCCGGACGCCCTGCGCTACTACATCTGCGCGGCCGGCCCCGAGACCTCCGACGCCGACTTCACGTGGGCCGACTTCGTGCTGCGCACCAACTCCGAGCTGGTGGCGGGCTGGGGCAACCTGGTGAACCGGACCGCCACGATGATCGCCAAGAGCTTCGGCGAGATCCCGGCGGCCGGCTCCCTCGAGCCGGTCGACGAGGCCGTGCTGGCCGCGGTCCGCACCGGCTTCGACACCGTCGGCGACCTCATCGGGCGGCAGCGGCTGCGGGGAGCGATCGCCGAGGCGATGCGTGTCGTGGGAGAGGTGAACAAGTACCTCACCGTCACCGAGCCCTACAAGATGAAGGACGACGCGCAGCGGGAGCGCCTGGGCACGGTCCTGCACGTCGCCGCCCAGTGCGTCCTCGACTGCAACACGATCCTGGCGCCGTTCCTGCCGTTCTCGGCCAACGCCGTCTGGACGACGTACGGCGGCGAGGGCGAGCTCATGCCGATGCCGCGGATCGACTACGTCGAGGACCTCGACCCCGACGACGGCGCCGGGCTCCACGTCTACCCGGTGATCACCGGCGACTACTCGCGGACGCCGCGCTGGGAGAGCCGCCCCGTCGAGGTCGGTGCCAAGGTCGACCGGCCGACGCCGATCTTCACCAAGCTCGACCCGAGCGTGATCGGCGAGGAGCTGGCCCGGCTCGAGACCTGATCAGGCCTGTTCGGCGACCGCACGGACGGCCGGGAGCAGCGCCAGCCCGTTCACGACGACCGAGAAGACCAGCAGGGCACCCGCCCACCCGGGATGACCCGCGTCCCACAGGGCCAGCGACGCGAGCCCGAACACCAGCACCTTGACCAGCTCGCGCCGGCCGCCGCTGCCGTACCTGGCCTTGGGGGAGGCGAACAGCCACCAGGCCGTCATCGCGGCCAGCGGGAGGAGGACGACGAGCAGCCAGCGCGGCGTACCGACCTGCCAGCCCCACACCCCGAACGCCGCCATCGCCGCGAGCTCGTCGACGAAGACGAGTGCCAGCACGGCCCACGCGAACGCCCGCATGGCGGCACCGTACTGACCCACGCCGAGTCGTCAGGTGACAACTCGGCGTGTTCTGGGCGTCACTTTGCGCCGACTCGAAGGGTTCTCCGTGTCCCTTTGCGCCGACTCGATCAGAAGCCCCGCGCGGCGTAGGGGCCGAGGTCCGTCCGGAAGGCGCGCCACAGGTCGCGGACGGCTCCGGGGCGGTGCTCGGCGATCACGCCCGCGCGCGCCTGGGCGGCGAGGTTCGTCCCACCCAGGTACGCCGCGCCCAGCGCGGACACCGGGAGGGAGACCTCGGCGTCGTCGTCGGTCCGCGACACGTCGGCCACCCCGTCCTCGACCCGGATCCGCCAGCGCCCGGCGTTCCACGCAGCGGCCTCGTCGGCCACCTCGACGACCACGTCGCACCCGGCCTCGTAGCCGCGGGCCTCCAGCGCCCGCGGCAGGTCCACCAGGCGCACCCAGAGGCTGTCGTAGGGCAGCACGGCCCCGAGGCCACGCGGGCCGTGCACCCACGACAGCAGCGGGTCGGACTCGGCGACGCCGTGTACCTTGACCGAGCCCGCCAGGTCGAGGTCGGTCACGCGGCGAAGGAGGGCCAGCCGGGCGGCGGGGCCGCCGGAGACGGACCCGACCGACACCTCTGCGGCCGGCCTCGCGTTGTTCCACTTGTGCTTGCGCTTGAACACCACGTAGCCGAGGTCGCGGCCGTCGCGCACCGCGAACAGGATCCGGGGCGGCTCGCCGTCGCGCTTCTCCTCGGCCGTCAGGTGGCCCATCATCGCGTAGAAGTCCTCGTCGCCGACGACGACGCCGACACACTCCGCCAGCAGCGCCAGGTCCACCTCGCGCCGGCGCTCCGTGACGCCCTTGTCGGTGATGGTGTGCAGCCGCGTCGAGATGGTCGCGACCTCGTCCTCGAGGTGCGGCGCGGTGAGCGTCATGCCGCGCCCGAGCTCCACCTCCAGCTCGAGCGAGGCCAGCCCGTAGCCGTGCCGGCCGTAGATGCCGGGCTCGCTCGCGTGCAGCGCCGAGAGGTACCCGCCCTCGCGGCGGGTCTGCTCGAAGTGGTGGCGCATCATCGCGGTCAGCAGGCCGCGCCGACGGTGGTCGGGGTGGACGCCCACCCAGGTCAGCCCACCGAAGGGCACCGTCCGGCCGGCACCGGCTCCGTCGGGGACCGAGAGCTGCATGGGCCGTACGCCGTAGATCCCGGGGTAGGTGCCGGGGTCGACGTCCGAGCCGACGACCTCGGCCGCGAAGCGCTGGTCGGCGGGGACCCCGCGCAGCTGGAGCTCGGTCGGCTCCTCGCCGAGCGTGTCGAACCAGACGAGCTTGTCGGAGGCGAGGAAGCGGTCGGGGTCGGTGGCGCGGTCCACACGGATGTCGAGAGGGGCAGCCATGTCCTCCAGCAAACCTGCGCCCCGCCCCGGGTGTCCACCCGTTTGTCGCGCCGGACGGCAGCCCGGCTCAGTGGGCGAACCGGGCGAGCAGCTCCCACGCCCCGGTGGTCACCTGGGCCGGTGTCACGCCGTACACCTGGCGGAGGAGTCGAGGGGTGAGGGCGTCGACGTCGGCGCCGTCGTAGTGGGCGCGGTAGGCACGCATCAGGTCGAGCAGGTCGGCCACGCCGTAGTGGGCGACCAGCCAGCTCACCGCAGCCTGGGAGATGGGGTAGTTGAGCTCGGGGTCCTGGTTGAAGAGACCGAGGATGGGCAGCGTGCGGTCGGCCCGCATCAGCCGGTCGTAGAGGGCCGCGGGGACCTGCCACTGCGAGAAGTCGTCGGGGTAGTACTGCACCCAGGCGGCGACGCCCTCCGAGAGCCACTTCGGGACATAGCCGTTGTAGCGCTCGAGCAGGTAGTGCGTCAGCTCGTGACGCATGATCCCGGCGTCGTCGACCACCCGCTCGACGGTGTGCGGGTTGACCTTGATGACCAGGCCCGCGAGGCCGGTGCTCCGCTGGCCCAGGGGGTCCGTGCTGGACACCCCGAAGGTGACGGCCGCCGCCTCCTCCTGGCTCAGGGACGAGAAGTTCACGCCCAGGCCGTTCGTGGTGGCGTCGACGAGGAGCTTCGACGGAGCGGGTACGCCGAGCAGCTGCGCGTCGTAGGCGATGTCGTCCTGGACTGCGCGGGTGAGGCCGGCCAGGCTGTCCGCCTCGGACCGGTCGACCAGCACCGTCATCGAGCCGACCTGGCGGGCGACGATGGGGACGCCGAACCAGGGCCGCTCCTGGGGAGTGTCGAAGTGGTCGGCCTCCTTCGCCTCGGTCTCCGAGCCGAGCAGCCACCGGCCGTCGCGGCGTACGAAGGTGAGGTCGACGGGGTTGGACACCGGCCGGTCGAAGGTGCGTGCCAGCCTCAGGTGCTCGACCACCGCCGGGTGCAGCACGGGGTCGTCGCCGGGGACCGGCGCAGGCACCAGCGCCGAGGACGTGTCGACGCCGTAGCCGGAGCGTGGCCACCGGGAGCTGCGCGATGTTGTCGTAGAGCGTGCGCTGCTGCGCCAGGAGCGGCGCCTGACGGTCGTCGACCGTCGCCAGGAAGGCAGCCTCGTCGTGGTCCACGAGCGCCCGGGCCCGACGCGCGAGCACGGCCCTGATCTCGCGGAAGTCCGCGGGCGCCGGCTGGAACTCCCGGTGCCCGCTCGACGGCGACGCGGACGCCGTCGCCCGGCTGGGTGCGGCCGAGCCCTCGGAGCTGGTGCCCCCGCATCCGGTGAGGACGATCGTCAGGGCCGAGGACCAGGCGGCGAGCGCCCGGCGCCGGGCGGTCATGCCACAGCCCCGGTCATGCACCGAGGGTAGAGGGCCGGTGGGCGTCGTCGGCGGAGACTGGAACACTTGCTCCATGCGCGTCCACCTCGGCACCGACCACGCCGGCCTCGAGCTCAAGCAGCACCTCATCGACTGGCTGCGCGACCGCGGGCACGAGCCGGTCGACCACGGGGCGTTCGTCTACGACGCCCAGGACGACTACCCCGTCTTCTGTCTCCGGGCGGCGGCGGGCGTGGCCGCCGATCCCGGCAGTCTCGGCATCGTCATCGGCGGCTCCGGGAACGGTGAGCAGATCGCCGCCAACAAGGTGAAGGGGGTCCGGGCAGCGCTCGTGTGGAACGACGACACCGCCGTCCTGGCCCGGCAGCACAACGACGCCAACGTGATCTCGGTGGGCGGCCGGATGCACACCGTCGAGGAGATGACCCACTTCGTGGAGCTGTTCCTCGACACCGCGTTCACCGGGGAGGAGCGCCACGTCCGGCGGATCGCCATGCTCGCCGACTTCGAGGCGAGCGGTGAGCTCCCGCCGCTGCCGGCGTCGGCCTCCGCGGCGGACGCCCCGTCCCGAGACCATGCCTGAGGGCCACACCCTGCACCGGCTCGCCACGGCTCTGAGCGACACCTTCGCCGGTCAGCCGGTGCGCGTGAGCAGCCCGCAGGGACGCTTCGCCACCGAGGCCGCGCAGCTCGACGGCGCGACGCTGCTGGAGGCCGAGTCCGCGGGCAAGCACCTCTTCCTCGACTTCGACGCGGACCGGGTGGTGCACGTGCACCTCGGGCTGATCGGCGGCTTCGCCGTGCACGACGCGGTCGCCGAGGTGCCGCCGCCGGTGGGGCAGGTCCGGCTCCGGCTGGTGCGCGACCACACGGCGTACGCCGATCTGCGCGGCGCCACGCAGTGCGCGCTCGTCACGGGCTCGCGCCGCGACGAGATCGTCGCCAGGCTCGGTCCCGACCCGCTCCGCCCGGACGCCGACCCCGACCGGGCCTGGCGCCGGATCTCGCGCAGCCCCCGGGCGATCGGCGACCTCCTGATGGACCAGGAGGTGCTGGCGGGCGTGGGCAACGTGTACCGCGCCGAGGTCCTGTTCCGGCATCGCATCCACCCGCTGCGGCCCGGCCGCACCCTCCGGGTCGGTCAGTGGCGGGCGTTGTGGGACGACCTCGTGGTGCTGATGGCCGACGGGGTGCGCGTGGGCCGCATCGACACCGTGCGGCCCGAGCACACGCCGGAGGCGATGGGGCGTCCCCCGCGCGACGACGACCACGGCGGAGAGGTGTACGTCTACCGCCGTACCGGCCAGGCCTGCCTGGTCTGCACGTCGACGATCCGTACCGACGTGCTCGTCGGGCGCAACATCTTCTGGTGCCCGCAGTGCCAGCGCAGGTTCCGGTCGCGAGCCCTACAGTGATCCCGACACCGTAGGACGGGACCACGATGACCCCACCACCCGCCGGGCAACGTCCCGCCCCTGACCGTGCGCGTCGGCGCGCGCGGCGCCTCCTGGCAGGCTCGCAGCCAGAGCGGTTGACCCTCGTCTCGCTGTTCCTCCTCTCCACGCTGGTGGGCGTGGCGATGCAGCTGTTCCCCGACGTGGTCTCGATCTCGACGATCGTGCTGCCGCTGGTGATGGGGAGCCTGTTCCTCGGCCCGCGGCCGCTGCCGTGGTTCGTCGTCTACAACATGGTCCTGCTCACGCTGGCCCTGCCCAGGGTCCCCACGCTGAACCCACGCACGGTCTTCACGGTCGTGGTGATCTTCGTGCTCGCCCTCATCATCATGCTGACCTCGTTCCGCAGGTCGCGGCTGGGCATCGCGGGGAGCATGGGGGAGTCGATGCTGGCCGAGCTCAGCGACCGCATCCAGGGTCAGGGCGTGCTGCCCGACCTGCCAGGCCCGTGGCACGCCGAGTCGGTGATCCGGTCCGCCGGCGGGACGCGCTTCGCGGGGGACTTCTTCGTCGTCGGCGACATCGCGACGGGACGGCTCGACGTCACCGTGGTGGACGTGTCGGGCAAGGGGGACCGGGCGGGCGGCCGGGCCCTGCTGCTCGCCGGGGCCATGGGCGGCCTGGTCACGGCGGTGGAGCCCGGTGAGTTCCTGCCCGCCGCGAACACCTACCTGATCAACCATCCCTGGCAGGACGGCTTCGCGACGGCGGTGCACCTGAGCCTCGACCTCGCCACCGGTGCCTACCGGATCTGGACCGCAGGGCACCCGCCGGCGCTCCACTGGCGGGCCGGGGCCGGGCGGTGGACGCCCCTGGAGTCGGAGGGTCCGATGCTGGGCCTGATCCCGGGCACCGACTACGCGCCCGCGGGCGGGATGCTCCGCTCCGGAGACGCCCTCATGCTCTACACCGACGGCATGGTCGAGACCCGTCGTAACGACATCGGGATCGGCATCGACCGGCTGATCGGCCAGGCCGACCGCAAGCTGCGCAGCAACTTCGAGGGCGGCGCGGCCACGCTGGTCGACTCCGCGGGCAGCCGCGGCGACGACCGCGCCCTGCTGCTGCTGTGGCGCGACTGACGGTTTGTGGTCGGGGGCGGCCCGTGTGGCACCATGACCCTCGCGTGTCACGGGGGAGAGAACCCGGTGACGGTGCGCGGACGTAGCTCAATGGTAGAGCCTCAGTCTTCCAAACTGATGACGCGGGTTCGATTCCCGTCGTCCGCTCGGCGGTGGTTCCGGAGGCCCTCCGGGAGCGCCGTACCGGGGCGTAGCGTAGTGGCTAGCGCGCCTGCTTTGGGAGCAGGAGACCGCAGGTTCGAGTCCTGTCGCCCCGACATCGGATCCCCGGGCTCGTGACCCGCTGTCGTCGGCGGGGCAGGGGCCCGGCTCGGTTAGGCGGGCGCTCCCGACTGCCCTAGGCTGGGATGCGCCGAGCGGGCGAGCCGTGTCCCAGCACAACGCCGTACCGACCCCTGGTGTCGATGCCCCAGCACCGTGCCTCGCGCCCGGCGTCACACCCCACGTATCCGAGGAGAAACCGTGAAGAGCGCCGTCGAGACCTTGGGCCCGACCCGGGCCAAGCTGACCGTCGAGGTGCCCTTCGAGGAGCTCAAGCCGAGCCTCGACAAGGCCTACCAGACCATCGCCTCGCAGATCAACGTCCCCGGCTTCCGCCGGGGCAAGGTGCCGCCCATGGTGATCGACCGCCAGGTCGGCCGCGGGGCCGTGCTCGAGCAGGCGATCAACGAGGTCGTCCCGCAGAAGTACGTCGAGGCCCTCCAGTCCCACGACCTCCAGCCGCTGGCCCAGCCGGACATCGAGGTCACCCGGATGGACGACAACGAGACCTTGGAGTTCACCGCCGAGGTCGACGTCCGTCCCGAGATCACCGTTCCCGACTACTCCGGCCTCTCCGCCGAGGTCGCGGACGCCGAGGTCTCCGAGGACGACGTGCAGGAGCAGATCGAGGCGCTGCGCGAGCGGTTCGGCAGCCTCGTGGACGTGGACCGTCCCGCAGCGGACGGTGACTTCGTCGTGATCGACCTCGTCGCCACCAAGGACGGCGCCCCGGTCGAGGGTGCCGAGGTCAGCGGCATGTCCTACCGCGTGGGCCGCGGCGGCATGCTGGAGGGCCTCGACGAGGCGCTCGCCGGCATGAGCGCCGGTGACGACACGACGTTCACCTCCCAGCTGGTCGGTGGCGACCTGGTGGGCGAGGACGTCGAGGTGCAGGTGAAGGTGACCCAGGTCCAGGCGCAGGAGCTCCCCGAGTTCGACGACGAGTTCGCCCAGCTGGCCTCCGAGTTCGACACCGCCGACGAGCTCGCCGCCGACGTCCGCGACCGGCTCGGCAACGGCAAGCGCCTCGAGCAGGCGGCCGCCGCGCGCGACGCCGTGCTGGAGCGCCTGCTCGACCTGGTCGAGGTGCCGCTGCCCGAGGGCGTCGTGACCGACGAGCTCAACCAGCGCCGCGAGTCCGTGGAGCAGCAGCTCGCCTACGCCGGGCTGACGCTCGACAAGTACCTCGAGGACGAGGGCCAGACCCAGGACGAGTTCGAGGCCGACCTCGAGCGCCGGGTCCGCGAGGCCGTGGCGGCGCAGTTCGTGCTCGACGAGGTCGCCGGCTCCCTCGAGCTGGGCGTCGACCAGAACGAGCTGACCCAGCACATGGTGATGCGCGCCCAGCAGTCCGGCCAGGACCCGCAGGAGTTCGCCAACCACATGTTCGAGCACAACCACGTGCCCGAGCTGGTCGCGGAGATCCGCCGCGGCAAGGCGCTGGCCCGGATCGTCGAGGGCGCGACCGTCACCGACGCCTCCGGCAACGTCGTGGACCTGAAGAACCTGCGTCCCGACGGCACCCTGGGCGACCCCGCCGAGACCACCGACGTCGAGGGCGCCACCACGGACCCCGCGACCGAGGACGACAGCACGCCCGCCGACCAGGGCTGACCTCCCCACCCCGCCCGACACCCCGATCCGACGACGTCGCTGGGCGGGATAGTCCGTGACGTTCCGCAGGTCTCGCACGGCGTGTCGCATGCGAAACGTCACGGACTATCGCCCGGGTGGCGCGCTGGTGAGGTCGTTGACGGGGGGTGGCGGGTCGCGGACGATCGCGGCATGACCGCCGCTTCCGGGCCTCGCCTGCTGGACGCCGTCGCGCTGTTGTCCGAGGTGGCCGACGAGCTGGTCGTGCGCACGGTCCACGACACCCACGACGCCTGGGCCGAGCGCGTGCACACCGTCGTGCGAGCGGCCACGGGCCAGGAGTCACGCGTCCCCGAGCGCCTCCACCGCGGCGTCGCGTCCGGGGTGTGCGCCGGCGTCGGCGCGGGCTTCCGCGCGCTGTCCGCCGGTCTGGGTGCGCTCGCCGACCTCGACGTCGGGCCGGCCCTCGAGGGCACCGACCAAGGTCGAGCGGTCAACGCGGCGGTGAACGGGATCATCGGCGACCGTCTGGCGCGGGAACGTCCCCGGCTGGCCGTGCCGCTCGCCGTACGCCGGGACGGGAGCGACGTCCCGCTGCGCACCGAGGCCCTCCGGGCGGCCTTTCCCGCGGCCACCGGGCGGGTGGCGGTCCTGCTGCACGGGCTGTCGGAGAGCGAGTCGTCGTTCGACCGCCACCGCGACCTCGTCGGCGGGACGTACGCCGACACGCTGACCGCCCTGGGCTGGACCCCGGTCCTGCTCCGCGCCAACACCGGCCTGGGCCTGCGCGAGAACGGCGTGGCCCTGGCCGCCCTGCTGCAGGACCTGACGGAGGCGTGGCCGGTCGCCGTCGACCGGATCGCACTGGTCGGCCACTCGATGGGCGGCCTGGTCGTCCGCGCGGCGTGCGCGGTGCGCAGCGACGCGCGCTGCCCGTGGGACCGCCTGGTCAGCAACGTGGTCACGCTCGGTACGCCGCACCTCGGAGCCCCGCTCGCCGGCGGCGTCGGTACGGGGGCCCGCGCGCTGACCCGGCTGCCCGAGACCGCGGCGTTCGGCCGGATCCTGGACCAGCGCTCGGCCGGGGTCCTCGATCTCGTGCACGGTCTGGACGACGACGTACCCCCGCTGCCGCACGCCCGCTACCACCTGGTCTCGGCGACTCTCACCCGGTCGGCGCGGCACCCGGTGGGCCGCTTCCTCGGCGACCTCCTCGTGCGCCAGCCCTCGGCGTACGGCCGGTCCTCCGCCCGCTCGCCCCGGCACCACGAGCTCTTCCCCGGGGCCGACGAGCTGCACCTGCCGCGAGCAGGGCATCTCGACCTGCTCAACCACCCCCGGGTGCACGCGGCCCTGCGAGAGTGGCTGGGGGACCGGCCGGCCTGAGCAGCCCCGCACCCCGGCGCGCAGAGCACGAATCTGCTGTCGGCGAACAGGGGCCGTAGTCGCGTGGAAGCGTCGGTCGATGCGGCTAAGGTCGCAGACGTGAACGACTACTCGCCCACACCGCTCTCTCCGCAGATGAACGGCGGAGCCGGCTACGGCCTCGACGACCACATCTACCAGCGGCTGCTCAAGGAGCGCATCATCTTCCTCGGCTCCGAGGTCCGCGACCAGAACGCCAACGCGATCTGCGCCCAGCTCCTGCTGCTGTCGGCGGAGGACCCGGAGGCCGACATCTTCCTCCACATCAACAGCCCCGGTGGCTCGGTCGACGCCGGCATGGCCATCTACGACACCATGAACTACATCCCCAACGACGTCGCGACGGTCGGGATGGGGCTCGCCGCGTCGATGGGGCAGTTCCTGCTCTGCGCCGGCGCCAAGGGCAAGCGCTACGCCCTGCCGCACGCGCGCATCATGATGCACCAGCCCAGCGGTGGCATCGGCGGCTCGGCGTCCGACATCAAGATCCAGGCCGAGCAGAGCCTGCTGCTGAAGAAGCAGCTCACCGAGCTCCAGGCCCAGCACACCGGTCAGCCGATCGAGCAGATCGAGCTCGACTCCGACCGCGACCGCTGGTTCACGCCCGCGCAGGCGCTGGAGTACGGCTTCATCGACAAGGTGATCACCCAGGCCAGCGAGGCCGCCGACGAGGGCCGCCCGGCCCGACAGTGAGGACGCACCCGTGAACTACTACATCCCCCAGTGGGAGGAGCGGACCTCCTACGGCTTCCGCAGGATCGACCCCTACGGCAAGCTCTTCGAGGACCGCATCATCTTCCTCGGTACGCCGATCTCCGACGACGTGGCGAACGCCGTGATGGCCCAGCTGCTCTGCCTGGAGTCGATGAACCCCGACCAGGACGTCCAGATCTACATCAACAGCCCCGGTGGCTCGTTCACGGCGCTGACCGCGATCTACGACACGATGCAGTTCATCAAGCCGGACATCCAGACGGTCTGCCTCGGGCAGGCCGCGTCGGCCGCGGCCGTGCTGCTGGCCGCCGGCACCCCGGGCAAGCGCCTGGCGCTGCCCAACAGCCGGATCCTGATCCACCAGCCCTACACCGAGGGCACCGGTGGCCAGATCTCCGACCTGGAGATCCAGGCCAACGAGATCATCCGGATGCGCGAGCTGCTCGAGAAGATGATCGCGGACGCCAGCGGCAAGGACCAGGCCGACGTCAGCCGTGACATCGAGCGTGACAAGATCCTGACCGCCGCGCAGGCCGTCGAGTACGGTCTCGTCGACGCGATCCTCGACTCCCGCAAGGCCACGCCCGTCCTCGCCTGACCGAACGGCCGGTGGTCCGGCGTACCGTCCGGACTACTGGCAAAGATCCGTGTGGGAGCCGCCTCAAATCGGCGCCGACGATGTACCGTCGAGTGGCTCCCCGACAGCAGCACCGCACAGCGACAGCGCACCGGCGCCAGCCGGGCCGAACCGGAGGTTGACCGCCCGTGGCACGTATCGGTGACGGAGGCGATCTGCTGAAGTGCTCCTTCTGCGGGAAGAGCCAGAAGCAGGTCAAGAAGCTGATCGCCGGTCCGGGCGTCTACATCTGCGACGAGTGCATCGACCTGTGCAACGAGATCATCGAGGAGGAGCTCAGCGAGGGCGCCGAGGTCAGCCTCGACGAGCTGCCCAAGCCGCGCGAGATCTTCGAGTTCCTCAACTCCTACGTGATCGGCCAGGAGCAGGCCAAGAAGTCGCTCGCCGTCGCCGTCTACAACCACTACAAGCGGGTGCAGGCCGGGCTGCGGCCGACCTCGGCGAAGCACTCCAAGGAGGAGACGGTCGAGGTCGCCAAGTCCAACATCTTGGTGATCGGCCCGACCGGCTGCGGCAAGACCTACCTCGCGCAGACCCTGGCGCGGATGCTCAACGTCCCCTTCGCGATCGCGGACGCGACGGCGCTGACCGAGGCCGGCTACGTCGGCGAGGACGTCGAGAACATCCTCCTCAAGCTCATCCAGGCGGCCGACTACGACGTGAAGAAGGCCGAGACCGGGATCATCTACATCGACGAGATCGACAAGGTGGCCCGCAAGGCGGAGAACCCCTCGATCACCCGCGACGTCTCCGGCGAGGGCGTCCAGCAGGCGTTGCTGAAGATCATCGAGGGGACCACGGCGTCCGTGCCGCCGCAGGGGGGACGCAAGCACCCCCACCAGGAGTTCATCCAGATCGACACCACCAACATCCTCTTCATCGTGGGCGGCGCGTTCGCCGGGCTCGAGCACATCGTCGAGCAGCGGGTCGGCAAGAAGACCCTGGGCTTCACCGCCGAGGTCCGCGGCCAGGTCGAGCGCGACGCCGAGGACCTCCTCGGCCAGGTCCGGCCCGAGGACCTCACCAAGTTCGGGCTGATCCCCGAGTTCATCGGCCGGCTCCCGCTCATCGCCAGCGTGAACAAGCTCGACCGCGAGGCGCTCGTCCAGATCCTCACCGAGCCCCGCAACGCGCTGGTCAAGCAGTACCAGAAGCTGTTCGAGCTCGACGACGTCCAGCTCGAGTTCACCACCGACGCGATCGACTCGATCGCCGACCGGGCGATGGAGCGCGGCACCGGTGCCCGCGGGCTGCGCGCGATCATCGAGGAGGTCCTCCTCCACGTGATGTACGACGTCCCGTCGCGCGGCGACGTCGGCAAGGTGATCGTGACGGCCGAGGTCGTCAACGACGGGGTCGCGCCGACGCTGGTGCCGCGCGAGTCCGAGGCCAAGAAGAAGAAGTCCGCGTGAGGCCGACCGCGCAGCCGGCCTGCCTCGAGCGTGACCCCTGGTCCCAGCCACCCAAGCGGAGTGGCGGGTCGGGTAGTCCTTTCGCGTCATTTTCTCCATTCGCCCCACCGGGGTGCTGCGGGCGAGGAGACTAGGGGCGCACCGTTGTCGGTCCTGAGGGGGACACGCCCGTGGGGGCCGAACGCAAGGGACCGCTGGCGGCCTTCATCGTCGTCGCGATCATCGCCGTCATCCTGCTGGTGACCTCGGTCCGCAGCCAGGCCGCGCCGGGCTGGCTGGACCGGCGCCTGCCGTCCTCCGTCGTGGCCGTCGTCCCCTCGCCGGACAGCGGGCTGTGGGGCGCGGTCGGGAACGGGATGGAGCGGATCGCCGCCCACGGCGTCGTGCTGGTCCACCGGACCCCGACCGGGCAGGGCACCGACGACGGCGTCGTGACCGCGTCGGTCTCGGAGCGTGCCGCCCGGCCGACCCGCCACGCCGGCTCGAGCCCGCGGCCCGCGGCGGTGGTGCCGGAGCCGGCGCGCGGGACCGCTCCCGGCGCGGACCGCCGGGGTCCGACCCGGGCGACCCGGCGGTCACCGACGGCGCTCCCGGCACCAGCCCCCAGGGGCACGCACGGACGCCACCTCGGCTGGGGCGTCGGCCACGGCCACGGGCACGGCCGGTCACTCGCACCGCCACGGCCATGCCCACGGACCCGACGCACACCCGGCCACGGTCACGGCCACGGGCGACACCTCGGCTGGGCCCGCCAGGGCCCGGCGGCCGGGTCCGAGCCGGCTCAGACCTCCGCGGCCAGCGTCGCCGACACCGACAGCTCGCCGGCCTCGTCGACCAGGTAGGTCGGGGACGCGGTGATCCGGCCGACCCGCACCAGGTCGCTCTCGGCCTGCCGGACGGCCTCGAGCACGACCTGCGGGCCGGCGAACTCCACGGCCGACACCTCGTGGCGCATGGAGACCTTGGCCTGCGACTTGGCCCCGCGGAGGCCGATCAGGGCGCCGGCGACCGCGTCGAGCATCGTGGGGTCACCCCCCAGGTCACCCAGCTCGGACGGCTCGGGCCACCGGGCGCGGTGGATGGACCCCTCCTGCCACCACGACCAGACCTCCTCGGTCACGTAGGGCACGAACGGGGCCAGCAGCCGCAGCTGCACGTGGAGGGCGAGAGCGAGCGTCGCCCGCGCCGAGTCGGTCGCGGCGCCGCCGTCCTCGTCGTACGCCCGCTCCTTGACCAGCTCGACGTAGTCGTCGCAGAACTCCCAGAAGAACTTCTCGGCCGACTCGAGCGCGCTCGTGTAGTCGTAGGCGTCGAAGGCGGCGGTCGCCTTGTCGACCACCAGGGCCAGCCGGGCCACGAGAGCCCGGTCGACGGGCTCGGTGATCGCCCCGGCGTCGGGCGCGGTGGCGCCGACGTTGCCGAGCACGAACTTCGAGGCGTTCAGCACCTTCATCGCCAGGCGTCGGCCGATCTTGAGCGGGTGCTCGTCGAAGGCGCTGTCGAGGCCGGGGCGCAGCGAGGCCGCACGCCATCGGACGGCGTCGGTGCCGTACCGGGCGAGCAGCTCGGTCGGTGTGGAGACGCTGCCCTTGGACTTGCTCATCTTCTTGCGGTCGGGATCGAGGACGAAGCCCGAGATCATCGCGTCGGACCACGGCACGCTGCCGTCCTCGAAGTGGGCGCGGACGACCCGCGAGAAGAGCCAGGTCCGGATGATGTCGTGGGCCTGCGAGCAGAGGTCCATCGGGTAGACCCGCTCCCACAGGTCCGGGTCGCTCTCCCAGCGACCCGCGATCTGCGGGGTGAGCGACGACGTCGCCCAGGTGTCCATGATGTCGGGGTCGCCGACGAAGCCGCCGGGCCTGCCGCGCTGCGCCTCGTCGTACCCCGGGGGCACGGCCTGCGACGGGTCGACGGGCAGGCTCTCCTCGGAGGCCGCGATCAGCTGGTCGAGGATCGGCTGACCCTCGTCGTCGAGGGGGTACCAGACCGGGAACGGCACCCCGAAGAACCGCTGGCGGCTGATCAGCCAGTCGCCGTTGAGGCCCTCGACCCAGTTGGTGTAGCGGTGGTGCATGTAGGGCGGCGCCCACCGGATCTCGTTGCCGCGCTCGACCAGCGCGCTGCGCAGGTCCTCGTCGCGGCCGCCGTTGCGGATGTACCACTGCAGCGTGGAGACGATCTCGAGCGGCTTGTCGCCCTTCTCGTAGAAGTTCGCCATCCGCTGGGTCGGCTTCGGCTCGCCCTCGAGGTCGCCGCTCTCGCGGAGCAGGCCGACCATCGCCTCGCGCGCCGAGAACGTCGTCTTGCCGGCCAGGGCGGCGTACGCCGTCTCCGCCGCGCCGCCGGTCAGCCACTCGGGCGTCTCGCGGCTCAGCCGGCCGTCACGCTGGATGACGGTCCGGACCGGGAGCTGGAGCTCGCGCCACCACTGCACGTCGGTGAGGTCGCCGAACGTGCAGCACATCGCGATGCCGGCGCCCTTGTCGGGCTCGGCGGCGGGGTGCGCGACCACCGGGATCTCGACGCCGAAGACCGGGCTGGTGACGGTGGTCCCGAACAGCGGCTGGTAGCGCTCGTCGTCGGGATGGGCGATCAGGGCGACCACTGCCGGGATCAGCTCCGGCCGGGTGGTCTCGATCCACACCGGTCCGCTCGGCGGCGTGGAAGGCGACGCGGTAGTAGTGGCCGGGGTACTCCCGTGCCTCGAGCTCGGCCTGCGCGACGGCGGTCTGGAAGGTGACGTCCCAGAGCGTCGGCGACTCCTGGCGGTAGGCCTCGTCGCGGGCGAGGTTGCGCAGGAAGGCGCGCTGGGAGGTGGCGCGGGTGTCGTCGCCGATGGTCGTGTAGAGGTAGCTCCAGTCCACCGACAGCCCGACCTGCCTGAAGAGCGCCTCGAAGGCGACCTCGTCCTCGGCGACCAGCCGCCGGCAGAGCTCGACGAAGTTCTGCCGCCCGATCGGGACCTGGCGCTTGGCGTCGGGCTTCTCGGGTGGGGTGAAGTCGGGGTCGTAGGGCACCGACGGGTCGCAGCGGACGCCGAAGAAGTTCTGCACCCGGCGCTCGGTCGGGCAGGCCGTTGTCGTCCCAGCCGATCGGGTAGAAGACCTCCTTGCCGCGCATCCGCTGGTAGCGGGCGATGAGGTCACACTGCGTGTAGGAGCACACGCTGCCGAAGTGGAGCGTGCCCGACACGGTCGGGGGTGGGGTGTCGATCGAGTAGATCTCGGCCCGCGACCGGGTGCGGTCGAAGGCGTAGACCCCGTCGGCCTCCCAGCGCTGCGCCCACCGGTCCTCCAGACCCTCCAGCGCCGGCTTGTCCGGTACGACGACGGCCGGCGGCTGCGGCGTCGTACTGGACGGGTGCGTCTGGGTGTCGGTCATGGGCGAAGTCTATGGACCGGGCTCCTGCGACCGAAAACGAGTTCCCTCCGGTGGGGCCCCGGCACGGGAAACGCGGAACGAACGGCCGTCCCCGAGCGCGCCACCCTGAACTGCTCCGCGTCTTCCCGCCGGCGGACCGCGCACCCGGCTGGTCCGTCGGCAGGGCGACCGCCTAGCGTCGCCGCATGGAGCTGCGATTCTTCGACGACCCCGTCTTCTTCCTCGACGTCGCCGCCGACCACCTCGCGGAGGACCCCGTCCAGAGCACGGTGGTGGCCGGGGTGGCGGCCCGGATCGCCGACGAACGCGAGGCGGGACGCGCCTGGCCCGAGGGGGTGCCGTGCTGGTTCGTCGCGGTGCTCGAGGGTGACCAGGTGCTGGGGACGGCGATGCGGACGGCGAAGTTCGGCAGCCACCCGGCGTACCTGCTGCCGATGCCCGACGAGGCAGCCCGGATGCTGGCGCGGGAGCTCGTCGAGCGCGGCGAGACGATGGACGCGGCGAACGGCGCGCTGCCGGCGGTCGAGGTGTTCTGTGACGAGCTGGCCTCGCTCGTCGGAGGGACGGCCAGGGTCGGCCAGCACACCCGGCTCTTCGAGCTCGGCGAGCTGGTCGAGCCGGAGCCGGTCCCCGGGCGTCTGCGGCCGGCGACGCTCGACGAGGTGGACCTCGTGCTGCGGGTGGTACGACGCGTTCATGGCCGACGCCGACGAGCAGGCCGGACGCGAGCCGGGGGAGAGTCCGCACGAGAAGGTCGACCCGGACGAGATGGGCCGGCGGATCGAGGGCGGCCGGATCTTCGTCTGGGAGAACGCCTCGGGTGAGCCGGTGCACGTGACCGCCGCCAGCCAGCCGTCGTTCGGCGTCTCGCGGATCGGTCCGGTCTACACCGCGCGCGAGCACCGTGGGCAGGGCATCGCCAGCACGGCGGTCGCGCAGGTGTCGAGGCTCCTGCGCGACAGCGGCGAGCGGGCGTGCCTGTTCACCGACCAGGCGAACCCCACGTCCAACAAGATCTACGAGGCGATCGGCTACCGGCGGGTCGTGGACATGGCGAATCTGCGCGTCGAGTGACCCCTCAATAGAGTGGGCACGAGATGAGTGACGCCCCGGACACCCCGATCGAGCCGCCCCGCCTCGCCGAGACCTTCGCCGAGGCCGAGGACGCCCTGCTGTCTCGCTGGCCGGAGACGCGTCTCGAGCCCTCGCTGGACCGGATCCGGGCCTTCACCGAGCTCCTCGGCGACCCGCAGCGGACCTACCCGGTGATCCACCTGACCGGGACCAACGGCAAGACCTCGACCAGCCGGATGATCGACACGCTGCTGCGCGCCCTGGACCTGCGCACGGGACGCTTCACCAGCCCTCACCTCGAGCGGATGAACGAGCGGATCTGCATCGACGGCGAGCCGCTGACCGACGAGGAGTTCGTCCGCGCGTTCAACGACGTCGCGCCGTACACGCACCTCGTCGACGCGTCCCAGCCCCACCCGCTGAGCTTCTTCGAGACCGTCGTCGCGATGGCGTACGCCGCGTTCGCCGACGCCCCGGTCGACGTCGCGGTGGTCGAGGTCGGCATGGGCGGCGCCTGGGACGCCACCAACGTCGCCGACGCCGCTGTCGCGGTGGTCACGCCGATCGGCGTCGACCACGCCTCCTACCTCGGTACGTCGCCGGGCGAGATCGCGATCGAGAAGTCCGGGCATCATCAAGCCCGGCTCGGTCGCGGTGCTCGCCGAGCAGACGCTCGAGGCCGCCGAGGTGCTGCTCGCCCGGTGCGCGGAGGTCGGGGCGACCGCGGTCCGCGAGGGCCTCGAGTTCGGCGTCGCCTCGCGGGTGCCGGCCGTGGGTGGCCAGGTGCTGTCGCTGCAGGGGCTGCGGGCCCGCTACGACGAGGTCTTCCTCCCGCTGTACGGCGCGCACCAGGCGCAGAACGCCGCCGTCGCCCTGGCCTCGGTCGAGGCCTTCCTGGGCGAGGACCCCTCGGGCGAGGACCTCGTGCGGGAGGCGTTCGCCGCGATGACCTCGCCGGGCCGGCTCGAGATCATCCGGCGCAGCCCGATGATCCTGCTCGACGCCGCCCACAACCCGCACGGTGCCGAGGCCGCCGCCGCCGCGCTCGAGGACTCCTTCGCGTTCTCGCCGCTCATCGGCGTGGTGGGCGTCATGAACGACAAGGACGCCGAGGGCGTGCTGGCCGCGCTGGAGCCTCACCTCGCCCACATCGTGTGCACCCAGAACTCCACCGCTCGGGCCCTGCCGGCCGCCGAGCTCGCCGTGGTGGCGCGCGAGGTCTTCGGCCCGGACCGCGTGAGCGTCGCGCCGCGACTCGCCGACGCCATCGACGAGGGCACGGCGCTCGCCGAGGCCGGTGAGGCGGTGCAGTCGTCCGGGTCGTCGATCGGCACGGGCGCGGTGCTGGTCACCGGGTCGGTGATCACCGTCGGCGAGGCTCGGACCCTGCTCCGCCGGCGTGCTCCTCGGGAGGCCGGGTCATGAGCGACGAGCCGCAGCGGTCACCGAAGCGCGGGATGTGCGCGGCGATCCTGTCCCTCGAGGCGGTCGTCCTCGGCCTCACCACACCGGTGATGATCAACCTGGCGGACGTCCCGTGGCAGACGGCGGTCTGGATCGGGCTCGGCCTCTGCGTCGCGTGCCTCCTGCTGGCCGGGCTGCTGCGGTGGGAGGCGGCGTACCTCGTGGGGTGGCTGATCCAGGTGGCCGCGATCGCGCTGGGCTTCGTGGTGCCGATGATGTTCGTGCTGGGCGGCATCTTCGCGCTGCTCTGGGGGACGGCGTACTTCCTGGGCCGCAAGATCGAGCGCGAGCGGGCCGAGGCGTACGCCGCCTACGCCGCCGACCGCCCGGCCTGAGCGACCCCTCGGCTCAGGCGAGGCCGGTGACGATCGCCGCGAGCGCGCGGTCGAGCTCGTCGTCGGTGCAGCCGCCGAACCCGATGATCAGTCCGCTCCGGCGCGCGGTGCGGCAGTAGTCGCTGAGCAGCGGCACGTCGAAGCCCGCCCGCCGGGCCTCGGCCCGGGCGCGGAGCGCCCTGCTCTGCGGCATCGGCACGGTCACGTACATGCCGGCCACCGGGAGGATCGGCTGGGCGAGGGGTCGCAGCGCGTCGGTCACCCGCGCCGCTCGGGCGGCGTACGTACGGCGGGCGGAGCGGACCACCTGGTCGACGTAGCCGTCGCGCAGCAAGGAGAGGAAGGCGCGCTGGACCGGCCAGGACGGGACGTCGTGGGTGACCGCGCGCCGGGCCAGGATCGCGCGGTGCAGCGGGCCCGGTGCGACCATCCAGCCCAGGCGCATGCTCGGGGCCACGGACTTGCTGGTGGTGCCGAGATAGGCGACGCGGTCCCGGTCGAGCGCCGCGAGCGCCGGCACGGGGGCGACGTCGTAGCGGAACTCCGAGTCGTAGTCGTCCTCGATCACCACGGAGCCGGCCCGGGCTGCCGCGTCGATCAACGAGAGCCGGTCGGAGCCGGGCATGACCGGGCCGAGCGGGTGCTGGTGTGCGGGGGTCACGTAGGCGCCGGCCGTGCCGGTCAGGTCGGTGACCGGCTCCGTCGCCGGGATGTCACGCACGGCGCGCCCGGAGGCGAGGACCGCCTCGGCCGCGGCCCGGTAGCCGGGGTCCTCGAGGGCGATGTCGCCGGGAGGGAGCGCCGCGAGCAGCTGGGTCAGCCCGCCGATCGTCCCGGTGGTCACCAGGATCTCGTCGGGGTCGCACGGGAGTCCTCGGATGAGGGCGAGCCGAGCCGCGAGCTCGACGCGCAGGTCACGCAGCGCCGGCCGGGTCGTCGTACGACGAGGGAGCCGGCGCCGCGGACACGTCGCGCCAGGCCCGCCGCCACGCAGCGCGGTGTCGGGGGTCGATCCACGGGGTGCCGGTGTCGAGGCGGTGGAGGACGGGCTCGGTGGCCGGCACCCGCGCCGGGCGGCGCCGCCGCCGGGCCACGGCGCCGGCGGCCACGAACGTCCCGGACCCGTGCCGACCCTCGACCCACCCCTCGGCCGCCAGCTGGTCGAAGGCCTGCTCGGTGACCGCGCGCGAGACGCCGAGGTCGCGCGCCAGGGCCCGGCTGCTCGGGAGGCGGCCACCGACGGGGAGGGTGCCCGCGACCACGCCGTCGCGGATCTGGCCGGCGACCTGGCTGCTCAGCGACGGGTCGGCCGACCGGTCGAGGCGGAGCGCGAGGGTGAGCGACCGAGCCATGCAAGTGTCCTGTCGAAGTGCCGAAGAAGTGGCCCGTGCAGACAGGCCACTTGGCAGGCAGGCTACCGCTATGAGTCTTTCGCCCACCGACCGTACGACGATCACCCGCCACCGGGAGCGGGCGAGCGACGACCGGGCCGACCTCCTCGCCGTCCTGGATGAGGCGCTGGTGTGTCACGTCGGGCTGGTGCGTGACGGCGCCCCGGTCGTGCTGCCCTCGATCTTCGGGGTCGACCCGGACGGGCCGGACGACGGCGGCACCCTGTATCTCCACGGCTCGGTCGCCGCGCCGTGGCTGCGCCAGTCACCGGGGGCGACGCTCTGCGCCACCTTCACCCTCGTCGACGCGGTGGTGGTGGCCCGCGCGGCGTTCAGCCACTCGATGAACTACCGGTCGGCCGTGGTGATGGGGCCTGGGCGGCTCGTCGTGGAGGAGTCCGAGCGCGTCCGTGCGCTGGACCTCATCGTCGACCACGTGGTGCCCGGCCGCTCGGCCACCCTGCGCCCGCACACCCGCAAGGAGCTCGCCGCGACCGTCGTGATCGCCGTACCCCTGGCGGAGGCGTCGGTGAAGGCGCGCGCCGGAGGGCCGGTCGACGACGCCGCCGACGTCGCTGCCGGCGTCTGGGCCGGCCTCGTCCCGCTGTCGGTCACCGCCGGCACGATCGAGCCGGACCGCGAGGGCCCGGTGCCGGACGACGTGCTCCGCCGCGTCGCCGGGTGGGGAGGGGCGTCGGCCGCTGGGTAGGGTGCGGCCCATGGAACGCTCCCTCGTCCTGGTCAAGCCCGACGGCGTCCGCAGAGGTCTCACCGGCGAGGTCGATCCGGCGCATCGAGGCGAAGGGCTACCGCCTCGTCAGCCTCGAGCTGCGGGAGGCCACCCGCGAGCTCCTGGACGCCCACTACGCCGAGCACCAGGGCAAGCCGTTCTTCGAGCCCCTCGTGGAGTTCATGCTCTCCGGCCCGGTCGTGGCGATGGTGGTCGAGGGACAGCGGTGCATCGAGGGCTTCCGGTCGCTCGCCGGCGCCACCGACCCCACCGCCGCGGCCCCGGGCACCATCCGGGGCGACCTCGGTCGTGACTGGGGCCACAGCGTCCAGCAGAACCTCGTGCACGGCTCCGACTCCCCGGAGTCGGCAGCGCGCGAGATGGCGATCTGGTTCGGCTGAGCAGTCACGCGCGAGCTCAACCGACGGAAGTGTTCGGGCCGGCCACACCCAGCGGCTGATGGCCGCCGCCGGCAGGACCATCCCCGACTGACCGGGCTTGCCGGGTGTCGTCGGCTCATCCTGTGACGCTTCATCATGTTATGTAGGTGAACCTCCACTTCACACGGTGAGTTCGCCATGAGAAGCGGCGGTTCGCCTACTTCACATGATGAAGCTGAGACGGACGGGGCAGTGCTGCTCGGCCGAGGCCCCGCACGAAACCGCAGGTCACCCGGCGTGGCACCGCGGCCGCGGCGCCGCCTCGCTCCTAACCTGCCAGTGGGCCGGGTGCGCTTCTCCGGCCCGACGGGGCACGCGCGTGGCCCCACCCTTCCCCAGTACGACGCGACACCTGCGAGGCGGGCGCATGGCGAACAGCATCATCGGCCGTGACATGGCGGTCGATCTCGGGACCGCCAACACCCTGGTCTACGTCCGGGGCCGAGGCATCCTGCTCGACGAGCCGAGCGTCGTCGCGCTCAACGACACCACGGGCGAGGTCCTCGCGGTGGGTCACGAGGCCAAGCGGATGATCGGTCGTACGCCGGACAACATCACCGCCCTGCGGCCGATGAAGGACGGCGTCATCGCCGACTTCGAGGCGACCGAGCAGATGCTGCGCTTCTTCATCCAGCAGGTGCACCGGCGCCGCTACTTCACCAAGCCGCGGATGGTGATCTGCGTCCCCAGCGGCATCACCGCCGTGGAGCAGCGCGCGGTCAAGGAGGCCGGGTACCAGGCCGGCGCGCGCAAGGTCTACATCATCGAGGAGCCGATGGCGGCGGCCATCGGAGCCGGGCTCCCCGTGCACCAGGCCGCCGGCAACATGGTCGTCGACGTCGGCGGGGGCACCACCGAGGTCGCGGTGATCTCCCTCGGCGGGGTGGTCACCAGCCTGTCCATCCGCACCGCCGGCGACGACCTCGACGCCGCCGTCGTCGCCTGGATGAAGAAGGAGCACAGCCTCATGCTCGGCGAGCGCACCGCCGAGGAGGTCAAGATGACGCTGGGCTCGGCGTTCCCGACGCACGACGAGCCGGAGGCGGAGGTCCGCGGCCGCGACATGATCAGCGGGCTCCCACGCTCGGTCGTGGTGTCGAGCCCGGAGGTCCGCAAGGCGCTCGAGGAGCCGCTGCACGCGATCGTGGACGCCGTCCGCTCGACCCTCGACTCCACCCCACCGGAGCTGGCCGGCGACATCATGGACCGCGGCATCGTCCTCACCGGTGGCGGCGCCCTGCTCCGCGGCCTCGACGAGCGGCTCCGCCACGAGACCGGGATGCCGGTCCACGTGGCCGAGGACCCGTTGTCCAGCGTGGCGATGGGCGCCGGCAAGTGCGTGGAGGAGTTCGAGGGTCTGCAGCAGGTCCTGGTCTCGGAGCGTCGGCGGTACTGACATGCGCCCGTCGAGACGGCTGTCCCTGCACCTGCCCGGGCACCGCCCTGCCCGGACACCGCGGCTCCTGCGCGGCTACCGGCCGCTGCGGCCGGGCCCCGACTCCTTCGACCAGCGTGCGGAGCGCTCCCGGCTGCGCTCGCGCGTGGCCGCCCTGGTCCTGGCCTGCCTGACCCTGATGACCCTCGACCACCACCCCGGCGCCCACTCGCCCCTCGAGCCCGCGCGGCGCGCCGTCGGGTCGGTGTTCGGGCCGGTCGAGTCGGCCACCTCGCAGGCGGTACGCCCGGTGACCGCCGTCGGCGACTGGTTCCGGACCCGCAACTCCCTGCAGAACGACGTCGCCGCTCTCCGGGCGCAGAACTCCCGGCTACGGGCCCAGAACCTCACCGACGGCTACGCCCGCCACCAGCTGGCGGAGTTCCAGGGCCTCACCTCCGCGGCAGGCACCCTCGGGCAGGCCCTGGTGCCGGCCCACGTCGTCGCCTACGGCCCGGCGCAGTCGTTCTCCCGCACGGTCACGGTCGACGCGGGCTCGGAGGCCGGCGTACGACCGGACCAGACCGTGCTCAACGACGACGGCCTGGTCGGTCGGGTGCTCCGGGTGACGCCGACCACCGCGACCGTCCTGCTGATCGTCGACACCGAGTCGGTGGTCGGCGGCCGGGTCGGCACCGACATGAAGGTCGGCTTCCTCCGCGGCCAGGGCGGGCTCGGCGACCACGGCAGCCTCGACCTCGAGCTGGTCGACCAGAGCGCGGCACCGACCAAGGGCGACACCATCGTCACCTGGGGCAGCCAGGGCGGCGCACCCTACGTCGCCGGGGTGCCGGTGGGGCGCGTGACCGCCGTCTACGCCAGCCTGCGCGAGTCCTCGCAGCGCGCGGTCATCGAGCCGTTCGTCGACTTCGGAGCCCTCGACCTGGTGGGGATCGTGGTCCCGTCGGGCACCGCGAGCGACCGGGGCGTCATCGAGGCCGACGGGAGCCTCCAGTGAGCGAAGCGAGAGCGCGCGTCGGCCTGAGCCCCCGCGTCCACGGTGTCGCTGCGGGCGAACTGCGAGCTCACCAGGAGGCAACATGAGGTCGGCGCGCGTCGCCGTGGCCGCAGCACTGGTGCTGGTGGCCCTGGTGCTCCAGGTCGCGCTGTTCCCTCACCTCGCGTGGGAGGGGATCGTCCCCAACTTCTGCCTGCTCGTCGTCGTGGCGGCGGCCCTGGTCCGCGGGCCGGCGTTCGCCGCGACGCTCGGATTCTTCGCCGGCCTGCTCCTCGACCTCGCCCCGCCGGCCGACCACGTCGCCGGGCGGTGGGCTCTCGCCCTGGTCGTCGTCGGGTACGTCGCCGGGCTGATGCGGCAGGAGACCCGCCCGACGGCGACCACCGTCGTCGCCACGGTCGCGGCCTCGTCGTTCATCGGCACCTCGGTCTATGCGCTGTCCGGGGTCGTGCTCGGCGACGCGGTGGCGGGCTCCGGCGACCTGCTGCGGATCATCCTGGTCTCCCTGCTCTGGGACGTGCTCCTGACACCGCTCGTGCTGCCCGGCGTGATGCGGCTGTTCACCCGGCTGGAGCCGGCGAGCGCCTGATGAACCCGTCGACCTCGTCGAACGCCACCAGCGAGCGTTCCCGGCTGCGCCTCGTCGTGGTCCGGGTGCTCGTGTTCTCGCTGTTCGCGACCCTGTTCGCCCGGCTGTACTACCTCCAGGTCGTGTCCGGCGACGCCTACCACGCGGCGGCCGCCTCGCAGTCGCTTCGCGAGGTGGTCGTCCAGCCGCAGCGCGGCCTGATCGTCGACGACCAGGGCCGGCCGCTGGTGGCCAACCGCACCGCGTGGGCGGTCTCGGTCGACCGCACCCTGCTCGACCGGCTCTCCGAGCACGACCGCGCGGTCGTCCTCGACCGCCTCGCTGCCGCGGTGCACACCCCGCTACGGCGGGTGAAGGACGCCCTGGTCACCTGCGGTGACCCCGGCAGCGTCCGCGGCCGCTGCTGGAACGGCTCGCCGTACCAGCCGGTGCCGGTCGCTCTGGACGTGCGCCAGTCCGTGGCGCTGCGGATCCTCGAGCAGCCGGAGGACTATCCGGCCGTGGTCGCCCAGCAGCAGAGCCTGCGCTCCTACCCGAGCCCGTACGGCGTGAACCTCGCCGACATCGTCGGCTATCTCAGCCCGATCACCGCCGGCGAGCTGAGCCATGCCAGCAAGCACCACGACACGTCGCTGAACGCGGCGAGCACCGTGGGCCGCGCCGGGGTCGAGCAGGAGTACGACCGCTACCTGCGCGGCCGGCCGGGCTACCAGCGCGTCGCCGTCGACTCGATGGGACGGGTCCTCGGCGACGACGGCTTGGTGCCGGGCCGGCCCGGCGACACCCTGGTCACCTCGATCGACGCCAAGGTCCAGGCCACCACGGAGCGAGCCCTGGCCGACGCGATCCGGACCGCCCGCGCGACCTACGACCCGGTGACCCATCGCAACTACCGCGCCGACTCGGGGGCCGCGATCGTCCTGCAGGCCCGGACCGGCCGGGTCGTCGCGATGGCCAGCCAGCCGACGTACGACCCCTCGGTGTGGGTCGGCGGCATCACCAGCAAGCAGCTCGCGGGGCTCTACTCGAGGTCCTCCGGCGACCCGTTGCTGTCCCGCGCGTTCCAGGGGCAGTTCGCCCCCGGCTCGACCTGGAAGCCGTTCATGACCGTCGGTGCGCTGAACCACGGGTACTCGCGGGACACCCGGCTCGACTGCTCCTCCGGGTTCCAGGTGGGCAACCGGCTCTTCCACAACTACGAGTCGGAGTCCCTGGGCATGATCGACTTCGCCCGGGCCCTGCAGTACTCCTGCGACACCTTCTTCTACCGCGTCGGCTACCACTTCTGGGAGAAGTACGGCTCCGACCCCACGAACCTCGAGGCCCGCGACCCGCTCGTCACCCAGGCCAAGGCCTTCGGGTTCGGCCGGCCGACCGGGATCGACGTCCCCGGAGAGGCGTCCGGGCGGATCGCCGACCGGCACTGGAAGCTGGCCTACTGGACGTCGATGAAGGGCTACTACTGCGGCATCGACGACCACCCCCCGGCCGGGACGAGCAGCTTCCTGAAGCTCTTCGCGCACGAGTTCTGCCTGGAGGGCAGCTACTACCGGGCCGGTGACGCCGTGAACTTCGCCATCGGTCAGGGTGACACGCTCGTCACGCCGCTCCAGCTGGCCAGGGCGTACGCAGCCCTCGCCAACGGCGGCACCCTCTTCGAGCCGCGGATCGCCAAGGCGGTCGTCAGCCCCACCGGCGAGGTCGTCAAGCGGATCAAGCCGGAGGTGCAGGGTCACGTGAAGGACCCCGCCCACGCCATCGCCTACGACACCGAGGCGCTGCTGGGCACCGCGAAGTTCGGCACCCTGGCGTGGAAGATGGGCGGCTTCCCGCTCGACCGGGTCCACATCCGCTCCAAGACCGGCTCCGCCGAGGTCTACGGCAAGCAGTCGACCTCGTGGGTCGCCTCCTACGACAAGAACTACGTCGTGGTGATGATGGTGAGCCAGGCCGGCACCGGGTCCGGGACCTCGGGACCGTTCGTGCGCAAGATCTGGGAGTCGCTGTACGGCGTCCACGGCACGCAGGTGGACAGGCGTGACGCGCTGATCCCGGGCATCGTGGCCCCCGACGCGCTGCCGTCCTTCCAGCCCGACGGGTCGATCCTCCCGCCGGCTCCTCGCCCGAGGGGAGGGAGCCGGCCGTGAGCGGACGTCTGCGCAGCCCCGGTGTCGACCGGATCCTGATGGTCGCGGTGCTGGCCCTGGTGGCCCTGGGCACGCTCCTGGTCTGGTCGGCCACGAGCCACCGCGCCGACCTGACCGGCGGTGACCCCACGGCGTACCTGAAGAAGCAGCTGGTCAACGTCTGCCTCGGTGTGGTGCTGATGGTCGTGGTGATGGCGACCGACCACCGCTGGGTGCGCATCGTCGCGCCGCTGGTCTACCTGGCATCGATCGGGGGGCTGGTGCTGGTGCTGACGGCGGGCACCACGGTCAACGGCTCACGCTCGTGGATCGACGTGGGCGGGATGTCGATCCAGCCGTCGGAGTTCGCCAAGCTCGCCGTGGTGATCGGGATGGCGCTGCTCGTCGCCGAGCGGGCCGAGGGACGCCGTACGCAGGTGGGCGCCGTCGAGGTGGTGGGCATGCTCGTGATCGCCGGGATCCCGGCTGCGCTGATCATGCTGCAGCCGGACCTCGGGACGCTGCTCGTGCTGACGGCCACGGTCTTCGGCGTGCTCGCCGTCTCGGGGGCGCCCCGCCGGTGGCTCGCGCTGCTCGCGGCGGCGGGGGTCACCGCCGCCGTGGCGGCGTTCGCCGGTCACCTCCTCAAGCCGTACCAGGTGGACCGCTTCCTGGCCTTCACCGACCCGGGCCTCGACCCGCGCGGCGCCGGCTACAACACCGAGCAGGCCCGGATCGCGGTCGGCAACGGCGGCCTGTTCGGCCAAGGGCTGTTCCACGGCTCGCAGACCCGGGCCGGCTTCGTGCCCGAGCAGCACACCGACTTCATCTTCACCGTCGCCGGTGAGGAGCTCGGACTGGTGGGCGCCGGGGTGCTGATCGCCCTGCTCGGCGTGGTGATCTGGCGCGCCCTGGCCATCTCGGTGCTGGCGACCGACGTGTTCGGGCGCGTCGCCGCGGCCGGGATCGCGTGCTGGTTCGGGTTCCAGGCGTTCCAGAACATCGGGATGTGCCTGGGGATCATGCCGGTGACCGGCGTACCCCTGCCGTTCGTGTCGTACGGCGGCTCGTCGATGTTCGCCGGCATGCTGGCCGTCGGGCTGCTGCAGAACATCCACCTGCGCGCCACCGCGTCCCTGCCGACCCGCTACGCCCGCCCGATGCGCCACCTCGTCTCGCGCTGAGCGGGGTGCCTCAGAGGTCGCGCCGGGTGGGCTGCGTGCGCAGGCCGCGGAAGAGCAGGACCGCGCCCACGATGACCACGATCGGGCCGACCACCGCCCACAGCGTCTGGCCGCTCATGGCGGAGCCACCGACGATGTCGAGGCCCTGCATCGTCCACAGGACGCCCATCAGGATCAGGACCACGCCCATCACGAGCAGCACGATGCGAGTCATGCCACCCAACCTACGCGGGGTGGAGCCGGGCTCGCGGGCGTACACCGACGGTTGACGTGGGCAACGATATACTCCGATCTCGATGAGCACCCCGTCCTCCCGCAGCCTGCCCGACGCCCCCCTCAGCCCGAGTGAGACCGGCGAGTACACCCACGCCCAGATCCTGACCATCCTGGTCGGCCTGATGATGGGCATGTTCCTGGGCGCCCTCGACCAGACCATCGTCAGTACGTCGATCCGCACGATCGCCGACGACCTGAACGGGCTGTCGGTCCAGGCCTGGGTCACCACGGCGTACCTGATCACCTCGACGGTCGCGACCCCGATCTACGGCAAGCTCGGCGACCTGTACGGCCGCAAGAAGCTCTTCATGTTCGCGATCTCGGTGTTCATCGTCGGCTCGGCGCTCTGCTCGTTCGCCACCTCGATGTACATGCTCGCGGCGTTCCGGGCCGTGCAGGGGATCGGCGCCGGCGGCCTGTTCACCCTGGTGCTCGCGATCATCGGCGACATCGTCTCGCCGCGCGAGCGCGCGCGCTACACCGGTTACTTCATGGCGGTCTTCGGGACCTCGAGCGTGCTCGGGCCGGTGATCGGCGGCTTCTTCGCCAGCCATGCGGTGATCCTCGGCCTGACCGGGTGGCGCTGGGTCTTCCTGGTCAACGTGCCGATCGGCATCGCCGCGCTGTTCGTGGTCTACCGCACCCTGCACCTGAGCCACACCCGGCGCGACGCCCGCATCGACTGGTGGGGGGCCGCGACCCTCATGGTCGGGCTGGTCCCGCTGCTCACCATCGCCGAGCAGGGCCGGATCTGGGGCTGGACCTCTCCCCGCGCCCTGGTCTGCTACCTGCTCGGCGCGGCGAGCCTGGGCGCGTTCGTCTACGTCGAGGGGCGGATGGGCGACAACGCCCTGATCCCGCTGCGGATGTTCCGCAGCCGTGCGGTCTCGGTCGGGATCGTGGCGAGCGTGGTCGTGGGGGCCGCGATGTTCGGCGGGATCATGGTCATCCCGCTCTACATGCAGATCGTGCACGGCGCCTCACCGATGCGGTCCGGCTTCCTGATGCTGCCGATGGTGGTCGGCATGATGAGCGCCTCGATCATCTCCGGGCAGGTGATCTCGCGGACCGGCCGGATCCGGGCGTTCCCGCTGATCGGCTCCGCGCTGATCTGCGCCACCCTGTTGCTGCTGTCGCGGATCACGGCCGACACGGACCTGCTGCTGGTGATGGCGGTGATGTTCGGGCTCGGCTACGGGCTGGGCAACTGCATGCAGCCGTTGCTGCTGATCCTCCAGTCCGCCGTGCCGCCGCGCGACATCGGGGTCGCGACGTCGTCCGCCACGTTCTTCCGCCAGATCGGCGGCACCCTCGGCGTCGCGATCTTCTTGTCGGTGCTGTTCGGCAGCGTCGGGGCCAACATCGAGAGCGCGATCGTCACCGAGTCGCAGACCCCGGCCTTCCAGCAGGCGGTGCAGACGGCGTCGCAGAGCCCGAACCCGCTCGACCGGCAGGTCGCCGACGCGTTCCTCCACCCGACGCCCGGTGGTGGCGTGCTGGCCCAGGTGCAGGACGACTCATCGATCATCCAGGAGATGCCGCCGGTGCTCGCCCACCCCTTCAAGGTCGGGTTCGCGGAGTCGATGGACACCGTCTTCCTGCTCGCCGGCGCGGTGGCGATCCTGGCCTTCCTGGTGCTGCTCCTGATGCCGAAGGTCGAGCTCCGGGCGACCTCGGCCAGCGCCGCCGCGCGCTCCGAGGCCGCCCCCACCGCCCCGTTGGCCGACCAGGTCTGACCCGGATGGCCCCGGCCGTCACAGCTTCACCATGTGAACGTGTCGAACCTCGCGCATCACATGGCGAGCTCACCGTGTGAAGCGGAGGTTCGAGCACCTTCACATGATGAATCGGTGGTTGGTGACCCGCGAGCCCGAGCCTTCCGCGGGGGAGCCGAGCGGTGCCACCATGGAAGGCGGCTCCGCAGCACCGTCTCGGGCCGGAGCGCCTGGGCGGGGCCGTCGACAGGCGGGAGCGGCCCATGGACCTGAACACGCTCTACCAGCGCACCGTCGAGTCCTGGTCGGACCGCGTCGCCGGGGTGACCGAAGACCAGTGGGCTGCGCCCACCCCGTGTCGGGACTGGTCGGTCCGCGACCTGGTCAACCATGTCGTGGGCGAGGACCGCTGGACCGAGCCGCTCGTCGACGGGCGGACCATCGCCGAGGTGGGAGACAGCCTGGACGGCGACCTCCTCGGTGACGACCCGGTCCGCAGCGCCCTGGACGCGGCTCCCGGGCCGACCACGGTCGGTCGCCGAGGCGCTGCCACGCGGCGGCACCGTCCACCTGTCGTACGGCGAGGAGCAGCTGGGCGAGTACGTCCACCAGCTCGCGGCCGACCACCTCGTGCACGCCTGGGACCTCGCCGTCGCCACCGGGGGAGAGGCTCGGCTGGATCCGGAGCTCGTCACCGAGGTCGCTGCCTGGTACGCCGAGCGGGAGCACCTCTACCGGGGCGCCGGCATGGTGGCAGCCCCGCGGGATGTCGCACGGCGGCGCCCAGGGCGACCTGCTGGCCGCGTTCGGCCGCGACGCGTCGTGGGGCGAGGGCCACGCCGCGCTGGCGCGCTTCTCCGCGGCGTTCGGCCGCGGCGACGTCGAGGCGATCATGGCGCTCTCCACCGACGACTGCGTGTTCGAGGCGACCGGTCCCGCCCCCGACGGCCAGCGCTACGAGGGCGCCGCGGCGATCCGTGGGGTCTGGGAGCAGCTCTTCGGCGAGACCGGTGATCCGGCGTTCATCGAGGAGGAGTCCTTCGTCTGCGGTGACCGGGCCGTCCTGCGCTGGCGCTTCGAGTGGCGGGACGCCGACGGGGAGCCCGGCCACGTGCGCGGCGTCGACGTCCTCCGGCTCCGCGACGGGAAGGTCTGCGAGAAGCTCTCCTACGTCAAGGGCTGAGCGCCTCCGGCCGCCGGGGCCGGGCCTGTGTTTGGATGACGGGCATGAGCAGCTCGGACTCGATCGACGCCCCCGCCGACTCTCCCGCCCCACCCGGAGCCGATCGCTCCGACGGACATCGACCCGGCCATCGCCGAGGCCGTCGACGGCGTGGGCGACCGGTTCGGCACGCTGGGCCTCGAGCAGATGATCTCGTACGCCGAGGACGCCCTCACCGTCGCCCGGAAGGCGCTCGACGAGCTCGCGGACACCGCCGACTGACCCGGGTGGTCACCCCCGGGGATCGTCCCGCGACTCCTCGGCACGTCGGCCCACGACGACCCAGGGCCAGGTGATCAGGGCCCAGCCGACCAGCAGGATGCCGAGGGAGGCAAGGACGTAGACCGGCCACGGGCCGAGCAGGTCCAGCAACGAGGCCGACGAGGGCTTGCGCACCAGGTAGCCGTAGTTCACGTCGGCCACCACGTCGAAGGTGTACGCGAGCACGGCCCACGCCACGGTGACGACGAGGGTGACCCGGTACTCACGCCAGCCGGGACCGAGCCCCAGCCCGAAGGTCAGGTAGACCGCGGACCACACGATGAGGAAGTGCATCGACCAGAACATGAAGTAGCGCGGGTCCGGGAATCCCTCGCCCAGCGACGGCGTGATGATCGCCTGGGTGGTGAGGGTGAGTCCCCAGTAGTAGGTGAGCGCCGTGGGGACGGGCTGGTGCGTCCAGAGGGCCCACGCCGCGACGATCCACGCGAAGTCGCACAGGGCCAGGGGCAGCGAAGAGCCCAGGGAGAAGTCCCACGGGGCGAGCTGGTAGAGCTGGCTCGGCACGGTGACCACCACGATCGCTACCGCGAACGCCCGGTCGAACCGGTCGCCGGCACCGGTCCTGCGGCGCGACCGGCCGAGCACGACCAGCCCGGCCGCACCGGCGAGGAAGATCCCGATCAGCAGGTAGTGCTGCGGGGTGAAGGACTCGAAGCCGGCGGCCGCCCAGGGCACGCCCCACTCCAGCACGGTACGCCGGTGCACGCGGTACGGCCTTCCGGCCTCACAGCACTGGTCCCGCGGATCCTGACGTCGACCGGCCGCGACAGCGCCTCGAGGTCGGTCGCCAGGTCGCCGTCGACCACCAGGACGTCGGCCGCGTACCCCGCGGCGAGCCGGCCCGTCGTACCCCCGAGCCCGCAGTCGTCGGCGGCCACCGACGTGGCGGTGGCCAGGGCCTCGGCGGGGGAGTAGCCGGCGCCGGGAGCTCGACGACCGAGCGCCAGAGACCGCCGTGGGACTTGGGCGGCGAGACGCCTGCGTCGAGTCCGCTGACGACCCGGACCCCCGCCTCGCGCATGCGCTGCCACCTGGTCGGCCCGCCGCCGTCGCATCTCGTCCGGCGCGAGACCGTACCGCTCGACCAGCGCCCGGACGTGCGGCGGCGCCTCTTCGAGCGGGCACGACCCGGTCCGGGTCCCAGCCGAGGGTCGGGTCGACGGTGAGTCCCGGCACCGGGCGATCTCCTCGATCAGGTCCTCGGGCGATCGCGATCCCGTCGGGTGTCAGGAGGGTGGCGTGCTCGAGCCCGTCGACGCCCGCCGCGACCGCGTGCCGCGCGCCGGCCTCGGAATGACAGTGCGCGACGATCCGCAGGCCCGGCGGCGTGCGTCTCGTCGACGAGCCGTTCGCAGCTCGTCGGGCGCGAACTGCACCCCCAACAGGTCCGTGCCGGGCGTCATCATGCCGCCGCTCGCCATCACCTTGACCAGGTCGACGCCACGCTCGACGTGCTGCGCGCACCGTCGCGCGCGCGGCGTCGACGCCCGTCGACGGCGCCACCGAGGAAGTGGCAGTGGCCGCCCGGGAGTCGTCAGCGGCGGGCCGGCCGCGACGATGCGCGGCTCCCGGGAGCTCCGCCGGTCGCGTGCGACCAGGGTCCGGTACCGCACGTCGCCGAGGTCGCGCACCGTGGTCACCCCGGCGATCGCCTGGGCGGCGAGGCTGCGTGCGATCGCGGCGTCCAGGGCGTCGTCGTCGAGAGTGCCGGCGAGCTCGAGGCTGCCCGGGGTGCCGGGGCGGGTCCCTTCGGCGACGAGGTGGACGTGCGCGTCGATCAGTCCCGGCAGCACGGTCCCGCCGTACGCCGTGACCTCGCATGCCGTCGGGTACGTCGTGCGCGAGGGGCTCCACGCCGACGATCCGCTCGCCCTCGACCAGGACGGTGACACCGTCCTGGCGGAAGCGCTCGCCGTCGAAGCACGTCTCGGCCTTGATCGCCCACATGCCCGAGCCCCAGCCGGCCAGTCGACGCAGCCGTCGCCGGGCGGTCGCGTCGGCGCCCAGCTTGACCACCTCGGTCGCCTTGCCGAGCCCGAAGGGCGGCATGTTGCCGTAGATCGCCTCGTACTCCCCGGCGCGCACCAGGTAGGTCTCGTGCCAGATGCCCGTGCGGTCGCTGCGGCCGACCCGCTTCCAGTAGGCGCGCCAGGCGGAGAGGTGCGGGTCGTCCTCGTCCTTGGCGAACCGCTCGAGGTCCTCGAACGAGCGCCAGTACTGCACGTTGACGGTGCCGAGCCCGAGCTGCTGGAAGCCGAGCATCCCCTTCTCCGGGTGCTGGCTGAGGTACTTCAGCATCCCCGTCATCCCGCGCTTGAAGCCGCCGAGGTCGCGCAGCGATCGCAGCGGGTGGCTCGCCTGGATCCGCGCGCCGATGACGAAGACGACGAAGTCGCCCTCCACCTGCGCTGTCCACCGGCCCTGGTTGATCTCGGCCATGGGACTCTCCTCCGTCGTCGTCCGCGATTCTGCTCGCGCGCGCAGCCGCGCCGCAACGGAGATCAGCGGTCAGGGGCTGATCGAGACGAAGACGAAGGTCGCCAGCAGCACCAGGTGGAGGCCGCCTTGGAGCGGCTTCGACCGGCCCGGTACGACGGTCAGCACGGCCACGATCGCGCTCAGCACGAGCAGCACGATCTGGCTGCGGGCGGCACCAGCGTCGTCCAGCGGCTCACGGCCCGACCCTAGGGGAGCGGAACGATTCCATCGGCCGCGGCCGTCGCGGCGTACGCTGGGGCGTTCGTCCGCCCAGCGAGCAACAGTGAGGTCCACCCGCGTGTCTGCGAGCGTCTTCCCCCGGCTCGAGCCCCGACTCCCTTCGGTGTCGAAGCCGATCCAGTACGTCGGCGGCGAGCTCAACTCCACCGTCAAGGAGTGGGACTGCGCCCCCGACGGCCCCACCGTGCGCTGGGCCCTGATGTACCCGGACGCCTACGAGGTGGGCCTGCCCAACCAGGGCGTGCAGATCCTCTACGAGGTGCTCAACGAGCGCGACTGGATCCTCGCCGAGCGGTCGTACGCCGTGTGGCCCGACATGGAGCGGGTGATGCGGGAGGACGGCATCCCGCAGTTCACCGTCGACGGCCACCGCCCGGTCGGTGACTTCGACCTCTTCGGGATCAGCTTCTCCACCGAGCTCGGCTACACCAACCTGCTGAACGCGCTCGACCTCGCCGGCATCCCGCTCCACGCGGTCGACCGCGGCGACGACGACCCGATCGTGATCGCCGGCGGGCATGCGGCGTTCAACCCCGAGCCGATCTCCGACTTCGTCGACGCGGCGGTGCTCGGCGACGGCGAGGAGATCGTGCTCGCCATCTCCGAGGTCGTGCGCGAGTGGAAGGCGGAGGGGCGGCCCGGCGGGCGCGACGAGGTGCTCCGGCGGCTCGCGGTCTCGCAGAACGTCTACGTCCCGAAGTTCTACGCCGTCGCCTACGCCGCCGACGGCACGATCGAGGCCGTCGTCCCCAGCAAGCCGGGCATCCCCTTCCGGGTCCGCAAGCACACGCTGATGGACCTCGACGCGTGGCCCTACCCGGCCAAGCCGCTGGTGCCGCTCGCCGAGACGGTGCACGAGCGCTTCAGCGTGGAGATCTTCCGCGGCTGCACCCGCGGCTGCCGCTTCTGCCAGGCCGGCATGATCACCCGCCCGGTGCGCGAGCGCTCCATCGAGACGATCGGCGCGATGGTCGAGAACGGCATCCGCCAGTCCGGCTTCGAGGAGGTCGGGCTGCTGTCGCTGTCGAGCGCCGACCACTCCGAGATCGCGGAGGTCGCCCACGGGCTGGCCGACCGCTACGAGGGCACGAACGTCTCGCTCTCGCTGCCGAGCACCCGCGTCGACGCCTTCAACGTCACGCTGGCCGACGAGTTCTCGCGCAACGGCCGTCGCTCGGGGCTGACCTTCGCGCCCGAGGGCGGCAGCGTCCGGATGCGGAAGGTGATCAACAAGGCGGTCGACGAGGAGGACCTGATCCGGACCGTCGCCACGGCGTACTCCCACGGCTGGCGCCAGGTGAAGCTCTACTTCATGTGCGGCCTGCCCACCGAGACCGACGACGACGTGCTCGAGATCGCCGACCTCGCGAAGAAGGTGATCGCCAAGGGCCGCGAGGTGACCGGCCACAACGACATCCGCTGCACGGTCTCGATCGGCGGCTTCGTCCCCAAGCCCCACACGCCGTTCCAGTGGGCCGCCCAGCTCGACCACGACACCACCGACGAGCGGCTCAAGAAGCTGCGCGACGTCGTCCGCGCCGACAAGCGGTACGGCCGGGCGATCGGCTTCCGCTACCACGACGGCAAGCCCGGGACGATCGAGGGACTGCTCTCCCGCGGCGACCGGCGGGTCGGGGCGGTCATCGAGCAGGTCTGGCGTGACGGCGGCCGGTTCGACGGCTGGAGCGAGCACTTCTCCTACGACCGCTGGACCGCCGCGTGCGAGAGCGCGCTCGGCGGCACCGGCGTCGACCTCGACTGGTACACCGTCCGCGAGCGCGACTACGACGAGGTGCTCCCGTGGGACCACCTCGACTCGGGTCTCGACAAGGACTGGCTGTGGGCCGACTGGGAGGACGCGCTGGCGATCGCGGCCGACCCCGACTCGGTCCCCGAGGTCGACGACTGCCGCTGGACGCCCTGCTACGACTGCGGCGTCTGCCCCGAGCTGGGCACCGAGATCCAGATCGGCCCCACGGGCCGCGACCTGCTGCCCCTGTCCGTCGTCTGAGGAGGCCGGAGTGTCGATCCAGGACCAGCTCAGGCGCATGGACAAGAGCAGGTGGACGTTGGCGGCGGTGATCGTCGGTACGGCCGTCTACCTCCTGCTCACCGTCAACTTGCAGACGGCGCTGGGCTACGCGGTCGTGGTCGCGATCTCGCTGGCGATCGCCACGCTCTGGCGCAGACGGCACCAGCCCGGCTCCTCACCGGCGGCGCGGCCGGGACCGGCCTGAGCCGGGGGGCTTGTGCGTCGGGCGGCGCAGTGACAGTGTCGCGAAGGGTGTCCTGGACCCTTGGAGGCGGAGTGCGTAGATCCTCATCTCTGGTGCTGGCCTGTGTCTTCGGCCTGGCGGCGTCGGCCGCGGTGGTCGGTGTCTCGGTGGACGGGGCCGCGGCCTCGGGCCAGTCGACACCGGGCCACTCGCTGGCCAGGTACATGGGGGAGCGCGCTCCCCTGACGACCTCGGCGAGGACGGTGTCCACCTCCGCGTCTTCCGAGTCCGGGCGACGTCCTCGGCTCGCCCGAGCTCAAGAGCCCCGAGGTCGAAGCGCGTGAGAACTCACCGCAGGGCGGCTCGTCGGTGCTGAACGGGAAGGTCAGGCCGCCGTCCGCCGGGTCGGTCCCGGCCACGCAGAACACCAACGGCGTGACCAGCGCGTTCGAGGGCGTGAACCACTTCGACAACCGGTACTCCGGCGGTGGGAACCAGTTCTCCGGCGAGCCACCGGACCAGGGGCTGTGCGTGGGTGGCGGCCACGTCCTCGAGATCGTGAACTCGGTCGTGCAGGTCTACACGACGTCCGGGACGCCGCTGATCGCGGGCACCAAGGCCTTCGCCGACGGCCCCTCGGTCGGTCTCACGCTCAACGAGTTCTTCAAGCTGGACCCGACGTTCGTGCGCCCCGACGGACCGTTCGGCCCCAACATGTTCGACACCGCCTGCCTGTACGACCCGACCTCCGACCGTTGGTTCGTGACGTCGGCGAGCCTCGACGAGGACCCGATCACCGGTGACTTCACCGGCGCGGGCCAGGTGTGGCTGGCCGTCAGCCAGTCCGGCGACCCGCTGGGCGCCTGGACGATCTGGTCGATCGACACGACCAACAACGGAGCCAACGGGACGCCGGACCACCACTGCCCCGAAGCGGCCTGCTTCGGTGACTACCCGCAGATCGGCATGGACGCCCACGGCTTCTACATCACGACGAACGAGTTCGAGTTCTTCGGTGACGGCTTCAACGGGGCGCAGGTGTACGCCCTGTCCAAGGCGGACCTGGTCGCCGGCGTCAGCGACCCGACCATGCAGGTGTTCGAGAACGTCCACACGTCGACGTACGACGATCTCGCCTACACGATGCAGCCGGTGAACGCACTGCCGGCGGACTGGTCGACGTCGCGTGGCGGGACGATGTACTTCGGGATGTCGGGATCGACGTTCACCGACGGCCTGGCCCACTCGATCGTGCTGTTCGGGCTGTCCGACACGTCGTCGCTCGACACCGACTCGCCCCACCTGTCGCTCGCGGAGACCAGCGCGGACACGCAGACGTACGCCACCCCGGGCTTCGCGCAGCAGGAGAACGGCCCGATGCCGCTGCTGAACTGCGTCAACTCGGTGGCCTGCATCGGCACCCGCTACCCGAACCTGAAGGCCCCGCTGGTCCTGGACGCCGGCAACTCGGGCAAGGTCTACGGAGCCTGGCTCCACGGCGGTGACGTGTACCTGACGACCGGTACGCCGCTCACCGGCACCGGCGCGGCCTGGTACAACACCAACAACGGTGCCTGGAAGGCGATCAAGCAGCGGACCGGTGTCGCCTGGTTCGTCCTGCACCCGAGCAGCACCGGCACGCTGTCCGCGTCCTTGGGCGGCAACGGCTACGTCGCCGTGCAGGGCGCCAACCTCACCTACCCCTCGATCGTGGTCGGACCCACCGGGGCCGGCGCGATCGGTGCCACGTTGACCGGGCCGAGCTACTTCCCGAGCGCTGCCGTGGCCCGGTTCAAGCCCGGCCAGGCTCCGGCCTCGGTGCAGATCACCGGGCCGGGCGTCGGACCCAACGACGGCTTCACCGCGACCGGTGAGGGCGGCTACGACCCGCGATGGGGCGACTACGGCGCGGCCACGGTGACGCCGGACGGGACGATGTGGCTCGCCAGCGAGTACACGGCGTCGAGGTGCACCGACGCGGAGTTCGCCGTCGACACCACCTGTGGCTACCGCCGCACGTTCTACGCGAACTGGAGCACCCACATCACCGCGGTGCGGCCGCTGTCCTGACCCGTCGGTCCCGGCTCGAGGCCCCGGCGTGAGCGCGCCGGGGCCTCGACGCCGTCCGCGATCGCCGGCGCGTCGCGCTCAGGCGCAGCTGCTCGACGTCTCGCCGGCCAGCTCCGTACCGGTCGTCGACGATGGCCGGCCACCGCGGTTGACCAGGTAGGAGCCGGTGACCACCAGCACGAAGCCGACGACGGTCCAGACGGTGACCTGCTCGCCCAGGAACACCGCGCCCGCGACGACGGCGACCGCCGGGTTGAGGTAGGTGATCGTCGTGGCGCGCACCGGCCCGACCTCGCCCACCAGGGCGAAGAGCAGCATGAAGGCCACCGCCGTGCAGACCACCCCGAGAGTGAGCACCGAGGCGACGACGTCGGCGGACGGCAGCGGGCCCGGTACGCCGTCGGTGAGCAGCACGACCGGGACGTAGGCCACGGCGCTGAGCGTCAGCGCCGTGGCCATGATCCCGATCCCCGGCAGGCCCTGGAGCGGACGGCTGAGGATGGCCGGGCCGGCGGCGTACCCGACCACGACCACGCCCACCGCGGCCACGGCACCGAGCTCGGAGCCGCCGACGTCGAAGCCGACCAGGGCCGCCACGCCGACGATCCCGAGCACCAGGCCGGCCCAGGCCACCGGCGTCAGGCGCTCGGCGTGGCCGGTGGCGAACGCGATCACCACGCCGGCCAGCGGCACGGCCGCGACGAGGAGGCCCGTGGTCGAGCTGGGCAGCCGGGTCTCGGCGCTGCCGAGGAACACCCACGGCACGGCGATCTCGACGACGGCGAAGAGCACCAGCCACCGCCAGCGCGTCAGCACCGGCCGGACCGCGCCCTGGACGACGGCGATCGGCAGCAGGATCAGGGCGGCGATCGCCGTCCGGGCCAGGACGATCTGCGCCGGGGAGAGCTCGTCGACCGCGACCTTGATCAGCAGGTACGGGATCCCCCACACGACGCCGAGGGCGAGGAAGAGGGACGCCGCGCGACGAGACACGCCGTCATCGTGCCCGATCGACCCCGTCAGTGCTCGACGGCATCTCGGGAGCCAGGTCGGTGCCCCAGCTGGTCCTCGAGGTACGCCGGTCGGCCGGCGTACGCGCCGACGGCCAGGAGCGGCACCACCAGCACCATCAGCAGCCAGAGGGGCGCGGTCCAGCCGCCGGTCGCGTCGTACACGACCCCGATCGCGAACGGCCCGATCGCGGCGACCAGGTAGCCCAGCGACTGGGTGAACCCCGACAGGGCCGCGGTGCCGTCGGGGGTGTGGGCGCGCAGGCCGATCAGCGTCAGCACGACGGGGAAGACGCAGCAGCCGACGCCGACGAGCAGCGCCGCGGGGATCGCCCAGGTGTGCGCGTCGACCAGCAGCAGGCTGTAGCCGAGGAGGTAGCAGCTCAGCACGGCGAGGATCAGGCCGCGCTGGTCCTGGCGGCGTGCCGCAGCCGACGGGCAGCCACAGTGACAGCGGGATGCTGACGCCGGCCACGATCGCGACCAGGAGCCCGGCCTGCTCGGCGGAGTAGCCCGGAGTCGCGCCACAGCTGGGCGAACCAGCCGAAGATCGAGTAGGCCTGCAGCGACTGGAGACCGAAGAAGAGCGCCATCGCCCAGCCGATCCGGGTCCGGGCGACGTCGGCGAACGAGATGCTCCGGGCACCGGTCTCCAGGTGCCGGTCGTGGCCGAGCAGGCCCAGCCACGGCAGCACGGCCACCAGCGCCAGCAGCGCCCACACCCCCAGCCCGGCCCGCCAGCTGCCGAACGACTCCGAGATCGGGACGGTGAGGAGGAACGCCGAGGTCAGCCCGATCGCCAGCGCCGTCGTGTAGATCGGCGGTGGCCCGGCCGATCCGGTCCGGGAAGTGCAGCTTGACCAGCGACGGGATGAGCACGTTCGCGGTCGCCATCCCGGCGAGCGCGAAGGCCGAGAGGGCCAGGAAGACGGTGGAGTCGTGCGCGGTGGCCCGGCCGCCGAGGCCGACGACCACGGCCGCGAGCGACAGGGCGAGCGCCCGGTGCAGGCCGACGGCCCGGGCGAACGTCGGGGCCAGCGCGCCGAAGACCGCGAAGGCCAGCACCGGCAACGAGGTGAGCAGACCCGCCTGGGCACCGGTCAGGCCGAGCCCGTCGCGGACCTCCTCGAGCACCGGTCCGACGCTGACCGCCGCCGGGCGCAGGTTGAAGGAGAGGAGGACCAGCCCCGCCATCACCAGCGCGGTACGACGGAGGGCGGACATCGCGCGATCGTTTCATCCGGCTCCGCGGCCCGTCACATTCCCGGGGCGGGGGGTGGGCTCGGGCAGGATGCAGGGGTGCGGCACATCGGGGACGACGAGCGACGGGCGCGTCTGGCGCTCCGCCAGGGCCTGGCCACGCCCGGTCGCGGACACGGCGGCCGCGGCGCGGGCGACGGTGTGCCTCCACGCGACCGAGCCGGCGTCGGTCCACCTGGCCGCATGGGCCCGGTGCGGAGCGACCCGCGCCGAGGTGGACACCGCCCTCTACGACGACCGTTCGGTGGTCAAGCAGCTCGCGATGCGTCGTACGGTCTTCGCGTTCCCGCGCGAGCTCCTGCCGGCCGCCTGGGCCAGCGCCAGTGCCCGCGTCGCCGGGCAGCAGGTCCGCCGGCTCGCGACGGAGATGCAGGGACGCCGGCGTCAGCCCGGACGGCACAGCCTGGGTCGAGGAGCACCTGGCCCTGGTCCGGAACCTCGTCGAGACGGAGGGGCCGCTGACGACCGCCCAGCTCCGGGCCCGCCTGCCCGGCACTCGATGCCCGGGTGACCCGAGGGAAGGGCGCCTACCAGGCCGAGGTGGCGATCGCCGCCGGCGTCGTGGTCGCCCTCGCCGCCTCCGGGGCCATCGTGCGCGGTGAGAACGACGGCGGCTGGAAGGTCTCCCGACCGCGGTGGACGGCGACGGCCGCAGTGGCTGGGTGAGATGCCGCCTCCCGCTCACCGAGCCGGAGGGCTACGCCGCGCTGGTGGCGGCCTGGCTACGCGCGTTCGGTCCGGGCACCGAGGCGGACCTGGTCTGGTGGCTGGGCTCGACGAAGGCGGCCGTACGCCGGGCGCTCGCCGACGTGGAGGCGGTCGAGGTGTCCCTCGACGGCCCGGCCACGGGCTGGGTCCTCCCCGACGACGTGGACGCACCCGGCGATCCCGGCCCCTGGGTCGCGCTCCTGCCCGCGCTCGACCCGACGACGATGGGCTGGAAGGAGCGAGGCTTCCATCTCGGGGAGCACGCCGACCACATCTTCGACCGCAACGGCAACGGCGGCCCGACCGCCTGGTCGGACGGTCGCATCGTCGGCGCCTGGTGCCAGCGCGACGACGGGGTCGTCGAGGTGGTGCTCGCCGAGGAGGTGCCGGACGCCGCCCGGCGTGCGCTCGAGGTGAAGGCCGCGGAGCTGACCGCCTGGCTCGACGGCGACGTCGTCCGCTCGATCTACCTCTCGCCCCTGGCCCGGCGACACCTGGCGAGTCGGGGCTGAGGGCCCGCGCGCCACTAGCCTGGCCGGGTGCGAGAGCAGCCCGAGCAGCAGGCACCCCCGGTCCAGCGGATGCGGGTCCGCTACGCCAAGCGGGGGCGGCTGCGCTTCACCAGCCACCGCGACTTCAGCCGGGCGTTCGAGCGGGCGTTGGTCCGGGCCCGCATCCCGATGGCCTACTCGTCGGGGTTCAACCCCCACCCGCGCATCTCCTACGCGGGCGCCTCGCCGACGGGGGCCGCCAGCGAGGCCGAGTACCTCGAGATCGGACTGGCCGAGCGGGTCGAGGCCGACCGGCTCGCCGCCGACCTCGACGAGGCGCTGCCCGACGGGCTCGACGTCCTCGAGGTCGTCGAGGCCACCCCGGGCAGCCTGGCCGAGCGGCTCGAGGTCAGCCGTTGGCGCATCGACCTGCCGGGCAGGCCGCCGGAGGACGTCGAACCCGGCCGTCGCGGCCGTTCCTCGCCGCCGACCTCGGTCGGGGTGGAGCGGATGACCAAGAAGGGGATGCGGTCCTTCGACAGCCGCGCGGCGGTGCTCGCGCTGCACGCGACGGCGTACGACGGGGGGACGGCGCTCGAGGTCGTGCTGCGGCACACCGTGCCGTCGGTCCGGCCCGACGACGTCCTCGCCGGACTCCGGCAGGTCGGAGGTCTCGACGCGCCCGGGACGCCGCTGGTGACGCGGCTCGAGCAGGGGCCCTACGACGCGGCGTCCGGGGCCATCGGCGACCCGTTATCCGCTTGACAGTGCGGGGAACGGCTCTCCCGTGTGCGATACTCGACGTCGGTCGACCGTGCGGCTTGCCGCTTCGGTCGACCCGACGACGTTCTCGCCGGTCCGATCCCTGGCCCGGCACAGTGGAGCCGGTCGTCACCGGACCGCGACGCGGCCTGGCTGAGTTGGTGACAGCAGCTCGCCCGGATGGCTCGGCGACCGCGGTCGGTGACATGTCGGACCCGTGACGCACCTGCGGAGGGTGTCGCCGCCACCGAAGGCTTTGCGTCGTCGGCCCTGACCATGCGGGCCGCCGGCGCCGGACACGTCCGGGGCTGCACGCAGCGTCCGGGCCGAGGAGCGACATGCTCGACGATCAGCAGGACGGTTCCACCCCCTCCGAGACCACTCCGGAGAGCGGGGACACGCCGCCGGCGACGAAGAAGTCGGCGCCGCGCAAGCGGACCACCAAGAAGACGGCTGCCGGCGGCCGACAGCACCGACGCGGCGTCAGCGGGGACGCCCCGGCCACCGAGCCGGCCACGGGCACCGACCGGCGCCGACACGCCGGCGCCGGCGAAGAAGACCACCGCCCGCAAGCGGACCACCAAGAAGGCGGCCGCCGCGCCCGAGCCCGAGGCGTCCGGCGAGGCCGACCGACGCCCGCGGCCGGTGAGGGCGACCGGCCGGCCGCGAAGAAGACCACCACGCGCAAGCGGACCACCAAGAAGACCACCGGATCCCGGAGTCCGCCGAAGGCGCAGCCGCCTCCGAGTCGGCCGCCGGCGAGGCCGCTGCCGCGGACGCGGGCGACGGCTCACGCACCTCCTCGGTGCCGGTCCCGCTCTTCCAGGCACCCGAGAAGACCACCGCTCCGGCGCGGCGTACCTCCAAGGCGGCCGCGGCCAAGGCCGAGCCGGCCGCCGAGAGCGACGGCGCCGGCGACGAGCCGTCGGCCGACCAGGCCGAGGGCGGTGGCGACGACAGCGAGCACCGCGACCCGCCGCAAGCGCCGCCGGGGCGGCCGCCGGCGTCGCAAGTCCGGCGAAGGCGGAGGGGCCCAGGGCTCCGACTCCGGCGAGGACCCGAGCGACGACTCCACGGCGAGCCCGGCGGCGACACGACCGGCGACGCGTCGCCGGACTCGGCCGCAGCGTCCTCCGGCGACGGCGAGAGCACGTCCTCGCGTCGCCGGCGTCGTCGGCGCCGGTCCGGTGACGACGACGGTGACGGCGGCGACGACCCCACGAACACCGTCACCCGGGTCCGCAGCGGCCGCAGCGCCAACGACGAGATCACGGCCGTGTCGGGCTCGACCCGGCTCGAGGCCAAGAAGCAGCGACGTCGCGAGGGCCGCGAGGCCGGACGCCGTCGTGCCCCGATCGTCAGCGAGGCCGAGTTCCTGGCCCGTCGCGAGGCCGTCAACCGGGTGATGGTGATCCGCCAGCGCGGCGACATCACCCAGATCGGCGTGCTCGAGGACAACGTCCTCGTCGAGCACTACGTCGCCCGCGAGTCGCAGACCTCGCTGATCGGCAACGTCTACCTCGGCCGGGTGCAGAACGTCCTGCCGTCGATGGAGGCCGCCTTCATCGACATCGGCAAGGGCCGCAACGCCGTGCTCTACGCCGGTGAGGTCAACTGGTCCGCGCTCGGCCACAAGGACGGCCAGCCGCGCAAGATCGAGTCGGTGCTGTCCTCGGGCCAGTCGATCCTGGTGCAGGTCACCAAGGACCCGATCGGGCACAAGGGCGCCCGGCTGACCAGCCAGGTCAGCCTGGCCGGCCGCTTCCTGGTCTACGTGCCCGACGGCACCACCAGCGGCATCTCCCGCAAGCTGCCCGACACCGAGCGCAACCGGCTCAAGACCCTCCTCAAGGACATCGTCCCGGACACCGCCGGCGTCATCGTGCGGACCGCCGCCGAGGGCGCTGCGGAGGACGAGCTCACCCGCGACGTCGAGCGGCTGAAGGCGCGCTGGGAGGACATCGAGAAGAAGTCCGCGCGGCTCCGCGCCGCAGCTGCTCTACGGCGAGCCCGACCTGACCCTCAAGGTCGTCCGCGACCTCTTCACCGAGGACTTCGCCAAGCTCGTCATCGAGGGCGACGACGCCTGGGACACCGTGCAGTCCTACGTCGTGCACGTCGCGCCCGACCTCGAGGAGCGGCTGGAGCGCTACGAGCCGAAGAAGGACCAGGACGTCTTCGCGGCGTACCGGATCGAGGAGCAGATCAAGAAGGGCCTCGAGCGCAAGGTCTGGCTGCCCTCCGGCGGCTCGCTGGTGATCGACCGGACCGAGGCGATGACCGTCGTCGACGTGAACACCGGCAAGTTCACCGGCTCGGGCGGCAACCTCGAGGAGACCGTCACCAAGAACAACCTCGAGGCCGCCGAGGAGATCGTGCGGCAGCTCCGGCTGCGCGACATCGGCGGCATCATCGTCGTCGACTTCATCGACATGGTGCTCGAGTCCAACCGCGACCTGGTGCTGCGGCGCCTGGTCGAGTGCCTGGGCCGGGACCGCACCCGGCACCAGGTCGCCGAGGTCACCTCGCTCGGGCTCGTCCAGATGACGCGCAAGCGGATCGGCACCGGCCTCCTGGAGTCCTTCTCCCACGACTGCACGGCCTGCCACGGCCGCGGCGTCGTGATCGAGGAGGCGCCGGTCGAGCCGAAGCAGCCCGAGGACGACGGCCGCCGCGGCCCGGCGTGGCCGCAGCCGCGGCAAGACGCAGGACACTCCGCGCCGAGGCCGCGCCGCGGTCCTCCGCACCGTCGCCCAAGGACATCGCCGCGATGGCACGCCACGAGCGCGCCGAGGCCGAGGAGGACGCGGCCGACGTCCGACACCGACGTCGAGACCGACCGCCGACCTCGACGCGATCGACGCTCGACGCGATCGACGCCGACCGACGACGGTCGACGACCGCGCCCGACGCCGCGGAGCCGACGCCGCCGAGTCCGAGACGACCGAGCCCGACGTCCACCGAGGCGCCGACGAGCCGTCGACCAGCGGCGAGGACGTCGCGGAGCCCGAGCCGGTCACCGAGGAGGCACCCGAGCCGGTCGAGCCGGTCGCCGAGGAGCCGTCCGAGCCCGCGCCGCCCGCCGAGCCGGAGCCCCCGCGCGTGGTCACGCGCACCCGTCGTCGTGCGGCCAGCCGCCCGGCCGGACCGCCCACCGCGGTCGGCTCGACCGTCGCGCTCGACGGGTCGGCCGAGGCGGTGGGCGTCCCGCAGGATCCCGACGGCGGCCGGCGTACCCGCGGCGCCGGGGGACGAGACCCCCTCGCTGCACGTCCCGGTCAAGCGCAAGGGCGGCGCCGCAAGCGCTGACCTCGCGGCCGGCCCGCTCGGACGCTGTCGTTTTGCGGGCCGGAACGCGCACCGCGTAGCATGGACCCTCGGTGCGCTCCGGCGTGCCCTTTCTGCCCGGCCCCTCGTGCGCTGCCCCTGATCGGGGGCCGACGAGCTCGGGCCGGCGGACCAGAAGTTCCAGACCTACGAAGGAGACCGCGGTGTACGCGATCGTGCGCGCTGGCAGCAAGCAGCAGAAGGTTGCCGTGGGCGACGTCATCGAGATCGACAAGACCGATGCGGCCGTCGGCGACACGCTGACGCTGCCCGTCGTGATGACCGTCGACGGTGACACCGTGACCGCGACCGGTCTCGACAAGGCCGGGGTGACCGTCGAGGTGCTCGGCGCCACCAAGGGCCCCAAGATCATCATCCAGAAGTACAAGAACAAGACCGGCTACAAGAAGCGCCAGGGTCACCGCCAGAAGTACACCCAGGTCAAGGTCACCGACATCTCGCTCTGAGCTCGGTCGGTCAGCTCGACAGGCTCAGACCACGCACTGCACGAAGGACTGAACTCATGGCACACAAGAAGGGTGCGGCCTCGACCAAGAACGGTCGGGACTCCAACTCCCAGCGCCTCGGCGTGAAGCGGTACGGCGGTCAGCTGGTCAACGCCGGCGAGATCATCGTGCGCCAGCGCGGCACCCACTTCCACCCGGGCACCGGCGTCGGTCGTGGCGGCGACGACACCCTGTTCGCGCTGATCGCGGGCAACGTCGAGTTCGGCACCCGGCGCGGTCGTCGCGTCATCAACATCGTCCCGGCCGGCGAGTAACGCCGACCGAGCTCCGGTGATCGAGCCTGTCGAGACACCTCGAAGGGCGTCCCCGTCCGAGGGACGCCTTGTCCATCTCGAGGGCCGGTGGTCTCGACAAGTTCGACCAGCGGTCCACGAGAGTTCAGTCATGGCAGTGCCGTCGTTCGTCGACCGGGTGACGTTGCACGTCGCCGCGGGGCGGGGCGGCAACGGCGTCGCCTCGGTCCACCGTGAGAAGTTCAAGCCGCTCGGCGGCCCCGACGGCGGCAACGGCGGCCCCGGTGGCTCGGTGATCCTCCGGGTCGACCCCGACGTGACCACGCTGCTCGACTACCACCACAGCCCGCACGCGCGGGCCGAGCACGGCGGCCACGGCGCCGGCGCCCACCGCAGCGGCTCCCACGGCGGCCGACCTCGTGCTGCCCGTCCCCGACGGCACGGTCGTGTCCACCGCCGCGGGCGAGCTGCTCGCCGACCTGGTCGGCGCCGGCACCGAGCTGGTCGTCGCCCAGGGTGGCCGCGGTGGTCTCGGCAACGCCGCGCTGGCCAGCTCCAAGCGCAAGGCGCCCGGGTTCGCCCTCCTCGGTGAGCCCGGCGACGAGCTGGAGATCGTGCTCGAGCTCAAGGTGGTCGCCGACGTCGGCCTGGTGGGCTATCCCGAGCGCCGGCAAGTCGAGCCTGATCGCCGCGATCTCGCGGGCCCGGCCCAAGATCGCCGACTACCCCTTCACCACCCTGGTGCCCAACCTCGGCGTGGTCACCGCCGGCGACACCACCTTCACCGTCGCCGACGTGCCCGGCCTGATCGAGGGCGCCAGCGAGGGCCGCGGCCTCGGCCACGAGTTCCTGCGGCACGTCGAGCGGTGCGCGGCCATCGTGCACGTCATCGACACCGCGACCATCGAGCCCGGGCCGCAACCCGGACGACGACCTCGACGGTGATCGAGCACGAGCTCGCGTCGTACGGCGGGCTCGACGACCGTCCCCGCCTGGTCGCGCTCAACAAGATCGACGTGCCCGACGGCCGCGAGATGGCCGAGATCGTCCGGGCCGACCTCGAGGCGCGCGGGCTCGAGGTCTTCGCGGTCAGCGCGGCGTCGGGCGAGGGCCTGCGCCAGCTCACCTACGCGATGGCCGAGATCGTCCGGTCCGCCCGGGCGGCGCGGACCCAGACCGCCGACCGAGCGGATCATGCTGCGGCCGCCCTCGGCCGACGGTGGCGACGACTTCTCGGTGACCGAGATCTCCGACCCTCGCTGGCCCGGACACGCGCCTGGCGGGTGACCGGCCCGAAGCCGGAGCGCTGGGTGCGCCAGACCGACTTCAGCAACGACGAGGCCGTCGGCTTCCTCGCCGACCGGCTCAACCGGCTCGGCGTCGAGTCCCGGCTGGTCCAGCTCGGTGCGGTCGAGGGCGACGCCGTCCTGATCGGCCATCCCGACAACGCCGTCGTCTTCGACTTCAAGCCCGGCATCGACGCCGGCGTCGAGATGCTCGGCCGCCGCGGCGAGGACCAGCGGTTCGACGAGAAGCGTCCGGCCACCGGGCCGTCGTCGCGCGATCCAGGAGGCGATGCCCGAGCGCGGCGAGACCGAGACCCGCGCCGACGTCGCCCGCCGGATCGACCACCCAGGCCCGCGGTCCGATGAGCTACGAGATCGGCTCCGCCGACGATCCCGACCACGTGCCCTCGACCGCGGAGAGCGACCAGGACGCATGACCGGTCAGGCCCGCCGCGAGCAGGTCGCCGCGGCCCGCCGGGTCGTGGTCAAGGTCGGCTCGTCCTCGCTCACGACCGCCGACCGGCGGCATCGACCCCGAGCGGGTACGCCGGCTCGTCGACGTGCTCGCCGCCGCCCGACGCCCGCGGCACCGAGGTCGTCCTGGTCTCGTCCGGCGCGATCGCCGCCGGACTCGCGCCGCTCGGGCTGACGCGCCGCCCGCGCGCGCTGCCGGCCCAGCAGGCCGCCGCGGCCGTCGGGCAGGGCCTGCTGGTGCACCGCTACACCGAGGAGCTCGCGGGGCACGGACTCGTCGTCGGGCAGGTGCTGCTGACCGCGGACGACATGACCCGGCGCAGCCACTACCGCAACGCCCACCAGACCCTGGCGAAGCTGCTCGAGCTGGGCGTGCTGCCGATCGTCAACGAGAACGACACCGTCGCGACCGGCGAGATCCGCTTCGGCGACAACGACCGGCTCGCCGCCCTGGTCGCCCACCTGGTGCACGCCGACCTGCTGGTGCTGCTCAGCGACGTCGACGGCCTGTACGACGGTCACCCGACGACCGCGGGCAGCCGACTGATCGCCGACGTCGCGCTCGCCGACGACCTCGCCACGAGCCGGATCGGCCGCGCCGGCGTCGGCCGGCGTCGGCACCGGCGGCATGCGGACCAAGCTCGACGCCGCCCGGATCGCCACCGCGCCGGCATCCCCGTCGTGCTCACCTCGGCCGACCGGGCGGGCGAGGCGCTGGCCGGCCGAGCAGGTCGGCACCTGGTTCCAGGCGGCGACGCGCCGCCGGCCCACCCGTCAGCTGTGGCTGGCCCACGCCACCGAGCCCAAGGGCGTCCTCCTGCTCGACGAGGGCGCCGTCCGGGCGGTCGTCGAGCGGCGCGCGTCGCTGCTGGCCGCCGGCCTGACCGGTGCCACCGGGTCCTTCTGGCCGGCGACCCGGTCGACCTCGCCGGCCCCGACGGCGTGGCCGTCGCGCGCGGGCTGGTCAACTTCGACGCCGACGAGATCCCGCGACTGGTCGGGCAAGACCTCGGCGACCCTCCGGCGCGAGCTCGGGGCGGCGTACGAGCGCGAGGTCGTGCACCGCGACGATCTCGCTCTGCTGTGATCCGGCGGACGCTCGCCTCGGGCGCGGCGAGGGTTAGACAAGGTCCGACAGGGCAGGCTGGGTCCATGACGTCCTCCGACGGACCCTCGCCCGGTCGCCTGCCTCACCACCGGCGCCGTCCTGGCCGCGCTCGCTGCACGGCGCCGTCGTCCGCCCGCACCGCCGACGACCGGTGCGCGGGGCACGGCCCCGATCCCGGCCGTCGGCGCTCGCCCACGGCTGTCCGCTCGGCTGCTCGCTGGTCGGCCGCACCGTGTACGCCGGCACGGCGTCTCGGTCGTCGTGCCACCGCCCGGCGTCACCGTCGCGGGCGACGGCTACGGCACCCGGGGCGACGTCGTCGGGCTCCGGGTGACCAACACCGGCCACGGTTCGTCGCGACCACCGGTCGCGTGCCGGCCGCGCGGCGCCGGGTGCCACCGCCGCCCGGGCGACGAGCCCGCCGGCCTGCCAGGACCGCACCTTCAACCTCGAGGGCCACCGCTGGCGACCTCCTGCGCTACGACGTCAACCTCGCGAAGGCGCCCGACCGCTACGGCACGACAAGACGCTCGTCCGGCAGATCAAGGTCGCCAACGACAACCTGCGCAAGGGCCGCAACACCTGCGGGCGGCCGCGGCTCGGCACCCCTGCCTCCCACTACCTCGGCCGCACCTCGGCCCGCCCGAACATCAGAGCCCGGCACCTCCACGATCAGCTGCGGCGACTACAACACCAAGAACGTCGTCGGCTTCGGCAACCTGCCGGGCAACCTGCTCGGCTGGACCTGCTACTGGTGGCTCGACACCGGGCGGATGAACGCGGCCGACATCATGATCGACAACGGGCAACCGGCTGGTGACCACGCATCCCGGCAGGCTGCACCAACCAGTGGGACTTCGAGGGCACCGTCACCCACGAGTTCGGCCACGTCTACGGCCTGGGCCACACCGGCCCCGGCCACGCCAACCTCACGATGGACCACAGCGAGCGCGCCGTGCTCGACGTACGCCCGCACGCTCGGTCTCGGCGACTGGCTGGGCATGAAGAAGATGTACGGCATGCGGTGACCGGTGCCCGGTAGGGTCGCCGCATGACCAGGCGCCGGGGGGCCTTCTGGGCGGCGGTGGTCCTGGTGGTGACGCCGGCGCTGGTCCTGACCGTCCTCCGGGTGTCGGACCCGCGGCGTGGGGTGCTGATCCGGGCCCAGAGCTTCGCGCCGTACGCGATCGTCCTGTACGCCGTCGCGCTGGTGCTGCTCGCCGTCTGGGCGGTGCGCCATCGCCGTCAGGCGTGGGTGGTGCTGCTCCCGTTGCTCGGCCTCGGCCTCCACGCCTACTGGCTGGCGCCGCTCTACACCGGCTCGGCGCCGTCCCCCGATCCCGAGGCCACGCCGCTGACGGTGATGACGGTCAACCTCGAGGGCGGCGCGGCCGTGATCACCCCGGTCGTGGACGCCGCTCGGCGTGAGGACGTCGACGTGCTGGTGCTCGAGGACGTGACGAGCGAGTCGTTCGCCGAGATGGACCGGGCAGGGCTCTCCGAGCTGTTCCCCTTCCACGTGCATCCGCCGGGCTACGGCGACAACGGGATCCTGGTCCTCTCGCGGACCTGGGTCGGGGACGCGGTGTCGGAGGAGGCCGAGCACCGCTTGCTGCTGGCGACGGTCGAGACCGACGACGGTGCGCTGCGCCTGCTGGCCGTGCACCCGCGACAGCCGACGCAGCCGGTCGAGTGGCACGCGGACCAGGAGCGATGGCTGGCGCTGGTGCGCTCCCAGCATCCCGACGCTGGTCGTCGGCGACTTCAACGCCACGCTCGACCAGGCGCCCCTACGCGACCTGGAGGACGAGGGCTACCGGTCCGTGACCGAGCTGTTGAACCAGGGGTGGCAGCGCACCTGGCCCGCGAACGGGCGCTACCGGCCCTTCAACCTGTTCCCGGTCCCGCGACTCGTCCAGATCGACCAGGTCATGCTCGGCGCCGGCCTGGCTGCGATCGGCTCGCACACGGTGCACATCGACGGGACCGACCACCTCGGCCTGGTGGCCACCTTCGCCGCGGCCGACGAGGGGTAGGTTCCTGACCGTGCGGGAGCCGCTGGAGTTCACGGCCGAGGAGCAGGCCGAGGAGGCCTGGTTCAACCGCACCTACGGACCGTGGCAGCCGCTCGACGTCGCCGGCGCCCGGGCCTTCTTCGAGGGCTTCGACCGACCGTGGTGGCTGGTCGGCGGCTACGCGATCGAGGCGTTCACCGGTGCGTTGCGCGAGCACGAGGACATCGACGTCTCGCTGCTGTCCGGGGACGCGCCGCTGCTGCGCGAGCACGTCGGCGACCGGTGGGACCTCTGGACCAACGTGAGCGGCCGGATCCGCCCGATGACCGAGCGCTGGCCCGACCTGCCGGAGCCCGACTGCCAGATCTGGGTACGCCGGGACTGGCGGTCGCCGTGGGTGATGGACCTGCCGCTGACGCCCGAGGTGGACGGGCTCTGGCAGAACAAGCGGCTGCCCGACCACCTGCTCCCGCTCGACGAGGCCACCTGGGTCACCGACGACGGGATCCGGGTGCTCAACCCCGAGATCGTGCTGCTGTTCAAGTCCACCAACGGCAGGCCCAAGGACCGCCGCGACCTCGAGCGCGCCCTGCCGCTGCTGGACGGCACCCAGCGGGGCTGGCTCCGCGAGGCGGTCGCCCGCCTGCGGCCCGACCACCCCTGGCTCGACCGGCTCTGACCGCCGAGTCGGCGCAGGCAGACGCTGAGATCACGCCGAGTCGGCGCAAGCAGACGCTGAGATCACGCCGAGTCGGCACCTGACAACTCGGCGTCGCGGGCGGAAAACCGGGTGCGGGCCGTGACCGCGCCGTCGTACCGTCTGCGGCATGGGTAGCGAGGAGTGACCTCAACCAGGCGCCGACCGGCAGCCTGACGACCCCCGCCGTGCGACCGGCGGGAGGTCAGGACGTCACTCCTGCTCGTCGGAGCCCGCCATGCCCACGCCCCACCTGTCCTTGTCCCGCGTCGCGGAGCCCGTCGCCGACCCCGCGGCGCTGGCCCGGCTGCCCCACGCCGGCGCGTCGCACGACGACGTACGCCGCTACTCCCGCGCGCGTCGCAACCTCCTGCCCCGGGCCGACCGCGTCACCGCCGTCGCCGGCGGCTGGGCTCTCGAGGCCGTCCTCCGCAGCGGGGCGTCGGTCGAGGCGCTCCTGTGGTGCCCGGGCGACCGGGGCCACCCGGCCCTGGAGCTGACCGCGGCCCGGGTCGTCCGCCGGTCCGAGCGGGCCGTTCGGATCTCCGAGCGCACCCTGACCCGGCTCCACCCGGGCCTGACCGCCCCGGCGCTGCTCGCCGTCGTCCGCCTGCCGCGGCTGGCCGGCACGACTGCCGGCCGACGGGGGAGGGCTGGTGCTGGTGGCCGACGGCATCGAGTACGCCGGCAACCTCGGGACCCTGGTCCGGACGGCCGACGCGTGCGCCGTCGACGCCTTGGTGCTGACCCGTGCGACGGCGCGGGTCACCCATCCGAAGGCGTTCGTGGCGAGCCGCGGGACGGTCCTCACCACGCCCGTGCACGAGTACGCCGACGTGGCCTCCGCGCGCGCGGACCTGGACGCGGCCGGCTTCACGACGTACGTCGCCGACCCGGCCGGCGCGACCCCCTACCGCCGCGCGGGACTGGGATCCGGTCCCACCGCCGTGGTCGTGGGCTCGGAGGGTGACGGCGTGGCCGAGGAGTGGCGCACCGGCCTGACCAGGGTCTCGATCCCGATGCGGGGACGGGCCGACTCGCTCAACGTGGCGGCGTCGGCGGCGGTGCTGCTCTTCGAGGCCCGCGCCCGGTGGGAGGACGCGGCCCCGGACGAGCCGGGGCTGGGCCCGGCGACCCCCGCTGAGCCGAGTCGCCGGGCCGCGGGCGGACGGCCCTGGGAGAGCCCGCCCGCCCGCCCCGGGGGGTCAGCCGCGCAGCAGCTTGGAGGAGGCGCTCACCGTGACCTTGCCGATGGGCAGGCCGGCGGTGAAGGCGGTGACGCCGAAGGTGGCGTTCAGCGCGTCGGCCGCCGTCTTGGTGAGCGTGGTCTTGATCCGCGTGACCGTCAGGTGCCTCTTGGTGAGGTCGATCTTCGCCTTCTTGAGGTTGACGTTGAGCAGGGGAACGCGCACGTTCAGCCCGTCGACCCACGCGGTGAGGATCCGCGGCTTGGTGGTCCGCACCGTGAAGTCCCGCACGGTCACGCTGGTGCCACCCGCAGCGAAGGTCAGGCCGCCCGAGTGGGTGATCTTGCCGGCCAGGGTCTTGGCGTTGATCAGGCCACCCTGGATCGGGAAGGCGATCCCGGCCGACGCCGGCCTTCGCCTCGGACACCGGGGTCACCGAGACACCGAGCGAGGTGAGGGCGTCCGCGGTGGCCGGGTAGAGCGCGAGCGTGGTCTTGCCGCCCTTGAGCGCGATGTAGGTGGCTCCGGCCTTGCTCGTCGGTGGCGCGGTGGTGCGTGGAGCCCTGCCTGGGCGGCCGACGTGCCGGCGACCAGGCCGAGCGTCGAGCACAGCCGCGGCAGCGGCGGTGAGAGTACGGCGTAGGGACATGAGGAGTTCCTCTCCATCGGGGACAACGGGGGACCGACGAGGCGCCGGTCCTACTCCTACTTCTCCTCGAGCAGCCCGTCCGGATGCAGGGTCGTCCGACTTTCTTTGATCTCACGGCTACTCTGTGGCGACGTGACCGCGTGAAAGGGACCAGCGTGAGTGTGCGCAACACCGGGGGGCACTCGGTACGCCATGCCACCGAGCCGGCGTCCCGCGCGGACGAGGACTCCGAGCGCAGCCTCGCCACGGCCTTCTCCCGGGGCGAGACCTGGGCGCTGGAGACCGGCTACCACCGCTGGTCGCCGTTGGTGTACACCCTGGCGCTCCGCCGCCTCGGGCACCTCGACGACGCCCAGGACGTCACCCAGGAGGTGTTCCTGAAGGCGTGGCGCGGTCGCGCCGGCTACGACCCCGCACAGCGCCCGCTGCCGGCCTGGCTGGTCGGCATCGCCCGCCACACGGTGGCCGACCGGATGTCGTCGCGGACCCGTGACTCGCGTCTGCACGAGCGGATCACCGCGGTGCACGACGAGTCCGGCGACTCCGGACCATGCCGACGCGGTGACCGACGCGCTCGTGGTCGCGGACCTGCTGGCCCAGCTCGACCAGCCGCGCCGCGACGTCGTCGCGCTGGCGTTCCTCGAGGGCCTCACCCATGCCGAGGTCTGCGCCCGCACCGGACTCCCGCTCGGCACCGTCAAGAGCCACATCAGGCGCGGCCTGAGCCAGCTCCGCCACCACCTGGGAGCCGTCGATGCAACACCCTGACCTCGAGCATGCTGATGGCGGGCGTCGACCACGCTCCCGACGACGTGCTGCGGCACGTCGCCGAGTGCCGCGACTGCCAGGACGACCTGGCCACCATCCGTCGCACCCGCGCCGCGGGCGACGCTCTGCGGCAGGACCCCGAGGTTGTCGTCGTTGGTGTCGCCGCCTCCGGCGGTGTGGGACGCCATCGTGCGCGAGCTGGCCGACGACGACACGGTCGTGCCGCTGCGCCCGCGCCGGGCGCGGCGCAGTCGCCTGGGCGTGGGTGGCCGCGGCCGTCGTCGGTGCCGTGCTCGGCTCCGCCATCACCTGGGCGGCGACCCACCGCGACGACTCGACCACCCTGTCGGCCGCGACGAGCGAGCTGGTGCCGCTCGGCCAGCACCGCACCCGCGGCACCATCTCCCTGACCGGGGCGCAGCCGGGCAAGGAGCTGTCGCTCGACGTGTCGGACCTCGACGGCGGTCCGGGCTTCGTGGAGGTGTGGCTCCTCGACGCCCAGACCGGTGGGATGGTGTCGCTCGGCGTGCTGGACGGCGACCACGGGTCGTGGGCCGTGCCCGCCGACCTCGACCTCTCGGCGTACGACCAGGTCGACGTCTCCCGCGAGCCGTACGACGGCGACCCGGCACACTCCCAGGTGAGCCTGGCCCGCGGCCGGCTCCCCTGACCGGCCCGGGTCCATCGGGTTCGTCCCGGTCCGGGTCCGGCGCGTACGCTGGGCCAGCCATGCCCGACGCGCCCGACACCCTGCCTGACGTGCAGACCGTCTACCTCGACCACGCCGCGACCACCCCGATGCTCCCGGCTGCGCTCGAGGTGATGACGACCCACCTGCGTGACGTCGGCAACCCCTCCTCGCTCCATGCCAGCGGTCGTGCCGCGCGGCGGATCGTCGAGGAGTCCCGCGAGACCATCGCCCAGGCGATCAACTGCCGCCCCGGCGAGGTGGTCTTCACCTCCGGTGGCACCGAGTCGGACAACCTGGCGCTCAAGGGGCTCTTCTGGACCCGCCGTGAGGCGGACCCCGCGCGCAACCGGATCCTGGCCTCCTCGATCGAGCACCACGCCGTCCTCGACACCCTGCGCTGGCTCGAGGAGGAGGAGCAGGCGGTCGTCGAGCTGCTGCCCGTCGACCGCTACGGCCGGCTCGACCCGGACGCCGTCCGCGAGGCCGTCGAGCGCGACCCGGCGTCGCTCGCCCTGATCTCGGTGATGTGGGCCAACAACGAGGTCGGCACGCTCCAGCCGATCGAGGACATCGTCGCGCTCGCGTCGGCCCACGGCATCCCGGTGCACACCGACGCCGTCCAGGCAGTCGGCGCCGTGCCCGTGGACTTCGCCGCCAGCGGCGTGGACGCGCTGACCCTCACCGGCCACAAGCTCGGCGGCCCGTACGGCGTCGGCGCGCTCGTGCTGCGTCGCGAGCTCTCGCTGACCCCGCTGCTCCACGGCGGTGGCCAGGAGCGCGACATCCGCAGCGGCACGCTCGACATGCCGGCCATCGCCGGCTTCGCGACCGCGGTCGAGCACGCCGTCAAGGCGCAGCCGGAGTACGCCGAGCGGATGGCCGCGCTGCGTGACGACCTCGTCCGTCGCGTGACCGAGGTCGTGCCCGACGCCCATCTGCACGGCGACGTCGACCACCGGCTCCCCGGCAACGCCCACCTCGGCTTCCCCGACTGCGAGGGCGACTCCCTGCTCATGCTGCTCGACGCCCGCGGCATCGAGTGCTCCACCGGGTCGGCCTGCTCCGCCGGCGTGCCCCAGCCCTCCCACGTGCTCCTGGCGATGGGCTGCGACGAGGAGGGCGCGCGTCACTCGCTGCGCTTCACGCTCGGCCGTACCTCCACCGGCTCGGACGTCGACGCCCTGGTCGAGGCGATCGGTCCGGCCGTCGACCGCGCCCGGGGAGCCCGCGCGACATGAGGATCGTCGCTGCCATGTCCGGCGGCGTCGACTCGGCCGTGGCCGCCGCCCGGGCGCACGAGGCCGGGCACGACGTCACCGGCATCCACCTGGCCCTCTCGCGCAACCCCGCGTCGTACCGCTCGGGCGCCCGCGGCTGCTGCACCCTCGAGGACGCCAACGACGCCCGTCGTGCCGCGGACGTCATCGGCATCCCGTTCTACGTGTGGGATCTCTCCGAGCGCTTCCACGAGGACGTCGTCGAGGACTTCCTGGACGAGTACGCCGCGGGGCGCACCCCGAACCCCTGCCTGCGCTGCAACGAGAAGATCAAGTTCGCCGCCGTGCTCGACCGGGCGCTGGCCCTGGGGTTCGACGCCGTGGCGACCGGTCACTACGCGCAGCTCCGCGCGGCTGCCGACGGGGCGGTCGAGCTGCACCGGGCGGTGGACCCGGGCAAGGACCAGTCGTACGTGCTCGGCGTGCTCACCCAGGAGCAGCTGGCGCACTCGCTGTTCCCGCTGGGCGACACCCCGAAGTCGGCGGTGCGCGAGGAGGCGTCGCGGCGCGGGCTCCTGGTCGCGGAGAAGCCGGACTCCCACGACATCTGCTTCGTCGCCGACGGCGACAACGCCGGCTGGCTGCGCGAGAAGCTCGGTGACCGCGCACCCAACCACGGCGGAGCGATCATCGATGCCGCGACCGGCGACGAGCTCGGACGGCACGACGGCACCTACGGCTTCACGATCGGCCAGCGGCGGGGCCTGCGCCTCGGGGTGCCTGCGAACGACGGGAAGCCGCGCTTCGTCCTCGACATCGAGCCGGTCTCGGGCACCGTGACGGTCGGGCCGCGCGACGCCCTCACGATCGACCGGATCGTCGCCGACCGGCCGCGCTGGTGCGGCGCTGCCGCCGACGGCGTACACCGGGGGAGTGCAGCTGCGCGCCCACGGCGCCGAGCACCGCGCCACGGTGGTCGTGACGGGACGGCGGCCGCGTCGAGATCGAGCTGCTCGAGCCGGCGCAGGGCATCGCCCCGGGCCAGGCCGCGGTGATGTACGACGGCACCCGCGTCGTCGGGTCGGCCACCATCGTGTCCACCGCGCGGGCCGACGTGACCGCGTGAGCGTCGCCACCGGCGTCGGGTCGTGGCCCGGCGACGACGCCGAGTCCTACGCCGAGGCCGTGCGGGTGGTGCTCGGCGAGGTGCCGGACCTGCCCTACCTCCCCGAGCTCCCCGATCGGGGAGCGCCGGCAGGCATGGCGGGTCGGACGATCGCGATGGTCGCGGACCTCGGCTTCGACCTGCAGCCGGCGGGCTGGCGGCTCACCGACCGACCCGGGATCGACCACCGCCGGGCCCGGTCGCTGCTGGCGCAGGACCTCGACCAGCTCGAGGAGCAGGCCGAGGGCGTGAGCGGCGAGGTTCAAGATCCAGGTCGCCGGCCCGTGGACCCTGGCGGCCTCCGTCGAGAAGCCGCGGGGCGACAAGGTGCTCTCCGACCACGGCGCCCGCCGCGAGCTGGCCCAGGCGCTGGCGGAGGGTGTGGCCACCCACCTGGCCGACGTGCGCCGGCGGGTCCCGGCCTCGCGGGTCGTCGTCCAGGTCGACGAGCCGACCCTGCCTGCGGTGCTGGCCGGCCGGATCCCGACCGCGTCGGGCTTGGGTCGGCACCGCGTCGTGCACCCGCCCGAGGCGTCCGCGGCGCTGGAGTGGGTGCTGGCGGCCGCCGGCGAGGAGCCGTGGGTCCACTGCTGCGCGGCCGAGGTGCCGTGGCAGCTGGTCCGCGGGGCCGGTGCCCGGGGGCTGAGCGCCGACCTCGCGGTGCTGACCGCCGCCGACATGGACGTGCTCGCCGAGGCGCTCGAGGCCGGCGAGACGCTCGCGCTGGGCGTCGTACCCTCCGTGGAGCCGGCGACGGTGGCCGACGCCACGACCGTCACCGAGCGGGTCCTGCGCTGGCTCGACATGCTCGGCCTCGACCCGGAGAAGGTCACGGAGCGCTTGGTGGTCACGCCCTCCTGCGGGCTCGCGGGGGCCTCGCCCGCGTGGGCGCGCCGGGCGACGGAGCTGTGCCGCGAGGTGGCGACGAACCTGTCGGGCTGAGCCGCTCCGGTGCGTCGCGCGGCTGTCGGGGTCAGCCAGAATCGCACGTCCACGCCGGAGCCGGGCCGGTCCTTCCTACCGGCACGGTCTGCATCAGTCGGTTGCCGACGCCATGTCGATCGGAGCGGGATCGGGCTTTCACACGCTGAGGTACGACGCTCGCTCAGTGCTCCCCGCCCGGGGCTCGCATGCGGCGAGTGCACTCTGGGCCGACATCGACGCGCACGGACGGCTGCTTGTGGCCCAGCCGGGTGGATACGGCACCCACGCCAAGGTGTCGTGCACCCTGACCGACGGTCCCGGAGGGGCGCCGCACCTCATCGATGCACCGGTGAGCTCCTCCCCGAGCGCTCAGCAAGGCGTCAACTGGACGTGGAGCTTCACCGACGACGACCGGCTGCAGCGACCTCAGCGGGCGCCTCGTCCTTTCGGTCGACCCCGGGGAGGGCGGCCTGCTGGCCATGAATCTCGGACAAAGGCGTCTTGTCTTCGCCGGGACCAAGCCCTTCGCCTGGTACGCCGACGACCTCGTCACCGGTCGCCTGGTCCGAATGGGCGATGGCGGTGGTGGCAGCGTCTACAACCTGCCGTTCTCCGGCGACTATCCTGAGAGCTCGGCCTCGGCCGGACGCTACGTGCTCTGGTACGACAACAGCGGCGGGCACGTGGGGGAGTTCACCGACTGAGCCCCGTCGGCCAGACTGGCCGGCATGGACATCGTCTCGCCCGCGATCAACGACTACCTGCTCGCCCACTCCGAGCCGGCGGACGCCGTGCTCCGCGACCTCGCCGAGGAGACCCACCGTGACCTCGGCGGGAGCGCCGGGATGCAGATCTCCCACGACGAGGGCGAGCTGCTGACGATGCTGACCCGACTGGTCGGCGCCCGGAACGCCGTCGAGGTGGGCACCTTCACCGGCTACTCCTCGATCTGCATCGCCCGTGGCCTGCCGCGACGACGGTCGACTGCTCTGCTGCGACGTCAGCGAGGAGTACACCGCGATCGCCCGGCGCTACTGGGAGCGGGCGGGGGTCGCGGACCGGATCGAGCTCCGGATCGCCCCGGCAGTCGACACGCTGCGAGCCCTGCCGGCCGGGCCTTCGCTCGACTTCGCCTTCATCGACGCCGACAAGTCCGGCTACCCGGCGTACTACGAGGAGATCGTGACCCGGATGCGCCCCGGCGGTCTGGTCGTGCTCGACAACATGCTCCGCGACGGGCGGGTGCTCGACCCGCAGAGCGACGACGACCGGGCGATCGCGGCGATGAACGCGGCCCTGCTCGCCGACGAGCGGGTCGACGTCGTCCTCCTCCCGGTCCGCGACGGCGTCAGCCTCGCCCGGGTGCGCTGAGACCGCTGTCGTCCACTGCTTCATCATGTGAGGTAGGCGAACCGCCACTTCTCATGGTGAGTTCACCGTGTGAAGCGGCGGTTCGACACCTTCACATGATGAAGCTGGGACTGCTGAGCACCCGGCACGACGACGCCCCCGGGGGGACCCCGGGGGCGTCGTGAGCGGTACGGCGTACGTCAGCCGACGTGGACGCCCTCGGGCGCGTCGGTGGCCAGCTCCTCGTGCTTGACGTCGAGGAAGATCCACACCACGGCCGACCCGGCGAGCATCATGAAGACGCCGACGAGGAAGGCGTGCGTCGCGCCGGTCGGGAAGCCGCCGATGTAGGCCAGCGCCCCCACCAGCTCGGACGGTGACGTCAGGTGCAGCTGGCTCAGCAGCGCCTGGACCCGGCTCGGGTCGAGCTGGGAGACGCCACGGCCGATGGCCGGGGCGATCGACTCGATCTGGGCGTTGGTGTAGTGGCTGCCGACCGTGGCCAGGGCGGCCAGACCGAAGGCACCGCCGACCTGCTGCATCGTGTTCAGCACACCCGAGCCGACCCCGGCGTCCTCCGGACGCAGGTGGTGGACGGCGGTCAGGGTCAGCGGCACGAACACCGCGCCCATGCCGAGTGCCATCAGGCAGATGTAGGGCAGGATCTCGGTCCAGTAGCTGACGCCCGATCCGAGCGGCTGGCCCGAGGCGAAGGCGTTGAGCACGTCCTGGCCGCCGTCGGGGACGGTGAGCCGGGAGAACCCGTAGAGCGCGACCGCCGCCATCAGCGTGCCGACGCCCGCGATGTAGCGAGCGTCGATCCGGTTGATCAGGTTGGACACGATCGTGGCCGCGATGATGATGCAGATGCTGAACGGCAGGAACGCGAACCCGGCCTTGAGCGGGCTGTAGCCCATGACGTTCTGGATGAAGAGGCTGAGGAAGAAGAACATCGAGAACATCGCGGCCGGCAGCAGCATCATGGCCACGAAGCTCGCGGCGCGCGACCGGTTGGCGAACACCCGGAACGGCAGCAGCGGGTGCGCGACCCTGGACTCCACCAGGAAGAACAGCACCAGCAGGACGGCGCCGCCGACCAGGCTGGCGATGGTCAGACCGTCGCTCCAGCCGTACGCCGCGTTCCCGGCGCGGGTGAGCCCGTACACCAGGGCGAGCAGGGCCGACGTGCCGAGGATGGCGCCGGGGACGTCGAGCTGGCCGCTGTGACGCTCGGACTCGTTGAGGAACCTCGGAGCGAGCAGCGCGGCGGCGATGCCGATCGGCACGTTGATCAGGAAGGTGAGGCGCCAGCCGTCCTGCGGGTCGAACAGCGAGATGTCCAGACCGGTCAGCCACCCACCCAGGATCAGGCCGACCGCCGCACCGGCACCGGACATGGCGGCGTACACCGCGAACGCCCGGTTACGAGGCGGGACCGGCCGGGAAGGTGGTCGTGATCAGGGCGAGCGCCGCCGGGGAGGCGAGCGCGGCACCGAGTCCCTGGACGCCTCGCGACGTCAGCAGCAGGGCCTCGCTCTGGGCGAGACCACCGAGCAGCGAGGCGACGGCGAAGATGGACAGGCCGATCATGAAGGTCCGGCGGCGACCGTAGAGGTCGCCCAGCCGGCCGCCGAGCAGCAGGAAGCCGCCGAAGGCCAGCGCGTAGCCGGTGACGATCCAGGTCAGGTTGGTGCCGGACATGTGGAGGTCTCTGCCGATGTAGGGCAGAGCGATGTTGGCGATCGTGGCGTCGAGCACGACCATGAGCTGGGCGATGCAGATCAGCACCAGGGCCCAGCCATAGTGCCGCGTCTTACCGTCGCTCTCGGTGACCTCGGGCCCCTGGGCCTCGACGGCGTCGGTCAGTTCGGACATGAGCTTCCTTACTTCGTGAGTTCTTGCTGGTTGACTTCTTGACGTTCCTCAGGCCTGCGGCCTGACAGCCGGCAGGATGATCTGGTCGATGACGTGCTCGATGAGCGCGGGCCCGGGGGTCTCGCCCATCACGAAGAGGCGGTGCAGGACGATCCCCGCCAGCGCGGGTGCCACGAGGTCGAGGTCGAGGTCGTCGCGGACCTCGCCGCGGTCGACCGCGCGCTCGAAGAGCATCCGCGACAGCTGCGCCTTCGGCTGCAGCACGCGAGTGCGGAACTCCGCGGCGAACTCGGGGTCGGTGCTCAGCGCGGTCATCACGGCGCCGAACGTCTGGGTGGTGTCGTGGTCGGTGAGACCGCCCATGCCGCAGAAGGCGGTGAGCAGGTCGGTGCGCAGCTCGCCGGAGTCGGGCACCGGGGGAGAGGCCTTCTGGCTGGCCAGGGCGTCGACGACCAGCGTCGCCTTGGAGTTCCACCGTCGGTAGAGGGTCGCCTTGGAGGCCTTCGCGCGTTGCGCGACCGCGTCCATGGTGAGTCGGTCGTAGCCGACCTCCGCGAGCACCTCGAGGGCGGCGTCGAGGATCTCGCGCTCGCGGTCACCCTCGACCCGGGGGCGGAGGTGGGTGGCTGCTTCGGCGGGCGTCATGCTGCGTCTCTCACCTGTGGTCCTCTACATGAAACGAAACGGTTTCGTTCCATGCGACGATAACGCAGGTCGACGGATGAAACAACTCAGTTTCATCCGGACTCCGGAGGAACTCTCCGGTACGCCGCGTCAGGACGTCCGCGGCCAGCACCCGGCGTACCCCGTCCAGCGTGACGGCGTTCCAGGCGCCGGCTCCGCGGAGCAGGTAGTGGCCGCGGTCCCCCATGTCGGTGAACGACGACCTCGCGGGCGACGTCGCGCGCCCGCTCGACGTACGCCGCGGTGTCCCGCGCCCGGGTGATGTGGTCGCGGCGGCCGTGGGCCGCGTGGAGGGCCCGGCCGGCCAGGGCGTCGACGGGCTCGTCCGGCGGCAGCCACGGGGCCAGCGCGACGACTCCGCGGACGAGGTCGTGGTCGGCGGACCGGCACGCGGTCCGGCCGCCCATGGAGTGCCCGAGGAGGACCACGGGGACCTGCCCCACCTCGGCGCGGATCCGGTCCAGCCCCCAGTGCGCGTCGTCGATCTTGTCCGCGCCGTCACCGTTCCAGCCGACCGTCCGGTAGCGCAGGACCCACACGCCCACGCCCTCGAGGTGGAGCGGGCCGCCGAGGGAGCGAGCCAGCCCGAGGGCGCGTTGCCAGGTGAGGCTCCGCCCGGTGACGACGGCCCTCGAGCGGGCCTTGCCGCCGTGCAGCACCAGCACCATGGCGCGCACGTCGCCGGGCGCGTCGTACCGGGTCACGGCTGGGGCTGGACAGGGCGCACTCCTCCGCGTTCGACTCCACGCCGACGATTCGGTACGCCGGGTGGTGCGGATGGGTGCGCCGGGCCGGTCGGCGGATGTCGGCGCCGGTTGGCAGGATAGGGCCATGGGCGAACCGCAGTCGGCCACTCCCGAGGCCAAGGAGCGCCACCGTGCGCTGAGCGAGGAGATCGAGGACGCCCGCTGGCGCTACTACGTCCTCGACGACCCGACGCTCGACGACGCCGACTTCGACCGCCGGCTGCGCGAGCTCGAGGAGCTCGAGGAGCAGTTCCCCGAGCTCCGCACCCCGGACTCCCCGACCCAGAAGGTCGGTGGCGCCGTCTCGACCGAGTTCACCGCCGTGGACCACCTCCAGCGGATGGAGAGCCTCGACAACGCGTTCTCCTACGACGAGCTGGCGACGTGGCACGCCCGCCTGGCCCGCGACGGCGTGGACGACCCCGACCTGCTCTGCGAGCTCAAGGTCGACGGTCTGGCGATCAACCTGCTCTACGAGGGCGGGCGGCTGGTCCGTGCCCTCACCCGCGGTGACGGGCGGACGGGCGAGGACGTCACCCCCAACGTCCGCACGATCGCCTCGGTGCCCGACCGGCTCAGCGGCACCGACGAGCACCCGGTGCCGGCGCTGGTCGAGGTGCGCGGAGAGGTGTTCCTCCCGGTCGAGGCCTTCGAACGGCTCAACGTGTCGATGACGGAGGCCGGCAAGCCGGTCTTCGCCAACCCGCGCAACGCGGCTGCCGGGTCGTTGCGCCAGAAGGACCCCCGCGTCACCGCCTCACGCGACCTCGGGATGGTCTGCCACGGCATCGGCGCCCGGACCGGGTTCGACCCGGTGTCGCAGTCCGGTGCCTACGAGGCGCTGGCGGCGTGGGGACTGCCGATCTCGGCGCAGGTGACCGTCCTCCCGACGCCTGGCGGAGGTGCAGGCCTACATCGAGAACGCCGGCGAGCACCGACACTCGATCGTGCCCTACGAGATCGACGGGGTCGTGGTGAAGGTCGACGCCGTCGCCCTCCAGCGCCGGCTGGGGTCCACCTCGCGCGCGCCCCGATGGGCGATCGCCTTCAAGTACCCCCCGGAGGAGGTGAACGCCAAGCTCCTCTCGATCGAGGTCAACACCGGCCGTACCGGCCGGGTGACGCCGTTCGGCGTGATGGAGCCGACCAAGGTGGCGGGCTCCACGGTCGAGCGGGCGACGCTGCACAACGCCCACGAGGTCGCCCGCAAGGATGTCCGCCCCGGCGACACCGTCGTGCTCCGCAAGGCCGGCGACGTGATCCCCGAGATCGTCGGTCCGGTGCTGGCCGCTGCGCCCGGAGGGGCTCGAGCCGTGGGTGATGCCCACCGAGTGCCCCTCGTGCGGCACGACGCTGGCTCAGCAGAAGGAGGGCGACAAGGACCTCCGCTGCCCCAACACCCGGCAGTGCCCGGCCCAGCTGCTCGAGCGGGTCTACCACGTGGCCAGCCGGGGGGCGTTCGACATCGAGGGGCTCGGCTCCGAGGCGGCGCACGCGCTGCTCGACGCCGGGGTGCTGGCCGACGAGGGTGACGTCTTCGACCTCGACCGCGACAAGCTCCTGAGGACCGACCTGTTCACCCGTGCGCCCAAGCGCGGCGAGGAGGGGCCGCAGCTGAGCGCGAACGGCGCGGGACTGCTGGCCAACCTCGGCGAGCGCAGAACGGGTCCCGCTCTGGCGTGTGCTGGTGGCGCTCTCCATCCGCCACGTCGGGCCGACGGCCGCCCGCGCCCTGGCCACCGAGTTCGGGTCGATGGCCAGGATCCGGGCCGCGTCCGAGGGTGAGCTCGCGGCGGCCGAGGGGGTCGGGCCGACGATCGCGGCGGCGGTGATCGAGTGGTTCACCGTCGACTGGCACGAGGAGATCGTGGACAAGTGGGCGGCGGCCGGGGTGACCATGGAGGACGAGCGCGACGCGTCGGTGGCGCGCACCCTCGAGGGACTGACCGTCGTGGTGACCGGTTCCCTCGTGGACTTCTCCCGCGACTCCGCGAAGGAGGCGATCGTGTCGCGCGGCGGGAAGGCCGCCGGGTCGGTGTCGAAGAAGACCGACTACGTCGTGGTCGGCGACAACGCCGGCTCCAAGGCCGACAAGGCCGAGCAGCTCGGCGTTGCCGTGCTGGACGAAGCCGGCTTCAAGGTGCTCCTCGAGCACGGCCCGACCGGGCTGTAGCGGCACGACGGCCGCCACGGCGCCGGCCTGCGAGCGGGCTGCTAGGTCACCTGCTCCTGGAGCGAGGGGGAGGGGACGTTCGCCCGGACCCGCCACAGCTGAGCCCCGAGCGCCCCGGCGAGCAGGAGGAGGAAGACCCCGACGACGGTGTGTCCCCCGAGGAGGACGAGCAGTGTCAGCAGGAGGAACAGGCCGGTCAGCACGCCGAGCCCCGGCACCGTGTTGGCCGACCGGGCGAACGCGACCGCGCACTTCTGGGGCAGCCCCATCCGGCGGAAGGTGACCGTGCGGTCGGGCATCGGCACCTGAAGGGCCTCGGGGACCATGGCGTCGAGGGCCTTCGTCAGCTCCTGGCCACGGAACCACTGCCGCGGCTCCATCTCGATCGTCGACCCGTCGCGGCCGATCACCTGCCGGGTGCCGTCGCGCCAGGCGAACACGCCGGCCACCTCCTGCAGGCGCAGCCGACGGGCGGTCTGGCCGTGGACGGTCTCGAGGCTCTGGTCGTCCGCGGCGAAGGTGGTCAGCTCCGCGGGCCAGTCGACGTGCCGGTGGCGCGGCGCCACCCCGCTCGGCTCGACCTCGGGGAAGGTGACCAGCGGGGCGCTCGTGCGCACCCGGGCACCCTCGGGCAGCCCGATCAGGAGCGAGCCGTGGAAGGCGCGCGCCGCCGCGTCGACCCGGTCGGGGTCCAGCCCTCGGGCCTCGTCGACCAGCTCCTCGTGGGTCTTGGGCACCTGGTCGCTGAGCACGGCGTGCGCCGACCCGAGCGCCACCGCGAGCATGGCCTCGGGCATCCCGAGCACCCGGAGCCGCGCCTCGATCGCCTCCTGCACCCAGGGGCGTGGGACGCCGTCCTGGGAGAGGCGGCGAGAGATCTCGAAGCCGGTCTCGGCCATGGTGGGCAGCATCTCGGGTACGGCGTCCGAGCCGGCGGCGACCACGGCGCGCTGGTCGTCGACGTCGACGCGGCCCGACCACGGCGCGTAGGCGCCGCCGAGCCGCTGCCGCAGGCCGTCGTGCACGGCGCGCTCGAGCAGCGCGGCGAGGAGGTCCGCCTCGGGGGTGCGCTCCACGACGCCGGAGAGCGTCAGGCCGCCGACGTCGTCGACGTACGCCGCCGGGTGCCGCCGGCGTACCGGCACGGTGGCCGTGGGCGGCAGGTACTCGCCGCCGGGCAGGTTCAGCGTGAGCCCCGGGGCGGCGGGCCGTCGAGCACGAGCACGGCGTTGGCGGCCGTTGAAGACGCGACGGCAGCGCTCGACCAGCAGCTCCGGGGTGGCCCGGACCGCACCGGCCTCCGCGTAGCTGGTGACGCCCGGCCCGACGGCCCCGTAGCGCCAGGTCAGTGAGCGCAGGAGGGGGTCACGCCGCAGCTGGGCGTCGGCATGGAGCACGCCGCGCTCGCGGGCGAGCAGCCGGAGGTCCGGCTCGGCCAGCCAGTGCCCGAGCGCGCCCAGGTGCTCCACGAGCGCCTGCTCGGTCCCGAGCGTGCTGAACGTGGTCAGCAGCATCGTCGTCGAGCCCTGGATCGGACGGCTCAGGGTCTCGCGGTCCAGGAGGGCGAGGTGCTCGAGGAGGTGCAGCCAACCGGTCTCGGGAAGGGCCTCGTCGGCGAGGCCCTGACGGAAGATCAGATGGGCGCGCGAAGCCGGGTGACCCATGTCTACCCAGAAGCACAGGACACCGTCGATCTCTGACTCGCGGACACCAGTCATTCGGCCCACCACGGTAGCGGCGCGCCCGGCGCCGTGGTGGCGGTTTGGTCGATCTCGGATCCCGCACCGCCGACGAGGGCGGGTGCCGACTGGTGGGGCGCCCGGCCGCGCTCCCTAGGATGACGTCATGTCCGACACCCCGGGACGCACCGCCGCGCCCGCGTCCATCAGCCGCGAGGAGCTGGCGCACCTCGGCCGACCTCGCGCGCATCGACCTGTCCGACGCCGAGCTCGACCACCTCGCCCCCCAGCTGAGCGTGATCCTCGAGTCGGTGGCGTCGATCAACGGCGTCGCGTCCGACGACATCGCCCCCACCTCGCACGCCCTCCCGCTCACCAACGTCTTCCGCGACGACGTGGTGCGGCCCGGGCTGACGGCCGAGGAGGCGCTCAGCGGTGCCCCGGAGGTCGAGCAGCAGCGGTTCAAGGTCCCTCGCATCCTGGGTGACGAGCAGTGAGCGCCGACACGCGCACGGCCGCGGAGATCGCCGACGCACTGGCGGCGGGCGAGACCACCAGCGTCGAGGTGACCCAGGCGCACCTCGACCGGATCGCCGAGGTCGACGAGGCGGTGCACGCGTTCTTGCAGGTGGACGCCGAGGGTGCGCTGCGGGCGGCCGCCGCGGCCGACGACCGTCGTGCAGCGGGTTCGCCCGCGAGCGCCCTGGACGGCGTACCGATCGCGGTCAAGGACGTCCTCGCCACCCGGGGCCTGCCGACCACCTGCGGGTCGCGGATCCTGGAGGGGTGGGTACCGCCGTACGACGCCACCGTCGTCGCGAGGCTGCGCGCGGCCGGCCTGCCGATCCTCGGCAAGACCAACATGGACGAGTTCGCGATGGGCTCCTCGACCGAGCACAGCGCGTACGGGCCCACCCACAACCCGTGGGACCTGACCCGCATCCCGGGTGGCTCCGGCGGCGGCAGCGCCGCGGCCGTCGCGGCCTACGAGGCGCCGCTGGCCATCGGTACCGACACCGGCGGATCGATCCGGCAGCCCGGGGCGGTCACCGGCACGGTGGGGGTGAAGCCGACGTACGGCGGAGTCTCGCGCTACGGGCTCGTCGCCCTGGCCAACTCGCTCGACCAGGCCGGCCCGGTGACCAGGACCGTGCTCGACGCGGCCCTGCTCCACGAGATCATCGGCGGGCACGACCCGCTGGACTCCACCAGCATCGAGCAGCCCGTGCCCGCGCTCGTCGACGCCGTGCGGCAGGGCGCCGGCGGCGACCTGACCGGCGTCCGGATCGGCGTGGTCACCGAGCTCGGCGGGGAGGGCTACCAGTCCGGCGTCCTCGCCCGCTTCCGCGAGTCGGTGGACCTGATGACCGCGGCCGGCGCCGAGGTCGTCGAGGTGTCCTGCCCGCACTTCGTGCACGCACTCGCGACCTACTACCTGATCCTCCCCGCCGAGGCCTCGTCCAACCTGGCCCGCTTCGACGCGATGCGCTACGGCCTGCGGGTGACCCCGGAGGGCAGCCCCACCTATCGGCCGAGCGCGGAAGACGTCATGCGCGCGACCCGCGAGGCCGGCTTCGGTGACGAGGTGAAGCGCCGCATCATCCTCGGCACCTATGCCCTGTCGAGCGGGTACTACGACGCCTACTACGGCCAGGCGCAGAAGGTCAGGACGCTGATCGCGCGGGACTTCGACGCGGCGTTCGAGCGGGCGGACGTGCTGGTCAGCCCGACCGCGCCGACGACCGCGTTCAAGCTGGGGGAGAAGGTCGACGACCCGCTGGCGATGTACCTCAACGACCTCGCCACCATCCCGGCCAACCTCTCCGGCGTGCCCGGCATCTCGGTGCCGAGCGGCCTCGCCGACGAGGACGGCCTGCCCGCCGGCGTCCAGATCCTGGCTCCCGCCCTGCGGGACGACCGGGTCTACCGCGTCGGCGCCGCGCTCGAGGCGCTGCTCGCCCGCGAGTGGGGTGGCCGGCTGCTCGACCGTGCCCCGGCCCTGCCGTCGGTCGAGCCTGTCGAGACCCCGGAAGGAGCAGCCCGATGAGCGACGAGCTCCTGTCCTACGACGACGTGATCGCGCAGTTCGACCCCGCCCTCGGCCTCGAGGTCCACGTCGAGCTGAACACCGCGACCAAGATGTTCTGCGGCTGCCGCACCGAGTTCGGCGCCGAGCCGAACACCCAGACCTGCCCGACGTGTCTCGGCCTGCCCGGCTCGATGCCGGTGGTGAACGGGAAGGCCGTGGAGTCCGCGATCCGGATCGGTCTCGCGCTCAACTGCGAGATCGCGGAGTGGTGCCGCTTCGCGCGGAAGAACTACTTCTACCCCGACATGCCGAAGAACTTCCAGACCAGCCAGTACGACGAGCCGATCGCGTTCGAGGGCTACATGGACGTCGACGTCGACGGGGAGACGTACCGGGTCGGCATCGAGCGGGCTCACATGGAGGAGGACACCGGGAAGTCGCTCCACGTCGGTGGCAGCACCGGCCGGATCCACGGCGCGGACTTCTCCCTGGTCGACTACAACCGCGCCGGCATCCCGCTGATCGAGATCGTCACCAAGCCCGTCCTGGGCACCGGTGCCAAGGCACCCGAGGTGGCCCGGGCCTACGTCGCCCAGCTGCGCGAGCTGCTCCTCGGCCTGGGCGTGAGCGACGTACGCATGGAACAGGGGTCCCTGCGGTGCGACGTCAACCTGTCGCTGGCGCCGAAGGCCTCGTCGGTCGAGCCCGTCGAGACCAAGCTCGGCACCCGGACCGAGACCAAGAACGTCAACTCGCTGCGCTCGGTCGAGCGTGCGGCGCGCTACGAGATGCGGCGTCACGGCGCGATCCTCGCCGGGGGTGGCTCCATCCTGCAGGAGACGCGGCACTGGCACGAGGACACCGGCGTCACCACCAGCGGGCGGGAGAAGTCCGACGCGGAGGACTACCGGTACTTCCCCGAGCCGGACCTGGTGCCGATGGCGCCGAGCCGGGAGTGGGTCGCAGAGCTCGCGGGCACCCTCCCGGAGCCGCCCCACGAGCGGCGGGCCCGGCTCCAGGCCGACTGGGGCTTCTCCGACCTCGACATGCGCGACACCGTCGGCGCCGGGGCCCTCGGTCTGGTCGAGGAGACCATCGCGGCCGGGGCGACGCCCCAGACCGCTCGGAAGTGGTGGCTGGGCGAGCTCGCCCGCCGCGCCAACGAGTCGGACACCGACCTGGCCTCGCTCGGAGTCAGCCCCGGCGACGTCGCCCGGGTGCAGGCCCTGGTCGACGAGGGCACCCTGAACGACAAGCTCGCGCGCCAGGTGCTGGACGGGCTCGTGGCCGGCGAGGGCACGCCGGACGAGATCGTCGCCGCCCGCGGGCTGGGCATCGTCTCCGACGACACCGCGCTCGCTGCTGCCGTCGACACCGCCATCGCCGCCCACCCCGACGTCGCGGCCAAGATCCGCGACGGCAAGGTCGCCGCAGCCGGGGCGCTGATCGGTGCGGTGATGAAGGAGATGGGCGGTCAGGCCGACGCCGGACGCGTCCGCGAGCTGATCCTCGAGCGGCTCGGCTGACGACACGGGTGCCGGGCCGGGTGAGATCTCACGGGCCCAAGCCCGCTGACCGGGCTCGCACGGGAGTCCGTGGTAGGCCAGACTCCCGAGCGACGCAGACCGTCCCGGAGGCACCGACGAGGGGAAGGACGAGGCGATGGTCCAGGTGGTGCTGACCGTCTCGCCGCACCCGGACGACGAGGTGCTCGGGCTGGGCGCGACGCTGGCGATGCTGCTGTCGGAGTCCTGGACGATGCACAACCTCGCCTGCTCGTTGGGGCACGTCGAGGACCGCGAGCGCCGCCTCGCCGAGCTGACCACGGCCGGGAGCCGCCTCGGCTTCACCACGACCGTGATGGATCCCCTGGCCGACATCGACCGCGCCGACGACCTCGACCGGGCGGCGGTCGACGTCGCGCACGCCGTGACCGAGCAGATCGAGCAGCACGCACCGGACATCGTCGTCAGCCCCCACCTCGGGGACGGACACCACGGGCACGAGGCCGTCGCCCGGGGCGTACGTGCCGCCCTGGAGCGGACAACCACCGGTCCGGTCTGGTGGAGCTACGGCATCTGGAACGACCTGCCGCGGCCCAACGTCTTCGCTCCGTACGACGACGAGGTGATGAGCCGCGCGCTGCACGCGATCGCGGCGTACGACGGTGAGAACGCGCGGTCCCACTACGACGCGATGTATCCCGCCCGGGCGGTGGTCAACCGGACGCTGGGCTCCGAGCGCGTCTTCGGCTTCGGTACGGCGACGGCCAGCGTGGCGCCGTACGCCGACCTCTTCACCGAGCTGAGGCACGGCCCTGAGGGCTGGCAGTACGCGGCTCCCCGGGTCTTCGACGCCACCGTGCCGCTCGTCACGACCTGGCTGCCCGGCGACGTCGGCTGGTGGGTCCACGAGCCGTCGCTGCGCGACCGTTGGGGCGGAGCGGGCTAGGCCACCGGGGCCCGTTCGACGCGGCCGAACCCGGCCCGGAGCCTCGCGTGCGCGGTGGACGGCGCCCCGATGCGGTCGAGCCCGAGCAGGGCAGCGCCCACGACGGGCGGCGTGCCCACCACCGTGGCCGACGCCCGTGGGGCCTGCTCGCGCAGCAGCCGCGTGATCTCGTCCATGAGCATCGCGTGCCCGGCGGTGAGGACGCCGCCGCCGAGAACCACGTCGAACTCCTCGCCGAGGACGTCGAGCCGACGCATCGCCGCCACCGCGAGGGCCACGACCTCCGTGGCCTGGCGGCGGACGACGTCGGCGGCGATGGGGTCTCCCGCCGTGGCGACTGCGAAGAGCACCGGGGTCAGCTCGAGGCACTCGGCCTCCGTGAGCCGGCCGAGGTGAACGGCCTCGATCAGCTCCGCCATGGTCTCCAGCCCGACGTGGCGGGGCAGCTCGGAGCGGAGCCGGGTCTCGGGTCCTCGACCGTCCTCGGCCCGCGCCGCCCACCACATCGCCTCCTGCCAGAGGGCTCCGCCGCCTCCCCAGTCGCCGGAGATGTGACCGACCGCAGCGAACCGCACCGGCTCCCGACCGGGCGCCAGGCCCGAGCAGTTGATGCCGGCGCCGCAGACGACGGCGATCCCGCGAGGCCCGTCGACGCCGGCCCGCAGGACGGCGAACGTGTCGTTGAAGACCTCGCTCGACTCGCCCCACCCCTGACCCGCGACGGCGGTCTCGAGCGCGTGCTGCTCCGTCGGCAGGTCGGCATTGGCCAGACAGGCGGACACGTGGCGCACCACCGGACCGCGGTCCAGGTCGAGACCCGCCTCCGCGACGGCAGCGCGGACGAGCGGGGCCAGCCCGCGGACGGCGGTCTCCGCGCCCACCCGGTGCGGCACGAACGGGCCACCGCGCGCGGTGCCGACGACGCGTCCGTCCGGTGCGACCAGCGCGACGTCGGTCTTGCTGTTGCCCGCGTCCACCGCGAGGACCCCCGCGGTCGGGCTCGTCGTCGTGCTCATGTCACGCCCACGCGAGGTGGTCGCGGTTGTGCGCCACCAGGCGGTCGGTGAGGCCGGCCGCCCGGTCGACCTGGCCGACCAGGGGGTGGGCGAGCAGGGCCTGGAAGACCCGCTCCCGGCCGCCGTGGAGCGCGGCCTCCAGCGCGAGGTCCTCGTACGCCGACACGTGCGCCACCAGCCCGGCGTACAGAGGGGCGAGCGGGTCGACCGGGAGGGGCCGTACGCCGGCGCGGTCGACGTGAGCCGGCACCTCGATGACGGCGTCGTCGGAGAGGAACGGCAGGGTGCCGTCGTTGCGCAGGTTGACCACCTGGGTCGACCCGGCGCCGCCGGTGCCGAGCAGCGCCGCCGCCAGCTGCACCGCGGCCTCGGAGTAGTAGGCGCCTCCTCGCTGCTCGAGCAGCGCCGGCTTGCGGTCGAGCGTCGGGTCCTCGTACATGCGCAGCAGCTCGTGCTCGATCGCGGTCACCTGCGACGCACGCGACTCGGTGGTCATCAGCTCGCGCACCACCTCGTCGTGGGCGTAGTAGTAGCGCAGGTAGTACGACGGGACGACGCCCAGCTGCTGGAGCAGGGTCGGCGGGCAGCTCGATGTCGTCGGCCAGGTCGGCGACGTGACCGGCCAGGATCTCGGGCAGCCGGTCGACGCCGTCCACCCGCGCCGCGCGCTCCCAGGTCAGGTGGTTGAGCCCGACGTGGTCGAGCTCCACCCGGTCGGGCTCGACCCCGAGGTAGTCGGCGAAGCGGCGCTGGAACCCGATCGCCACGTTGCACAGCCCGACGGCCCGGTGACCCGCCTGGAGCAGGGCGCGGGTGACGATGCCGACCGGGTTGGTGAAGTCGATGATCCAGGCGTCCGGGGCCGCGGTCGCCACCTGCTCGGCGATGTCGAGCACGACCGGGACGGTGCGCAGCGCCTTGGCCAGACCACCGGCGCCGGTCGTCTCCTGACCGACGCAGCCGCATTCGAGCGGCCAGGTCTCGTCCTGGTGACGCGCAGCCTGGCCACCGACACGCAGCTGGAGCAGCACGGCGTCGGCGCCGTCCAGAGCCGGGGCCAGCTCGGTGGTCGTGGTCAGGGTCGCCGGGTGGTCGAGCCGCTGGAGGATCCGTCGCCCGAAGGCGCCCACCAGCTCGAGCCGCGTCTGGTCGGGATCGACCAGCACCAGCTCTTCGACCGGCAGCGCCTCCTGGAGCCGGCCGAAGCCGTCGACCAGCTCAGGGGTGTACGTCGAGCCGCCGCCGACGACGACGATCTTCGTGCGGGTGGTGCTCATCCCTTGACTCCTGTCAGGGTGACGCCTTCGATGAAGGCCTTCTGGGCCAGGAAGAACAGCAGGATCACCGGTGCCATCACCATCACGGTGGCGGCCATGGTGAGGTTCCAGTTCGTGTGGTGGGCGCTCTTGAACGACTGCAGCCCGTAGCTGAGGGTCCAGGCCGCCGGGTTCTCGCTGGTGTAGATCTGCGGGCCGAAGTAGTCGTTCCAGCAGTAGAAGAACTGGAACAGCCCGACCGCGGCGATCGCCGGCCGGGTCATCGGCAGCATGATCCGCAGCAGCACCCTGAGGTCGCTGCAGCCGTCGACCTTGGCCGCCTCGAGGTACTCCCGCGGCACGGTCAGGAAGAACTGACGGAGCAGGAAGATCGAGAACGCGTCGCCGAAGCCCATGGGGATGATCAGCGGCCAGAGGGTGCCGGTGAGGTGGAAGTCCTGGGCCCAGACCAGGTAGAGGGGGATGATCGCGACCTGCGGCGGCAGCATCATCGTCGCGATCACCACCATCATCGCGACGTTGCGGCCGCGGAAGCGGAAACAGGCCAGGGCGTAGGCGACCGGCACGCTGGAGACCAGCGTGAGGGCGGTGCCCAGCACGGCGTACACGATCGTGTTGCGCCACCAGGTCGCGAAGCCCGGTGTCTGCCAGACCGACACGAGGTTGTGCCACACGAAGGGGTCCGGCCACAGCTGCCGGGTCAGCGACTGCTGGTCGCTCATCAGGGCCTCGAGGCAGATGAAGACGAACGGCAGCACGAAGACCAACCCCGCGGTGACCGCCCAGATGTGCAGGGCGACCCACTCCAGCGTGATCCGGCGCTTGCGGCTCGCGGGCGCGGTGGCGACGACCGTGCTCGGCGTACGGGTGAGGGTGGTCATTCGTTGCTCCCCAGGAAGACGCTGCCGCGACGCATCAGGAGGGTCGCGAAGACCATGGACAGCACGAAGAGGACGATCGCGATGACGCAGGCGGCGCCGATGTCGAAGCGCTGGAAGCCGAGGTTGTAGACCAGCTGCGGCAGCGTCAAGGTCGAGCCGTCGGGGTACCCGGGCTCCACCTGTTGGCCGGAGCCGCCGATCTGGCCGCTCGCGACCTGCCCCGCGACCAAGGGCTCGGTGTAGTACTGCATCGTCGCGATCACGCCGGTGATGAGCGCGAAGCCGATGATCGGACGCAGCGTCGGCAGGGTCACGTGGCGGAACCGCCGGACCTTGCCGGCGCCGTCCAGCTCGGCCGCCTCGTAGAGCTCACGGGGTACGTCGAGCAGCGCGGCCATGAAGATCACCATCAGGTCGCCGACCCCCCAGATCGCGAGAAGGGTCAGGGCCGGCTTCGACCAGGCGGGATCGTTGAACCAGCCGGGCTGGGGCAGGCCGAGCTTGCCGAGGATCGAGTTGACCGGTCCGGTGCCGGGGTTGAGCAGGAAGACGAACGCCAGCGTCGCCGCCACCGGGGGAGCGAGGTAGGGCGCGTAGAAGATCGTCCGCAGCGTCGAGCTGCCCCGCTTGACCGCGATGACGGTCATCCCGAGCGTCAGGCCGGTGACGAGGCGCAGCGTCACCAGCACCACCACGAACCAGAGCGTGTTGCGCAGCGCCGGCCAGAAGAACGGGTAGTCGTGGAAGACGTAGTGCCAGTTCTCCCAGCCGCTCCACACCGGTGAGGTGAAGCCGTCGTAGTGGGTGAACGACAGCCACGCGGTGGTCACGAGCGGGTAGATGAAGAACAACCCCGTCCCCAGCAGCCACGGCGACAGGAACGCCAGGTTTCGCCAGAGCTCTCGCCGTCGCCGTGCCCCGAGCGTGGGGCTCCTCGTCGTCGTCGCTGTGCTCACCGGTGCCCGACTCTCACTGCGCCTGGGCGATGTCGGTGTCGATCTGCTTGGCGGCGGCGTCGAGACCGGCCTGCAGGTCGGTCAGCTTGCCCGACTCGAAGGCGTAGCCGAGGTTCTGCAGGGTGAGCTGGTAGGCGCCACCGTTGGGGCTGGACGGCGTGGTGTTGCTGTTCGGGTTCTGCGCGATCTTGATGAACGTCTGGAAGCTCGGGTCCTGGCTGAGGTCCGGGGAGGCGAGGGCTGCGTTGGTCGACGGCACGTTGTGGATGGCGTTGGAGAAGTTCACGACCGCGTCGGTGTCGGTGGTCAGGTACTTCACGAACTCCCACGCGGCGTTCTGCTTCTGGCTCGTGCTCGCGATGCCAACGATGGTGCCGGTGATGTAGCCCTTGCCGTACTGGTCGGCCATGCCGTCGGGCACCGGGAACGGGGCCACGGCGTAGTCGACCGTGCTCTTCGAGTCGTCGATCATGCCGAAGCGCCACTCGCCGTCGATGGCCATCGCGACCTGGCCGACCATGAACGGGTTGTTGTTGCCCCACTCGTCACCGAACGTCGTGCGGTACTTGTCGAGACGGGAGAAGCCGCCGAGCTTGGCGACCAGCGCTTTCTGCCAGCGGTACGCCGACGCGAGCGGGGGATCGGTGGCGACGTTGGACTTCCCGTCGGAGGTGAAGTAGGTCGGCGAGAACTGCGCCGCGAAGTGGGACAGGCTCGACTCGTAGCCGTGGTACAGCGGCATGAAGCCCAGCTGGGAGTAGCTGTCGCCGGAGATCTTGGTCAGCTTCACCGCGTCGGCGTCGAACTGCGACAGCGTCTTGGGCGGGCTCGTGATGCCGGCCGCCTCGAACATCGCCTTGTTGTAGTAGAGCCCGTAGGCGTCGCTGAGCAGCGGCAGCGCGCACTGGTCGCCGTCGAACTGGGTGTAGGAGAGCTGGGGTGCCGGGAACGTCGAGGTCGGGTCGATCCCGGACTTCGCCAGGAAGGGGGCGAGGTCGACGAAGGCGTGCGAGGTGCAGAACTCGCCCACGTTGTCGGTCGTGAACGACGACACCACGTCGGGGGCGTGGGAGCCGCCGGCCCGCAGCGCCTGGTTGATCTTGTCGTCGGTGATGTTTCCGACGGGCTTCACGTGGATGTTGGGATGCACCTTCTCGAAGGCGTCGATGGTCGACTGGATGGCGGCAACCTCGTTGGGTGCGCTCCAGCCGTGCCAGAACGTGATCGTCACGTCGGCGTCGGGGTTGTCGTTCGCCCCGCCCTGCGACGAGCCGAAGCAGGCCGGTGAGGGCGAGGGCGAGAGCCGCCGAGAGGGCGCCTCCGGCGAGCCGGCGACGCAGGCTTGGGTGTCGGATCATCGTGTTCTCCTGGTGACGGGCCGGGCGCTGCCCGGGCTGGCGTGGTGCCGGACGGTGTCGAAGACGTCGTCCCGAGCTGCGGTGAGGGCGGTGTGCAGGGCGCCGGTGAGCACCGGCGTCTCGCGGACGGCGGCGAGCTCGAGGCGCGGGCGAGTGGCGGCCAGCGACCCGAGCTCGTCGGCGACAGCGGCGCGGAGGCGGTCACCTCCGGCGAGTCCGATGTCCCCCGAGATCACCACGAGGGTCGGGTCGAGGACGGCGACGACGGACGCGATGCCGACCGCGAGCCGGTGGCCCAGGGTCGCCAGGAGCTCGTCGCCGGCGCCCGGGGTCGCGAGTGCGGCTCGGACGGCAGCCGGTGCGCCGCCTGCCCGCAGGCCGAGCGAGCGGGCCAGGGAGAGGACAGCCGGCCCGCCGGCCAGCTCCTGGAACGCGCCGGCGTTGCCACGTCGTACGTCGCGCACCAGCGGGGTGCCGGGGAGCGGGAGGTAGGCCACCTCGCCGGCGCCTCCGGTGGCGCCGACGCGGACCCGCCCGTCCAGCACGATCGCGGCCCCGAGCCCGTCGTCCACCCACAGGAGGACGAAGTCCTGCACCCCGCGCGCGACACCCGACGTGAGCTCGGCGACGGCAGCCAGGTTGACGTCGTTGTCGACGTGGATGGGGACACCGACCTCGTCGGCCAGGCGCTCCAGCAGGTCCGGATCGTGCCAGCCGGGCAGGTGCCGGGCGTAGCGCAGGCGGCGCGTCGCAGGGTCGAACGCGCCCGGAGTGCCGATCGCGAGGTGACGCAGGCTCGAGACCGGGAGCCCGGCGGACGTGGCGGCTCCGGTCATCGCCTGGACGACGTTGTGCACGGCATCCGGTCGCGGACGGCGCGTCGTGCCGAGCTCGTACTCCCCGACGGTGCGCCCGGTGATGTCGGCGACGGCGGCGAGGATCCGGGCGGGGGTCACGTCGAGCGCGACCACGTGCGCGGCGTCCGGGTTCACGGCGTAGAGCTGGGCGCGCGGGCCGGGGCCCCCGTTGGTGCTGCCGCTCGTGATGACCAGCCCGGTCTCCTCGAGCCGGGTGAGCAGCTGACCGGTGGTCGGCTTCGACAGCCCGGTGAGGTCGCCGAGCTGGGACCGGGAGAGGGGTCCGTGCTCGACCAGGAGCTCGAGGGCGGCGCGATCGTTGATGCCGCGGAGGACCCGAGGGCTGCCGGCGGTCACCGGGCGGCGCCCCTACGTGCCCTGGTCGTGCTTGCCATCGGTCCTCATCATCAGATAGGAAAGTTTCCTAATACTTTGCCCGACCATCACGGGTGGGCGCAAGAGACCTCGCTGATCGGGTTCCTCACGACCTTGGGAAGGCAGTGACATGGACGTGACCGTCGTCGGGGACCCGGAGTCCGTCGGCCGTCGCGCCGCCGCGCTGGTCCTCGAGGGGCTGGGCGCGGACCCAGCGCTGGTGCTCGGCGTGGCCACCGGGTCGTCGCCCGTGTCGACGTACCGCGCGCTCGCGGAGGCGCGGCGCGGAGGGACGGACTTCTCGCGGGTGCGGGTCGTCGCCCTGGACGAGTACGTCGGGCTCCCCGAGACAGATTGCCGCTCCTACCACGCCTTCGTGTGGCGCGAGATCGCGCAGCCGCTCGGGATCCCCAGCGAGAACGTCCTCGTCCCCGACGGCAACGCGCCCGATCCCGAGGTCGCCTGCGCAGCGTTCGAGGAGGCCCTGCGCGCGTGGGGAGGCACGGGGATCCAGCTCCTCGGCATCGGCCGCAACGGGCACGTCGGCTTCAACGAGCCGGGCTCGGCCCTCGACTCCCGGACCCGCCGGTCGGCGCTGAGCGAGACCACGAGGGCGGACAACGCACGCTTCTTCCCGCGGCCCGAGGACGTCCCGGCGTACTGCCTGACGCAGGGGGTGGGCACCATCGCGGAAGCTCGGACGATCGTGCTGGTCGCGTCGGGTCCGCACAAGGCCGCGGCGGTGGCGGCCGCGGTGGAGGGGCCGGTGACGGAGGCGTGTCCCGCGTCGTTCCTCCAGCGGCACCCGGACGCGACGATGGTCCTGGACCCCGGAGCCGCGGCCGGGCTGGCCGGTCGTCGGGTGAGTGGGCCGACCGGCCACGGTAGGTCCCGGCCGGCCTGACGCACTGACGACGGCCGCAGTTGTCGTCCGGCCGGGGGAAGGGCGTAGCCTGCCGGTGATCACATCCCAGTTACGCCCGTGGTGGGGGAAGCCGGTCCGAGTCCGGCGCTGACCCGCAACCGTAGGCCGTGCTCGAGCTTGAGCACGGTGAGCCGGAACACCCGCCGCGACGCGTTCCGAACACACGCTGTCGTGGAAAGCAGCGGGTGGGCCCGCCCGATCATCGGCGCCTTCCCGCTGTCGCAGCGGGAAGGAAGCAATGTCTCTCGTCCATCGCGCCTCAGTGGCGCTGCTCTCGGCCGCCCTGGCGGTCTCGCTCGTCTCCGTCGGTGGCCACGCCCAGGCCGCAGCGCCGTCCTCGCCGGCCGGTCACGGCGCCACCTGGCTGGCCGGCCAGCTCACAGCCGGGGGCCTGATCCACAACAAGCAGTACGACTTCGACGACTACGGGCTGACCGCGGACACCGGCCTCGCGCTCGACACGATCGGCGGCCAGCGGGCCGCCGTCCGCTCGCTCCGCAAGGCCCTGGCGCGGCACGTCGACAGCTACACGACCGGGGTCGACTTCGGTTCGCCCGCCGATCGGTACGCCGGCCCCATCGCCAAGCTCCTCGTCCTCGCCCAGAGCACCGGGGGAGGCGCTCGCGACTTCGGCGGGGCCAACCTGGTCCGGCAGCTCGCGGCCCGGGTCAGCACCACCGCGCCGATCAAGGGCCGCATCGAGGACCGCTCGGGCTTCGGTGACAACGCCAACACCATCGGTCAGATCTTCGCGGTCCGTGGCCTCCTGCGGGCCTCCAGCCCGCTGGCGAGGCCGGCCTTGAGGTTCCTCCTGATGCAGCAGTGCGGCGGGGGATACCTCCGCCTCGACTTCCGCGCCGACAAGACCGCCCCGAACCAGGGCTGCACCCCGAGGAGCACGGCCGACGCCGACGTCACGGCCCTGGCCGTGATCGAGCTGTGGCCGTTCCGGGAGCAGAGCGGCAGCCTCGTGAAGGCGCTCCGCGCGGCCAAGCACTGGCTCGTGCGACACCAGGGCGGCAACGGGAGCTTCGGCGGCGGAGGGCCGACCTCGGCGCCGAACACCAACAGCACCGGCCTGGCCGCCTGGGCGCTCGGCGTCGCGGGCCGGTGCGGCGCGGCAGCCGATGCCGCACGGTGGGTGAGCCGCCACCAGGTGGCCGGCTCGCTCTCCGGTACGCCGCTCGCGGGTGAGCGCGGTGCGATCGCCTACGACAACGCCGCCATGAAGGCTGCGGAGCAGGACGGCATCACCCAGGCCACCCGGGACCAGTGGCGGCGGGCCACCGCGCAGGCCGCTCCGGGGCTGCGGTACCTGTCGACCGGCTTCTGCCGCAGCCACTGACCCGGTGACCCGTCACGTCGTACGCCTCGTCGCCGCGGTCCTCCTGACCGTGGCGGCGGGGCTCGGCGTGTCCGCGCCGGCCGGGGCCGCGACCTGCGGCTCCGCGCACGGTGTCACCGTGGTCGTCGACTTCCACGAGCTCGGCGGCGGAGCCCAGGCGGCCTGCGACGCCCAGGGGGGCGGCAAGGCCGCGGTCACCCAGCTGACGGACGTCGGTCACCGGCTGACCTACGTCCAGCGCCAGCCCGGGTTCGTCTGCCGGGTCGACGGCACGCCGGCCGGCGACCCCTGCGTCAACACGCCGCCCTCCGACGCCTACTGGTCGCTGTGGTGGTCGGACGGGATCTCCGGCCACTGGACCTACTCCTCGGCAGGAGTCGGCTCGCTCCAGGTTCCCGACGGCGGCTACGTCGCCCTGTCGTGGCAGGGCAGCGGCGACAAGGCAGCCCCACGGGTCGCCCCGACGGTGCACGCCGAGCCCGTCGCCCACCTCGTCTCCGACTGAGCACCCGGCGTCCGCACCGCCCGCGGGGCCGACGACCCCGCCCGCGACGTCCTCGTCACCGGCGAAGCCGACGTCGTCCGCAGCAGCCGGACCGACGCGGACGTCGTCGGCCACGGCCGGGGCCAGGCACCAGCACACGAAGGGGCCTTCGGCCACGTCGACCACGACCGGCAGCGCCTCCCCGGCGGCCGAGCAGGCGACCGAGCCGCTGGACCGGTCGGCGTCGGACGCCGGCTCGGGCTCCGGACTCCCCGGCTGGCTCGCCCCGGTCCTGGTGGGCGCTCTCTTCCTGACCGCGGCGGCGGTGGCCGTCGTACGCCGGAAGCGCTCCGGCGGCGCCTGATGCGCGCACGGCTCGCAGTCGCCCGACTGCCCCGGGACCTGCATCCCGTGGCGTGGTGGCTCTGGGCCGTCGGCCTCGCCGTGGCCGCGTCGTTCACCACCAACCCGTGGCTCCTCCTGCTCCTGATCGGCGTCGCCTGCCTGGCGGTCGCCGCCCGGCGCAGCGCCCAGCCGTGGGCCGACTCGTTCCGCCTCTACCTCTGGCTGGGGCTGTCCATCGTCGTCATCCGGGTCTTCTTCCGCGTCCTCGTGGGCGGGGGAGACGGTGGGCGGGTCCTGCTCGACGCTGCCCACCGTGCCGCTGCCCCACTGGACCCTCGGGCTCCGGCTGCTGGGCTCGGTCACCCAGGAGTCCCTGCTCTTCGGTCTCTACGACGGGCTCCGGCTCGCCACGATCGTGATCTGCGTCGGCGCGGCGAACTCCCTCGCCAACCCCAAGCGCCTGCTCCGCTCGGTGCCGCCGGCCCTCTACGAGATCGGCAGCGCGCTCGTCGTCGCGATCACCATGCTGCCCCACCTGGCCGACAGCTTCCGCCGGGTCCGCGCGGCCCAGACGCTGCGGGGCGGCGACGGCGGGCGGGTCCGGGGGCTGCGGCGGCTGCTGGTCCCGGTCCTCGAGGACTCCCTCGAGCGGTCCCTCGCGCTGGCCGCGGGGATGGACACTCGCGGCTACGGCCGCACGGCCGGTGCCACCGCCCGCGAGCGGCGTACCACCGGAGGCCTGATGCTCCTCGGGCTGTGCGCGATCTGCGTCGGCGTCTACGGCGCGCTCGACCGGACCACGCCGCCGTGGGTGGGCACTCCCATGCTCGCGCTCGGGGCGGCGGTCTCGCTGGTGGCGGTCCGCGGGGCCGGCCGCCGCGTCGGCCGGTCCCGCTACCGCCCGGCTCCCTGGCTGTGGCCGGAGGGCGTGGTGGCCGCCTCCGGCGTGTCGGTCGCCCTCGCGGTCTGGTGGATCTCCCACCACCAGCTGAGCGTCGCCTACCCGGGCCTGACCGTCGCACCCACCGTCAGCCTGGCGGCACTGGCCGCCGCCGGCGTCGCCCTCGGTGGTGCGCTGTGCGCGCCGCATCCCGCGGTCCCCCGCGGAGGTGGCGCGTGATCGAGCTGCGCGGCCTCGGCTTCGGGTACGCCGACCGGCCGGTGCTCGCCGACGTCGACCTCGTGCTGGAGGAGGGCGAGCTGGTGGTGGTCTCCGGGCGGACCGGCGTCGGCAAGTCCACCCTCCTCGGGGTGGTGACGGGGCTCGTGCCGCGCTTCACCGGCGGCACCTTGTCCGGGGACGTCCTCATCGACGGTCGCTCCGTCGTCCGCCAGCCGCCGCGCGAGCGCGCCCACCTCGTCGGGTACGTCGGCCAGGACCCCGCGGCGGGGTTCGTCACCGACACCGTCGAGGAGGAGCTCGCCTACGGCATGGAGCAGCTCGGTCTGGCCCCCGACACGATGCGCCGCCGGGTCGAGGAGACCCTCGACCTGCTCGGCATCGCCCACCTCCGGGCCCGCGACCTGCGGACCCTCTCCGGCGGCGAGCAGCAGCGGGTCGCGATCGGGTCCGTGCTGACCATGCACCCGCGCGTGCTGGTCCTCGACGAGCCGACCTCGGCGCTGGACCCCACGGCCGCCGAGGAGGTGCTCGCCACCCTCACCCGGCTGGTGCACGACCTGGGGCTCTCGGTGCTGGTGGCCGAGCACCGGCTCGAGCGCGTCGTGCCGTTCGCCGACCGGATGGTGCTCCTGACCGGGGACGGCCGGGTGCACACCGGACCGCCCGCCGAGGTGCTGGCCGTGTCACCCGTCGTACCCCCGATCGTCGAGCTCGGCCGGCGGCTGCGCTGGGACCCGCTGCCGGTCACGGTCCGCGACGCGCGTCGGCTGGCGCGCGGCCTCGACGTCGGAGACCCGCCGTCGCCGCCGCCCGAGGGGTACGCCGCACCGGTCGCGGTGGGCGAGGCGCTCACGGTGGTCCGGGGCGCGACGGTGGCGCTCAAGGACGCGAGCGTGCGGCTGGGCCCCGGCAGCGTGACCGCGCTGATGGGACGCAACGGCTCGGGCAAGTCGACGCTGCTGTGGACCCTCCAGGGCAGCCGCCAGCGGCATGGCCGGGCGGGTGGCGGTCTCCGGCACCGACCCCGCCACCCAGCCGCCGGCGCTGCGCCGCGCGCTGGTCGGGCTGGTGCCGCAGACGGCGTCGGACCTGCTCTACCTGGAGACGGTCGCCGACGAGTGCGCCGCGGCCGACGGAGGGTCGGGTGAGGCGCGCACGCTGCTGGACCGGCTGGTGCCCGCGATCTCGCGACCGGACGCATCCCCGGGACCTCTCGGAGGGACAGCGGCTGGCGCTGGCACTGGTGGTGGTGCTGGTGGGTGCGCCGCCGGTGCTCCTGCTGGACGAGCCGACGCGGGGGCTGGACTACCCGGCGAAGAGCGAGCTGGCCGCCATCCTGCGCCGGCTGGCCGAGGACGGTCATGCGGTGATGGTGGCGACCCACGACGTGGAGTTCGCCGCCGTCGCCGCGGACCGGGTGGTCGTGCTCGCGGAGGGCGAGGTCGTCTCCGACGGGCCGACCCGCAGCGTCCTGGCCGCTTCCCCGGCGTTCGCACCCCAGGTGACCAAGATCCTCGGTCCGGGCTGGCTCCGCGTCGACGAGGTGCCGCGATGAGCCGGTACGCCGTACCCCTGGGGCGCCGGTCGGGCGTGATCCTCACCGTGGCCTCCGTGGCCGGGCTGATGATGCTGGTCTGGCCGTTGCTGGTCCGCAACCCCGACGGTGGGCAGATCGGGCCGCCGTTCGTCTTCCTGGCCCTGCTGCCGGTGGTGATCGTGGTCGTGCTGGCCGAGGTCACCGAAGGTGGTCTGGATCCGCGGGTGCTCGCCGTCCTCGGCGTGCTGTCGGCGGTGAACGCCGTGCTGCGCGGGCTGTCGCCGGGCACGGGGGGCGTGGAGCTGGTCTTCTTCGTGCTGATCCTGGCCGGACGGGTCTTCGGCCCCGGGTTCGGGTTCGTGCTCGGCTGCACCTCGCTGTTCGCCTCGGCGCTGCTCACCGGCGGGGTCGGGCCGTGGCTGCCGTTCCAGATGATGTGCTCGGCGTGGGTGGGGATGGGGGCAGGCCTGCTGCCGCGTCGCGTCACCGGCCGGGCCGAGATCCTCATGCTGGCGGCGTACGGCGTGGTGACGGCGTACGCCTTCGGGCTGCTGCTCAACCTCTCGTCGTGGCCGTTCGTGCTCGGCATCGCGGTGCCGGGGCACACCGGGCTGGCGTTCGTGCCGGGGGACCCGCCGGCGGTCAACCTGCACCGGTTCCTGATCTACACCCTGATCACGTCGACCGGCTCCTTCGACACCGGCCGCGCGATCACCAACGCCGTCGCGATCGTCGTCCTCGGGCCCGCGGTCCTGACCACCCTGCGCCGCGCCGCCCGCCGCGTCGTCATCGTCGCCACCCTCCCGCACCCCGTCCCCGACGCTGACCCGGCTCGTGTCGATGTCGTACGGCGCTGACCCGGCGCGGAGCGAAAGCGTCAGTCGGGAACCGGCGCGGTGAGCATCGACTCGGAACGCGTGGCGCCGACGCTCGCCACCACCACACAGCCCAGCGCCAGCCACTGCACCGGCGTCAGGAACTCGTGGACGACCACCATGCCGGCCAGCGCCGCGGCCGCCGGCTCGAGGCTCATCAGGATCCCGAACACCGAGGGCCGGATCGTGCGCAGGGCCGTGAGCTCGCACGAGTAGGGGATCACCGAGCTGAGCAGGCCGACCAGGGCCCCCGCCACCAGGACGTGCGGGGCGCTGAGCCCGCGGCCGGAGTCCAGCGCCAGCAACGGCGTGAGCATGATCGTCGCCACCACGCTGGCGACGGCCAGTCCGCCGAGCCCGGGCCAGCGGCGGCCGGTCGACGCGCTGAGCAGGATGTACGCCGCCCACGCGGCGGCCGCGAGCAGCGCGAAGCCGACGCCTGCCCAGGTCAGCTCCCCGTGCTCGAAGCCGAGGAGCGCGACCCCGATCGCGGCGAGCAGCGCCCACACCAGGTCACGCGGGCGGCGGCTGCCGACGACGGCGAGGGCGAGCGGCCCGAGGAACTCGATGGTCACCGCGATCCCGAGGGGGATCCGGGCGAAGGACTGGTAGATCGCCCAGTTCATGGTGCCGAGACTCACGCCGAAGGCGACCGCGACCCGCCAGTCGACCGGCGTACGTCCGTGGAGGGCGGGCCGGGCGATCGCGGCGAGGATGACGGCGCTCGTCGCCAGCCGCAGCCAGACCAGGGTGGTCGGGTCGGCGTCGTCGAAGAGGTTCTTCGCGATGCCCGCCCCCAGCTGGACCGACAGGATGCCGACGACCACCAGCCACACCGGCGGGATCCTCGACAGCACCCCCGCAACCTACCCACGCCGAGTCGTCACCTGCCGAGTCGGCGTCATCGAGGCGTCGCGCAGCGCCGGGTCAGCGCACGACGTCGTACCAGAGGTTCGCGGTTTCGTGGGTGTGGGAGAGCTCGCGCGGGCGCAGCTCGACGGAGTGACCGCCGGGCCAGTCGAAGAGGCGGGTGCCGTCGCCGAGCAGCTCCGGCGCCACCAGCACCAGGACCTCGTCGAGCAGCCCGGCCGCGAGGCACTGGCGCGCGACGTCGGCGCCGAGCACGTTCACGTACCTGCCTCCGGCCGCCGCCCGAGCCGCTGCGACCCCGGTCTCCAGGTCCGTCACGAAGGTCGTGTCGGGCACCTCGGCCTCGGGCGGGTGATGGGTCAGCACGAACGACGGCCCGTGCCACTGGCCGCCGAACGCACCTTCGTGGTCGGTGCCGCGGTTGGGGTCGTCCCCGGCGAACGTCCGACGTCCGACCAGCAGGGAGCCGATGCGAGGCACCAGTCCCTCGGCGACGGGGTTCGGTCCGAGGTGCTTGGTCAACCACTGCATGTCGCCGTCCGGGCCGGCGATGAAGCCGTCGAGCGACATCGTGCACGAGTAGAGGGTCCTGCTGGTCACCGTTCCTCCGAGGGGGTCGCAACGGACAGTCGGTCGAGCGCCTTGCGCGTGTGCCGCGCCTCGGCGGCGAAGTAGTCCAGGCCCCAGTCGGCCACCACCGACGGGTAGTGGAACGCCTCACCGGGTCCGTCCGCGCCCCGCAGCGAGTCGCGCACCTCGAGCAGGTCGGACCGCGCGACCGCGAGCTCCGCGACGTACTCCTCGAGCATGGCCCGGATCCGCTCCGGCTCGCCCACGTGCCCGATCAGCAGCCGCAGCAGCACGGTGTGCTTGAGCACCGGGAAGCCGACCCGGCCCTCGGTCATCCAGGCCTCCAGCTCCAGCCGACCGGCCTGCCGTGATCCGATACGTGGTGGTACGCCGGCCCTCGCCGCCGGAGGTGGTCGGCTCGACCAGCCCGCGGGCAGTCAGCCGCGTCAGCTCGGAGTAGACCTGGCTCATCGCCGGCGCGACCCAGTAGAAGCGCAGCGTGTTGTCGGCGCGCTGCTTGAGCTCGTACCCGGTCAGCTCGTCGCCGAAGGTGAGCAGCCCGAGAACGGCGTACGCAGTCGTCGGGAGGGCCGACGGCGGGTCTTGACTCATGACCACACCAGACTAGTGTTCCTAATCGGAATAGTCAGCAGGAGGGATGGTCATGGCCGACACGTTGGTGATGGTGGGGACCCGCAAGGGTCTGTGGATCGGACGCTCCGACGAGGCGCGGCGGGACTGGTCCTGGACCGGGCCGCACTTCGCCATGGAGGAGGTCTACTCCTGCCTGGTCGACACCCGCGGCGACCGGCCCCGGCTGCTCGCCGGCGCGAGCTCGAGCTGGCTCGGGCCCCAGGTCTGGCGCTCCGACGACCTCGGCGAGTCCTGGCAGGAGACGCCGAACGGCGCCGTCCGCTTCCCGGAGGACACCGGCGAGGCCGTCGCCCGCGTCTGGCAGCTGACGCCGGGCGCCGAGGACGGTGTGGTGTACGCCGGCACCGAGCCCGGCGCGATCTTCCGCTCCACCGACCGTGGCGAGACCTTCGAGCTCGAGCGCGCCCTGTGGGACAACCCCCAGCGCAAGGAGTGGAACGCCGGCTACGGCGGCCAGGCCTTCCACACGATCCTGCCCCACCCCGAGGACCCGCAGCGGGTGCTCGCCGCGATCTCGACCGGCGGCGTCTACCGCACCGATGACGGCGGAGGGTCGTGGTACCCCTCCAACACCGGGGTGAAGGCGGAGTTCATGCCCGGCGAGCGGAGCTTCCCCGAGTTCGGGCAGTGCGTGCACAAGGTGACGCGGCACCCGGCTCGCCCCGACCGCCTCTACCTGCAGAACCACGGCGGCGTCTACCGCTCCGACGACGGCGGCGACACCTGGGAGGACATCGCGCCCGGGCTCCCCTCGGAGTTCGGCTTCCCGATCGTGGTCCATCCCCACGATCCCGAGACGGTCTTCGCGTTCCCGATCGTCGATGCCGGCGCCCGCTGGCCGGTCGACGGGCGGGCCCGGGTGTGGCGCTCGCAGGACGGCGGCTCCCACTGGGAGCCGCTCGGTGACGGCTCGCTGCCCGACCAGTACTTCGTCGCGGTGATGCGCGACGCGATGTGCGTCGACTCGCACGAGACGCCGGGCATCTACTTCGGCGGCCGCAACGGCGGCGTCTGGGCCTCGCCCGACGAGGGACGGACGTGGACCGAGATCCACAAGGACCTGCCCGACGTCTGCGTGGTGCGGGCCGCCGTCATCTGAGCCGGCGTACGTCGGCGGGCGTGCTCGGCCGCCGCTCGGTCACTGCTTCACCATGTTATGTAGGCGAACCTCCGCTTCTCATGGCGAGCTCACCATGAGAAGCGGAGGTTCGACACCTTCACATGATGAAGCCGGTGAAAGCGGGATGAGACCGGACCCGTCCTGCGCGCCGCGCGGAAGTAGGCTCCCGGCATGACCACGCCGGACCTCAAGCCCCGCTCGCGCGACGTCACCGACGGCCTCGAGAAGGCGGCCGCGCGGGGCATGCTGCGCGCGGTCGGGATGGGCGACGACGACTTCGCGAAGCCGCAGATCGGCGTGGCCTCGAGCTGGAACGAGATCACCCCCTGCAACCTCTCGCTCGACCGGCTCGCCAAGGCCGTGAAGAACGGCGTGCACGCGGCGGGCGGCTACCCGCTGGAGTTCGGCACGATCTCGGTCTCCGACGGCATCGCGATGGGCCACGAGGGGATGCACTTCTCACTGGTCAGCCGCGAGGTGATCGCGGACTCGGTGGAGACCGTGATGATGGCCGAGCGCCTGGACGGCTCGGTGCTGCTGGCCGGCTGCGACAAGAGCCTGCCCGGGATGATGATGGCCGCCGCGCGCCTCGACCTGGCCAGCGTCTTCCTGTACGCCGGCTCGATCATGCCCGGGCAGGTCGACGGCCACGACGTCACGATCATCGACGCCTTCGAGGCGGTCGGCGCCTGCCTGGCCGGGAAGATCACCCGCGCGGAGGTCGACCGGATCGAGCGCGCGATCTGCCCGGGCGAGGGCGCCTGCGGCGGCATGTACACCGCCAACACCATGGCCGCCGTCGCCGAGGCGATCGGGATGAGCCTGCCCGGCTCGGCCGCCCCGCCCGCGGTCGACCGGCGACGCGACGGCTTCGCCCACCGCTCCGGCGAGGCGGTGGTCAACCTGCTCCGCGAGGGCATCACCGCGCGCCAGATCATGACGATGGAGGCCTTCGAGAACGCGATCACCGTCGTGATGGCGCTCGGCGGCTCCACGAACGCCGTCCTGCATCTCCTCGCGATGGCCCGCGAGGCCGACGTCGACCTCACCATCGACGACTTCAACCGGATCGGCGACAAGGTCCCGCACCTCGGCGACCTGAAGCCGTTCGGCCGCTACGTGATGAACGACGTCGACAAGGTCGGCGGCATCCCGGTCGTGATGAAGGCCCTGCTCGACGCCGGGCTGATGCACGGCGACGTGCTGACCGTGACCGGGCGGACGATGGCCGAGAACCTCGAGGCGCTCGCGCCGCCCGGCCTCGACGACGACGTCCTCCGCTCGCTCGACCGGCCGATCCACCGGACCGGTGGCCTCACGATCCTCAAGGGCTCCCTGGCTCCCGAGGGCGCCGTGGTGAAGTCCGCGGGCTTCGACGACTCGACGTTCACCGGCACGGCGCGGGTCTTCGACGGCGAGCGCGCCGCGATGGACGCGCTCGAGGACGGTGCGATCACGGCCGGCGACGTCGTGGTCATCCGCTACGAGGGCCCCAAGGGCGGCCCCGGCATGCGCGAGATGCTCGCGATCACCGGCGCCATCAAGGGCGCCGGGCTCGGCAAGGACGTGCTGCTGATCACCGACGGCCGCTTCTCCGGGAGGTACGACCGGGCTCTGCGTCGGCCACATCGCCCCGGAGGCCGTCGACGGCGGCCCGATCGCGTTCGTCCGCGACGGCGACCCGATCACGCTGGACGTGGCCAACCGCTCCCTCGACGTCGACGTCGACGAGGCGGCGTGGGAGTCGCGCAAGGACGGCTGGGAGCCGCTGCCACCGAAGTACACCCGCGGCGTGCTCGGCAAGTACGCCAAGGTCGTGCAGTCCGCCGCGCACGGCGCCGTCTGCGGCTGACCCGTCGCTACGGGATCCGGCTCACCGTGTCGATCGTGGTGCGGGCCAGCGACGGGAGCATGTGCATCTCCTCCGCCTGCCACCGCTCGGGAGACCAGGTCGGTGGGGTAGACCACGACGGAGCCGTCGCTGCGAGGCCGGTGCAGGGCGATGTCCGGCCCCGTCTGGTCGGTGGCCACGGCCCACTCCAGGTCGGTGTGGTCCGCGACGTACTGCCCGAAGGCGAGCCCGATCTGGTTCACGACTCCGGCAGGGTCGGGCCGGTCCGGCTCGCGCAGGCGGAGCCACTCGGTCAGCAGCTCGTCGAAGTGGCGACCCAGGTCGTCGATGTCACCCACCCGGACGTCCTGCTCGGTGAGGCCGGCGATGGTCGTCCGGACCCACACCACCTCGTCCTCGGTGAGCGGCTCGATCTCGGGCGCCGCCACCGGCGTCGCGGGCTCGCCAGGGGAGGACTTCTTGAACCACGGCATGTTCGCTCACGGTAGCCACCGGCGGCGGCTGTGACCCCGATTTCGGCCGAGCAACACCCGGGTCAGTCGTAGTCGGCCCAGACCCGACGCTCGGCTCCGTCGACGGTGAGACGTGCCGCCGTACGGCAGGATCCAGTGCGGCTTGGTGTGGCCGAACGGGACGCCGACGACCACGACGGCGTCGGGGTTGTAGCGCTCCAGGACGCTGAGCACGACGTCTCGCTGCTCGGCTCGCGCCGTGGCCCGCTGGGCGGCGCTCGGCACGAGCTCCAGGGTCGACGTCGGAGGCCGCGACACCACGACCGCGTCCACGGCGCCGAGGAGCCCGCGCTCGCCGAGGGAGCGCACGATGTAGCCGATCTCCTGCGCGGGGGTCAGGTCCTCCGACGCCTCGAGCAGCAGGACGCCACCCTCGAGCACGCCGGGGTCGCTCGGGGAAGCGCCCTGCGGTGAGGATCCACGGGAGGACCTCGAGGCAGCCGCCCCAGGTGGGGCCGGTCACCGCGCGGGCGGGTCCGGCCCAGGTCCAGGGATCGGTGGGCTCGCCGGGCGCCGTACGTCGTGAGGGCTGCCGGGTCCTCCCAGGGCAGCCCGACGTCCTCCGACTCCCCGGGTTCGGTGATCTCCAGGCGACCGCCGGTCAGCAGCGCGGCCCGCAGCGAGGCGGCATGGATCTCGTCGACGGCGGGCCCCGGCCCGAGGTGGACCTGGGTGGAGCCGCCGTGGAACGACGCGACGCCGTTGCCCCAGAGCCAGCTCAGCAGGTTCGTGTTGTCGCTGTAGCCCAGGAACGGCTTGGGATCGCGCGCGGACCAGGTCCGGGTCGAGGTGGGGGATCACGGTGATCTGGTCGTCACCGCCGATGGTCGCCAGCACGGCTCGGATCTGCGGGTCGCCGAACGCCGCGTTGAGGTCCGCGGCCCGATCCCTGGCCGACGCATCGAGGCGACGCGTGGTCGGGTACTCGACCGGGACCAGGCCGGTCACCTCCGTCAGGCGCCGCAGGGCCTGCTCGTGCACGGCCGGCGCGACCGCGGGGGCCGCGAACGACGGCGACAGCACGGCCACCCGGTCGCCCGGCACGGCCTTGGCGGGGCGGAGGAGGTCCTGGCTCATCCGGCCAGTCAACCCTGGATCGTCGGTCGTGTGCTCGGCGACGCGGGCACCGGGGCCGATCCAGCACACGAGTGGCACGATGCCTCAGACGGACGCGGCCGCCCGGCGCAGGGCCTCGAGCGAACGCCGTACGTCGTCCTCGGTGGTGCTCCAGTTGCTCACCGAGATCCGCACGATGGCCCGGTCGTGCCAGCGGGAGCCGGACATCCAGGTCGTGCCGTCGGCGAGCAGCGCGGCGGCGACGGCGCGGGTACGGTCGTCGTCGCCGAAGGCCAGGCAGACCTGGGTGAACACCACGTCGTTGAGCACCTCGACCCCGGGGATCTCGGCGGCACCCTCCGCGAACGCTCGGGCATGGGCGGCCAGTCCCTCGACCATCGCGACCACCCCGCTGCGACCCAGGCTGCGCAGCGCCGCCCACGTGGCGAACCCGCGGCCGCGTCGCGAGAGCTCGGGGACCCGCTCCTGCGGGTCGCCGGACGCCTCGATCAGGTAGTCGCCGTGCATGGCCATCGACGAGGCCAGCGCGTCGCGGTCGCGGACGATCACCAGCCCGCAGTCATAGGGCACGTTGAGCGTCTTGTGCGCGTCGGTGGCCCACGAGTCGGCCTCGGCCAGCCCGCGTACGTCGTCGGCCCAGCGCGGCGAGGCGGCCGCCCAGAGCCCGAACGCGCCGTCCACGTGCACCCAGGCGCCGTGCTCGCGAGCGGCCGCGACGCAGTCCGCGAACGGGTCGAAGTCACCGGAGTGGATGTTGCCCGCCTGGAGCACGACGACGGTCGGCCCGTCGCTCTGCGCGAGGGCGGCGGCGAGTGCGTCGGGGACGGATCCGGCCCTGCGCGTCGACGGGTACGACGTCCGGCTCGCCGAGGCCGAGGAACCGCAGCGGCAGGTCGACCGACGGATGTCGCTCGGCGCCGACCAGCACGCGGACCCTCGGGCCGCCGGAGAGACCCTGCCGGATGTCGTGGCCGGCAGCCAGGAGCAGGGTGTCGCGGGCTGCGGCGAGACAGGTGAAGTTGGCCATCGTCGCGCCGGTCCCGAAGCCGACCGCGCTCTCGGGCGGAAGGCCCAGCAGGTCCAGGATCCAGGCTCCCGCCACCTCCTCCACGGCGGCCGAGGCCGGGGTGAGGGCGCGGAGCCCGGTGTTCTGGTCCCACGCCGAGGTCAGCCAGTCGGCGCCGAGCGCAGCGGGAAGCGCGCCGCCGATGACCATCCCGAAGAAGCGGCCGGACGGGATCGCGACCAGTCCGGGCTCGCACGCCTCCGCCAGCAGGTCGACGACCTCGGCTGCCGGCGTCGGCCCGTCGGGCAGGTCGCCGAGCCGGCGTACGACCTCGTCGGCGTCCGCTCGACGGCGGCACCGGGCGCTCGTCGAGCGACGCCAGCCAGGCCTCGGCATGTCGGTGCGCCCGCTCCAGTGCTGCCCCTCGCTGCTCCATCCGCCCATCCTGGCCGCCCCGGTGGCGCGCGTCGACAGCACCGGTCCTCCACCGAGTGCTGGACGTCGGAGCAGGCCCGCGCGTGAGCTTCGTCAGCCGCCCGTGGCCGGCGCCGGGCGCGCTCGCCGGTCGTACTCCCGCATCGCGGCGAAGAGGGCGAAGAAGAGCACGAAGATGCCGAGGCAGACCACCACCACGTGGTCCCAGCCGTGCTCGCGGTGGTCGAGGAACGGGTAGGGGTACCAGCCGGTGAGGGCTCCCGACACCAGCATCAGGACGAGCCAGCCGACCGGCCACCCGGCCGCCCGCAGGCACGCGGGCCAGTCGACCCTCGGGCGGGGTCCGAAGAGGAGCCAGCCCACGACGGCCAGCAGGGGGACCGCGAGGTGGAGGAGCTTGTCCGCGACCAGGTCGGCGCCGTCGAGGTGCAGCAGCGGTCGCAGCAGGAACCAGTGCACGAGGCCGGTGACCGTGATGCCGCTGACGGCGGCGATGCGCACCACCCGCCACCGCGCGACCGTCGTACGCCGGGTCCCGGGCGAGCCGCGCGGTCGTGACCAGGACGAGGATGTTGCTCTCCACGGTGAAGTAGGCGACGAACCGGAGCAGCCGCTGCAGCAGGTTCGGCGGGTCGTGGTCGACGAGGATCGCGTCGCCGTTGACGACGAGGACCAGCTGGAGCAGGAGCGCGGCCGACGCCACGACAGCCGTGAGGAGATGCCAGGCACGGGCGGCGGTCACGTCGCGAGCGTAGTGCCGGGGGTGCCCGGGCTCCGGAGGGTGCGCGAGACTGGCCGCATGAGCCACCCGATGGACGACGCCGACCCGCTCGCCCGGTTCCGCGACCGCTTCGTGGGGACCGGGTCCCCGCTGGTCTACCTCGACGGCAACTCGCTCGGCCGGCCCCTGGCGGCCACGGCCGAGCGCCTCCGGCGCTTCGTCGAGGAGGAGTGGGCGGAGCGGTTGATCCGCGGCTGGGACGAGCGCTGGTTCGACCTGCCCCTCACCCTCGGCGACGACCTGGCGCGGGTGTGCCTCGGTGCCGCACCCGGCCAGGTGGCGGTGGGCGACTCCACGACGGTGCTGCTCTACAAGCTCATGCGGGCGGCGATCACGGCGCGGCCCGGGCGTACCGAGATCGTGATCGACCGCGACCACTTCCCGACCGACCGCTACCTGGCGATGGGGATCGCCGAGGAGTGCGGGCATGACGATCCGCTGGGTCGACGTCGACCCGACCGCGGGTCTCACGCCCGAGCAGGTCGCCGAGGTGGTGGGGGAGCAGACCGCGCTCGTCTCGGTGAACCACGTGGCCTACCGCTCGGCCTGGCTGGCGGACGTCGCGTCGATCACCCGCGTCGCCCACGACGTCGGGGCACTGGTGCTCCTCGACGTGTGCCACTCCGCCGGCGTCGGTCCCCACCGAGCTCGACGCATGGGACGTCGACCTCGCCGCCGGGTGCAGCTACAAGTACCTCAACGGCGGGCCGGGCGCGCCGGCGTTCTGCTACGTCGCGGCGCGGCACCTCGACACCTTCACCCAGCCGATCCAGGGCTGGATGGGCAACACCGACCCGTTCCTGATGGGTCCGGACTACGTGCCCGTGGCAGGGCATCCGCAGGTTCCTGTCCGGCACCCCCGCGGTCGTCGGGATGCTCGGCGATCCAGGACATGGTCGACCTGGTCGAGGAGGCCGGGCTCGACGCCGTCCGCGCGAAGTCCGAGCGGCTGACCGCTCACGCCGTCGAGCTCGCGGACGAGCACCTGGCGACGTACGGCGTGGAGGTGGCGTCGCCGCGCGACCCCGGGCTGCGCGGCGGCCACGTGACGCTGCACCACCCGCGCATGCAGGAGGTGGTCGCGACGCTCTGGACGCGCGACGTCATCCCCGACTACCGCGACCCCGGCGGGCTGCGGGTCGGTCTCTCGCCGCTGTCCACGTCGTACGACGAGCTGGAGCGCGGCATCACGGCGGTCGGCGAGGTGCTCGCCGGCCTCGACTGAGGGGTCGGGCACGACGAAGGGCCCCGGCCATCGGCCGGGGCCCTTCGCGTTCAGCTGTTCAGATGCCGATCAGCGGCCCGATCCCGCCTTGGCAGCCGGGGGCTCGGGCACCGTGACCACCTCGGCACGGTGACCCGTGCCGTTGCGGTAGTGGAACACCAGCGCGTCGCCGCTGCCCGGTGACCGGGATCGACTGCCGCCGACTCCTCGAAGATCGGGTCGGCGTCGGCCACCAGGTCCGGAGCGCCGACGTTGAAGCTGGCCTCCGAGGTGCGGTCCTGGTCGTTCCCGGTGTAGCCGTTGGCCGTGCCGCCCCAGTAGTTGATCGGCGGCGTCCGGCCCGGTGAGGTCGTACCCGGCATCCGCGAGGAAGGCCAGGTCCACCGGCAGCATGACCACGTTCGTGTCGTACACGTTCGTGTCCAGGTCGAACTGGCCCAGGTTGACCGCCTCGAGGTCGAGGATGTCGCCGGACTTGTAGTCGACCGTGTAGACGAGCAGCACGTCCGTACGGCCCTGGGCCGACGCGTAGTTCTGGACGAACAGCTCGATGTCCGGGAAGTCGTCGCCGTCGGTGTCGACGTCGACGTACGGGGTCATCGTGTTGAGGTTCGCCCAGTCCTGGTGCGTCGAGATGCCGAAGTACAGGAACGGGTCACCGAACGCCGTACCTCGTCCTGCACCGACGTACTGGATGTCACCGGCCCGGTCGGACCGGTTCGTCCAGCAGCTGGACCGGATCGTCGCCGTGCACTGCGGCTGCTTCTGGCTGGTGGCTCCGAGCTCGAAGACCGACGCCAGCGACACGTACGCGTCGGCGGCCGAGGAGCCCTGCTCGATGCCCTGACCGGACAGGTCGATCTCGCCGGCCTGCGCCGTGGCCGACGATCGTCGACACCGGCTTCGCCGCGCCGTACACCGGCACCCGCAGCGCCTTCTTGTTCGCCGGCGTGACCGTGAGGTGACCCGAGCTGTCGGACACGTAGGTGCGGGGCAGATCGCCGTAGCCGGTCGACTGGGTCGCCGTCATCGTCGGGTCGAGCGTGTGCGCGCAGCGCGGTCGGCACCACCGTCATGGTGACGGTGACCTTCCCGGCCTTGTGAGCCGGCACCGAGATCGACTTCGGCGACACGGAGTACGTCACACCGGGCGACGGGTTGACCGCGTCGTAGCCGACCTTGTACTTCACCCTGCTCGTTGCTGAGGTTCCGTACGACCAGCGTCTTGTGCTTGACCACGTTGCCGCCGTCGATGACCGCGGGGACGACCCCGAAGCTCGCCGACACCGGGCTGGTTGGCGCCCTTGGTGTAGGCGATCGACTTCGTCTGCACCGCGGCCTTCGCGTCGACCCGGCCGGAGCCGACTCGTGCGGGGGCGTAGCGGTGGCCGTGGTGGCCGGGCTCGGTCCACACGTCGTGGGTCGCGGTGTTCATGACCGCGGCCTTGAGGTAGAGCGGGCTCCAGCCGGGGTGCTTCGACTTGACCAGCGCCGCGACGCCCGCGACCAGCGGGGACGCCATCGACGTACCGGAGATCACCAGCACGTTGTTGCCGCGTGCCCATGCCGGCCGAGGCGATGGTGTCGCCCGGAGCCGTCACGTCCGGCTTCACCACGCCGATCGACCCGTGCGGGCCGCGCGAGGAGAACGACGACAGGGTGTCGCTGATCGCCGGAGTGATGTCCTTGATGGTCGACTGGAGTGAGCCGTCGAAGGTGACGTTCAGCGTGCCGGCGTCGACGGCCGGGGTGAGCCGGTCGGTCTGGGCCTTCGGCAGCTGGATGACCGGGATCGTGTCGCTCCCGGTGATGCCGGCGCCGAACACGTCGAGGTCCGAGGTGAAGATCGCACCGATCGCACCGGCGGCGGCGACGTTGCCCGACCGCGCGACGGAGCCGCACTGGCGGGTCGCGTCGTTGTCGTCCCAGTAGAGCCAGGCGACCTTGCCGGCGACGGCGTCCGCCTCGGTCGGCGAGAGCGCGTCACAGCCGTCGCTGTTGTTGTCCCCGGACCGAAGGCGCCCGGGATCTTCACGACGTCGCCGGTGACGGGGGGCTCGTTGGCCCAGTCGTAGGCGATCGAGAACTGCCCGGCGGCGATGCCCGCGACCTCGGCCGGGCGTGTTGACCCGGAGCCCGTCGCGCATCTGGAACGAGTCGACCGAGCTGGCGACCGCCAGGGAGGCCGGGGCGTTGCCCGGGGCGCCTCCGATGTCGGTGTTGTCGCCACCGTTGCCCATCGAGATGACGGGAAGCACGCCGTGCTGGGCGAGCTGGCCGACCACCGCGTTCTCCGGGTCGTCGACCACACCGTCGTCAGAGCCCACCGACAGGTTGATCATGTCGAAGTGGTCCTTGGTGTTGCCGTCCTGGTTCGGGTCCATGGCGCGGTCCAGCGCCTCCATCACCAGGTCGGTCGATCCGTCGCAGCCGAAGACGCGCAGCGAGTAGATCCGGGCCTGCGGAGCCATGCCGGGGCCGATCTTCATGTTCATCAGCTTGTCGGCGTCGAGCTTGGAGTACTTCCCGGTGAACGTCGTGCCGTTCTTCGTTCACGCCGTACCCGGCCGCGGTGCCGGCGACGTGCGTGCCGTGCTCGTTGCAGTCCAGGGGGTTGGGGTCGGGGTGCGGGATCGGCTGGTAGGTGTCCGCGCCCGGGTCGGCGTCGTAGTCGTCACCGGCGAGGTCGTAGCCGCCGATGATCTTGTCCTTGCCGAGCTGCGGGCAGGGACGCGCGCCAGCCGCCGGCGGTGTCGTGTCGGCCAGAGCGCTGTCGTACGCCGCGACCGTGCCCTTGCCGCCGAAGTCGGCGTGGGTGTAGTCCAGGCCGGTGTCGATGACGGCGATCTTGACGCCCTTGCCGGTCGAGCCGGGGGACTTCCAGGTCTGCAGCGCGCGCACCAGGTTGGCGGTGTTGGCGTTGGTCGCGGTCTTCGGCACGATCCGCGACACCTTCACGACGTCGGAGCGCGAGGCCAGGGCCTTCACGCCGGCCGCGTCGGTGTGGACGGCGAAGCCCGGGGATCAGGTTGGTGGTGGTGTAGAGCTTGACGGCCTTGCTGTCGGCGGCACGGGCCGCGACGAAGGCACGGTCGGCGCTGACGGTGATGCTCGAGCGCTGGCTGAGCACCTTGCTCGGCACCGTCTTGCCCGCGACCTTGCCGGCGTCGACGGCGCCTTGACCCTGCAGCTGCACGAAGTACGACGCGCGGTCGGGGGTCGCTGCGGTCGATGCCCGCGGTCTTGCCCTGCCAGGAGCTGGGCTTCAGCGCCTGGTGGATCGGGACCTTCGTCGTCTGGGGCGACGACGGGTTGGCCTGGGCTGCCGCGCCCCAGGCCGTCGTGACAGCTGTTGCGGCAGCAACCGCCGCATACCCAGCTCTGCGTGTTCTCGCGGTCACGCAAACCACCTTTCGCGGATGTGACGACGACGGGTCGGATGTGACCGCTCGTGCGAGTGAGGCCGGGTGGTGACCGACCTCACAGAGCGCGACCCTAAGCGCAAACGACGCGAAGGAGAAGGGCATCGTCCGGTTCGGCGGGATCCCGCCACCGAAATTCACCCCGAGGGGTGCAGGCTGGGGTCATGACGTCCACCGACACCCTGTCCTTCGCCGAGGTCGAGGCCGCCGGCCTCGACGACTGGCGGCAGCTCTTCTCGGCGCTCCACACCCGCTTCCTGACCGGCGACTTCGCCACCGGGCTGGCCCTGGTGAACGCGATCGGGGCGCTCGCCGAGGAGGCGAACCACCATCCCGACCTCGACCTGCGCTACCCCCACCTCAACGTCACGCTGACGAGCCACGACGTCTCCGGGGTCACCTCCCGCGACGTGGACCTGGCCCGGGCGATCAGCGCCGCGGCCGCCGACCTCGGCGTCGCAGGCCGACCCGCAGGTGACCGGCGTCGTCGAGATCGCGCTCGACACCTGGGACTTCGGTGAGATCAAGCCGTTCTGGCGAGCGGTGCTCGACCTGGCGGACAGCCCGTCGTTCGAGCAGGAGCTGCTCGACCCGGCCGGGCCGCGGCCGACGCTGTGGTTCCAGGAGACGAGCCGCGCACGACGAGCCGCGGCAGCGCTTCCACCTCGACATCCGGGTGCCCCCCGAGGTCGCCGAGGCGCGGATCGCGGCCGCCCTCGAGGCCGGCGGGGTGCTGGTCGAGCGACGAGCACGGCGCCCGGCGTTCACGGTGCTCGCGGACGCGCAGGGCAACAAGGTGTGCGTGACCACGGGCCGGGGCCGCGACTGAGCGCGCGTCAGGTCCGCGAATGCGGGACGGGCGTACCAGATGCTGGGACGGCGTGACAGACTGGCTTGACGGCGTCGGGACGCGACGGGGACCGTAGGCGCATGCGCACGCACCTTCTTGTACGCACCCGACGCGCGGGCTGAGCTCCGGCTCCTCCCTCGCGTCACCCCTCGCCGTCCATCGGCCGAGGGGTTTTTCTTTCCCATCCAGCATGCAGGCCACGACCACGAGGAACGGACACGGTGATGAGTGAGCAGGCGGGCGCGTCGATGACCGGCGCGCAGAGCTTGATCAGGTCGCTGGAGGCCGCCGGGACCGAGAGCATCTTCGGCATCCCGGGCGGCGCCATCCTGCCGGCGTACGACCCGCTGATGGACTCCTCGATCCGCCACATCCTGGTACGCCACGAGCAGGGCGCCGGTCACGCCGCCCAGGGGTACGCCGCGGCGACCGGCCGGGTGGGCGTGTGCATGGCGACCTCGGGCCCGGGCGCCACCAACCTGGTGACCCCGATCGCCGACGCCTACATGGACTCGGTGCCGATCGTGGCCGTGACCGGTCAGGTCGGGGCCGCCTCGATCGGCACCGACGCCTTCCAGGAGGCGGACATCCGCGGCATCACGATGCCGATCACCAAGCACAACTTCCTGGTGACCGACCCGCTCGACATCCCGCGGACGATCGCCGAGGCCTTCCACATCGCCTCGACCGGACGGCCCGGTCCGGTGCTCGTCGACGTCGCGAAGTCCGCCCTGCAGGCGACCACGACGTACCTCTGGCCCCGCGAGATCCACCTGCCCGGCTACCGGCCGGTGACCCGCCCGCACGCCAAGCAGATCAAGGAGGCCGTCCGGCTCATCCTCGACGCGAAGCGGCCGGTGCTCTACGTCGGCGGAGGCACGATCCGCGCCGGCCGCGTCGCGCGAGCTGCTCGAGCTGGCGGCCCTGACCGGCATCCCGGTCGTCACCACGCTGATGGCGCGCGGCGCGTTCCCCGACAGCCATCCCCAGCACCTCGGCATGCCGGGCATGCACGGCACGGTGGCGGCGGTGGCGGGCCTCCAGCGCAGCGACCTGATCATCTCCCTCGGCGCCCGCTTCGACGACCGGGTGACCGGCAACCTCGACTCGTTCGCGCCCGGTGCCCTGGTGATCCATGCCGACATCGACCCGGCCGAGATCGGCAAGAACCGCGAGGCCGACGTGCCGATCGTGGGTGACTGCCGCGAGGTGATCGCCGACCTGACCACGTTGCTGCGGACGGAGTCGGCCGCCGGCCGGACCGGCGACTACGAGTCGTGGGTCGACTACCTGGCCGGCCTCAAGCAGCGGTACCCCGTCGCCTACGACGCCCCTGCCGACGGCAGCCTGGCACCGCAGTACGTCATCGAGCGGCTCAGCGCGATCGCCGGCCCGGAGACGATCTACTGTGCCGGCGTCGGCCAGCACCAGATGTGGGCGGCGCACTACGTCGACTTCGAGAACCCGGGCACCTGGATCAACTCGGGCGGCCTCGGCACCATGGGGTACGCCGTGCCGGCCGCGATGGGCGCCAAGGTCGGCCGCCCCGAGACGACGGTGTGGGCGATCGACGGCGACGGCTGCTTCCAGATGACCAACCAGGAGCTCGCCACCTGCGCGATCAACGACATCCCGATCAAGGTCGCGATCATCAACAACGAGTCGCTCGGCATGGTGCGGCAGTGGCAGACGCTGTTCTACAACGAGCGCTACTCCAACACCGACCTCGACAGCAAGCGGATCCCGGACTTCGTGAAGCTGGCCGAGGCCTACGGCTGCGTCGGCCTCGCCTGCGACTCGCCCGGCGACGTCGACGCCACCATCGAGAAGGCGATGAGCGTCGACGACCGGCCCGTGGTCGTCGACTTCCGGGTGCACCGCGACGCGATGGTGTGGCCGATGGTCGCGGCCGGGACGAGCAACGACGACATCCAGTACGCGCGCGACCTGGCGCCCCAGTTCGACGAGGACGATCTCTAGATGACCACGCACACGCTCTCGGTCCTCGTCGAGAACAAGCCCGGCGTGCTGGCCCGCATCGCCGGGCTCTTCAGCCGGCGCGGCTTCAACATCGAGTCGCTCGCGGTCGGCCCGACCGAGCACGACGAGATGTCGCGGATGACGATCGTGGTCAACGTCGAGGAGTCACCGCTGGAGCAGGTCACCAAGCAGCTCAACAAGCTGGTCGAGGTGATCAAGATCGTGGAGCTCGAGGGACCCGGCTCGGTCAACCGCGAGCTCATGCTGGTCAAGGTCCGGGCCGACGCCGGCCACCCGCGGCCAGGTGCTCGACGCCGTCCAGCTGTTCCGCGCCAAGGTGGTCGACGTGGCCCCCGACGCGGTGACCATCGAGGTCACCGGCAACGCCGACAAGCTGGGGGACTTCCGGCGGGTCCTCGAGCCCTTCGGGATCCGCGAGCTCGTGCAGTCGGGCATGGTCGCCATCGGCCGTGGGCCGCGCTCGATCAGCGAGCGCACCACCCGTCCCGTCTCCGGTCCCCGTCGCCGCCGGCTGACGCCGTCCACACCTCACCAGTCACCCACCACGAAGGAGCGCCCACCGTGGCCCAGATGTTCTACGACGACGACGCCGACCTGTCCCTGATCCAGGGCAAGAACGTCGCGGTCCTCGGCTACGGCAGCCAGGGCCACGCCCACGCGCTCTCCCTGCGCGACTCCGGGGTCGACGTCCGGGTCGGGCTGCCGGAGGGCTCGAGGTCGCGGGCCAAGGCCGAGGCCGAGGGGCTGCGGGTGCTCACTCCGGCCGAGGCGGTCGAGGAGTCCGACGTGATCGTGATCCTCGCGCCCGACCACGTCCAGCGGAAGCTCTACGCCGAGTCCGTGGAGCCGCACATCACCCCGGGCGACACCTTGGTGTTCGGCCACGGCTTCAACATCCGCTTCGGCTACATCACCCCGCCCGAGGGCGTCGACGTGATCATGATCGCGCCGAAGGGCCCGGGCCACCTCGTGCGTCGCGAGTACGTCGACGGGCGCGGCGTACCGGTCCTGGTCGCCGTCGAGGAGGACGCCTCCGGCAAGGCCTGGGACCTCGCCCTCGCCTACGCCAAGGCGATCGGCGGCCTGCGGGCCGGCGGCATCAAGACCACCTTCACCGAGGAGACCGAGACCGACCTGTTCGGCGAGCAGGCGGTGCTCTGCGGCGGCGCGTCGCAGCTGGTCATGTACGGCTTCGAGGTGCTCACCGAGGCCGGCTACCAGCCCGAGGTCGCCTACTTCGAGTGCCTGCACGAGCTGAAGCTGATCGTCGACCTGATGTACGAGGGCGGTATCGCCAAGCAGCGCTGGTCGGTCTCCGACACCGCGGAGTACGGCGACTACGTCTCCGGCCCGCTCGTGATCGACGAGCGGGTGAAGGAGAACATGAAGGAGGTCCTGGCCAGGATCCAGGACGGGTCCTTCGCCCAGCGCTTCATCGACGACCAGGACGCCGGCGGCCCCGAGTTCAAGGCCCTCCGCGCCCAGGGCGAGCAGCACCCGATCGAGAGCACCGGGTCGCGAGCTGCGCAAGCTGATGTCGTGGGTGAAGAGCCACGACAGCGACTACGTCGAGGGCACCGCGACGCGCTGAGGGTCATCCGATCCCCAGCTGGCGCGCCAGCAGGACGCCGAGGAGGCAGACCACCAGGACCACCACCACCCCGATGGTCCAGGTCACGAACTCCTGGGTACGCCTGCCGGCGTGCAGCGGGAGCCACCTAGCCACGCGGGGGTTGCTCCTCGGTCGCAAAGGGTTCAGGTGCTCCAGCAGGCCACTGACGGTCCTGATGCCCGCGGCGCCGACCCCGGTCATGCAGCCCGCGAGCGCACCGAGGGCCACGCCGGGCGGTCCCTCGAAGGCCGAGGCCGCCCGTGCGGCGGTGAGCACGCCACCCTCGAAGAGGATGCGCGCCGACAGGTTCTTGGTCAGCACCACACCGCCACCCGCCAATGATCCCGCACCGCAGGGGTCCACGAAGAGGCGGATGAGGGTCTGCTGGCGCTGGTCGACGTAGCCCGCGAACCAGTTCCACGGAGCGGCGCACGCGGTGGTGCCCTGCAGGCACAGGTCGCTGCGACCGAGCGGGTGCCTGCGCCGGCCCCGTCGCGACCCTCGCGCCGCAGCGGGCGGCCGGGCTGGTGGGGTGACCACAGCCTGCCGGTGACCACCCGGCCCCAGCAGTGGCTGGCCGTGCAGTGCTGAGCGGAGATCCGCAGGCCGTAGAACGTCTTGCGGCGCCAGTGGTGGTGGATCCGGACGCGGCGCTCGTAGGAGAACCAGCCCACGATCCAGGTCTCCATGTGGGTGTGGTGGTTGGTCAGGTGCTGACCCAGGATGCGGTGCCGCGCCGCGGGCACCCGGTCGTAGGGCCGCCCGGCCTGGGCCGGACCCGCCGTCGACCAGAACATCGACAACGCCATCACCACCGCGACGAGGGCCATCAGCCCTCGTGGCCTCCGAGTCGTGGTCATGCCGGCTTCCTCTCCGAGTAGGTGCAGGTATGCCGCCAGCGTGTCATACTGAGATGACCATGTATAGATGGGCGACCGCGGCTTGTGGAGAGGCCATCGGGCCGGCGGTCACGGGCTCGACAGCGAGGTCAACAGGCAGCGATGGCGCCGGCGAGGCGTCGGGCCGAGTCCGCGCTGACCAGGAGGTGGAGCGAGCGACCCTCCTCGCTCGAGGCCTCGAGCCACACCTCGTCGGACCCGTCCCGGCGGGCGAGCCGGAGAACCACGGTGTCGGCGCGTACGTCGTCGTCGGCCCCGAACCGCGGGTCACCGTGGATCACCGCGACGAAGGCCGGAGCGCTGTGGTGGAGCAGGTCGTCGGGATGGTCCCCGGGGTGATGGTCGCGTCGGCACCAGGGTGGGCAGGCTCGGGGTCCGCTCGTCGCGATGGTGCGGGGTACGCCTCACGCCGTCTCCTTCCGGGTCGACCCCGCTCCGCACGCTAGGCACGGCGTCCGACAGCGCCGCGCTCGTTCGCACGCTTGTCCACAGCCGGCCGGTCGTCATCTGCGAATTACCATACGGAGATGGTCATCGCGACGCTCCGGCGACGTGACAATCGACGACGTGGCCCCACGAGGAGAACCGACCTGGGAGGAGTTCGCTCGAGAGATCGGGCTCCGCCTGCAGCGTGCGCGTGAGCGCCGAGGACTCAGCCAGGAGCGGACCGCGCACCTGGCGGGCATCGCGGCGTACACCTATCAGAAGTTCGAGAAGGGGGAGTCGCGACCGGGGTCTCCGCTGAACCCACGCCTCGTCCACGCTGGTGGCGCTCTGCCAGGTTCTCGGGCTGCGGCTCGAGGAGCTCGTGCCGGACCCGGCGCCCGGCGTCCGGGTCGATCCGTGACCCTGCGCCCATGAGCTACACCCACGGTCATGCGGAGAGCGTGCTGCGCTCGCACCGGGCCCGGACGGCCGAGAACAGCGCGGCGTACCTCCTTCCGCGGCTGCGGCCGACCGACCGTCTGCTCGACGTCGGCTCCGGCCCGGGCACGATCACCGCCGACCTCGCCCGACTGGTCTCCGAGGTCGTCGCTGTCGAGATGACCGAGGAGGCCGCTGCTCTCACCCGGGCCGAGCTCGAGCGCCAGGGGGTCGGGAACGCCGACGGTGCGGGTCGCGGACGTGCAGGCCCTCGACCTGGCCGACGACTCGTTCGACGTGGTCCACGCCCACCAGGTCCTGCAGCACGTCGCCGACCCGGTCGGCGCGCTGCGCGAGATGGCGCAGGGTCACGCGGCGCCGGGGGAGTGGTCGCGGTCCGCGACAGCGACTACGCCGCGTTCGCCTGGTACCCCCGGCTCACCCGGGCTCGACCGATGGCTCGCGCTCTACCAGGCGGCGGCGCGCGCCAACGGCGGCGAGCCCGACGCCGGCCGGCACCTCCTGGCGTGGGCGCACGCCGCGGGCCTCGACCGAGGTGACGGCGACCTCCAGCACGTGGTGCTTCGCCACGCCCGAGGCCCGGGCGTGGTGGGGCGGGATGTGGGCGGAGCGGATCACCGGGACGACGCTCGCGGACCAGCTCCTGCGCGAGGGTCGCGCCACGGCGCGTGAGCTCGGCGAGGTGGCGGCGGCCTGGCGCGAGTGGGCCGCCGACCCCGACGGCTGGATCTCCGTGCCCGCACGGCGAGCTCCTGGCCACGGTCGGCGACCGCGCGCGGTTGACGGGGCCGTGACCGGGGCGCAGGGGAGGCGGCGAGGCATGGCACGGAAGCCAGGGTAGGTTAGGCAAACCTAACCTCGACCGGATACAGTCTCGCCATGCTCGGCAACTACCTGATCGGCCTCCGGGAGGGCCTCGAGGCGTCCCTGGTCGTCACGATCCTGATCGCCTACCTCGTGAAGTCCGGGCGCACCCACCTCCTGCCGAGGATCTGGGCCGGCGTGGCCGCCGCGGTCGCGGTCAGCCTCGCCTTCGGCGCCGTGCTCACCTACGGACCCCGCGGGCTGACGTTCGAGGCCCAGGAGGCCGTCGGCGGGACCCTCTCGATCCTGGCCGTCGTCCTGGTGACCTGGATGATCTTCTGGATGGGTCGCGCAGCGCGCGGCCTGGCGGGGGAGCTGCGTGGCCAGATCGACCGCGCGGCGGACGCCGGCCGGTGGTCGCTGGCCGCCGTCGCGGCGCTCGCGGTGGGTCGCGAGGGTCTCGAGACGGCGCTGTTCCTGTGGGCCGCCACCGAGACCGCCACGGGCAGGGACGAATGTCGTCGACGGTGCCCGCCTGGCAGCCGCTGACCGGGGCGGCGCTCGGCCTGCTGACGGCGGTGGTGCTCGGCTACCTGCTCTACCGCGGTGCGGTGCGGATCAACCTCGTCGCGCTTCTTCACGTGGACGGGCGGCTTCCTGATCGTGATCGCCGCAGGAGTGCTCGGCTACGGCATCCACGACCTGCAGGAGGCCGGGATCCTGCCGGGGCTGAACTCGCTGGCGTTCGACGTCTCCGGCACCGTGGACGAGGGCAGCTGGTACGGCACCGTGCTCAAGGGCGTCTTCAACTTCTCGGCCCAGACGACCTGGCTCCAGGCCATCGCGTGGACCCTCTACCTCGCGATCACGATGACGCTCTTCCTGCGCGGCGTACGCCGTCGCGCGCGGTCCCAGGCTCCCTCGCCGCAGACCGCTCCCTCCGACAAGCAGACCGTCTGACGACGGTCCGGACCGAGAGTGACCCCGATGCGCTTCACCCTGCCCCTGGCCGCGCTGCTCGCCGTCCCCCTGCTGGCGGCCTGCACCGAGAACGCCACCACCTCCGACGTCGCGGCCGGCGAGGCCGGTCCGGTCTCGGTGACCGCGACGGACGACGCCTGCGAGCTCTCGACCGCGTCGGCGCCTGCCGGGGCGCTGACCTTCGAGGTGACCAACAGCGGCTCCAAGGTCACCGAGTTCTACCTGTACTCCGGCGACGGCAAGCGGATCGTCGGCGAGGTCGAGAACATCGGCCCCGGCCTGCAGGGCAAGCTGATCGTCACCGCCCAGGAGGGGGCCTACCTGGCCGCGTGCAAGCCCGGGATGTCCGGCCAGGGGATCCGGTCGGAGTTCACGGTGACCGAGCCCGAGGACGGCGCCGCGGCGCCGTCGGGGGACCAGGTGCTGGTGAGCAGGGCCCAGAACGACTACCGGGTCTGGGTCCAGCGCCAGTCCGACGTCCTGGTCGCCCGCACCGCGGCCTTCGTCGCGGCGTACCAGAAGGGGAACGACGACCTCGCGCGCCGGCTGTACCCGCAGGCCCGCACCCCGTGGGAGGCGATCGAGACGGTGGCCGAGTCCTTCGGCGACCTCGACCCCAAGACCGATGCCCGTGAGGCGGACCTCGCCCCCGGCCAGAAGTGGACCGGATGGCACCGGATCGAGAAGGACCTCTGGCCGCAGCGGGCGAAGGACTACACGCCCCTCACCCTGAAGCAGCGACAGTTCTACGGGGACGACCTCCTGCGCAACGTGACCACCGTCCGCGACGAGATCCGCGATCTCACGTTCACCACCGACCAGATCGCCAACGGCTCCGCGGGGCTGATGGAGGAGGTCGCCACGGGCAAGGTCACCGGCGAGGAGGAGTACTGGTCGCACACCGACCTGTGGGACTTCGCAGCCAACGTGAAGGGCGCGCGCGTCGCGTTCACGGACGTGAAGCCGATCGTCGACCGGCGCGACCCGACAGCTGTCGCGGACCTTGGCCAAGCGCTTCGCGGAGATCGACCGCCTGCTCGCCCAGCAGCGCGAGGGCGACGGGTACCGCCTCTACACCGACCTGAGCCGCGCGGAGGTGAAGCGACTGGCCGACGCGGTGAACGCGCTGTCGGAGCCGCTGTCGCACCTCACCGCCGCGGTCCTGCCCTGAGGCGGCGCACGATGAAGGTCTCCCGACGAGGGCTGATCGGCGGCGGTACGGCCGTCGCCGGGGTCGCAGCCGGCTTCGCGGTCGGCGACGTGTACGCCGGCCACGGCTCGGACGACGCGGCGGCCGCCACGACGACGTACCCCTTCCGAGGTGTGCACCAGGCCGGCATCGTCACCCCCGCCCAGGACCGCCTGCACCTGGCGGCGTTCGACATCACGACGGGGTCGCGGGCGCAGCTGGTCGCGCTGCTGAAGGCCTGGACGGTGGCGGCGGAGCGGATGACCCAGGGCCTCTCCGCAGGCGAGGTCGGGCCGACCGACGGTGCACCGCTGGTGCCGCCGGACGACACGGGCGAGGCGATCGGCCTGTCGCCGGGCGGGCTCACCATCACCTTCGGCTTCGGGCCGGGGATGTTCCGCGACGGCCGGGGCCGCGACCGGTTCGGGCTGGCCGACCGGCAGCCGGACGCCCTCCGCGACCTGCCGCACTTCCCGGGCGACCAGCTCGACCCGCAGCGCTCGCGCGGGGAGATCGTGGTGCAGGCCTGCTCGCAGGACCCGCAGGTCGCCTTCCACGCGGTGCGCAACCTGGCGCGGATCGGCTTCGGCACGGTCGCCGTGCGCTGGTCGCAGCTGGGGTTCGGGCGGACCTCGACCACCTCGACGTCGCAGTCCACGCCGCGCAACCTGTTCGGGTTCAAGGACGGCACGCGCAACGTGAAGGCCGAGGAGACCGCGGACCTCGAGCGGTTCGTCTGGGTCGGCGACGACGACCAGCCCTGGCTCGCCGGGGGGTCCTACCTGGTGGCGCGGCGTATCAACATGCAGATCGAGACCTGGGACCGGCAGGGCCTCCAGCCCCAGGAGGAGGTCGTCGGCCGCACCAAGGCGTCCGGCGCGCCGCTGTCCGGCGGCACCGAGTTCACGCCCGCTCGACCTGTCGCTGCAGGGCTCGGACGGCCCGCTGATCCCGGCCGACTCCCATGTCGCGGTGGTCAGCCCGGAGAAGCACGGCGGGGTCCGGATGCTCCGTCGGGGCTACAACTTCGTCGACGGGTCCAACGTGCTCGGGGGCCTCGACGCGGGCCTCTTCTTCATCGCCTTCGTGCGGGACCCGGCGACGCACTTCATCCCCCTCCAGAACGCGATGGCGTCGAGCGACGCGATGATGGAGTACCTCCGGTTCACCAGCTCCGCGATCTTCGCCGTCCCCCCGGGCACCGCCCCGGGCGAGTACGTCGGCCAGGCACTCTTCACCTGACCTCTCACGCCGAGTCGGCGCAAACAGGCAGCGAGATCACGCCGAGTCGGCGCAAACAGGCAGCGAGATCGCGCCGAGTCGTCAGGTGACAACTCGGCGTCGGGCGGTGCTGGGACACTGTCGGGATGGTCGAGCCGCTCGCAGATCCGGGTCAAGGCGATGGCGTACCTGCCCAACGCGGCAGGCACCCACCACGCGGTGCTGAAGGGAGAGGACCCCCTCGACGGCCGTAGGTTCCACCGGCTTCTCGGCGGCGGCGTCGAGCCGGGCGAGCGGTCCGAGGAGGCGGTGGTGCGCGAGATCGCCGAGGAGCTGCACGCGACCCTGCTCGAGCCCCGGCTGCTCGGGGTGCTGGAGAACGTCTTCACCTACGACGGCGAGCCGGGCCACGAGGTCGTCTTCGTGTACGCCGGTCGGCTGGCCGAGGGGGACGTCGTACCGCCCGAGGGTGGCTGGTACGACGACGTCGGTGTGCCGATGTGGGTCGAGTGGCGCCGGTGTGACCAGGCCGACGACGGCGCGCTGCCTCTCTATCCGGACGGCGTCGGGGAGCTGATCGCCCTCGGGTAGAGTCGATCGGGCACAGCGTCGTGCCGGACCGTCTCGGGGTCCGCGTCCCCTCACTCATCGACCACGAGGACACCGCTGTCGTGAGCACCAAGCCCGTCGTACTCATCGCCGAAGAGCTCAGCCCCGCCACCGTGGAGGCGCTCGGCCCCGACTTCGAGATCCGGCACTGCAACGGCGCCGACCGCGCCGAGCTGCTGCCCGCGATCGCCGACGTCGACGCGATCCTGGTCCGCTCCGCCACCAAGGTGGACGCCGAGGCGCTGGCCGCGGCGAAGAACCTCCAGGTCGTCGCCCGGGCCGGCGTCGGGCTCGACAACGTCGACGTGAAGGCCGCCACCCAGTCCGGCGTGATGGTCGTCAACGCGCCGACCTCCAACATCGTGAGCGCCGCGGAGCTCGCCGTCGGCCTGCTCCTGGCAGCGGCTCGGCACATCAGCCCCGCCCACTCGGCGCTGCGCAACGGTGAGTGGAAGCGCTCGAAGTACACCGGCATCGAGCTCTACGAGAAGACCGTCGGCATCGTCGGCCTCGGCCGCATCGGCGTCCTCGTGGCGCACCGCCTGGCCGCTTTCGGCATGGACGTGATCGCCTACGACCCGTACGTGCAGGCCGGCCGCGCCGCCCAGATGGGCGTCCGCCTGGTCGACCTCGACACCCTGCTGGCCGAGGCCGACTTCCTCAGCGTGCACCTGCCGAAGACACCCGAGACGATCGGCCTGATCGGCAGCGACGAGCTGGCCAAGGCCAAGCCGTCGATGGTGCTGGTCAACGCCGCCCGTGGCGGCATCGTCGACGAGGACGCGCTCTTCGCGGCGCTCAAGGAGGGCCGGATCGCGGGCGCGGGCATCGACGTGTTCGCCAAGGAGCCGTGCACCGACAGCCCCCTCTTCGAGCTGGACAACGTCGTCGCGACGCCCCACCTCGGGGCGTCCACCGACGAGGCCCAGGAGAAGGCCGGCATCGCCGTGGCCAGGTCGGTCCGGCTCGCGCTCAGTGGCGAGCTGGTGCCCGACGCCGTCAACGTGCAGGGTGGCGTGATCGCCGAGGACGTCCGTCCCGCGATCCCGCTCACCGAGAAGCTCGGCCGGATCTTCACCGCCCTGGCCGGCGAGGTGGCGCAGCAGATCGACGTCGAGGTCCGCGGCGAGATCACCGAGTACGACGTGAAGGTGCTGGAGCTGGCGGCCCTCAAGGGCGTCTTCACCGACGTGGTCGAGGAGGCCGTCTCCTACGTGAACGCCCCCCTGCTCGCCGCCGAGCGGGGGACCGCCGTACGCCTGGTCGCGGAGAGCGAGAGCCCCGACCACCGCAACCTGATCACCATCCGCGGCACCCTCGCCGACGGGGCGCAGGTCTCGGTCAGCGGCACGCTCGTCGGCATCGCGCAGAAGGAGCGGCTGGTGGCGGTCAACGACTTCCTGGTCGACCTGGAGCCCACCGACCACCTCGCCTTCTTCACCTACGCCGACCGCCCGGGCATGGTCGGGACCGTCGGCCGGATCCTCGGTGACAGCACGGTCAACATCGCCGGCATGCAGGTCTCGCGCGACGCCAAGGGGGGCCATGCCCTGGTGGCGCTGTCGGTCGACTCCGCGATCCCCGCCGGAGGCGCTGGCCGAGATCGAGGCCGCGATCGACGCCACGTCGTTGCGAGGCGTCGACCTGGTCTGAGGGCTCGTGCGTCAGGCGACCATGACGCGCGTCCGCGGCGCCTCGCGGACGGTGCTGCTCGACGGTCCGTTGCTGACGCGTCGCCCACGCGTCGGCGAGCCGTGCCACGGCCATGCGCAGCTCCTCCGCCGGCCGGCTGAACGGCACCCGCACGAACGTGTCGAGGCCTCCGTCGACGGCGAAGACCGAGCCGGGCGAGACGACCACACCATGACGCTCGGCCTCCAGGACCAGCGCCGTCGCCCCGGCGCCGACCACTCTCGGTAGCTCGCACCACAGCGACAGGCCGCCGCGCGGCAGCCGGAAGCGCCAGTCCGGGAGCTCGGTCCGGAGTACGCCGGCGAGGGCGTCGCGCTGCTCGCGCAGGCGCCGCCGCTGCTCCGCCCACAGCTCCTCGCGGCGGGCGAGCAGGCGCGCGGCGACCAGCTGTTCGAGCACGGGGCTGCCCAGATCGAGCGCCACGCGCGCCTCCATCAGCCGGTCGAGCACTCCGTCGGGACAGCGCACCCAGCCGATCCGCAGACCGCCCCAGAAGCTCTTGCTGGTGCTCCCGAGGGTGACCGTCTCGGGGGCGAACGCGGCGAACGGCCGCGGCATCGGCCGGCCGTCGAGTGCGAGCGCCTGGTGCGACTCGTCCACCACGGGGACGGTGCCGGAGCGCCGCAGCAGCGCCGCGAGCTGCTCGCGCTCGGCGTTCGGCATCAGGTTGCCGGTCGGGTTCTGGAAGTCCGGGATCAGGTAGGCCAGCTGCGGCCGGGTCTGCCTCAGGAGGCGGCCCACGGCAGCGAGGTCCCAGCCGTCGACGTCCATCGGCAGCCCGACGCGCCGGGCCCCGGCCCGGCGCAGCGCCGCGTGCGCGTTCGGGTAGCCGGGGCTCTCCACCAGCACGCGGTCGCCGGTGCCGACCAGGCCCTGCGCGACCACGGTGAGTGCGGTCAGCGATCCGGGCACCACCATGATCTGCGCCGGGTCCGTCGGCAGACCACGGGCGTCGTAGGCCCGGGCCACCGCCTCCTGGAGGGCCGGCACGCCGGTGGGGAAGTACCCGTGTCCGCCGAGGTAGCGGGACAGGTCCTGCACGGCCTCGGCGTACGCCGTCCCGATGCCGGGCAGCGCCGACGGTGCGGCACAGTTCAGGTCGATCACGTCGTCGTCGGTGGTCGACGGTGTGAGGGTCCGGTCGAGGCCGCGCCGCCGGCCTCCGGGCAGACGGGTGTACGTGCCGGACCCCTGGCGCGCCGCGGCGAACCCGCTCTCGACCAGGCCGGCGTACGCCCGGGTGACGGTCGTCCGCGAGACGCCCAGGGCGACGCTCAGGTCGCGTTCGCTGGGCAGCCGGAGGTCGACGCCGACCCGGCCGTCGCCGATCAGCAGCCGCAGCTCGTCGGCGAGTCCCGCGTACGCGGGCCGACGGTCGAAGCCCGCGGCGAGGGCGGCCAGGCGTGGTGCAGCAATGGATCCGACCATGCAGTCCACTCTCTCACAAGTGGCTATTTATGAGGAGTCCAATCTGGGCGACCATGGGAGACGTGTCCACCTCAGCCCAGCCGCGGATCGCCCTCAGCGACCTCGGCCCGATCGCCCAGCTGCGGGCCGGCCGCCTCGGCCGTCGCCTGGTCCAGCTGTACGCCGGCCTGTTGCTGTACGGCTTCTCGATCGCGTTGATGGTGCGCTCCGAGCTGGGGCTGGCTCCGTGGGACGTGCTGCACTCGGGGCTGACGAGGTGGTTCCCGATCGACATCGGGGTGGCGCTGGTGCTGGTGAGCTTCGTGGTGATGCTGGCCTGGATCCCCCTGCGCGAGAAGCCGGGCGTCGGCACGATCTCGAACGCGATCGTGATCGGCGTCTCGACCGACCTCTTCCTGGCCGTGCTGGCCGCGCCCGGCACCCTGTGGCTGCGGGCCGTGCTGCTGGGGTCCGGGATCGTGTTGCAGGGCGCCGCCACCGCGGCGTACATCGGCGCCCAGCTGGGCCGCGGCCCGCGGGACGGGCTGATGACCGGGCTCTCGCGGCGTACCGGCCGGTCGCTGCGCCTCGTGCGCACGGCGATGGAGCTGACCGTGGTCGCGATGGGCCTCCTGCTCGGCGGTGTCGCCGGGCTCGGCACCATCGTCTACGCGGTGAGCATCGGACCGCTGAGCCAGGCCCTGCTGCCCGTCGATGATCGTCGCCGTGCCGGAGACGCTCGTGCGAGCTGCCGGCGGAGTGCGTGCAGCTGCCGGCCCACTGCCCGCCCTCGGGTTCCGGGTCGTCCGCCTGACAGGAGCCCCTAGCCGGCCGCTGTCAGGCGGACGACCCGTAGGCGGAACCGGGCGAGCGTCAGCGCTTGGTGGCGATCACGGCCGACGCATCGGGGGCGACGAGCACCTCGGCCGCGGTGAACCGGTCGTCGCTGAGCCACTCCTCGCGGAGCGTGTCGACGCGACCGTCGAAGATCGGCGGCCACGAGTGACAGGGGGTGAAGTCGTCGAGCACGACGATGCCGCCCTCGGCCATCAGCTCGGCCACCCGGTCCGGCCGCGAGGCCGAGGGCTTCCCCGAGTCGAGGAACAGCAGCGAGAAGGGGCCCCGGTCCAGGAGCGTCGACCAGTCCGCAGCGAGCACCTCCACCTGCGCGTCGTCGCGGAAGATCTCCGACGCCGCCTCCGCGAGGGTCGGGTCGAGCTCGGCGGTCAGGATCCGCGTGTCGTTCCCGCGTACGCCGGAGCGCAGCCAGGCCGTACCGACCCCGCAGCCGGTGCCGAACTCGGCCATCGTCCCCTCGCGGGTCGCGGCCAGGGCCGCGAGCAGGCGCCCGGTCTCGTTGCGACAGAACGACACGTAGCCGGCGCGGCGGGACACGTCGAAGGCGCGGGTCACGATCTCGGGCAGCTCGGGGGGTGCGCTCATGGGATCGAGTCTCGCATCCCCGGACAGCCGTCTCGCATGCTGAGCCACCGCCGGAATCGGCGTGCGCGCGGGCCGGCCGCGCCGTACCGTTCTCGCATCATGCGGAGCGTGTTCGTACTCATCGATCGCCGCGGCGGGGCCTGACAGCAAGGCCACCTCGTCGCGGAGTTCGGCGTTCCCGGCCTTGCGATCCCGACGAGCCGCTCCGCGGCGGATCCGCAGCAGGGCCTCACTCCCGGCGCGATCCGCTCCCGAGCACCTGTCTCCCGGCGCGTGCGACCCACGCCCCGGTCTGCCGGCTCCGCCCCGCGGCGGCTCGTCACCCGACCACCGTCTCGATGAGCCAGACGACGAGGAGCAGTTCCGTGTACGACATGTATCCCGAGTGGGGTCCCGCGAAGAACCGTGGGGCCTTCGAGGCCCCCGGCCAGCCCGAGCGTCCGCGCAGCCACGACGCGGTCCAGACGTCGCTCGACCTGCGGGACAACGGCGCCCAGCGCCCCGACGACAACTAGCCTTCGTGCCATGACCTCCGAGACCTCCCAGACCCTCGTGACCGACCCGACCGCCCCGATCCGGGTGGCCGTGATCGGCGGCGACGGCATCGGTCCCGAGGTGACGGCCGAGGCCCTCAAGGTGCTCGAGGCGGCCGCACCGGTCAAGATCGAGCAGACCCGCTACGACCTCGGAGCCGAGCGCTACCTCGCGACGGGCGAGGTGCTGCCGGACTCCGTGCTCGACGAGATCCGCGGCCACGACGCGATCCTGCTGGGCGCGGTCGGTGGCAAGCCGGGCGATCCCCGGCTCCCCGCGGGCATCCTCGAGCGCGGCCTGCTGCTGAAGCTGCGCTTCGAGCTCGACCACTACGTCAACCTGCGCCCGTCGCGCACCTACCCCGGCGTCCCGACGCCCCTCGCCGACCCCGGCGAGGTCGACTTCGTCGTCGTCCGCGAGGGCACCGAGGGCCCCTACACCGGCAACGGCGGCCGGCTGCGCGGCGGTACGCCGGCCGAGGTCGCGACCGAGGTCAGCCTCAACACGGCGTACGGCGTCGAGCGGGTGGTGCGCGACGCGTTCGCGCGGGCGTCCCGTCGGCCGCGGCGCCAGCTGACCCTCGTCCACAAGACGAACGTGCTGGTCCACGCCGGCGGCCTGTGGTCGCGCGTGGTCGCCGAGGTCGGTGCGGACTTCCCGGAGGTCGCCGTCGACTACCTGCACGTGGATGCCGCCACGATCTTCTTGGCCACGGACCCGGCGAGGTTCGACGTGATCGTCACCGACAACCTGTTCGGCGACATCCTCACCGACCTCGCCGGCGCCGTCACCGGCGGCATCGGCCTGGCCGCGTCGGGCAACATCAACCCCGAGCGGACCGCGCCGTCGATGTTCGAGCCGGTGCACGGGTCGGCGCCCGACATCGCCGGCCAGCAGGTGGCCGACCCCACCGCCGCGATCCTGTCGGCAGGCCTGATGCTCGACCACCTCGGCCACCTCGACGCCGCCCGCGCGATCGACGACGCCGTGTTCGCCGACCTCACCTCCCGAGTACCCGGGACCACCCGGCGTACCTCGCAGATCGGCGACGCGATCGCGGCCCGGGTGGTCTGAGCCTCCTGTCCGGAGTCGCCGGTTCACCGGCGATTCGCGCACTCCCCGGCCGGTGCAACCCCCGAGAAGTGCCAAGAGCCCGTGCCATCAGGGAGTCGAGTGACTCCTGTGACTCCACCGGAGGTGGACTAACGTGCGTGCCATGGAGATCAGCACCACGCGGACGACCCAGCACGTCAGCGACGCCCGGCTGGCGGAGATCCTGAGCGACCCCGGGTTCGGCATCCACTTCACCGACCACATGTTCACCGCGGAGTGGACCCCCGAGGCGGGCTGGCACGCGGCGCGCATCACGCCGTACGGTCCCCTGACCCTCGACCCCGCGACCGCGGTCCTCCACTACGCGCAGGAGATCTTCGAGGGGATGAAGGCCTACCGGCACGACGACGGCTCCATCTGGGCCTTCCGACCCGAGCAGAACGCCGAGCGGATGGCCCGCTCGAGCCACCGGCTCGCGCTCCCCGTCCTCGACCCCGCCGACTTCGTCCAGGCGGTCGAGGCCCTGGTGACCGTCGACCAGCGGTGGGTGCCCGAGGAGGGCTCCGCGGAGAAGAGCCTCTACCTGCGCCCCTTCATGTTCGCCTCCGAGAAGTTCCTCGGGGTCCGCCCGGCCCGACACGTCACCTTCATGGTGATCGCCAGCCCGGCGGGCCCCTACTTCAGCAGGGGCCCGGAGCCGATCACGCTCTGGCTGACCACCGACTACACCCGCGCCGGCCGCGGCGGCATGGGCGCCGCCAAGACGGGCGGCAACTACGCGTCCTCCCTGGTGGCGCAGCAGGAGGCCGGTGCCCACGGCTGCGACCAGGTGGTCTTCCTCGACGGCCAGGAGCTGCGGTACGTCGAGGAGCTCGGCGGCATGAACATGTACTTCGTCTACGCCGACGGCCGGATCGTCACGCCCGCGCTCGGCACGATCCTCGAGGGCATCACCCGCGGCAGCATCATCGAGCTCGCCGGGAAGATGGGTCATCAGGTGGAGGAGCGCCACATCTCCATCGACGAGTGGCGCGACGGCGTGACCACCGGTGAGATCAGCGAGGTCTTCGCCTGCGGCACCGCGGCCGTGGTCACGCCGGTCGGCTCGCTGAAGTGGGACGGCGGCCAGACCCCGGAGGTGGGCCGCGCCGGCCAGGTCACGATGGCGATCCGTCGGGCCCTGGTCGACATCCAGTACGGCCGGGCCGACGACACGTTCGGCTGGATGCACCGCATCGTCTGAGTCGGGCCCGCCCTCGCCTGCCGGGGTGTCCGAGCACTGTCGTTCGTGCAGTCGTCCACCGCAGGACGGATGACGCGGCCGACGGTGTCGTCCTAGCGTTCGTACATGACCGACGAGGCCGACCTGCCGTTCCTCCCACATCTGACCGGCGCCTTCGCCGTGGTCCTCCTGCAGATCGGGCATCGCTCCGGCCTGCTCGACGCGGTGCTCGCCGGCGCCGGGGACCGCCGAGGAGGTCGCCGGGCCGAGCCGGCGTCGACGTCCGCAACGCGCGAGGAGTGGCTGTCGCGGCATGACCTCGGCCGGCTACGTCGAGCACGACGCCGGTCGCTTCGCGACGACCGACGCCACCGGGACGACGTTCGGCCCGGACTTTCCCGTCGACGTGCGGTCGATCTCTGGAGGGCCTGTGGAGCGCGCCCCGGGTCTACGACGACGTGGTCGACGCGGTCAGGACCGGGGCCGGGATCCCCTCGGAGCGGCTAGCGCCGTACGCCCCGTTCGCAGGCGTGAACACTCCGACGTACCGGATGACCCTGGTCGACGAGTGGATCGGCGGGCTACCCGGCCTGCGCGATCGACTCGGGCGGGGGGCCGGGTCGCGGAGCTGGCCCCGGGCAACGGTGCCGCCGCTGCACTCGTCGGGATCGCCTTCCCCGCCGCCACCGTGGTGGGCTACGACCTCGCTCCCAAGCCGGCGACCGATCTGCCGACGAACGTCTCACTACGTGCCGTCGACGCGCGGGCTCTGCCCGACGAGGGTCCGTTCGACCTGGTGTACTGCCTCGACTCGCTGCACCACATGGCTGACCCGGTGGCCGTCCTGGCGGGCGTGCGGGCCGCGCTCGCGCCGCGGCGGCGTGGTCCTCCTGGCCGAGAACGACTTCTCGGGCGATCTCGACCGGGACGCTGCGGACCCCATGAGCCTGATCGCGTACACCAGCAGCGTCGTCTACTGCCTGCAGGAGGCGCTCCACGCCGGGGGAGAGGTGCATTCCTGCGCCGAAGGCACCGACTGGGTCGTGGCGACGCTCTGGATCGAGCCGGCTTCCACGACGTGCAGGTGCGCCACTCGGAGACGGGGTACGCGTTGGTCAGCGGCATCGCCTGAGCGGCTACGCACGGACCGGCCGGTACCGTGTGGGCGTGTCCGTCCAGCCCTCGCCCCCGCGCACCGTGGGCGACTACACCCTGCTCGCCCGCCTGGGCGAGGGCGGCATGGGCGTGGTCCACCTGGCCCGCAAGCCCGGCGGCCCCCGGGTGGCGCTCAAGGTGCTGCGGCCCCACATCGTCGGTGACGACGAGGCGCGGGCGCGGCTCGCCCGTGAGGTGGGCTCGCTGGAGCGGATCCGGAGCCGGTGGATCGCCGAGATCGTCGACGCCGACCCCTGGGGCCCGACGCCGTACGTCGCCACCCGCTACGTGCCCGGCCTGAGCCTGCACGACTTCGTGCCGGAGGAGGGCCCGATCACCGGCGCCGACCTGCACTGGTTCGCCGCGCGGTCTGGCCGAGGGGTTGGCGAGCGTGCACGCCGTCGGCGTGCTGCATCGCGACGTCAAGCCCTCCAACGTGCTGATGGAGGGCCGGGCGCCGATCCTGATCGACTTCGGTCTCGCACGCGTCGCCGACGACCCCAAGCTGACCCTCACCGGGTGGTTCCTCGGCACGCCGGGCTACCTCGCGCCCGAGATCCTGCACGGCGACGACGCGACGACGGCGTCGGACGTGCACTCGTGGGCGGCGACCGTGGCCTTCGCCGGCACCGGCCGGCCGCCGTTCGGCCGCGGGCCGGCGATGGCCGTCATGGACCGGGTACGCCGCGGCGAGCACGACCTGAGCGGGCTTCCGGACGACCTGCGGCCCATCGTGGCCGCGGCCCTCGACCCCGATCCCGTCCGGCGACCGCGGCTGGACGACATCCGGGGCTGGCTCACCGAGGACGACACGGAGACCGTCGCCGGGACGGTCGTCCGACCCGCCGACGACGACCCGTTCACGATCCCGCTCGCGCTCGCCTCGCCCGTGACCCCGGAGGCCCCGACCGCGGTCGTGAGCGGCGCGGTGCCGCAGCCGGAGCCTGCGTACGTCCCCCTGACGCGGCCGCTGACCTCCTACGAGGGCGGCCAGGGCGACGGCGTGCCCGAGGATCCCGACGACCTCCCGCTCGACCTGGCTCCGGCCCCTCGGGAGAGCCGGGTCGTCGTCCTGAGGCGCAGCGGCCTGGTCGCCACGCTGGGCCTCGCCGTCGGCGCCGCCGTGTCGGCCTGGCCGGTCTGGGCCGTCCTGCTGGTCGTGCTCGCCTGCTGGCTGCTGCGTACGTGCACGATGACGGTCACCGCCGTCGGCGACCGGCGCCGGCTGCGCGGCACCCGGTGGTACGACGTCCTCCTCGCGCCGTTGTCGGCCCCCTGGTACCTGGTGGCGGCCGTCCCCGGAGCCCTGCTGCTGACGCTCTGGGCCCTCGGGATCGCGGCCGCGGGGGTGCTGCTCGGGTACGCCGCCGGGATCTCGGTGGCTGCCACGCTCTTCGTCGCCGGCCTGTGTCTCGCCGGTCGCCGTCTGGGTCGGCCCGGGGGCCGGTCACGTGCGCTGGCCGGTGCGCGTGGTGGCCCAGTCCCTCGCTCGGCGGACCGGCCCGTGGGCGGTCGCCGTGGTGGTGCTGGTCGCGTTCGCCGGCTTCGTCGGGCACCAGGCGACGCTCAGCATCGACTGGTCGCCGTTCGGGGCGCCGTTCGGGCTGGGTGCCGGATCCTGAGATCCGGCCGGTCCCCTTCTCGGCGCGTGGCACCATGGACGTCGTGAACAGCAGCAAGCGATCGAGCCGGACGCTCAGCGACCGCGTCGAGATCATCACCTAGCGCGTCGGGTACACCCCGACGCGCAGACCTCTCGTCCCGACGGGGGGTCTTTTTGTTTCGGCCGGACCACCCGAGCACCAGGACGGACACGATGGACCTGCAGGGCGCCTTCCACGTCTACGACACCACGCTGCGCGACGGCGCGCAGCAGGAGGGTCTGAACCTCTCGGTGGCCGACAAGCTGACGATCGCCCGTCAGCTCGACGAGCTGGGCGTCGGCTTCATCGAGGGTGGTTGGCCCGGGGCCAACCCGAAGGACACCGAGTTCTTCGCCCGCGCGCGCGACGAGCTCGACCTGCAGCACGCGCGGCTCACCGCGTTCGGCGCCACCCGGCGGGCCGGCGTACGGGCCGCGGACGACACGCTCGTCGCCGCCCTGCGCGACAGCGGTGCCTCGGTGGTCACCCTCGTCGCGAAGTCGCACCCGCGCCATGTCGAGCTCGCCCTGCGCACGACGCTGGCGGAGAACCTCGAGATGGTGCGCGACACCGTCAGCCACCTGGTCGCCGAGGGGCAGCAGGTGTTCCTGGACGCCGAGCACTTCTTCGACGGCTACCGCGCCGACCGCGACTACGCGCTCGAGGTGCTGCGTACGGCCTACGACGCGGGCGCCGGCGTCGTCGCGCTGTGCGACACCAACGGCGGGATGCTGCCGGGCTGGGTCGGCGACGTCGTGCACGACGTGGTGTCGACGACCGAGGGCCGCGTCGGCATCCACTGCCACAACGACACCGGCTGCGCGGTCGCCAACACCCTGGCGGCCGTCGAGGCGGGCGCGACCCACGTCCAGGGCACGATCAACGGGTACGGCGAGCGGACCGGAAACGCCGACCTGGTGGCGGTCGTCGCCAACCTGGAGCTGAAGCTCGACCGGCAGGTGCTGCCCGACCGGCCTGCTCACGGACGCCACCCGGATCGCCCACGCCGTCGCCGAGGTCACCAACGTGCCACCGGCCTCGCGCCAGCCGTACGTCGGCGCGTCGGCCTTCGCCCACAAGGCCGGGCTGCACGCCAGCGCGATCAAGGTGGACCCCGACCTCTACCAGCACATGGACCCGGTGGGCGTCGGCAACGACATGCGGCTGCTGGTCAGCGACATGGCCGGCCGCGCGTCGATCGAGCTCAAGGGACGCGAGCTCGGCTACGACCTGTCCGGTGACCGCGAGCTCGTGGACCGCGTGACCGCAAAGGTCAAGGAGATGGAGGCGCGTGGCTACACGTTCGAGGCCGCGGACGCGTCGTTCGAGCTGCTGCTGGCGGCCGAGGTGGACGGCGCCCGCCCGTCGTACCTCGAGGTGGAGTCGTGGCGGGTGATCACCGAGACCCTGACCCACGCGGCTCCGGGGGAGGAGGCGGTCTCGGAGGCCACCGTGAAGCTGGTGGCGTCCGGCGTCCGCTACGTCGAGACCGGCGAGGGGAACGGCCCGGTGAACGCCCTGGACCAGGCGCTGCGCCAGGCGCTGGTGCGGGCGTACCCGCAGGTCGCCAAGTTCGAGCTGATCGACTACAAGGTGCGGATCCTCGACCAGGGGCACGGCACCGACGCGATCACGCGCGTGCTGATCGAGACGTCCGACGGCGGGTCGTCGTGGGTGACCGTGGGGGTCGGCGCCAACGTGATCGAGGCCTCGTGGGAGGCGCTGCTCGACGGCATCACGTTCGGTCTGCGCCGCCAGGACCGCCCGGCTTCCGGCTAACGTCGCGGTGTGAGCGCCCTGCACGACCTGACCGCCGTCGAGCAGGGTGCCGCCGTACGCCGCGGCGAGGTGTCGCCGCGTGAGCTCGTCGCGCACTACGTCGACCGGGTCGACGACGTCGGCGCGTTCGTGACCCGGACGCCCGGAGCAGGCGTTGGCGCGGGCCGACTCGCTGCTGCCGGTGCCCGAGGGCGCCGGGCCGCTGTACGGCGTACCGACGGCGATCAAGGACCTCAACCTGACCGCCGGGGTGCGCACCACCTTCGGGTCGGCGGCCTTCGCGGACTTCGTGCCGGAGGTGTCCGACGCCGTCACGTTGGCCCTCGAGGCGGCCGGGATGGTCAGCCTGGGCAAGACGAACACCCCGGAGTTCGGCTCGCCCTGCTACACCGAGCCCGACGTCGCACCGCCGGCCGTGACGCCCTGGGACCGGACCCGGATGGCGGGCGGGTCGTCGGGCGGCGCCGCCGCGGCCGTGGCGGCCGGACTGGTGCCGGTCGCGCAGGGCTCGGACGGCGGTGGGTCCATCCGGATCCCGGCCGCCTGCTGCGGTCTGGTCGGGCTGAAGCCGACCCGCGGCCGGATCAGCGGCTACCCGATGTACGGCGAGATCACCGGGCTGGCGACGGCCGGGACGCTGGCACGGACCGGTGCGCGACGCCGCGGCACTGCTCGACGTGCTCGCCGGCCGGCGGGTCGGCGACCCGTCCTGGGCGCCGCCGCCCACCGAGCCGTTCCTGGCCGCCTGCGGGCGCGACCCCGGACGGCTGCGGATCGCGCGGTTCGTCGAGCCGGTGATCACCGACACCGTGGTGGACCCGGAGTGCGTGGCCGCGTGGGAGGCGGCGTCGGCGCTCCTGGTGTCGCTCGGGCACGACGTGGAGGACATCGCGGTCCCGATGCCGCGGGAGGCGGTGCCGACCTTCGAGACCTGCTGGGCGGTGCTGACGGCGTTGTCGGTGGTGCCCCCGGAGCAGGAGCCGCTGCTGCGCCCGCTGACCCGGTGGCTGGCCGAGCGCGGGTCGCCGTCACCGGTCCGGCGTTCGGGCTCGCGATCGGGGCGATGCGGCGCTACGCCGCCGACTGCCTGACCACGCTCGCGCCGTACGACGCCGTGCTCACCCCGACTCTCGCCGTGCCTCCGCTGCTGGTCGGCGCCATCCGCGACGACGACGACCCGGCTGGCGGACTTCGAGGCGCAGAAGGCGTTCACGCCGTGGACGTCGGCGTGGAACGTGACCGGGATGCCGGCGGTCTCGCTGCCGCTGCACCAGACGCTCGGCGGCCTCCCGGTCGGGGTCATGCTCGCCGGGCGGCCGGCCGAGGAGGCACTCCTGCTCGCGCTGGCAGCGCAGGTCGAGGCGGCGGCCCCGTGGGCCGACCGGCACCCACCCGGCTGGTGATCACACGTCGAACGTGCCGCCGGAGCGCCAGTAGACGCTGTCCTCGCGGGTCAGGAAGCCGTTCTCGACCAGGTAGCGCCGGAGCGCGGCGTAGTCGGGGTGGAACCGGGTCAGGATCTCGTTGACCTCGGTCTCCGGATAGGTGCGTCCCGGCTCGAAGGACTGCGACAGGTGGTCGAGGACGACGAGCAGCTTGCTCTGCTTGGACGGGATCGTGCGCAGGCTGCCGTCGTCGGCCAGGAAGTTGTGGAGCACCCGCTGGTCCATGGCACCAGCCTAAATCGGACGATCCTCGCCGGGGAGTACCGGATCTCCGGTCCGGCTCGTGGGAGACCCGGCCGTGCGCGCCGAGGACGGCCCTACGGCTCCGTGAGCCACTCGACGGCTGCGTCGCGGTCGCTCGCAGGGAATGCTCGGGTGTGCCCGGGACGGCCCAGGCGAAGAGCGCGAGCCGCGTCCCTCATCCAGGTGTGGTCTCGCCAGGGGCTCCGACGCGGGAGTGCGCACCCGACGCTCAGCCGGTCGAGGCCCCCGCCTGCTGCTGGTTGGACCGGTGGGGGCCGGCGAGCCAGTCCTGGCCCAGACGTGGGTCAGCCGGTTCCTCACCTCGCCTCAGCGCCTCGAGGTAGGCCCGGTCGGCGGCCACGCGGGCCGCCACCTCGGGCCCTCGGCCACCGAGCCGTGGCCCGGAACCACGCGTCGGAGGACCGCTGCGGAGTAGCCTGGAGACCAACGTCCTGCGAGAGGAACCGCCATGTGGTGGATGGTCGGAGGCGTCGCCGTCCTTGCCCTGGTCGTCCTCGGGGCCGCGTGGCTCCTGGCACCGACGCTCCGCACGTTCCGCGGCCCGGACTTCGAGCCCACCGCCAAGGACGAGGCCAGCGTCGAACGGGCCCAGATGTCGGGTCCGAGCTCCGGAACGGGCGCCGGTGGCGGAGGCGCCTGAGCGACTGGGCAGGCGAAGCGTGAGAGCACCGGGGTTCTCGCCACGGCGACGCACGCGAGACGAGATGGGTGACATCGATGAGCAACTTCGCGGCGGGCAACCCGAACACCCAGCCGTTCCGCGACTTCGCCGCCTGGACCGGGATCGCGCTCGGCTGCCTCAGCGTGGTCGTCACCCTCGCGGCCTGGCTGTACCTGCACGAGACCTCCTGACGCCCGTCGCCCGCCCGCGAGCGGCTGAGCCGAGCCGTCAGAACTCCTGGACGGGCCGGATCTCCACGACAGGATGGGCCTGCGTCAGGACGCGGGCGGCCTCCACCAGCGCGTCGTACTCGTCGCAGCTGACGACGAAGAAGCCGGACAGCTGTTCGGCCGACTCGGCGTAGGGCCCCTCGGTGACCAGCACCTCCGACCGGGGACCCCGCGTGAGCGTGCGTGCCTGGCCGCTGAGCGTCAGCCCCGCGCCACCGGTCACGGCACCACCCCGCGCCTCCAGGAGCCGGCCGAACTCGGCGTCGGCGTCGAAGACGGCCTGCCGTTCCGCCGGAGTGCGGGACGCTCGCTCGTCCTCGTTGTCGGCGGGGAACATGACGACGTACTCGGTCATGGACGACTCCTCTCGGTGATGGGCTGACACCACGGTGACGTGCAGCCAGGCGCTGCATCGACGTTCGTTCGTCGGAACCGTCCGCGTCACGCGAGGCCGGGCGCGGCGCGCTCCAGGCGCTCGCAGACCGCGATGAGGCCGCGACGCACAGGGGCGGCACGTCGGGCGAAGCCACGCTGCAGCGCGGCGTACTGCTGCTTCCCCTCCGGCGTCTCGATCCGGATCGGCTCGAAGCCCCACGCGGACAGGTCGTACGGCGCGGCGCGCATGTCGACGGTGCGCACGTCCCAGGCCAGCTCGAAGCAGTCGGCGACGAGGTCGGAGCCCACCAGCGGCCAGAGCCGGAACGCGTGCTTGTAGAGGTCCATGGTCGCGTGCAGGCAGCCCGGGCTGCTCGTACGCCGGCCGGTCGTCGCGGCCGGGCCGGAGGTGGTTGAGCGGGCGCGCGGAGGGCGTGAAGAAGCGGAAGGCGTCGAAGTGCGAGCACGCGATCCGGTGGGACTCCACGACCGCGTCGGTGCCGGCCGGGCCCAGGCGCAACGGGACCGGATGCCTGGTCTCGTCCGCGCGGTGCACCATCGCCCACTCGTGCAGCCCGAAGCACCCGAACGTGGCGGGCCGCTCCGCCGTCGCCCGGAGGAGGTCGAGCGTCGCGTCGACCAGGCCCCGCCGGCGCTCGAGGAGCTCCGGCGTTCCCGAGTCCGGCCAGCCGGGCTGCCAGTCGAGCAGCTTGGCGGGGGAGAAGGAGTAGTAGGTGAAGAGGAAGTCGTGGACCGGGTGCTTCTCGCCCGCGCGTCGACGGGCCAGGTGCGGTTCGACGTACGGCGCCAGGCGGGCGCGGTGCGCAGCGGCCCGCGTCCGCGCCAGCCGCTGGTCGGGCCGGTCCCGCCTGGTCGAGCCTGTCGAGACCACAGACCGACCGATGACGTCCACACCGCCCACCGTAATCGTTGGCCGCGGCAGCGAACCACGCACGGCTAGAGTCGGCGCGTGGACCGTCTGCGCAGGCCCGGACGGGTGGACAGCCCCGACAGCGCCGCTCCGGTCACGATGCTCGAGCTGTTCTTCGACCTCGTGTTCGTCTTCACCGTCACCCAGGTCACCACCACCATCACCGACGCGAGCAGCGCTCGCGACTACCTCCAGGCAGCGTGTCTGCTCTGCGTGATCTGGTGGATGTACGACGGCTACTGCTGGCTGTCCAACAACGTGGGACCCACGTCGGTGTCGACCCGGCTGCCGATGCTGGTGGCGATGACGGCGTTCCTGCTGCTGGCGATCGCGGTGCCGGAGGCGTTCGGTGCCGACGCCCTCTTCTTCGCGGTGATCTACCTGCTGATCGTGCTGGTCCACGCCGCGTCGTTCCTGCGCTCGTCGATGGGCGGCTCGGCCCGGGCGATCGTCGCCATCGCACCGGTGAACCTCGCGGCGGCCGGCTGCCTGTTCCTCGCCGTGCCGTTGCCCGAGGACCTGCGGTGGGTGGCGTGGCTCGCGGCCGTGCTCTGCTTCGTGGTCTCGATGTTCGCGCGCCGCGAGTCCGGGTTCACGCTGCGGCCCGAGCACTTCGCCGAACGCCATCGGCTGCTGCTGATCATCGCGCTCGGCGAGTCCGTGATCGCGGTGGGCGTCAGCGCCCAGGGACGGATCACCGAGGCCGAGTCACTGCTCGCGGTGCTGCTCTCGATGGTGCTGATCTCGCTCCTGTGGTGGGTGCACTTCGGCGACGAGCACCGGTCCACCGACGCGATCGTGCGCATCGAGCGTGACGACCCCGACCGGATGGTGCGGGTCGGCCTGTTCGCGTTCTCGATCGCCTACCTGGTGCTGGTGACCGGGGTGATCCTGGTGGCGAGCGGGCTCCACGCGGTGGTGCACGACCCGACGCACGCACTCGGGTGGCGGTCCGCCTGGACGATGGCGGTCGGGGCCGCGGTCTACCTGGTCGGGAACTCGCTCCACCTCTGGCTCCTCGGCCTGTCGCCCGGGTGGCGGCTCGAGCTGTGTGCCGTCCTGGCGCCGGCGACCGCGCTGCTCGGGCACGCGACCGCTGCGGCATGGCAGGTGGCCGCGCTGTGCCTCATGATCCTGGGCGCGTTGGTCATGAGCCGGCCGGCTCTCGCGGCGGAGCCGACGACCCAGGGTTGAGGATCAGTCGTCGAGGTCGACGACCGCGCCGTGGCAGCTCGGCCAGCATCACCGCGGCCTGCAGGTCGATCCGCGTCCCCTTCAGCGTCGCCGCGGTGAGGTCCACCCGGTCCAGCGACGCGCGCCGCAGGTCGGCCCGGGTGAGGTCGGCCTCGCGCACGGTCGCCCCGTGCAGTCGCGCCTCGGTCAGCACGGTGCCGGTCAGGTCGGCCATGGACAGGTCGGCGTCGCGGAGGTCGACGCCGCGCAGGTCGAGCCCGGCGAGGTTGTGGCGGCGCAGGCTCACCCCGACCCACGCGCCGCCGGTCACGGTCAGCGGCCGCAGCACGCAGTCGTCGAAGACCGACCCGGTGAGCTTGCAGCCGTCCAGGGTCGCGGTGAAGAAGTTGCAGCGTCGGAAGTCGCAGCGCGACGAAGGCGGTCGCGTGGTGCGTCGAGGCGTTGAAACGGCAGGAGTGGAAGGTGCAGCTCTCGAAGGTGGTCCCCTGGCTGGTCGCCTCCGTCAGGTCGACGTCGGTGAACACGCAGTCGACGAAGGTCACCGGACCCGATCTCCGCGGCGTACCAGTCGTCGTTGCGGAAGCTCTGGCCCGCGGCGCCCTGCAGCAGCACGTCGTCCATCCCAGCACCCTAGGCGCTGGGAATTCATCGGCCGTTCGGTCTGCTCGGTAGGGTCGCTGCGTGCGTATTGCGAGGTTCACCGCGGGCGAAGACCCGTTGTTCGGCGTGGTCAGCGGCGAGCTCGACGAGTTCGGCCAGCCGGCCGAGGACAGCGTCGTCGTCGAGCTGGTCGGGGATCCGCTGTACGCAGGGATCCAGCCGACCCAGACCGAGCATCGCTTCGCCGACGTCCGGCTGCTGGCGCCGGTGATCCCGCGCAGCAAGGTGGTCGCGATCGGCAAGAACTACGCCGCGCACGCGGCCGAGATGGGCGGCGAGGTGCCGGAGGAGCCGTTGATGTTCCTCAAGCCCAACACCGCTGTCGTCGGGCCGGGCGACCAGATCTTCTACCCGTCGCAGTCCGAGCGCGTCGACTACGAGGGCGAGCTCGCCGTCGTGATCGGCCGGATCTGTCGCGACGTGCCGCCCGAGCAGGCCACCGACGTGATCCTCGGCTACACGATCGCCAACGACGTGACCGCCCGCGACCTGCAGAAGAGGGACGTGCAGTTCACCCGGGCCAAGGGGTTCGACTCCTTCTGCCCGCTCGGCCCGTGGATCGAGACCGACCTCGATCCGCAGACGCTTCGCCGACGGCGTCCGCGTGCAGACGCACCTCAACGGCGACCTCGTGCAGGACGGCTCCACGAAGGACCTGATCTTCGACATCCCGACGCTGGTGGCCCACGTGACCAGCGTGATGACGCTCCTGCCCGGAGACGTGATCCTGACCGGTACGCCGGAGGGCGTCGGTCCGATGCAGCCGGGCGACGAGGTCGAGGTGTCGATCGAGGGACTCGGCGCGCTGACGAACACGGTGGTACGACGATGACCTCACCGCAGCCCGGCAGGGTCAGGGTCAGGTTCTGCCCGTCGCCGACCGGCTCCCCGCACGTCGGACTGGCCCGCACCGCCTTGTTCAACTGGGCGTTCGCGCGTCATCACGGCGGCGACTTCGTGTTCCGGATCGAGGACACCGACGCCGCCCGTGACAGCCAGGAGTCCTACGACACCCTGCTCGAGGTGATGCACTGGCTCGGCTTCGACTGGGACGAGGGCCCCGAGGTCGGCGGCCCCCACGCGCCGTACCGCCAGAGCGAGCGCACCCACCTCTACACCGACGTGCTGAGCCGGCTGCGCGAGGCCGGTCGTACGTACGACTGCTACTGCACCAACGAGGAGGTCGAGGCGCGACGCAAGGCCTCCGGCTCCAAGCTGATGGGGTACGACGGGTTCTGCCGTGAGCTCACGGCCCGAGCAGGTCGCGGCGTTCGCGGGGCGTGACCCGGTGGCGCGCTTCCGGATGCCCGACGGCGAGATCACCTTCGACGACGTGGTGCGTGGCGAGATCACCTTCCACACCGACCACGTGCCCGACTTCGCGGTCGCCCGGGCCAACGGCCAGCCGCTCTACACCCTGGTCAACCCGGTCGACGACGCGCTGATGGAGATCACCCACGTGCTGCGCGGCGAGGACCTGCTCTCCAGCACGCCGCGCCAGATCGCGCTGTACGACGCGCTGCAGGAGATCGGCGTCGCGACAGGCGACGCCGCGGTTCGGTCACCTCCCCTACGTGATGGGCCAGGGCAACAAGAAGCTGTCCAAGCGCGACCCCGAGGCCAGCCTGCTCGGCTACCGCACCCAGGGGTTCCTGCCCGAGGGCTTGCTCAACTACCTCGCTCTGCTCGGCTGGGCGATCGGTCCGGACCGCGACGTCTTCACCATGGACGAGATGGTCGCGGCCTTCGACATCGGCAGACGTGAACCCGAACCCGGCACGGTTCGACCTGAAGAAGGCCGAGGCCATCAACGCCGACCACCTGCGGATGCTGTCGATCGAGGACCTCACCCATCGGGTGATCCCGTTCCTCAAGGAGGCCGGGATCGTCAGCGACCCCGTGAACGACGCCGACGCCCAGCTCCTCGAGCTGGCCATGCCGCTCGTGGCGGAGCGGATGAACAAGCTCACCGAGGCCGTGCCGATGCTGGGGTTCCTGTTCGTCGACGAGGCGGACTTCCGGCGTACCGACGAGATCGACGACGCGGGCCGCGAGGTCGTGCGGGCGGCTTCCGACGCGCTGACGGCACTGCCGCGCTGGGCGGCCGGCGACATCGAGGAGGCCCTGCGGGCGGCGCTGGTCGACGGGCTCGGGCTGAAGCCGCGGCTGGCTTTCGGGCCGGTACGGATCGCGGTGACCGGGAGCCGGATCAGCCCGCCGCTGTTCGAGTCCCTGGAGCTGCTCGGCCGCGAGCGGTCGCTCGCCCGCCTCGAGGCCGCACGCGGGTGAGCGAGGTCGTCGGCGCCGACCGGGCTGCCCTACCACCGCCTCCACGAGGCGGGGCTTCCCGGCTGGTGGCGTCCCGTGATCGGTCTCTGCATCATGGTGGCCGGTCTCACCGTGTTCGGCGGCCTGGTCGCGGTCATCCCCTTCGCCCTCTGGTACGCCGCCACCGGCGCCGACCTGCAGGCCTCTCTGACCACGCTGCTCGACCTGAAGCACCCGACGCCGGCCGGCCTGGCCTACCTCAACGTGGCGCTCGCCCTGATGATCCCGTTGAGCTGGCTCGTCAGCCGGGTGATGCACGGGCTCCTGCCGCGCTGGCTCGCGTCGGTGCGGCCGCGCCTGCGCTGGCGGTACCTCGCTGCCTGCCTCGGCGTCGCGGTCGTGGCGCTCGATCGCGACGCTGCTCGTGGGGTCCGTCGTACCGGGGGAGTCCGGCGACGTCGGCTCGACCGCGAACGCGTTCACCTCCACCACGCGCGACTACCTGCTCGTGATCGCGTTCCTCACGCCGTTCCAGGCGGCGGGCGAGGAGTACTTCTTCCGGGGCTACCTGACCCAGGCCTTCGGCGGTCTGTTCCACCGGGTCTGGGTGGCCGTGGTCGTACCCGCGTTCCTCTTCGGACTCGCCCACGGACTCGGGCAGAGCGCGCCGGTCTTCTTCGACCGCTTCGCCTTCGGTCTGGTCGCGGGTGCGCTCGTCGTCCTCACCGGCGGGCTCGAGGCCGGCATCGCCATGCACGTGCTCAACAACTGGCTCGCCTTCGGCCTGGCCCTGGCGTACGGCGACATGGCCTCGACGCTGAACCCCTCCGGCGGCAGCTGGTGGAGCATCCCGGTGACCCTGACCCAGTCGCTGGTCTACCTCGGTCTGGCGGTCCTGGTGAGCCGCCGGATGGGGCTGTCGACCACGACGACGGCGCGCGTTTTGGAGGCGCCGCCGAGCCGCGTGTAAGGTTTCCCGGCGGTCGGTCACCGCGCTCCGAGCCTCGGGCTGCAGGGCGAGAAAGGCCGTCAACCATTGGGATATGGTGTAATTGGCAGCACGACTGGTTCTGGTCCAGTTAGTCTAGGTTCGAGTCCTAGTATCCCAGCCACAGCCTCGAGATCGCCCTGCTCCTCCCGGTCCCAGGACCGGGATTTTGTCTATCCGAGGGGCTTCGCTAGAGTTTGTCCTCGCGTGTTCACGTGCTTGCCCCCGTTGTGTAGCGGCCTAGCACGCCGCCCTCTCACGGCGGTAGCGCCGGTTCGAATCCGGTCGGGGGTACTCATCAGTTGGCCCCTCTGAACTGCGGAAACGTAGAGCGGAGGGGCCTTCTGCTTTGTCCCCCGAATCCGCTGTGGGGATCTGCGGCCGCGCCGGGGCCGCATCAGAATCAACGCCACCCGCCATTGTCAGACTGCTGCGTGCTTCCTGGGCCGCGGCCCGCGCGTGGTGCATCGCGGTACCTACCTCGTCGAGCCGGTCCTCGAAGAGGTGGCCGTAGACGTCGAGGGTCATGGCAGCCGAGGCGTGGCCGAGCATCTGCTGGACGACTTTGACGTCGGCGCCGGCGGCGATGGCGAGGCTGGCGGCGGTGTGCCGCAGTTGGTGGGGATGCAGCTTGGGCAGGCCGATCGCCAAGGCCGCGGCCTTAGATGTTCCGCTGAAGGTGCTCACCCTCAGAGGCTCACCGTTGCGGATGCCGGCGAACACCAAGTCGTCGGGTTCCTTGCCTTCGAGGAGGCTCTTCAGCTCGTCGGAGAGGAACGGCGGGATGGGCACCTCGCGGCGTTCGTGGGTCTTGGGCGTGCCCCAGACCAACCCCTTGCCTTGGACGGGCGTGACCGATTCGGCGATCCTCGCGCGATTCCGCAGCAGGTCCAGCCGCTTGACGCGGAGGGCCGCCATCTCGCCGAACCGGACGCCGGTATGGCGAGGAACAACACGACCAGCCGATAGGTGTCGTTGCTGCGGGTGTTGTAAGACAGCCCTTCCCGCATGGCCGGTTCTCAAACGTTTGGCGCTGCGGACGAGAGCTGAAAAGTGAGGTGCCCGCAGGCGGCCACTTGCTCATGGGCTGCGCGCGACCGGACCGCGACATGATCGCGCTGCCCGTGCGTCGAAGCCGACGCGGCGTGCGCCTACGTGGGTGCCCCCGGGAAGGGCGTGGTGGCATGGTCGCCATGCTCGAAGTCATGTTCCTGATCGTCTGCGTGGTGCTCGCTTCGTGGTGGTACAGCCGGACGAGGCAGCTGACTGTCGGAGGCTCGGGGTAGGCCTTGCCCCCGTCCGGCCGCCCGTCGGCATCCGCGCTCGGGCAGCAACATGGGCGGATGTGTCTGAATCGTCGTCGCCCAGACCGTGGCCGGGTCCCAACGTCGGTTGGAAACGCTTCATCGCGCCTGGGCGCGCTGGACTTGGTGTCCGACGATCGCGAGCACGACCCACACCGCGGCGTGTATGACCGACTGCACGGGGCTGTTGGGCGACTGCAGGAGTCCGAGGTCCCCACTGAACATCGAGCCAACGGCCGACAAGATGAGGGCAGCGCCGGCGATAGCGGTGGCCCACCGCAAGAACCTTTTGCCCATCCGCTGAGCGAGGAAGCCGACGACGAAGCCGAAGGTCGGCACGAACAATACTGCCAGCAGCCAGCTCGGGTTGTCGCCGCCGAGCATCGTAAAGAGGCGAGCGCCGATGACGGCACCGACCGCCGCGCCGACCACAAAAAGCACGAACCGCGACATCACGATCGCCAACACCAGCAGTGCGAGCGCCCCGACGGCGGCCACCACGAACGTCGTCGCGACACTGGCGCCGAACGCGTCGGCGAGCACCCAGCACAGGCCGAAGCCGGCCACGAGGACCGTCAGTCGGAGCGACCGCGCGCCTGCAAAGCACAGGACGAGGCCGACGACGAGCACGGCCAACTCGGACATCGGGTGCTCCTTCCCTGACCTGAGGGTAACGCCGGTCGGGCCCGCCGGCCCCCCGCGCATCGGCAAGATTGACGCGCACTCAGCGGCAGATGAGTGCGTTCGAGGACGTCCTGATTCCGGAGCCCTTCGGGGGTGTCTGGTGCGTCGAGTCATCAGAGACCGGGGACACTTCCGATGGGGTGTGCGTATGAGCGGTGCCGAGGGTCTGGGCTCCGGAGACAGGCAGCCGGGCGCGACCTCGCGGGTCCTGCTGCGCAGGAGCCGTCAGGTGGTCATCGGGTGCTCAATTCCCTTGGGGCGCTGCTAGTCGGGGTTGTTCTCCCTGCGGTGCTGGTCGGCGCGTTGCGGGCGAGGTGGGGGCGAAGCTCGCGGGCACACGCCGGGTGAACGTGGTCGACGGGGAGGAAGGGCCGGCTCCTACTACAGCTGCGGTACGGGGGCGACCTTGCAGGTGAGGGAGGGGACGCCAGTACGGTCGTCGGATGACGACGCCCGAGCAGCCAGCCGGCGACTTGCCCGAGTCGACGATCAACCGTAACTGGACCGAGTTGGTGCAGGAGCTGCGCGCCATCCAGATCGGTGTGCAGGTCCTGATCGGGTTTCTGCTTGCCGTGCCGTACACCGACAGGTTTGCCACACTCGACCACTTCGCGAAGGTGGCCTACCTGGCCGTGCTGAGCCTGGCCGTGGCTGCCACCGCCGCGGTCCTCGCGCCGATCGCCTATCACCGCATCCTGTTCAGGCGCGCCCTGCGCCCGTGGTTGGTCGAGACGGCGAACACGGTCGCACGTGCCGGTCTGGTGCTCGCCGCGCTGGCGATGTGCGGTGTCGTCTTCCTCGCCTTCGACCTCGCGGTCGGTACTGCGGCGGGTGTGGGAGCGGCACTCGTGGCCGTCGTCGGTTACGTGGTGCTCTGGCTGGTCGTTCCGCTCCGGGCCCGATCCGCCTGTGCGGTCACGTTGACGAAGCCCCAGCCTCGGACGGCAACGAAGCACCGACGCAGAGCCCCCGCGTCGCGATCGGATGGCGGTCGCTGAACGACGGACCAGCACGTCGATGCCTCGCCGGATTCGAACCACACCGGCTGCGCCTCCCACAGTGATCGTGAAACTCGTTGGCTGTGGCATTGCGGCACTGGTGCTCGCGTGCTGGGCGTCGTCGGGCTCGTGTCGTCGTCGGCCTGGTGCCCTTGGCGGTGGGGAGAAGCCCGGAGCCATCGCGCAACCGATTGCCCAGCGTGCATGATGGCCAGACCACCACCGGTGATGGATGGATGGTGGCCGAAGGAGGAATCCCATGGCCAAGCCGGCTCGTCAGAGCACCCCGAGCGACCCGATCGCGGAGACACCTGCTCCCTCCCTGAGCGGGGCGCAGCTGAACGAGATCCTGAGCCTCCTACCGGGCTCGGACACCGTCGAGCTGAAGGTGACCGTCCCGGCAGTCCGCCGCCGATCCGTGATCGAGCGACTGGGGATGGATCGATGAGAGCAGAGCTTCGGCAGGTCGCCGATTTCGACACCCCGGACCTGCAACTGAACCAGCAGGGCCTCGTGGTCCGGGCACGGCGGGTGCAGAGGAAGACGGGCGACTCCGTGGTCAAGGTCCGTCCCGTAGTCCCTTCCGAGCTTCCCGACGAGGTACGGCGTGTGCCCGGCTTCGGCGTGGAGGTCGACGCGATGCCTGGCGGTTTCGTGTGTTCGGCGCGGCTGAAGGCCAAGGCGGACGACGAGGTGCTCCACACGGTGTTTCGCGGCCACAAGCCGGTTCGGGAACTCTTCACCAAGCAGCAGCGGGCCCTGTTTGACGCCCACGCTCCTCACGGGGTGACGATGGACGACCTCGCGGTCCTTGGGCCGCTCAACATTCTCAAGCTCAAGTTCGACCCGAAGGGTTACTCGCGCCCCCTGGTCGCCGAGCTGTGGTTCTATCCGGATGGTTCGCAAATTCTCGAGCTCTCGGCCAAGTGTCTGACGCAGGAGGCCTTTGCGGCGGCCGCGGAGACCAAGTCGTTCCTCGCGCTGCATGGGGTGGATCTGTCCGCTCCTCAACAGACGAAGACCCGTACGGCGCTGAACCTGCTCACCTCGGCCGAGGCGGCACCGTCCTAGGAGCCGAACCTCTCCGCCGCGACACCGTCGCCTCAAGCCGCGGTCGCTCACAGTCACGGCGTCCTGCCCCGCAAGGGTGAGGATCGTGCGCACGATGCAAACTCCGGCGAGGATCACCTCAGCTCGCTCCGGCTGCAGACCGGCGATCTGGCGCCGTTGGTCCGCGGAGCGTCGTCGGTACATCTCGATCTGCCGATCCACCTCGTCCACGTCGACGACTGTGCCGTGTACGACGTCAGGATCGTACCGGGCCAGGCCGCGCGAGACCGCTGCCGGGTTGGCGAAGTCCACATCGCGATCACGATGTCGGGGCGGACTCGGCCCGGAAGGGTCCGAGGATCCGCCGCGACCGCGGCGAGAGCGGCGTCGACGGCCTCGCGAGGGACGGCGTCGGCGAGCCCGAACCGCTCGGTGAAGCGCACCGCGCCCACGTCGAGGCTGAACTGCTCCTCGATCACGTCTCCGGTGCCGAAGGTGAACTGACTGCCGCCACCACCTAGTCCAACACCAGCAGTCGGTCACCGGTCAATGGCAAGGCCGACACCGCAGCCACGTACGCGAGCCTGGCCTCCTCCATGCCGGAGATGACCTCCACGGTCACTCCACAGCGGGCATGGACGGCCTCGACGAACACGTCCCGGTTGCCAGCCTGCCGCAAACCAGCAGTGCCCACGGCGACGATGTCGAGTGGGCCATCCCGTTCCGCGCGTCGTCAACCAGACCGGCGACCGCATCGACAGTGCGACCCATCGCTTGCGGGTGGAATTGGCCCGGCTCGACCAGGCCCTCGCCCAGCCGGGTGACCACGGCCGTGTCGGCGGTGAGGTGCGGCGCGCCTCCCTCGACATGACGGTCACCGAGGGTGAACTCGACCGAGTTCGTGCTGATGTCCAGCATGTGAAGAACCGCGTCGGTCCCAGCGATGAACGCCTTGAGACCCTGGGCGACGCAGGTGTCGCTGCACTGTCGAGGCCGTACCGGCGGACGGTCTCGGCGACCAGGGCCGGGTCCGGGGTATTCGATGGCGACGGTGTGGATGGACCTTCCGTTGATGTCTACGTCGGTCATCTCGACCAAGCGTCCAGGACGGATCGACGTCTGACTCGTATTCGGATCACCGGAGGTCGTCGCGCGAACCGACCAGCTTGTCGATGAACCCCCGCAGGTCGTGGTCGGAGGGCGTCGCGGGCAACGGCATTCCGAGAGCCGCGAAGGCCGCCGCCAGGGCGTCCTCGTCGATGTTCGGCCACCGTCAGCGGCGAGCTGGTTTTCATCGTCGGCACCCACAGCTGCAGACCGGAGCCGTTCACTCGCTGGAGGACCTTGGGCGTCCAGAGGCTGTCGCGGACCTTGACCGAGGCGTCCCCGTGCATCGACAGGATGTACTCGTCGCTGTCAACCGTCGCTGCGGTCCACAGCTGTGCCAGGGCCTCGTCGGCATTCTCGAATTCTCCGAACGTGCGCCACTCCCACCGCGGCACCACCGCAGGCGCTGACGTACGGATCGCCTGGTCAATTTTGATGACCTCCAGCATCTTCCTCTGAATCGACGTCCAACGG